>JAZKBT010000008.1:0-453069 GCA_040388475.1 Bacteroidota bacterium | reverse complement strand
TGGCATCAAAGAGGCCAAGCGTTGGTTTGAACGAGGTTGTATTATTCATAAAAAAAAATCCCGCCTTTTATAGCGGGATGAAGATAATAAATATGATTGAAGTTTTATTTCTTCTTCTTGTACAATCTGTTGAGTCCATTTACCACATCCCTTGTGATGTTGTAAGTGCTGTCTTTCAGGTACATCAGGTCAACTGAACTTGAAAATACGAAGGCATAACCTTTATCCTTGTTATATTCCTTCAGGTAGTCTTCGATTTTCTTTTTTACATCCTGCATTTTACGGAAGGTCTCATCCTGCATCTCATCACTCATCATCTTTTCCTTTGCCTGGAATGATTTCTCGATTGACATCAGTTCCTGCTGCTTGGCATTTACTTCAGCCTGTGTAAGTGTATTGCCTATGCGCTGCAGTTCCTGGTATTTGGCTGCAAAAACACTTTTCATATCACCCAGTACCTTGGCATTGTTTTGGTTCTTTGCCTGTAATTCTGCATCGATCTCTTTAAAATACTCGAACTGGTTCTGGATAGAATCTGTTTCGAAATAGGCGATCTTAAAACTGCCTGCCGGTACCGGTTTTGTACCAACAGATACTGATGTATTGTTTGTTGAAGGTGATGCGAAATGTAAATAGAACAATACTGCTACAGCAATAGCAAGAACAATGGTTAATGCAGGGGTAAAATTCTTCATGTATCGCGAATTAGGATGATTTAAAGTATGATTTGTATGATTTTTTCATCACGGACTAAAATGATTAACCCTATGATTTTTCAGGATACGGTCAGCGTAAAAATAGTAAAGATTGATATGAGCGGTATGTTAAAAAAAGCCCTCCTGCGCTAAGCTTCGGCGGGCAGACATACGAGAAATTGAATTTCTATAAAAAGGCAGGAAGTTTTCACTTCCTGCCCATATCAATCATATTTAAATCCGTGTATTCAGTGATCTATTCTTCTTCATCAAAGCTCATCGCTTCACGTGTAGTAGCGAGTACTTCGTACTCTTCTTTGCTACCAACGATCATGTTGTCGAACTCTTTCTGTCCTGAACCGGCTGGTATCAGGTGACCGGTGATCACGTTCTCTTTCAGACCGAGCATTGAATCTGTTTTACCCTGTATCGCTGCCTGGCTCAATACCTTGGTTGTTTCCTGGAACGACGCAGCTGAGATCCAGCTTTGTACACCCAATGAAGCCTTGGTGATACCGAGCAATACCGGTGTGGCAGTAGCTGGTTTCGCATCTCTAACTTCTACCAGTTTCTTATCTGCCCTGCGGAGGATCGAATTCTCTTCTCTCAGCTCACGCAATGTGATAATCTGTCCGGCTTTCATCTTAGTGCTTTCTCCGCCTTCGGTTACTACTTTCTTATCATAGATCCTGTCGTTCTCTTCGATAAAGTCAAACCTGTCTTCCAGATCTTCTTCTAAGAATTTAGTATCCCCTGCATCAACGATCTCTACTTTCTTCATCATCTGGCGAACGATCACCTCAACGTGTTTGTCGTTGATACGCACACCCTGTAAACGGTATACTTCCTGGATCTCATTTACAACATACTCCTGTACGGCAAATGGGCCTTTGATAGTTAAGATATCCGCTGGTGCGATCTGTCCATCAGACATTGGCGTACCTGCTTTTACGAAGTCACCATCCTGAACAAGAATCTGTCTTGTCAATGGAACTAAGTATTTCTTCACCATACCATCTCTAGACTCAACAATGATCTCGCGGTTACCACGTTTTACGTTACCGAATGCAACCACACCATCGATCTCGCAAACGATAGCCGGGTTACCTGGATTACGTGCTTCAAACAATTCAGTTACACGTGGCAGACCTCCCGTGATATCGCGGAGTTTTCCGAGTACACGTGGGATCTTAACGAGAACCTGCCCCGCCCTTACATCATCGCCTTCTTCAATAACGATGTGCGAGCCTACCGGTAAGTTATATTGTTTGTGATCTTTTCCTTCCACAATAATGGTTGGGATCTTGGTCTTATCTTTTGTTTCGATAACCACTTTCTCACGGTGTCCTGTTTGTTCATCAGACTCATCGCGGTAAGTGATACCATCGAGTACATCCTGGAATTTGATCTTACCAACCTGTTCTGCAACGATAACGTTGTTGAACGGATCCCATGTACAGATCACATCTCCTTTCTTCACCACTGCGCCGTCTTTAACATTCAGCGTGGCTCCGTAAGGAACGTTGTTGGTGATCATCAAACGGTCGTTCTTCACATCCATGATCCTTACCTCACCTGTACGGCCGATAACGATCTTCACTTTGGTGCCTTCGTTGTTAACGGTGTCAACTGTACGCAGACCATCAAACTGGATCGTACCATCGAACCTTGCCTGTAAAGTTGATTCTACAGAAGCAGAGCCCGCAACACCACCCACGTGGAATGTACGCAATGTTAACTGTGTACCCGGCTCACCGATGGATTGTGCAGCGATGATACCAACAGCATCACCTCTTTGTGCCAGGTAACCTGTTGCCAGGTTCTTTCCATAACATTTCACACACACACCGCGTTTGCTTTCGCAGGTAAGTACAGAACGGATCTCAACGGTTTCGATTCCTGCAGCTTCGATCGCTTTCGCGTCGTCTGAAGAGATCTCTTCACCTGCGGTGATGATCAGCTCATCAGTTACAGGATGGTAAACGTTATGTAAAGAAGTACGTCCTTCAATTCTATCTGCTAATGGTTCGATCACATCTTCATTATCTTTCAATGCAGTAGTTGCGTTTCCACGAAGTGTTCCGCAATCTTCTTCAGAGATAACTACATCCTGTGATACGTCTACAAGACGACGGGTAAGGTAACCGGCATCGGCTGTTTTCAGGGCCGTATCCGCCAAACCTTTACGCGCACCGTGTGTAGAGATAAAGTAATCCAATACATTCAGTCCGCCTTTAAAGTTAGACAGGATCGGATTTTCAATTACCTCGCTACCTGTGCTACCACTCTTACGTGGTTTCGCCATCAATCCACGAATACCTACCAACTGTTTAACCTGTGTTTTACTACCACGGGCACCGGAATCCAACATCATAAATACTGAGTTGAAACCTTGCTTATCGATGGTCATTTCACGGATCAAACTTTCAGTGATCTTCATATCCACACGTCCCCAGATATCAATTACCTGGTTGTAACGTTCGTTATTGGTGATCAATCCCATGTTATAGCTATCCCACACTTCATTCACTTCATCCTTTGCAGAATTCAATAACTGGTCACGGATCTCAGGAACGATCAGGTCATTTACACTGAATGATAATCCACCACGGAAGGCCATACGGAAACCGAGTGTTTTGATCTCATCCAGGAACTTAGCTGTTTTAGGAACGTTTGTGATCTTGATGATATCACCAATGATCTCACGTAAACTTTTCTTAGTCAGCAAAGCATTGATATAACCTACTTCAGCAGGTACGTGTTGATTAAACAATACGCGTCCAACTGTTGTTTCGATCAGTTTCTTAACGATCACTCCATTCTCACGAACATTGGTTTTTACTTTGATGTTCGCATGCAGGTCGATACGTTGTTCGTTGTACGCGATGATTACCTCATCCATACTGTAGAACGACATGCCTTGTCCTTTCACGATCTCATCACCCATTGTTTTCTTACCCTTGGTAATGTAGTACAGACCCAATACCATGTCCTGGGAAGGAAGGGTGATCGGTGTACCGTTCTGCGGGTTCAGAATATTGTGTGATGACAACATCAATAACTGGGCTTCCAAAACTGCGGCATTGCTCAAAGGCACGTGTACCGCCATCTGGTCACCATCGAAATCGGCGTTGAATGAAGAGGTTACCAACGGGTGCAACTGGATCGCCTTTCCTTCTACCAGTTTTGGCTGGAACGCCTGTATTGACAGACGGTGAAGTGTTGGGGCCCTGTTCAGCAATACCGGGTGACCTTTCAGAATATTTTCAAGGATATCCCAGATCACAGCTTCTTTGCGGTCAACTAATTTCTTAGCAGACTTCACTGTTTTCACGATACCTCTTTCAATTAATTTGCGGATAACAAATGGCTTGAACAATTCAGCAGCCATATCTTTTGGTAAACCGCACTCGTGGATCTTCAGTTCAGGTCCTACAACGATTACAGAACGTCCTGAGTAATCCACACGTTTACCAAGTAAGTTCTGACGGAAACGTCCCTGTTTACCTTTCAGTACATCAGACAATGATTTCAACGCACGACCACCTTCTGCTTTCACCGCGTTTGATTTACGGCTGTTATCGAAGAGTGAATCGATCGCTTCCTGCAGCATACGTTTTTCGTTACGCAGGATCACTTCCGGTGCTTTAATTTCCAATAATCTTTTCAGACGGTTGTTACGGATGATCACACGACGATAAAGGTCATTCAGATCAGAGCTCGCGAAACGACCGCCATCCAATGGAACCAATGGACGCAGTTCCGGTGGAATTACAGGAATATATTGCATTACCATCCACTCAGGGCGGTTGGTGATTCTTGTGCTTGCATCACGGAATGATTCAACAACACTCAAACGTTTCAGCGCATCGGCTTTACGTTGTTGTGAAGTTTCTGTTGCAGCTGCATTACGCAGTGAGAAGCTGAGGCTGTCGAGATCAATTCTCTCTAACAAAGCGTGAACCGCTTCGGCACCCATCTTCGCAACAAATTTGTTGGAATCATCATCGGGTAAGTATTGGTTATCCTTTGGTAAGTTATCAAGGATATCGAGGTATTCTTCTTCAGTTAAAAGATCACCCATGGTAAGGTTTTCTTTAATACCGCCTTGAATAACTACATATCTTTCATAATATACGATGGTCTCTAATTTCTTAGAGCTCATACCTAATAAATAACCGATCTTGTTTGGTAAACTTTTGAAGTACCAGATATGAACAACAGGCACAACTAATTTGATGTGTCCCATACGCTCACGACGTACTTTCTTCTCGGTAACTTCCACACCGCAACGGTCGCACACGATACCCTTGTAACGGATACGTTTGTATTTTCCGCACGCGCACTCATAATCTTTTACCGGTCCGAAAATTCTTTCACAAAACAAACCATCACGTTCGGGTTTATACGTACGGTAGTTGATGGTTTCAGGCTTTAAAACTTCACCAAAACTTCTTTCGAGGATACTATCAGGAGATGCTAAGCTGATAGTGATCTGAGAGAACGTTGGTCTCGGTTTGTTATCTCTTTTGATTGCCATATCTCTGTTGAGGATTTGTATTATTTATTTTGTTGTCAGCAGCAGAATCTTACTTCAGCTACTGTTATATTGGTCGATAGACCATAGTCCATGGACCATGGTCTATCGACTATGCTTTCTTATTCGAATTTCAGATCAAGACCCAGACCTCTCAGCTCATGTACAAGTACATTGAATGATTCAGGAACACCCGGGCGTGGGATATTATCACCTTTCACGATCGCTTCGTAAGTTTTCGCGCGGCCGATAATATCATCAGATTTCAGTGTAAGCAATTCCTGCAAGATGTTAGCTGCACCATATGCTTCCAGTGCCCAAACCTCCATCTCACCAAAACGCTGTCCACCAAACTGTGCCTTACCACCCAACGGCTGTTGTGTGATCAAGCTGTATGGTCCGATCGAACGTGCGTGCATCTTATCATCAACCATGTGGTGCAGTTTGATAACATAGATGATACCTACCGTTGCTTTCTGGTGGAAACGATCTCCTGTTTCTCCATCATATAAGTAAGTATGGCCGTTACGTGGAATATCAGCTTGTTTACAGTAGTCTTCAATCTGGTCTGTAGAAGCACCATCGAAGATTGGTGTAGAGAATTTCAATCCTAATTTCTTACCGGTCCATCCTAAGATTGTTTCATAGATCTGTCCCAGGTTCATACGTGATGGTACCCCTAGTGGGTTCAACACGATATCAACCGGTGTTCCATCTTCCATGAATGGCATATCTTCTGCACGAACGATCTTGGCAACGATACCTTTGTTACCGTGACGGCCCGCCATCTTATCACCCACTTTCAGTTTACGTTTAACTGCGAGATAAACTTTCGCGAGTTTCAACACACCTGCAGGTAATTCATCCCCGATAGAGATATTGAATTTCTCTCTCTTATAACGACCTAATTCTTCGTTGAACTTAATGCTGTAGTTGTGCAATAAAGTGTTGATCTGGTCATCAATTTTTGCATCAGCTGTCCAGCCCAGTGGATTTACATTCTGGTAATCGATAGTTGACAAATTCTTCTGATTGAATTTGGCGCCTTTACCGATCAGCATTTCACCGAAGTTGTTGCTTACACCTGTAGATGCTTTGTCTTTCAACAAGGTCTGCAGTTTTTCTAACAACAGTTCTTTCAGTGATTCTGTATTCTGCTGGTGAACTTTTTCAACTTTCTCTAACAACGCTTTCTCACGGATCTTGCCATTCTTATCTTTCTTGGCGCGCTGGAAAAGTTTTTTATCAATAACCACACCTTCTGTTCCGTTTGGTGCTTTTAAAGAAGCATCTTTTGCATCACCGGCTTTATCACCGAAGATGGCACGTAAGAGTTTTTCTTCAGGGGTAGGATCTGATTCACCTTTTGGTGTGATCTTACCGATTAAGATATCTCCTTCTTTAATGGTTGCACCGATACGGATGATACCATGCTCATCAAGATCTTTGGTAGCATCTTCAGAAACGTTTGGTATATCTGGTGTTAATTCTTCTTCTCCTAATTTTGTATCGCGTACTTCGAGTTCATACTCTTCAATGTGAACCGAGGTAAATAAATCTTCACGAACCACTTTCTCACTGATCACGATGGCATCCTCGAAGTTGTAACCTTTCCATGGCATGAATGCCACCTGCAGGTTACGACCCAATGCTAATTCACCATCTTTTGTTGCGTATCCTTCTGTTAAGAAATCTCCTTTCTTCACTTTCTGTCCTTTACGAACAGCAGGACGCAGGTTGATACAGGTAGCCTGGTTTGTTTTGATGAATTTAGTCAGGCGATATACTTGTAAATCTTCATTAAAGCTTACCAAACGATCCAGGTCGTTACGGTCGTAACGAACATGAATTTCATTTGCATCAACAAATTCGATCACACCATTTCCTTCAGCGTGCATCTGGATACGTGCATCACGTGCAGCTTTTCCTTCTAATCCTGTACCAACAATGGGTGCTTCAGGACGTAACAAAGGAACCGCCTGGCGTTGCATGTTTGATCCCATCAAGGCACGGTTGGCATCATCATGCTCAAGGAACGGGATCAGCGAAGCACTCAAACCAACGATCTGGTTCGGGGCAACGTCCATATATTCTACTTCTTCTTTATCAAGGATCGGGAAATCACCGGTTTGACGTGATACAACTTTGTCTTCAGTAAACTGTCCTTTATCATTCAAAGGAGAATTACTCTGTGCGATCTTAGCTGAATCTTCTTCTTCCGCACTCAGGAAAGTCAATTCCTTCATGTTCACTTTACCACCTTCTACTTTACGATAAGGGGTTTCGATGAAACCCATATCGTTAATAGCAGCGTGTACGCAAAGTGTAGAGATCAGACCAATGTTTGGTCCTTCCGGAGTTTCAATCGTACACAAACGGCCGTAGTGAGAATAGTGTACGTCACGAACCTCGAAACCAGCTCTCTCACGACTCAGACCTCCTGGTCCTAATGCGGAGATACGACGCTTGTGCGTGATCTCACTCAAAGGATTGGTTTGGTCCAGGAACTGCGATAACTGTGATGTTCCGAAGAATGAATTGATAACAGAAGATAAGGTTCTCGCATTGATCAAATCAACAGGAGTAAATACCTCGTTATCACGTACGTTCATACGCTCACGGATGGTACGCGCCATACGCGCTAAACCAACACCGAACTGAGCATACAACTGCTCGCCTACAGTACGTACGCGACGGTTGCTCAGGTGATCAATGTCATCGATCTCAGCTTTCGCGTTCGTTAAACGAACGAGGTACTTGATGATCTCAATGATATCCTGTTTAGTCAATACTTTTTTCTGTAAAGGATAATCAAGGTTCAGTTTGCGGTTGATCTTGTAACGGCCAACTTCTCCCAAATCATATCTCTTATCAGAGAAGAATAATTTATCGATGATACCACGTGCAGTTTCGTTATCAGGGGCATCAGCACCGCGCAACTGGCGATAGATATGCTGAACCGCTTCCAGCTCACTGTTCGAAGTATCTTTGTTTAATGTGTTATAGATAATGGCGTAATCTCCACCCACGTCTTCTTTCTGAATGAATACGCTTTTCACTTCCATTTCAATAATGGTAGCGATGGCTTCTTCATCAAGAACCGTATCCCTTTCCATCACGATCTCGTTACGCTCGATGCTCACTACTTCACCAGTATCTTCATCAACGAAATCTTCTACCCATGTGCGAAGCACGCGTGCAGCGAGTTTCTTTCCAACCTGGTTAGCAAGAGATTTTTTATCAGCTTTCACTTCATCGGCCATACCGAAGAGTTCCAGGATATCCTTATCAGTTTCGAAACCGATAGAACGTAACAAAGTTGTTACAGGGAACTTTTTCTTACGGTCGATGTAAGCATACATTACGTTGTTGATATCGGTCGCAAATTCCATCCACGCGCCTTTGAACGGGATCACCCTTGCAGAGTAGATCTTGGTTCCGTTAGGGTGAATAGACTGGCCGAAGAATACACCCGGTGAACGGTGAAGCTGCGATACAACCACACGCTCAGCACCATTAATTACGAATGTACCACGCGGTGTCATGTATGGAATGTTTCCTAAGAATACATCCTGTACGATGGTCTGGAAATCCACATGCTCCTCGTCGTTACAGCTCAAACGGAGTTTGGCTTTCAAAGGAACAGCGTAAGTAAGACCACGCTCCATACACTCTTCAATTGTGTAACGTGGCGGATCAATAAAATAATCCAGGAACTCCAACATAAAGATGTTACGCGTGTCTGTAATAGGAAAGTTCTCCTTGAACACACGGAACAGCCCTTCCACATTACGTTTATCAGGCGTGGTCTCTAACTGGAAAAATTCTCTGAATGATTCTAACTGAATGTCGAGAAGGTCAGGTGCATCGGCTAAATGTCTTGTTTTTCCGAAGTTGACCCTGTTGTTCAATGTTGTTGTAGACATATGTGTGAAAACCGGTTTTATGCGAAAAAAAATTCGGGGAGAACGGAAATTCTCTTAGCGTACAATCGGCTCATCCACCATTCAAACGATAATGATAAAGATGTCCACCCGCTAATTGGCCCAAAATAAGGATGGCAAAGGTAAGGAATGAAGGGAAACCTAAAAAACAAATTTTGGACCAAACGGCTGTTTGGGGAAAAGAAAATCAACGTTCTGCCAAAAAAGGTAAAAGCCAGGAATTTTTAACAGTTTTTGGCTAAACCGGGTCCTTAAATCGCTATCCCATAGCCAAATATAAAAGGATATGCGTAAGTATGTGTTACTGATGATCGTGTTTTCGGCCGGCCTGGTGGAATTTGCTTCCGCCCAGGTAATTTACGGCCCCGGATACCCACGCGGCGGGTATGGCCGCCCCTATCCTTCCAGACCTCAGCGGAGAGTGATCAGGAGACAACCGCAACCCAAATTTGATCCGGTGGTTCATTTTTCACTGAGTTATGGTTATCCCAACCTGGATGCCAATGAACTGGCAGGTTTTTACAACTATTACCGCGGCCCGGTAACGCAAACCGGCCCGATCACCGGGGCAGTGGATATCCAATACAACCGCACCTCAAGTATCGGGGTAATGGTCACACACGGCCAGGTGAGCGCCAATTATTTCAATTATAATAACGGGGCGCAGGCATTAAGTGGTTCACTTGATAACTGGAGCGTGATGCTGAACCTGATGAACTATGTGCCAACGAATGGAAAGGTTTCCCCGTACCTGAGAACGGCCATCGGCCTGAATGTATGGAAACAGGATTATACGGATGCCAACGGCAATAAAATGGGCTACTTATCCGATCTGAACCAGTTTGCTTACCAGGTTGGACTGGGTGTGAACATACATATTTCAAAGAATGCAGGCATATTTATGGAGGGCGGATATGGGAAGTATATAGTGCACGGAGGTTTGAGTTTTAAGTTGTAACACTACATGAGGAAGCAACACGGGAGCCGTTTTGAAAAGGGCGGCTTCTTATGTTTGCAATCAATGGCACACGGATCAAGCGGATTTGCACTGATCTGATCCGTTATAATCCGCTTGATCCGTGTCATCCGCGTGCCATTTGCTCACCATATTTTAGCTCTGTTTTCAGGTTTGCGATACATCTTACTTTTCTCTGTAAGACCATAAGTTGTATAGAAAGGATCAAAGTTCGACAATGGCCCTACCACCCTGAACTCATCAGGTGAATGCGGATCGGTAGTGATCCCTGTTCTTACGGTTTCAGGACGACTCGCAACACGCCATGCCTGTGCAAAACCGAGGAAGAACCTTTGGTCGGGTGTATAGCCGTCTATCTTTTTATCACTCTTACCCTGATCTGTTAGTTTGAATGCATCCCATGCTATAGCGAGCCCCCCGATATCTGCAAGGTTCTCTCCCAGGGTTAATTCACCGTTTACATGCAGGCTGTCTAATACCACGAATGTATTGTACTGATCAACTACCCCTTTTGCTTTTGATTTGAATTTGTTGCCGTCGGTTGGTGTCCACCAGTCTTTCAGGTTTCCTTCGAGGTCGTACTGTCTCCCCTGGTCATCAAAACCATGTGTCATTTCATGACCGATCACGAGACCGATGGCGCCATAGTTTACGGCATCGTCTGCATGCAGGTCAAAGAAAGGCATTTGTAATATGCCGGCAGGGAAAACGATCTCGTTGAAAGTAGGATTATAATACGCATTTACCGTTGGGGCGGTCATGAGCCATTCTGTTTTATCTACCTTCTTTCCTATTTTTTCTATACCCTCTTTAAAACTGTGTTTGGAGAAACTGCGCATGTTGTTATAGAAATTGTTGCGGCTGATCTCCACATCATCATAGTTCTTCCATTTGGAAGGATAACCGATTTTTTTAAGGAAGGCAGCTAATTTATCCTGCGCTTTCTGTTTGGTGGTATCGCTCATCCAGTCAAGTTTCGCGATACGTGTCTTAAATGCTTTCTGCAGGTTTTCTACCAGCTCATCCATTCTTTTTTTGGCTTCAGGCGGGAAATATTTTTCTACGTACAGTTGGGCCAGCAGGTCATTGTCTGAAAGCGATACCATTTTCTTCCAGCGTTCCGGTTGCACTTTTGCACCGGAGAATAATTTACCAAAAGAAAAACGCTCATCACGAAATGCTTTACTCAGGTAAGCCGCGCTGTTGGATATGTAATTGAATTTTACTTTTTGTTTCCATACTTCAATTGGTTTTGAAGCAAGCAATGCACTTAATGCCTGGTAATATTTTGGTTGAGATACATTCACACTATCCGTCTTCACTCCCATTTTATCAAAGAGGCTTGACCAACCGATATTAGGTGAGATCTTTTCAAGATCTGCTACAGACATCTTGTTATAATTCTTTATCGGATCCCTGAGTTCAACCGGTGTCAGGTGTGATTTAGCGATCTCTGATTCAAGTGCCAGCATATCAGCACCCGCTTTTTTTGCGTCTGCTTCATCCATACCTGTCAGCATAAAATATTTAGCTGCATGCTCTACCAGTTTGGTACGTTTTTCTACAGTAAGCGGATCCATTTTTGTATAATACTCTTTTTCAGGAAGCGTGGTGCCTGTCTGGTAAAGGATCATGATATTCTTCACGCTGTTTCTTTCATCCGAAGCAACATAATAACCGATCTGCGAAATATCGCCATCGCCTTCTTTCATGCTTTCACCCAACAGGTTAAGTAATTCTTTATAATTCCTAACCGCATCAATTTTTGCAAGCATGGGTTTCAGGGGATCGTAACCCAATTTTTCGATTGCCGCAGTATCCATACCACTCGCATAAAAATCTCCTACTTTCTGTGCGGCACTACCTTTGGGATGGTCTGTTTTGGATGAGGTTTCATCCAGTATCGTGCGCATTTTTTTCAGGTTCTCATCATACAAAGTATAGAAGCTTCCCCATCCGCTCTGGTCATCGGGGATCTTTGCATTTTTTATCCAGGTGCCGTTGGCATAACGGAAAAAATTATCACCCGGCTGAACAGTGGTATCCATACCAGCCTTATCAAGGTAGAATTGGCCTGAGTCTGAATTGGTTTTGCAGGAGGCAAATAAAAGAAGTCCGACTGCGAGGATGGGCATCGTTTTCATGGCGGTGTTTTAGTGATGGTAAGTTAGGATTTTTTTCACCACAGAGACACAGAGGGCACAGAGTTTCACAGAGAGATGCTACTATCAAGAACCCTCTGTGAAACTCTGTGCCCTCCGTGTCTCTCTGGTAAAAACAAAAAAGCCGGTAAGAAAATCTTACCGGCTTTATATATTTTAGAAGCAGAAATTATTTGATTTCAACTTCAGCACCACCGTCTTTCAGTTTAGCAGCGATATCATCAGCTTCTGCTTTAGATACGCCTTCTTTTACTGCTTTAGGAGCGCCATCAACTAAGTCTTTCGCTTCTTTCAGACCAAGACCAGTTAATTCTTTAACGATCTTAACAACGCCCAGTTTGCTTGCACCGCCGCTAACGAGGATAACATCGAAAGATGTTTTCTCTTCAACTGCTGCTGCGCCACCGCCGCCGTCGCCTGACATAACCACTGCTGCTGCAGCTGGCTCAATACCGTAATCAGCTTTCAATACATCAGCTAATTCCTGAACTTCTTTTACTGTTAAGCCTACTAATGTTTCGGCTAATGATTTTACGTCTGCCATGTGTTTAAATTTTTTCCGTCTTCACACCACGATGTTTTCGTGATCCGACGGAGGGTTTAAAAAAATTAGCCTTTATTTTCCCTCAGGCCTGGGATATGTTTTAGTTAAGAGTGAAAAGTCAACTCTTAACTTTTAACTATTCAGCTGGTGCTGCATCAGCCGCCGGAGCTTCCGGTGCTGCTGCTTCTGTTACAGGAGCTGCTGCTTCCGCTACAGGAGCCGGTGCTTCAACACCTGCTGCTTTCTGCTCGTGGTGGTGCAATAATGCAGCGATCACGCGTTTAGCAGGTGACTGTAACAATCCGATCACTTCACCGATCAATTCATTCTTAGTTTTGATCTGTGTTAATGATTTCAGGGTATTGTCTCCTGTGTAAACATCTCCGTTAATGAAAGCCGCTTTCAGAACGGGTTTGTCACCATTGCTCGCCTTACGGAAAGAACTGATGATCAAAGCTGGTTCTTTAGGGTTCTCAGAGAACATCAACGCAGTTACATTGTTCAAAGACTCATACACACCTGCATACTTTTCAGCATCCAGAGATTCGAGCGCTTTGCGGATCAATGTATTCTTGGCCACTTTCATTTCAACCTGTTTGTCGAAACAAGTGCGGCGAAGTTTTGAAACCTGTGCTACCGTCAGAGATTCTGTATCGGTAATGTAAAAGTTATTGTACTGACTGAACTTCCCTTTCAGGACCTCAATCACTTCATTTTTTTGATCTTTTGTCATAACTAATTTTTTTTAAAACCCGGGTCATCTTTATCCGCCGAAGCCTAGGCGAAGGAGGATAAATCACCAGGATTAGTTGGCTAATTGTTTCGTGTCTAATGTGATACCCGGGCTCATTGTGCTGGCCATGCTAACGCCTTTCAGGTAGATCCCTTTTGCGGTAGATGGTTTCAGTTTCATGATGGCATTGATCAGTTCGGCACTGTTCTCAGCAATTTTTTCAGATGCAAATGAGATACGGCCGATAGAAGCGTGTACGATACCTGCTTTATCAACTTTGAAAGCGATCTTACCGCCTTTTACTTCATTTACTGCAGCTGCTACATCGTTTGTAACAGTTCCTGTTTTAGGGTTTGGCATCAGGTTACGAGGACCTAACACTTTACCTAATTTACCGATCTTAGGCATTACAGCCGGAGTTGCGATGATCACATCGATATCTACCCAACCGCCTTCGATTTTGGTAATGAATTCATCAAGACCTACGAAATCAGCACCTGCTTCTTTAGCTGCTGCTTCTTTATCAGGTGTGCAAAGCACCAATACTTTCTTTGTTTTACCGGTACCATGTGGTAATGATACGGTACCACGTACCTGCTGATCTGCTTTCTTAGGATCTACACCCAAACGGATATGCAGATCAACAGAACTATCAAACTTGGTACAGTTAATTTCTTTTACGAGTGTAGAAGCGTCTTTCAGGGAATAAACTTTGTTTTTATCCACCTTAGTTACTGCTACTTTTCTTTTCTTAGTAAGTGACATTTTCTAATGTTGTTAAGATGAATAAATTAGTTTTCCCATGGAGCTTTTCCATCAACAGTGATACCCATACTGCGTGCAGTACCGGCTACCATGCTCATGGCGCTGTTTAAAGTAAATGCATTGAGATCGGCCATTTTATCTTTAGCGATAACTTCAACCTGGTCCCAACTTACTTTACCTACTTTTTGACGGTTACTTTCTTTTGATCCGGAAGTGATCTTTGCGGCTTCCATTAACTGGACAGCGGCCGGAGCAGTTTTCAGTACAAAGTCGAAAGACTTGTCTGTGTAAACTGTAATCAAAACAGGAACAACTTTTCCCATTTTGTCTTGTGTTCTTGCATTGAATTGTTTGCAGAACTCCATAATGTTCACACCCTTGGAACCGAGTGCGGGGCCTACCGGAGGCGCGGGATTGGCTTGACCACCTTTCACCTGCAGCTTCACGAAGCCTGAGATTTCTTTTGCCATTTTTTTTAGATTTAATTGGTAATAGCGTCCCGCGTTATGCGGAACTCCCAAATTCAATCATTCTTTTTCTAAAGAACTTTTGGGGCGGCAAAGGTAGGGATTTGTATGAGAACGTCAAAATCAAAAAGGCAAAAATCAAAAATAATTGCTCATTTTTTGATTTTTGCCTTTTTAATTTTGACGTTGATTATCAATACCTTACAGAACCAATATACCCTTCGCCTGTATCACAATCTCCTTCTTGGGTGCTTTGATCTTAGCGATCTCTTCTTTTGACTTACCCGCATCTTCCAGCAAATGTTTTTGTGATTCTACGCTGGTGATCTTTTCTTCAGCGGTTCCGTCGATAACGATCGTTTTTCCGCTAAGGATAACCGGTACAAAGAATTTATGGTCCTTCATGCGAACGGTCATATCGCCATTGGTTGATTGTACTTTGATCCAGCAGCCCATTTCCTGGCACACTTCTGTTACTTTTCCTTTGATCTTCACATCCACTTTGCCTTCTTTCCCTTTCAGGTTAGACACCAACTGTTCAACAGTGATGGCGTTATCAGCCGTTACACCTTCTGCGCCAAATGTTGCTCCTTTATCAGCAGGAACTTTAGGTGGTTGTGCATTTACTGCGAAACCGATACAAAGGGCTGACAGAATAAGTATGATCTTTTTCATTGTGTATTTTGTTTTATAATGATCTTAAAGATATGGCAAAAATAAAAGGCCATCTTCAAACGAGATGGCCTTTCATCAAATATTTCACGATGGATTAACTTAATTTCTCCACCTGCATATAACTCAGTTCTACCGGTGTTGAACGTCCGAAGATTTTCACAGTTACTTTCAGTTTCTTTTTCTCATCATTAACATCTTCGATCACGCCGTTAAAGTCGTTGAAAGGCCCTTCGATGATCTTGATGGTTTCGCCCACGATAAACGGTTCGCTCATGGTTACACCCTGATCGTTCATCTCATCTACTTTACCCAGCATTTTGTTCACTTCGCTTTTGCGGAGGGAGATAATGTTTCCTTTAGATCCTTTTCCGTCTGTAAGGAAGTGCATCACGTTGCTGATATTGCTGATGTGTTGTACGATATCATCATTCAGTTTACCGTCCAGTACTTCCATCATTACATAACCCGGGAAATAGTTTTTTTCGCGCATTACTTTCTTACCGTTCTGCACTTTGTATACTTTTTCCATTGGGAGGAAGATCTGTTTAATGATCTCCTGCCAGCCGCTGCGGATAATATCTTTATCGAGGTATTCTTTTACTTTACGCTCCTTGCCACTCACCACGCGAAGCACATACCATTTGGTTTCTGCCTGTGGTGCTGCACTTTCTACCCCTGCTGATTCTACAACTTGCTCTTCCATGGTTTTGTTTACTTAAATAATGAATAGACCAGTCTCAACAGCTGGTTACTGGAAAAATCCATAATAGATACCATTGCTGTGATGATAATAGTAGCCACCAGAACGATCACGGTACTCTGCTGTAACTGTGTCCATGAAGGCCAGGTTACTTTCTGCAACAACTCATGGTAACTCTCTTTGAAATAGGTTGCGATCTTGTTCATAAAACCAATTTGATAATGTTATAATTGGATAATGTGATAATGGCCAGGTGCTAAATTCATTATCGAATTATCACATCATCACATTATCAAATTATTCGCACGGGCACTAGGATTCGAACCCAGATCGAAGGTTTTGGAGACCTTAATACTAACCGTTGTACGATGCCCGTAGAAAGCTAAAAGCTATTCCGGAGGTCCGGAACAGCTTTTAGAGTATGTTACAAATGTATGTAAAAACATTTGTTTAGAAGCTAATCCGCCGGGGCGGATAGCTTATTTTTTTATTTAACGATTTCAGTAACCTGACCGGCACCTACTGTACGACCACCTTCACGGATAGCGAATTTCAAACCTTTCTCCATCGCGATCGGCTGGATCAATTTAACAGAAAGACCGATGTTATCGCCAGGCATTACCATTTCAGTTCCTGCAGGTAAGGTACACTCACCAGTTACGTCTGTAGTACGGAAATAGAATTGTGGACGGTATTTGTTGAAGAATGGAGTGTGACGTCCACCTTCTTCTTTGCTCAATACGTAAACTTCACCTTTGAACTCAGTGTGTGGAGTGATAGAACCTGGTTTACAGATTACCATACCGCGACGGATATCTTTTTTCTCGATACCACGTAACAGCAGACCTGCGTTATCACCAGCCTGACCTTCGTCCAATAATTTTTTGAACATTTCCACACCTGTACAGGTTGAAGTTAACGGAGCTTCCATTAAACCTACGATCTCAACGCTCTCACCTACTTTGATGATACCACGCTCGATACGACCCGTAGCAACTGTACCACGACCTGTGATAGAGAATACATCTTCCACAGACATCAGGAACGGCATATCAACCGGGCGGGGAGGCAAAGGAATGTAAGTATCAACTGCTTCCATCAGCTCGTCGATCTTAGCAACCCATTTAGCATCTTCAGCCAAAGCTCCTGTTGCAGAACCTTGTATGATTGGTGTATTATCTCCGTCAAATCCATAAGAAGTCAATAACTCACGGATCTCCATTTCAACTAATTCTAATAATTCAGGATCATCAACAAGGTCAACCTTGTTCATAAACACAACTATACGAGGTACACCTACCTGGCGGGCAAGCAGGATGTGCTCTTTTGTTTGAGGCATAGGACCATCGGTAGCAGCCACAACTAAGATTGCACCGTCCATCTGAGCAGCACCTGTAATCATATTTTTCACATAGTCGGCGTGACCTGGACAGTCAACGTGCGCATAGTGACGATTAGCAGTCTGATATTCAACGTGTGCTGTATTGATAGTGATACCACGCTCCTTTTCTTCCGGCGCGCCATCAATTTCATCATACTTTTTCGCAATATTACCCATGCCTTTTTTCGACAAGATCATGGTGATCGCTGCGGTTAAAGTGGTTTTGCCGTGGTCAACGTGACCAATTGTACCAACGTTTACGTGAGGTTTCTCCCTCTTGAAGGTCTCTTTAGACATTTTTATCGGTTTTTAGTTGTGTTTAAAAAATTGAGGCGCTATGCCAGTTTACAAATTTATGTTTTCCCCGTTAAAGGATCTTTTTCACTTTTCTCTTTCCTATAGAGCCGTTAGTGAGAATCGAACTCACGACCTCTTCCCTACCAAGGAAGTGCTCTACCCCTGAGCTACAACGGCTTAAACTCAGTTTGTTGCCGGTAGTTTGTGGTTTGTAGTTTTAACCACAAACTACAAACCACAAACTACAAACCTCTCGAGAGCGGAAGACGAGGGTCGAACTCGCGACCTATAGCTTGGAAGGCTATCGCTCTACCAATTGAGCTACTTCCGCTTGTTAAATGTGATAATTTGAGATGTGATAATTTGACAATTATTCACCATTCAGAACCCAAATTATCACTTTACAAAGAACTAATTATCGAATTATCAAATCATCACATTATCAAATTCGAAACGTGGGCAGAGTAGGGTTCGAACCTACGTACTCGTGAGAGAACAGATTTACAGTCTGTCGCCTTTAACCACTCGGCCATCTGCCCCTAGCGGTCTGAAGACTGTGGTCTGAAGCCTGTGGTTGAAACCACAAACAAGAGACTACAGACTACAGACTGCATTACCAAGAGCCGAAGATGGGACTCGAACCCGCGACCTGCTGATTACAAATCAGCTGCTCTACCAACTGAGCTACTTCGGCATGAAATAAAGAACTGTTCCCATTTTTTTGGGATGGCAAAGGTAATGGAAAACTTAATTCAGCAAAATTTTGAAAAGAAAATTTTCAATCAGTTTTCAACAAGGTTTTCAACTATCCTCCTAAAACACTGCTTCATGGCAGCACTAAATGGCTCTCTGTGGGGTTTTCAGGGGAAAAAATAACTTTTACAGAATCATGCGGAACAATGGAGGTTTTGGCTACTTCCATACTATCGGATACCAGGCTCGTGCCATTCAGGAATTGGTAAGATATCATCACTTTGCCGCCAGCATCAACACGGCGTTGTGTAATGTGGGCAAGGGTTTCACGCTGTTTTGAGGAACAGGCGGTTAAAAGGATGATACAGAAAAGAAGAAAGTTTTTTTTCATAAAAAATGATGGTCTTGCTGCGCTGAGAATTATTTTTTAGCCACAGAATACACAGATTTACACAGAAAAAACTGTGCTAGTCTGTGTATTCTGTGGCTAACCCAAATGAAAAAGGCTTCCTGTTTTCGGCAGGAAGCCTTTTGCGTTTTTTAGGCTGCTAATTTTTCTTTTTTACGTTTTATCTGTGAAACAATAGATTCCATTGCATTGTCAAACGACTCTTCAAAAGATTTGGAGGAAGCTTTGGCAAAGAAATCGTGCCTCGGCACATGAATACTGATCTCTGCTACCTTGTCTTTAATCGTGTGAACCACATTGTCGAGCTTAAGAAACACATCCACTTTCGAGATCCGGTCGTGGAAGGTGTTCAGCTTCTCCAGTTTGCGGGATACATACTCAACCAATTTGTCGTCTGCGTCAAAATGCACAGTTTGAATGTTAACGTTCATAGCAACTCACGTTTAATCGGTGAAAAAATTATTTGAAAGAACTTTTTTACAATTTCATACCCGCCTGATGCGGATTTTGTGTGACTAACAAGGTACATAAAACCCAATCAAAAAAACAAATAATGAAAGTATTTTTTTAAGTTTTATGAGAGCCTTACCAAACTATGCTTTTGGATGTGCTTTTTTAAAAACCTCTTTCAGTTTTTCGATCGTATTATGGGTATAGATCTGTGTGGCAGCCAAACTACTGTGGCCGAGTAATTCCTTTACAGCATTGAGTTCTGCGCCGTTGTTCATCAAATGCGTGGCAAAACTATGACGCAGGATATGAGGACTTTTTTTCTGTATTGTAGTTACCTGTGATAAATGATGTTTTACAAAACTATATACCGATCTTGGTTGTAATGGTTTGCCTTTTTCGGATACAAAAACGTTTAAGATTCCTGTGTCTTTTACAGGCTTATCTTCTACATATAGCTGAAGATCCGCTACCAGCTCTTTTGATATGGGTATGATACGCTCCTTGTTGCCTTTTCCCAGCACCTTAACCTGTGAATGGGATGGATCAAGCTGTGATTCTTTCAGGTTGATCAACTCACTTAAACGCATGCCGGTACTGTAAAACAAACGCAGTACCAGTCGTTCGGTTCGGCCCTTCCAGTCATCTGAAAATTCTACATAATCAAATAAAGTGGCCATATCCTTCTGTTCTACAAAAACAGGCAGGCGCTTACTAACCTTTGGTGCGGTAACGGTAGCCATCGGGGTTTGCTTCAGTCCTCCCGTTTTCATCTCATATTTAAAAAAAGATTTAAGCGAGGAAATCTTTCTGTTGATGGTTTTGGAACTTATTTCATCCTCTTTCATCTCTGCCAGCCAGCTTCTTACAAACATGGCTGTGATCTTGTCTACCGGCGGTGCATCAAACTGGCTCGCCAAATAGGCAAAGAACTGCTCCAGGTCGTTCTGGTAAGAGATAAGGGTATGCTGCGAGTAACGCTTCTCAAATTTGAGATAGTCGAGAAAAGCCTGTAACTGTGGATACTGAGGTATGGGCATAAAAAAAGTAGCCTAAAGTTAGTAAACTCAGGGCTACTTATGAATATGTTGGGCGGAAACGAAGAATTATCCTTCGATCTTGCCGCTGGCAATGTTCTGCTTGTAGATTGCTTTCAGTACCTGTCCGCGACGAACTACTGATGGCTTGATGAAAGCCTGGCGCTCTCTCAGTTGGAGCAAAGTTTTACTTTTTTCAAACTTCTTCTTGTACTTCTTGAGCGCCTTGTCGATGTTTTCACAATCTTTTGAATCGATGATTAGCATAGCTATTATACCTCCTCAGGTGTTTTTTAGGAGTGCAAAGATAAGGCTTCGGATGAAAATTCCAAATACTAAGTAAAGTTTATGGTTTGGACTTGTCAAAAGAACAAGAAACAAGGCGCAAGAATCAAGGCACAAGGCTTAAACCCGGGGTCTTGTGCCTTGATTCTTGAACCTTGCGCCTTATTATTACCTTGCAGCCATGTTTACAGGAATTATTGAATGTACGGGCAAGATTGGATCCATTTCGGCCAAAGGGACCAATCTGAGTTTCTGGATAGAATCTCCCATTTCGAAGGAGCTAAAAATTGACCAAAGCGTTAGTCATAACGGGGTTTGCCTTACGATAGAGGCATTGGATGGCGATAAACACCTGGTTACGGCCATAGAAGAAACCCTCAAAAAAACTGATCTCGGCAACTGGAAAGAAGGAATGGAAATCAACCTGGAAAGATGTATGCTGATGAATGGCCGGCTGGATGGCCATATTGTACAGGGGCATGTGGATACTACGGCTGTTTGTGTGGAAAGAAAAGAACTGGATGGATCATGGGAGTTTACTTTTCAGTTTCCCGCTGAATTTGCCCATTTGGTGATCGAGAAAGGATCTATTGCGGTTAATGGGACCAGTTTAACCTGTTTTCATGTTGGGAAGGACCGGTTTACAATCGCTGTGATACCATATACGTTTGAGCATACCAATATTCACCAGGTTATTGTTGGGTCTGTGGTGAATATTGAATTTGATATTTTAGGGAAGTATGTGCAGCGGAGGTTGGAAATGAAAGACTGATTTTTTATTTTGAATGTTGAATTTTAAATGTTGAATGGGTTGATCGAGTTCTTTCATTCAACATTTAAAATTCAAAATAAGATGCTTATTCCGTAATCGATTTCCCTTTCAATGCCCCACTGATCGCCGCATCCATTGCGCGTTCTGCAAATGGGCGGGTTACTTCGTTCAGTTCTTCTATTTTGGTGTGGATGAGATTTTTGTCTTCCATGGTTAAAGCTAATTGTAATGCCTGCATGGCAGAGGCTGTGGCAGTTAACTCATCTTTGGCAAGCAGCCCGGCATTTTTACCAATGAATTTTTCTGTTACGGCGAGTATCTGCTCTCCTTCTGTTCTGGCTTCTACCAAAGCGCGTGTTTGCATATCATCTTTGGCATGTGTGATACTTTCGAGCAGCATTTTTTCTACTTCTTCATCGGTTAAACCATATTGTGGTTTGACTTCTATTTCCTGTTCAACACCGCTGCGGAGTTCTTTGGCTCTTACTACCAGTATGCCATCGGCATTAATTAAAAAACTCACTTCTACCTTAGGCATACCGGCAGGCATACCGGGAATTCCTTTTAGACTGAATTCTGCGAGTTTACGATTGTCTTTTACCAGATCGCGTTCTCCCTGGAAAACAGAGATCCGCATATTCCCCTGGCCGTCTTTCTGCGTGGTGTATTGTCTTCCAACTTTTGTGGGGATCTTTGCATTGCGGGGGATCAATACATCCATCAATCCGCCCATTGTTTCAATGCCCAAACTCAATGGCGTGATATCGAGCAATAAAAAATCTTTGTTATTGCCTGCGAGGATATCTGCCTGCACTGCTGCGCCGAGTGCAACTACTTCATCGGGATTCACCGAATCATATACCGGTTTACCAAAGAAGACGCTCACCGCTTCTTTCACTGCAGGAACACGCGTACTCCCCCCTACCATCACGATCGTATCGATATCCCTGATAGATAATTTAGAATCTGCCAATGCATTCTTACAGGAATCAATTGTCTGAGCAATCAAGGGTTTGATCAGTGATTCAAATTTTTCTTTGGTGATGGATAAATCATTCCCGTTCCATTCTATGCTGAAAGAATCATTCGCACTCAAATGTTTTTTTGCTTCTTCTGCACGAAGACGTAAACCCTGTGATAATTCTTTGTTCTGTTTTAACTCATCCTGTGTAATGCCTGATTCGTTCATCCAGTATTGAACAATGCTTCTGTCGAGGTCATCTCCGCCGAGATAGGTATTACCATTCGTACTCAGCACTTCAAAAACTCCATTACTGATCTTGAGAATGGAAATATCGAATGTTCCGCCGCCGAGATCATACACAGCAATTGTTTTTTCTTCATCCTTTTGCAAGCCCAGCCCGTATGCAAGACTTGCAGCGGTTGGCTCGTTTACAATTCTCAGTACATCAAGTCCTGCTAATTTTCCTGCATCGCGTGTTGCCTGCCTTTGCGCATCATTAAAATATGCGGGCACGGTGATCACCGCTTTGGTAACAGGTGTTTTTAAAATATGCTCAGCTCTTTGTTTTAATTCTTTCAGAATAAATGAAGAGAGATCAATAGGTGAATAAAAGCGGTCGCCCACCTGTACTTTTACCAGGCTATCCGTATCATCATCGATCACTTTATAGGTAAAGAAACCCGCGTTCTCCTGTATATCTTTATAACTCTTACCCATCAAACGTTTGGCGCTGAAGATGGTGTTCTGCGGATCTGTTTCTAAATATTGTTTGGCTTCCTCTCCCACTACCGCATCACCCAACTCATTAAAATGAACAATGCTTGGTACCAAGCTGCTGCTATTGTGTTCCTTTAAAGCAATCGGTTGTTTGCTTTCGGGGTGTATGATGGCTACAAGGCTATTGGTGGTGCCGAGATCTATTCCCACAATCATCTCTGCCTGCTGTAAACTTCCGGTTGCTATATTGATCGCTATTTTAGCCATGATTCTTAATGTAATTAATGCAAAAGTAAGTTAATGAACGCTGAACGCTTAATGCTGAACGCTGAACGCAAAACGCGAAATGCGGGATGCGCAAGGCTTTGCGTTAAGCGTTTTGCTTTCAGCATTAAGCGTATCTATCCTTCTATTAAAATGGTCCTGCTCAGGTAATCATGCAGGGGCTTGCCTAAAAAAGGAATAAAGAACAGGTCGATAATGATAATGCGTGTGATACTACGGATAAAGATCCATCCCATATTTGCTTTCCTTCCTTCACTGGTTACCACTTTCGAATAAGAGAACCATTTACCCGGCGTTTTTGAAAACAGGCTCTCAAACAAAAAGTAATACACGAATAGTATCCCGAAAAAGAACCATCCAAAACTATAAGGGGTATACTCCCAATTCAGTACATACCAGTTCCAGCCCTTGAACGCAAAATAGGCCAGTAAAAAAATGATCAGGGTATCTACCAGGAAATTCAAAACACGTGTACCGTCGCCAACTGTTCTCATGGGGCAAATTTAGGAGAAAGCTGTGAGACTATTTTTGTCCATGGACCATAGACCATGGACCATGGACTATTCACGTCGTGATTCCTTACTTTTGCGCAAACACGAACACCAAAATGAACCTGACAGAAGAATTAAAGTGGAGAGGCATGATACAGGACATCATGCCCGGTACGGCTGAGTTATTAGAGAAAGAAACAGTATCCGGGTATATTGGTTTTGATCCTACTTCAGACAGCCTGCATATCGGCAGCCTGGTGCCTATTTTATTGTTGGTTCATTTACAGCGTGCGGGTCACAAGCCCTATGCCCTGGTGGGCGGCGCAACAGGTATGGTGGGTGACCCGAGTGGCAAAAGTGAAGAGCGGAACCTATTAAGTGAAGAAGTATTAAAACATAACCAGGAAGGTGTTCGCAACCAGTTGGCAAAATTCCTGGATTTTACACCGGGTAAACCCAACTCCGCGGAGATGGTGAATAATTACGACTGGTTCAAAGATTTCAATTTCCTGGATTTTATTCGTGATGTTGGCAAACACATTACGGTGAATTACATGATGGCGAAGGATAGTGTGAAGAAAAGACTGGAAGGCGAAACGGGAATGAGTTTTACAGAATTTACCTACCAGTTGGTACAGGGTTATGATTTTTACTGGCTCTACCAAAATAAGAATTGCAAACTGCAGATGGGTGGCAGCGACCAGTGGGGAAATATTGTTACCGGAACAGAACTGATCCGCCGTAAAGCCGGTGGTGAAGCATTTGCTTTTACCTGTCCATTGATCAAGAAAACAGATGGCGGCAAATTTGGTAAAACAGAAAAAGGAAATATTTGGCTGGATGCAAAGAAAACATCGCCTTATCAATTCTACCAGTTCTGGCTGAATGCAAGTGATGAAGATGCCAAACAGTGGATCAAGATATTTACGCTTCTGCCGAAAGATGAGATTGAGGCTTTGCTTGCGCAACAGGAATCAGCACCGCATGAAAGGGCATTACAGAAAAAATTAGCCGAAGAAGTAACCTGTTTTGTACACAGCCGCGCCGATTATGAATTTGCGGTAAAAGCATCTGAAATTTTATTCGGCAATGCCACTACTGAAATATTACAAAGCCTTACCGAAGAACAATTGCTGCAGGTAATGGAAGGTGTTCCTTCTATTGATGTTCCAAAAGCCTCTTTGGATGCAGGATACGAGATCGTGAGTTTCCTGGCTGATACACAGATCTTCCCCAGTAAAGGTGAAGCAAGAAAAATGTGGCAGGCAGGTGGATTGGGATTGAATAAATCCAAGATATCAAGCGATAAAACACAGGTATCAAGTGCTGACCTGTTACGTGATAAATATTTATTGGTGCAAAAAGGGAAGAAAAATTATTACCTCGTCAAAGCGGTTTGATGAAAGTATATTTCATATCGGGGTTGGGTGCGGATGAAAGAGTATTTCAACGTCTCGAATTACCGGGTATAGAACAGGTACATCTTGGCTGGATCACTCCATTACAAAAAGAAACATTTACATCCTATGCCGGAAGAATGACAGAAAGGATCACGGATCCTGGGCCCATCATTGTAGGGCTTTCTTTTGGTGGTATGCTGGCCGTAGAAATTTCAAAAATAATCCCGGTAAAAAAACTGATCCTTATTTCAAGTGCCAAAGGAGAAAAAGAATTGCCCGCATTTTTTAAAATGGGCAGGACCATACCACTACACAAAATAGTACCCACCCATATTACGGGTGTTACTGCTTCGGTATTATTTTTTTTCCTGGGAGTGAAAGACAAAGTACATCGACAGTTACTGCAGGAAATGGTCAACAATTGTCCAGCCGGTTTTATACGGTGGGCAATGGACACTGTTGTTCATTGGAAAAATACAGAAGTGCCTGCTAACCTGGTTCATATTCACGGTAATACAGATTGGTTACTGCCTTACAAAAATATCCAGGCGGATCATACTATTCACAAGGGTGGTCATTCTATGATCATGAGTCGCGCAAAAGAGATATCGGCACTGCTTCAAAAGCTGATCCCCTGTTCTATTTCATAAAAATGCGATACCTGTAGTGAGACCAGGTATCGCATCGCTCAAACTCGAAACTCAAAACTAAAACTTGTACTATTTTTATGCGATCGCATCTTCCATATCGCGTCTTGTTTCTTTGTGTGCCTTTCTGAAATATTTTCTCACATTTTCATGAACATCACCTGCAGCATCTGCCAGTTTGTGCATGGCTTTTGATGTTTTATTACGGTTTCTCATATAGAGAAAAGCTCCGGCTGCTGCGGTTCCTACAATGCCTGCGGCAATTAATATGTTTTTCATATGGATAAATTTAGTTACCAGATAAAATACAATAGTTATGCCAGCGGAATGGGAAAGTTATTTCTCAACAAACTGTGCCTCTGGCCTCTGTGTGCAATCTTTTTTCTCACACAGAGGCACAGAGGCACGGTTGGTTAGCTAAAATTTGAGGAAGCTATATTTTTTTGGGGAAGATTATTTTTTGACGGCCAGCATCGCAGCTGCATATCTTTTACCCAACTTTCTTGCCGATGCTGCATCAAAATGAACAAAATCCTTATTGTGTGTAAGCCCGCTTGCTTCGGCGAAGCCGGAGTTCTTTGTTGTGGATGCTACGTTTTTTATGATGGCATTGATCACGGGGATCTCTTTGTTCTCTCCCGGTTTAAAATCACCGATCTCACCAAGGATGAAGGGGACATTTGGCGCATTGAGTTCTGAACGGAAGCGTTCGATTAAGTCCCGCAATTTGCTTTCGTATGTTCCGCTGCGTGCGGCATTCGCATCGCTTTCTCCCTGGTGCCAGATAATCCCTTTTAATTCGCCGGATGGAAGCGCTGTTTTTACGCGGCGGATGGCATCATCCCATGGATGTGTTTTGGTTGCTTCATCATAAGCGCCCGGTTTCCAGAGATCGATACGTGTTCCGCCGACTGCTGTTGGTACCAGGCAGATGATTGTATTTTTATCTGCTTTCAACATCTCTTTCGCGAAAGCATAACCGGGACCAACGCCTATAACAGCCGGTTTATCAAAATGCAGAGGTTCTCGTGCAGGTACCCATTTTTCTTCTTTGTTGAACATCAAGATATTGGGATCGGATAAAGTGTCGACTTCTTCGGGTATACCTCTCCCGGCCATATTGGATTGACCGGCTAATAGATAGATATGAATCTTCTTACCGTTTGGAAGTTGAGAAAAGATATTCTGTGTTATGAGGAGTGAACAGATGAGGAGAAGATTTTTCATTGTATGATTTTAATCATAGCGATTAGCGGATTACGGATTGGCGGATTCGCGGATTTTTGCTTTCTTCTTATAATTCGCTAATCCGCAATCCGCCAATTCGCGAATCATTTCACAGTCTTTATTACTTTCCACATCTCCTGCGCAACAAATAAATTTCCCGCAGGCGTTAAATGCACACGGTCCGTAGTAAGGATTCCTGATTCTTTGTTCTGCGGATTATTCTTCAGGTTGTAATTGATAAATCCTGCACGCAGATCAACCAAAGGAATATTGTTTTTTGCAGTGAATGCACGTAACCAATTACTATAATAATTCAAATCACCATCCTGTTGATTGGAGTTATCCGTTTTCTCTCCTATCACCGCAGGTGTGCAAACGATCACTTTAGCGCCGGATGCCTGTAATTTATTTACCACTGCTTCATAAAATTTTCCAAACTTGGGATAATCGGTTCCTGTGCCGCTGGATGCTTTGTGCCATACATCGTTCACACCCACATAGATCAAAACGATATCGGGCTTCTGTTCGAGTACATCTTTCTCCATCCGTAAATAGAGGTCATAGATTTTATCGCCACTCACACCTGCACCCACCAATTCATAATTCGCGTTTTGGCCCTCTGTCAGGATCAATGAATCCATCAGTTTGATATAACCACCTGCACGGATACCGGCAGCAGTGATCGAATCACCAAAGAATACCACTTTCTTCTTTTTATCAAAACGAAAAGCCATCAGGATCATGGAGGCCACGAAGAGGGCGAGGAGGATGAGTTTGTTGGTCATATGCAATTGTTTATATAATTCGTCAATTAACGGATTGGCGGATTACGAATTGGCGGATTGGTTCATTCTTGATAATCCGCTAATCCGTAATCCGCTAATTCGCCAATAAGATGTTTAGTACACATCGGTCATTACCGGCGTTGTCGATTCCCCCATCAGCTCCACAAATTCTCTTTCCCGAACAAGATACCCATTTCCTTTGGCACAGAAATGCACTTTTATATTTTCTATACTCAATGGATTTCCTTCTGGTATATCGGCCATATTACTGTAGCGGATATCGTGCCCGTCAACAATGATCACGAGCCCGCTGCCAATAGCTTCCATGCGGTTGCCCTGTGTGATGAGCATACCGGTATCTTCTCCCAAACCAATACCGATACAGGATGGGTTGGCAGAAACTGCCTGTGCCAGTCTTGCAAAGCGGCCGCGCTTTTCAAAATGTGAATCGAATATTACCTGGTCCATAAAACCCAGGCCGGTTGTAATTTTTACTTCGCCTTTTAAGTGCGCACGTGTTGCATTTCCTTCATAGATCATAGTACTGCTCATGGCCATGGCGCCTGCTGATGTTCCTGCTATCACAAAATTTTCCTGGAGATATCTTTTCTTAATAATATCTAAGAAACGTGTGCCGCCAAAGATCGCCGTCAGGCGCAATTGATTACCGCCACTAAACATCACACCGGCACAACGGCTGATGCGTTGCAGGTATTCTTCATTCAACGCATCTTCACGATTACGGATATGGATCACACCGATATCTGTGCAACCGATCTTTCCAAATGCATTCAGGTAGTTCTCTCCTACTTCGTAAGGAATGGTTGATGCGGTTGTGATCACTTCAATACGTGCAGCTGTTCCACCTGCTTCTTCTACAATGCGGCGGAGGATACCCAGCTCAAAAAAATTAAGGTTATCGCGGTACACTGCCCCTTTTTCAAAATCAGTGCCCTTATCTTCTGCGCCACCAATGGCTATCAGCTTTCCTTTGGGAATACTCATGCTTCTAAATTCGTTCGGAACAAAAATAAGTGTTTTGGGGTACCCGAAAATTCGATATATTTCGCTAATTCCTTAATTAGCGGATTGGCGGATTACGGATTAGCGAATTATCCGCGCTCTCCCAATCCGCTAATCCGTAATCCGCTAATTCGCAAATTATATGAAAATCGAAGAAATCAAAATATTACGCGGTCCCAATTACTGGAGCGTGCGCCGTCCGCAGTTGATTCAAATGAAGCTCGACCTGGAAGAACTGGAACAACGCCCTACCAACGAGATCGATGGATTTCTAGAGAGGCTGCAAACACTATTCCCCTCCATGTATTCGCATCGCTGCAGTATAGGGACACCGGGCGGTTTTTTTGAAAGAGTGAAAGAAGGAACCTGGATGGGACATGTGATCGAACATGTCGCCCTCGAAATACAAACACTGGCAGGAATGAACTGCGGTTTCGGCCGTACCCGCGGAACCGGCAAACCCGGCGAATATTATGTGGTGTTTAATTATATGGAAGAAGATGCCGGTGTGTACGCGGCAAGGGCATCCGTAAGAATTGCACAGGCATTGGTGGATGGTGTGGCGTATGACCTAACAGAAGATATTCAACAATTACGCGAGATCAGGGAAGACACACGTCTCGGCCCCTCTACCGGTTCTATTGTGGAAGAAGCTGCCAAACGCGGGATTCCTTATATCCGTCTCAATGGACAGAGCCTTGTTCAATTGGGTTATGGCGTTCACCAGAAAAGGATCCGTGCTACCATTGCCAGTACCACCAGTAATATTGCGGTAGATATTGCAGGCGATAAAGAAGAAACCAAAAATTTATTACAGGCCGCAGAGATCCCTGTTCCCGGCGGAACGGTTGTAAGAACAGAGGAAGGCTTAAAAGATGCGTTGACCAAATACAGTTTTCCACTCGTGATCAAACCGATTGATGGGAACCATGGAAAAGGCAATACTACTAACATTACCACCTGGGAACAGGCGCTGAAAGCATTTGAATCGGCCAAGACTTACAGCCGCAGTGTGATCGTTGAGAAATTTATTACCGGTGTTGATTTCAGGGTGCTTGTGATCAATTATAAATTCGTTTGCGCCGCATTGAGAACACCGGCTTCTGTGGTGGGTGATGGAGAACATACGATACAATGGCTGGTTGATGAAACCAATAAAGATCCGAGAAGAGGATATGGGCATGAAAAAGTGTTAACGCAGATCACCATCGATGCATCGAGCGAAAAAATGCTGGATGAGAAAGGATATACACTGGAAACCGTTCCTCCAAAAGGCGAACTTGTTCTCTTAAAAACAACTGCCAATCTCAGTACCGGCGGTACTTCTACTGATGTAACGGATGAAGTGCATCCTGTAAATATTTTCCTTGCAGAAAGGATCGCGAAAATCATTGGGCTTGATATCTGCGGTATCGATATCATGGCACCCGACCTCCGCAGTTCGGTATATGAAAATGGCGGTGCCGTACTGGAGGTAAATGCTGCGCCCGGTTTCCGAATGCATATTGAACCCGCGGAAGGATTGGCAAGAAATGTGGCCGAGCCCGTGATCAATATGTTATTCCCGAAAGGCTCTGATGGAAGGATCCCGATCATCGCAGTAACGGGAACCAATGGTAAAACCACTACTACCCGCCTGATCGCACATATCTGTAAAACTGCCGGACGAAAAGTGGGTTATACCACCAGTGATGGTGTATACATCCAGAATCAAATGATGATGAAGGGTGATTGCACCGGGCCACTCAGTGCAAAATTTGTTCTGCGTGATCCTACGGTTGATTTTGCCGTACTCGAATGCGCCCGCGGCGGTTTATTAAAAGCCGGACTCGCATTTCAGAACTGCGATGTAAGTATCGTTACCAATGTAACTGCCGACCATCTGGGTTTAGGCGGTATCGACAGCCTCGAACAAATGGCCCGCGCCAAAGCGGTGATCCCTGAAACCACCTTCAACCACGGTTTCGCCATCCTCAACGCTGAAGATGATCTTGTCTACGCCATGCATGAAGGATTGACCTGTAACGTGGCCTATTTCAGTATGGTTGAAGAAAATCCGCGGATCCAGCGACATTGCAAGAAAGGCGGCTACGCAGCAGTATATGAGAATGGCTATGTATCCATTTTAAAAGGCACCTGGAAGATCCGCGTAATGAAAGTGAGCGAGATCCCGATCACCTATGGCGGAAAGGCCCTGCATAATATAATGAACACGCTCCCGGCCATGCTGGCGGCATATCTCTTTAAAGATATTACGATAGAGGATATACGTACTGCTTTAAGCACATTCGTCCCTTCCCCATCCCAAACACCTGGACGTTTGAATTTTTTCGAGTTCAAACATTTCAGGTTCCTGGTAGATTTTGCCCATAACCCGGCGGGACTGGAACTTTTGTGTGATTTTATCAAAAAGATCGACGGAACCCCCAAAGTGGGCATTATCAGCGGCACCGGCGACCGTAGGGATGACGATATCCGCGAATTGGGCCGTATTTCCGGCAGATCCTTCGATGAGATCATTATCCGCCAGGACAAGAACCTCCGCGGCCGTAGTGCAGAAGAAATTGTGAACCTTTTGGTGGAAGGCATCAACGAGACCAAAACCAGCGATATCCCTATTACCATTATCTATAATGAGAAAGAAGCGATCCTATTTGCCTACGATAATGCCAAACCCGGCTCCCTCATCACCATCATGTGCGATGTAGTGGCCGAAGCGCTGGATCTGATTAAGTCGCTGAAAGAAAAAGAAGACCTGGGTTAATTAGTAATTAGTAATTATTGCCGAAATACGGGAACCCTATTACTAATTACTAACTACTAATTACTAATTATACCCCTCTTCGGTCTAAAAAATTTGGAACAAACCCTGCCTCGCCCTATTTTTGCAGCCCGTTAAGATAATTAGCGGCAGGATGCCTGATAGTATAAGGGTAGTACAACTGATTTTGGTTCAGTATGTCTTGGTTCGAATCCAGGTCGGGCAACGAAAAGTTAGGAAAGGTTAATAGCCTTTCCTTTTTTATTTGTCACGCCTCCGTCTAGTTTGAAGTTTCAATCTTTAAAGCATCCTTAAGATCTTCCTCGTAATAGGTTCTTTAGTACGCTTGTAGTTAATTTATTTTCGCCACCTGACCTGAAAATGATCTTTCCTTCCCGGTTAATTAAAATTTGTGTTGGAAATGAATAAATCTTGAATTTAAAGGCTATTCCTTTTGAAAGGCCCATCTGCTGCTCTTCAAAAAGGTGTGTCCAATTCATATTGTTGTTCTTAATGATTTTTTTCAGCAATTCAGTTTTGGAAAACGCGTCTTCGGCAACACTTATAATTGAAAGAATTGAGGGATCATACAACTTTGAAAATTCAATCAGCTCTGGAATGGCATCAATACAAGGCTTGCACCAACTTCCCCAAAAATCCAGCAAAACATACTTCCCGGTTAACTTGCTTAAATTAAACGGCCGTTTCGTTTGCATATCAGCAGATTCAATATTCAAGGCGTAATCTCCCGGATATATGCCATACCGTTTCTTATAATTTTTAATATATTTTAAGTACAAAGTATCGCCGAAACCGGAAATTCGATCAACGTAATAAAGTTTATTATATAAATACAGACTATCTCCCTGTGTATAATAAAAGTCTTTTGATTGCCCTTTCACGATGATCCTGGACGTTTTATCAAACCTGACCGGATCAGTTCCTGAGTGACCTATCTCTAAAAACACATTTCCTTCTTTGAGTACAATTTTTGCTTTTCTTGCCTCATTACTTACTACTGTTAAATAAAGTGCCTGCTGGATCGAGTCTGCATAGGCGAATAAAAGCGGTACTGGGTTGAGACGTAGCAATAATTTTCTTTCGATAATATTTCCATCGTATGCATACTGATATTTATATTCTGCTATCCAGGATTGCAGCTTCGCTTTGGTTGTTCGGGAAGATAATACAGATGTGTCACAGCGAAATATCGTATCGTCACTAAAGTCGTGGTTATTGTTTGCATCTCCAATAATGGTAATCCTGTTTTTATTGTCGTAGCCAACTATAAAAGATATAAAATGCCGGATGGGTGTTACACTCAGCTTAACTGTGTCTTCTATTTCGAAATTCCTGTCTTTCAGTAGTCTTTTTAAGACATTTAATGGCATATCTCCTTTCAACCTATTATAAAATTCATAACAGGCTTGTGCAGGTTGAATGTCAAATGTTTTAATAATGTACCTGGTGAGATTTCCAGGAATACCCCTATAAGGTTTGGATGAATCATAATTGAAATTCTGCTCATCATACAACTCAGTCGGCCAATAGAAATTATCATTGTGCGCTGATCTGCTTGAGATAACGGTTAAATCTGCTGTGACTTGTGAATAAGCCTGAATAAAAAATAAAAGTGAAGACAGCAACAATAACGCTTGTTTTTTTAGTGAAAGCAGCCGATAAGGTATAATAGAATGCGATCTATATTTTTTCATAAGATAAAATGTGATATAAAAACAGCAAGTCCATATTATCATCATATTCAATCAGCACACTATCGACTGTTTTTCGAAACGCTTTTTATTACACGCCAGTCAGGTCTGCTCGGCTGTTATCCCCAAAAAGTAAATTATAATACCAATTAAACCCCTTATGATTTTCATGAAGATGTGGATCTAATATCAAATATTGAATATACAAAAATTCATATTTAAAACCTTGCTGGCGAAAACTGCTTGCATAATAATCAGGCAAGCAATTATTAGCATTACTATTTTACCATCAGCAATATTTAGATTTAAATCTCAGTTAACTGAATCAATTCCGGAATAAATTGCTTCGAAAACCATCCACTTCGGGCAACAGAAGGGAAAGATGAAAGTCTTTCCCTTTTTTATTGATAGTGCACAAAGAAAGGTTGTTGGTTGGCGACCAACAACGGCGAAAGAATATCAAAAAGATGCACCCGTTCGGAGAAACCAATAATAGATCTTGTGTGGATAAGTACTAATATCTACAGATCCAGGTCTACCCATGTGATATATTATCAATTCACCCTGCTTTTCTCGTCTGCCGCACTGCCTTCATCGTGTTTACGCTGGTCCTTGATCAGCTTACCGAATGAATAGCTGAATGTCACACCCACTGACCTGCTGTCGAATTTTTCATAGTAGCCTGATGCTGTATTCGGAAGACCGTTGGTAACCCCTGCATTAACATGCGTGTAAAATAAATCGCGGAAACTTAAGCGCACTGAGGCTTTATTGTTCCAGAATCGTTTTCGCACACTGATATTGAGCACATAATCAGCGATCAGTGTTTGCTGCCCTTCGAAAGTTGGGCCGCGGTAGTACCCACCCTGCTCAAGCGTCCAGTTTTTTTTGAGTGTAAACTGGTTAACAAGGTTCACCCCGAAATGATGTCCTGCAGTATCCAGTTTTTGTCCGTATACCACCGTGTTATAATGACGGTGCTGGTATTCCGTAAAGCCATTTATTGTCCACCACTTGGCGGGGTGCAGACTTGCATTTACAGCGAGTCTTGCCACGGTGCTTTTGCCCACGTTTCCGGGGCGGTCGTATTCTTTGCTGCCGACAAGCTCTACAGTTTCAATTATCTCATCATGTGTAAAACCAAGCGAAAAACTGGTGGTTAAAACATTTTTAAAGATATGCCTGAGTTCGAAATTATCGGAAAACACGGGGCGCAAAAAAGGGTTGCCCGTAAAAATGGTGAACTGGTCAACCGGCGAAAGAAAAGGATTCAGGTCGCTGAACGAAGGGCGGCTGATGCGACGGCCATAGGACCACACCAATTGATTTTTCGATGCCTTATCAAATTTATATTGCAGGTATACTGTTGGAAAAAGATTGGTATAGGTTCTACGGAAAGAAGAATCACCCGATACCGCATTACCTGATTGCCTCCCGGACGAGATCGTATTCTCAAGCCTCAAGCCAAACTGTGCCGCGAACTTTGTCCATTCTTTATTGAAGTTGGCATACACAGTATTTACCTGTTCGCTGTACCTGAAATGATTTGACGACACATTGTTCGGTATTACCAGTCCGCGGTTTATTGAATAATAGGAAGCAGGATTATCGGTTTGTGTGTAACTGATCTTTCCGCCGGTTTCTATCGTCGCGTGTATTGGCAACACCCGGGAATAATCGGCCTTGACAGAATATATTGATATACCGGAAAACAGGTTGCCGCCAGTAGTATCTATTCTCTTCGCCAGAGAAGAGGGTATGAACACACTGCTGTTATTGCTTTGTGTGCTGGTCTTATCAAACCGGATCATGTCTGCATCAAATGACAACTGGCTGCCCAGGCTATCGATATTGTGCCTGAAGTTCAGGTTGACGCTTTTATTCGCGAAATGTTCATCTGTAAAATTATTGGCACCCGTAACCGAATCCTTTGCGCCAGATGGTTGCACTACAAAGGCATCGGTTATGTAACCCACACCAGAAGGCCGGATCATCCCGGCTACCACGATACCCAGCGTTGATTTTTTATCAAGGTAATAGTCGGCTGAAATTTTACTGTTCAGTGCCTTGCGCGTATTCTTCACATAAATATGCTGGTTAAATTCAGAAAGCAATGCGCCGCCTGCTGCATAATATTGCCGGTTATTATCTGCATCCAGGAAACCACCGCTTGAATTTTCTGCCACCAGCCCATTCAAAGCCCAATTGTTATTGCGATAGTTGAAGAGTACATTCGCATTTTGGCTGTAGTTGACGGATTGGTTATAGGAAAGATTAGTAGTACCGTTAAACCCTTTCACTTTTGATTTCTTCAACCTGATATTGATGATTCCTGCGTTACCGGCCGCATCGTATCTCGCGGGAGGGTTGGTCATGATCTCCAGTTTTTCCAATGCATCAGAAGGAAGCGAACGGAGATAATTGGCAAGGTCACTGCCCGAGAGATAGGTTGGTTTATCATCAATAAAAACCATAACACCGCTTTTACCCGCAAGATTCAGGTTGCCATTGTCCTGGGCAATTACGCCGGGCGCATTTTGCAAAACATCCCATGCAGTCACACCTGCATTCGCGATCAAAGCGTCCACATTCACTATTGTACGGTCTATTTTTGTTTCGATAAAGGGTTTAACAGATTTTACGGTCACTGCCTGCAACTCACTGATCTTGGCGGATAATATGAGATCAGGGAAAGTATCTTCGTTCACAGTAGTATCAAACAGGAAAACGCCGGAATACTTCTTCGCGAAATTCAACCCTTCCGCGAGAACCAGGTAACTGCCGGCCGCCACATTCCTGAACGCATACTGCCCGGCTTCGTTTGTTACTGCTTTTTTTACAACGGAAGAATCTTTTCCGTGCAACAAACTCAAGATGATACCGGTGAGTGGTTGATGGTTGCTATCCGTTACCATTGCTTTGCGCGCGTTGGTCTGGGCAAAAAGGATCTGCAGGGACAATATAAGTGCCCCCGTAAGCCATGTTTTTTTCATGTATGTTACAGGTTAGTATGAGTAAGATGAAAACCTTCAGTGGTTTTGATTTCAGCGTTACCGTAATAAATACCGTAATCGTGCCGGGGAATGTATTTCAGTTTCAACTTTTCGAACAAGGCCGTTTTTTGTATGCTGTTATTCACGATCAGTTCCGAGTCTGTAAGACTAAACATGACAATTTCATTGAAACCGCTCACAACTCCTTTGGCTACTAAATCGCGAATGATATTTTTGACGATGTCCTTCTGCTGTCGCGTTTCAAGTTTGCTGGTGTCAACGGCGGATTGGTATTCGATCTCACCGTTCATCATCATTTTTCGAACTATGCTATCGAGTGTCAGGCCATTGATCATGATGCTATCGCCGCCGGCTTTCTTGACGGCATTGAGCAGGTTGCGAAACTGTGAGGTATTCGGAAATAATTTTATTTTAGATGTGAGGGTTTTGTCCAGGCTGTCTTTAAGTATTTTCCTGTCATCAGTTGTTTTCATCCGTTCCTCGATCAAAGCAAGTTTGCCGCTCCGTCTAAGTAATTCTGTTAGTTGTTTTGATTTTGCTTCCAGTACCAGTTTGGCAAGCAGCAGTGTATCATCCGGGTGAACGCTCACTGTTTCGCCTTCATCAAGTAACACACTGTCTCGTTTGTGGAAAACAAGTACCTGGCCCGTTTTGACCGTTATATCTGTTTGCCTGGCAGCAGAACGGATAAAAAAAGAAGTTCCCAATACTTTCACCTGCACATCCCCTACCTCGATAACAAATGGCCTGCCTTTGATGTGCTTTATGTTGAAAAACCCTTCCCCACGAAGACGCACTTTTCTTTCGTTTTCACGGAAAACCGCTGGATAAAAAATAGTCGAATTATTATTGAGGGTAACCACGGAACCATCAGGAAGAAAGGAAGTACCGGGCAGGTCCGCTTCAACCATTTCTGCTCTTTGCTGGTGACGGGAAAGTTTCATAATAATGCCTGTTACACAAACCACTGTAAAGATCACAGCGGCGGCCGACCAGAAGAAACGCATACGAACGGTTTTGTGTGATTGCATAATTTTACTGCGGACCTGTTGCCACACTTCCGCTTTGTTGGAAGGAACGCCCGCAGGCAAAGCAGCCTGTTGCCACACCCAGCTTAAGTCTTCAAAATATTTCTTATTCTCTGCCGTCGCATTTATCCATGCCTCTACCTCCATACATTGCGCTTCATCGGTCTCACCGAGCAGGTAACTGAGGAGCAGGCTGTCTTTTTTTATTTCGTCTTCCATATTCGTATTTTTATAAAGGGGAGACGCCAAAAAGCATCTCCCGTATGTGCACATGAAGAAAATCATGTGTGGTATTGTATCAATATCAGTAGCAGTGGTAAAAAATCGGCAAGTCTTTCGCGCAGTATCTTCAGCGCCTTGGTCATCTGCGCTTCTACTGTTTTAACCGAAATCTGCAGATGGTCCGCAATATCCCGGTACTTCATCTGTTCATAACGACTCAGTTGAAAAATAGTGCGGCAACTTTCAGGCAATTCCATCAACGTGCGTCCAATGATCATTTCCAATTCCTTAGTTTCGACAGGTGTTGCTGCAGGACTATTTTCCGAGACCCGCGACAAGTGTAAAATGTACTTTGCCTGGCGGTTAGCTTTGGTGCCGGCTGCAATTACTGCGTGATATACCGACCTATAGAGATAAGCCCGCAAAGAATGCCTGATATCGATCTTCTTCCGTGATTCCCATAGCTGCACAAACACGCTTTGCACCACTTCTTCTGCCATAGTGCGGTCGCGTACCATCGTTAATGCGCAGGCATACAACGGGTCATAAAAATCATTGAACAACTGTTCAAAAATTTCTTCATTGCTTTGTCGTAGTCCAGTTAAATAATCTTTGTCCTGTCCGGTCACGTTCAGCTGATAAGATGATTAGTGCTAAAAATTACTGCTTGTTTCCGGATAGCCGGCGATCTTTGTCGTGATTAATTGGTGATTTGGAATAGCCGACATTGTCCAGGATCAGTTCAGCCTTTGAGCCATCTGTTTTCACATACCGAACCTTCACATCTACTGTGGAATCAATGGCACCTTTATTGAGTTTCTTTTTTAAATCAACGCCCAGAATCTTTACCTGCGTCCCGGGTGTTTTCTTTGGATCTGCCTGGCCATAGCTTTTCCCGGTTATCAGTATAACCCCGACAAGTAACCCCAGGATCATGCATACACTTGATTTCATTTTCATAATATCTGTTTCAGATAAGAGAAACAATTGGAGATTTACCCTTATGCGCCGGAAAAATATTTTTTTGATAGTCTTTTTTTGCAAATAGAATCTTTCTTGTCATATAGTTCAACCCAGGCAGAAAGAAATTTACGTACGATACCTGCCGGAAGGCTATTTTAGGGCAAACTATGGCTAAGTTTAATCATTCGTAGTCATGGCAGCTAAAAGAGTTAAATGGTCTACAAACTGGTTCGAAAAAAATCCACTTCCCTCAACGAGAGCGGAAGATGAAAGTCTTCCGCTTTTTTAATGTTTAATATGGGTTCTTCTCACCACATTAGTACATCTATACCGGCTTCTTGCCATCTTTTGTAACTTCACTTAAGCCATATTTTAGTCTGATACAAGCTATTTCGCAATAATTAAGGAAAATCACTGCAGCAATTTATGAGATTACTAATACTAATTTTAGGACTCTGCTTTGAGGCTAGTTGTTTTTCTCAAAAAAAATGGATACAACATGGAAATTGAATAATACAATTTTTCATCTCGCCCTTATTACAAACGAAAATTTTGATTAAGACTAAAATCTAAATGTCTTAAGACCCATTATTATAAAGATTCGAAAATGAAAAAAATATTTTACTTGTTTATCCTGGTCAGTTTATCAGTTGCTGTTCATGGACAAAGTGGGCGGTCGGTTTTGGATTTTGATCAAAACTGGACGTTTAACCTGGGCGACATATCCAATGGCCAAAACGTTGATTTTAATGATGCCAGCTGGCGAAAATTAAATTTACCTCATGACTGGAGCATAGAGGGGGAATTTAAAAAAGAAAACCCGGCCACTGTGGAGGGCGGCGCTTTACCAGGCGGTATAGGCTGGTACCGTAAAACCTTTACTATCCCGCAAACCGATAAAGGCAAACTGATCTATATTGCTTTTGACGGTATTTATCAAAAAAGCGATGTGTGGATAAACGGCCATCATTTAGGTTATAGACCAAACGGTTATATCAGTTTCAGATATGACCTTACGCCTTATTTAAATTATGGCGGTAAAAATGTGATAGCTGTAAAGGCTGATAATTCTTTACAGCCAAATTCACGCTGGTATTCCGGTTCGGGCATTTACCGCAATGTTTGGCTGATAAGCACCAATAAAATTGCCGTTAACCACTGGGGCACTTTTGTGACCACACCAAATGTAAGCGCCCGCCATACCGATGTTAACCTGAGCGTTAGCATTAAAAATGCGGCAGGCAATATTAAACTTGCCACTGTTGTCAGCAGCATTTATGCCAATGGGAAAGTAGTAGCAAGCCAAACTCTTACAGGCATTAGTTTAAAGGATACGGTTACCACCGTAAGCCAAAACTTCGGCATTGATAACCCGCTATTATGGTCGGTTAACAAACCATTCCTCTATAAAGTACAAACTAAAATATTGGTGAATAATGTGGTGGTTGATCAGTATGAAACACCGCTGGGTATCCGTTATTTCAAATTCGATGCGGATAAAGGTTTCAGCCTGAACGGTGTTTCCATGAAAATAAACGGTGTTTGCCAGCACCATGACCTGGGCGCTCTGGGCACGGCATTTAATGTGCACGCGCTGGAAAGACAGTTTAAAATATTAAAGGAAATGGGCGTGAATGCTATACGCACCTCGCACAACCCACCCGCACCAGCGTTTTTAGACCTTGCAGACCGCATGGGCCTGATTATTATGGACGAGGCATTTGACGTATGGCAGGTTCATAAAAGGCCTCAGTTTGACTCTCATCTTTTCTTTAATGAATGGCACAAACGCGACCTGACAGATCAGGTACTGCGCGACAGGAACCACCCTTCAGTGATCATATGGAGTATTGGTAATGAAATTCCCGAGCAACGAGATTCCAGCGCGACGCGTATAGCCCGCGAGCTTGCCGGTATTATCCACCAACTGGATACCACAAGGCCGATCACTACAGGCAATAACGAACCCGGCCCGGGCAATAAAATTGTTGAATCGGGCGCTGTTGACCTGTTAGGCTACAATTACCATAACGATAAACTGGCCAATTTCCAGAAGGATTACCCCGGTAAAAAATTTATTGGTACAGAAACCGCTTCTGCACTGGAAAGCCGCGGGGTTTACAGCACTTCGCCCGATACCATTCAACGGTGGCCGGGAGGCATGGTGGTTGATGGCAAAAGGGTGAGAAGGCCCATGAATGCCGACAATACCGTTAACGCTTATGATAATATTTCGGCACCCTGGGGTCATACCCACGAGGAAACCTTGAAAATATATAAAAAACATGCTTTTCTGTCCGGCCAGTTCGTCTGGACCGGGTTTGATTATATAGGCGAACCATGGCCCTACCAATGGCCATCCCGCAGTTCATACTTCGGGATAGTAGATCTGGCAGGGTTCCCTAAGGATGTTTATTATTTGTACCAGGGCGAATGGACCAAAAAAACAGTGCTCCATTTATTACCGCACTGGAACTGGGAAGCTGGTAAAGTAGTTGACGTTTGGGCCTACTACAGTAATGCAGACGAGGTTGAACTGTTTTTGAACGGCAAATCATTAGGTACAAAATCAAAACAGGGCGACAGTCTCCACATTGCCTGGAAAGTAAACTATGAGCCGGGTACCTTAAAGGCGGTATCGCGCAAAAATGGGAAAACTGTGTTAACTACCGAAGTTAAAACCGCGGGCGCGCCAGCCAGGATAGAATTAAGTGCCGACAGGAGCATCATACGTTCAAACGATCATGATCTTTCTTTTATCACTGTTAAAATTGTAGATAAGAATGGCATAATGGTCCCTAATGCTGATAATGATGTCAAATTCAAACTATCAGGAACCGATAGCTTCCTGGCAGGTGTTGATAATGGAAGCCAAACCAGCCACGAATCGTTCAAAGCCGATCATCGAAAAGCATTCAATGGTTTGGCCTTAGCAATTATTGGCGCTAAAAATAAACCGGGTACAGTAACAATAACAGCAACAGCTGATGGCTTACCTTCTGCGTCGTTGCCAATTACTATTAAATAAACCAATTGGTTGTTGGTCAGGTTACCAACAACGGCGCAAGAATTAAAACGCAAGATTTTCGCTCAAAAATGCCTGATTAAAATTCAGGCAGGCAATTATTGATATCCGCTTTATACCATCAGCAAAATCTAGATACAAATCTGAACCAGCCGGGCTAAGTCCGGCAGAAAGTTTGTTGAAAACGATCCATCTCGGACAACGAAAGGGAAAGATGAAAGTCTTTCCCTTTTTTTATTATGACTTCTTTAAAGTTGGTAACTAAAACCGATTCCGCGGAAAGATTCGCCTGACACGCTTATTGGTGATTTTTATTTACAAAGTTTACATTCTTATTTACAATCTGGATTTCTTCGCAGCAAGATATCCATGTAATTTGGCTGTTCCCATACTAAAATAAATAAAGGATGAAATACATAAATGTCTGTGCTTTATTCTTGATAGCTTTTTTTCCTACTTCCTGTAACCAAAGCCAAAAAACAACGGAAGATGCAAACTTGCCAAAACTGGTAAAAACCATAGGATCACCTAAATACGGCAATGTTCAATGTAGCCTGCAGGACAAAGCCGGTAACCTTTGGTTCGGCACCACAGAAAACGGCCTGTATAAATATGATGGTAAATCGTTTAGCCGGTTTTTAGTGGCCGATGGGCTGATCAGTAATAATATTTTTTGCATGCTGGAAGATCGAGATGGTAAAATCTGGATAGGTACTACGGCTGGGCTTTGTTTGTACGATGGTAAAAAAATTACCAAAATCGAGATTCCTTTACCAAAAAATTTTACCCCCAACAAGAGTGACTTGTATCGCAACTCGCATTGGGTATTCAGTATCATACAGGCAAAAAGCAGAAAACTATGGTTCGCAACCATTGATGGTGTGTATGTTTATGATGGCAAATCCTTTTCTCCGTTTATCATTGATAAGGCCGCAAGTGGGTATGCGAGCAGTAACAATAACGCGGAACATATTTTAGAAGATAAAGCAGGAAACATTTGGTTTGGTGGACGGGGTACCGAAGGTGTGTATTGTTATGATGGTAAATCTGTAATCAACATTAAACTAGAGGAATTATTTCAAGATGGGCCAAGACCAAAAGCTCATAATTGGGCATGGCCTCAATTGCAGGACAAAAACGGGAATATTTGGTTCAGCAATTGGGGTGGGGCCTACCGGTATGATGGAAAATCATTTACAGGTTTTACAAAAAAAGATGGCTTACCCGGTGGTGTTACACGAATTATAGAAGATAAAAACAGAAACCTTTGGTTTGGCGGTGATGGTGGTGCTGGACTTAGCCGTTACGATGGTAGATCTTTCACTCATTTTACAACAAAAGATGGACTACTTAATAATAGTATTTGGTCAATTCTAGAAGATAAAACCGGGAACATTTGGGTGGGCACGAGAGAAACAGGCCTATACCTTTACGATGGAAAAACATTTCTTACTTATTCGGAATATAAACCCCAGTCTGAAACGGACAAATAGGTGATATTGTCATTCATTGAATCGTTAACGGCTCGCTAACCTTTCATTGAATTCCTCTGATCAGGAATTAATACGTATATTTGCACTGATAACACTTGAGTTGTTAGCATACCGAAATCGATCTTACAGGCGTCACTTCTCCTAAACGCTTAGAACAGTCACTCTCACGTAATAGCTTCTTATCTCAAATTTTTGTGAACAATACGCATGTCACTTATATGTGTGTTATTTATGTGGCATGTATTAAATCTAAAACGTAATGACGACGACACAAACCTCGACAGGTTTTGACGCCGGCTTTATCGGGATACAGTACCTCGCGCAGAAGTTTAACCGCTCTGCCCAATTGATACTCGAACTGTTTATAGACAGTGATTATTCGATAAGCCGTACGGCTGAAACCTTACAAAAAATGGAAGCTAATTAAGCTTCCTTTTTTTATTATTCGGTGTTGTAGGTTATCCTAAATATGATTTCAATGCATTACTGTAACGTGCTTTCTGTAAACGTTTGATCGCCCGCTCTTTGATCTGCCGGATGCGCTCTTTAGTTAAATCGTATTTCTTGCCAATTTGCTCAATACTTACTCCGTCCTCACGCTCCAGGCCGAAATATGCATTTACGATCTCTGCTTCTCGGGGACTCAATGATTTAAGAATTCTACGGATTTCGTCGCGCAGTGAATCTTGCATGATCTCTTCATCGGTTTCATCAGATCCTTGCAGCAGATCACCCATTGCCACATCTTCTGCCTGATTAACGGGAGCGTCAAGTGAGGTATGGCGAGTATTGCTTTGAAAAATATTAGTCACCTCCGTTTGGCTCATTTCAAGAATTTCAGACAGTTCTTCTGTTGAAGGTTCCCGCTCATGTTCCTGTTCAAAGGCCATGTAAGCTTTATTTGCTTTGTTATAGGTGCCTATTTTGTTTTGAGGCAGGCGGACAAGCCGACCCTGTTCCGCCAGGGCCTGCAAAATAGATTGGCGTATCCACCAAACGGCATAAGAGATAAATTTGAACCCTTTGGTTTCATCGAACCGGTGGGCGGACTTGATCAAGCCGAGGTTACCTTCGTTTATGAGATCACTTAAGGATAAACCCTGGTGCTGGTATTGCTTAGCCACAGAAACAACAAAGCGTAGATTAGCCTGAACCATTTTGTCGACCGCCCGTTGATCACCCATTCTGATTCTTTGCGCCAGATTTGTTTCTTCTGCAACATTGATCATAGAAATTTTGGAGATTTCCTGTAAATATTTTTCAACAGATTGAGAGTCACGATTAGTGATCTGCGTTGCAATTTTGAGCTGCCGCATAAGATGGAATTAGAATATACTGATTAGAAGAAAATGGACGAAAAGAGAAGTGATTACGCTGCAAAGGTATGAAAATTAATGCGTTAAGTAAGTTTCAAGCAATAAAGGACAGTTTTTGGTCTGGAATGCTCGGAACGCTGTACTATTCTTTACTCTTTTATCGCCCAGCGTAACTTAGCAGATCGTGCACGCGGGTTAGCAAAACATTCTTCTGCAGACGGGCGGATAAGATCTGGCGCAACATCCCTATACACTCCTTCACGAAAAAATTGCTGAAATGATTTTTTAACACGACGGTCCTCCCCGGAATGAAAAGAAAGAATAGCTACGCGTGCGCCCGGCGTGAGTGATGCAGGAAGTTTCTCAAGAAATTTATCAAGCACACCAAACTCATCATTTACTGCAATGCGCAATGCCTGGAAACATCGCTGGCAAGACTTCTTTACTTCTTCTTTGTGGTCTTTTTTTGAAACCGGCACCATTGCTTCTGTAATGATCTTTTGTAATTGTGTGGTAGTTGCAATAGCATTGCCCCTTGCAATATTTTTTACAATAGTCTCTGCGATCAGTTTTGCATGCGGTTCGTCTGAATTCTCAACAAACACCGCTTCTAATTTTTCAGGCGAAATGTTTTTTAAAAAAACAGCAGCTGATTTTCCGCTGGATGGATTTAAGCGTAAGTCTAATGGCCCTTCTACTTTAAACGAAAAACCTCTTTCCGGATTATCGATCTGCATGGAAGAAACACCAAGATCGGCCAACACGAAATTTAGCAAACCCGCTTCTGAAACAATTTGATCAATACCGGAAAAATTCATTTTTTTAATCACAACCTGTTCCGGCCCATACCCCAATGCTGCAAGGCGTTCCTTGGTTCGCGGCAATTCAAATGGGTCTACATCAACCGCATAGAGTACGCCACCAGGTTGTAGTCGTTTTAATAATTCTGCGCTATGGCCGCCGTAACCGAGCGTAGCATCAAGGCCAATTTCTCCGGGTATTGGTTTTAGAAGATCCATGATCTCGTTCACACAAATAGAACGGTGCATGCCCGCGGGTGTCCGCCCCTGTTCCATCACTTTTGCAATATCTGCTGAATATAATTCAGGTTGTTGCTCTTTGTATTTTTCGGTAAAGGATTTTGGATGTGTTCCTTTATAACGAATACGGCGTTGGGGTTTGGGAGCCTGATCATCCATTGCGTAAAGTTAATCTTTTAATTGCGCAAGCCAAGGCATCGCCTCAATGATTTTGTCGGACTCAAGTTCCAAAAAACGGCGGTTGAGAGAATGAATTGCTTGCCTAATAATCAGGCAAGCAATTATTTGTATCACTGTTTTACCATCAGCAAAATTTTTCTTCTCCACAGGGTGTACTTCGCATCTCATTATCACATGCAATTGCATAAAGTGCGGAGGGTTCGCCGCAGGATCTCGCGCAGTTGACCCCGCGGTTTGAAAGGATACGCATATCGTTAAAGACTAATTACAACGAGGACAACCCAAACTAACCCTAAGTGTATCAAATAACCAATTTCCCTTAAATTGACCTCCATTAAAATTCGCCCCGATGAAATATGTGCTATTTTCTTTCTTACTGTCAACCTGTGTGTTATTGGTATGGGGGCAGAACAAGGGCCCTGTTGAAAATATTTTGATCAGCTCCGAAAAAAATAAAACCGGTGTTAGCACCAGTGAAAAAGGGCAATTACAGGTAAATGTGTCGCCAGGTGATCTGCGCAAATTTCAAGACAGGAAATGGGTGTATTATAGCGATTTCGGCGCCAGGGGCGATGGAAAAACCGATGATATAGACGCCATCGCTGCAACACATGCAGTTGCCAATCAATATGGACTCTCAGTGAAAGCTGACAAAGATGTCAGCTACTATATCAGTGGAAAGGAACGCACAGTGATTATCCGCACCAACACCGATTTCGGCACAGCGGCTTTTATCATTGATGACACCGAAGTGCAGAATCATAATGCTTCGGTTTTTATCGTTAGTTCCGAATTGCAACCAGTTAAACTTAAAACGACCTCTTCCTTACAAAAGAACCAGCAGAAAATTGATCAGTCATTACCCGGCGCGAGCCTGGTTACTGTTACCAATGCTAATGTAAAGCGTTATATACGTTTTGGACTTAACCAAAACAACGGGGCCTCGCAAACAGATATCTTCCTGGTAGATAAAAACGGGAACCTCGATATGAATGCACCAATCATCTGGGACTTCGACCAGGTTACGGATATGACCGTTCTTCCCATCGATGAAAAAACGCTGACGATTACCGGAGGGCGCTTTACCACCATTGCCAATAAAGCTGAATCGAAATACACTTATTATAACCGGAACATAGCCATCAGGCGTTCGCATGTGATTGTGCAGGGACTTGAACATCGCGTGATTGGTGAAGGAGAACATGGGGCTCCTTATGGAGGGTTCATCAATATTGGCGATTGCGCTTTTGTAACGGTTAAGAACACCATTCTCACCGGGCACAAAACATATGTTACCGTTGGCGCAGCAGGCAAGCCTGTTTCTATGGGCACTTATGATATTTCGGTAAACCGTGCGCTTAATATATCATTCGTGAACTGCAGCCAGACAAATGATATCAACGATAGAACCTATTGGGGAATCATGGGATCGAACTACTGCAAAAACCTGTTGTATGATTCATGCACATTTTCCCGCTTTGATGCCCACATGGGAGTTGCCAATGCCACCATCCGCAACTCCACTCTCGGGTACATGGGTATTAATGCCATTGGCAGCGGGGTATTAACTGTGGAAAATTCGACTGTTAATAGCGGTGCTTTCATCAATTTGCGGAACGATTATGGCAGCACATGGCAGGGAGATGTTTTTATCCGCAATTGCGTGTTCGTGCCTGCCGGCGGGAAACCCATTACTGCGAGCCTGTTCGGTGGCGCTAATTCCGGCAAACATGATTTCGGCTACACCTGTTATATGCCCGAACGGATCACTATTGAAAACCTTCGCATCAATGATTCCAATCACCCGGAGCCTTACCAGGGACCGGCCATATTTTCAAATTTTAATCCGGAAATGACTGATGCTTCCTACAAGGAAACTTTTCCTTTTGTCAGAACCAGGGAAGTGATTCTCCGGAACGTAACCACTGCCAGTGGAAAGAAACTGAGGCTGAGCGACAACCCTTATCTTTTTAAGGAGGTAAAAGTAGTTAATGATTAGTGTGTAGACGCACCTGAGCCAATAGCGCAAAGCTGGAATGCATAGTAGATAAGCATTTCAGCAAAATCACTATCAATAAGTGGGCTGGCCGTCATTGCGAGGCACGCCGCTTTTATTCGAAAATCTTCTTCTCCAGTTCTCCTACTTCAGTATTTAATATTCTAACAAAAGTTATTTATTTTCCCCGTTTTCAAATAGCATAGCCGTGCACAGGCAATTCTTTTTCTCTTTGCTCATGAGTATAGAGAAATTGCTGCATGTTTTGCAGGAATCCCAAAAACCTTCATCACTTGTGATTGCAGAATAGGTTACCGGTTGGTATCCCAACTTTGTATTGATCTTCATCACGGCAAAATTTGTGGTAAGGCCAAATACTTTGGCAGCAGGATATTTTTCTTTTGCCAGGTCCAGTGCATTTTTTTTGATCATGCCGGCGATCCCTTTACTCATGAATTTTTCTGCAACCACCAATGCACAGCTTGATACGAAATTTGAATTTTCCCAGGCTTGTATATAACAGAATCCTGCCCATTCACCGCTTTCGGTACAAGCGATGATACTTTCGCCATCGAGTATTTTTTTTCGGATAAGGCTTTTCTTTCTTTTACAGATACCGTTACAGGGATCTTTGGCAGCTTGTTCAATGTGTTGTATAATAACAGGGATATATAACATATCCCTGAGCCCGGCTACGCGGACGCATATATTTGATGACATAATAAATTGATTGACCAGGTAATTAAATACGAATGAAAATTCTCGTGGAGATGATTTCACTGATAGGTAGCCTGTGCAATAACACATAAGGCGCCTACCAGGACCTGGGAACCGGGAAGAAACACGGAGCTGCCACTACTACACCGATGGGCGAAGTAACTGGTGTGTTGCAGATAATATGTAGCTCGTGTTGTGGCATGAAAGATGAATACAAATATATACACAGCCTGCCACCTGTAAAATTTATTTCTCAGCAATATTGATCGATGTAATTTTCGGACATACTTTTATCGTTTAAAAGCAGTTAAAATCAACAAAGCACCAGGAGAAAGACTACTCAGCGGTTTGGCCAATGTAATTTTCGGACATGCTCTTACCGTTTTTAACGCCACTTAAGCCAACAAAGCATAGGAGAAAGGTTACGGTCGATGTAATTTTGGGACATACTTCTATCTTTTGAACGCCGCTTATACTGTTATTATTTAAGGCATTTGACAAATAAAATAACTTTAAACTTCAACAAAAAATTATATCATGAAAAAGTTTTTTTTTCTGAGTTTACTCTTTAGCGCAATAATCTCTACTACCACACATGCGCAAGGTGCTGGTGGTGTCTCATCTGCTCCAAATTCAGCAGCTATACTACAGCAGATGAAAGAGAAAACAACACCATTGATGGTAGAGAAAACCGGACTGACCAAAGCGCAGGCAGATAAGGTTATAGAACTCAATTTTGAAATGCGCATGGCAGCAGGTGCATTACCTAATGACGCTGACCGTTCTAAAAAAATTGCAGAATTAAAAGCCGCTAAAGAAAAGAAAATGAGTGAGCTTCTTACGGCTGATCAGATAAAGGCTGTTGCTACTTTTTATGAAGAGATGGGAAAGAATATGCAACAGAAAAGTGGAAACTAATAATACACTGCTTATAAAAAAAAGCTGCTTAAAGGCAGCTTTTTTTGTTTACGCAATTTAGATCCTCAAAAAAATGTTTCAAAAAAAACCTCCTCCGTCAACGAAAGGGAAGATGAAAGTCTTTCCTTTTTTATTTACTTCTCTATAGAGTTTTTTAGCCAGCTCATAGAAAATCCCGCGCATTTGGCGGCAATCATTCCCGGATCCGGTTCAAATGCAGTATTTTGTTTTTAGCTTACCGGGTTACCGGTGCCTCAAAGCCAATCAATCAATGTTGATAAAAGGAACCTTATACATACTATTGTTTACCCTCCTGCTTACCGGTTGTAAAAAGGATACACCAGAGGACCTGCCCCCGGGCACTTGTAACTATATCGATTTCTACTATTACAATAACGCAAAATACAATCTCGGAGAATTGGCAAATGAATATATTTTAGTTGCCTTCGACACTACCTATAGCGATACTGACATACGAAAGTTTATCTCCTCGGTAAACGATTTCGATCAGAATTACCGTTACACTTTATACAGTTGGAAGGCAGCGGCTCTAAAGTTCAACAAACCGAAGACCTGTGAAGAAATATCCGATATTATTTTTACCCTGAAAAAGAACCCGATCGTTGAATATACACACTATACAATAAAAACAAATGACTGTATTAATGCTATCTTTCAGCCAATAGGAAAACTTTGTGTGAACAGTTACAGTAACTATTTCTATGTGAAGGTTATTGATCAAAACAATTTGACGGATCTGCACAAAATAATTGCCGAAACAAAAACCGAATTGGTACAGCAATTTCAGTTTATGCCGCAGTGGTTTGTACTGAAGTCCACTAAAAACTCCAAAGGGGATGGTTTAAAAATGGCCAACTACTTTTATGAATCAAAACTCTTTTTAGCCGCTGAACCTGATGCGCTTAAATTCCCTGTTGAATAAAAAGGAGCACGGGATCATTACTTATGATATGCATTCCTGCCAGAAGTTTCAAATCATCAATAAATTGGTTCGGGCAAAAAAAGGGAAAGACTTTCATCTTTCCCTTTTTTATTTTTAGTCTCTTATATTGGTTGTTGGTCAGGCGACCAACAACGGCGTGACGCGCGCAGTTTTTTAAGGATATAGTAAATATTTTTTCCTCATCTCTTTATACGCACTCAACCCCGGCTCCCAGCTTTTGCGGATCTCTTCTTCAGAAACACCGTTGATTACCTGTTGCCTGAATTCACCTACGCCGACCTGTATCTCAATAGAGTTCATTTCCTTGCTCAGGTGCTCAAAGAACTTTTCTTTAAACGGATGTGCTTTATACAATTCTATGATCCAGCTGATATTGATCTTTTTGCTTTTCCTTAGTTTTTCTACATCATAGTTACGCAGATCCAGTCCATAACATTCCTGGTTCATGAACAGTGGCGTTTCGGACATCCCTTTGATACTGGTTGGTGTATAGGAAAAGGAATAAATACCTTTTAGTTCAGGACTACCCAATACCGTGAACGGGAAATAAGTGCCGCGGCCATGGTTCAGGTAAACCCCTTCGAACATACAGGTAGAAGGGTACAGCATGATGGCCTGTTGTGTATTCAGATTGGGAGAAGGTTTCACAGGAAGCGTATACGGCATATCATGATCGTAATTGGCAACGGGTATGATGCGGAGATTACATTTCGCTTTATTGGCGAGCCATCCTTCTCCATTGGCCATCTGTGCAAACTCCCCGATGGTAAGGCCATGCGACATAGGTATCGGGAACATACCAATACCCGATTTGTATTTCATATCCAGTATCGGACCATCAACAAGGTATGCGTTCGGATTGGGGCGGTCGAGGATCAACAGTTCTTTTCCATTTTCAACACAAACGTCCATCAAACGCACCAGCGCATTGATATTGGTATAGAAACGGACGCCCACATCCTGCACATCATAGATCATGATATCAACATCTGCCATGTCTTCTTTACTGGGTTTATTCTTCGCACCGTAGAGGGAGATAATAGGAATGCCCGTCACAGGGTCGGTCTCATCCTCTATATGAACACCCGCACTTGCATTGCCGCGGAAACCATGTTCAGGACCGAAGACTTTTACAATATTCACGCCTAATTTCTGAAGACTATCCACCAGGTGTTTTTTACCGATGATGGTAGTGGGATTGGCCAGCATGGCCACCCGCTTGCCTTTCAACAGCGGCAGGTATTTATCGATCTGGTCGGCGCCGGTGAGTATGGGTTTGGCAGGCATATTATCAGAAACCGCAGCATAGGATTGCAGGCAAACGGTTATGAATAAGCAAACAACAGGTAAGATCCATTTCTTCATTTGATGATGTATTGAAGGTTAAATATAAGTACAATTACGCGATAGGATAGTTCGTTCTGTAACACTTCGCCTTTTCTGCAGCAACGTGGGGTAACAAAATCAAAATACACTTTGTAGAGAAATGCAACTCCTGTCGTAAACAGCCCCTTTTATTGTCGCGTCTACACCTGAATTCTTCTGAGACTGTAACTACCTTTGAGAAGTAAAAGAATGCGTATGGAACATTTATCACTGAAACAGGATTTGCACCTGATCGGTATCCATGTACCTGCTTTCCCTCATGGGATCCAGGAAGCTTTTACCGGTTTAATGAAGGCTTTAGGTGATGGCCACGAATATTATGGGGTCAGCTGGATGGACAACAATGATCGCGTTATGTATTATGCAATGGCAACAGAATCCTTTCCTGGTGAAGGGAGGTCCCACCAGTATGAATCTCTTACTATTGAAAAAGGTAATTACAAAATTGAAGCGGTACATGACTGGATGAGCAAAACAGAATGCATCAAAGATGTATTTCACCGATTAACTGCGGGAAGCAAACCTGTTAAAAGCCGTCCATGTGTAGAGTGGTATAAGTCAGATAAAGAAATGCTCTGTATGATCAAGGCTTGAAACCGCGCCCGGGCAGAAAATTGTTGAGGCACAAACTTTGTAATAAAACTTACATAATTCTATCCTATGCAAAAGATTAACCCGTTCTTATGGTTCGACAACAACGCTGGAGAAGCGATCGATTTTTATTTGAGTGTGTTTAAAAATTCAAAAAAATTAAGGGTCGCAAACAACCCGCCTGGTGCGCCGGGTCCTGAAGGTGCTTTGCTGGTTGCCGCCATTGAGCTGGAGGGCCAGGAGATCATACTGATGAACGGAGGTCCGGGCCACCCACTCACGGATGCGTTCTCGCTTACCATCAATTGCGAAACGCAGGCTGAAGTGGATTACTACTGGAGCCAGCTGCTGCAAGGTGGCGGCAGTGAAGTGGCATGTGGCTGGTTGAAGGACAGGTTCGGTTTGTCCTGGCAGGTAACACCCATCATGCTTCCTGAACTACTTGCGAATCCAGACAGGGAGAAAGCAGCACGGGTGATGCAGGCCATGATGAAAATGATCAAGCTGGATATCGCAAAACTGCAGGAAGCGGCGGATGCAAAGAACTAAGATCACCAGGTACCAAAACACTTCCGCATTAAGCAGGGTGTACCCGACTAATAGTTGGATAATAGTTGCTGACAAGAATCTCTTTTCGCTGCAATAAATTAAGCTGGATGAAACGATTGGTTCATGGTTGCCAATCCTTTTTATTTCCTGAATGGGTTCTCATCCCCGGAGGGCCCATATATTGAAGGAACTGCAATACCTCTCAACCGCATATATACAGTTAACTGCCCGCGGTGATGGATCCAATGGTTAAGCGTGGATGCCAGATTTTCTGCCAGGGAAGAGTTGATCATAATATTGTCACCATCTTTCAATACAAAAGGTTTGGACAAACGGTCATCCGTGAGGTCCTTCAATGCTTCCCGAACCTGCTGCAAATGATCATCGAATTGAGCAAGCATTTCCCCTGTGTTCTTTGCTGTCATATGTTGAAACGTTTTGAAATCGATCACACTATCACTGATCATAACAGCCAGCCATTTGGGGATCTCTGCAACAAGCTGCGTAAGATATCCCATGGTCGCGGATGTTTCATGCGGTTTCCAATCATACAGGCTTTCCGGGATCCGTTCCAAACATTTTCGGGTGGCGGGAATTTCGGCCTCAAATTCCTGTGCAAAACGAGTGATAAAACTGCTGTTGTCCATGGTATGCTATTTAAGCATTCTACTATAATTTTCATACCATATGATAAGCATGTTATTGGTCAGGCGCGACTACAGGTGTTCGGAAGATTTTGATGCAAACCATTTTGCTGCGCTTTTTTTGCCACGCCCTTCAGGGCGTGGGTAATTAATCATCCTTTATGAATTCTTTGTCGGGCTTTAGCCCGAAGTTTAATACTCCGGGCTAAAGCCCGACAAATGGGGAGAGTGTCTCCTTATTGTCTACGCCCTGAAGGGCGTGGCAAAAGTAGTTTACATGAAAAAATGAGATACAAACTTCTTCCGAACACCTGCAATCAGGCAACCAACAACGGCGAAGACATTTTGCGGAGAACCTGCTTTTGTATTAACTTTAAAATATCCCCTTGAGAGAAGCGAAAAGATGTGTCGCCTTACAAACCGTAGACTGGAACCGGAAATAGTGTACTGTTAAGTGTTGCTTATTATTTATCATTCTTACTGCAGAGAAAAGTCATTTCGGCTTTTATTGTAAAATATCCTGTTCATAGCGTTGCGGGCATTAGCGCAACCTGGCAGGTATAAATCTTATCACATGAAAACCCTGCTCAAAAGATCAATTCAGTTGCTTTATATTTTGGCAGCAGTAGTGCTCATATCTTGTAACGCCAGGAATCCAGGGCCGTCAAAAGAAATGATCAGCGGGATAAAACTGAAAAGAGGATCGGTGATTTCCTGTGGCAGTATTGGTAAGGAATACGGAGAGGTGGATTTCGACATCTCCTGTGATAAAAAGTTTACAACCGATTTCAACCTGGCAATAGCACTCCTGCATTCTTTTGAATACGACGAGTCTGAAAAAGTATTCGCCAGGATTATTGATGAAAATCCGAATTGTGCAATGGCATATTGGGGAGTAGCCATGTGTAATTTTCATGCGTTATGGACCGCGCCTACAGAAGCCGAACTTCTTAAAGGAAACAAGGCAGTTGAAATTGCACAGGCCATCACCGGAAAGTCAAAAAGAGAATCAGATTATATCAACGCCATAGCCATCTTCTACAAAGACTGGAATACAATTGATCATCTTACGCGTTGCAACAGTTATGAGAAGGCAATGGAAAAAATCCATACCACCTATCCTGAAGATAAAGAGGCCGCAATATTTTATGCCCTTGCATTGGATGCTTCAGCTAAACCAACAGACAAAAGTTTTGTTAATCAGAAAAAAGCCGGTGCTATTTTAAATAGTATTTATCCTTCTGCGCCGGATCACCCCGGAGTCATTCACTATATTATCCATACCTATGATTACCCGGGACTGGCCGAATTGGCACTGCCATCAGCAAGAAAATATGCACAGGTGGCCCCTTCTTCAGCACATGCCCTGCACATGCCTTCTCATATTTTTACCCGGCTGGGGTTATGGGATGAATGCATCAAATCCAATCTTGAATCGGTGGCTTCTGCCAGGTGTTATGGTGAACAGGCTGGCATCAAAGGACATTGGGATGAAGAGCTTCATGGGATGGACTATCTCGTATATGCATACCTGCAGAAAGGAAAAAATAATCTTGCTGAAGAACAATTGAATTATCTGAAAACGTTTACGAACGTGTATCCTGTCAATTTTAAAGTAGCATACGCATTTGCTGCTATCCCTTCAAGGATCTACCTGGAAAATAAAAACTGGAATGAAGCTGCGAGGTTACAATTCAATCCATTCGGTTTATCGTGGGCAAAATTTCCCTGGCAGGAATCTATCATACATTTTACCCGCCTGTTAGGATCAGTTCATTTGAACAAAAATGATTTGGCTGCATTTGAACTGAACAAACTAAAGCAGCTTCGCGACACACTTGTAAAACAAAAGGATCCATATAAATCAAAGCAGGTAGCCATTCAAATAAAATCCGGCGAGGCCTGGATACATTTTGGATCAGGACAAAAAAAACAGGCATTAGCTGAAATGAAATTGGCGGCCAATATGGAAGACTCTACCGAAAAGCATCCCGTAACTCCGGGGGAAGTAATACCCGCAAGAGAATTACTTGCAGACATGTTTTTCGATCTTGGTTATTATGAAGATGCTTTGTTATGTTATGAGACCGTACTGCAAAAAAGCCCAAACCGTTTTAACAGCCTGTATGGGGCCGGCAGGTCCGCAGAAAAATTAGTGAATACCCAAAAAACCAATCTGTACTACAAACAGTTATTATCACTAAAAGATTCTACCAATGCCAAGAAACCCGAACTGTTAGCCATTGCGAAATTCTTTTCTCAGTAAGGTGTAAGCAATTGACAGAAACATACTCTCACACCCTCACATAATGTAATCCCACTACACCGCTTTTTAATGGGTTTGTTTTTACCAGCTTAAGATTGGTTTTGTTTTTTATATTCTGATATACAGGTATACCATTTCCCAATAATACCGGGTTAAGTGTAAGCTGGTATTCATCAATTAAATCAAGCGCCATAAATGAATGCGCCAGTCCGGGACTGCCAAATATCACGAGGTCTTTACCCGGTTCCTGTTTTAGTTTATTTATTTCTTCGGCAATGTTATCATTTATCACGATCGTATTGTTCCACGCTGCTTTCTTCATGGTTTTGGAAAACACAATCTTGGTTGCTTTATCCACCCACTGGGCATGCGCCTTACTATGTTCGCTTGCTTCGGGATTATTGAGCACTGTTGGCCAGTAGCCAGCCATCAATTCATAGGTTACCCGTCCATATACAGGAGAGCCAACAGTAGCCACTATTCCATCAGCGTATTGCTGCAATTCGCTGTCATAAGAGATCCAATCCAGCCCGCGGTTTGTATCTGCTGCAAACCCATCGAGCGATACATGCATAAATAAAACCAGCTTTCTCATAGTACTATTTTATAATGGTTATTGTATCAGTTAAAAGAGGCTGCATCTTCCGATGCAGCCTCTTTTTTTTCTAAATCTTTCGTTCAACATCATTCACAATCAATTGCTATTTTTTAAGATATGCGTAATACTCATCATCCGTTGCGCAATCCCACCAGATAGGCATGCTCCAGATATTTACATCAGTAGCATGTGCATTTAAGGCAAGTGTATTTACAGAGTTGTAATTGATTTCATAGGTTGGCGGCAACGCCCAACGACGCATCCAGTACCTCACGTCTGATGGTCCGGTACCTGTTAACTGGGCCTGGCCCGTAAACAAAGGTCCACGCTGATAACCAGGATACACAATACCAAAGCTACCTACGTTACCGGCGCTGAAATTAAACCGGCGCATATCGTTCCAGTTTTCAATACTGCAACCCATAGCCACATATTTTTGCAGCATGATATCCGACATTGTTATACCACCTTGCGAAACTGCGGTACTCGCCAGGTAAGCAGACATGGCAGCTGCATCCATTGGCGCCATATCAGGATTGGTAGCAGAATAACCCGCAGCCTTCCATTGTGTCAGCTTTGCCTGCATCATATCCAGGTGCGCCTGGATAGCCGCTTTATACGCAGTTAAGGCACCACCGGCATCCCCTTTTCTCAATGAAACTTCCGCTTTGATAAAGAGCATCTCGTGGTATGTCACAATTTCCTGGTCTGAAACAGGACGAACCTGGAAAGACCCGGTAGATCCAACAACACCCGCAGTAAATGCAGCTGCTACCGGATACCAGCTCACATCTGTTTGTCCCTGTGCAGGTATGCCCGATGTAGCAATCGCACTGCTGCGCATGTTTACGTAAGCGGTATCTCCTGCATACAGGTAATTGGTACTGTTGATAAATATAGAACCGGTCTTGTAAACTACTGCAACAGTAGTTCCGCTGCTGTTGGCCGCATCATAACGTGACCCTGCTGCTGCGATAAAGGCGGCACGTTCGGTTGCATCAGCAATAGTGTATTTAAGGGTTGTATTTGCGGTGGCATAACTTGGCGTTTGAATAGAAAGAGGCCCCCCTTTCAACAACCTTGTTGCCGGCCCGTATTGATCCACACCTACTGAACGGGTCCATGTATACGATGTTGCTTTGCCACTTCCATCCAATGTAACACCCGACATGTAAGCCGGTACAATTTTGGTCATGCGCGGATCTGTTACACCTGAATTACGCATATTGGTTAAAAGGTTATAATAGTATTGAGACATACGTACGGTACTGCCATATGCTACATAGTCAAAGTTTCCGTTTGTAACTACCGGATCCCCAAGCAGGTAATCGGTTACCGTGCTGTTGTTGAAGCCTGGCCCTACTACATTGTCTGCATTGGTTTGTGGACCCTTAGATATACAGTAGAGAACAGAATCTGCATTGAACTCAGCTTTCTTCGACAGTTTAAGCATATAGCGTGCTTTCAATCCCCAGCACATTTTGATCCATTTCTGCAGGTCCCCGTTGTTCCACAGATCCCCTGTACCAAGCGCGGGAGCCCCGGCCGTTTGTGTTTTGCTGAACAGGTCGATGGCCTCATTCAATTTTGACATACAGCCTTTGAAAATGGTTTTGCCATCGTCTGGTTTAGGACTTGGATTTCCTGTTCCTGCTTCATTGTAAGGCATTTCACCATACAGGTCAAGCATCTGCATATAACCCAATGCATGGAATACGTTGGCAGCGGCCATATAATGATAGGCGCCTTGCTTTGCAGCGGAGTTATACAGATCAACAAGGTTTGATGATACTTCCACAAACCAGGTTTGATAAGGTGTGGTTGAATTGCCGTTGGTGCATGCCCATGTTGTGCTGAATGTGTTGGGATTAGCACTGTTGGTATAATAAACACCCGCCATACATGAGGTACGGTAATTGGTTACCCCTGAAGAGTACTGGTAAAAGTGCTCGATCCATGGTAAGCGGTTTTGAATCAATACGCTTCCATTGTTTGGGCTATCCGGGTCCGTGTTTACGTCCAGGAATTTTTTACATGAAGTAAACCCAAGCGCGAGCAGGGCAACCATCAATATATATTTTGAACTTTTCATAATCTGTATTTTTTCAGTGGTTATAACGTAATGTTTACTCCGAAAGTGAAGCTAGCCGTTGCAGGCACGCCCAGGTAATCAATACCCTGGGAACCAGAACCGCCTGTTCCACCCGCTGCACTTACTTCAGGATCCATTCCTTTATAGTTTGTCAATGTCCATAAGTTGGTTCCCACAGCCGTTACGGAAAGTCCTTTAATGATCTTCTTATTTTTGAAATGATCAGTGAAGTCATAGGTTAACGACAATGAACGCAGTTTCACCCAGTTCACAGAAGTAAGAAAGTTATACGAGTTGGCTGCGTAGTTTCCCCAGTATTGCTGGATAAGATAGTTACCAGACAATGTTTGTGTACCCACTGCATAAGTTTGACCTGCGGTATAGGTCTGGTTAAAATCAGCACCTGTTACACTGTTAACACCGGTTACAGTTACCGATTGACGATCGTTCAATAATGTACGTTTGCTTAAGCCGTTCGCAACCAAAGCATACTCTGTACCATTGAATACATCTCCTCCTTTACGAATATCGAGCAGGAACGACAAGCTGATGTTCTTATAATGGAAAGTGTTATTAAAACCACCGATAAAGTCTGGTTCACGATTACCTACCACCGGGGTAGTCGCATTCACTTTATAAAGTCCTGTAGCAGGATCCACCTGGTAGCGTCCGTTGGCAACTTCAACTCCTTTGCTGTCCAATTCACGCAGATAAGGCTGGCCCGTCATACCTAAGAAATAACTGTTAGGAATAGATGCCGCTTTTACCGTTCCAAACTGCGCGTCTGTAGGATAGAAATAAGCAATACCAGGGATAAAGGCTCCCAATCTTCCTTTGTTGTAAGAAAAATTCAGCGTCGCATCCCATGTGAAGTTTCTTGTTACAACCGGTTTTCCGGTTATTGCGATCTCCATACCTGAATTAAGTACTGAACCCGAGTTGAGGGTACTGAAAATAAATCCACCAGATTGGGCCAAACGTGGTTGCCCGATCTGGTTCTCAGTTTCACTATGATAGTAAGTATAATCTAAACCGAGGCGACCTTTCAGGAACCTGAACTCTGCGCCTATTTCCCATGAGTTCTGAATCTCAGGAATCAAAAAAGGATTACCTGCATAGTACTGGTTACCGATGCCGGTATAAGAGCCAATGCTGATCGGGGGATTCACGTATGTATTCGTTGCATAGGCATTGGCATCTTTACCAACCCTCGCCCAGCTGGCGCGTACTTTACCAAAAGAAAGAATGGTGTTCCTGGGTAGTAATTCCGTAAACACAAATGAACCGCTCACAGAAGGATAGAAGTAAGATTGGTTCTCTACAGGTAATGTAGAAGACCAGTCATTACGCCCGGTCACAGTAAGGTATGCGATGTTTTTATAAGAAACACCCGCTTCTCCATAACCGCCAACCAAACGTCTTCTTGTTGTATTATCGGTGAAGAATTTATTGGTTATTGCCATATTAGCAAAGCTGATGGTACCAGCTGTAATAAAGTTATATCCCCAATGATTCTGCGATGTGGTCAGGTTATTTTCGGAAGTGGTTCCAAGCATCAGGTGCGTTTCAAAATCACCGAATTTTTTATGAAAATTGGTCATTACGGTTGTCGTAATAAAAGTATAGTTCACCTGGTCTTTACTTAAACGCCCGTTCTGGTACAGCGGAGCAACAGCAGAACCCGGGGCGATGTATGTATAATCATTCGTGGAGTACTGGTCATATCCTATACGTGCAGTCACATCCCACCAGTCGGCAATTTTATAATTTCCAGCCAGGCCACCGGTAATGCGCTTGGTTTGTGATGTTAAGTTGTCTTTATTAATGATCCAGTAAGGGTTATCAATATCACTTTCCAGGTTTGGAAGTGCACCTGCAAAAATGCGGTGCTGCGAACCATCCGGGTTTTCATAATTTTTGATATCGAAGGTTTGAGGGAAGGTGTACAATGCCTGCATACTTCCCACCCCGCTTCCATATAATCCTGCAGTGGTCAGCGTTCTGTTGATATCGGCAACAGAATAGGCAACATTTGCATTCAATGTTAAACCGCCGTATTTCTGTTCGCCGTTAAAACGAAATGTTGTTTTTCCGTAGCTGGTATTGGGAACAATACCGCTCTGTTTGAAATTAGATCCTGATAAAAAGAAAGATCCGCTTTTTGAACCGCCCGATACATTTACATTGTTATCATATACGACACCTGTACGGAAGAAGCTACCGATATTGTTATATACCGGATCTGCCGAGGTAAGTTTGTTTCCCCAGTTACTATAGGAAGATGTGTTATTTAAAACGCCGTTGCTGGAATAACTACCATTACCAAACTGCGTCTGTACTTCGGGCAGTTTGTTTGCCCATGAAGTGCTGATCTTATTGGTAGAATTAACTTTTGCAACGCCATCAGCTCCTTTCTTTGTTGTAATGATAACAACACCATCGGCCGCGCGCGATCCGTACAATGCAGCAGCTGCAGCACCTTTCAGCACCGACAGGCTTTCAACGTCTTCCGGGTTAACATCCATGATACGATTTGAATAAGTTGTGTTACTGCGCGACAACCCATCGGTACCCGTATTACCGGTAACAGTAGTTGAGTTGTCATAGATAACACCATCCACAACAAATAATGGCTGATTTTGTCTGCCTTCAGAGGTAGAGTTCCCACCACGGATAGTGATAGAGGCTCCTGCTCCCGCTGAACCGCTGAATTGCGTAACGTTTACACCAGGAACTTTACCCACCAAAGAGTTAACTACATTGGTATTTTTATTTTTCATCAATTCCGCAGCATTCAGCTCTGTAACCGCGTATCCCAATGCTTTTCGTTCTTTTTTGATACCCATTGCCGTTGTAACAACAACATCGCCCAGTTGGGCAGAACTTACAGCTAACTGTACTCTCATACCCGATGTGGCTTTTACCTGTTGCGTAGCATAACCCACATAGCTGAATTCCAATGTTGCGTTTTTAGCTGCAGTAACGGTGAATTTGCCCGTATTATCCGTTACAGTTGCCCGGTTGGTACCGATTACTGTAACCGACACACCCAAAAGCGGTGAGCCATCTTCTGAAACTACGGTTCCGCTAATGGGAACGTCTTGGGCCACCAGGTTGTTTGTAATCATGCTGCACATCACAAACATGACCAAACTAAACAGTTTCCATTTTCTCATAATTGATTTTTTGGTTTTATATAAATCTTTAATTACTCGCCTAACACAATGCCTGATACTATGGACATATTAACCATTCAATACATTGCATGATTAATATATTTTTTCACAGAAATCGGCAGGCAATCCAAAACTGCCGGCGAACTTGAAATATTTAGCAATCTAAAATTTGTCCTATATATAAACGAATCTAATTTTTCAACATTTCAAGTAACGCATTACTTTGACTTTACATGAAAAACCGCCAATTTTTTCGTTTCCTAAGCTCAGGAAACGGTGATACCCTTTTGTGATAAGAGACGAGGCTGGTGGGTCATCGGGTTCCGCTTCGGTGATGAGCATGTTACTATCTTCAGGTTTGCACACCTGAAACCGGCAGTTCGGGTTTGGCAGAGACAGAAAAAGCATGTCGATCGACATGCTTTTTAGGGGATACTGACAATTATTATCTAAACAAAAGCGGCGTAAACTGCAACATATAATTCCGCCAGTTACTCCAGATATGTCCCCGTTCAGATTCAACATAGGTATAAGGGAACTGCATGCCATCCAGTTTTTTTCGGAAATCTGCGACGTTTGTATACAAAAAGTCTGTTTTCCCGATTCCTATCCAATACAGTTTAAAGCCATTCTTTTTTTGTGTCGCCAATTTTTCATCCATATTGCTATTGGCTTTATTGGTTGTGTCCACTCTCCTGAAGGGTGTAGCCGGAGAAAATAACCCTACGTAGTTGAATAGGTTTGGATGATTCGCAGAAATCACAATGGAATGAGAGCCACCCATTGAAAGACCGGCCAGGGCACGTTGCCCTTTTTCAGCTTTTGTGCGGTAATGTGAGTCTGTAAAATGTACGATCTCATCAAAAGAGAGTTCGTAGGAACCAGGAACACTGCTACCCAGCGCATTGCTCATGGCAGGCTTATAAGTAAAGTTTTCCTTTGTTTCGCCGGGAGCGGCCTGTTTGGAAGGATTACCGTTGGGCATTACAACGATCATTGGTATAATTTTACCCTTGGCAATCAGGTTATCCATCATGGGCGACAATCTGCCGATCGAGATCCATGCTTCCTCATCTCCGCCACTACCGTGTAAGAGATAAAGAACAGGGTATTTATTTTTACCGGTTTCATATCCGGGTGGCGTGTATATCGTTAATCTACGGTCCGTTTTATATTGAGCAGATGGATACCAGGTTCTGCTAACATTGCCATGCGGCACATCGTTTACACTGTAATCGTCGCCGTTGCCATGGTTCACAATAAATACGCTGAAAAGATTACCTACATCACGATTGGAAAAAGCATTGAGCGGATCCAGTATCCGAACGCTATCCACGAAAAAAGAATACATGTAAAAATCAGAAGGGAGTTTTGGCGTTGTATAGCTCCATACATTACCCGTATCGATCTTCATCTCCCCTACACCGCCATTCACTTCCCAATCGCCGCGTACGGAAACCTTTTGTGCCAGCGGTGCGCGCAACCGGAAGGTTACTGTACCGTCTTCGTTCACAATAGGCGAAGTGATAGCGGCCTGTCTGAAGCCTACATTCTGTTGAGAAAAGACAATGCTACAGATAAACATTGCGAACAAGACAGCACTCATTTTCTTTTTGATCATGATAATTTTTTTGATTGATGAGTTCGAAGACGTTAGCTCAAGTTCTTGCTATTTTTCGATATAATACAATCATAATGATTCAATTTACGTTCACCCTGTCTCATTTTTTTATCGTTCTTGTTTGCCATGAATACCATTAGCGATGATAACTCAATTACGCATTGCCGTTAATAGGTTCAGATGATTGATAAGATAGTTCGATCAAAGTGTAGTTAGCCAATGGCTTATAACATGGGCTTATTTTACCATCACGATCCTATACCGTATTAGCTCCCGGTAATGTCCCGCTTTGCCGTTTACATGAATGGTCACCGGCATGGCACGCATAGCGGGATATGCGGCCCAGTAGTGTTCTTTGTTTTCACCAAGTTGTAAGGAGCCATCGCCCGATAGTAATTCAAAACGCAGTTTCTGTTTTCCTTTGGTGATGAGGATTGTTTTATCGTTTAACTGCGAAAAAACAGTTCCTGTTTCATTGATAAACGGTTCTATGATATCAATCGCAGGCCAGGCATCATGGTATGTAAGCTGAATTGTCTTTTCAAACCCTTCATCAAAAAAATCATGGCCCAGTTCGTAGCCTACTCCCCCGGTTAACCAGTTCTTATCTTTCAATTCCCCGCTTGCATTTACATAAAAATGTTGTGCGCGTGTTGAAGTTTCGAAATGCGCATCAAACTCGTACAGGTTGGTGAAATATCCCGCTGTATCTGTATATTCTATTCTTGGCGTTAATGGTACAACACCCGGCGCCTCGGGAAAACTCATAGGTTCGGGACGGGTATATTGGGTAGGACTTGATGCCTGCACAAATCCCCAGTCCTTCATCCACAAATGACTGATGGTTCCGCCCGATGGCCTGAACATGTATTTCCCTTTTGATCCGGCGAGCTGATCTTTATAGCGGTAACCCGTTACTGTTGCCATCATATCTTTGGTACGAACCAATGCAACATCTACCGTTTTAAAATAATGCAGTTGATTCAATTGATCGGAAGGTATGGGCCCTGCCATACGCGTCTTTTTTGTTTCAAACGCATATGCCATTGCAATATTTTTCGATTTGGTGAAGGTAGGATAGATACATGCCGGATCACTGAACACATCGTCATGCATTGGCCCATAGCCAAGCAGACCGTTCTTGGTGATACTTTTTTCAATAAAAGAAAGATTGCGTAACGATGCTGATACATACGAAGGATCTTCATCAGCATACAAAGAAAATAAAACCTGGCAACCATCCGATGTACCGCTTCCATAACCCGTCCATTTGTTGGAACGTATGCCCCATGATGCATCCAGTGAGCCATCAGGATAAATAAAATAAACATGCGAACGCAGTGCTTTTTTTACTGCAGCGTTTACCAGGCTGTCGTTGGTGAGTTTTGCATAAAGTCCTAATCCCCATAAAGACATTTCCATGTTGTAACCGAGGTCAACCCCCATTTTGTTACCATGACTTTTGCCTCCTTCCCCATTCAAAAAACCATCGGCATCAAATTTTGACACAACCCTTTGTGCAAGTGAATATGCTTTGGTTGTATAACGTGCCTCATGCAATACCTTACCTGCTTTTGCCAGGGTAGCAGTGGTAGTTGCCACGTAGTTGATACTTGCAAATTCAGGGCTCATCACTTTAAAAAGATACTCGGCGGCTTTTTGCATAGATGTTTTCCATTGCAATTTTTCCTGTTCTGTTAACAGCGTTGAGAGCCCTTCATATGTGAGCAACATCATTAATAACTGATCTGTTGTGGTACCTGTCCATTCTTCCGGTGTTTCTTTCCAACTGCCATCGGGCTGCTGTTGTTTGATGAGCCAGGCAGCGCATAGTTTTGCACCTTTTAGAAATGAATCATTGTGTGTGATCGTCCATGAAACATAAAATGGATACATAGCTTCGGCTGCGCGTGTATGCAACACATTGCATCGTGTACATTGCAGTGCTCCGCAATCGGTGTTTAACGGGTCCTTTATCTGTAGCGACAACAATGGTTCTGAAATACGCAACAATGTTTTCGCATAGGCGTCTTTCACACGAACCTCCTGCGCGCCTCCCTGAACGAAAAGCATCACTGCGATGACAAATAAACAATATCGTTTGTACCCTGTCATGAATTATGGCTGATGATCATTTTGATTGAGCCCTTACATCTTTTACTTCTCTTTCACCGGTATGATCAAAACCTCTTTCTCTTTCGAAAGCGATCATTGCTGCCGGTCTGAAATTACTGATATATGCCCTGCGCCGCAAATCGGTCGTGTTTCCGCGACTGTAATGCAATGTTGCACCGTGATGCCATATACACGATCCTGCAGGTATTTCTATTGGTATGCCCTCCGATTCTTCAGCGTCGCATTGCAAAGCGCCGCCGCCTTTTCCTGCGGGCCTGTGTTTACGGATCTCGCCAAGATGCGAGCCTTCTACATACCACATACAGCCATTGTCGATAATCGTATCATCAAGTGCCGTCCAGCAACTCGCTGCCCTTTTATCAGGCATAGTGATCCAGTAAGAACAATCCTGGTGCCATGGTGTTGGCGTAGCACTGTGAGGTGCCTTATCGATAAGCATATCGAAATCAAGTTCCATATCCTCACCTAATAACTCTTTCGCCATATCGAGTGACAGTGTATGAAGTTTCATCGAAAGCAGTTCAGGAAATACCCGGCCAGGCAACATGATCTGCGTGATCATTTCCTTTGCTTCGTTTGCATCATCCGTTTTTGCAAAACCACCAAGATCGGATCGGTAACGGCTTGCATCGATCTGGTTGTTCAGGAATTTTTCATAGATCTCCCGGTAGTCGTTGATTTCGAAAGCATCAAGTACATTGTGTACTACCAGATATCCCTTTTGGTTAAACTCTTCGGCCATCGCCGGGGTTATCATTGTCATAATTATTTATTTGAGATTGATTCATTTATTACCGGCATCCAAACAGTGCCTTTGTGTGCGATTAATATCATTTCATTTTAGATACTTCTGTTCCTGCAGCAATCACAGCACCAAGTCCGCGTGGATCCTGGTCAAAACGTTTGCGCTCAAAATAAAAAGATTCATCGAAACCAATTTCGGTACCCCGGCAGATATCATGAACCGTCCCATCTTTTTCAATTTTCTTCTGCACTGCCTGCCATCCGCGGATAGCATGATCCCGGTAACTGTTATCCAGCCATCCCATACGCACACCTTTGGCCATTGCCATGGTAAACATGGCGGTACACGAAGTTTCTTCAAACGAAGCAGGGCGGTCAAGTACCTGGTGCCACATGCCGTTTTTTTCCTGGTAACCTTTTAACACCATCATTTGTTCTTTGAAAGAAGCCAATATCTCTGAATACCCTTCATGTGTTTTCGGAAGATGTTCCAACAGTTCCATTGTTGCCCATGCAATCCATCCATTCGCCCGGCCCCAGTGTACCGGCGAGTTTTTTTGTGTATTGCTGAACCAGCCATGATAAAATAATTTTGTATCAGTGTCCAGTAAATGTTTTCTGAACCCACGAAATTGGCGCACCGATTCATCATAGTAATTTTTATCATGGGTAATTTCTGCCCAACGCAACAGGAATGGCACACTCATAAACAAATCGTCGCACCAAACTGTGAACGTAACAGGTTCAGGCCGGCAGAATGTCCCATCACCCAAACGAACCTGCCTGTGTAAAATATAATCCGCAACAGGCTCCAGTATTTGTTTACGGATAGATTCATTGTGATTGATCCGATACAGATCTATATAAGGCAACACTGCAGAACCCGCATCATCAAGCATCGACATACGGAAGAAGCGATGAAAACTTCCACGAAACTCAAACAGCGAATCATACTGCTTCCTGAAATATGCCATATGATCCATCATATACCCGGTATAGCGATCTACATAGTCTTTGTATATTTTGTTGCCTGTTGCTTCGGTGAGCTGTAGCGTACTCCACACGGTATTGCCGTTGGAATAGTTCCAGTCAAGGTATGGATCGCGCTGGTAAGTAAGTGTACTATCAATAAGCAGATCCGGTAACATACGTTGTGGCTGCGATTGCCAGTTATATTGTTTTCGGCCCACCGTGTAATAAGACTGAATGGTTTGTTGTTTCAGTAAAGCAGTATCGTTCTTTCCAAACGGACCCAACAGCAGCCATTGTTTTGCAGGAAGATTATCAAATCGTAAAGCATTGTCAAGATCACCAACGGGTAACTGCGCGCGGATAAATACAACAGGCTGTGTATTGCCGGAACGATACCTGATACTGATCTCATTTACACCCTTGGTAAATACCGCGGAAAAATAATGCTGAAATGTAAAACGGTTGTAAGCTTCTTCTTTGGGAGTTTTCAAGGTATGCTCTGTTGCACAATATACTTGTCGCCCGTTTACCCAAATGGTAACCGATGCACCATGACTCACGCCAAACCTCACCATCGTATCTTTTGAGGCAACACAGGAGCGCAACGCATAAGCTGTTTGATCCGTCCCTCTTATCATCTCACGAAAATCAACCACCTGCATGCCAAGTTCTTCTTTTTGTGGAACAAGCGTAAGGGAAAAACGTGTGTCGCGGATCAATTTGTCAGCTACACGCCTCGATGCATCCAATGCTTCCGCCTGCACAGTTTTTGTTTGCGCAGAAGAGGATGCGGCAAGCATGCAACACAAAACAAGACTATACAGTAAGAAATACTTCTTCATCGCTTTACAATTTATTATCCGCCAGGTTTTTTTCCAGCCATTGCGCCGTTTGTTGATACGCTTCATGAATATCAGCCACATGCGATTCATCGCCACCCACATCAATTCCATAGTGACCTTTAAATCCAATATCAGAAAGGGTTTGAAAGAATTGTGTCCAGTTGATCGAACCATCACCCGGCACCAGGTGCTCTACATGTTGCCCGCGGTTGTCGGAAAGATGGATGTAATCGATATAATCTGCAAGACGTATCAATGACAATACCAGGTTGTCTTTCAAAAAAAATTGGTTCGCCGTATCGAGATTAAAACGAAGATTCGATCTGTCAACAGCCTGTGCAAAATAAAGAAAGGCATCAGTTGTTGCACTTAGTACGCCTGCTGCCGGATGCATCTGGTACGTAAGACCATATTCACCGGCAATATCACATGCTTCGCGATAAGTGCCGATCAATTCGTTCCAGTATTTTTTCCAGTTGAGTTCTCTGGGTAAGCCTGCGGATAAAATAACCTCTTCTTCATAATGTCTAACAACAGGAATATCTGCTGCAAACTGGTATGGAGGCAACGGCGCATTGTCAAGTATTCCATGTGAACCCAGCAACGATGCGATCTCACAACCCTTGCGGAATAGATCCAGGTTCGCTTTTCGTTCTGCTTTGTCTGTGGAACCGAGTCCCGGCAATACCGCGCAGAAATAAGGAACCTTCAGCTCGAGTTCATCCATTGTTTTTTTAATCTCAAAACGCTGACCGTACACTTCCATCAAATGTTCTTCGCGTATGCCTTCGAGTTCAACACTTGCAAACCCCTTCTCTTTCATTTGCATGAGATACTGGATCGTATTCGCAGCTGGTGGCGGATATCCATGCTGTGTTATAATATACAGGTAACAACAGGTAATGGAACTTCTATATCGATTGCCAGGCATGATAAAATAATTATTTATGGATAATGGGTATTGCAGCGGCCCAATTTGTATAAACACCACCATGCGTTGAAACAGGTAACTTCGTAAAACAAACTGCTACTTCATTTTTCGATAATACCTCAGTTGTTTCAATGATCCATTCATACCCGCTTTCGGATAACACCGTATTCTTAATATTTGCCGCTTTTTGTTTACAATAAATCTGGATTCCTGCAACAGAAAGTGAACCTGCGTCCATTGAATCGGAAAAGAAAAGATGCAGTTTATTGCCATCGGTTTTGTAACGAACGATACGTGGTGTTTCAGTGTAATCAAATGCTGCGTTCTCAGGTTTGCGAAAACGAAATGCGGGGCCTTCTGTCAATTCATTATTCTCGTATGCCCCCGCATCAACGGTTTTACCAGTGAAACTTTGTTGCCAACCCAGTTCAGGAAATATCATTTGTTTCCCGGCATCTATGGCAGCGCTTCCCGGCAACAAATGCAGGTCACGTTTGAATACATTACGAAAACGCACATCCCCAACAACGCCATTTCTTTCTAATTTGCTGAATGATATATTTTTCGGCCATGGCTTGTTAGAAACATCATTATCGAATGCATTGGTAGGATCGATGTATTCAAGCACAAACCCATGATCGCCTGCAAAATAATAAGCGTTATTAAAATGCTTCAACATCCTGGCAGTATGTTCCATTGCATTAAATGCTTTGCCATAACCGAAAAAACTGTTATTAAAAAAATAGAGCGGATAGGTAAGACTGTCAACACCTCCATAGATCTTTGAAAAACCGCTGCAGATCTTTTTTGCCCATGGTGTACTATCCATTGTAATCGTGTTACCGTAATAATAAATATACCCGCCGGCAACATCGTCTACTGAAAGTGTTTTGTGAATATTGTGTGACCTGTTGTGATAAATATGAAGGTTGAAAGCATAATGTTCCGGTTCAAAATCGTTATCACGGATATTGGAAATATCATTCTCATACACTTCTATATTTGCGTCAAAGCCTTTTTTAGAAGTGAAGCGGATCCCATTGTATGCATTCGTGATCTTGTTCCTCCTGATCACAAAAGAACCACCGGATGCACGGCTGTCGATCAGTGAACCGTTGTAATAACCCATCAACTCATGATGCATCGATAGCCATGCGTCAACACCACGTATGTCTTTATCGAGTTTCCACAATTTATTTCCACCCTGGTCCCAGTAACAATCCTCTACCAATACATGGTGTGTGTTTGCACCGGTTGCGAGTATTACCTTTCTTCCCCCATTGAACCTGCAATTGCGAAAAGAGATATAAGAAGAATTGTTTACGCGAACGGGATCTGTCCAACCATTGGTAAAAGAAATATTTTCAAATACGATCCACGAAGTATTCTCAAGTTCTATCCAGTGATGCTTGAGATCCATACCCGGCTGTGGCGCACCTCCATCAATGATTGTGCGACTATTTTTTCCGGAGATAATCACTGGTTTTTCAGTTTCACCTTTACGGGCAATGATGCGGATGGTTTCTTTATAAATTCCTTCCAGTAATAAAACCGTATCGCCACTGCCTGCAAAACCGATGGCAGTATTGATGGACCGCAATGCATGCGAAGGATGATCGCCTTTTGCACGATCGTTTCCTTTGGGCGATACATAGACTGTTCGTGCCTGAACAAAATGGCAACAGAAACACAGCAATATAACATTCGTGTATCGCATCGTCTTAAAACTGTACAGGTTTCATTTTAGGTGTAAGGAAATGCATGAGTACCCATGCAACCAGGAACGAAAGGCTGCACACAATAAAGATCACATTGTATCCGGCAACAAGGTTGTTGATGCCTTTGTAATAATCAAGGATAACACCGATGAACAGTGGAAAGATCACACCACCGATCGCGCCGGCCATGCCCCCGATTCCTATTACGGAGCTCACTGCTTTTTTGGGAAGCATATCGGAAACGATCGTATAAATATTTGCACTCCATGCTGAGTTACCAAATACGGCAAGACTGATGAGCCCGATCACCGTCCACATATCGGTTGTATAACGCGCAAGGAAAATCGGCAATACACAGAATGCAGACAGAAGTAAGGTGAATTTGCGTGAACGGTATACCAGCCAGCCTTTTTTGATAAGATAAGAGGAAAGATAACCACCACCGATCGCGCCGATGGTTGTTGCCGTATAGATGACCACCAATGGCAGACTCGGCTTTTTAAGATCAAGATGAAACGTTGAACTGAAATAAGAAGGCAGCCAGAATAAAAAGAAATACCAGATCGGATCCGTAAAAAATTTTCCTATGATAAATGCCCATGTTTGCTTGAGTTTGAACAACTTACCCCACGATACATTTTGCTGCTGCTCCGCAGGCACATCGGGTTCTTCATCGCTGTTGATGTACGCGAGTTCTTCTACAGATAAACGTTTTTGTTTGGCAGGTGTCTGGTAAAAAATGCGCCATGCCACCAGCCACAAAAATCCAATGCTTCCTGTTATGATAAAAGCTTCCTGCCATCCATACAAGCCAAGTATCCATGGAATGAGAATGGGCGCAACACAGGCACCGATATTGGAACCTGAATCAAAAATGCCGGTAGCTAAGGCTCTTTCTTTTTTAGGAAACCATTCCGCCACAGTTTTGATTGCAGCAGGAAAATTTCCTGATTCGCCCAATGCCAGACTTGCTCTTGCAACACCAAATCCAAATGTACTCTTTACAGCGGCGTGTGCCATGGCAGCAATGCTCCAGAAAGTAATCGAGATCGTATAACCCAATCGTGTTCCGATGCGGTCGATGATCCTTCCAAACACAACCAATCCCAATGCATAAGATGCAGTGAATGCCATTACGATATAACTGTAGTCTGCTTCCGTCCAGTTGAATTCTTTTTCCAATACAGGTTTTAATAACCCCATCACCTGTCGGTCGAGGTAATTGATGGTCGTTGCAAAAAACAGCAGGATACAAACTATCCAGCGATAATTTCCTTTAGGCGAATGTGGAGAAGGCATTTGATTCATGATACAATGTTTTCTTTTTTAGAACTGCGTTTACCTGTATAACTGTAATATATCAGGAAAAGGTATACGGGTACAAGTAATAAATACGCGACCTGGTTATTACTGAACTTACCGAATGCGCCGTAGATCAACGGAAGTAATGCGCCGCCGGCTATTCCCATGATCAGTATCGCCGAACCTTTGGCCAGTTGCCTTCCCTGCAAACCTTTCAATGCCTGCGGCCAGATGGCTGGCCAGAGTAATGCATTGCAAAATCCAAGTACTGCTAAAAATATAAGTGAAAATATTCCCGGTGTAACAATAATTAAAAAGGTAATGATCAATCCGCCGACAGATGAAAAGTAAAATGCTTTTTGTTGTGATACTATTTTCGGGATCGCGATCACTCCCAATACATAACCCGCCATCATTGCTGCGAGCGTATACGATGTAAGACTTTTTGCGATATCCAGACCCAGTCCATGATATAAACCATAATTGCCAATCGAATCTCCTGCCAGCACTTCAGCGCCAACACAACAAAATATGGCAGTAAAACCCAATAGATATTGTCTATTTACTTTTGATGAAGTATCACCGGAAAGTGCGGCCCCGTCAACCTTCTCTGGCATCATTTCCGGTAAATGCGCAAAACGGATCAGTATCGCAATCAACAATAATATACCCGCCAGCACAGCATATGGAATGACCACGCTTTGTGATAACAGGTCAAGACGCGCCGCTTTTGCAACTGCATCCATCTGCGCCAACTCTTGAACCAGATCATTTGCATTTTTCAAAATGATACTTCCCATCACCAGCGGCGCAAGTATACCTGCCACCTTATTGCAGATACCCATCATGCTAATGCGTTTCGCAGCTGTTTCGGCAGGTCCGAGTAAAGTGATGTAAGGATTTACTGCGGTCTGTAATAATGTAAGCCCCGTTCCCACCCAAAACAATCCTACCAGGAATAAAATATAATTACGTGTATAAGCTGCCGGAATAAAAACCAGGCAGCCTAATGCCATCACGCCAAGTCCGATACTCATTCCTTTGATCATACCTGTTTTTGCAAGCAACCCGCTCGATGGTATTGCCATAACGGTATATGAAATATAAAATGCGAATGTGACAAGATAGGTTTGCCATTCTTCCAGTTCACACGCAATACGCAGGTACGGGATCAGTGTTCCATTGATCCAGCTGATGAATCCGAAAATAAAAAAGAACACCCCAATGATAATGATGTATTTCGTTGTCTTCGAACCGTGTGCTCCGGGTGTGTGGCTTGCAGTCATTATGGTTTATGATTTTTTACAGCCGCATCCACACTTCCTGCGGTAAGCAGTAATTGTTTTGCTTCTTCATAGTTTACGATACCTGTTTTTTCCATCAGCATTTTTACACCTCTGTCAACGAGTTTGTCGTTGCTGATCTGCATGTGAACCATACGATTATCGTGAACCCGCCCCAGGCGGATCATTGCTGCAGTTGATAACATGTTCAGCACCATCTTCTGTGCAGTACCGGCTTTCATACGTGTACTTCCTGTAACAAACTCTGCGCCGGTAATTACTTCAATGGGATGATCCGCATGCGCTGCAACAGGTGAGCCGGGATTACATACGATGCACCCGGTTGTAATACCATGTTTCCTGCAATCTTCCAATCCGCCGCGAACATAGGGTGTTGCTCCACTGGCAGCGATGCCGATCACGATGTCTTTGGGTGATACATCGTGTTTCAAAAGATCTCTCCATCCACCATCCGCATTGTCCTCTTCATCTTCAATACCATAACGCAATGCGGCGTCGCCACCTGCCATTAGTCCAATCACAAGGTTGTCTGCAACACCATATGTTGGCGGGCATTCGCTTGTATCAAGCACACCCAGTCTCCCACTCGTACCTGCCCCTATATAAAACAAACGACCGCCATTTGCTAATTTCCCTGCAATAACTTCTGCCAGCACGGCAATGTTCAATAATTGCTTTTCTACGGCAAGGGCTACGCTCTTGTCTTCTTTATTGATATGGGATACGATCTCTTCGGCCGTCATTTTTTCCTGATGACGGTAAGGGGAAGCTGATTCGGTGATCTTGGTTTCTTTCATACTTACAATGTTCTGTTTTTCCTGTAACGCTCCTTCAGCATATGCATCATATATATATTCAACTCCCACTGATCAGCAAAAGGTTCGCCGGTAAAGGGATGATGCATCATATAAGGTGCCGGACCAAATTCCATCGTGAATGTAAGCATCGGCTCGCCTTTGCGTTCCTTTTCTTTTACGATCCTGTCCCAGCACTGCAAATGAAACTGTAATGCATTTTGCGCCGATTCACTCCTGGGATCGATCACCTGTGGCCCCTGAGTATGACCAATGCGCGCGTGAATATGTTTCGTCCTCTCAATCGCCATTACAACTGCCTCCTGCTGATCGTCCAATAAACTTTCTGCAACAGCACACCAGTGCGAAACATCAAAAGTTAACCCAAGCAATGGGTCATTCTCCAAAAATGTTTTTGTAATATGTGCAGCAAAACTGAATTTACCGCGATGTGTTTCATGATAAACCGGTACTCCCATCGTCGCTGCAATATTGTGTGCGGATTGTATTAGTAACTTGTTCTCGTGAAAATTAAAATAATCTTTTCCTGTTTGCGAATTGATAAACAAAGGTTTCGCAGATGCCAGGAAGGCGATGCGCCCGGTGTATTCATCCAGATGGTTTTCAAAATACTGATCCGTTGTTTCCCAATGTTGCGCGATAAGAAGCAGTTTATTTTTCTCCATTGCATTCAACATCTGTTCCCTGTCGTGGATATTGATGGGTATATCGGTTTCAATACCATCGAAACCAGCGGATTTAACACGTAGTGCAAACTCATCCCACGGGATTTTTGCAGATCCCCAACGCGGGCAGAAAAATAATATTTCCATTTCTTCCTTGTACATCAGTTTGCGGCAGTTTCTTTTTTGGGATCAAATAACAATGGGTAAAATTGTCCTTCCATTTTATTTCCTTTCGGTATCACTACAGTATTTGGCAGAAGTTCGGTATCAGCATTTGATTCTGTTCCATCTGCAAATACATTTAATACAAATGCCCTTCTTGCTACAGGCGATTTGTTTGCATACGATCCATGCACCATCAATGGATGATGAAAAGATGCATAACCTTTTTTCAATTCTACCGGTACAGGTTTGAATGCTTCCATCTGTTCTTCTGTCAGCATTTTTTTCAGTCCATCCATATCACCGGCCAATTCAGGTTTATCCAGCAGTCCCCAATTATGGCTACCCGGCACATAATACAAACAGCCATTATCAATGGTGGCATCATCGAGTCCAACCCAGCAGGTTAAGTGTTGCATAGGAATGGTGCGTGTCCAGTAAGAATAATCCTGGTGCCATGCAACTACGCCGCCATGTTTTGCAGGTTTGCAAAAAAGCTGGTCGTGCCAGAAGCGAACGGGTTTGTCGTCAAGCAATTGGCTGGCAGCCATTACAAAAGCTGGGTTCCAAAGAATATCATGAAAGCCATTGGTGATGCGCCATGCTCCGAGAGCATGAAATAACACGGCATCGTTATCCGATGATTCATTGGCATAGAACTGGTAAAAAAGTGAGTTGCCGGGATGCGAGGGGACAACAATCTCCGACAACTCATGTTTCAATATCTCGGTCTGTTTATCATTTAACAATTGTATACCCGGGAGATAACCATTCTCCCTGTAAAATAAAACCTGTTCATTACTAAGCCTGTATTGATCCCAATCTGATTTTTTTTCCGGCCATTCGAACATGTCTGTGATCATCTGGTGTTGGCGGGAAAGATCGGCTACCTGCATACGGTTGTTTTTTTTACTGATTGATTATTCTGCTTCCTGCATCGTGCTTGCGGCTGAGAGCCTGGAAGCGCTTTCGTTTTCGAGAAAAAGTATGGTACCATCATGATTACGCAAGATCGTAGAAGGATATTTTTCTGTGATCTCATCATGCAAAGTATGATACACCGCTTCTGCCTTTGCCACCCCCGGTACCATACAATACATCCATGGTGCTTTGAGTAAGGCGGGTATGGTAAGTGTGAATGCAATCGGCGGAACTTCTGAATTATTATTGAAACAGCCTTCTCTCACCTGCTGTGCTTTACAGGGTTCATCAAGATCAACAACTTTCACATTGCGCGTATCATTAAAATTGGCAACATGCGGGTCGTTGAATGCGAGGTGGGCATTCTCTCCAATACCTAAACAGGTAATATCAACAGGGTGTTGTGTTAATAACTGGTCGTAACGCGTACATTCCGCTTCCACATCTGTTGCCTGTCCATTCAGATAAAAAACATTCTTAAAAGGAACTTTTCTAAAAATGCGTTCATCCAGCCACACACCAAAAAGCTGTTTTGCATTTACCGGCAACCCAATATATTCATCCATATGAAATGCATTGATCCTGTTCCACTCAATCTCTTCTTTGATCAATGCTGCCAGGAATTCATTCTGTGAAGCAGCAGCTGCAAATATGATGTTTACTTCACCTTTCTGTTTTAGTATCTCTTTGATCTTTGCAGTAACAAGTTTGGCCGCATCAGCCCCCATTTCCTGTCTGCTGTTAAATATTTTCACCGTCAGCTTGTCTGCCTGTAACTGTTTCATGATTGTTTGTTTGTCTGTCAAAGGTTACCCGTTGGTATAATTGATTGCTTTTCTGTTTCGCTAACGCGCAAACGTTCCATACGTGGATGTTAATGTACATCCACGTATTTCCCGTATTTCATCATCAGTCATCTTTAAAATCCTTTTTTACAAATGACTGATCGCTATTCATATTAGCTACTACAACCTGATCTTCACACCGGCGCGACCCCAGTATGAATAATATTGTTTTTTGTATATCCTTTCAGACACACCGAAATATTGAGTTTGTGGTGCGTTGGTAAGGTTCAGTGCTTCTACATAGAAAGTAACGCGATTGTTTGCACGGAAAGATGTATTCAGATCGATCTGTGTTCTTGCTGCCTGTATCACATCTGTTGCATTGTCTGTTCCCAAAGCCGATGTGTATGAACCATTGTAATTCAGGTTACCCTGCATGGTGAACCCTTTGTATCCATAAGAAAGTGATACGTTCGCTGTATGATCAGCCTGGCCCGGCAAACGCAACCCTTTGCGCATTTGTGCATCCGCTTTTGAATGTGCGTAAGTGTAGTTTGCAAGAACAGAAAATCCTTTCAGGAAACCTGGCAGGAAGGTAAGGTTAGCCTGTGCATTCAGTTCAACACCAAATACATTGGCAGTGTTACCATTCAATGTCTGGAAATACTGCCAGCCTGTGTAAGCAGTAGCACCAGGAAACTCTGTACCATTCAGGATCGTAACGCTGTTGTATTGGAAATTCGCAACATTTTTGTAGAATACACCTGCAGAAAGGATACCCAGATTAGACAGGTATTTTTCCACTATCGCATCGTAGTTGGTTGAGAACGCAGGTTTCAGTTCGGGATTGCCATCTGTTACAGATTGTGCAAGTATACTTGTGATACGGCCCGGAACAAGATCAGTAAAATTCGGACGTGAATATCCAAAAGTTAAACCTGTACGCAATACAGTAGTGCGGTTCAGATCAAACTTAGCCTGTACATTCGGAAGCACTTTGGTGTAACTTGTTTTTTTCTCTGTTGGAGTGGTTGAGGTCCATATACCATTTACATCCTGTGTAATTAAATTTCCTTTGTAATCCACATTTGTTGTTTCTACGCGTACCCCACCCAGCAACATCATCTTGTTGAACTGGATCCTTGTCATGGCATAAGCGGATGTTACGTTTTCCAATGCATCAAAGAAATACGAATCTATACTTCCGCGTGAGGTAGGTACATCTTTTGTAAAGCCAACGCCCGCATTGAAGAAATTAATGGTTGCGTCCTTGTCAACACCCAATCCAAAATTGGTAGCGCCGTTCAGCAATGCGGCAGACACTTCAGGTGCACCTGAGAAATTGGTAAGCTTTCCTGTTGCTGCAACGCCTGTATAGGTATTAACGGTTGCCGTTTCAGGGCGCCATCTTCCATTACGCATACTTTTTGTTTTCACACCCATTTTAAAGATCGCCGAATTGCTTCCTATCTTATAAGGAACCGTCATGTTCAGTTTGGTAACGAAGTTGTGTCCATCTGTGTTCCAGTAATCCCTTTCCACTGTATTGTAGGTAAACAGGGATGCATCGCTTTTCCAGTTTGTTCCGGTAGTGGTCAGGTAATCGCCTGTGATATCTGTCATATTCAACGCGATATTTCCCGTGATAAAATTATAGGTACCCGAAAGGTTCTCAAATCCTGAATGGTTCAAAAATATACCACCATCCAGTTTTACTTTACCGATCACAGTTTCACCCTGGATATTCAGGCTCACATTCTTATCATCTTCTGTGGCCGATTTGATCTCGTTGTAAGAACGGCCTTTTGTGGTTGTATAAACACCTGCAGCATTTTTCGTGGTGTTGGCGGTCTGCATCCTGGTTCTTTTCCTGTAACGGGTGATTTCATTCTCATGATCACTGTACATCACATTTGCAACGATACTGGTGGTCGGATTGAATGCATAATCAACGGTTGCAGATAAACCTTTGCGTGTACGCTGGTTTTCTACATACAGGTAACGGACATCTGTGGGAAACCAGGTAGCTCCTTTTCCATCTCCAAAATCTTTCGATTGCCAAACCTGTGCATTTGTTTCATCGTAACCATTCTTGGTTCTGTACCAGCTGCCATTGAGCATCAGGCCCAGTTTCCCGTTTGGATTTTTTTCAGAGGCAAAAAAACGTTGCCCATAAGAAATATTACCAATGCCATTGAGATTGCTGCGAAGATTATTGTAACCTGCCGCCGCATCCAATGAAATCTTTGCTTTGGTTGAGGTAGCCGTTGGCGATTTCATATTCACCACACCCGCAATCGCATCGCCATCCATATCAGGTGTAAGGCTCTTCACCACTTCCATCGAGGCAAGTACATTCACCGGAATTACATCCAGCACTGCATTACGCGAGCCGGTTTCCTGTGTACCCATCACCTGCTCTCCATTTACATTGATGTTGGTGAAATTACCCGGTGTACCACGCAACTGAATGGTGGAACCTTCACCTGAACTGTTTCGTCCAATGGTTACACCCGGTAAACGCTGCAATGCTTCTGCAACGTTCAGATCAGGATAACGTCCCATCAGGTCAGCTGAAATTACCTGTTTGATATTGTCGGCATTCCGCTGTTGGTTCAATGCTTTCTGTTGCCCTTCCCTTGTTGAAGTAACCGTTACTTTACTCAGGCTCGAAACATACGTGAGCATAGCTAGGTTCTCCGTAATGGTTTGTCCCGCTTTTACTGTCACTTCTTTTTCTACCGGGGTAAAACCCATGTAATTCACCACAAGGATAAGTTTCCCTTGTTTGATATCGAGTAGCGTGTACGTACCCGTTAAATCTGTCGTAGTTGCCCTGGTAGATCCTTTTACAGCAACTGAAGCACCAGGCAGTGCATTGCCATCTTTGTCTGTTACCCTACCGGTAATACGGCCTGTTGTGTTTTGGGCAAACATCACCTGGCAACTGCAGATCAACAACAGCATCGTTAATAATCGCATAGCTTTTTTCATGTTTTGTGTTTTGTGTATAATGATGAGGGATTTATTTTATTTTTTTGCTGACCAATCCAGGTAATCAACAAGGAAACGCAATGCGAAGCTTGTACCAATATCGCGGTTGGTTAACCATGCTTTTCCTTCTTTAAAACGTGTTCTTGTTTCTATCACAGAACCCCGCAGGTTTGGATCGGGATGGTTTGCTGCATAACGGTTCTTAATAATCCATGCTGCCGATTTTTGGATGTTCGCATCGAATTCTTTAAAACCATAATCAGAAAGTTCCATCCACAAAATTCCTGCAAGCGATGCAGCAGAACCAGTGATCGATCCTTTATCCGGTTTTCTTCCATTCAAAAAATTTTCATAGAAGATGGTACCATCTTTCGTTTGCGCCTTGGCAAATACACGTGCGGTTCTTGCCGCGGCCTCTAAATATTTCCTGTCATGGGTCATGCGGTAAGTATGCACCAGCGATTCCGCGTACCACAATGAAAACCGTGGATGAAACGATTGCTCCGTTACTGAATTCGGCATGAACTGCATCCATACTCCTTCCTTGCCCTGTTTATCGATCAGGCTATTACTTAACAATATATACGCATCTTTGAATTTTTCGTCTTTTGAAAACTCATACGCATCCGCAAAGAGCCATCCCTCTGTATTCGGTCTGGATACATCGTACAGTCCCTGGTTTTCTTTTCCATCCCAGAACGGACTATGATCCTTCAAAACCTTACCACTGCGTAAATCCAGTACATCATAACAAACGCCTTCCTGCGGGTAATACATATTCTCCATCATCCATTTCGCTGCGTTGGTTGCCACTTTTGCGTAAACAGGATTTTTTGTTACACGCGATAATTCATAGATCCCCGGCGTGCCATCTGAAACCGTTGCAAATACTGCGTAGTCCTGTCCCAATACATCTCCATGGATCGCAGCAACCATACCCTTCAACGGGGGCCTGTCTTTGATCTCCATACTGATCCACCACTTACCGCCACGTTCTGCAACATCCAGGTAATGTTTGTTGTTGGTTTTTTTATACGCGCCAAGCAGTGCATAAATTGCCTGCCCGGTATGCCACGGCACTTCGTAATCGTACCATTTGCCTTCGGTGAGATTGTAATCGCAACGCGAACGGCCCTCTTTGTCAATGAGTGTGTTGGCGATATACCCCGCACATTCATTGATCGCTTTCATCACTTCGGGTCTCGTTGCCTGCGCAGGAACATTGGCTGATGTAAACATCATCGCTGCCACGCAAAGAGATAACCATAGCTTATTCCGCTTCATGGGTTTGTTTTTCTGGATTGACAAAATATTTGTGTTTCTGATTGGTTACTATAAAGCCCGGCGCCAGGCGAAACGAAAATGACCACTGCATCGGCCCCCCCGGAATTTTGAAAAGAACATTATTAGTGCCAGCCTTGAGAGGAAGCGTAAAAGACGTTTCCCCGGAGGCTGGCTGCTCATTCTTGCCTTTTATGAACAACGTTTCACCGTTACACCAAATTTCTGCCCCTGCTGGTAAAGCCGCGAAAGCCCCTGCCTTCAAAGGTTTGTCGGTAGTAACGGTACAAAAAATATAAGCAATACCCGGTGAAGAAACCCTGGTATAAAAATCATCTACGTTTGTGATCCCGCCCGATTGCGATGCATATTTCTGCCACCTGTATGTTTTGTTTTTATACGAGATGAGGTCACCCGGTTTTGGTATTTTCTCTACGCCATCGCCTCCATAAAGAAACGAAGGTGCTTTGCCGTTTGCTTCAGTTGCAAACGGGCCACACATCAGCCAGTACTGGAAATAGGTGTAAGGATTTGCAGTAATATCCAGCCCGATGGATTGCCGGTCGGCTATCGGTTTATGTTGCTTCAATTTTATAACCTGCGAATCGAGTGCATGGATAATAGCTGAAATCGAACGGCTGTTTTCTGTCATCGGTTGCACTGCAATATCCAGCGAATAAGGTTGGTTCTCCCTTAACCAGGAAGGTTTGAATCGTTTGATCAGCCCGTCATATCCATCCCTTAACTGCAGTAATTGTGTTTTTGCAGACTGCAATTGCAATAGATTGTTGTTTGCCTGCACTTCCCCGTAAACAGCTGCTACCATTGGCATTGTCTTTCTTGCCTTCATCATCAGTATATACTGATCTATCGCAATAGCAAGCGCATCAATATCGTGCTGATTTCTAACCTGAACAGCTTTTACCAATTCTTTTTTAGCGTTCACCGCAATACGGAGTACCTCATCAGTGTTTGCATTGTTCAGTATCAGTTTTCTTCGTTTCGAAGGAACAATATCCGCATGCCACACGTTGTCATTGAGGTTAAAAGTAAGCGGCACACTGCGCAACTTCATAAAAGTATCGAGTGCATTTACGTAGTGGATCCCGTTTTTCCCATACGCAGTAGTTGCATATCGTGTGTCAAAAGATATTTTGCTGTTGGAAGAAACATTCCAGCTATTCTCTGCAGCTTTATATGCTCCATACCAATCACAGGAGAAAAGATACGCGCCGCCATCATCCCAAACCGTAGTTACCAAACCTTCAGCACCGGCTCGTTTGGCCGCTTCGGCAAAGGTTTCGATATTCTTATACGCCATGATCATATCAGGGAACATACGGTATGAATTAAGAATACCCGGGCAAGCCATAAAACGAAGTTTGCGTTTCGCAAAAGGCTGGATCCATTTATCAAAAGATGCCTGTGTGCCATACTCCCAGGTAAGGTAAATGATATCACGTGGAAGTATATCAAGCATCTCTTCATGTTCAAGTGCGACATCTCCCCACATCATCATCTGCTTGTTGTGCGATCGTACAATATCATACAGGAACTTTATATGGTCGGCGTAAAAACGGGTAACACCCACACTGTCTGTATATTTTTTTGAACGGCCCTTACCGAGATCAAAAGTCTCATCACAATTAATATTGAAATAGGGTGCGGAAAATGCATCGCACAACTCACCGATCACATCACGCAAAAACGACCTGGCTTTCTCATCAAGCGGCGAAATCATAGTCGAAGTCTCGCCCATTGACTGGTACTGCGGTAATGAAAGTATTTTTTCAAAATGACCGAAGGATTGAAAACTTCCAACCAGCTGCATGTGAAATTTCTCAGCATATGCGCTTAATTCCCTGATCTGCTCGATGGTAAACTTACCGTTGACAGGTGCAAAATCGGGATGCGATTTGGGTTGAACAACATGCTCTATATAAAAAGAGAGATAATTTATTTTTACCGATGCCAATCTTTCAATCTGCTCCTTTACATAAGCAACAGTGGAGATGGGCCCACGGCTGATGTCATCATACATTTGCCTATGATTGAATGAGGGCCAGTCTGCAATTTGCAAACCCTTGTCCCATCCTGCTTTTTGTAACTGTGCAATTGTTTGCAACCCATAAAACAATCCGGTTTCGCTGTAAGCAATCAGGTCAAATTGTGAATTGTTTGCTATAAGCAGGTAACCTTCGGTACCCAATGAATCTTTCCAGCGGGTACCAAAATCTCCGGCATATTTTTCAACAGTATTTTTCTGAAGCAACAGCATACGAAGTGTTCTGCCTTTTGTATGCTTCGCAGTTATGCGTGATACATGCCAGTTCAAACGATCCTGCATGGACGCATCAACACCAATATAATCTGCTCTGGAAGAAATTTGTAAAAAAATACCCGGAACAATTTTTTCAACAACAACAGGCATCGGCAATACAGGCAATTGCTGCGCACGCAGGGAAACCGCGCCGACAATAAAACATAGTATGATACCTGTTATTCTCATTTGCTTTTTGGAACAATCGTATTGATAATATTTTTTGATGACGCATCGATCGTTACTACCTGCTTTGCAACAACAAACGGCAACACACCGATATAACCATCAGTTGACTTCTCCACAGTGATCAAAGCAGAAGTTGATTTCGTGTGCTGAATATCGATATTATTGAGAGAAAAGCGATGCACATCTACCAAAGCCAACCCTGGCCTGCGATCTGTTGAATCGTATTTCAATGTTATGTTCGATAAACGGATACCATTTACGTGGCGAACGAACAATCCATACGAGGAAAGCTTACCGAACATCGTTCCTTCGGGATAAGCATTTTCCATCTCTTCGATCTTTTTTTCCGCATCTGCTTTTGTACCCATTCCCTTGGATTGGATCGTGACATCATCCAGCGAAATATCTTCGATTGATTTTCCGGGAATACCGGAAATAGAACAACCGATATCATCTGCATTTACAGCAAGAATATGAGAGAGTTTAATGTTTTTGATTGAGCCTATCGGGGGAACTGCGGCGGTTGCATTGTATTTACGTGCCCGGTTACCAAGTTTCACAAAGATGGGTACCTGTGGACCATCGATCACCAGGTTGCTGATGCTGATGTTTTCCATGATACCTCCATCAACAAGTTCCATTGCCAATCCGCCATTGCCGGCGGGTTTGCCATAGATCGTAGTTGTTTGTGAAGAAGGCTTGATCACAATATTACTCACTGTAATATTCCTGAATCCGCCTGTTGATTCAGTGCCGAATTTCAAGGCGTTACAATGACTACTCAATACACAATTGGTAATGGTAATATCCTGCGAGATCAGCGGAGAGGTACTTTTGATCGTAATACCATCATCATCAGAATCGCCGCGGATATTGGAAATGGTTACAAAACGGCAACCGTCAATATCCATCATATCATTGTTCTTATTTGAATGGTTCCAGATATCCAGTCCATCAATCTTTACATTTTCGCAACCTAAATAATGCTGCATCCAGAATGCTGAATTACGAAGGTGAATATTGCTTACACGAATGTTCTTTGCCCCTGCGAACCACAACAGGTATGGCCGGTTGCGGTAACGGTCCGGTTTTTTATCTGTTGTAACAGGAAAACTTGCACCACGTCCATCAATAGTGCCTTCACCTTCGATGGTTACATTGTTTGCATCTCTGCAAAAGATCAAAGCCTGCTTTGCCCATTCTTCACCATAAAAAGAAATACCCGAATTGAGATAAGGATATTGTTTGATGTCTGTGCTGCCCAATAATACTGCACCCGCGGAAAGATAAAGGGTGGTATTGCTCTTAAGAAAAAGGGTTGCTGTAACAAAATTTCCTTTGGGAATGATCACCTTCCCGCCATGTATGGCACAACTATCGAGCGCCTGTTGAATTGTCTTTGTATTATCAGTAACTCCATCGGCAAGAGCGCCGAAAAGGCGGACGTCGTAATCCTGCGCCTGCAACACACTGCTTATACACAGGCATACTACCCACATGGCGCAATATCTCATATAGTTTGAGCAACGTGTCATAAGCAATTTTTTTAGCAATGATCTGGCCATTGCTGCAATCGTTTTTATTTTACGGGCACGTACCCGTAAAATGGGCAAAAAAAATCAAAACCCCTGCACAACTCCTTTTTTAGTCACATTCCTTTCTTCGGGTACGTACACGAATTTAATGATTCAGTTTACTTTTCCAAATATTTTTTGACCAAAGCTGTTAAAACGGGTATAAGAATCGGTGAATATAGAAAAGTGAACAAATAACACTTAATTACGATAGTAACGGTAATTATGTCTTGTAATGATATCGATCGGCATGAGGTATGTCTTTTCCGTTTCCTTTGAAAAAACAAGATTTTGAAAGAGTGTAATGATGCCACGGTATCCCTGCTCTTCGGGTTTTTCACAGATGAGAAAATCGATCATTCCTTTTTCGAGACAGCTCACATTTTCATTGGTGAAATCGTGACCAAGTAATAAGATGTTTTTTTTGCCCAGGCTTTCCAGGCATTTGGCAACAATAGATACACGGGAATTGGTAACAAAGACAACGCCTATATCCGTATGTTGTTTGAATAGCTTATTCAATTTGGAGCGCACCGACTGGTAATCTGTTTCTGTTGTATTAAAACTGATCAGGGGATTGTGCAGGTTATGATCCCTGAAATAAGTTCTGAAGCCCTGCTCCTTATCCAGTATCGCATAGTTATTATCGATCTCCCTGGCAATATTCGCGATCAATACGGCTTTTTTTCCCTTTACACAATAACCTACGAGTTGTGCAGAAAGATAACCGCTGTTAAAAATATCCGGACCTATGTAACAGGATTTTTCAAAACCAGGAAGATCAGAATTGATCAGCACATAGGGAATGTTCTGCGCTTCACTGCTGGTGATGAGTTGCTTCGACTCTTCCGGAAAAATGGGGGTAAAAAGCAACCCATCCGGTTTGTATTTTTTTATTTTCGTAACCTGTTTCGCAAATGACTGCCGGTCGTTCTGATCAAAAAAATAATGCTCCACATGAATACCATATTGTTTGATCTCCAGTTCAGCGCGAAGAATACCATCCATTGGAGCCCGCCAGAATTCAGTTTCCTCCGAACTGTTTGGTAAAAGTGTTGCCAGCCTGATCGTTCCCCGTGCAGTAAGCGCCAGCCTGCGCGCGAGGACATTGGGTTGATAATCGAGCTCATCGATGATGGCCAATATCTTTTCCCGCGTTTTTGCTGAAACACCTGTACGGTTGTGTATTACCCTGTCTACCGTAGCCAGCGATACATTTGCACGCTTGGCGATCTCTTTTACACCTGCAAGTGATTTATCGGTACTTTTTGTCATACACAAACAAATCTATATAAAACAGAAGAAAATCCGGGGAAAGAAAAAAGAGAAAGCAATGCAGTCTTGTCGCACATTGTTTTGCCCTCCGCCGTGGCGGATGGTTAATTAATGATTCTTAGTGAATTATTTGTCGGGCTTTAGTCCGGAGTTTCATATGCCTGGTAATCTGTCTTTTTTATCCCCCAATCTTGTCGCAAACCACCATCCTATCTCCTTAAAAGCGTCATTACATTTGTAGTATCAATCAAATCCAATGAAAAATAAAATACTGGCCGACTTCAGCAACTACGAAACATGTTAGGAGAACATTCGTGACCTGTACGACAGTATAGAAAAAGAAAGAAATTATGAAGCTTCTTCTCACTTCCGCCGGCATAAGCAACCAAAGCATTCACAATGCACTGGTTGAACTATTGGGTAAACCTGTTAGCGAGGCAAGCGCACTTTTCGTTCCTACTGCGATATATGCTTTGCCCAATGGTACAGACAAAGCACAGGGGGTAATTTGCGGATCATTAGGTGATCCCTTCTGCCAATTGGGTTGGAAATCGTTGGGAATACTGGAACTCACCTCATTGCCCAGCATCAAACGGGAAATTTGGGTTCCTATGCTCCAGGAAACTGATGCCTTGCTGGTTGGAGGCGGCGACTGCCAGTACCTTTGCTACTGGATGCAGCAGTCGGGGTTGACCGATCTCCTGCCGTCGCTGCTGCACAAGACGGTATATATAGGCCTGAGCGCTGGAAGTATGGTGATGACGGGTTTTGGAACGACCTACGGTAATCATATGCTGCCGGCAGAAACTGATAAATCATTGGGACTGGTTGATTTTGCCATACATCCGCACATGGATCACGAGTCGTTTCCTAAGAACTCCATGGCCAACCTGGAAAAACTAGCGGTCACTTTACCAGTGCCCTCATATGCCATTGACGATCAAACCGCCATTAAAGTGACCGATGGAAACATTGAAGTTGTCTCCGAAGGAAACTGGAAATATTTTAGCATAAAATAATTACACGCAAAAACAAAAATATGAGAAAGCTAATTGCCGCAATGAATATAACACTTGATGGATTTTGCGACCATACGGCAATGACCGCCGATGATGAAATACATCAACATTATAATAAATTATTGAGTGATGCAGGTACCCTTATCTACGGAAGAGTAACCTATCAATTGATGGAAAGTTATTGGCCATCCGTTGTAAAAAATCCTACAGGAAATAAACCCATGGATGATTTTGCCGTACTGATAGACAATATTTCAAAAATTGTTTATTCACGCACGCTAAAAAATGTTGATTGGAGAAATACAACACTGAAAAAAGAAATCATCAGGGAAGAAATCCTCGAACTCAAACAATCCCATAATGATGGAGATAAAAACATCGTTGTTGGCAGCCCAGGTTTAATAGTAGCCATAGCGAAACTTGACTTGATCGATGAATACCAGCTTGGCGTTCATCCAACTGTTATAGGAAGCGGGTTACCGTTATTTAAAAACATTACAGATAGGATTGATCTTACACTCCTAAAAACAAAGACATTCGGTTGTGGTGCAGTGATGCTTTATTATAAGCCGGTAAAAAAATGAGTGTATATTGTTCAATTTATTTTGTTGTTTTCGCCCCGATCTTTTTGCCAAGTTTTTCAAACTCGATATCATTAGGTTCCCATAATTCAATTTTATTGCCTTCGATGTCCAGTATATGAACAAATTTTCCGTACTCCACTGATTCAATTTTATCAACGATCGTTACGCTGTCTTTTCTAAGTTGATCAATGAGTGCTTCCAAATTTTCAACGCGGTAATTGATCATGAATTCTTTGGCGGAAGGCTCGAAATATTTTGTTTTTTCATTAAAAGGGCTCCATTGTGTAAAGCCTTTTTTAGTACTGTCCGCTCCCTGGTACCATTCAAAAACCGCCCCGTATTGATTGGTATTTAAACCCAGATGGGTTTGGTACCATTCTCTTATTTTTTTAGGATCCTTGCATTTGAAAAAAATACCGCCAATGCCGGTTACTCTTTTAAAGGATTGATCGCCGGTAGTATTTGTAATGAGGGATTTAAAGGCGAACCCAAGACCGAAGCTGCCGATAAAGGCAAGCGTGATCAATATTCTTTTTTGCATTTCTGATATTTTAAACTTGAGATGGTGAATCCTAAAGTACTAAACCCGGTTCAGAATTCCTATGCATTGCAATAAAGGATTAAATTGCATAGAACAGAAACCTATACTCCATATGAAACATACGCTCATTCTTCTTTTTTTCGCCTGTATATATTCCTTTGCAACTGCACAAAAGACAGATACCATCACAACGGCATCGGGTCTGAAATATTTCTTAACTAAGAAAGGCTCCGGGCGTTTACTCAAACCCGGCGAGATAGCGGTTTGGCATTATTCTGTCGCACTGGGCGACGGCTCCAAATTAGACGACTCACGTAAAAACGGCTCACCATTGGGTGAAAAAATTCCGTCAGGCAGGATGATCAAAGGAACGAGTGAAGCACTGCTGTTGATGCATGTTGGTGACAGAGGCGTTTTTATTCTTCCACCTTCGCTCGCATACGGTCGACAAGGTGCCGATGGTGGTGGCATTTTACCTCCCATACCGCCCAACGCAACTTTGTATTTTGATATGGAACTGCTGGATATAAAAAAAACAGTCCTGCTCGATACACTGCAAAAAACATTATTTACACAACCTGTGCAGGATACGTCCACGCCACATGTTGTGGAAGTGATTTCTTTGTATAAAGAATATAAAAAGAAAAAATTTGCTGACGCTTTTACATCGGACAATGACCTTAATACGATCGGCTACTTCCTGCTGCCCCAATTTGCAACAGACGCTATACGCATATTCCTGTTGAACGTAGAGGAATATCCAAAAATCTCCAATGTATATGACAGTTTAGGAGAAGCGTATATGGCTGTTAAGGATTTTGATAAAGCCATCCTGAACTACGAGAAATCGATTGAGCTTGATCCGGCAAATACCAATGCGACAAAGATGATCAAACAAATGAAAGATAAGCGGTCAAAAACAATGCAACAGATGGATTAGACCAATAATCTTACAAAATGACATCGATTGTATAGCAATAAGTTAACAATAACAGCCCCATTCATCGTAAAACCCATTTGTTCCTAATTTTGCATATGGTAAAATTATTATTGGCGGTCGCGATATTGATAAGCCTGAAAAGCGTTGCGCAATTTCCTCCAAAGGGTATTCACTCTGATTTCGTTTTATACCAAAAACGAATTGCTTTCGATAAGTACATGCGCGAACAAACCATTAAAGCCGCTTTTGCTCAACCACTCGATAGTAACACAGAAGAAAAATACAGAGAAGCCTGTTGGGCCATCTCGCAATTTTTGCTACGGTCGACTGAAATTCAAAAAGGCTTCCGCGTACTTTTCAATAGCTATGCAACGCTTGAGGAGGATACCAGGCGCTCACTGATCGAAGCGATATATGCTGTTTACCCTGTTGAATACAAAACTGAAATAAACGAACTTATCCGGAATGAATCTGTACCGAAGCTGTTTGCTATGCAGGCTGCCTATCTCTACAGGATGGACCAAAGTACCACCAACACCGGTAACCTGCATGCACTGATGCTGAAACAATTTCCAGGCTACACGGAATATCCTGTACTGACGGAACTGGAAAAATATTTACAAACACATCGATCGCTTGTAACACAGTCAACACCAGCTATCGTATCGCTTTTCAATTACCGAAAGCAGTCAGGACAAAAAACGATCTATTCATTTCAACGCTGGAACCGCGACTATCCAGGGTTGGCCATCATCCAAAACGAAGATGGAAGTTTTGCAAAAGACAGTATGGGAAAATTGCTGGTGTTTCAACAACTCGCGAGGTCGGCTTCGGACCTCCCCTATTTTCTTACCAATGGAAGTACCCCACAGGGAATCTACAGTATACAGGGCACTGCCATTTCGCGCCAGAACCTGATAGGTCCCACACCCAATATTCAACTGGTGATGCCGGGTGAAGCCGACAGTGTGTTCTGGCATTCACCCTATGATTCTGCGCGGACACCATTGGAGAATTATTTCAACCTGTTGCCGGCATCCTGGCGTGGTTACGCACCTATCACCGAATCATTTTACGCAGGTAAGATTGGCCGTACTGAGATCATTGCGCATGGAACCACCATCGATCCGGATTACTATAAAGACAAACCTTTTTATCCGCTTACACCTACGATGGGTTGTTTGTGCGCAAGAGAAAGCTGGAATATTTTTAATGGTACATTGTTGCAGAGTGAGCAGTTTAACTTTAGCAAAGCCTTTCTTGCAACGCCGGGTGTTGCTGGTTATTTGATTGTGATCAATTTGGATAATCAGCAAAAGATGGTTGAGAGGGGGGAGATTGAGAAATTGGTAGCAGCATTTTTGTAAAGAAGGAGGTTGTGAGTCAGCCACAATCGTCTTTGCATTTTAATCGAACTTACGTAATTTGAACCTTCTAACGGTTATTTACAATTCATTCGAATAGAAGATCCCCCAAATCTTCACCAACTCAACCCGTTTGATAAAATCACCAATAATTCATTTCAGAATGTCATGAGAATGAGGATAGCAATTGTTTTACCATTTTTATTTTCTGCAATTTCTTCAACCGCGCAAACGGATAAATACTTAACAGACCTGTCGGCTTTGCGATCTATTCTTCAAAAGACACCATCTTATAATGAACAGATTAAGGGTGAGAAATTAATCGCGTATGATTCATTATACCAGTACCTGGTTTCTGATACAGTGAACAACCCGGGCAGCTATCATTATTTTTACAACCTGTCGCAACTCATCTTTCCGCTGCGCGATAATCATCTTGGATTTTACCAGGTCCCGGATTATGATCGTTTCAAAACCCAAGCAACAATCGACAGTTTTGTAGCAAGTCGTGATTTTTTGGAGTACCCGGAATATAAGATCAACATCGACTCTTTAAAAACTGTACTAGCCACAAGAGCTACTGATTCAATAGAGGGAATCTATCATTACGACAAATTTTATTCGGTAGGACTTTTCAAGAGCGGTTACAAAGAATATACTGGTGTAATTGTAGCGTCCAATGTTAATATGTGGCGCCGGGGACAGATTGCCATTCGCCTATACGAAAATGCGCCCAACCTGTATAAGGCAATGTATGGACATCCATCGAACAAGTATTTTATACTTCAAACAAATGAAAAATACAGGAACCAATCGCTGGTGAATTCTTACTTCTATGGATCTTACTCGCAAAGCATTTATACCAAACAATTGAAGCAGATCAACTATGTTAACCTATCACGGAATGCTCCCAAGTTCGAATTAAAAAACATCAATGCAGATGTTCAATACCTGCTGATCCGAACTTTCCAGGCAGACAATATTACCATGCAACGGTCTCACCAATTTTATGACTCTGTAAAAAATCTACTCACTGCACCCAACCTGGTACTGGATCTGCGAAATAACGAGGGCGGTGCAGGAAAAGAAACCAGTAATTATTTCGCGTTATTAAAAAAGTATACGCGAACTGGAAATGTATATGTGCTGATCAACAATAACACTTTGAGCCAAGCTGAGATCTTTATTTTGAAATTGAAAGATCAATTCAAAAATATCATACTGCTCGGGCAGACCACCAAAGGGATGCTAGCCTATGGAAGCAACTATGGCAGGAGGTTAATTTTACCCAGTGGAAAATTTGAGATCTATCCAACCGATATGGGAGGAAGTACAAAACTTTTGAAATATGAAGACAACGGTATACCTCCGGATATTTTTCTAAATGAAAACTCCGATTGGATTGAACAGGCTGTTGAGTTGATACAAAAAAAATGATGCGTACATATTCATTATCAATTCCTTCCTGCCTGCTTACACCAAATCCCATTTCCTCCTATACTCTCTATGCAAATAACCATTCGCTTCCTTATCACCTATAAATTTTTCCTTCTCACTATTCCAGTTAAGTGTTCTCTGCAGGCGCCAGGAAATTAGCGCGAGATGCATGGGCATGGTAAGTTTTCGTGCATATTCGAGGTTTGATTCAGGATGTGTTCTTGCTCTCACTGCATCAAGAAAATTTTGTTGGTGCCCTGGTGAACGCAGAATCGTGGCCGGCACTTCCGGCAGATCGTTCACGGTTTGGCCGTTGATGGTTATGGAGCGGGTGTTGTAGTCGCAGATCAATACGCCTTTATCTCCTTCAAAATATGCGCCGATATGTTTATCAGCTGCGCCTGGTACATTCGGAGGTTCGTGTGTCCAGAATATTTTTAAACCGTCAAATTCATAATCTACATCTATCCATTTGGGTGCATCACCGATACCTTCTGTTTGTGCTTCTCCCCTTGCAGTTATTGTTTTTAATCCCTTCGGATCCAATGCCCAAAAAACTACATCGGCAATATGGCACCAGAAATCTGCAAACACACCGCCTGAGTAATCTAAAAAATAACGGTAACTGAAATGACAACGCGCGGGTACATAATCTGTATAAGGTGCGGGTCCCAGCCACATATCCCAGTTCAATCCTGCGGGGGGATTTTGCGCAGGCGCGGCTTGTAATACCGGTGGAAATCCTGTTTTCCATAAACGCACCGTGTGTACATTACCAATGGCGCCCGAACGGATGAGTTCTACCACGCGGTGATAATTATCACCCGCATGGATCTGTGTACCCATCTGGAAAATGCGGTGATGCCGTTTCATGTGCTTCAGCATCATCTGCCCTTCTTTGATATCATAAGAAAGTGGTTTTTCTCCATACACATCTTTTCCCGCTTTAAAAGCTAAGGTGGCGATCTGCGCATGCCAGTGGTCCGGTGTAGCAATGGTTACCGCATCAATATCTTTTCTATCCAGTACATGACGGAAATCGGCGTACAGTTCCGCTTTCGAGCCTGGGTTGAGTGTTTGCAGTTTTTTAAATGTTGTATCAAGATGGTTTTGGTCCAGGTCGCAAAGCGCGACAATATCGGCATCAGGTAATTTGGCAAACCAATTCATATGATTATTGCCCATGCCACCAAGACCAATATGCGCGATGCGCACTTTATCGCTTGGCGCTGTTCGGGTGAGCATGGATGGTAAGATCAATAACCCTGCAGCGGTGGTTCCGCTTTGTTTGATAAAGCTGCGCCTGTTGATTGTTTGCATGGTAAAAATTTGTGGAGATTAGGATGATCACACAACGAACCTTTCAATAGAGCTGAAGTTAATTAATATTCAGCAATATCATTTTAAGCATTCTTTTTACGGACATAATAACTTTCGGAAAGAAAAGCTGTATCGCAAAGAACGCAAGGGACCGCCAGGGGCGCTAAGAATTTCGGTGACTCTTTGCGTACTTTGCGGTTCTTAGCGTCCTTTGCATTCCAGCTTTTAATCACGGTCTAAGGCATCTTTTACTTATTTCGTGAGATTTTTATTTAACTATGTAACACGATGCCCTACCAGGTTTATGTAATCGAACTTTCCAAACGGGTGTTTTCCGAAAATGCCAGGTTCCGTGCAGCCAATCCACAATTTAACGGCGTGCTGGAATGCCTGTATGTTGGCATGACTTCGAAGACACCGGCTGAACGTTTTCAGCAACACAAGACAGGATACCGGAATAAAAAAGGCATCAAGCTCTCTGCATACCTCGCGCACAAATACGGATCTTATCTACGGCCAAGTCTTTACGAACATCTCAACACAAAACCAATGACACGGCAACAGGCGCTGCACATGGAAGAGAAACTTAGTCTTGATCTGCGGAGACAGGGTTATGCAGTGTGGTTTAACTGAAGGGCAACGAAGTATTGAAAAGATGGCCTCTTCAATAACTTTCCGAAAACATTGTATACAGCCTTTATGCAGCCCCCCACTTATAGCGGGATTTGTTATTGATAACTACCCGGCACGCTTATTTTATGATCATTCCCGGAGATCGGTAAAACAACTCAACAAAATGACATGGAGATCAGCTTCTACTTAGACGATATCTTATACAACGGCAATGCTGCGCCGCTCGAAAAAGAGAATGAAACCCATTTTGTGATAGCCCTCGTAGGCGTTCCTTTATATACGATCTGTCCCTGCGCTGATCATGGCTGGAAAAGTAGTGATCCTGTTTCCGACGATTTCATCAGGGCCGCTGGTAGCGAAATAGAAAAAATGGATGATGTGCCGGGTGAGATCAATGTACCGCCCGGTAAATATTATTCTTCCGTCTTAACAGGCAGTGATCTTCCGTAAATTCAAAACGAAAAGATCATCAGCGCGGATAATATGAAGGAAAAGTTATTTATCAAAGCAGATTAATTCCAGTCAGTCACAATTAACATAGTGAGGTTTACCAGGTAATACTTCACATGCCCAGCGGGTTAAGTATGAAAATAGTTTGCTAACGTTAATATCTGTCTGAAACGGAAATATCGGATACGCGATTCGCGTGCAGTAGAACTACCTTGAAGAAATGAAAAACATACAACCTGCATGGCTGAACACGCCTATCGGGAACACGCAGTTAAGCGACCCTTTTAAACAGGTTGCTGCAATAAATGGATACCATACCATCGGGCAACTACTGGCAATCAGGCTGACTGATTTTTTAAATCACAAATGGTTTACGCTAACTATGCTGGAAGAAGTATCATTTGTAGTAGGTATACTCCGGCAAAAAAAACGCTGATCATTTAACCCGATCCACGGTGCGCCAGGGTTGCACACAATTACTGCTACTCCGGTGCGTACAGCTTGCCCATTATCAACTTATCACCGGTAATATCCACTTTCGGTATACTTAATTTCACAAATAGGCATCCAATGTTTTAAAAGTAATGGGCTTTTCCATTTTTTGAAACCCAAGCCCATAAGCCATGATCGAATAAGGGGTGGCTTCGTTGGCGCTGATCAGGGTGATCTGCATTTCGGGATACAGGCGCTGGATCTTGTCAGCCTCTTTCCATCCCAATCCATCCGGCAGGTTATTATCCAGCAAAAGAATATCCGGGTGTATATCATTGAGCTTATGCATACCGTTTTCGAGAGTATGGGCGCACTCGACAGCATACTCCTTACGTGTCAGGTAGCGAACTATCATCGTGCACAGGTCCTTTTCGTCATCAATGATCAATACTTTCCTTTGCATACGGCCACTTTTATATAAGGCACGAATAATCATGCCACCGAAACAATGAATTTCAGCAAAGGCAGGTTTCTGCATAAAATAGTACCCCTCATTTATGAATTAAAGCCCATCTTCGCACCTCTTTAACAAATAGAGTCAAATGATCAAGCCAAAAGAGAAGATAGGAAGCAATATTCACCAGAACTTCAACACCTCGCCCGAGATCCAGGCATGGTCAAAAAAATACAATACATCCATCGATGAGATCGAACAGATCTTTAAACGATCAGGAAGTTCTATTTCCAAAACACTGGAAGAACTTCGGTTGAAAATAAAGGAAGCTTAGGATAAACCAGTTCCTTCAACCGGATGTCTTCGCGTACACGAAATCACATTTTATATTACAGGCAGTTTCCATGGACTTCGATACTCCTTTTTAAGAAACCCATCTGCTAACGGGTTATCGACAAATTTTCGTTTTGCAGGATCGTAAACAACACGGGTTCCTGTGCGATAAGAGATATTACCCATATGCGCTAAAATAGTTGCAAACGCTCCTTTCTCAATCGGGCTGTTTGTATTGCCGCTTTGATCCCTGATGCAGGCGCACCAATTGGTAGCATGTGCTTCAATACCGCCATCCTCAAATTTACCAGTCAGTTGAGCCCTATCAGTTACCGGTATACCTTCCTTATTTTTTTCAGGTATTAATTCATACCCTTCACGGTTGCAAACCAATGTTGCTTTGCTGCCTACCCAGGCAACGCCCTGGTTACGGTTATATAGATTAGCAACCTGCTGCGACCATTCTAAATGGAAATGATCAAATTGAAAAATTGTTGTCTGGCAGCTTGGCGTTTCATTAAATGTTTTCGGGTGTTTATATGCCGTTGAAAAAACGGCTTTGGGATATTCACGTTCTATACCCAATGCTTTCAGTCCGTCAAAAGCAGAATCTATCCAGTGAACGCCCCAGTCGGTTTGTTGTCCACCACCATAATCCCAAAAACTTCGCCAACTGCGGAAACGGCTTTGGTTAAAGGGCCTGCTTGGTGATGGGCCTAACCACATTTCATAGTCAACATAATCCGGTACAGGCGTATTGTCAACAACGGGTCTTGGATCTGTTCCCTGGCAAAGCCATGCCTGTACTTTATAAACATCACCCAACACACCCGATCTCAATATTTCATTGGCGGCGCGAAAATAACGCAGGCTTGTTTGCCATAAGCCGGTAGTGACGATGCCTTTGTATTTCTTTTGCAGATCCATCATCAGGTTACATTCTTCTATGCTGTTGGCCACGGGCTTCTCAACATAAATCGCCTTCCCGGCTTTTAATGCCTCGGCGAAAATATAGGTGTGCCAATGATCCGGTGTAGCGATGATCACACCGTTGATATCTTTATTTTCCAATAGCTTTCGAAAATCACCATACAGTTGCATGTTGGTGGTCTGGTCTGGAAAGTTTTTTTTAAAACTTGCAGCCTGCTCTTCCAAACGCTGCCTGTTCACATCACACATGGCAATACAGTGAACCCAGGGATTACCGGTAAGAGCGCCTTGTAAATCTCTGCAGCCCATACCTACACCGATAACGCCAAGATTAACTGTTGAAACTGCAGAGCCGCTTATCATATCCTTTGCTTTGCCCGAAACCAACGATGAGATACCTAAACCGGTAGCTAAGGCGGAGGAGTTTTTTATAAAATCTCTTCTATTTGTTCCCATAATTATTTTATTAATGGTTGCCCATTTTTTTCATGATAAAAAGTTTACCCGATCTTTTACAACTCTCTTATCCAAATGTTCCTGTAACTAACCGGCTCACTCGGGTCGCCATGATCCTGCAATTTGATGGGACCTTTTCCATGCATCCTGTACCTGGGTAAACCAATGTATGGCGTGTTCCCTTTTAGCTGTGTATGATTTTGAATAACCACTCCATTATGGATCAGCGTAACATATGCAGGAGAAAAAAGAGAACTGTCTTCTTTAAAGCGGGGAGCTGTGTAAATGATATCATATGAGTTCCATTGACCTGGTGCATTTACTACATTTCTCAGAGGGGCAGTTTGTTTGTAGATACTACCTGCCTGTCCGTTTACATATGTTTTGTTTTCATTATTATAGTTATCCAACACCTGCACTTCGTAAATGCCCTGTAAAAAAATACCGCTATTGCCCCTGGCCTGACCTTTGCCTGTAATGTTAGCAGGAATTAACCATTCAATATGCAATTGAAAATCGTTGAAGTCCATGACCGAACTGATATCACCCGTACCTTTTTTTACAGTAAACGTACCATCCTTTACATCCCATTTAGCGGCCCCACCATCTTTGCCTTTCCATTTCGACAGATCTTTTCCATCAAAAAGAATGGTCGCATCTGAAGGTGCTGTCATGTATGCATTTCCGGATGGTTTTCCTGCTGTAACAAGAGGCACTTCGGGTGAATAGAACTCTGTCATTTCAGGCACCCATCTCGGGGGAGTTGGCGGTGTTGTTTGCGGCGGGGTTTGTGTTTGTGCATATACATTATTGCCCGCAGCAAGAATGAATAATGCGAAAACAAGTGCTTTTTTAATTGAGTTTTTCTGGTTCATGTTAGATTGATTATTTATTTAATTCCAAAATATATTCACCTTTTGCAGGTATGGTAATTGTATTTTTTATATCGATCGTCTTTGCTGTAATCACATCACGCCCATTGGTATATTGACCTATCACATCTGTAAAGCGATTCATCTGTATGGTTTGATCTTTGATCGCTGCATTGAGGATCACCAGTACGGTGTGGTTATCTTTGATTCGTGCATATACATACACGCCATCTCTCGGCGCATAGTGCATCATTTTACCCTGTGTTACAGCTACACTGGTCTTTCGCCACTGCAATAGTTTCTGCATATAATCCCATGCTTCATTTTTTATTTCCGAACGCCCGCTTCTTGAAAATTCATCGGTCTTATCACCCGGCCATCCGCCCGGAAAATCTTTGCGCAACCTGCCATCACCCTCTTCTTTTGTACCGGTCATTAATACCTCCGTTCCATAATATAGTTGAGGAATGCCTCGTATCGTCAATAAAAATGCTAATCCCTGTTTATACCGTTTCAGATCTGTATCGTCTGCACGCACAAAACGCGACAGGTCATGGTTATCTAAAAATGTGAGAAGATTATACGGATCAGGGTAGATAAAATCCTGTGCGATATCTTCGAAAATGTTGGTTAAATAACCGTTATCGGTTTTACCGTCGAAAGCATTTTGTGCAATAAACGTAAGTGAAAAATTCATCGACGTTTTCAAGAATGAGTTGCGGTTGCTAAGTACAGATTTCTGTTGCCACCATGCAGGCGCTGTTGCTTTATTGTACCATGTTTCGCCAACGATATTAAAATCAGGATATTCATCATTAACTTCTTTGCACCAACGCGCCAGGAAATCAAAATCCAGGTAGGAGTAAGTATCCTGCCTGATGCCGTCAATACGGGCATACTCTATCCACCAGATACTATTTTGTATCAGGTATGTAGCCAGGTGCCGGTTGCGCTGATTCAAATCAGGCATACCTCTCGTAAACCAACCACTTAAAAATGTATTTCTTTCTGTTGGCGATGCATGAACATCCATTACGCTAACGGTAGCGTGATTGGTCTGAAGGAAAACACCATCATTATTTATCCAGTCCTTAGATGGCAGATCAGTCATCCACCAATGTGTGCTGCCACAATGGTTAAATACCATGTCCATCACCATCTTCATTCCTTTCGCGTGTGTTTCCTTTACCAATGATTTAAATTCTTCATTGGTGCCGAAACGTTTGTCCATATTATAAAAATCGGTGATCGCATACCCGTGATAGGAACCGCCCCGGATCTTATTTTCCTGTATTGGATTTAACCATACAGTAGTAATACCCAGGTCCTTCATATAATCAAGATGCCTGGCTATTCCTGCGAGATCACCACCATGACGTGAATTCGGGTTGCCGCGGTTAACTGTTACATTATCCCAATTATCATTTGTCGTGTCGGCATTCGAAAAACGATCTGGCGTGATCAGGTACAATACATCTGACGGATTAAAACCAAGCGCGCCGCTTTTATCGGTACGGGATAAAAGAGGATAGTTATGCGTAAATTTCTCAGCGCCATCAGCAAACTGCATTTTTACCATACCAGGCTTTGTGGCTTTGGAAATACTGAGGTAGACAAACAGGTAATTGGGATTTGTTGCTTTAGCAACTTCCTTTATTGTAATGCCAGGATAATTAATCGTCAATTTTGATTTGCTGATATTAGGCCCGTACACCATGATCTGCAATTCAGTGTTCCTCATACCCGTCCACCAATTGGATGGTTCTACCCTGGTAATTTCTATGGCCTTAGCAGTTGTCGCCAATAATGTTGTCACGCAAAGCAATAAAGTAAGGATACTTTTATTCGTTCTCATATCGTATGGGTTATTCAATTAATTTTTTAGAACCATGTAAGTAAATGGTTCCAGTGTTATTGAACCACTTAAGTTTATTTTGGATCCGTCGAAAGCATCCTTCCATGAACTGTTTGCCAGCTCAGCCGGAAAAGTATAGCTGACCTGTTTGTTTCTCAGGTTAGATAATACCAATACTTTTTTTGATCCCTGGATCTTAGTGAATACACATACATCATCACTGCTGTACGATGTTAGTACTCCTCTCCTGATGGCTTCACTGCTGTTTCTGAAAGCGATGATCTTTTTGTATTCTGCTGTTACATCCTGGTTGTTCAGGGTCCAGTCAACATGTGTAGTTTTAAACGGGAAGGTTAACCTGTATGGTGTGCCTACTTCCTGGCCATTGTAGATCATTGGAATTCCTTTCATGTAAGCCACTACAACGAAAGCAGCCATGGATCCTTTTTTCCCACCAAATAAATCCAATGGTGTTCCATCTGAACTATTCACATCATGATTGGTCAGGTACCTGATCATTGCCTGGCCCTCTTCTGTGGCGCCCCGATAGTCTCTTACATTCAGCGTATCGATCAACTTTACTGATCTGTTCCTGCTATAAATATTTTTTAAGTTGCCAAAAAAACTAAACCCGAAATTATAATCAAAGCCCGCACTATAATGTTCAGGACGGGATCCTTCTGCAAGCATTAGTAACTTATGGGTAGAAATTGTTTTGAGTGTATCAATCGCCTGCCTCCAGAAATCAATCGGAGGTCCGTCTGCATAATCACAACGGAACCCATCAATATTCGCTTTATACACCCATGATTTCATCGACCTGATCAATGCCAAACGCATATCTGCATTCTTAAAATTCAATTGCGCCACATCTCTCCAGTTCCTTGGGTATTTAATTTTTCCTGCAGTATCTGTTTCATACCATCCTTTGTTTGCTATCCACGGGTGATCCCATGAAGTATGATTGGCCACGATGTCCATAAGTACCGCTATTTTCCGCTTGTGTGCACCATCCACAAGTTCACGCAGATCATCCAGTGTTCCGAATTCGCTGCCAACAAGATCATAATCTTTTGTTGCATACGGCGAGTTGACTGAGTTGAGTATGCCAACAGGGAAAATAGGCATCAGGTAAATAACATTTATCCCTAAGGCTTTGATAGAATCTAAACGGGCAGTCACTCCTTTCAGGTCCCCGTTCTTGCTAAAGGAACGCATGTTAACCTGGTACATCGTTACATCCCTCCGATCGGGAACATCTTTAAATGGTTTACCATATTGAGGAGGATAAGGCTGGTCCTGCTGGGCCATTGATAAACTACTAATCAAAACGAAAATCGTACTGAATAATAAGTTTGTAATTTTTTTCATGGTAATTAATTAACTCCGTTAATAAATTCTGAACCTGTTGTGTTATCGTCCATAAGACGTTCACTAATTACATAGTTACCGAAGATTGGGCTGTAAAGCTGGAACGCAAAGACCGCAAAGGTTTCGCAATGAACGCAAAGATTGCCTTGCGTACTTTGCGGTTCTTAGCGGTCTTTGCGTTCCAGCTTTTCGTCTACACAAGCAGACTCTTCCCATTGGCACCACATTTATTTTTTCAAAAGCGCAGAGCTGTATGCAGGTATACTTACACTCCTGTTTTTCAGACTGGCATTTTTATCTTTGTAAAACAGTTTGGTATACTGCACAAGGTCATCAGGTAAAGTAACGGTTACTTCTGCACCTGATACATTGTGTATCACCAATACCGGATCATCGCCTGTTCTTACAAAAGCACTCAATGCACTGTTATTAAAATTCACGGGCTCGAGTTCTCCAAAAGTTAACGCCTTACTGGCATTGCGTAACTGGATCCATTTTTTATAATGCGTATACAATGAGTTTTGATCCTTCATCTGCGTACTCAATGGAATGATCGTTGAATCATTACTGTTGAATGGATTTTCCCAGGTGGTACGTGATTTGTCTTTTCCTTTCACATCCCAAAGAAAAGGTTCACGGATACCCTGGTCCGGTTTTTTACCAAGCATCCCTATTTCTTCTCCATAATATAAATAAGGTGAGCCGGGTAGCGTAAGAAGAATCGAAGCAGCCATTCTTGCTTTATCCGGATTGTTATTGAGCGAACTCATGATACGTACCTGGTCATGATTGGTAAGGAATGTTGCATCCACGTAATCAGGATTGATCGTTCTGTAAAAATCACGGATCTTTTTGTGCATGATCGCAAGTGAATCGGCCTTCTCTCTATTGAGCGCCTTTATGATCGCAACGCCCATATCGAAATTAAACAAGGCCGGAATGCCTTTCAGGTACGGCCCTACTACATCTGCCGGTGCCCATACTTCTCCTAAGAGATAAAAATCCTTGTTTACTTTTCTCATTTCCTGTAGAAAATATTCCCACCAGCGATGATTATCCTGTGGTCTTTCGTCAGGAAAAATATGTCGTGCAGCATCCAGCCTGAAACCGTCCACTTTTACTTCTTCTGCCCAGAAGCGACCTATCTTGAAAACTTCCTGCCTGAGTTTTGGATTGTCATAATTCAGGTCGGGCATATTGGCACTGAATTGTGCGTAGTAGTAATAATTACTATCTGCGCCACGTAGTCTTTGCCAATGATTTCTTTGCCTGCTTTCTCCTGCAGTAATATTGCCGCCGGAACGTGTTGCCGGGTCGGATTTTTCAGTCCATACATAATAATCGCGGTAAGGGCTATTCACATTTTTTGAGGCATCGATAAACCAGGGGTGCCTGCTGCTCGAATGGTTAAGCACCATATCGATAACCACTTTGATATTTCTCTTATGCGCTTCTTCAACGAATTTTTTAAAATCGTCAATAGTACCGTAAGCAGAATCAATACCATAATAGTCTGCCACATCGTATTTATGATATGACGGTGATGGGCTCATCGGCATGAGCCAGACGGCTCCCACACCGAGATCTTTCAGGTAATCAAGCTTCGACATCATTCCCTTGATATCCCCCTTGCCATCTCCATCAGAATCTGCGAAAGACTGTACATAAATTTCATAACTGATGTTTCGTGGCCAGGTGCTCAGGTTCGTATTTTGCTGACCTGAAACAGTGACTACACCAGCACCGATAAAACAAACGAGAAACAAAATAAAATACGATTTCAGGATCTTCATGTTGTTACTATTAATTTGTTGTATTGAGATAATTCCTAAGATCGCGGATTACGCGGATTTTTATATGATTACTAAAACAATGATGGAACGATTATGTCATAAAAATCATATCAAAATCCGTGAAATCCGAGATTCAAAAATCTAGTTCAAAATAATACCCGGGTTTCCGCTTTGTTCCTCATCAGGTATCTGGAACATCACTTTCCTTGAATCCCATGCATCTCCTCTTACATCCAGCTTCAGGCGTTTCAATTCGTGCAGGCGTTCTCCACGGAAGCAGAGTTCTAAACGGCGCTCTTTGCGAACAGCAGCAATGATACCAGCTTGTCCTGCTGCAATAGTGGTAACCGCTGCACCATAGGCGCGTTTTTCTATTTTGTTCAACCATAATACAGCTTCAGCCAGATCAGTTGGTGTACCTGCGGCAGCAGTTGCTTCTGCATAGATCAACAGTAATTCATCGAAGCCCATTACAATTGCATCCATGGCATTGTAGTCGAACTTCTTCGTGTAAATAACACCATTCTTTGTAAGAAAAAATTTATTGTACCTGGTATCTGTTGCCGGTGTATATGCGGCAATCAGGCTCGCTGATGGTGAAAATGCGGGTATTGCTCCACTGGTGTTATTGGTTCTGTATGCACCAGTCAAACCTCCCCAGAGATTATTGGTAGCACTAACACTTGGTATTGCCCAGATAACTTCCTTGGTTGTTCCGCCGGTAGTGGTGGCCCTTGCATATTTGGTGATAACATCTGCATCCAGATCATAAGTACCAGACTGCATGATAGATTTGGCTGTTGCAGCAGCATTAACCATATCGCCTTTGAAAAAATATACTTTAGCCAGAACTGCCTTTGCTATATCACGTGTTGCAAACCCGTTGTTCCAGGTTGTTCGGGTGGTTGGCAAATTAGCAACAGCGAATGTAAGGTCGGTGATAATTTGTGTGTATGTTTCTTCTACAGTAGAACGTTGCAATTTGTCAAAAGACTCCGTGATAGTGGTCGTGCCTCTTAAACGGATAATAATTCCTCTTCCAGCCACATTCTTAGTTGAAGCATCGTAAGGCAATCCGAAAAGACGAACGAGGTGAAAAAAGCCAAGTCCCCTGATAAAAGCGGCATCAGCTTTCAGTTGCGTAACTGTGGTTGCATCGGCAGTTGCTAAAATAGGATCTGCGATAGTGCTTGCACTGGCAACATTTGCCTTGTTAATCGACAGATAAGTATTGGCCCATGTTGTCCGGCCCCGCGGGTTAAAAAGATCCATGGAGTGTCCGACGATCTGCGACCAGTCAAAGATACTCGATGTGGTGATGGCATCATCTGCCATTACATCGGCGCTGACCAACGGGTTTCCATCCATAAACCCACCACTGTTGATCTGTGAATAAGCACTGATCATTAATTTTTTCAGATCATCGGAAGTTTTAATGGCATCAATCGTAAGAACGGAATTACCACCAGGCCTGACTTCCAGGAATTCAGTTGCTTTATTGCAGGAAGCAAGAAACAGTCCGGATCCGATGAAGGTTGCAAGTATTGAATATTTAAGTTTCATTGTTCTGATTTTAGAAGTTCAGGTTTAAGCTAAGCGTGTAATTTTTTGATTGCGGTGGCGTCAAATAAGTAACGTTCGGGCTGATGTTACGTGCCTGAGAGCTACCTGCATCCCTGAATACTTCAGGATCCCCATCATATTTACTGAGGGTGAAAATATTACTTGCCGACAAAGCAATACGTGCATTGGTAAGATGAAACTTCTTGAGAAACTTTTCAGGCAAGCGGTAGCCAAAGCTCACCACTTTCATCCTGAAATAGGTTGCGCTATGCAGGTATTCTGTTGTGTTCCTGGTACGTTGCAGGCTGGTCAATCCCAATGTAACACGTGGTATGTCAGTAACATCACCGGGTTTCTGCCATCTGCGGTCAAACACTACTTTTTTAACATCCCATTCACCGATATTATTCAGCTGGAATTTTTCCGCATCATCATAAATATATCCACCGATCGAGTAGGTACCGGTAAATCCAAACTCAAAATTTTTATAGGTAAACCTGTTATCGATACCTCCGAAGAAATCCGGGTAAGGCGAGCCTACGATCTGGCGATCGCGTTGTGCGTTGTACTCTTTTGTTGTTCCGGCAACTTTTCTGTCGGCATCCAGCAATTCATAAACAGGCATTCCATCAGCCGGATCAACATACAAAGTTTTCACCAGGTAGTTGGATCCAATCGGTGACCCGATAATAACCCTTGTATCGCCATTTCCACCGAGTGCATCAGGACTTGTGGTACCGATATCAATTACCCTGTTCGTGTTGCGGGCAATATTGAAATCTGTGGTCCATGTGAAATCTTTCTTAACGATATTCCTTGAGCTGATGCTGAATTCCAATCCTTTGTTTCGCACTTTACCATAGTTACCCAACACACTTCCATAACCTGCAGAAGTGGTGGTTCTTACATTAAGGAAAAGATCGCTTGCATCTTTAATATAATAACTGATCTCTCCTGTGATCCTGTTGTTGTTAAATCCATATTCAAGACCGATATCATAATTCTTGGTTGTTTCCCATTTCAGGTCAGGGTTTGACAGGGCAGAGATATTATAAAATGCGTTTCCAACATATTGCTGTGTAGCGGCGATGTTGGTAGTGCCCCACTGTGCATAGTTACCTATTTCGGCGTTGCCTGTGAGTCCGTATCCTGCTTTCAATTTCAGGTAACTGAGACCCTTCACTTTTTTCATAAAGTCTTCCGCTGTTATGATCCATCCGGCAGACACAGCCGGGAATGTACCATATTTGTTATTTACACCAAATCGGGAAGAACCATCACGACGGAATATTCCGGTTAACATATAGCGGTCCTTGTATGTATAGTTAATACGGCCATAATAGGATAAAAAAGAATACTCATTCTGTGTACCGAATGATCTTGTATGCGCCGGGTTGGCGATATTAACACCCGGGAGTGTTGGACTCGGAATACTGTCAGGAGGCAGCACAGGCTTGTTGAAAAGCCAATCTTCATTGCCGGGCAAAAATGTTACGCTTTCACCATTTGAGTTCCCGATGTTTTTTAAGATTTCACCTCCTAATAAAAATTTAAACCTGTGTACCCCTTTCACCTGGAGATCGTAATTCAAAAATACTTTGCTGTTGATATTGGCAAGAAAGCTTCGGTTTACATTAGATGGTGGAGTGTTCGACAATACCCTTGTAGTGAGCTGGTAAAGATTATTGTCGCTGTAATCAAATGTTCCTTCTACGTGTGCCACCAGGCCCTTGAGAATTGTGGCATCGATATTCAGGCCTGCAAATGTTCTTCCGTTCCTTGCCCTGCGTGTCCTGTTATATATTTCTGACACAGGGTTTGAGCCCACAGGTGTTCTGTAAAGTGTATCTGCCTGGTAAATCGGGAAATAAGGTATGGCTGTAGAAACGGCTCTTCCGTAACCACCATCAAAACCAACAGGTACGTAATTCTGGTCAGTAAAGGTGTAAGACAGGTTAGTTGATATTTTAAGAAATGAAAAAGGTGTATAATCCATATTAAGTCTTGCACTGTTCCTTCTAAAAATATCATTTATAAGAAACGAACTTTCATGGGCATTTGATAACCCGATATAGGCCTTAAATTTTTGTGAACCAAAACTGACAGACAGGTCATTAAAAGTTGAAAAACCTGTGTGTGTGGTAGCATCCTGCCAGTCGGTATTATTTTTTAAAGCGTCTGCTTCTGTATATCCGCCCGGTAAAGCCTTGGTTGCAGGTGCACCTGTTGGGTTAAATTTATAATCATTCGCTACCGCTTCTTTAAATAATGTGATGTACTCCTGTGTATTTACAAGTTCCGGTTTACGGGTAATGTTCGATGCAGAAAACCTTGAAGAGAAACTGACCTGTGGTTTTCCTTTTTTACCACGCTTGGTGGTGATGAGGATAACACCGTTAGCACCACGTGAGCCATAGATAGCTGCTGATGACGCATCTTTTAAAATTTCAAGGCTTTCTATGTCTGCTGGGTTAATGGAAGAAAGAGGATTGGTATTGGCAGCGCCAATGGTTGATCCGGAGTTGGGTGTAATGGGGATGCCATCCACTACATACAATGGCTCACCACCTGCTGTGATGGATCCTGTTCCGCGGATCCGTATGACAGCACCTGCACCTGCCATACCCGTTGACTGGGTAACCTGCACGCCGGCTGCACGCCCTTGCAATGCCGCATCAAACGATGAAACCGGTAGCGTGGCAAATACTTTACCATCAACTTTGGAGATCGAACCCGTTACATCTCGGCGGTTCTGAACACCATAACCAACCACCACTACTTCATTCAATGATTCGGTTTTGGTTGTGAGTGTAATATTGAGGTCGGATAATTGTCCGACAGGAACCCGCTTAATTTCAAATCCAACTGAAGATATTGTCACCGTATCCTTTGCGGCGGCCTGCAATTTAAACACGCCTTTGGAATCGGTAGTAACATACTTCGTTGAAGCAGCACTGCCAACACCAATGGAAGCCCCAACAACAGGCTCACCTTTTTCGTTAACCACCCTACCAGTTACGGCGCGGCTCTGGGCACTTGCTGATTGAAACAAGCAAAGAGACAGGGTACAAAAAAATAAAATCAGTAATAGTCGCAGTTTACTTTTCATATGCAGGTTTTGATTGATTCAGTAAATGATGTGTAGACAGTCAGTCTGACTGAAGAGGTTCTTTTAGCCTTGGGCCCGCACGAAATGATAGTGTGCGTTGTTGTCAATACCTTACTAAAAGGCATGGGGGGATTAGATAGTCTCATATGGCAGTTTTACATTTTGGCAAATGCGTTACAATCGTTTTTATTGTGTCATTGTTACACGAATGTTACTTCGTGTACCGAAAAGACCATTTTTTTAATACAAACCATAATCCTACGGTCTCAAAATATTCTCAACGTGTCTCAATTTTATTGAACAGTGATTTTATGAGGCTAATAATGAAGGGGGCATGACTGAAGATTACACAAGCCTGATTTGGGAGACTATCATTGTTGACGCGAATTAGAACGAATGGGGGTCTCTAAGCACATGGCAGATTAACAAATCGGCGGCCATTCGTTCTAATTCGTGTAATTCGTGTCCGAAAATCCGTGGCCATGGCGGGTATTAAATGAAAAAACGATAGGGAGATCACTGCAACTTGCCAAACAATGATCTATACCCATCGTTTACGTTTAACGACCGTTAGTCGGCTTAATAAAAAATATCCATTCAGTTTTTTATGTGTTCAACATGGTGCGGGTTTCTGTGTTCCAGGAACTTTAGCCGCCGGTGATAACAATTTTGGTCTCGAAGGATTATTGCGACATTTTATATACCAACACGGCAACCAGAGTGGAGAAGGAATACGTTTAGTAAAGGATACACTTAGTTGAGGTTTGGCGGGCATAGAGAGTCGTTTTAGAAATCAAAGAATATCCAGAAAACAACGGTACTCTTCAGGCAGCTAAGGAAGACATAGTTTTTTTTAGCGGGCAATCAATGCGTTTCAATTTGTTTTCACCATGTCTCATTTCACCCGCATCATATTTAAATGACATATTTAAATATGATATTGTTCTGGAAACCAGTATTACCTTTAAGCCAACCCGATGTTGCCGAGACCTGTCATACTACTACTTGTCATGCTGAGCACCGCAAACCTGCTGCCTGCTCAATCGTATTATTTCAAAAACTTCCAGGGAAACAAAGGGATAGCAAGTAATAATATTATCTGTATCACCCAGGACAAGAAAGGTTTTATGTGGTTTGGCGGCAGAAGAGGACTATACCGTTTTGATGGATACTCTTCGCGCGTTTTCAGGAACAGCTACCCTGATTCTTCCGGCATTGGCAGTAACTCCATTCTGAGTTTGTATGAAGATCCCAATGAAATCCTTTGGGTGGGAACAAGTAAAGGCATTTACTTGTATGATCCGGTTAAAGAACTCTTCAAACCGTTCAACAAAATTCCGCTTGGGCAGATACTTGCGATCCGCGCAGATAACGAAAATAATATCTGGATCATCTGCAACAGCCTGTTGTATAAATATAATTTTTTAAGAGGCACTGTTGAAAGTTATGGTGGGGATATGGCAAGCATCTGCATTTCTGCATCGGGCGTGGTTTGGGCAGCCACCAACAATGGCATTTTAAAAAAATACAATCACGCAGCTAACCATTTTGAAAGTTATAATCTCTCCGCTTTCAGCAAAGATGGAGAAGTGAATGGCGTCCGTGATATCTACCCCCTTGAAGATAGTACCATCCTTGTGGGAACATTTGCCCATGCCTACGCCTTTAATACCAAACACCCTGGGCTTACGAATATTTTCGAGAACGATGCAGAACTGAACAAGGTACAGGTCCATTCATTTATTCGTTATTCTGCCTCTGAGATATGGATAGGTACAGAAACAGGTTTATACATTTATAATACATCCACCGGCAAAGGCAGGAGAATACAAAAACAGTATAATAATCCTTATTCAATTACCGATAATGTTGTTTTTTCTTTTTACAAGGACAAAGAAGGCGGAACATGGCTGGGTACTTTCTTCGGCGGGGTAAACTATTATTCAAAGGAGTATAATGTGTTTAAAAAATATCTTCCCATACCGGCTATATCAAATAGTATACAGGGAAATATCATTCACGAGATCACCCCCGATCAGTATGGAAATCTTTGGATCGGAACTGAGGATGCCGGGCTAAATAAACTAAATCTAAAAACGGGGCAATACCAACACTACGGACCAGGAAAACAAAAAGGAGATATTGTTTATTCAAACATACATGGCCTGCTGGCTGTGGGCAATGAATTATGGATAGGCACACTGGAACATGGGTTGGATGTAATGGATATTCCTTCAGGCAAAGTGATCCGCCACTACCAGTCAGGAAAAGACAGCAATTCACTTAAGAGTGATTTCATTATTACGATTCAAAAAACAAGGAATGGAGATATTCTTGTGGGTGCAAGATCCGGTATGTACCGGTATAACAGAGACAGGAACAATTTTAGTGCAGTGCCCTTTATAAACATGCAGGTAAATGCCATTCACGAAGACAATGAAGGTACACTCTGGGTGGGTACGACCGGCAACGGGGTCTATTACTATAATCCGCTGACTAAAAAACAGGGGCAACTGCAACAGTATTCAACAAATAATGCAGCCTTACTTAACAACCAGGTCAGTAGTTTATTTGAAGACAGTCATCGCAAACTCTGGATCTGTACACAAGAGGGCCTGTCGCAATATGATCCTGTCAGTAAAAAGATCAGGCATTTTACCATGCAGAATGGATTGCCGGACAACCAGGTATTTTCTGTGAAGGAAGATGACGATAAAAAGATATGGGTAGCAACTGCCAAAGGTCTGGCAATGATCAACCCAATAGATAATACGGTACGCATCTATAAAAGCGCCAATGGCTTGCCTACAGAACAATTCAATAATCGCTCCTCTTATAAAGGACCGAACGGCGATTTATATTTTGGCACCATCAATGGCATGATCTCCTTTAATCCTAAAAACATAGAAGAGCGCGACTTTACACCGCCGGTATTTATTACAGGGATCCAGGTCAACAACAAAGATCTTCCGATCAACAAGGAATCTTTACAGTCTTCCATTCTATATACAAATGAAATAACACTACCCTATAGTCAATCCAGTATTAACCTGGATGTTGCTGCTTTAAGTTACAACTCGCCGGAATTAAATGAGTATATGTATACGATGGATAATTTTGACAATGGATGGACATTGTTGAAAAGCAACAGGCGTATTTATTATACACAATTGCCACCGGGCCACTATCTTTTCAGGGTAAAGGGTTCTATAGGCAATGGGAAATGGAATCCAAAGGAAACTACTTTGCGAATTACCATCCTCCCGCCATTTTGGGCAACCAGGTGGGCATATCTGTTTTACGTATTGGTCGGCGGAACCATTATATTTATCATGCTTAGGTCTTATTACCTGGTATTAAATGCAAGGAACAACCGAAAGATCGATCTTTTTGAAAGGGAAAAAGAAAGAGAAATTTACAATGCAAAAATTGAGTTTTTTACCAATGTAGCACATGAAATAAGAACTCCGTTAACATTGATAAAAATGCCTCTTGATAAATTGCTAAGCCGGCAGACCTTAGATTCAGAAACAGAAGAAAGCCTGAACATTATGAAGAAAAGTACTAACCGCCTGATTGCCCTTACCAATCAATTGCTTGATTTCAGGAAGGCTGAAGAGAATAAATTCAGCCTCACATTTACCAAGGCCGACATCAACGAGATGCTGGAGGAAATGCATGCTATTTTCAAAACGGCAGCGGATCAAAAGAATCTTCATTTCACAGTAGATGTTCCCCGCATAACGCTTCATGCTTTTGTTGATGAAGAAGCGGTCAAAAAAATTATTGTCAATCTGATCAATAATGCCATTAAGTACGCAGACAAAAAAGTATCTGTGCGCATGCTTCCTTTCTCAAGTGAAGACAGCCAGTTTCATATAGAATTTAGAAATGATGGTTATAAAATCCCTTATGACTTACGGGAAAAAATCTTTGAACCATTCTTCAGAATTAAAGAAACTGAAAAAGAAGCCGGAACAGGTGTGGGCCTTCCACTTGCCAAAGCGCTTGTTGAACTTCATAAAGGGAATCTCGAATTAAAGACCACCCGCGACGAGTGGAACTTATTTATCCTTTCCTTACCTATCCACCAGGATATGGAGATTGACCTGAAAGATCAAAGCGCAAATGAGTTCAGCGATGAAAAAGAAATGATCACATCACCTGAAAATATGTTGGACAACAACAAGCCAACCATATTGGTAGTGGAGGACAATAAAGAAATTCTTTCTTTTATCCAGCGTGAACTATGGCCAAACTACCAAACACGTTTCGCGCTTAACGGACAACATGCACTCGAAGTACTTGAAAAAGAAAATGTGCAGCTTGTGATCAGTGATATCATGATGCCGGTGATGGACGGGATAGAACTATGCAAAAAAATAAAGACCGACATACAATACAGTCATATCCCGATCATTTTACTCACTGCCAAAAATTCACTTCATGCGAAGATCGAAGGATTGGAAGTGGGTGCAGACGCCTATATTGAGAAGCCATTCTCCTTTGACCATTTAAACGCGCAGATCACTAACCTGATCACCAACCGGAATATTATCAAGGATTATTTTGCAAGGTCGCCTCTCTCCCATTTAAAAGGCATCGCCTATTCACAGGCAGATAAACAATTCATTGAAAAATTAAATGCAGTGATCGAAGAGAATATTATGAAACTGGACCTGGAGGTACAACATCTTTCAAAGATCATGAACATGAGCAGGCCAACTTTGTACAGAAAAATTAAAGCGCTATCCAATTTAACACCGAATGAATTGATCAGTCTCTCCAGGTTAAAAAAAGCCGCTGAACTGCTTGCAGAAGGAAAATACAAAATCAATGAAGTTGCTTACATGGTGGGTTATACGGTGCACGCGAATTTTTCAAGAGACTTTCATAAGCAATTTGGTGTAACACCATCTGCATATGTAAATAGTTTAAAATCGGAAAGTATCGCATAACTGTAAAAGATCGTATGTCCGAAAAAAGGATTGGGTAAAATATCCATCGGTTTTGGGAAGGGCTTGAAAAAAATCGGCGGCCCATAAACAAAAATCATTACGCAATTTTTGAACAATCAATACCTGGTCAGTGCTAAAATGGAAAAGGCAACATCAACCAGTTTGGGATAGTTTCCGGGTTTAATAAAATAGGCATGGGCACCATTGTTCAGACATGCTTCAGTATCAAATAAATAACTGCTGGTACTCAGGATCACTTTTTTTATGGCATCATATCTTCCATGGGCGCAGAGTGCCTCCAGGAATTCAACTCCATTCATCACAGGCATATTGTAATCTGAAACAATGATATGCGGAAGTTCTTCTATGTGGCAGACACCCAATTTTCGCAGTGCGGCAATGGCATCAGGAAAAACAAATATATCAGATGGTATCTTTGTATCAGCAAAAGCTTCGTGCAAGAGTACCCTGTCGTCCAGGTCATCTTCCACTATCCATATTATATGGTCGGGCGGGGCTCTCATATTTATTACTGATTCATTCAAAAAGGCAAGCCATAACAAATCTGCGATAACATACTGCTAATTTGTTCGAAAAATTCCCCATTTTTTCCGGGAGGACACGGTCTTTTAAAACTGCAAAAATGAAGGACATCTGATTATTTTTAACCGTAGTTCTAAAAAAATGACTTTTTTATGAGAAATGTATAGATAAAATATGAGTAAACTAATTACATTTGCGACCCCAGCGGTACCACCAGATTAACTCCGGCTTAACAATATTTTACAACATTTACTTTGACCAAAAAAATACACATGAACCCAAAATGGATCCTGTTGGCTGATGATGATGCAGACGACTCTGAATTGTTGAGAACTGCTATCCTGGATATAGCACCCAAAGCCAGGATCAGGGTATTTTCCGATGGTAAACAGGTGGTGGATTTTCTCGAGCAACACGGGAATAATGATTTTCCCTGTACCATCGTGCTGGATTATAATATGCCTTTTTTTAACGGTCCCCAGGTACTGGAACATATTGCCAAATACCCTCTTTATAAACGGGTTCCAAAAATCATCTGGAGTACCTCCAACGCAGAAGAGCACCAGTTTATCAGTGTACAAAAAGGAGCAAACCGATATTTTGTAAAACCTTCCAATCAAGCAGAGATTGATGTTTTTGCAAGAGAGATCGTGGGCCTTTGCCAGAACGGGATGCAAAACTGATCATCATAAAAAGAACTTTTTCTCCCGTAATTATTATCACATTCATCCTACAGGTTATTTTACTTCCGGCGCTATTGGCTCCGGCTCCGTAGGTGGTTCAGGATGTGTAGGTGGTGTTGGGGTTTCAGGGATATTGGGGGGCGGTGTCTGGATCTCCGGTTTATTCGGGCCCGGTGTTACTTCCGGATTCTGGGGATTGGTATTGTTTTTCATCGGGTATTTTTGATAGAATTAAAAAAAGAGTACCACGAAACAAATGAGCCTACAAAAAATAAAAATGGAACCCGCCATTCATAAAACACCCCTCCTTCTGCTACACGGCGCCATCGGAAGCAACAAACAATTTGAAGCCCTGCAGGAAAGTTTAACCCGATACTACGAAGTACATGCACCGAATTTCCCGGGACATGGTGGAGAAGAAATACCGGCAGATCTTTCAATAACCACGTTGGCAGATTTTGTAAAAAATTATATTGATTCACATCAACTGCACCAGCCGGTTGTTTTTGGATATAGCATGGGTGGCTACATTGCCTGTTACCTAAGTTTACAATATCCAGGCTTGTTCAGCAGCATCATTACATTGGCAACAAAATTTCATTGGGATGAAGCAACTGCAGCCGCAGAATCCTCCATGCTTCAGCCGGATATACTGGAACAGAAAGTCCCAAAATTTGCCAAGGCACTTGCTGAACGCCATTTTCCACAGGATTGGAAAGTTGTTCTTAACCGCACTGCAACACTTTTACAAGAGCTCGGTGCAGATCCATTGCTGAAACAGGAAAGTTATCGCAACATAACAACTCCCTGCCTGCTGCTTATTGGTGACCGTGATAAGATGGTGAACATTGAAGAAACAGTTGCTGTTTACCGTGTGCTGCCTCTTGCACAATTTTCGGTACTGCCTGCAACGCCGCATCCGATTGAACAGGTTCCGGTAGAATTATTGGTATCGATCGTTCATGCTTTTGTGAACACCTAAGTATCTTCTCTGACTTTCTTGGCCTCTCCCTCCTTTTCCTATCAATTAATACTTAATTTCCCCATCCAAAATATAACTGATCATTATGGGAACGATCTCCATTAAGAAAAATGCAAAACAATACGATGCGGTCATAGTAGGTTCAGGTGCGGGTGGTGGCATGGCTGCTTATACACTCACGAAAGCCGGATTAAAAGTCTGTTTGATCGAAGCCGGCCCGATGTATGATCCCGCCATTGATATTGCCCAATTAAAAAATCCATGGGAATCCCCGAGAAGAGGTGCGGCAACCAAGTTCAGGAACAATGGTGATTTTGATGCATGCTATGGCGGCTGGGACCTGGAAGGTGAACCCTACACACAAAAAGACGATACCAAATGGAATTGGTTCCGCGCAAGAATGATCGGCGGAAGAACCAATCACTGGGGGCGTATCTCGCTTCGTTTTGGTCCAAAGGATTTTAAAAGAAGAAGCATTGATGGATTGGGTGATGACTGGCCGATCAGTTATGACGATGTAAGCCCATACTATGATAAAGTTGATAAACTGATCGGTGTATTCGGAACCAATGAAGGTTTACCCAATGATCCCGATGGTGTTTTTCTTCCGCCACCCAAACCGAGGATGCATGAACTGATGATCAAAAAAGCAGCAACAGGTGCGGGTGTGACCGTGATCCCTTCACGGATGTCGATGCTCACGAAAAAAATCAACGATGAACGCGGTGCGTGTTTTTATTGCGGTCAGTGTAATCGCGGTTGTTCTGTATATGCAGATTTTTCATCTTCTTCTGTGTTGATCAAACCTGCTACAAAAACAGGCAATCTTGATATTGTAACCAATGCGATGGCGCGTGAAGTGATCACGAATAAAGAAGGGATCGCAACAGCAGTTTCATACGTTGATAAAAAAACATTGGAGGAATACCAGATCTCAGGACGCATTGTCATACTTGCCGCAAGCGCATGTGAGAGTTCAAGAATCTTACTCAATTCAAAATCTGCACGCCATCCCAATGGTCTCGCTAACAGCAGTAACGTAGTAGGCAAATATTTGCATGATTCTACCGGTGCCTCAATGAGTGGTGTGATTCCCTCACTGATGGGGAGAAAAAGATACAACGAAGATGGTGTGGGTGGTATGCATGTGTATTCGCCGTGGTGGCTGGATAATAAAAAATTAGATTTCCCTCGAGGTTATCACATTGAATATGGTGGTGGAATGGGTATGCCTTTGTATGGATTTGGTTTTGGGATTGAGAACATGAATGGAAAATTTTTAGTCAACGGAAAAACAAAAGAAGCAGGTGGTTATGGTGCTTCCTTAAAAGAGGACCAGCGTTTCTTTTACGGATCAAGGGTTAGCATGGCTGGTCGTGGTGAAGCGGTACCATTGGAAAGTAACTATTGCGAAATAGATCCTGAAATGGTTGATCAATATGGCATCCCTGTATTGCGTTTCAATTATCAATGGAGTGTACATGAAATTAACCAGGCCAAACATATGAAGGAAACCTTCAAAGAGATCATGCACAACTTAGGCGCAGTGATTACTTCAGGAGGCAGTGATGGTCCGCAAAATAATTATGGACTTGCCGCACCCGGCAGGATCATTCATGAAGCAGGTACCGCAAGAATGGGTAATGATGCAAAAAAATCAGCGCTTAATAAATGGAGCCAGGCGCACGATTGCAAAAATGTATTTGTGGTAGATGGTGCACAATTTGTTTCACAGGCAGATAAGAATATTACCTGGACAATTCTTGCATTATCTATGCGTACTTCGGAGTATATTATTGACCAGTTGAAAAAACAGAATTTGTAATGCCCAAACTATTTTAGTTAAAAAATTGCCACAGAATACACAGACTAGCACAGAAAAATCTGTGCTAGTCTGTGTATTCTGTGGCAAAGAAAAGAACAGCTCTTTTATTTACTTCTCGTCAATTTTATTTCCATATTCTTATATGACTTGCCCGTCTTCATATCGGGTCCATACATTTCCATTACCTGTGTGTTATCGTCCACTATTTTAAACATCTCTTTCATTTCACACCATTTGCCATTGGCAGGACAAAGCATTTTTCCTGTTGTGGTCATTGTTTTGGTTGCTTCATCCCATGTACCTTCCATATTCATAATACCGGTGCTCATATTATCTATCCAGCTACTTGTCCATACTTTTCTTGCATTGTCATACGCAGTCGTACCAATGCCTTCAAAAGGCTGGCCCATCATGTCTCCTTTGAATACCATCTGTTGATAGCGCCCCCCCATGATCATTTTAGTAGAAGCAGTGCCATTGGAAACCATCGGAGGTGAATCGGGTGCCATCCACATAGTGGTTTCTGCTTTCCAGTTACCAGCTGATTTTGCAAGCATGGCCTGTTCTTTTCCGGGGGTGCCATATTCCATCATCGATTTCATGGCGGTAGCTGAATCTACAGGTACCCATTCATCTGATTTGGCAGTTGAAGCGGATACAGCGGCTGTTGAGTCAGAAGGTTTAGTATCCTTGTTATCAGTTTTACACGCGAAGAACAAAGAAACTGCGCAGAAGGTAATTACAATGTTTTTCATGATTAAAGGTTTAGAGTACTAATATACAAAAAGAGATATCAATATAAAAGCACGAAATGAGAACAACTGCAGTTAATAAAAAAATAATATGCCGACATTACGCTGTTTCAATCAGTTCTTTTCTTTTATCTTTTTTAATATTGTTTCCATTTCTTTCACTTTTTCCTGGTATTGGTCTGCAAGATTATTTTTTTCTCCTGGGTCGTCTTTCAAATTGTACAATTGTGCTTTAGAGGAATTACCTGATTCAATCGATGTTAATTTAAAAAAAGCTTCCCCATTGGAAGGGGTTATGTATTTCCATTCATTTTGAATAACTGCCAATGCACCTCCCTGTTCCACATATATTTTTCTCCCGGCAGCAGATTTCCCAAGCAATGCATTCAACTGATCTTCACTATCTATCGCATCACCTACAGGAACCGGAATGTTTAGGAGCTTTGCAAAAGAAGCTAGTAAATCTATCTGGCTAACCAAAGCCGGAGAAACTGTAGCAGATATCTTACCGGGCCATCGGATAATAAAAGGCACTCTTGTTCCTCCTTCAAAAGCACTGTACTTGCCGCCACGCAACGAACCTAGGGGTGTATGCCCGTTTAACTGGGTAACAGCGCCGTCTTCATAACCATCATCCAGTACAGGGCCATTGTCACTTGTAAAAATGATCATGGTATTTTTTGCGAGACCTGCTGTTTCTACCTGTTTGAGAATTTCACCCACCAGCCAATCGAGTTGCAGAATGGCATCGCCCCTGTAACCTAGTGAACTGCTTCCTTTAAACATGGTAGCAGGCATACGCGGCACATGGGGTTCAGTGGCTGCGAAATAGAGAAAAAAAGGATGCTTCTTATTGGCTTCGATAAATTGTTTGGCTTTGTCTAAAAAAGTAAAAGTGATTTCTTCATCGGTCCATCTTGCTTTTTTACCACCGCTCATATAACCGATGCGTCCTATGCCATTGATGATCGTTTGGTTATGTCCATGATTGGGACTGGCTATCATCTTTAATAATTCAGGATTATCTTTTCCCGTTGGTTCATTGCCTATTTTCTTACTGTAATTCACTTCGATAGGATCATTGGGATCAAGGCCAACAACCATTTGGTTCTCGAGAAAAACCGTTGGCACCCTGTCTGCGGTAGCCGGAAAAATAAATGAATAATCAAATCCTGTTTCATTAGGGCCGGGCGTTATTGGAGCGTTCCAGTTTTTTTCTACTGCAGTACCTATACCCAAATGCCATTTACCTATCACGGCTGTCTGGTATCCTGCTTTTTTAAATACTTTAGGAAGGGTTATTTTATTTGCAGGGATGATCAATGCCGCATCTCCCGGCAGTACACCGGTACCTTGTTGCCGCCATGGATAGCGGCCCGTCATCAATGCATAGCGTGAAGGTGTGCAGGTTGCTGAAGTAGTGTGTGCATTGGTGAACCGCGCGCCCTGTGCAGCCAGCCTGTCGATATTGGGTGTTTTTATTTTTGTGGCCCCGTAACAACTCAAATCACCATAACCCAGGTCATCGGCATAAATATAAATGACGTTAGGAGTTTGCTGAGCAAATGTTTTGATGGCAAAAAATAGCAAAGCACCAAATACATAGTTTTTTTTTATTCCCATATTTTGAATAGCGGTTTCGTCCCTTACAAGATATTCTTTTTTTACCGGTTATCTAACCGATTGCTTAACACAACAACAGAACGGGTATTTTTTCTTCTAAAAGTTTATGATCGTCTAACCGGCGAAGCTTATTACTTTAGTATCTATTAAAAAATATTATATGGAAATCAAACGTAACGGCACACAGCCTTCGGGCAAAGGACCTGCGGAATACTTTACCGGAACAGTTCGCATTGACCCGCTGTTTACACCACCCGAACCTGCACGTGTTGCAATGGCGCTTGTTACATTCGAACCGGGTGCACGAACGGCCTGGCATACGCATCCATTGGGACAAACTTTGATCATAACCTCAGGCTCCGGTTGGACACAGCGAGAAGGCGGGCCAATAGAAGACATACAACAAGGCGATACGGTCTGGTTCGCACCCAACGAAAAACACTGGCACGGAGCTACTGCCACCACGGCAATGAGTCATATCGCCGTGCAGGAAAAATTAAATGGATCACCTGTTGAATGGATGGAAGCGGTAACTGATGAACAGTATCAAAAAAAATAGCTGATCAAAACATTTATTGCAGGTTTTATGTAACAGCCTAAACCCCCGCAACCAGGATCAATTTCTATACCTTACAGCGGTATCGCAAAGAACAATAAGAAACGCAAGGGACGCAAGGAAATACCGGGATCTCTCAGCTAACTTTTCGGTTCTCAGCGCCTCTTGCGATACCACTTTACTGATACGCCTCTCGACTGCCCGCTGGTCCATTGGAGGCAGCTTCATCCACCCATAAAATTGTTTACATTCTATACTAAAACACCCGACAAAACAATTATATTCGGGAAGAATCTCCATTGAATAACGGTTTATGTCCCCTACTTAATTTAATATATATGGCCAATTACAAACTTTCCATTAATAACAAAATAGTGTCTGTTGAAGCAGACCCCGCTACCCCGCTCCTGTGGGTGTTGCGTGATAACCTGAACCTGGTAGGTTCCAAATACGGTTGCGGTATAGCACAATGCGGTGCCTGTACCGTGCATCTTGAAGGTAGTCCCATCCGTTCATGCCAGTTCCCGGTGTCGGCTGTTGAAAAAAATAAGATCGTTACCATAGAAGGCTTAAGTGCCAATGGTCAACATCCTGTTCAGCAGGCATGGGCAGATTTGGATGTGGCACAATGTGGTTATTGCCAGTCTGGACAGATCATGGCTGCTGCCGCGTTGTTAAAGAAAAAACCGAACCCTACTGATGAAGATATTGATCTTGCCATGAGCAATATCTGCCGTTGCGGAACACAGGTACGTATTCGTAAAGCCATTCACCTGGCAGCTAAAAAAGGAGGTACCAAATGAGTACAGATACTATGACATCAAGACGCCAGTTCCTTAAGATCACATCTATCGCAGGCGGTGGTATGCTGATCGGGTTTTCGTTTTCAGGTGATGCCAGCGCGGCTACACCGGATGATGCAGCTTTTACACCTAACGCATACATTAAAATAGCAGCTGACGGAACAGTCACACTGATCGCACCCAACCCTGAAATCGGGCAAGGTGTAAAAACATCACTGCCACTGATCATTGCAGAAGAGTTGTGCATCGACTGGAAAAAAATGAAAGTAGAAGTGGCACCGCTTAGTGATAAATATGGCAGGCAGGCCACCGGCGGAAGCGGCGCTGTTCGCGGACGATTTGAACCATTGAGAAAAGTGGGTGCGATCGGGCGTCAAATACTCATCAATGCTGCATCACAAACATGGAACGTGCCTGCTGAAGAATGTTATGCAGAAAATAGTTTTATCATTCATAAACCCAGCAGCAAAAAACTTTCTTACGGAGAACTGGCTGCAAAAGCAGCCACACTGCCTGTTCCAACAGATGCGCCGTTGAAAGATCCAAAAGATTTCAAGATCATCGGAACCAGGATCAAAGATGTAGACATCGATAAGATCGTTACCGGTAAACCATTGTATGGTATTGACACAAGACGTGAAGGCATGATGTTTGCCATGGTTGCGCGGCAACCTGCCTTCGGTAAAAAAATAAAATCATTTAATGATGCCGATGCTTTGAAAGTGATTGGTGTAAAGAAAGTGGTGCAGGTAAAAAATTCTGTAGCGGTGGTTGCCACTTCCACCTGGGCCGCTAAAAAAGGCCGTGAAGCTTTACACATTGAATGGGAAGATGCCGCCAAACTGGAAAGTACATCTGATCATGATAACAGTTATAAAGAAATGTTATCTAAAAAAGCGCCTTCTACTGCCCGTAACGACGGCGATGTAGATGCTGCCATGACGGGTGCTGAAAAATTACTCGATGTTACTTATGAAACACCAATGGTATCGCATTGCCAGATGGAACCTTTAAACTTTTTCGCCGATGTACGCGATGGCAAAGCGGAGTTGTACGGGCCAACACAGGTACCGGATTCTTTACGCGCGCAGGTGGCAAAAGAATTAAGTTTAAAACCCGAAAATATTTCCATCGGCATGCCACGGCAAGGCGGTGGATTCGGAAGAAAATTACAACCCGATAACGGTGTGGAAGCCGCACTCATTTCTGCCGCTGCAGGCTGCCCAGTGCAGGTTCAGTGGACAAGGGAAGATGATATGCAGAATGATTTTTACAGAACCAGTGCGATGTTCAGGTATAAAGCCGGTTTTAATAAAGAGGGATTACTTGCCTGGCACCAGTCATCCGCTTCACTGGGCAGGGGAACCAATGCTGACACTTATCCCGCAGGTGCAATCAAAAATTTCAGGTCGGAGAGTCAGGGCTTAACATCCAATATCGCAACCGGCCCATGGCGCGCACCAACGCATAATATTTTGGCTTTTGCAGCAGAGAGTTTTATGGACGAAGTGAGCCAGGAACTAAAAAAAGATCCCATCGCCTATCGTCTTGAATTACTCGAAAAAGCGAAAAGTGAACCCGTTGGAAAATTGAGCTATGAGCCTGAAAAATTCAAAAGCGTAATTAATCTTGTTGCTGAAATAAGCAATTGGGGCAAACCGCTTCCGAAAGATACCTATCGTGGATTTGCTACCTGGTACAGTTTCAATACTTATGTTGCGCAGGTAGTAGAACTAAAGATGATCTCAGGCAAACCAAAAATTCAAAAAGTATACTGTGCTGTTAATTGCGGCCGCGTAGTAAATCTTAGCGGCGCTGAAAACCAAATGCAGGGTGCAGTGGTGGATGGTATTGGTCATGCAATGTTTGGTAAACTCACTTTTAATAAAGGCGCAGTGATTGAAACCAATTTCGACCGTTACAATTTCTTACGGATGCGTGATACGCCACTTGATGTGATCGTAAAATTTGTTCCATCAGAAGCACCGCCAACAGGTTTGGGAGAACCCGGGTTTCCACCGGTTGGCCCGGCGTTGGCAAATGCATTGTTTGCAGCAACAGGCAAGCGGTACAGGAAAATGCCTTTTGAAGCGTAGCTATATCTCTCTGTGTCTCTGTGTTGAAAAAAAATATTATCCCTCGATATTTTTTTCAACACAGAGATACTCTGCTTAGGATCCTGTTTAGCAGGATATTATATATTTCTCTGCTCTTGGCAATACAATAAAGTTCTGCGTTTTCACTCCCATCCTGGTTATTAAAAACCGCTTACACGCAAACCAGTTGAAAAATCGATAAATTAGTCGAAAACCTTTACAGCAGCCAAAAAGGTTGCCTAACTTTATCACAATTCATTCCTTTAAATGATATCTGTATGATTTCACTGATAGTTAACCAGCAAAAACATGAGATTGATGTAGATCCCAATATGCCGTTATTGTGGGTGATCAGGGATATTATCGGTCTGCCCGGAACCAAATACGGCTGCGGCGTTGCACAATGCGGTGCCTGCGTTGTTCATCTAAATGGTGAAGCTGTCCGCTCATGCGTTACGAAAGTAAGCCGCGCAGATGGCAAAAATATTATGACGATAGAGGGGCTTTCCAAAAACAATGATCACCCGCTGCAAAAAGCGTGGGCCGAAATAGATGTGCCTCAGTGTGGGTATTGCCAGTCGGGACAATTGATGTCGGCAGCTATTTTACTAAAAGAAAATCCAAACCCCACAGACGAGGATATTGACAATGCCATGTCAGGGAATATCTGCCGCTGTGGTACCTACCCGCGTATTCGAAAAGCCATTCATATAGCCGCGGAGGTCCAGCGGAAAGAAAAAAAATAATTTGATTCTGTTCTGTTTAAAAGCATTTCATATGACGCAAATTCAGCCGGAAAAACAAACGCGAAGTTACCTTCCTATCAAAGCAATCATAGTAATGGGTGTACTGATTTCAGCCATCGCGTTGATGAGTTATGGGTTTGATGAAAATAAATCATTGGTGCCTGAGGAGAAATCTGTTGCTGTTGCGAAAGACAGCATTGCATCTGTTCGCGCATTCGAAGACGTATATAAGGTATTGATGAGTCCACGTTGTATGAATTGTCATCCTGCCGGAGATATTCCACTACAGGGTGATGACAGCCACCTCCATACCATGTTCCCAAAAAGAGGAAAAGATGGGAAAGGTTTGTATGCAATGAAATGTTCCAATTGCCATCAGCCCGCCAATGCACCAGGCGTACATGCACCGCCCGGGAATCCTGAATGGCATTTACCACCGTCAAATATGAAAATGGTCTTCCAGGGAAAAACGCCACGTGAACTGGCACTGCAACTGGTGGATCTCAAACGCAATGGAAATAAAAACAAACAACAATTGCTGGATCATGCCAAAGATGGTCTCGTAATAGCAGGATGGAACATGGGTGAGGGCCGCAAACCTCCACCCATCAGCTACGAGGAATTTGTCAAAGTATGGAACACATGGATAGAAACCGGTGCGTATGCACCAAAGCGTTAACAAACTTCACAACGATCTAAAAGGATACAGTATGATGCAACCATCAAAATCCAACGAAGTATCGAGAAGAAAATTTCTGAAGACTACCGGTATTACCGGTACAGGACTTTTTCTTGGCATGTCCCTATCAGAAGGCAGTGCTGCGGGTACGATCAAAAATATCGGTGCAGAACAGGCAGAAATTGAACTCAGCGCCTGGATCCTTGTTAATACATCCGGCAAGGTCACTATTGTTAATCACCGCGCAGAAATGGGCCAGGGATCCTTTCAGTCCGTACCGCAGATCATAGCAGAAGAACTGGAAGTTGATCTCGATGATGTGAATGTTGTATCTGCACTGGGTAACAAAAAGTATGGCAGTCAGATCACCGGTGGAAGCTCAACCATCCGTGGTTCTTACAAGAACCTTCTGACATTAAGCGCCACAGCCCGTGAAATGCTGATCACTGTTGCCGCTACTAAATGGAAAGTTCCCGCTACTGAATGTTATGCAGAATCGGGTCATGTGATACACAAATCTTCCGGTCGCAAATTTCATTATGGAGAGCTGGCTCTGGAAGCATCCAAGCTGGAAGCCCCTAAAAATGTCACACTCAAAAAAATAACCGACTACAAAAAGATCCGTAAGCCTTTGCACAGAATGGATACGCCCGCAAAAAGCAATGGAACTGCGCAGTTTGGTCTTGATAAAAAACTACCCGGCATGTTGTATGCCACAGTGGAAAGAAATCCAAGGCTTCGTGGCAAACTGAAAAGTTTTGATGATACAGCCGCGAAGAAGATCCCGGGTGTAAAGTATGTATTCCCGGTAAAGATGGGTGTATTCACCACATTCCGCGAGGGCGTAGCAGTAGTTGCTGATTCTATATGGGCAGCGATGCAGGGAAAAAAAGCTTTGAAAATTGTATGGGATGATACAGATTTCGAACATGTAAACACCGCTGGTATTTTCAAAAGGCAGGAAGAAGACGTAAAAACAAAAGATGGAATTGCGGTTCGCAAACAGGGGGACCCGGATGCAGTCATCTCGCAATCAACAGATACACTGGATGTGATTTACCAAACACCTTACCAGGCACATTTCTGCATGGAGCCATTAAACTGTACTGCACATTACAAAGGCGATACAGTAGAAATATGGGGACCGATACAGGCACCTGACTGGATCCAGGATTTTATCAGCCAGCAGTTAAAAATACCAAGAGAAAATGTGATAGTGCATATGACTTTTCTCGGTGGCGGATTCGGAAGAAAAGCATTCATGGATTATCCGCATGAAGCAGTGATGATATCAAAAGAAGTAGGCGCACCGGTGCAGGTGATCTGGACAAGAGAAGACGATGCCACACAGGGGCCTTACCGCCCGGGCATTACGTATCGTTGCCAGGGCGCGTTAATGAACGGTGAAATCACTGCATTGAAATTTAAAATGGCCGGTCAGAATAACAACCATTGGATGTCCGGAAGAAATACTACAGCAAATACATCCATATCAGAAGGATTTCTCGCACCTTATTACAAATCGATCAAGAACGTAAGTTTCAATGATATAATATTTGAGACGCCGATACCTACTATGTGGTGGCGCTCTGTATACGCATCAACCAATGGTTTTGCGTATGAAAGTTTTCTTGATGAGATGGCCATTAAAGCAAAAAAAGATCCGCTTGATTTCAGAAGAAAGTACCTCAAAGACGACCGTTGTCAGAAGCTGATAGACAGGATGGAAGAAGTTTCGGGCTGGAAAAAAAGAAAAAAGAATGATGGATATGGCACAGCTATCACTGAATGTTTTTCCAGTACAGCCGGGCATGTAGTAAAAGTATCAAAGCGTTCCGACGGATCAATCAAGATCGACAAAGTGTGGGTTGTAATGGATTGCGGATGGTATGTGAATCCTGATATCATCAAGGCGCAGGTTGAAGGAAGTGTGATCATGGCACTCGGTGCAGCAACTATGCATGAAATTCTTTTCGAAGACGGGTTAACGGTTCAAAAGAATTTTTATGATTACCAGATGCCACGCATCGGCGATATCCCGCCGATTGAAGTATACATTATGGACAATGAAGAAAACGCAGGCGGCGTGGGAGAACCGGGCTTACCGGCTTTCGCCCCCGCGCTCGCAAATGCAGTGCATGATCTGACCGGAAAAAGGATACGTAAACTTCCTTTCAGTTTAGCATCCGTTTAAAAACTTGTTGAATTAGGAACTAAACAGTGCCTTTGTGTCTTGGCGTAAGAAAAATTGTACACCAAGACATAAAGGCACGGTTGGATGCAGCTGTGCCATGCAACCTTAAATGCTTAATTTTACCTTAGTACGCATCATTTGAAAGAGATCAACGATATTATCACAGCTTTTCACGCCGCAAATAATGCAGGGGTGAGAACGGCACTGGCAACAGTTGTGCGGGTAGAAGGTTCTTCTTACCGGCAACCCGGCGCACGTATGCTGGTTACTGAAACCGGCCAGTTAACCGGTGCGATCAGTGGTGGCTGCCTTGAGGGTGATGCTTTGCGAAGGGCCTTACTATCCATCGAACAGCAACAAAACAAACTGGTTACCTACGACACATCGAATGAAGATGATATTGAATTCGGTGTTCAGTTAGGATGCAATGGCATTGTTTATATTTTATTTGAGCCATTAGATTACACACAGGAAAACAACCCGATATTTTTATTGGAACAACTAGTTTCCAAAAGAGAAAATGCTGTTATGATCATTCTCTTTTCACTTGACCGTTCAAAAGATCAACCGGGTACGGTTTTGTTATATAGAGAACAGCAACAGTTTGCAAAAGATCTTCGTTTTGATGCTGCAGATGAAAATATTACAACCACATTCGCCACAGGAAGATCGCGCTCAACACAATGGCAGATCGATGAAATTCATGTAGAAGCATTGATTGAATTTATTCCGCCGCCTGTAAGGCTAGTGATAGCGGGTGCTGGCAACGATGTGAAACCATTGGTTGATATGGGCGCATTACTCGGATGGGAAATGATCGTAGCCGATGGAAGAAAAACACATGCTACACGCAAACGTTTTCCCAACGCAAAAGAAGTATTGGTGATCAAAGCAGCAGAATTAACGAACGCTGTTTCTCCGGACAGGTATACCGTGTATGCATTGATGACTCATAATTACAACTATGATCTCGAAGCATTAAAAATATTATTGACCGCAGATCCCGTGTATATTGGCATCTTAGGACCCAGAAAAAAATTCGACCGCATGCTGAACGACCTGTCGAATGACAATATCACTATCACAACAGAACAACTGGAATATATCCACACGCCTATCGGCCTGGATATCGGCGCTGAAACTTCCGAAGAAATCGCGGCTTCTATTCTCGCAGAGATCAAGGCAGTTTTATCAGGAAGAAAAGGCATGTCGTTAAAATTAAAAACAGAAAAAATCCACGCATAAACAATTTGTAAAGCAACCGTGAACATGATACAGGATAGTTTTGGCAGGATACATAATTACTTACGCATTTCTCTTACGGATAACTGCAACCTTCGTTGCTTTTACTGTATGCCCGATGAAAAATATTCTTTCGCACCTGCATCAAAACTGATGCAGTCGGATGAGATTGAAACCATTGCGAAACTGTTCGTTGCGCAGGGCGTTACTAAAATAAGACTCACCGGTGGTGAACCACTTGTAAGAAAAGATGCTGCAGAGATCATTGAAAGATTGGGCCGGCTGAATATAAAACTCGCGATCACAACAAACGGGATTCGTATAGATGAATTGCTTCCGCACATACTTGCGGCCGGTTTTTCACAGATCAATATCAGCCTCGATACTTTACAGGCAGACAGGTTTCTGAAGATCACCCACAGGGATTATTTCCAGCGCGTGCGCTCCAATATCGACCTGTTACTCGCGAACAATATTGTTCCCAAGATCAATATCGTGGTGATGAAAGACCTGAACGATGACGAGATCAATGATTTTGTTGAATGGACACGCGATACACCTATACAGGTTCGTTTTATTGAGTTCATGCCGTTCAGCGGCAACAGGTGGACAAGTAACCAGGTATTTACGCTACAGGAGATATTGGCAACTGTTGCACTCAAATACGATTTTCATGCTGTACCCGGCGAGCCGAATGATACAGCAAAACATTTTCAGCCTGTAGGACACAAAGGTTCTTTCGCGGTGATCAGCACCATGAGCGAACCTTTCTGTGATACCTGTAATCGTATGCGGCTAACTGCGGATGGCAAACTGAAAAACTGTTTGTTTTCAAAAGAAGAAACCGATCTGCTCACCGCTTTGCGAAAAGGTGAAGAAATTCTGCCTTTGATACATGATACTATCATGAAAAAAGCAAAAGCGCTTGGCGGACAATTCTCAGGTATCTTCAACAATATCGATCCTGCATCTATTGATAACCGCAGCATGATAACCATTGGAGGATAATTTTGCCAGTTGACATAAAATATGGAATCATCATCCTTGCCGCCGGTAATTCTTCGCGGCTCGGGAGGCCCAAACAACTTCTTCCCTATCATAACAAATCACTTTTACGCAATGCAGTGGAACAATCACTGGTTGTACCCGAATGCATAGTAATGGTTGTCACAGGTGCTTCGAGGAAAATAGTGGAAAGCGAATTGAATACTGATCATATCCTGATTCGATACAATGGCGATTGGCAAACAGGAATGGCTTCGTCAATTAAAACAGGTGTTTCGGAATTATTGCTGCTACATCCTTCACTGGATGCTTTGCTGATCACGGTTTGCGATCAACCTTTTTTGAATGCGGGAATCATGAATTCATTGATTGCCGAACATACTTCAACCAACAAACCTATTATTGCATCTGCCTATAATGATACGGCTGGAACGCCTGCCCTGTTTTCTAAAAAATATTTTAATGCACTGCAGGAATTAGCAGGACAGGAAGGTGCAAAAAAGATCATAATGAACCATCCTGAAGATACCGCCAGTGTAAATTTTCCGCCAGGTGGAATTGATATTGATACTGATGAAGATTATCGCAACCTGCTGAAAAAGTGATTTTGCCCCGCCCTTCAGGGCGGGGACAATAAAAAAAACACTCTCCCACATTTGTCGGGCTTTAGCCCAGAGTTTCATACTCCGGGCTAAAGCCCGACAAATAATTCATAAAGGATGATTAATTATCCACGCCCTGAAGGGCGCGGCAAAATGTCTTGCATCGAAATCTCCCGAACTCCTACAAACAAATGATTACTTAATGAGGCAGGTTTTTTCTTACTGAGAATACATGAAACACATGCGGTAAGATTGCCTGCAAACTTTCCTCCACTCCTTTTTTTGATCCGGGTAATGTGATCACCAATGTATTTCCCGCAAAACCAGCCACACCTCTTGAAAGCATGGCATACGAAGTTCGCTGCTGGCCATATGACCTGATGACTTCCATAATACCAGGAATCAATGTGTCGATTAACGGGCTAACAGCTTCGGGGGTAACATCTCTTTTCGACAAACCGGTACCACCTGTAAAGATCACTAACTGCGTGCCTTTGCTGATATGCGATTTTAATACAGCCTGGATCTCTGCAACATCATCTGCGATCACTTTGTATTCGATATCGGCAACCGAATGTTTTTGCAGGATCGTTATTGCAGTCTTGCCTGCTGTATCTTCTTTTTCCCTTTTGGAAACTGTATCAGAGCAAACGACTACTGCACAGGAGATCGCTTCAGACAATGCAGGAAAATCAGTTTTACCTCCCTGCTTTTGCTGCAGGCGGATATTATGTATGGTTACCCCTTTATCAATCGGCTTCAGCATATCATACATCACAAGTGCCGCAACGGATGCTCCATGCATGGCTTCCACTTCAACACCTGTTTTGTAAACGGTATGGACTTCAACGGTTATGATAACGGAGAGGTTTTCTATTGCATAAGTGATTGCCGCATATTCAATCGGCAGCGGGTGACAGTCAGGAATCACATCACTTGTTTTCTTGATAGCGAGTAAGGCAGCGGCACGAGCGAATTCAAAAATATCTCCCTTGGGTACCTTACGTTGTTCAATAGCAGTAATGGTCTCCTGCCTGGACACTGCAACTTCCGCAGTGGCAATCGCTTTACGCAGTGAAACATTTTTATGTGTGATATCTACCATACTATTGATTGACTTTCCATTGATGTTCTCCCCCTCCCATGATCTCCTTACCCCACACGGGCAGTTCTGCTTTGATGCGTTCTACCAACTCTTCGCACGCAGCAGTTGCATTTTTCCGGTGTGAGGAAGAGGTAAAAACAAACAGGCAGATCTCACCGGCTTTTATTATACCTAAACTATGGTATATATGCAGACAGGTAAGCTCAAATTTTGCAAAGATCTCTTCGCGTATTACCGTCATTTTTTCGAGGGCCATTTCTTCATAAGTAGTGTACTCGATGCTCTCTACTTTTTTTCCGTCTATCATATCAGCTCTCACCTGTCCTAAGAAAATACTGTGTGCACCTATTTCTTTCTTCGCAGAATGCTTGCCAATACTATCCGAAATAAATTCCGGAGATATGGCTCCCTGTATAAAAATATTTTTCACTGTCTTACTCATGTTTGGCTGTTATACCCTTTTATACCATTGATAAGATGATAAACCTGCTTATCGTTCCCGAATTTATTTCTCAGCATTCCCGCTGCTTTCACACTTCTTGTTCCGCTTTGGCAAAATACAATGATATTTTTGAACTCAGGCATTTCGGGGAATGTATCAAATATTGATAGAGGTATTTTTATATGCATGAACTCCGCTTCGGGTGTCTCGTCACTTTCGCGTACATCAATCGCTATCGTAAGAGGATCAGCCAGCATTGTATGCAGCGCATCTTTGCCGATTGCATTTGTATCTACTGAACCGCAAAGCCATTCATAGTCAATTGCTTCATACATTTTACGATTCACAGGCGCCAATTGTTTTGCGAGCAGTGATGCGCTTAATTCAAGGATCATACTGCCATGTGTGCGGATATCGTAATTCAAAAGTTTACCCGCCAGTGTTTCACCGATACCGGTAATGAGTTTGATCACTTCCGTCGCCTGCATGATACCTATCAAACCGGGAAGTACACCAAGCACGCCAGCAATATTGCAATCAGGTGCCGACAATGCAGAAGGTGGCTCAGGGAAAAGATCGCGGTACGTAATTTTTTCCCCATTAGCATCCGGTGTATTAAAAACAGCTACCTGTCCCTCGTATTGAAAGACGGCTGCAAAGACCAAAGGTTTGTTGAGTAACCTGCAGGCATCGCTCACCAGGTAACGGGCGGTAAAATTATCAGTGCAGTCAACAATGATTTCATAACCGCTGAAAAGATCAAATGCATTTTTATTTGTAACATGATAACCGAAAGCACGGCAAATAATTTTCGGGTTGATCTTTCTTACTTTGTCAGCAGCCATCATTGCTTTCGATTCACCAATATCATCTGTTGTAAATAATAATTGCCTGTGGAGATTGCTTAGCTCTATTTTATCGCCATCAGCAATACCGATTGTACCAACACCTGCTGCTGCGAGATATTGGATCACCGGGCTGCCCAAACCACCTGCACCAATTACCAGCACTTTCGCGTTGGTAAGTTTTGCCTGGCCATCCATGCCAAAACCCGGCAGGGATACTTGCCTCGCATATCTTTCATATTGATCTTTTTCATCCATAATATTATCCGCCGGAATAAGGCGGGAGCAGCGCTACGGTATCATCCGCTTTTAGTAAAGTATTGTTTGTGATTACTTTTTTGTTGACAGCAACCATATATTTTATATCAACAGGTATATGATATCTATCGCGCAGCAATGCTGCAAGCTGATCAGTGTTCTGAACCTCTGCCTGGAAAATTTTTCCTGTGATCTCCGAAAGCTGTCCAAATGATATCACTCTTATCGCCATACTAGTTTACATTTAATAATGCTCATGCTTTAGTAAAAAGTAATTTATACGCTGCCAGCAGCAATACTACTGCCAGTACATTTTTTAAAATCGTCTGTTTGAATTTAAGTGCCCCAAAATAAGCGCCTGCCAATCCCCCTGCAAAAGCGATCGCAACATATAATACCATCTCGCTGTTGAATACAATTCCTTTTACCAATTGACCTGCAAGTCCTGATACTGAATTTACAAAAATAAACAGTGCACTGATTGCGGCGGTCTGTTTTTGATCCGTCCATTTTAATAACAACAATATGGGCGAAAGAATAATGCCCCCACCTATCCCGATCATTCCTGACATAAGACCGATGATTGCCCCGATAATCACCGCTCCCCAAATATTGGATGGTTTCATTTCATCAGGGCGCGCATTGCGAAAAAAGAAGAACCGCGCTACAGCAAACAATAACAAAACACCTAACACTTTTTTATATATGCCTGTTTCTATAGTGATCATGCCACCCAAAAAAGCCATCGGCACCGAAGCGATTGCCAGGGGAAGAAAGAGCCGCATGATAAAATATTTCCCCCTGTAAAACTGGATAAAGGATGTCATAGACACAAATAGATTCAGCATCAATGCTGTTGGTTTCATCTCTTCGGGAGCAAAGCCATAAAGAGCCATTAATGCGAGGTAACCACTTGCGCCGCCATGCCCTACAGAAGCATACAGGAACGCGACTACAAAAAGCAGTATGTAAAATATTTCCATTATACAGGTAATAAATGAATAGTAACCATATCGCCGGGTTCACAACCCGTGCTTTCTTCCGGCAGTACCAGTAAACAATTTGACTGTGCAAAAGAATGCAGGCGGAAAGATTCCTGTGCATGAAGTACGGACACTTTTCCATCTTCATAAAACACTTTCACGAAATGTGTTAAGCCGGCTGGTTTCTTGTAGGCATGTTCTACTTTTGCTTTAATGGTTTTTACTGAATGAGGAAGCCTTAGCCATGTATCGATCAAGGGTAACACATACTCGTAAAAACAGGTAAGCGCAGAAGAGGGATTACCAGGTAAACCAAATACGATCTTTTCGTTTTTCCTCCCAAAAAACAATGGCTTACCCGGTTTTTGCTTGATCTTATGAAACAGTGTTTCTATACCGCATTCTGTTGCCGCGGGGACCACCAAATCGTAATCACCAACGCTAACACCACCCGTGATCAACACTAATTCACTTTCCTGCAAAGCATCACTGATCGCATTGCGCACACTTTCGAAAGAATCTGTTGCATGTTTGATATGGATAGGATGAATGCCTGCTTTTTGCAATGCAGCAGTTAACTGGAAAGAATTCGCATCATAAACCTGTCCGAAAGATAGTGATTGCCCAGGCGTCTGTAATTCATCACCGGTAAGTATAATGGTTACAGAAGGCGTTGCAAAAACCGGTACCTCTGCAAAACCAATACCTGCTAAAAAACCCAGTGCTGCCGGTGATAAATAAGTGCCGGCAGTCATAGCTATCTCCCCTTTTTTTACTTCTGCACCTTTTGGCCGCACAAACTGTCCTTTGGTAAGTTGATCATCTTTCAGAATAAGATAACCATTCTCCACTTCCGATTTTTCCTGGATGATCACCGTATCGGCACCTTCAGGAAGCGGGGCTCCTGTAAATATGCGCATGGCCTGACCCGTTTCCAGCTTTTGGGTTTCGCGATTGCCCGCCTGTATTTTTCCGGTGATCAACAGGGGCTTCGTTCCTCCATTAAATTGTAAAGCGTATCCATCCATAGAGGATTGAGCAAATGCAGGTATGTCTGCTATGGCAATCATATTTTCGGCGAGTATCTTCCCCGATGCCTGTAACAAAGACAATTGTTCTATCCGTGAAGGAAGACCAACAGAATGCACAATATCTTTTGCCTGCTGAACGGAGATCATGTCTATTGTTATATACAGATTTTACAATGAAAAATGTTGATATCCGTCTATGATACCAACACAGACCAACGAAGCAAGCAAAGTAGTATTATCAATTATAAATTCCCTTTCTTCAATTCCTTTACCGCATAATCACATGCTCTCGCTGTTAGCGCCATATAGGTAATTGATGGATTGATGCATGAACTTGAAGCCATGGCTGAACCATCTGTAATAAATACATTTGGCACTTCATGCATCTGGTTGAAAGCATTGAGCACAGAAGTTTTCGGGTCCCTTCCCATTCTTACCGTTCCCATTTCATGATTGGCATTGCCGGGAGCCGAGATGGCTGACTTGTCGGTTACATTTTTGTAGCCGAGTGAGGTTAACATTTCTATTCCGGATGCAACCATATCATCATGCATCTTTTTTTCATTCTCGCGGAAAGTACAATCGATGGTGATCATCGACAATCCCCATGGGTCTTTCTTTTGTGTGTTCAACGTAATGCGGTTATCCTGGTAAGGCAAACATTCACCATAACCATATACACGGATCTTCCATGGACCGGGTTCAGTTAATGCTTCTTTAAAATCAGCACCGATCTGCGCAACAGGTTCCGGTGTTTCACGGGCAGCGGTAGCATTCATATGGTAACCACGCAGGAACGGAGCTTTATCTCCCTTCACATTTCTGAACCTTGGAATAAATAGTGGATTGGGTCTTCGTCCGTAATAATATTTGTCTTCGAAACCATCAACGTTTGCTGTAACAGAAATGCCCTTGTGGTGATCCATCAGGTTGCGGCCCACCTGGTCGCTTCCATTACCCAAACCATTAGGGAAACGATGTGAAGTGGAACGAAGTAATATTACAGCCGTTGCAACAGTTGATGCATTCAGGAAAATAATCTTTGCAAAAAAGGTTTCTGTTTTTTTTGTTTCCGTATCAATGATCTCTACACCGGTTGCCCTTCCTTTCTGTTCATCATACAATACCTGTGTAACCAATGAGCCGGGGCGCACAGTAAGATTACCCGTTGCAATAGCTGCAGGCATCGTGCTGGCATTGGTACTGAAATAAGCGCCAAACGGACAACCACGATGACATAGGTTTCTTGCCTGGCATTGTGTTCGGCCACTTACCGGCTGTGTTAAGTTGGCAGTTCTTCCAATGATAACGTTGCGGTTATTGTATTTTGATTCCAGCTTTGATTTAAAATCTTTCTCTACGCAATTCATTTCGAAAGGTGGTTGAAATAAACCATCAGGTACAATATCAAGCCCATCCCTGTTTCCACTGATACCGGCGAAACTTTCTACATAATCATACCATGGCGCAATATCTTTGTAACGAATGGGCCAGTCAACACCATGCCCATCTTTCAGGTTCGATTCAAATTCATGATCACTCCAGCGATAACAGGCACGGCCCCATAATAAGGATCTGCCACCAACGATATTACCACGTACCCAATCGAACCTGTTGATCTCATCGTAAGGATTCTGTGCATCGTTGATATAAAAATGTTTATTGTCTTCCCGATAAGAAAAATGTCTTGCTTGTACGGCATGATCCTTTTTATCGGCCCGTGACAATGAGTTCCGGTGTGTAAATTCCCATGGCTCTGTATTAGCCGTTGGGTACATGGGATGCTCCACATTGCTTCCACGTTCAAGCAACAATACTTTCAATCCCTTTTCGCAAAGTTCTTTGGCGGCCCATCCGCCGCTGATTCCCGATCCTACGATGATCGCATCATATGAATTTTTGTCTTTCACCGTGTGATTCAGACGTAAAGTATCTCCTGCCATGAATAGTTATTTATCGGATCGAAGTTGATACTCAAATATATTCAATTCTTAGTTTCATCCCACTAATCCTTACCAGCGGTTGAATGTTAAAAAAACACCGCTGTTCCCGCAAGTTCCTGCCGGGGTAAATCATTGGCCTGGAGACTGGAGTCAGAAGTCTGGGGCCTAAACTACTCCAAACTTCTGACTCCAGTCTCCAGGCTAACCCATCGCGGTATGATTATTTCATTGAATGTATACAGTACCACGAATACAGCGAACCCCGTTGTTTTGTCGTATCTTATTAACCGGTTCGTTCACAAACGATAAACAAGGAATGCCCATGGGCTTTTTTTATATAAACACAAATGACTGCTGACACCCATTTTTCGCACAAACAGGCCAGTCCCATTATTAAATGGTTGCTGATTGCCGGCGTTTCGGCCATGCTCATCATCGAGGTGATTTGTGGCATGAGGGTGCAAAAACTTTCCAAACAGCAAAAAGAGTACAAACTGGATTATGCGTTTGTTAATAATGTAGCCTATGGTTTATTATCTGTAGATATCTGGCGCGACCAGGTAATTGCAGCAGCCAGTTCAGAGATCAGCCAATACCGTCTTTCACCCGAACAACAGAAAGAACTCCGCAAAGAGATCAACCAGTTATTGCGCACGCTCGTGGCTCATGCATTTGAGATCATTAACAGGCCACAAAAATCGATTGGTGGCAAATTGAAAAAACTCGCGGTAAAAACATTTGTGAGCCAGGATAAAATTGAAGCGCAGATACCGGGTTATACACAGAAACTGATGGCTGAGATCACCAAACCCGCCACCTACAAACAGGTTTCTAAACTGGTTGATACGGCGCTTGCACAAATGGGTCGGCAATCCTATGATAGTTCGGTGGCAGTAACCAAACACCTGATGGATTCGGTCTTTAGCAAATACGGCGCAACAAACAAAGAAAGTTTCGCAATAAAAAATGCAGCAGGACTGGCACAGATAAAGACCGATACCTATTTCTATGCTTTCGGTATGCTGGCTTGTATTCTTGCCATTCTTTTACTGTGGATCATACTACGTAACACAAGAAACCTGCACGTTTCTCTATATATTTTATCAGTGGCTTCCGCTATGATATTACTGATCGTAGGGCTTACCACGACAATGATAGAGATAGATGCAAGGATCCCTAGGATGGATCTGCATTTGTTGGGCAAAGAGATCTCCTTTAGGGACCAGGGTTTGTTCTTCCAAAGTAAAAGTATTATCGATGTTGTGATGCTGTTGCTGAATACAGGGCGCTTTGATTCGCAGGTGGTGGGTGTGCTGATCATGGTATTCAGCGTGGTGTTTCCGTTTATGAAATTATCCGCTACAGGTGTTGCGCTGACCAATGAAACATGGGGGAAGAAAAAATTCATTAAATATTTTGCATTTGAATCCGGCAAATGGAGCATGGCGGATGTAATGGTGGTAGCCATATTGATGACCTATATCGGGTTCAATGGCATTGTTAACACAACGCTGTCTGATTTACGTTTTAACCAGGATAATGTTACCACCATCTCTACCAATTATACATCTGTTCAGCCGGGTTATATCATCTTTATCGCTTTTGTGATCTATGGATTTGTGTTGTCGGCCATCCTGAAAAAAATAACAAAAAAATTCACCATCACGTATAAAAAACAAAAGGCATCATGACCGCGCGAAACGATAAGAGCCACACCTGGCCCGGTTTTATCAAACCACTGCTGATCGCGGGTTTGATTATCGTGCTGCTTATCGAAGCATGGTGCGGCTACCAGGTGCATGAATTGACTGAGAAACGAAAGGAATACAAAACGGATTATGCATTTGTGAACAATGTGTCTTTCGGTTTACTATCAGTGGACAGATGGCGCGACCAGGTAGTAGCTTCTGCAGGCGACAAAATAGAAGACTTCCGTTTAACGCCTGAACAGGAAGCCGGGTTGCGTAAAGAGATCAACAATGGATTGCATGGATTGGTTGACGAAGCGTTTCAATCCATCAATAAAAAACAAACATCCATAGGTGGCAAGCTGAAAAAATTTGCTGTAAAAACACTTGTTGATCCAAAGCAGGTTCATTCGGAAGTGCCGGGTTTTACGAATAAATTAATGGCAGAGATCACAAAACCTGCGAGCTATAAAAGGATCGCCAATATTGCCGATACAGCGCTCGCACAACTTGGGCGAAAAATTTATGATAGTTCTATGGCATCAACTACGGGTATCATGGATTCGATCTATAAAAAATACGAAGCAACCGACAAAGCAGGTTTTGAAAAAACCAATGCGATCAGGGCCAACAACGTAAAAGAAGGCGCCTGGAAATATACTTATTGGATGTTGGGAGCGGCATTATTGATTCCATTTGTTTGGTTCCTGTTTCGCAGGAAGACTTATCTCGAAGCTTCTTTATGTGTCCTGTCAATTGCCGCGGCAATCATGTTACTGGTCATTGGCGTAACTACCACCATGATCGAAGTAGATGCGCGGATAGAAAAACTGGAACTGCCATTGTTAGGTAAAGCCATCTCTTTCGAAAACCAGGACCTGTTCTTCCAGAGCCAGAGTATTATGGATGTGATCAAACTACTGATCCAATCAGGAAGGGTTGATTCATTGATCGTAGGACTCATGGTTCTTATTTTCGCCGTATTATTTCCTTTGGTAAAACTGGTGGCCATCGCTATGTCTGCCATCAGCCCGAACAAATGGGCAAAGAGAGAATATGTAGATTATTTTGCTTTCGGCGCCAGTAAATGGGATATGTCTAATGTAATGGTTGTGGCTATCCTGATGACATACATTGGTTTTAATGGCATTGTTGACAGCACATTATCCAGCCTGAATGTAAACGATGGATCGATGACAAGCATCACAACCAACAATACAACCATTCAACCGGGTTATATTATTTTTATTGTTTTTGTGGGAACAGTGCTTGCCATATCATCCATCTTACACAACCGTATCAAATTGGTAAATCTTGATGAGAGAAAACCGTACGCACCTGAATAATGTTGAATGTTGAATTTTAAATGTTGAATGCCTACACCCATTTAACATTTAAAATTCAACATTTAAAACAATCCGCATGAATTACGCTCCCTTATTATCAGAACAAAATTTCTCTACCATATTTTTCAGATCATCAAGACTGATTGGTTTACTGATATAATCATCCATTCCTGCGTTTATGCAATCTTCCCTATCACCCTGCATGGCGTTTGCGGTCATCGCTACAATAAAGAATGCATGATCATCGCCCTGGTTTTGGCGGATGATCCTGGTTGCTTCCAGTCCATCCATTTCCGGCATCTGTACATCCATCAGGATGATATCATATTTTTTTGAACCGGCGGCATTCACTGCTTCGCGTCCGTTTTCTACAATGTCTACTGCATAGCCCAGTTTAGCCATCATATAAACGATCACTTTTTGATTGACCATGTTATCCTCTGCTAAAAGAATATTTAATGGATTAACTGCAGTTGTCATTGAAGAGATTTTAGTTTGCAAGGCCTGATGATCGGTGATAGATAATTTCCGTTTCCTGGCTAAGGAATTGATCACATGGTTATGCAGCAGGTGTTGTTTGATTGGCTTGGTTAATACCGCACTGAAAAGAGCAGCATACACTTCTTTATTTTCATCGCCAAGCGAACTAAGCAAAATGATCGGGGTATCCGGAAATTTCTCCTGGATACGTTGTGCGAGGTGAAGACCATCCATACCGGGCATTTGCATATCAGTGATCACCAGGTCAAAATTATCCTGCTGCAACATGCATTGTAATGCCTCTTCTCCTGAAGATGCCAGTACAGGAATAAATTTCCACAGTTCCAGTTGCGTTTTAAGAATGTTGCGGTTTGTGAGATTATCATCTACCACCAATATGCGTTTCCCTTCCAATCCTTCTGTATGATAATGCACATAGGTGGTGAGTGTATCTGTGCCCGCTCTTGTGATTATATTAAATGAAAAAACAGAACCTTCACCCAGTTTACTTTCAACTGTAAAACTTCCACCCATTAATTCCACCAGTTTTTCTGAGATGGCCAGGCCCAGCCCGGTGCCGCCATATTTACGCGTAGTAGAAGAATCTACCTGCGAAAATGATTTAAATAATTTATCCAGTTTATCGGGAGGAATACCGATACCGGTATCCTTCATTGCAAAACACAGTTCCAGTTGCCCATCGGGACCGGTTTTTACCAGGCTCACTTTTAAGAACACCTCTCCTGTTTCAGTGAATTTTAAAGCATTACTTACCAGGTTTAACAATACCTGCCTGAGCCTGAGCCTGTCGCCAATGATCTGTAAAGGGATGCCGGCATCTATCTGGTAAACGAGGTCCAGGCCAACCTGTGCGGCTTTGGCGGCAAAAACATCCAGTGCTTCTTCAATACAGTTACGCAGGTCAAAATCATTCTCTTCCAGTTCCATTTTTCCTGAGCCGATTTTTGAATAATCGAGAATATCATTGATCACAAGCATCAGGCCCTCTCCACAGGAACGGATTGTATCTGTATACTCTTTCTGTTCGGCAGTGAGTTCGGTTTGGTTGAGTAATGATGCCATGCCGATCACTCCATTCATAGGGGTTCTGATCTCGTGACTCATGATAGCAAGGAAGGAACTTTTTGCTTTGTTCGCTTCTTCGGCCTCATAACGTGCAGCTTTCTCTTCTTCGGTCATCAACGCCAGCATTTCTGTGCGTTCTTTTACCTGGCGTTCCAGCTTACGTTTTTGAGTACTGATCGTATTCATCCGGAACTTGTAAAAACCGATTGCTGCACCTATCACAAATAAGGCCACCAATAATTTGAACCACCATGTCATCCAGAAAGGAGGAACAACGATCAATGAGAGACTAACCATATTTGAGGACCAGCTCCCATCACTTTTTCGTCCCCTGACCTTGAAAGTATATTTGGCCGGATCCAGGTTGGTATAAGTTACCGTATGCCTGTTGCCGATATCGTTCCATGTTTCGTCGAATCCCTCTAGCATATAAGCATACTGCCTGGCTTCAGGGTTTGTATAATTCAGGGATGCAAAATCCAGTGAGATGACTGAATTACTATAGGGCAGCCTGATCTCCTGTGTTTCTGTGATGGATGCTTTCAGGGGCGAAGGATCGTTCTCATCCTTTGCAATAGCCACTTCGCGATTAAAGATCCGGAAATCGGTGATCACGATCGGGGGTTCAAAAGTGTTGTCTTTGATGCTATCCGGGAAAAATTTATTAAATCCATTTACACCGCCAAAATACATAAACCCATCGTGTGAAGTAAGACTTGAGTGGCCATTGAATTCGTTGGATTGCAAGCCTTCGGCCACAAAGAAATTTTTAAACTTTCCTGTGCCAGGATTAAACCGCGACAGTCCTCTATTGGTACTTAACCACAAATTTCCATTGGCATCTTCTTCAATACTATGTATCATATCATTTGCCAGTCCATCTTTGTTTTGCCAAACGGTAAAACTTCCGGTCTTTACATTTAAACGGTTCAAACCTCGGTTGGTAGCTATCCATATATTGCCCTGCCTATCTTCGAAAAGACCATTGATAATATTATCACTGATACAGTTCTTGTCTTCGTCATGCACATACCTGGTAAAAGAATTTGTTTTCTTGTCAAAACGATTCAACCCCTTACCATTGGTGCCTATCCATAAAAAACCTTTGTTGTCTGCAAGAAGTGCCTGTACATTATTATTGCTGAGTGAATTGGTATCGTTGCTTCGATGTTTGTACCGGGTAAACCGGTTGGTTTTAGGATCATAACGGTTCAATCCTTCGCCAAATGAACCGACCCACATTTCATCATCTTTATCACGTACGATCGCATAAGCATTGTTGCCACTCAAACTCGTGCTGTCGGTTGGGCTGTTCTTAAAGTGCGTGAATGATGTATGGGTTTTGTTGATCACCGTTAAGCCATCACCCCAGGTACCCATCCAGATATTTCCTTTACTATCTTCTTCTATCGTTAATACATAATTGCCTGTGATGCTTTTGCGGGAACCGGCATTACTTTTAAAATGGGTAAACAACCCCGTCTTACTATCCACCAGGTCGAGCCCGCCTCCATCGGTTCCGATCCAGAGGTTGTTCTTTGAATCTTCAAACAGATCCAGCACATTATTATGAGACAGGCTTCCGGGATCGGACGTATGCTTGTAATGGGCAAACTTGGCTGCGTCTTCGCTGAACATATTAACGCCCCCGCTGTAAGTACCTATCCACATATTGCCGCTAACGTCCCTGTATATACAATAGATGGAATTATTGGTGAGACTCGTATTATCAATATCATCATGGCGGTAACTTTTGAACGTTCCTTTGTCCGCATCAAAAATACTCAGTCCGCCATTCTCAGTTCCTACCCAAAGCTGGTTGTTCCTGTCCTCTGCCATTACATACACAACATTATGTGCAAGGCTGTTCCTGTTGCTGGGGTCATTTGTAAAATGGCGGAACATCCCGTTTTCGAGCATGTCAAGACCCCAATAGGTACCGATCCACAGGCGATGCAGGTGGTCCTCGAAAAGGTATTTTACCTGGTTGCTGCCAAGCGATCTTGTATCCTTATCATCATGCCGGAATATGGTAAACATTTTCTTTGTGCGATCCATCAGGTTCAGGCCACCATTACCTGTAGCGATCCATAACTGGCGATGTGAATCTTCCAAAACATAATTCACCTCATTATCGCTAAGGCTATGAGGATCTCTGTTGTCATGAGTATAATGGATGAACTCTCCCGTTTTTGGATCGAACATATTTAATCCACCGGTTAGCGTACCGATCCATAAATTTCCCTTACTATCTTCCATCACACTATTCAAAAAATCGTCGGATATACTTTTGGGATCATTCTTTTTATGCCTGTAATGAGTGAAGCGATCTGTTTTCCTGTCGTAGCGGTCTAACCCGCCGCCATGCGTAGCGATCCATATAATTCCTTTTGAATCTTCGATCAGGTTCGTGACATAATTATTACTCAGGCTCGCCGGATCTTCGGTATTATTTTTATACACGATAAACTGGTACCCGTCATATTTATTAAGACCATCACGTGTGGCAAACCACATAAAACCCCGGCGATCCTGCAAAATGGTCAGCACATTACTTTGTGAAAGCCCCCTGTCCCTGTCAAGGTGAGAAAATTTTAATTGCCGGTCCTGTCCAAATAAACCTGCCCCGATCACCAAAAATAACAGTACAACAAGCAAACGAAGTTTCATGGCTGAGCTTTACCCTACAAAGTCAGTAATTAAAATCCATTATTCCGAAAGTGAACTGACAATAATCGTGTAGTTGAAAATATAAAATATTGTAGTCGATAGACCACGTCACTATTCTGTTAAAGCCAGGTGCCGGGCGGGTTTCATAGGTAGGGTTACGCAAAAACCGAGAGCAACTTTGTCCATATCAACCCACCAAAAAGTCCATTTTACACCTTACTCAGGTAATAATTAGACAATAGCTTTGTAACACAAAAAATTACTTATGACAGCTCCCGATTTTACCACCACAACCCTTGTTGATCAAACTCCCGAAAAAGCATTTGATGCCATCAATAATGTTCGCGGATGGTGGTCAGAAGAAATTGAAGGCAGTACAGACAAACTCAATGAAGTGTTTAATTATCATTTCGAAGATGTACATCGCTGCAAGATCAAAGTAACAGAATTGATCCCTGGTAAAAAAGTAGTTTGGCAGGTGTTGGAGAACTATTTCAAATTCACAAAGGATAAAAGCGAATGGACAGGTACTAAAGTGGTTTTTGATATTTCTCAACAGGATGGAAAAACACAGATCCGCATGACACACCAGGGACTGGTTCCTGAATATGAATGTTTTGATATCTGCAGGGGTGCGTGGACCACTTATATGCAGAAGAGTTTGTATAACCTGATTACAACAGGCAAAGGAAATCCGAACGCCACCGGTAAACCACAAACTGAAAACGAAAAGAAATTGGCACAGGGAGAATAGCGAATCAGGCAGGGTTATCGGATAATGATGCAAAAGCAGGGCGCAGAGTTCGTAAGAGTTTCAACAAAATTACCGTTTGTTTGTAGGCTGCCGTCATTGCGAGGCACGAAGCAGTCTGTACCCCGATATTCAGGAACTCTCCAATTTAAAGCACAGATTGCTTCGTGCCTCGCAATGACGATCATGCTGCTTCTATTCAAAAATATTCTTCTCACAGTTCGCCTAAATCAGTATTCAATATTCTAACTATTATTGTACCTGTCGGTTGAGGTAGATCCCAGTTTTTCATTAATGACACAACATGCTAAGGTAATTTTTTCAACCCCTCCCATTTTACTTTCCATCCACTATTTTTTGGTATACCCGGGTTCACGGTTTTAGCACCATCATATCCTGCACACATTAAAGCGATGGCTGATAATACACCTCCATTTCCGGGCAAGTACAAACGCAAACGTTCATTCTGGTAATTATGGCCGTTTACCAGGTATGTATTGGTTTGAATATTCATCAGCAATGCATCCACTGCTTTTTCCGGCATACCCAAACGAACAGCTGTCATTGCTACCATGGGGAAATCCCAGCCCCAGGTATGTTCCCATGTCCAGTTATCCCAGATCCAGTTAAATGTATTTTTCATAATGACTTCATCAACCTGGCCCGTTGCAGGCATTACGCCCAGGGCCATCAGCACAGATGGATGATCAGTTTTGTTTCGTGGATTGGTATAACTGTCCGTTGCGCTTTCGGTAGCGAGATACCTATTATCCTGTACAGGGAGCTTTGATAATTTCTGCAATACCTCATCCCATTTTTTATTACGTGGCAGGTGTAAGCGTTCTCTCCACTGCTGCGCCATATCCAATGCCCAATGCCAGTAAACCAATTCGTAGGTTGGATTAAATGTTTCTTCAGCAGGAAAAACTTCCTGCGCGGGAATCACTCCTTTACCTAAGATATACCTGTCGTTATTTTTTTCAAAGAAAGGATAAGATGCCATAAAATCTGCTGTGCCGAGCACCAGGTCTTTATATTTATTAAGTGTTGCGGTACTGTGATCATCACGATAAAGGCTTTCTGCAAAATAGATCAGGTGCGGTTGGTTCCAGATTAAGAATGCACCTACTGAAGAAGGTGTTTCATCGCCGGTATTGTCTGTCATTTTCTGCCATCGTATTCCTTCATAACCCTGTCGTTTGGCGAGCTCGCGACCTTTACCCGCTGCTGTAAAATACCAGTCCATATTTTTTTTCAGCAATTCCGCATGTCCCCAATAGGGATAATGTGCCAGGTGCCAGTAAGGCATTTCCATATGTGGTTTTCCATACCAGCTGTTATACGTTAACCCAGTTTCCTGTGGTGGGTTGCTTCCTGTTTCCTGTATTTTGATCAGGTATTGCGAAAGAATAATTCTTCTCTCGAGTTCTGCAGCTCTCTTATCTGTACTTCCTGAAAAATCTACAGCAGCACCACTGGTCCAGAATTTTTTCCATGCTGTTTGATTGTCTGATTTGATCGAAGCATATCCGGGAACCATAACAGCAGATACAACAGGCGAAAAACGGCAGCTGAATTGAAAATCAGTTTTACCATTGGAAGGTGTTATGATAAAATGATGTGGTGATTGTAATTTTATATCGGCTGGTGTGTAGGATAGATCAACACCGTATTTTGTTTTATCTAACTCGTGAATAATGGAAGCAGCAACCGGTGTATTTTTTTGAATAAAGGAGATATGTTTTTCATCACGCTGGTAATTTGTTCCTGCATCGGTCCACTCACCGGTTGGATAAGGAAATACGAGGTAGATTTTTAACCGCCCGTTTTTCACCAGTTCAGATCTTACATTGGCAGAAACCACATCCTGTTGTTGGCTGCATAACGTTGATACGGTAACCGGAACACCTTCTACTGTAAAACTGCTTTTGATCTCCCCGGTCCATAGATCCAGCTGTTGTTTTACGTTTTGAATATCATGGATGGTTGCAAGGGTATTATCTGATTTCCATATTTCAAAACCAAGATTTCCTAACTGTAAACGATGCGGGTTTTGCCGGAACCAGTCTGCTGCCGCTTTACTGCGCGCAACATTCGATTGTACAGCATAGGTGATCTTTCTTCCGTTGAGTGCGTATTCTTTTAAATATTCTTCTCTCTTATATCCGGCCGTATCAATAAAGCTGTGCCATCCCCATTCGCTTTGTGTGCCAAGTGGAACACCTTTCTCATAAGCAAGCGGAAATGTTTGCAGTCCCGTAACGTCCACCGTAAAAGCAAACCTGCCATTACCAACTGAAAGAGAAGATAAAGGGTCCGCTTTTGTAACAAGTACATTATGTCTTTGCACCAACGCTTTCCGGTTGATCTGTGCATAGGTGATAACCGGTGAGCCGGTGAAGAGCAGGAAAACAATGATGGCAAAATTTCTGTAAAGCATCCGTTAGTATATGATTGGTTCAACAGATTAAATATAGTAACGATAGCTGAACCAACTTACCTGTACTGTCTTTGCTTATAACAGGGCTGTTGGGCCAATTACATTATAAAACAGAAACACCTTGCCAATAAAATTATGAGACAGCAGGCTGCATTAATTCTCCGTCACGTATCTAAGGATAACAAATAAATGATAAACGATGAAAATCTCTACCCTTTCTGTTACAGCCGCCGTTCTTTTATTCTTTTCCAGTTGCGTAAAAGATGCTGGCACCGGCTCTTCAAACATCAGTTTCCAGCTGAAAGCAGCTGTTTCACCCGTTAATGGTGCGGCTATAACGTGGACCATCGGTTCAGCAGGCGTGGCAAGTACCAAACTTGACGCTAAAAAGAACGATAGTACTGCATTGGAATTAAAGTCAGAGCCCAATGCGCAGGTTGATCTCTTCGGCGCGGTAAATATCACCAATATTGCGATTCCAACAGGTACATTCAGAAATGTTGAGTTCAAATCTGAACTGCTGCCTTTAAGCGGTAAATCATCTCTTCGCCTCGAAGGAACCTATACGGCGGGTGGTGTTACCACACCTATTGTTTTTGAATCGAATGCTGCTATTACCATCAAATCAAAAAGAGATAGTATTGTAATTGCAGGCAATGTAAATTATACCGCCATTACTACTATCGGCCTGATAACTCTTACACAGGATGTTACCGAAGCTGATCTGAAAGCGGCCGACCGAACATCAGGCAAGATCATTATTTCACCATCAACCAATATTCCTGTATACACCAAAATGATTGCCAACCTTGCTAAAACACAGGTTGTTGATTTTCATTAAAAAATTAAGCAAGCGGATCGAAACAGTTAAAAGCGCTCACCAGTTTGGTGGGCGTTTTTTATACCGGTACCGGGATTGATCATATAGGCTTGTAAATCTTATCGCAGTGGTGTATTTTTATTAAGTATAACCATCACAAGATGATCCAGCCAAACGAAATGAAAAATGGTTTCGCGATGCATTTGCACAATGAGGTTGTTTCTACCAATACGAAAGTGTGGGAAATATTGGCAGCAAGTAAAAACGGCGACCTCGCGTCGATAAAAAAAATGGCGGATGATTGTCCTGAATTGTTATATGCGCAATACAATTACACTCCTGCCATTCATTTCGCAGTCAGGGAAGGACATTCCGAACTCGTAACCTATTTACTTGGCAAAGGCGCACACGATCCTTCCTATAAAATGTATCCTTTTCAAGACAGTCTTGAAACCATTGCTGAAGACAGGGGATATCTTGAGATCGCAAAACAGTTGAAAGATTATGCTGCGGACAGTTCTATAAAAAAATACACAGGAGACAATGGCGGAATCGATTTTAACTATATACCATCACAGCAGGAATTTCAATATGCAGTTAACCACGATGATATTGCCGCCGCTGAAAAAATACTAAAGCAACATCCTGAATATGCGTTGGATGATACCTATTCATGGGGAGAAGGAATTTTAATGATGCCCGCGCAACATAAAAATTATCAACTGCTGGAACTCCTGATGCAGTATGGTGCAAAAGTTCCTGTAATATTAAAATGGACACAGGCTTATTATTTTAAATTTTATGAACCAGCTGCTTTCATGATGGAGAAAGGAATGTATCCCAACACCATGAGCTGGCAACAGGTAACCATTCTGCATGACATGGCGCAGAAAGGATTTCTTGACAAAGCCGATTTACTCATCAAATATGGTGCTGAGCTCGATCCAATAGATGATGAATACCAGTCTACACCATTAGGCATGGCTGCAAGATGGGGACATATTGAGATGGTTGACCTTTTACTCTCACATGGGGCAAATCCAGGCAGGTCCGGGGCTGCATGGTCAACACCACTTGCCTGGGCAAAAAAGAAAGGGTATACAGAGATCGTTGACAGGCTTTTGAAAGCCGGGGCGCAATAGAACGGCTAGCATATCAGTTGATCTGTTGTATATTTATTATGTTCATGCATTTTACTCATTGATCATTCCCTTTTATGCATATTGAAGACATCCAAACCATTTGCCGCGCATTACCCGGCGTAACAGAAGACATCAAATGGGAACATGATCTTGTATTTTCCATTGGAGGAAAAATGTTCTGCGTAGTGGGGCTTGACCAATCACCCACAAGCGCCTCTTTTAAAGTTGGTGATGAAGAATTTGAAGAGATGAGCAGCAGGCCATTTTTTAAACCTGCACCCTATGTTGCCAAATACAAATGGGTATGGATAGAGGATATTACCAAAATGAAAAAAACTGAATGGAAAAAATATGTTACCCAATCTTACGGGCTGGTGAAAGATAAGTTGCCGGCCAAACTAAAAAAACAATTAGGCATTTCCTGATCTTAATATGGTTGTATGATCCAATTACTAAGAACCGATTCGGAAAACAAAGATTTTATAGAACTCGTTAGAGCACTCGATGCGGATCTCGCAGAAAGAGATGGTGCGGATCATGCTTTTTATTCCCAGTTCAATAAGATCACCAAAATCAAATTTGCAGTGGTTGCTTATGAAAACGAAATTCCTGTGGGTTGTGGAGCCATCAAAGAATACGATGCAGATTCGATGGAAGTAAAACGAATGTATGTTACACCCGGGAACAGGGGAAAAGGAATTGCCACACAGGTATTAATTGCATTGGAAAACTGGGCGGTAGAAATGTCGTATAAAAAAACTGTACTGGAAACCGGCAAAAGACAACCGGAAGCCATTCACCTGTATACCAGCAACGGCTACCGGCAAATTCCTAATTACGGGCAATATGCAAATGTGGAGAATAGCCTGTGTTTTGAAAAAAATATCGCTGGAGGTTTAAGCTAATTCACCCAGGCATTGATTGAAAAAAAACGACAACCCATTGAAAAATCAAATACACAACTACGGCAACCTCTAATTTAGAAAACGACCTGAGTACCACAGATGTAACATGCATAATCAAACTTAACTGATGCAAACAAAACTTACCGCTAAAGAATTTCTTGCACAATTGAAACCATTACAGGTTTCGGCTGGTATCCGGATGGCTGAATTGTTTGCACTTGCAAAGAGCTTTACACAAATGCCCATACAGGAAGTTGAAAAATTACTCGACAGCAAATCTTATGATGCCAGAATGGGCGCCGTTTGTATTATGGATTTCCAGGCAAGGGATAAAAAAATACCAGCGGAAAGAAAAAAACAATTGTTCGATCTATACATCACAAAGCATAATAAAATAGACACCTGGGATATGGTTGATCGCAGCGCGCCTTATGTAGTGGGCGGGTACCTGTTTGACAAACCAAGAGACATCCTGTACAAGCTCGCTAAATCGAAAGATGTTTGGGAAAGAAGAACAGCCATTGTAAGTACCTATTTTTTTATCCGCCAGAACGATATTGATGACACTTTTAAGATCGCGAAATTATTAGTGAAAGACAAACACGAAATGATCCATTCAGCAGTGGGTAGCTGGATACGCGAAGCGGGAAAAAGGGATCAACAAAAATTGCTGGACTTTCTTGATACTTATTCCGCAGTTATGCCGCGAACCATGCTTCGCTATGCTGTAGAAAAACTTGATAAAAGATTAAAAGATGTGTATATGATGGCTGCTAAAGGAAAACCATAGCCTGTAGAGCGTTTACTACGGTTTATGGCATGATATTTTCATTACTGTTATTTAATCAAATACAATAACTAATGAAAAGGTTAACAGTTTTAACAGTATTCCTTTTTAGCCTACTCATTTCTACTCGTTCCGATGCACAGGTTAATGTAAGCATTAACATAGGCAGCCAGCCAGCCTGGGGACCTGAAGGATATGATTATGTTGACTATTATTACATGCCGGAGATGGACGTTTATTATAACGTACCTAAAAGACAGTACGTTTACCTGGAAGGAAATAACTGGGTATTTGGGAGCAGGCTTCCGGCCCGTTACAATAACTACAACATTTACAACACCTACAAAGTGGTGGTAAATGAACCAAGACCTTACTTACGTAACAACGTATATAAGGTGAAATACGCAAAATATAAAGGACAAAAACAAGTCGTTATCAGGGACAGTCATGATAACCGTTATAAGAATAATGGCCCGGGCAATAGTGCTCACCAGGATAATGGCAACGGAAAAAATAAGGGGAATGGAAACGGTAAAGGAAATGGAAACGGCAAAGGAAATGGTAAGGGCAAAGGACATGGTAAGGGATAATCAAACTCCTATATATAAAATCAAAAAAGAAACCTGCGAATGCAGGTTTCTTTTTTGTCCATGATGTATTTATGCCATCACGTTCTGTTTTTCTACCAGGTCTTTCAGACCTTCTACCACTTTGTTCCAGTTTTCTTCAGAATGTTCTCTCATCTTTTCGTCAGGAATATTTTCCTGCGTAATGACAAGTGTTGTACCGCCATTCTCTTCTGTTAAAGCATAGGTTATATCTACATAGTTTTCAGGTTTTTCTTCAATACCTGATAGTGAACTCCAGTAGCTATAACGCAAAAACTTTTCCGGAATGATCTCTTTAATAGTGCCTTTATCTTCATACTGTTTCCCTTCCCATTCTCCATGGAAAAGTATTGGACTACCCACTTTCCAATTGGAGACTGCATTGGTATTGAAGAAATACTGCTTGATCAATTCCGGAGTGGTTAATGCTTTCCAAACCTCTTCGGCAGTCGCATCTATCCAGATGCTGACTTTACCTGTGATACCTGTTTTCATATTAAAAGATTTTGTTCACCTTTTTTACTGAAAAATGGGTGCCAGAATGATTGAGTGGAGGTGAAGTGATGTCCTTTGAAAAATGGGTATCAGAATGATCAGATCAGGGTGCTAGCTGAGTTTGGCAAGACAGTTTGTTAAACTTTTTTCCCAATTTGCGAGGGATATTCCAAAATCTCTTACAATAGCACTTGTATCCATTACAGAATACGCGGGACGTTTTGCGGGCGTGGGATATGCTGAAGCAGGTTGTGGTAATACTTCGCAGGAAGATCCTGATATATTACGGATAGCAATTGCAAAGTCGTACCATGATATAACACCTTCGTTGCTATAGTGGTAAATGCCATACTTTGTATTTCCTTTTTCCAGTGAAACGATCATTTGCATGATTGCATCAGCAAGATCTGCTGCATAGGTAGGTGAACCAACCTGGTCGCTTACTACTTTGAGTTCTGTTCTTTCCTTCATGAGGCGCAACATGGTCTTCACAAAATTGTTTCCGTGCGTGCTGTATACCCAGGAAGTGCGGATGATAAGTGTGCGTTCATTATTTTCAAGCGCCAGTTTCTCTCCCATCCATTTTGTATAACCATAATAATTAACCGGGTTGGTTTTGGTGCCGGGTTGATAAGGTTCATCCGCTTTCCCATCAAACACATAATCCGTGGAAATAGTGATCAGGGTGCAATCGTGTTGACGACATTGTTGTGCAATCACACCCACCGATTCAGCATTGATCACAAAAGCAGTTTCCTGTTCCGTTTCCGCCTTATCAACTGCTGTATATGCCGCACAGTTTATAAAATAAGCGGGTGAATATTTTTCAAAAAAAGAAGGGATAGCCAAAGGAGTGCCAAGATCAAGTTCATATTTATCAGTAAACAAAAAACGGAAAGTGTTTTCGTATTTAGCAGACAACTGCTCAAGTTCCCAGCCTAACTGGCCATTTTTACCGGTAACAATTATCAGTGGCTTAGACATTCGGTACAATTATGATTTTATTTCTGAAACAAATTCTTTGGGTTGTTTGGACCATTCTTCCTGCGGCAAGGATTTGAAATAGTCATAGGTTCGTTTTAAACCTTCTGTCCTGTCGATCGCCGGTTCCCACGCTAGCAATTCTCTTGCTTTTGTAATATCGGGTTGGCGCTGTTTAGGATCATCAACAGGCAATGGCTTGTAAATGATCTTTACTGCTGCGCCAGTTAATTTCAATACTTCTTCTGCAAAATCTTTTAAGGAAATTTCATTTGGGTTACCAATATTAACGGGCATAGAGTAATCGCTCATTAGTAAACGATAGATGCCTTCTACCAGGTCGTCAACATAGCAGAAAGAACGGGTCTGGCTTCCGTCTCCAAATACAGTAAGGTCTTCGCCGCGCAATGCTTGTCCTATAAAAGCAGGTAAAGCACGACCGTCATTCAAACGCATACGTGGTCCGTAGGTATTAAAAATACGAATGATCCTTGTTTCTACTCCGTGAAAAGTATGGTATGCGCGTGTGATCGATTCCATAAAACGTTTGGCCTCATCATACACACCTCTTGGGCCGACAGGATTTACATTGCCCCAATACTCTTCTGTTTGCGGATGCACCAACGGATCGCCATATACTTCACTGGTAGACGCTACCAATATTCTCGCCCCTTTATTTTTGGCAAGACCGAGACAATTATGGGTACCCAAAGCACCTACTTTCAAAGTTTGTATAGGTATCTTAAGATAGTCGATAGGACTTGCGGGAGACGCAAAATGAAGAATATAATCCAACTCCCCTGCTATATGAATAAATTTGGAAACATCGTGATGGTAAAATTCAAAATTACGCAGCTTAAAAAGATGTTCGATGTTACGTATATCACCTGTGATCAGGTTATCCATACCAATCACATGATAATCCTCTTTAACAAACCTGTCGCACAGGTGAGAACCCAGGAAACCTGCTGCGCCTGTGATGAGTATTCTTTTTTGCACTGGCATATTATGTGGCTTTGGGTCGTCCAATACTTTCGTAGTGGTAACCGAGATCAGAAATATATTTAACGTCAAATAAATTACGCCCGTCAAAGATTACTTTATTCTTCAGCCGGCTATTGATCATATCAAAATCCGGTGTTCTGAATTCGCTCCATTCTGTAGCAATGATCAATGCATCAGCATTGTCAAGTGCACTATATTGATTTTCTGCGTACATGATCTTATCACCGATGGCCCTTTTAACATTAGCCATAGCTTCAGGATCAAAAGCTGTAACGGTTGCGCCGGTTGCTGTTAATGCATCGATCAGATCCAAAGCCGGCGCTTCCCTGATATCATCTGTATTGGGCTTAAAAGCCAGTCCCCATAAAGCAAAGTTCTTTCCCGTAAGATCATCACCGAAATATTTTTTGATCTTTGGTATAAGATGAAGTTTTTGTATCGCATTCACTTCTTCTACTGCTTTCAATATTTTAAAATCGTATTCCACCTCTTCTGAAGACATAACAAGCGCCTGAACATCTTTCGGGAAACAGCTTCCGCCATAACCGATCCCCGGAAAGAGAAACCGTTTGCCGATCCTTTCATCACTTCCTATCCCCCTGCGAACCATATCTACATCCGCATCCAGTTTTTCACATAACTGTGCAATTTCATTCATGAATGAGATCTTGGTAGCTAAAAACGAATTGGCGGCGTATTTGGTAAGCTCAGCAGATCTTTCATCCATATAGATCACAGGATTACCCTGGCGAACAAAAGGTGCATAGAGATCACTCATTACTTTACGCGCCCGCTCAGATTGCGTACCTACAATTACGCGATCAGGTTTCATAAAATCATCTACGGCAACTCCTTCGCGTAAAAACTCCGGATTACTAACCACATCAAAACCACCTTTATAATTAGCAGCTACAGCAGCACGTACTTTTTCCGCAGTACCAACAGGAACCGTGCTTTTATCTACGATAACTTTGTAATCAGTTAAGACTTTTCCGAGTTCAGTGGCAACGCCAAGTACATAACGAAGGTCAGCAGCGCCATCTTCACCGGGCGGTGTTGGCAAGGCGAGGAAAATAATCACTGCGTCTTTGATACCTTCTTCGAGGTTAGTCGTGAATTGTAATCTTTCTTCTTTCAGGTTACGCAAAAATATTTTTTCAAGTCCTGGTTCATAGATCGTTATCGAGCCGCCGGCTAGTTTATCAACTTTGCTTTTATCAATATCTATACAGGTTACCTTATTACCTGTTTCAGCAAAACAGGTGCCCGTTACCAGGCCTACATAACCCGTTCCAACAACTGCGATCTTCATTTATTATTGATTTATAAATTTCACAACATGCTGTGTAATATACGCCATTTGTTCCTGGTCCATTTCTGTATGAACAGGTAAAGAGATCACTCTTTCCGTTAACCAATCCGTTGTTACAAGATCATATTGCGGAAGATTAAATGAATCAAACATTTTCTGGCGATGACCCGGTACCGGGTAATAGATCATTGACGGGATCTTATTCTCTGCAAGAAAAGCACTCAGTCCATCCCTATCCACATCATTTAATACAAGCGTATACTGATGGTATACATGACTGCTGTAACCAGCTACCAAAGGTGTGGTTATTTTCTTGTTACCTGCAAAAGCATTATCATAATAAGCAGCTACTTCACGCCTGGCTTTATTGTATTCATCCAGTTTTTGCAGTTTTATATTTAATATGGCCGCCTGTATCGAATCGAGTCTTGAATTACAGCCCACCATCTCATGGTAATATCTTTTTTGCTGACCATGGTTAGCGATCATTTTCATTTTATGTGCTAATTCATCATCATTGGTAAACACCGCACCTCCGTCACCAAAAGCACCAAGGTTTTTGCTTGGATAGAATGAAGTAGCTCCTACTGTTCCGATGGTGCCTGTTTTCTTTTTTGTTCCATCAGAAAAAGTATAATCACAACCGATCGCCTGCGCATTGTCTTCTATCACATACAGTCCAAATTCTTTCGCTATCTGCATGATCTCTTCCATTGGTGCTGCGTGGCCGTATAGGTGTACAGGAACGATCGCTTTGGTTCTGGGTGTAATAGCTTTGCGAAGTGCTGCGGGATCCATACAAAAACTGCGGGCATCCACTTCTACAAAAACCGGTTTGAGTTTGAGTAATGCCACCACTTCCGTTGTAGCGATATAAGTAAATGAAGGAGTGATCACTTCATCTCCCGGCTCAAGCCCTAAAGCCATCATCGCTATCTGCAATGCATCTGTTCCGTTAGCACAGGGTATTGTATGTTTGATGCCAAGATAGGCGCTTAAACCTGCTGCAAAATCCTGTACCGGTTTCCCATTGATATACGCAGCACTGTCAAGAACCCCTTGTATAGCAGTATCTACTTCTTCCTTTATGTTGAGGTACTGTGTTCTGGTATCTACCATTTGTATCGGCCGCATAGGACTGGTCGTTTAGAGCGGGCAAAATTACTGCAAAAAAGCAGTATACCCACCAATCAGGGCAATATTATAGAACACAGTGCATTTCAAATTTTCACTGATTTGAACCACACCCGCCCGCCTGGGCTTTGCGGGCGGGTAGTCACATAGAAAACATAGGATTTCACATAGAAGAAACCATGTGTTACAACTATGTGCCCATGTTTCTATTATTCACAAAAAAGTGAACAAATCCAATGCGAAAATTTGAAATGCACCCTGGAACAACTGAAAACAATCTTTTCTTCGTTTCTTTGTTAAGCTAACCTCTTCCATTCATGCTTATTTACAGGATATTTATCTGGCTCTACCCGAAACTGGCATGGTTGCTTGGATTCTCTAATCAAAAAGCGAGATTATGGGTATTGGGAAGAAGAGGCATATTTAAAAAACTATCAGCCGCTTTTCATAAAAACACATCACCTGTTATCTGGATGCATTGCGCTTCATTGGGTGAGTTTGAACAGGGCCTGCCTGTATTGGAAGGCTTAAAAGACCAATACCCGGGCTACAAAATATTACTCACTTTTTTTTCTCCTTCCGGTTACGAAATAAAAAAGAACTATCCAGGTGCTGATCATGTTTTTTACCTGCCCATGGATTCACCTTCGAATGCAAACCGCTTCTTCAATATTGTTCAACCCTCTTTGGTGCTTTTTGTAAAATATGAGTTCTGGTATTATTACCTGCAGGAAGCCAAACAGCGGAACATACCATTGGTATTGATCTCCGGCATCTTTCGAAACAACCAGCTTTTTTTTAAATGGTATGGAGGTGTTAACAGGGAAATGTTGTCTTTTTTCTCTTATCTTTTTGTACAAAACCAGGCATCTGCCACATTACTGCAAAGCATCGGTTATACAAACCAGGTGATGATCAGCGGTGATACACGTTTTGACCGTGTAATCAGTATTGCCAATCATTTTGATTCCATAGCACCCATCGATCATTTTTGTAAAGATCAAATCACGATCGTTGCAGGCAGTACCTGGACCGAGGACGATGAAGAACTGGATCATTATGCCAATACCAACCCTTCCATAAAATTTATTATCGCCCCGCATGATATTGAAGAAGAAAGATTGCAGGAATGTTTATCGTTATATAAACATTCGATGTTATACTCTGTGTATGAAAAAGCATTGCAATCAGGAACATCGCTCCCCGCTAATATCAATGTATTGATCATAGATAATATGGGCATGCTGACCAGACTATATCATTATGCTACTATCTGTTATGTGGGAGGAGGATTTGGAGATGATGGTATTCACAACATCCTCGAAGCCGCTGTATACCATAAACCTGTTGTCTTTGGCCCGGTATATGACAAATATTTTGAAGCGGATGGTTTACTAGATGAAGGTGGCGCTTTTACTATCGAAGATGCACTGGAACTGGAAAATCTTTTAAAGGAGTTACTTGGCAGCAAAGCTTTCTATGACGCTGCTGCACAGGCCGCTGGCAAGTATGTAAGAGATAATGCAGGAGCAACAGAGAAGGCAATAAAATATATTCAGGAGAATCGTCTCTTGATCAACTGATCAAATAATTTAACCGTATCGCTGTTATCGGGCCAACTGAGTTTTACTTTCAGTTCACGCGTGATCCAGTATTCTGCTTCAGGATAAATACTAAAGCTATTGATCGTTTTAATACTGCGCTCATACATGTTCTCATCACCCCTGAACAGGTCATTCACAAAAAGAAAACGATCATTAATGCCAATCGCTTTTTTCAGATCACGTATCGGTGAACCCTGCAAAGCCGTGGCTACTTCTACCCTTTCTTCTTTTAGTTTCTCATTCAGGCTCTCTACCTGGTTGGCTAATGCAGTATTGAATTCAAAGATCTCTGCCGCTTCAACGCGCCTGGTATATTCTTTTGTTTCAATACTGGGACCGCCCGTGCCGCCTGCCTGGTGAGCCAATGTTGGGATCTCTGCGGGTGTATCAAAAAGCCAGTTACCTGCAACCACCTCTTCTTTTACAGGTTCGGGCTTTGGCTCATTTTGAGGTGTTGGCTTATTCTCTTGGTCATTTGTAAAACGTGTTCCTGAAACGGAGGGCAAAACAACCGAGATCTTGCCTGCTACTGATGAACGGGCATGATTCTTCTGTAACTCGGCAAGAAGTAATTGCGCGGTTACAGCCAATTTATCAGCATCTGCCTGCTGTTCAAATTGTTCTTTCAGTTTATTGATCAGGGTGCCCACTCTTTCCATTGGATGTAATACATTTGGGGTTACCAATAATAAGAAGAGAATTGCTTTAAAGTTACTAACGTTTTTTATTTATCTTTTATTTTAACAGATGTTTATTGAACCTAATATATCGGGAGAAAGACGGGGCTGGATCGAAGTGATCTGCGGAAGTATGTTCAGCGGCAAGACCGAAGAGCTGATCCGCAGGCTGAAAAGGGCTAAGATCGCTAACCTCAAAGTAGAGATCTTCAAGCCGGCAATTGATGTACGGTATGATGAGAACAATGTGGTGAGCCACGACTCCAATGCCATTCAATCCACCCCAATCGATAACTCACAGACCATTCTTTTGATGGCCGAAGGCGTGGATGTGATCGGCATAGATGAGGCACAGTTCTTTGATGATGAGGTCATAAACGTATGTGAAATCCTTGCCCTGCGTGGGGTAAGGGTGATCGTTGCAGGGTTGGACATGGACTACCTGGGCCGGCCATTCGGGCAAATGCCTTATCTCTTATCCATAGCTGATTACATCACCAAACTGCACGCCATCTGTATGCGTTGCGGCAATATTGCCAATGTCTCATTCCGCAAAACGGAGCAGGAGGGCCAGGTTCTGATAGGTGAAAAAGAAACCTATGAACCACGTTGCCGAAAATGTGCCAATGAAAAGTAACCGCCGGATATTAGCGCTTATGCAAAAGGACCTGCTGCTCGAAACCCGCCAGCAGTATACTTTGTATGGCATCCTGCTATATGTGGCATCCACTATTTTCGTGGTGTATCTTTCCATGGATCAGCCGGAGGAAAAAGTATGGAACGGGCTTTTTTGGGTGATACAATTATTTGTCTGCATCAATGCCGTTGCCAAAAGTTTTTTACAGGAAAGCAGGGGCCGTATGCTGTATTTCTATTCCATTGCCGGACCTGTTGATTTTGTTTTATCCAAGCTTCTCTTCAATGCATTGCTCATGATCGTGATGAGTTTGCTGAGTCTTGCCGTATTCACTTTATTATTGGGCAACCCTTTAGAGAACTGGCCCATTTTTATTTTTATTAACTGTTTGGGTGGAGTAAGCCTGAGTCTTGTCTTTACTTTTCTTGCAGCCATTGCAGCCAAGGCCCAACAGCAGGCGGCGTTGATGGCCATTATGGGTTTCCCGTTGATCATACCACAGTTATTATTGCTGATGAAGATCTCTTCTACCGCTTTTTCAAGTGTTATTCAATCCGGTTGGTGGAATATGGTGGGACTGCTCGCGGGACTTGATATTATGGTGATCGCGCTCGCGGTTATTTTGTTTCCTTTTCTTTGGAAAGATTAACGAATTAACGGATTGCGGATTTGCGGATTCTTTCTTTGCGCCTGTGCCTCTTGGCGCCTTTGCGTGAAAAATGCTCCTCTTAAAACTTCAAATGCCTCACCGTCTGCCCCTTATTGATTAACTGCTTTAAAGAATCGATACCGATCTTCAAATGATTCTCAACAAATTCAGAAGTTACTTTTTTATCACTTGCTTCCGTCTTTACACCATCCGGTATCATCGGCTGATCACTCACCAATAATAATGCGCCTGTGGGGATCTTGTTATAAAAACCAACGGTGAAAATAGTTGCTGTCTCCATATCAATGGCGTAAGCTCTTATTTTGGTGAGGTATGCTTTGAACTCATCATCATGTTCCCAAACTCTTCTGTTGGTTGTGTATACAGTACCTGTCCAGTAATCAACCTGGTAATCACGGATGGTGGTAGACATCGCTTTCTGCAAAGCAAATGCGGGCATGGCCGGCACTTCGGGTGGAAAATAATCATTCGATGTACCTTCTCCCCTGATCGCTGCAATAGGTAGTATCAGGTCGCCGATCTTGTTGCGTTTTTTTAATCCGCCACATTTACCTAAGAACAATACTGCTTCGGGGTTGATCGCTGTAAGCAGGTCCATCACGGTTGCAGCACCCGGGCTTCCCATTCCGAAATTGATAATGGTAATACCTTCTGCAGTGGCGCACTGCATGGGTCTGTCTGCACCCACTACTTTCACCTTGTTCCATTTGGCGAACATGGTGATGTAATTGCTGAAATTGGTCAATAAAATATATTTACCAAAGTTCTCCAGTTTCTCTCCTGTATATCGTGGAAGCCAGTTATTTACGATCTCTTCTTTTGTTTTCATAATGCGTTATTTGATAGATACTCATAGGTATCTTTGAAAAAGATAATTGGCTAAATTACAAAAAACGCAGCCATAAACAAAGCTTATGACAAGGATACAGTATCCATCTTTCGATTTCCGCATCAAAAAAGAGGATGAAAAGGAGTGGATATTTGATGAACTCCGGAAGCAATGGGTGCGTCTCACACCGGAAGAATGGGTTAGACAGAATATGCTGCAGTACCTGTTACAGGTAAAAAAATATCCCGCCTCACTGATCGCTATTGAAAAAGAAATTTCATTGGGCGAATTAAGAAAACGTTTCGATATTCTTATCTACCGCGATGCAAGACCATGGATGATCATTGAGTGCAAGGAAATGAATGTGCCCTTGAGCGAAGCAACCATCCGGCAGATCCTTAATTATAATATAACCATACAGGCCGATTATATCGTGATCACAAATGGAACGGATAATCATGGGTTTTTACTGATCAATGGGAAGGCTGAGGCTGTTTTGGAATTGCCGGATTTTTAGCTCTCTCTTTGCGAATTTGCATCTTTAATGTGCCTTTTTTCACGCAAAGGCGCTAAGGAGTAAAGGCGCAAAGGGAATCATTAAAGAGTATATTTATTACACCATTACAAGGTCATGAAATATATCATCAGCGTTTTTCTATTGCTCCCGTTTTGTTTATCGGCGCAGATATTAAATATCGATAAGTCTGATACTGCAGATTATGTAAACAGGGCAAAGACCAGTTTCAATTTCAGTACGGGGTTGGAAATAGATAAACAACAAACTACTTTATACGATGCGACCAACACGGCAGAGGTAATGCATCAGAAGAAAAAAGAGCTGTTCCTGTTTGCCGCCAGTTATCGTTTTACGTATAATGGGCCGGATGATATTTTGAATGCCGGTTATTTCCATCTTCGTTTCCGCCATAATTATAAGAATAAATATCAGCCGGAAACTTTTGTTCAATACCAATGGGATAACAAGCGCGGCCTCTTATACAGGGCGCTTACAGGTATGAACCTCCGTTATAATTTTTACAAAGGAGATACCTGGGATTTCAATGCCGGTTTGGGATTAATGTATGAAGAAGAAAAGTGGAACTATTCCGCAGTGGATTCGGCCAAGCTGCCTGTAAATACAACACCTGTTACCAACCAGTTTATAAAGATCAACGCTTATGTTCGCCTGAACTGGAAAGCGAGTGAAAACAGTGATGTGATCTTCAGTGTATTCTTACAAACACGCCCCAACCAATTCAAACCAAGAATTGCGCCAGGTGCACAATGGAATATCAATGCAGGGAAGCATCTTGGGTTCAGCATAAGTTTTGCCGGCATTTACGACCAGGCACCGGTAGTGCCTATCCATAAATTTTATTACAGCATATCGAATAGTATCCTTGTAAGAATATAATTATGATTAGCGCTGATCACTTCATTATTTTCTGAATGATCAACGCGCCCATTTTTTTACCCTGTACAGCGCCCTGGTCAACACTGTTGCGGTAATGTATCCCACCATACACCCTGCTGATCGATGCTTCTGCAGCAGCTTCCAAAAAAGAATTAAAATGTCTTTGCATACCGATATAACGCAGATCGCTTGTATCCTGGAACGCAAATTTATCACCATATAATTCTGTCAATACCGTGGCTGCCGAAGCCGTTATCGTACTGTGGCCGCTTGTATATTCAGGGAAAGGTGGTGTTTGCAGGAAGGGTTGCCAGTTTTTGTCTAACCGTTCATTGATCACTGTTACCGGACGCACTACATTGCTCCTGTATTTTTCATCCCAGCAAATAATAAATGCATCATACAATGCGATAGATGTAAGCGCATAGGTTTCTGCGATCTTTACAGGATCTGCTTTTGTTTGCCGAGCTGCAATTGCTGCAATACCCATCCAGTGTCCACCTGGCGTGATCTTTTTATTCGCAAACATCATATGACCCGAATGCTCCATCACAAATGGATTATCATCCCAGTATCGCGCAATGGTTTTCTGCTCCTCTGTTAAGCCCTTACCAATTGTATACACTTCCTTTGCCTCCTTCATGAATACGCTGTTGCTGTCTGTACTGTACACAGGCGGGCGGGGTGGCATGAATTGAGAACAGCTGTCAAGTACCAGTGTGGCCATCGTGTTCCAGCACCACTCAATGCCATCCATATAATCCGGTGGTGTTGGTCTCCATTTACCGGCGTCGTTACTTCCCAGGTGCTTGGGCTTGCCCCGTGATTTTGCATAGCCATCTTTTTTGGCCATAGCCAGTATTGCTTTCGCAATGGTATCTCCAAAAGCAACAGAACGCAGGTAGGTTGAATCATCCAATTTGTCCTGGAAATTGCTGTAAACAGATTCTTCATAATTTTTCAGTGAATCCACTGAAAATACTTTCACGTTCCGCACAACGGTAAAAAAAGCTTTTGTTGCGGCGAGCGTATAATCATATTCTTTCCCCTTTACAGGTTCGGGCATTTTGCCGAATCCTTTTAATTTTTCTGCGATTGATTCCGTTCCTTTTTTACTGAACCGTATGGCTTCATATGATGCAAGGGAAGAATATACATAGATCCGTGCGGCAACCGGTGGTGTAAATACATCATAAATAATAACCTGTGTAAGCTGGTCCTGGTTCTGGTGAAGAATTTCTGCATCAGCTAATTTCTCCTTCTTTTTCTGATTGCAGCTGAAACAGAATACCAAAACAAATGCAACTAAAAAAAAGAGTCTGCTTTGTATCATCAGCTTTTTAGTTGATTCTTCTATTGGTTGCGTACTATTCATTTTGTCATATTTTTTAGGAGAATAAATGGCGGGCCTTTTTTCCAGTCAACAGCGGTTTTAACTGCAGAGGGACGTATAGAAAAGTTGCCTAACACAATATCTATTTTTTTGTCCCCATCCAGGTCACCAACATCCATAGTGAGCCAGCGTCCCAATTTGCTTTCAGGAATGGTGAACGGTTCGAATACAAGATTGCCCTGGTTTTTCAGGTAGACAAATCCTTCATCCTGCGGTGAAGCATAATCCGCAAAAAAAGAAATGGCTGCAATATCCAGGTCCCCATCTCCATCATAATCCCTTGCCATTGCTTTAAACGCACCATTGATCGGGAAAAAATATTTCTGTTTGAATTGGTTGTTCCCTTCATTCAGATAAATATATACGCCGTGATAAGGTTTTAATACCGGGGAGAAATCTGCATTATCTCCGCAGGTATACACAATATCCTGTAACCCATCTTTATTAAAATCTGCAAATTCAAAATAAGTAGAGCCGTATATAGCGGGGAACCGCAGAACCTCTTTTTGTTCAAATTTACCATTGCCCTTATTGGTAAAAAGAACGATGGCTTCATTTCCCTGTGTAAAAAGCGCCCATATATCCGGTAATCCATCGTGATTTACATCCTCTACATATGCCTTGAGAACACCGGGTTCGGCGCGTAGTACATGATGCGTAAATTTATCATTGCCCTTATTTTCAACCCATGAAAGTGAACCTGTAAGGTGTCCGAATTCGCAAACGAGGTAATCTGTTTTTTTATCATTATTCAGATCGCAGGAAGTGATTTGAACAGGCCTTGCCAAACTATCAAACAAAGCTTTGGCATCAAGATGCAATTTGCCCCGCGAATCAGTTTGTAAATATTGCGCCTTCCCGTATTTGCCATTATTGGGATTGATCACATTGATGTTACATGCTACCATTGTATTGTTCCGGAAGTCAATATCAGTAAGTGTCGCATCAGTTTTAGCCGAGTCAGTTAGTGCCAATTGATGATCATAACGAAAAGTATATTTCTTTACAAGATCAAACAGGAATAATTGATGCGAAGAATTGCTGGTATCAATTTTAGTAAGACAGATACCCGGCGAAGGATATGTGTACGCCGGAAACTGAACCTGGAAACCGGCTAATCCCTCTTTGATATTTCTTGGTTGCTGTTTCGGCATTGAATCCGGTGCGAGCGCCGTATAATAATCAATAATGTTCTGCCATTGCACGCTATTCAAAACAGGCTTGGAAGGATAGAAATCTGCGGGCAGGTCTTTATCATTTTTATAGGATGGATATTTATCGGACCCGTAATAAAAAATACCGAGTCGCGGCCCCATTCCAGGCAGCACACCGGTTTCCCAGGTTTTTGCATCGAGTTCAGAAGGATCGGGAAGCAGGTGACAGGATTGACAATAGGTAATAGCCAATTGCTTTCCCTTTTCAATACTGGCATCAGGCGTATCCTTGTGCGATTTATTTTTTTGGATCCTGTTACAGGAAACTGCCAGGATGGTCAGGCATACTATAAAAGCACAACGGGCCGTACGATCAACTGCAATATTGATGAGAAGCAAACAATTTTTTTTACGCATTGATAAATGGTTTATTAAGATCAATTCCTTTCTGGTTGTACCGTAACAAGATAATGATAACCTATTGTTCCTGTTTTTCTATTGTGACTATTTATTTTGGTTTGGTTTTTTCGTTTACATGGCCATGAAATGATAACACATGGTGTACTTTATTGGAGGTATTGGTGGTAACGGTAATTGTTTTATACACATCGCCATACTCGTTAAAAGAATCGAACTTAACCACCAGCTCGCTTTCCTCATCCGGCCAGATGGCTTTCTCCTGGTACTGTATTCTTGTACATCCACACTCTGCTTTAACACCGGATATAAACAGCGGGTGCTCGCCGGTATTCTTAAATTTATAAGTAAACAGCAAACTATCTCCTTCTGTTATTGTACCAAAATTCCGGTTGGGTTCCATCCATTTAATAGTGGTAAAATGTATCGTATCAATTTGTGCAAGTTTCGCAGGTTTAATGCCCAGGTTATTTTCGTAAGGATGCAGATCCTTAAATTTGTTTTGCTTGCTTTTACAAGACGTTAAAAAAAAGATACAGGCGCATATAAGACCTGCCCGAAAATATTGTGATGTAAACGGTGCCATTATTTTGTTTTATTTTATTTCCCTTAAATGTCCGCCGCTATTCTTTATCGTTACAGAGATCACATTCTCATCAATGCTCACAAACCTTGCTGATTGAGAAAGAAAGGAAGAGCCATAATAAAATTCCTGTTTTTGTATGGTTCCATTCTTATATTTTATGTCAGCACTGATATCTGTTGGCTCTAATGCAATACACCTTACATTTCTTTTTAACTCAAATACTTTCAGCGAAGCCCTGTTTTGTGCTGCTGCAACCAGGTATTTCCCGTTATTACCACGCAGCTTTACCAATGCCTTGCCATTACCGGGAATATAAATGCCACTTTGAAGAATAGATTGTGCAACGAAACCACCTTTCCCATTTCCTTTCAGCAATAATCCGTTCAATGCATCATAACGGCCCGTAGAAACTTCGGTACCATAATCGTTACCATTGATCAATACATCGAGGTTATTATCTCCATCAAAATCATCAACCACCATCCCGTTTAAAACAGAGAACTGTGCCTGAATGGGCAGTGGGGAAAGCGTAAACTTCCCATCACCATCATTTCTAAGATAGGTCGATGCCAGGTTATTTGCTTTTAAAATCAATGCCCCATTTAATTGTTCTTTTGAAAATAACTGGTCAATACTGACGGTGGCAAAGGATTTAAAATTCTGGAACCTGGATCGCATACCGATCATTTGTTTTACAATGTCTTCGCGTGTTTGTGCCGGGTATGCTTTCCTTGTTGTATCCAATTGACTTGTGGGAAGAAATAAAGCGGGGAACGCATCGTAACTTCCATTGTTATCAAAATCTTTGGCATAGATAGAAACAGGGTACTGATCAGTGGCTTTATATAATGAGTTCCTGCCCAGGTTACCTGCTATATAATCTATGTCTCCATCGTTATCGAAATCGCCTGGCGCAATGGTGTTCCACCAACCAACCTGTTGCGCTATCCCTGTTTTTTGTGTAACATCTTTAAATACACCTTTTTCATTTTTATAAAAACTTATAGGCATCCATTCTCCTGTTAAGATAAGGTCCATCCATCCATCTTTATCGAAATCGGTAAACAGTGCATCACATACAAGACCAATATTTGTGAGGCCTTTTGCTACTTCAGTTGTCACATCTGTAAATCTTAGCTGATTTTTTTTCGAATCATTCCGATAAATAAAACTTGATACCGGTTTAGGGTAGTTCCATGGATCAACACGACCTGCAATAAACAGATCCAGGTCACCATCTTTATCGTAATCAACCGCTCTTACACAAAATTTACTCGTAAAGTTTTGTGGCAACGCCGATGTATCGGGTTGATAATTTCCTTTACCATCATTTACATATAACCTGTCTTGGTAGGGTTTGGTGTTCGGTGCATTTTCATAGCCACCACTGGCTATATAAAGATCGAGATCACCATCACCATCAGCATCAAACAATAATAATCCCGTATCCTCATTCAGTTTTGCATCAGCTGATTTACCTTGTAATAATGCTTTTTGAATAAACCGGCTGTCTGGCTGTTGTAAAAATAACTGTGCGCTTTTGGTAAATGCGCCGCCGCAGATCATGTCATCCAATCCATTACCATCAACATCACCTGTGGCTAATGCCGGACCATATTCCGAAAGTTTATGCGGCAATAGTTTCTGGATATTAAAATCAACAAAGTCCTTTTCTTCATGATTGAACCGGATATTAACAGCGCTGGAAATTTCTTTAAACAAAGTGTTTGTGGCAAGTATACCTGTTGCAAACGAATAAGCGCCTGCTGCATTTTTTATATTGGCTTTTATCAATTGATCAGCTTTTACATTCTGTAATATTTGTTTTTTACCGTTCTGCCATTTAATGATCACTGAATCAACCAATGCAATATTACCTAATCCAAAGTGAGCTATGGCCTGGTTGGTTGAAAGATACCCTTTGTATGGTGTGTTTTCCCAAACCTGTTTTTTGCCGTGGTCATAATAGATCTCTGTCCAGGTTCCGATTCCATCTTTATTCAGATTATCGCCTTCAAATTTTATCTGCAGGTAATGACTATTGTCTTTGTTTTGTTGCCTTTGCATATTGCGGTAAACAAAAGCTTCATCATTGATATTGTTTACAATAAAATCAAGATCGCCATCATTATCAAGATCAGCATAGGCTGCACCATTGGAGAACGATGGTGTTTCAATGCCCCAGTCTTTCGATACGTTTGTGAAATCCAGGTTGCCGTTATTCCTGTATGCATAATTGGATATTTTTACTTCCGGTACCTGGGTTAGAATTTCTTTTTTGCTGGCTATGGCAAAAGCTTTGTTCCTGAATGAAATAAAATCATGATCCGTTACATCTTTTGGGAAACCATTTGTAACGATGATATCGCGATATCCATTATTATCAAAATCGGTTACCAGTGGTGTCCAGCTCCAATCTGTCTCAGCTATACCGGTAAGAAATCCTATATCACTAAAAGTTGGCGGACCAACAGAATCATTTTGTAAAACCCTTGGACCCTGGTTAAGCTGAACAGTATTGCGCACGTATTGATACTGGTATCCATAATAATCCATGTTCATATACAACTGATAACTGTTAGGCATCAGCATCATTTTCTTCCGGTAATTATCTTCGGGATCCATGTCAAGCTCAATCACATCTTCCAAACCATCATTATTAATATCACTGATATCCTGCCCCATTGAATTGGCCGAAGTGTGTTTAAAATAGGTACGCACATGATCTGTGAATGTTCCGTCGTGGTTATTGATATAAAGAATGTTGTTAGGAAGGAAATCATTGGTAACATACATATCCTTCCATCCATCTTTATTGATGTCGCAAATGCTTACGCCATGTCCATACCCTTCAATGGTTATACCGGCCTGCTTTGATACATCAGTAAATACTGGATGATTCAATTTTGCATTCCAGTCATTACGAAACAATTTGTCCGTATTGGGATTCTCGCCATTCAGAAGTATCGGTCTGAATTTATTTGGATAATCATTTTTATTGATCTCATTTACCAGGAGATACATATCCAGGTCGCCATCATTATCATAATCAAAAAATGCGGCCATGGTTGAATGAGCTGTAGCTTTCAATCCATACTCGGCTGCTTTGTTGGTAAAACGTGGTATTCCGTTTTTATCAACTCCTGAGTTGATGTATAAAATATTTTCTCTTCTGGAGGGATCTTTTAATAATGTGGCGCAAACATACATATCCATCAGGCCATCATTATTAATATCAACAATACTAACGCCTCTATACCAATTGCCTTCACCGGCAACGCCTGCTTCGGCTGTGATATCTTTAAATGAAAAATCGCCCTGGTTCAGGTAGAGTTTGTTGGGAACGGAATTACCGGTAAAATAAATATCCTGCAGTCCATCATTGTTAAAATCGGCAATGCCTACGCCTCCTCCATTATAAATATTCTCAACATCAAGTACATTTAAACTATCATTATCAACGATGGTATTAGCAAAATGAATTCCGGAAGAACCGGAGCTTACTTTTGTGAAAAGTTTTGTATCCTTACAACCCATTAGCCCGATGATTAACACGAATACCGGAACAATTTTTTTCATAGCAAACAGCAGTTTTGGGTCCTGTAAAATATCCTTCAAATTACGGTTTCAATTTAACAATACAAGCCATAAGTACATTCAAAATAAAAGGGCTGTCCAGCATACTGAGACAGCCCTTTTTAAAATGTGAGCGATTGAATTAATGATTAATACCCTGGGTTTTGTTTTAAAGTAGGCGCACCATCTTTAATACTGTTAGCCACTGCGAACTCAGGAATCGGCAGTATTTCATGTTTGCCTTTTGTGAACGTAGATCCACCAAGTGCTTCTACCCTTCTGAGTCTTTCTTTAGGGAAATATTCATTGTTAAGATATGTATCTGCGATTCCCCAACGTACCAGGTCGAAGAACCTGTGTCCTTCCATACCCAGTTCGATCTTTCTTTCAAAACGAACTGCTTCCCTCGCTGTTGCTTTATCCGCAAAAGTTACAAGGTAATTGCTAACGAGGTAATTGGCAGCATTTGCGGTACCGTTCAATACAGGCGATGCAGCAGCTCTTGTTCTTACCCTGTTAACATAGATAGTTGCAGTAGCAAGGCTACCTACTTCGATTTCTGCTTCTGCAGCCATTAATAAAACATCTGCAAAACGCATCGGCGTATAGTTAAGCGCGTTGTTGGCAAAACCCCAACCCACGGTACCTGCCAGTGTTCCGATATCAGCTTTATAGTAGGTATTCTTTTTAGGTGTATAAGGTCCGCCATAATCTACTTTACGGATCCAGTCCCTGCCCGGATGTATACCCCAATCGTAATAAGGGATACCTCTTCTGCCTACTGTCCAGTCTAATCGTGGATCTACCGTTCCGGCATACGGTGTAAATGCACCTGTTGAAGCTACGGCCTCATCACTAGTAACATCTACATCATTATAAGTGGTTGGTAAAGGAAGACCTGTTGCTGATGTTCTGAAAGAATTCACCAGGTTTTGTGATGGCTGGAAGAATCCGCAGCAGGCACCGGGTTTATCATTGGCGCTACCATTGTGTGGATAATTCAATGTGTTATCATAGTTACCGTTGGTATTGGCACCATCACCATAAGATGCCTGGATCGAGAACACAGTTTCCTGGTTGTTCTCAGTTGTTACACGGAAGTTCATATGGTAATTGGGCGCGAGATCAAATTTAACACCCTGGCTGGTTTTTCCATTGGCAATGATAAGGTCAAAAAGAGCTTTTGCCTCTGTGAACTTGTTCTGGAACATATACGCTTTGGCGAGGAAGGCAGCAGCTGCCCATTTATTAGCCCTTCCTTTGTGTGGTTTTACTTCATCAAGATTGGTATAAGCAAACTGCAGGTCCGCTTCAATCTGCGGCCAGATATTTACATATCCTGAACCTGATGTGTTGGGCACTTTAAAGTCGGTTGTTTTTTCATCAACAAAAGGAATATTGCCAAACGCTTTCTTTCCTTCAAAAAGCTGGAAGCCCCTGATAAACTTTGCTTCTGCTTCTATCTGCTTGGCTTCCGCTGCAGTGACATCTTTTACACTGGGCAACAGCACAAGCACCTGGTTGGCACCGCCAACGCCATCCCAAACACCGTTCCATTTGTTGTTGAGCTGTGCATTGTTTCCTGTTAGCTCAAAACGCACAATAGCATTGGCTTCGGACATATCTGTTGGTTCGGTGCCTTTATAAGCATCTCCTCCCCTGATACTTCCCCAAAGCCAGTTACTGGCACCGCCATTTTGCTGGTCCTGTATGCCATCGAGGGTAGCATATGCATTGATGAGCATACCATCGATACCTTTTTTATTGGTTAAACTGGCCAGGTCATACACGCCTTGTGGCGGAACTTCCAGGAAAGTCTTTTTACAGGAATATATGATTACTACCGCAGAGAGCGCTGATAGTATAATTAGTATTTTCTTTTTCATATTTTTTGTTTTGCTAACTGTTTACAATTAAAATGTTACACTTACTCCTAACAGGTATTGTTTAGGTGTAGGGAAACCTCCAAGATCAACCCCGATATAATAATCACGTACTCCAAACGGATCGCGTGAGATAAGGTTCATATCCGGATCGGCTCCTGTGTACTTGGTAATCGTAAACAGGTTTTGTGCCTGTATATAGAATTTTACATTCTGGAGTTTGGCTTTGTTTACCAGGCTTCTTGGTAAAGTGTAAGACAGCTGTACTGTTTTTGCACGCAGGTAAGATCCATCTTCTACATAATATGAATTAGAAGTAGTGGTTGTAAAAGATGTGTAACCGTTGGCCGCACCCGAACCTAAAACCGGAAGTTTGGCATTGGTATTGCCTGGTGTCCAGCTATCTGATAATACCCTGGTGCTTACGCCACCTACGAATACGCGCATGTCAGTATAGTATTTTGTATAGTTGTATATCTCATTACCCTGGTTCCAGTAAAGGAACGCGGTAAAATTGAATGCCTTATAATTTACACCGAGGTTCAAACCCATTGAAAAATCAGGGTGTGGGCTTCCGAGATAAGTTCTGTCTTTATCATCTATTATTTTATCTCCGTTCAGGTCTTTATACTTCCAGCTTCCTATTACCTGGGAATTATTTCCACCCATATTAGGACCGCTGCTGACATCTGCTGCAGTATTATAGAAACCATCGAGAATAAATCCATGGAAAGAAGAGATCGGCTGACCTACATCCGTCCTGAGGGCGCTTGCCAACCTTTCCAGGCCAATCACCCTTGGCGCTCCTTCATTATTCAGCTTGGTCATGGTGTTTTTGTAATGCGAGAATGTAAGACCTATATCATAACTCAGGTCGCTTCTGTTGGTTGTTCCTTTATAGTTAACAGAGAGATCAAAACCGGTGTTACGCATGGTCCCGATATTAACCAATGGTTTGGCGATCTGTGGTTCGAGACCATTTCTCACACCATCCACCAACAGGTCCTTGGTGTCTTTTCTATAGATATCCAATGAGAAATCCAGTTTACCATGAAACAGGGTCGCATCTAAACCGAAATTGGTGGTTTCTGATGTTTCCCATTTGGTATCCAGGTTACCTTCCCTATCCTGCCTGTAACCTTGCGCAGATGAGGTATTGTTTCCTGCGATATCATAGTTGGTACGGGGAGCATTGGAAATAAATGTGAAGAAAGGATTGAGTGTGCCAATGTTTGACTGGCTACCCATCTGGCCCCATCCTGCACGAACTTTAAGATCTGTGATCCAGGATACTGATTGGAGGAATTTCTCTTCTGAAACTCTCCAGGCAATGCCTGCTGAAGGGAAGTTAGCATAACGGGCATTAGGGCCGAATCTTGAGCTACCGTCTCTCCTGAAAGTTCCGCTTAACAGGTACTTTCCTTTGTATGCATAATCAAGTCGCGCGATATAAGAGAATAATGCGCTTTTTCCGAGGTTGTAATTTGAAATGGTCCGGTCGCTCAGGCTACCGGCAACGGCAGTATTGAGTGATAAGAAATCAGGTGTTTCAAAGTCGAAGTTCTGACCGAAGGCCCTAACACCTCTTGAAGAACTCTTAACAGCTTCTGTACCCACAACCAGTTTTACGCTGTGATGGGTAAATAAAGTTTTGTCAAATGTCAACGTATTGGTCCAGGTCCAGTTGGTATAGTACCATCCTTCTTCTGTAAGCTGTGTGGTAGCCTGGTTCTCCGAACGCTCGTAGGTTTTTCTGCCTATGTTCCTTACAAACTGCTGTCCCATATCAATACCGAAAGAAGAGCGGGCAGTTAACCATGAAGTAAACGGAACTTCTGCAAAAACATTTCCGAAGAGCCTGGTAAATTTATTGGTATTGTCTTTCTGCCTGATGAGGTTGGCAACAGGGTTACTACCGTTTCCGGATTCACCAACACCGTTACCACCAAAACCACCGGCAATATCATATACAGGTACATAAGGTACCATCCTGAATGCGGATGCCCATGCATCACCCTCACCCCTGTTACTACCGCCTAAGCGCTCTTCATAACTGATCTGAAGGTTTTCTCCGACACGGAGAAAGCTCACAGGTTTGAAAGAGGTATTCGCCCGGAGAGAATAACGCCTGAAGAAAGTTTCTATAAAAGAACCTTCCTGGTTAAAATAATTAAGACCCAGTGAATACAGCGCTTTATCAGATCCACCGGCTGCGGTGATCTGGTGATTGGTTTGCAAAGCTGGTCTTGTCAGTTCATCAAACCAGTTTGTTCCCAGGCTTGTTTTCGAGATCTGGTATAAAGGATCACGGGAATACAAAGCAGGATTGGCCTTTGGATCAGAAGCAGAAACACCTCCTTTAAAGGAACCGCTGGTAATATAGAAATCAGGAATTTTAAAAGAACCGTTGGCTCCGAATACCGGGTGGGTATAAGTGGAACCCGTTGTTTTCTGCAGGTAATCCATGTACTGCGTTGTATTGAGCATTTTTGGCATCATCTTATCTGTAACGATCTGTGTGCCGACATAAGAATCATAGGTAAAATTCAACCTTCCAGGCTTACCCTGTTTGGTTGTAACGATGATCACACCATTAGAGGCCCTTGCACCATAGATAGAAGCAGAAGAGGCATCTTTTAATACCTGCATCGTTTCTACATCATTTGGATTGATCTTAGACGGGTCGTCTGTAGGTACTCCATCAATAATATAGAGAGGATCATTGTTACCCGCCGAAGCATAGCCCCTGATACGGACAACAGCGCCTGCTCCCGGCTCACCGGCAGAGCTCACAACAACACCCGCTGCACGCCCCTGGAGTTGCACACCAATATTGGCCGCTGGTGTGGTCTGGAGGTCTTTTGCACTAACAACCGATACAGCGCCGATAATGTCTTTCTTCCTTTGGGAAGAATAACCGGTTATAACGATCTCGTTAAGTGTGCTGGTAGTCTCTACTATAGAGACATCAAGCGGCGTAGTGCCTGCTCCAACGGGTACTTCTGTTGTCTGGAAACCGACAACAGTAATAACCAATGTACTGCCATTGCCTGCGCTGATGGCAAATAGACCCTCAGCATTGGTAATAGCAGTTGTGGTGGCTCCCTTAACCTGCACGGTAGCACCGGCAATGGGTTGACCACTTGATTTGTTGGTCACTTTACCGCTTACGGTTCTTGTTTGTGCTGATAAGGTTAGGGAAAAAAGGGAGAGAATACACACAAGCAGGGGGTACCCCACTAGCGGTTTTAGTTTCTTAGGCATGGCAGTTTAAAGTTGATAGTTAGTAAATAACTTATATCAATTAAAACTATAAAAGTTTGCTGCCTTAATGCAATCCTTTTTTAACATTTTATTGTATTATTTTGACATTTTACCATGTATAATATACACATTTAAGCAACCGATTGTACTGTTTTTTGAGGTGCGAAACACACACATAACCTGGTTTAATTTTCATTGCCAAATAGTACATAACTTATTAATAATGTGAAGTTTATGAAATATTAAAAACAACGCAGGCAGCAAACCTAAATTGCAATATTTTAAGATTTTTATGATAAAAATCCCTGTGCAAACGAGTATTAGTTTTTTGCCCCATAACACCAAACGCGGTTCGCAAAAATGAGATGCTGAAAGAATTTATTTTTTCGCTATTTTCGATATATGGGTGAATGATCTTTTTAAATCGGTAAAAGCAGCAATAAAAGATCATAATTATTATATACAACAACAATTCACCCGGATTGCATAGGACTCCAATATGGAGCCTAAGGTTTATGTCATATTAGAAAAATATGTATACCAAAATCCAAATACAGAGAGAAATCACTCCGCTGACTTCGGCAGATTGTTTTACCATCTTCTCCCGTGTTAAGTCCGAATTTGATACCCCTATACACTATCACGAAGAATTTGAATTGAATTTTATCAAGAATGCCAAAGGCGCCAAACGGCTGGTTGGCGATCATGTGGAGGAGATTGGGGAATATGAACTTGTATTGCTGGGTCCAAACCTTCAACATACCTGGTTCACACATAATTGTACCAGCAAAGAGATCACTGAAGTAACCATCCAGTTCCATAAAGACCTGTTTGATGAGAAGTTCCTTCGCCGCAACCAGCTCAGTTTTATCCGCACCATGTTGGAAAATTCGTTGCGGGGAATTTTATTTTCCTTTGAAACCGCATCGCTTCTCGCCTATCGAATTATGCGCCTGAGCAGGAAAGACGGGTTTGATTCGGTGTTTGAACTGATGTCTATCTTAAACGAGCTCTCCACTTCGAGGCATACACGTGTTTTGTCTAACTCCACATTCAATAACAGTGAGCATATTGCTTACAACAGCCGCCGTATTGAAAAGGTGATGGAATATTTAAACGAACATTTTCAGAAACCGATCTCGCTGGGAGAAGTAGCCAGTCTAACCAATATGGCTGAATCCGCCTTCAGCCGTTTTTTCAGGGTGCGTATGGGTATGACCTTTATTGACAGTTTAACGGAGATCCGGTTGGGGCATGCATCAAGACTGTTGATCTCTACCACCAAATCTGTTTCAGAAATTGCGTATGAAACAGGGTTTAATAATATCTCCAACTTCAACCGCATCTTTAAAAAGAAAAAAGGTTGTACACCAAAAGAATTCAAAAAAAGTTATTCGTCTGAAGAGCGGTTATTTATCTAACCCTATTTTAATCATATTTCCGAATAAAAGTAGCGTGATCGTCATTGAGAGGCACGAAGCAATGACGGCCGACCCACTACACTAATAGTAGTTTCCCTCAAACCCTTACATACAACAACGAAAGAAGCCGCTCAATATCATTAAGCGGCTTCTTCGTAGAAAGTAATTATTAACTATTAACTACTAATTATTAATTAAATCTATGGGAATATTCCAAGTTCAGAATAAGACGTTCCCACTTTATTGATCGCACATACATACGCCGCAGTTCTCATATCAGGTATTGCAGGATTGTTCTTCCAGATCTCCATGATCTCGCGTGTTGCAGTGATCATGGTTTCTTCGAGACCGCTATGCACCAGGTCAACTTCTTCAGGACCATGTTTGATAAATTTACGTTCTGCATCAGAAACATTTTTACCTGTGAGCCCTTCTATCTGGTCGAGGATATGCGTGTTCAGGTTTTCAGTAAAACGTTTTTCCATTCGTCCGTAACGAACATGGCTGAGGTTTTTTAACCACTCAAAATAAGATACGGTTACACCCCCTGCATTCAGGTACATATCGGGTACAACCAAAGTGCCCTTGGCAACAAATATATCATCAGCCTCTGGTGTTAAAGGCCCGTTAGCAGCTTCACCAATGATCTTCGCTTTTACCTTATCCGCATTCTTTGCATTGATCACATTCTCCAGCGCAGCAGGTATTAAGATATCACATTCCAGTTCCAATGCATCATTACTTTTGGCAAGATTGGTAGCGCCAGGAAAATTCAAAATAGAACCGGTTTCTTTCCTGTGTTGAAATACTTCTTCTTCATTCAAACCATCGGCTTTAAAAATAGCGCCTTCGTATTCGGCAATGGCCACCACAATAGAACCATGCTCGCGGAAAAATTTCGCGCTGTGATAACCCACATTACCCAAACCCTGCACCACTACTTTTTTTCCTTCTACACCAACGGATAATCCTAATTTTTTCATTACATCTTCCATATGGCACACTTCACGGATGCCAAAGAAAACACCTAAACCGGTAGCTTCTTTGCGGCCACGTACACCACCTTGTGTGATGGGCTTACCGGTAACACAACCGGCTGCATCTATTTCTCCTGGTTTTAAAGAAGTGTATGTATCAACGATCCATGCCATTTCTCTTTCACCGGTTCCGTAATCGGGCGCAGGTACATCAATACCAGGGCCGATAAAATTTTTCTTAACAAGTTCACTGGTATAACGGCGCGTGATCTTTTCCAATTCGTAAACACTATGTTTTCTTGGATTGATCTTGATACCGCCTTTACCACCACCAAAAGGCACATTTACAATGGCGCATTTGTAGGTCATCAATGAGGCAAGCGCCATCACTTCATCCTGGTTCACTTCATCGCTGAAACGGATACCACCTTTACAGGGAGATTTGTGTTGCGAGTGTTGCACACGATAGGCTTCTATCACCTCTATACGGCCATCATCCATCTTCACAGGAAAACGCATGCTGTAAATACTGTTACATGCTTTGATCTGTTCCAACAGTCCTTTTTCCCAGTTGGTGAATTTTGACGCCTTATCAAAGCTTTTTTCAACACTCTGAAAAAAACTATACGGTTGTTGACTTGACATGAGCTGATCTTTTAAGTTTACTTTTTCTTTTATTGGCAAGCAGTTGAACTGCTGTTGAGCATTCTTGCGACCATAGTCCATGGTCCATGGACTATGGACTACTTCTTCTCCAGCTTACTTATCTTCCTATCCAAACTAAATACATAAAAAAACAAGCCAAGCAAAATGGTTACTACTATAGCTACTACAACATATATTTTTCCATTGCTGCGCATAACACCTGCTGTATCTGCATCGGTTGTTTGTGCATGAGCAATGGCAGCGAGCATTGTCAGCATCATACTGCAAATGATTCTTTTGATTTTATTCATGTACCAGTTTTTTATATTGGATGATCCGCACACGGATCAATAAAGTTGTAATCCATACGCTTAATAATGTCCAGCCAACAAAAGCAGGATACATTACGAGACGCATGTTATTCGTTGTATCTTTTGGGTCGAGTGCGGGGTTTCCTTCATTGCCCATTCCGCCGGGATGCAGGCTCTCAGCCAATCTTGGCAGGATCCAGATGCATGGGAACAACATAAAAAATGCGAAAATATTATAAACGGATCCTATCCTCGCCTGCTTCTCTTCATCCTGTAAACTTCCTTTCAAAACAAAATAAGCGAAGTAGATAAGTAAGGCGATCGCTGTGCCATTTTGTTTGGCATCGCCACTCCATGGTTTGCCCCATTGGTAATTGGCCCAGATCATTCCAGTGATAGTGCCTAATACACCGAGTACCAATCCTGTCCTCGCAAATTCGGTTGAATAGATATCATCTATTGCTGATTGTTTGCGAAGGAATTTGATGGCATAGATCATAGAAACGGTAAAACAAACCATCATAGCGATCCACATGGGTACATGGAAAAAAAGATTGCGGATCGTTTCTTTCAGGGGAACACCGGGCGGCGATGGCACCGGCACTAAAAAGCCATAAGAACAGGTATATAAGAGTAAAAGGAAACTTGCGATTTTCCACCACGATTTTCGAAGCATGATCTGTTTTTTACTTTAATCCCTCCGCACCATTCTAACAAACTAACAACTGTGAGCGCGAAATTACGTGAAAGGGTGGCATTAAAGCAATGATTGTGTAAAAATTACCAAATCAGCAGAATTTTGGAATTGTGGATTGGGAAATTTTGGAATTTCAATTTCCCAATTCCAAAATTTCCCAGTTACATTTACTCATGCCTAACCCGCTTCTCCATATCAAAAACCTATCTGTTGATTTTATTACGGATAATAGTATCACCAAAGCATTAAAAAATATCGATATATCTGTTTCCAGGGGTGAAATACTGGCCATTGTGGGTGAATCCGGCTCAGGAAAATCGGTTACTTCTTTATCCATACTTCAATTACTGCCCTCACCCCCTGCTGTATATACTTCAGGAGAAATATTGCTAAGCGTTGGTGAGGAAACCATTGATATCCTGCAGTTGCCGCGCGAACAATTGCAATCGATCCGCGGAAACAAAGTGGCCATGATCTTCCAGGAGCCCATGACATCTTTGAACCCTGTTCTTACCTGTGGGTTCCAGGTGATGGAAGCCATCAGGCAACATAATGCTATCTCTGAGAAAGAAGCAACTAAAAAAACAATTGCACTTTTTGAAAAAGTAAAACTGCCCGAACCCGCAGCTATGTTCAAACGTTACCCGCACCAGTTAAGCGGCGGACAAAAGCAACGTGTGATGATTGCGATGGCAATGAGTTGTGAACCCTCTCTATTAATATGCGATGAGCCAACCACTGCATTGGATGTTACTGTACAAAAAAATATTCTTCAACTCATACGCGAGCTGCAACTGCAGAATGATATGGGCGTGATCTTTATCACACATGACCTGAGCGTGGTAGCAGAAATTGCGGACCGTGTTGCGGTCATGTACAAAGGACAGATCGTTGAGCAGAATATCGCAGTACAATTATTTTCTTCTCCACAACACCCGTATACAAAAGCCTTATTGGCCTGCAGGCCTTTGTTGCATGAGAAAGGAGAAAGATTACCGGTGGTGAGTGATTTTATGGAGATCGGAGCTAATGGCGAGATCATTGAAAAATCAAAAGTCAAAAATCAAAAGTCAGAAACTATCACAATCAACGAACCACAAACTACAGACTACAAACCACAAACACTCCTAACTGTCCAAAACCTCAAAGTCTGGTTCCCTTCTCAAAAAACATTCTTAGGAAAAACAACTGCCTACACCAAAGCCGTTGATGATGTAAGTTTTGATGTGTTCGAAGGAGAAACATTAGGACTGGTGGGCGAATCGGGTTGTGGTAAAAGCACTTTAGGCAGGGCTATTTTAAGATTGATCGATGCAACAGATGGCAAAGTATTTTATAAAGGAATGAATTTGCTGGAAGCCGCGCCGCCAACCATGAAATCTTTGCGAAAAGATATGCAGATCATTTTCCAGGATCCTTATTCGTCACTCAATCCCAGGATCACCATTGGCGATGCGATTGCTGAACCTTTGCAGGTGCATGGGCTGGTGACAAATCGTAAAGAAAGAAAAGATAAAGTGGTTGAATTGCTTCATAAAGTGAGTTTACTTCCTGAACATTATAACAGGTACCCTCACGAATTCAGCGGTGGGCAAAGACAACGTATTGTTATTGCGAGAGCATTGGCACTACGCCCTTCTTTTATTATTTGTGATGAAAGTGTTTCTGCATTGGATGTAAGTGTGCAGGCGCAGGTGCTCAATCTTTTAAACGACCTGAAAAAAGAATTCGGGTTCACCGCCATCTTTATTTCACATGATCTGTCGGTGGTACGCTATATCAGCGACAGGATCATGGTAATGAACAAAGGAAGGATCGAAGAGACCGGAACAGCTGAGCAGGTATATAATCATCCACAAAGCGCTTATACACAGCGACTTATTACATCAATCCCGGGGGTTAACGCATAGAATATACGGGTGTTCTTTGGTTCATTGCCCTGCTTATCTTACCTTTGCCGACTTCTTAAATTCATGCCGTAACATGAAGCGAGTCTTAATCCCCTCAATACTGAGGGGACGACAACCTGATTGTGGCTATCATCTTAAAACAGGATTAGACACATGAAATTATCCCAATTCAAGTTTGACCTTCCATTGAACCTCATTGCCCAGAACCCGACCAAGAGAAGGGAAGACAGCCGTATGATGGTTGTTGACCGTAAGAGCGGGCATATGGAGAACAAACATTTCCGCGACATCTTAGAGTATTTTGATGACAAGGATGTATTCGTAGTAAACAACACCAAAGTATTCCCGGCAAGAATGTATGGCCGCAAGGAAAAAACAGGTGCCAAGATCGAAGTGTTTTTACTTCGTGAACTGAACAAGCCCAACCGTTTGTGGGATGTGATCGTTGATCCCGCAAGAAAAATTCGTGTAGGTAACAAATTGTATTTCGGAGAGAACGAAGAACTCGTTGCCGAAGTAATTGACAATACTACCAGCCGTGGCCGTACCATCCGTTTTTTATGGGATGAAGATGATGAGAGTTTCAAAAAAATGCTGGAACATCTTGGTGAAACACCTTTACCAAAATACATCAAACGCAAGCCTGATGAAGAAGATAAAGAGCGTTACCAGACTGTATATGCAAAACACGAAGGCGCTGTAGCGGCACCTACTGCGGGTTTGCATTTCAGTAAAGAATTGATCAAACGTTGTGAGATCCTCGGAATCCGTTTTGCAGAAGTTACTTTGCATACCGGCTTAGGTACTTTCCGCCCGATTGAAGTGGAAGATCTCAGTAAACACAAAATGGATGCTGAATATTATGCGATTGATGAACAGGCTTGTAATATTGTAAACAAAGCAAAAGAAACAGGTCACCGTATTTGTTCTATCGGAACAACTACCATGCGTGCCATGGAAAGCAGTTTTACTGCACAGAAATTGTTGAAGCAGAGTGAAGGATGGACCAACCATTTTATTCACCCGCCTTATAAATTCAATGTAGCGGATAGCCTGGTTACCAATTTCCATTTACCAAAAACCAGTTTGCTCATTATGACCTGTGCATTTGCCGGTTATGATCTTGCAATGGAAGCGTATAAAAAAGCGATCAAGGATAAATACCGTTTCTTCAGTTATGGAGATGCATTGCTGATCGTTTAATAAATAATAAAGCATCTTCTTGTTAAAGAAAGCTCCAATCTAATGGAGCTTTCTTTTTTTATATGTGTTGATTCGCTACTGATATTTTCTAACGCATTTTTTTCGGCGGCGGCCAATAATCAACCGGCAATAGTGATGCAATTTTCTCTGACCATGCCCAATATTGTGTACTGATCAGATTGGTGCCCTCAAAATAAGTTCCATTGGAAAGTACAATGATCGGGGTACTGCTTAAACGGAAAATCTCTGAAGTGATCGGCACATCTCTCAATATTTTTTGGATCGATTTGCCATATTCAATTGGTGCTTTCTTCGGAGGATAAACGATCTGCAGGTAGTCAGAAAAATCCAATCCGACTGAAATGCTGTCGACCGCATACGCAATGCTATCGCCAGGAAGTACCTGGTTGATCAATACATTAAAATCTTCCGGGGTCTGTATTACTTTACGATAATAGGCAAGTGTATCGGGATGAATATCGCTCTTGCTATCGTTTACAATCACCTGGTGCCCGTTCATAGCAACAGGGATACGCGCTTTCAGATAGGCTGCCTTTACCCTTACCTGTTCTTCGCTGGAAAGCTTAATGATTTTACGCACTTCAAATTGTTGCTCTATCAGTTTATTTCGGAACAGGCTACGCATAAAATGCATCATCGACCCATAATAGGCATCCTGCCTGTTGCTGATCCATTTTTTTTGTATGCCTTCACGTTTTGCTTTCATTTCTTCAAACAGGGGGTAACCCTGGTAAAAAAATCTCTTCGTGTTGAAATCAAAATCAAAACTGATCAGGTCATACTTCAGCAGGTATCCCAAAGCTTTGTTTTCGATCACCAGTCTGTCGTCAGCAAAAGCTTGCAGTATATTTTTTTTCCTGTTGAACCTGAATTTAATCACATCCTTATTCATCAGTTTACAATCTTCTGCGAAAGCAGATGTACCAATGAAATTTTCCATGAAGAAAAGCCCCCATTTTGTCCAGCCATCTTTTTCATAGGGCTCTAGTACGACTTCCTTCAACTCATTTACTTTGATCTTGAGTTTTATTTCAAGATCCACTGGCAAGCGATTCGACTGGAGAGATATCACATAGGATTCATATCCTATAAAAGAAACGACGAGGTCGTACCTGCCGGCAGGAAATTGTTCGATTACAAATTCACCTTTCTCATTACTTACGGTGCCGATGGAAGTGTTGGCCAGGAATACATTGGCTAAAGCAACAGGTTTTCCGCCATCAGCAGTGATCACTTTTCCTTTTAAAGAAAGCTGTGCGGATAGTTGCGTACAACTGATCAAACAAAATAAATAAGTAATAATTACACGCACACCATTTGTTTTATGACTCAGAAAGATAATTTCGTTTCTCAATAAAAAAACCGTTGAGATACTCAACGGTTTTTGGGTTCTTTAATTGAAAATATTGTCTTTATCTTCCCGCAGTTTCAGGTAATTCTTTTTCCCTAGGGAAAGATAATACACCAGGTAAAGCATAACGGGAATGAAGATAGCAAGTTGTATCCATATGAGGTACTCAGGTCTGGGAATATGGGCAAGCTTGCATAGCAGATCTAAAACCAAGCTAACAATAATAAGTATATAACCGATTCCAAAATACTTCATCCCTGATCCTACTTCAAGAAATTTTGATTCATCTGAATTAACAACCAGGTCTATCACCGGGCTGCTGCACCAATCGATCTTACATTGCATAGTATGTACACCATGCGTTACAACATATTCTTCCGTACCTCCGTTAGTGATCTTTCCCACTTCCATACCATCAATAAATACTTTGATGCCACGCAACTTGTTCATGAATTCACTTTTCCTATGCAGTATGATCTTTGTTGCCATAAATTTTAATTACAGGCCAAACAGCCCCTTGTTAAGCAATTGCAGGGTTTTGATCTTATAGGAACTAGGTACCAGCAATGAAATATTGTGTGAACTTCCTCCATAGCTTACCATGGTAACCGGGATCTCGCTGATGGCTGTAAAAAGCTTTTGCAATACATCTTCTGTTTGTGCGATCTCATTACCTACAATAGATACAATGGTTTGTTCTTTGTCTACATCCACCGTTCCAAAAGGTTCGAGCTCTTTTACGATCTGTTTTAAAGAAACATCTGTATCTATCGTTACAGAAACGGCCACTTCAGAAGTAGTAATCATATCAATAGACGTGTGATATTTCTCAAACACTTCGAATACTTTTCTTAAAAAGCCATAAGCCAGTAACATACGGCTGCTCTTGATCTTGATCGCTATGATACCGTCTTTCGCTGCCACCGCTTTTACACCTACGCTGCCTGCTTCTTTTGTGATCACAGTACCGGATGCATCAGGTTGCATCGTATTCAATAATTTAACAGGAACATTTTCCTGTTGCGCCGGCCAGATACAGGTGGGGTGCAGGATTTTTGCACCGAAATATGCCAGCTCAGCTGCTTCATCAAAACTCAGTTGTTTGATGGCATTGGTTTTATCAACAATACGCGGATCGTTGTTATGCATACCATCAATATCTGTCCAGATCTCACATACGGTTGCATTAATAGCAGCTGCGATCAGTGATGCTGTATAATCACTTCCACCTCTTTTTAAATTATCCACTTCGCCTTTTGCATTACGGCAGATATAACCCTGTGTGATAAATAATTTTTTATCGCTGTTCTGCTGCAGCAACTGGCTCAGTTTGATCTTGATACTTCCCAATTGGGGTTCTTCGTTTGAATCAACTGACATGAATTCAAGCGCAGGTAATAACATATGATCAACACCCTGTTCTTCAAGATAGCTGCTGAATAATTTTGTACTCATCAATTCGCCCTGTGCAAGAATATCTTTATTCAATGCTTCGCTGAAAGAAATTCGTAAGATGATATTCAGGAACTCAAAGTGTTCTGTAAGAAATGCGTTTGCTTTTGTTCTTGTTTCTTCTTTCTTTAAAAGATCCAGAACAAATGCGCGGTAATGCGCTTCGAGTTTATCGATCTTCTGCTTCGCACTGCTACGATCGCCCTGTGATAAACTGTTGCTGATCTCTACCAATGAATTGGTAGTACCACTTAATGCACTGAGCACTACAATGGTTGGTTCTGCATCTTTAGTGATCAGTTGAGATACCTGGTGCATACGTTCCGGCTTTCCTACACTGGTGCCGCCAAACTTCATTACTTTCATGTGAAACCCCCTCCCCGATTTTTGTGATTGATTAAATGTGCTGCAAATGTAAGCGCTGCACGAATTAGTAATTAGTAATTGGTAATTAATAATTCCGAATTGTGGGGAAATCTACTGGCCAAAAGGCTTTTGCGTGGCACATTCTATGTTAGGACCGGGATCTACGTTAAAATATTTGCAGAAAAACCTGTAATAGCCGTATCTGTAGCGGGTATCGGCAGCGCCGGATGGGCCGCATTCTATGCCGCCATTGATCACATTTACTATTGCACCAAACCCGGGCAACCTTCCTGCTTCTATATCTTTTGCTGATGGTTTCCATATACCACTGATAATATCATGGCAGGATGGTTTGGGAAGCTGTGGTGTTGTCCAGAACCAAAGTGCCGATGCAAAACATATCACAGGATCTTTGATGATGATCGATGGATCGTTCAGTAATATATTCTTGTCTTTCAGATACGCTTCACTGAACTGGCCATAATTGTAATTCCAGCTTAACTGTAGCGGACCCCGCCCATGATAAGATCTCCCTTGTACAGGCGGGTATTGCTTTTTTGAAGTATCACTATATTGCGGGCATCCTTTTGAGCAGGTTACTTCTTCGAGATAATGTAGTCCCCATTTATAATAACCACCTGGCGCTTCATCCCAGCCTCCACCATTTTCATAGGCAATATTGGCAAGAAAAGCGCATAGCTCGCGTTTTTGTGTAACCTCATCAGAGCCCGATAAAAATTGCGGGAATGAATCTGTTGCCGTAAGAAAAGCTTTGAATGAATACAGGTCCTTTCCTGTCATCCTTTGTTGGGTAGTATCTCTTCCTGCAAAAATTCCAAACCGATAGGGAAATAATTCATTCCACTTTTTTTCGTTGATATATTTCCTGAGATTACTATGTTGTGCATCTGCATCAACCATAATGAAAATGAAAAACATCAACGCAATGGCATGTAAATATTTTTTTGTTAATATTATCATTCGCCCGTTCAAAGTACCAGTGAGAATTTATTGCCTACTTCTTTCAGGTCCTCAATGACACTATCTACCAGTGGAATACCTTCTTTCATGCGGATAGATTCCATTTCTCTTTCCGGATCTCCGGGTATCAATACTTTTTCATATCCTTCAGCTGGTGTAGCGGAACGAAAACGCTGTATCCAGTTATCCATATGTTGTTTGAATTCATCCGCGGGGCGGAATGCATCCACACGCATGGCACCAAAAAAATGTCCCAACCCTTTTCCAGGCATATTTTCCGGCATTGGTACATAGGCAGGAAATGGCGGTGCCCATGGGCCATAAGAGGCACCACTCAATACTGCTGAGAATATATCTACGATACTTCCCAATGCATACCCTTTATGGCTTCCATGTTCCCTGTCGCTTCCCAATGGTAACAAAGCTCCCTGTTTTTTTAAAATATTAGCATCAGTAGAAGGTTGTCCATCTTTATCCTGCACCCAACCCAATGGCGTGTCTGCATTCTTTCTCTGCAGTATTTCCAGTTTACCATTCGCTGCAGTAGTGGTTGCAAAATCTGCAACAAATGCGGGTTGTTTGTCAGCAGGAATGGCCACTGCAATAGGGTTCGTTCCCAACATCTTCTCGATTGAAAAAGTAGGTGCTACCAAAGCACTCGCATTTGTCATAGCCATACCGATCATATCATATTGCAAAGCCATCATAGCATGATGTCCCGCGATACCAAAATGATTCGTATTTCTAACACTGACCCAACCGGTACCCACCAGTTTTGCTTTTTCAATAGCCACCTGCATGGCAAATGGTGCCACTACCAGGCCGAGTCCTGCATCCCCATCCACCACTGCTGTTGAAGGTGTTTCATGAACAATCCTGATATCCGGTGTTGCATTCACACGTTTTGCTTCCCATAAACGCACATAACCTGTTAACCTTGCCACTCCATGACTATCAATTCCTCTTATATCTGCCGACAATAAACCGGTGGTGGCTGTTGCCGCATGTTCATCAGAACAGCCGATACTTTTAAAAACGGAGTGGGTGAATTGGTAGAGGTGATCGTAGGAAAATAACATGGTTTATAAATTTATAAAGTCGCCTTGCAAGATAAGTTGTTTCTGCTTCGCAGAGTAATGGCAACGCGGATTAAACGGATTGAACAGGTGTTTATGGATTTTTCATATTGTTGGTAAAGAGTTTTCTTCTTCGCGGTAGTCGCTCGGCTCCGCCGAGTGACTTGTATCCACAGGCCTCCGGCCTATCAAACTAAAAACTTATTATTTCAATCGGCGACCGTGGGTTTGCACTACTATAATACCAATTTTCTGCTCTCTCCACTAAACCCGTTCTCACAGGGTTCTCATGAATATAATTCATCTTCTGCCAAAGAACTTTCTGATTATAACAATCCAGTGCATAGTTTGTCTTTTGCCAAAACATGTTCTCAGCATTCTGTTTTTGAAATTTCGCATTGTATTGAAAAATAATTTTCATCCAGTCACGCCTACTTTCCATCGGATCATTATAGATCATGGATAATAGTTGTTTGGCAGAATAACTTTTAAAATCGCGAAGCAGGTCATTTAGTTTACCTTCTTTCTGGCCAGCGATCCAATGCATGTGATTGGTCATGATGACATAAGCATACAATTCAAGGCCTTTGTGTTGTTGACAATACTGTATATTTTTGACAAGTTCTTCGCAATAAGATCTTCTGGTGAAAACATCTACCCAACTTGCAACGGTAAGGGTGATGAAGAAAACGGCATCATAGTTTGCTTTGCGTAATTCACTCATGGTGTATAGTTTGGCCGGAAGTCAAATTATACAAGTCACTCGGCAGAGCCGAGCGACTACGGCATAGATTAATACTCCGTATTTATACTTAGCGACAACAAAAAAGGAGATAAACTTTCGCTCATCTCCTTTTCACAATTAAAAATTCATTTCTTAAAACGGCAGATCATCCAACGGCTCCGTTAATTCACTCGCCGATGGTCCTGATGTGGTCGGTTGGGAATAAGCAGGTGCGGGCGCAGATTGGTAACTGCTTCCTCCACCGTCATTACTACCACCGCCATCACTGCTCTTACTTCCCAATAACTGCACGCTTAATACGCGGAGGGATAAAGTTGCACCCTGGCGGCCGTCCTGCGTGGTATAGGTTCTTACATCAGGTTGGCCCTCTACGTATACCTGTGTGCCTTTCTTAAGATAAGGCGCCACTGCGGTCCTGTCGGTCCAGTAAGCACAGTCAACCCATGTTGTTTTATCTTTAAGGTTACCCTGGGCATCTTTAAAACGCTCAGTGTGGGCCACGGTAAAATTGATCACGTTCTTACCATTCACGTTATTTACGAGGGCATCTTTACCCAAATTGCCGATTACCTGGAGCTTTATCATAACATTTTTATTTTTTGTAAATATGGAACGGATAAAATTAATACAAAAGCGTATTTACCGCAGAAACAAGTTTCTTTTCACTGTATAAATTGGGACTAAAATACTGCGTATTATTTCGCTACAGTCTCATTCAGCCCCGCTTCGATCGATTTTTTCAGCCAGGAAACCGTTCCCATGCCAAAACCTGAAGTATGGAACACCACTTTTCCCTGTTTATCCAGGACCACATGAGTAGGATATAAATTGATTCTGTATTGTTCCGCAATATACCTTCCCCTATCTATGATATTGTACTTATAGGGCGTGGTCGTCAGAAATTCTTCAAGCTCAGATTTTTCATCCAGCGCCACAGCAATGAACACCACCTCTTTATTGTCTTTATAAGATTCCACCATTTCATTTAAATGCGGGATCTCCTGGCGGCAGGGCGGGCAATTGATAAACCAGAAATTTAACACCACTACTTTTCCCACCAATTCTTTCAGATTGTATTTAACACCATTCATATCTTTCTCTTTAAAAGAAGAAATGGCCTGGCCAGTTCTGAAGAATTTACTCTCCATAGGTTTTGGTATAGCAGCCAACCGTTTGCTGATCTCTTCTTCCGATAGCTCGTACAATAAGCCGGTCTTACCATCCTGGTTCATCCGCAAGCCATATTTACCCGTTGCCATTAGCTTCTGAACGATAAATGTGGGATATACTGCTCCGGCTGCGTTTTTTACCTCAACTGAAGCAAGGTCAATATGTTTTTGGGATGCTGTTTGCGGCGTTTGTGCAGTAACAGGCAAAAAGAACAAACTAAAGACCGCTGCAATAAGAAGGGTTTTCATAAGCTGTTTTTTTTATATCACTAAAGTAATATATTATTTTTTACTTATTTATTAGCTTTTTTCCACTTTCGTAACGCCCGTTAACAGCTCGCCAACCTTTGTTAGCTATAGTTGTTTTACTTTTGCAGCTTACCCGCCGCCTAAGGCGGGACTCAATTTTTAACTATGAGCCGTAAAGGGAAGGTTTTGGTGGCAATGAGCGGCGGTATCGATAGTACCGTGGTGGCTCTTATGCTTCACCAGGAGGGGTATGAAGTTGTCGGCATTACCATGAAAACCTGGGATTATGCCAGCAGCGGCACCAGTACCAAGGAAACAGGGTGTTGTAATATTGATTCATTCAATGATGCACGGCAGGCGGCCGTACACCATGGCTTCCCACATTTCATTTTAGATATACGCGATGAGTTTGGCGATTTTGTGATTGAGAATTTTGTGGACGAATACCTTGCAGGCCGCACACCCAACCCCTGCGTAATGTGCAATACCCATATCAAATGGCGCGCATTACTGAAAAGGGCCGATGCCCTCGATTGCGAATTTATTGCAACGGGACATTATGGTCTGATACGCCAGCATGATAACGGACGATACGTGATCAGCAAAGGCCTCGATGAAACCAAGGACCAGAGCTATGTGCTTTGGGGTCTCGACCAGGAACTGCTCTGCCGCACCATGTTGCCGTTGGGTGGATATCGTAAATCGGAGATCAGGCAAATGGCCATAGATCTTGGGTATCCTGAACTCGCCAAAAAAAGTGAGAGCTACGAGATCTGTTTTGTTCCGGATAATGACTACCGCGGATTTTTAAAAAACCGTGTGGAAGGATTGGAAGAAAAAGTAAACGGTGGCTGGTTTGTTGACAAAGAAGGAAAAAAACTCGGGCAGCATAAAGGGTATCCTTTTTATACCATTGGCCAACGCAAAGGATTGGAAATTGCGATGGGCCGGCCTATATATGTTACTGCTATCAATCCCGACACCAATACAGTTGTTTTGGGAGATGAAAGCGATCTTGAACAAAACGATATGCTGGTAGGCAGGCTTAACTGGATCAAATACGATGGCATTACTGATGGCATGGAAGCCATTACCAAAATCCGTTACAAAGACAAAGGTGCACTCAGCAACTTATATACAACTGATAATGGTATACGCGCACGTTTTTACGAAAATGTAAAAGGTATTGCCCCGGGCCAAAGTGCTGTTTTTTATGAGGGGAATGATGTGATCGGTGGTGGGATTATACAGCGCGGTGAATTGATTTGCTAAGAGAATAAGAGTGAAAAGAGGTAAGGAGTTAGTTTCCTTTTAGCAATTTCTTTCGTTGCTTTCCACTCCTATCCCATTAGCAAATCTCTTTTATCTCTTTCCAACTTTTATTCTCTTAGCTTAAACAAAGCAACAAACATTGAATCTGCCTTCTTATCATACCCCTTCAACAGTTCCATTTTGATCAATGTAAGTTTTGAATTTTGTTGTATAAATGTGACAGCCTCCTCATTTTCCTTTTCAAAAACGGAGCAGGTGATATAAAGCAGGTACCCTTCTTTTTCAAGATAGGGGATCACATTGGCAACGATTTTCTTTTGTAAAGTTGCGTATTCACTGATCTTTTCTTTGGAGAAAAAACACAATTGTTCAGGTGTTCTTCCCCAGGTACCGCTTCCACTGCACGGGACATCACAAACGATCAGGTTAAATTTTTGTTTTTGAATTTTGATTCCGCCGGCGGTGAGATCTGCAATAAATGAATCGTAATTCCTGATACCTGCCTGTGCAAATCTTTCCTTCAGGTTCCTGATAATAGATGGCCGTACATCCGATACGGTTAAATTGATATTTCTTATATAATCATGCAACAACAATGATTTGCCGCCACTGGCTGCACAGCAATCCCATACATTTACCGGTATACCTGGTGGAAAAAACTCAGCTACGCGCTGTGAACTGAGATCCTGTACCACTACTTCTTTATCTATGGCAAGTATGGGTTCAATTTTAGTTCCGTTAGCCAATGCGATACAGGTTTCTGTTAATCGCCTGTATACAACCTGCTTGTCATCTAATTTTTTGGAAACATTTTTTGTATGACCGGGACGGATACGCAAAAAAAGATCAGGTTGTAACAAATGAGAATTGGTAAATAAATGCGGATCGATCTCTTTGCTCAATTCATCCTCCCATAAAAATAATTTGTGCGGATCCGATCCGGGAAACCTGGCAGAGATAAATTTCCATTTCGTTTCAATACTGCTCCCCCATTCTGCAAGCCATTCATCGGTAAAAAGAGTGGCCCATTCATTTGCGTTATCCTCACAAAGAAAAACAGATGCTTTGATCTTTTCTTCAACTGTTGCAGCAATTGAATGGCCGGCTCGATAATAAGTATAACAAAGCTGGCTGATAAACCGCCTGTCTTTCGAACCGAATTTCGGGTTTGCCTTGAAGTATTGCTTTAAGAATCCCGCCAGGGGAATAGCACCATCATATTGCTCAATAATTGCTGTGGCAGAACGGAAGTATTGGCCGGCGTATTTGATCACAATGTAAAAATACTGCCACTTTACGATTTAGCATATAAAACCCTGAAAATATAAATCCTGCTATTGGTAAGTGAATTTAACTGTAGTCGTTTTGTTCTTGGGTGTTTCGGTACCGGTACCGGATATCGGCAGGTTATTGCTATTGTATTGATATGTATAATTCAAACTGACGATTACCGTACCATTGGAGTTATCGGTGGCGGTAAATTTCATCATATTATTTTTTGAAGCGTAGCCTGTGTTTTGCCCAAGTAAAAATCCCTCGTTACCCGTGAACAAAGGTTGCACTTTACTATCGAATTCATTTGTAAATATAGCTATCGGTGTAGTAGCTGCGTTCACCGAAGGACTGAATATTTTTTCTGTAACAATATTATTATTCGCATAGGTAAATTGTCGCCAGTCTACCCTGGTTACCACTTGCGGGCCAATCGCCTGGTATTCCTGCAGCTCAGTGATCACACCATTGGAGTACGTATATCTCGCGGTATCGGAGTATGCAAGTCCTCCCAGTGGTATACTAAATGCTACATAATCAAAATTGAAAGTGCTCGCATCAGGATAATGAACGATCACATCAACGCTATCCGGGAAACCGGAATTGGGGCTCACCGCTGAGAAAATATTTGATACGATCTTTGTTACCCTTCCCGCTGCATCACGTACATAACGGTAAACATAAGTGATTGATGTATTTGAACTGTCAGTAGCCACCGTTGTAATGCGTGACAGCTTTGAAGATGAATTGTATTCGTAGGTGATGGTTGATCCTTCAGTACTCCCATTGGTCTTTGTTTCAACCTTGGCCAGTAGACTTCCGGCCGGCGCTGGGTTACCGCCACCTGTACCACCACCGGTGGTAAGATCAGGGCGTTCATATGCTTTCTGGCAGGATACAGCGATAAAAGCCACAGCAATACCAATGAAAAGCAGGGATTGGATCTTTTTCATACACGGAATTTACAAAAAACTACAATTCAAGCAAAGTCTTCACAGGATCTTTTCCCATCAGCAGCAATTCCGGGTTCTCAAGCAATTCTTTCACACGTACGAGGAAACTTACACTCTCTCTTCCATCGATAATCCTGTGATCATAACTTAATGCGAGGTACATCATAGAACGGATCACCACCTGGCCATTGATCGCCATTGGTCTTTCCTGTATCTTATGCATACCCAATATAGCACTCTGGGGTATGTTGATGATTGGTGTACTCATTAAACTTCCAAACACGCCGCCATTGGTGATAGTGAATGTTCCACCCTGCAGATCTTCTGTTGTTAATTTGCTGTCGCGCGCTTTGCCTGCCAGTTCTACTACTTTCTTTTCAATATCTGCCATGCTAAGGCTTTCTACATTACGCATAACCGGAACGGTTAATCCACGTGGTGTACTTACAGCAATGCTGATATCTGCATAATCATGATACAGAATATTATCTCCATCGATATAAGCATTTACAGATGGCCATTCACCCAATGCAATAGCGCATGCTTTGGCAAAGAAACTCATAAAGCCAAGGTTCACACCATGACTCTCTTTGAATTTGTCTTTGTATTGTTTACGAACCTCCATTACGCGTGTCATATCCACTTCATTAAAAGTGGTGAGCATAGCGGTTGTATTTTTTGCTTCCACCAAACGGCGGGCGATGGTTCTGCGCAGGCTGCTCATTTTTTCCTGGCGAACATTACGGCTCATAAGTTCTGTACCGGCAAATGCTTTTTTTCCAGGATTATTCAATGCTTCAAGTACATCATTCTTCATGATCTTACCACCGGTGCCTGATGGTTTGATAGATGCGGTATCCACTTTTTTATCAGCAATGATTGCAGAAGCAACGGGTGTGGCTTTTATGTCGTTCGGAACGGAAGTAACAGGGGCTTCGTTGGTTTGTGATTTGTTGTTGGTGGTTTGTGGTGGTGCCGGTTTCGTGTTAGCAGCAGCTTCCTGTTTGGGAGCTTCAGTTGCTGCGGGTTTGGTTGCAGTCTCGTCTATCTGGGCCAATACATCACCAATGTGTAAAGTGTCACCTTCTTTAGCGAGTGGTTTTAGTATACCGGCTTTCTCAGCATTTACTTCAAATGTTGCCTTCTCGCTTTCGAGTTCAGCAATCACTTCATCACGGTCAACCCAATCACCTTCTTTTTTGGTCCACTTTAAGAGTGTTACTTCACTAATGGATTCTCCTATCGCTGGAACTTTTATATCGATCATACAATGACAATTCTATTTAATATTATATTTTGATTTATCAATCTTTACTAACTTATATACCTCCGGAAGATTAACAGATTGAATACCAGTTGTTAGCTTTACAACCAGTTACTAAAAACTAGCGCAAATTTCGGGGAAAATTCTGTTGTTTTACTTGAAATTTACTTTTTCACTAAAAATAACCCAATCCCCATCCCTTTTCTGCATATCAAATATTCCAGGCTCATCCTTTTATTATTGGCCATAAACGGGTTGACGAGAGCCTCATCCCAGGATCTATTGATGCCGAATCTGAGATTTGACAATTACACAGGTCGTTATGGTCTCTATAAAGAATATAGTTCAGATGTGATACGGGATAGTCTTGGATATATCTGGCTATGTAATAGAGGCCTTTATCGTTTCGACGGAGCAAGGGTGATACAATATAACACATTTAACAAAAAGTATGGGCTGAAAGTAGATTATGTAAATCATCTGCAATTAGATCAAACAGGCAGGTTGTGGGTAGGCAATGCAGGTGGTCTTCTTCTATATAACAGGTCAGAAGATAAATTCGATTATATCAATTCCCCTGCACTCAAGCCTTTTAAGTTTGCTTATTCATGCCGGATAATCGGCAACCATCTGTGGTTTGTTACTCAGTATGGTTTATGTAAGCTTAACCTGGATAACAGCAAAATCGATACAACAGCCCTTGACAATGTGTACCAACCCTGGATGATCTATGGTGCAAAGGACAGTACCATCATATGCACAACAGTTAATGACAAATATTTCGTTTATAATGCGCAGACAAATAAATACAAATCATTCAGTTTAAAAAAGAACGGAGAGTCCATTCGCATTAAAACGATATTATTTCATAAGGGCATGTATTGGATGGGCACCAATAAAGGCTTATGGACCACCCCAAATCCTTATCAACTGCCAACACTTGTGGAGGGCACCGCCTCTTATAATATAAAGATCATTACCAAATACACTGCGTATAAAGGAGATGATCTTTTTTGGCTCGCTACAAACGGCAATGGACTATGTGTATTTAATGCCGCTACAGAGAAAATGGTTACCTGTTTTATGAATAAATCAGAAGACCCTTTTAGCCTTGCTGCTGACAACATCAATTCGATCCATATTGATAAAGACAACCGGATGTGGCTGGCCACCGAAAGCGGGTTGAGCGTGTTGAATCCTGCTTACCAGCACTACAAGATCCAGATTGTAAAGTTCCAGGGGTCGGATAAAAGTGATAACAATATCAACGCAGTTACATTAGACAAATACAACCCAAATATTGCGTGGATCATTGCAAGACACCAGGGCTTATTAAAAATAAACTGGCAAACAAAGCAAATTATCCGGCAATATAAAATAATTGGTGATGAAACCGTAGAAAATGGAAGTAAGGGCAGCAGCTTCTTTGACATGATCCAACTTGACACTGATCAATTTATCCTGGCAAAAACAACCGAACTTGTCTTATGGAACAAAACAACGAACACGGCACGAACAATACGTGATTTTCAATTACCACTTTCAAAGGAGCCGTTTGAGATAAGAAAACTGGTTAAACCACCGGGCAATACGGTTTATATAGCTTCAAGTGATGGACTATTAAGTTATACCCTTGGAGAAAAAAAAGGACAGGTAATTTTCCGCAAAAAAGAAGAAAATTTATTGATTAGTCCAAATAACTTCTTCAGTATTCTTTATGACAGTGTAAGGAATTTCTTATGGGCAGGAGGAGTTGGCGGTATTATAAATTATCATTTGAGTAACAGGAGAATGGAATTTTTCACGACCAGATCCCTTACCGACACAACAGCAGTGGATGCAGTAATAAATATGGCCTTAGATAATAAAGGGCGTATTATTTCTGCTTCATCTGTTGGGATTAATGTATTCGATTATAGTTCAAAAACATCTACAGCGATCCGGCAATTTGGTAATTTCACTGATGTTCCCGTATTATCCGTTTTTTCCAAAGGCGACTATTTATGGTTAAGCACTCTTGCAGGCGTTCTTCAATATAATATAAAAACAACTGCAACGATAAAGCTAAGTATGCCCAGCCCGTTTGCTGAAGAATTTACCACGGTACCTTTTACGAAATTAAATAATGAACTTGCATTCGGGAACAGGAATGCTTATACACTTATCAACATGACACCTGTAGTTGAACAAAAGCTACCAAGTGCCGCTTTGATACAACAGGTAACCATCAACCAGAGACCTTTTTTAAATGAGCAAGCTACTCCTCCTGAATTAACCCATAAACAGAACAATATAAGTTTCTCTTTTACGGCCTTCGAATTTGATTACCCGGATAATATCAGTTTCCGATATAAACTTGACAAAGTCGATTCAGCCTGGATCACCGACAATGAATCAAGGGTAGCCAATTACAGTAACCTTGCTCCCGGCAGCTATACTTTTTTATTGCAAAGCGGCAACAATAATGGCGAATGGAACAAAAAAATCACGCAGTATTCCTTTATCATACATCCCCCTTTCTGGCAAACATGGTGGTTCAGGTTACTGTTGATCACTTCATTTGTAAGTACGGTTATTTTTATTGCGCGGCAAAGGATCAAACGCATACGTTTACTGGAAGAAATAAAAACAGATGCAAATAAACAGATGGTAGACCTGGAGATGAAAGTTTTCAGAAGCCAGATGAACCCTCATTTTATTTTTAATTCACTGAATTCTATTCAAAAATATATATGGGAAAACAAACAGGAAGATGCAGCAGAATACCTTGGTAAATTTTCGAGGCTCATTCGCCTGATACTGGAGCATTCTATGTATAAATTGGTTACACTTGAACAGGAAGTCATCGCCCTGCAATTGTATCTTGAACTTGAGCATAGAAGATGCAACAATAAATTTGATTATACTATACAGGTACATGAAGATATTCAAACAAGCCAGGTATTAATAACACCCATGCTTATTCAACCCTATGTAGAAAATGCAATCTGGCACGGGTTGTTACAAAAAGACGGCAGGGGACTATTATCCATAAACATACAACAGCAAAATGAAAAAATAATCTGCATAATAGAAGATAATGGTATAGGAAGAGCTAAAGCCGAAGAGATTAAAAACAGGAAAGAAAAAAAAGTTGTATCTTATGGTATGCAAATAACAGAACAACGTTTACGCATGCTGGAATCAAAAGGTCATTTCGGAAAAATTGCTATCGAAGATTTGTATGACACTGAAGGGAATGCTGCCGGTACAAAAATAACCTTAGATATTCCTGTTGAAATTTTTAAAAAAATTGGCTAGCAGGTCACTATAATTATCCTATAAAAAACAACCACTTAATGCTGAAAGCTATCATTATCGATGATGAAATGTCCTGCATTGAAACGTTGAAATTAATGTTGGAAAAAAAGTTTTCATCCTTAATTAAAATAGTAGCTACCGCTTCGGTTCCTTCAACAGGTATCGACTTGATTAACACACATCAGCCTGATATATTATTCTTAGATGTAGAAATGCCTGAGATGACCGGGATTGAACTACTGCAGTCATTGGAACAGGTTAGCTTTCATGTGATCTTTACTACCGCACACCAACATTATGCCATCCAGGCCATCAGGTTAAATGCCCTGGATTATCTTACAAAACCCATCAGTCTTGAGGAACTTACCTCTGCCATACATAAATGTGCAGGTAATAAAAAAAGCGGGAACAACGAGCTGATGAATAATTTTCTTCAACAACTGAAAACAAATTCAGGGAAGAAAATTCAAATCTCAAATAATACAACCGTACAGTTTGTTCCGGTATGTGAGATCGTTCGTGTAGAATCGCAAAGTAATTATTCCGTTATTTTTTTTACCAACCGGCCCAAACAAACCGTTACCAAAACCCTGAAAGAATTAGAGGAGCAGCTATCCCCGTACAATTTTTTACGGGTTCATCATTCTCACCTGGTAAATATTGACCACGTCATCGGTTATAAGAACCAGGATAGCGGCTATGTCATTGTTTATGGAAATGATGTCATCGAAATTTCAAGACGTAAGAAACAGGAAGTACTTGAAAAACTGAATGCAATCTAGCTTCACCCCTTTACCACTTACTAAATTCCGCCCGCCACTTACTCTATCAAGCGAAATCGTTGGTTCAGCACAATTATGTTTACAATGTTTTTATCATTGTAATGCCCAAATCAACTGTCAATATCACCATCCATCCAAACGCTGAACTGAATATTTTCATTCAATCAGTTACAGAGCTAATTCCCCCTACCGCTACAGTTATAACAAATACAGGTGAAGTAGTAAAGCAGTTTACGCTTTCACAAGGAAATAACCGGGTTAATATTACTGCTTACCAATATAAAAATTATGCTATCCGGGTAACAAATGGTAAAAACGTAACCGTACAAAAAATATGAAACCCTTATTCATACCATCTACTGTAATGTTGTTGTTACTGGTATATACCGGCAGGGCCCAGGATGTACAACAAATGGCCCGGCAGAAAGCGGTGAGTTTACATGGCTCATTTGATATTCGTGGCATTAGTTATTCAGCAAACGGCATCGCTTCACGCAGACAACCCTTCAGTTATATTTTTAGCGGCGCTCCTACGCTTAGTTTTTATGGATTTGATATTCCGGTGTCCTTTTCAATAAGTGAGCAGGACAGAAGTTTTAGCCAACCTTTTAATCAGTTTGGGTTAAGTCCAAAATACAAATGGCTCACTCTTCACGGAGGTTATCGCAACCTCTCTTTTTCTCCTTATACATTAGATGGACATACCATGCTTGGAGCAGGTTTAGAAATAAATCCCGGTAAATTTCATTTTGCTATCATGTATGGTAGACTTAACAGGGCCACAACCGTGGATACAACATTAGGTACGTTGCAACCTTTTAGTTTTTCAAGAAAAGGCCTTGCCTTTAAATTAGGCATCGGCGATGAAAGGAGTTATTTCAATATAAGTATATTAAAAGCGAGCGATGACAGTGCCAGCGTAAATAATATCGCTCCCATAACCAAACAAGACGTTCGTGCGGCCGCCAACGCCGTAGCTTCTATCGCTTTCCGCATGCAGTTTTTCAAAAAAATATTTTTAGAAGGAGATGCCGGTGCCAGCCTTTATACAGACGACATAGGAAGCCAGCTTGCTATAAGCACTACCAATGACTGGGCAGAAAAGATCAGAAGCATTATGCCTGTTAACGGTACAACTGCATTTTATGCGGCATACCGCGCAGCATTTGGTTTTACGGGAAATATTTTTTCGCTTAAGGCAGAATACAAACATATTGATCCGGATTTCAAATCGATGGGAACTTATTTTTTCAACAGCGATATAGAAAGCTATACCTTATCTCCATCTGTTAACCTTGCGAAAGGCAGGTTCAGATTCAATGGCAGTATAGGTTCGCAAAGAGATAATACCAAGGGACAAAAACAATCCACCACCAGCCGGGCAATAGCCATGGCAAATATCGGATGGGATATTACCCGGAAATTCGGCCTGGATGCTTCATACACGAATTTTTCATCCAATTCAAAACCAACTGTGGTACTGGTGCAGAATAAATACCTGCTGGCGCAAAACAACAACAGCCTTTCGTTTACACCACGATATGTATCCAATAATGAGCGGTATACCCATGTGGTCATCGCATCTTATAACCGGAGTATCTTAACAGATGATAACACCATCACGCAAACACAAAACAATATTACCACAGATATTCTTTTCTTCAATTACAACCTTACTCTTGTCAAAAGCGGGATAGGTCTTACAGCAGGTGTGAACCATGCCAACAATAGTTTAATCACTGGTAATTTTGAGAACATGGGTTATACAGCCGGCATCAACAGGGGTTGGTTCAATGGCAAACTAATGACCGCACTCACCAATACCTATACTGTAAGTAAAGGGCCGCAGGGAAAAAGCAATATATACAACCTGATGTTCAATGGCAATTACCAGGCAGGTATACATCACCGTTTTAGCCTTCGTTATTCGCTTCTGCAAAATTCACCGGAAATAATTACAGCTACCCAGTTACGATATAGAGAAAACACTGGTGAAGCAGCTTATACATTCAGTTTTTAAATAGACGGATTATGAAAAATAAATTATTAAACTGCCTATTTCTTTTTTCGCTCCTTTTGCTGGGCTTCCGGGGAAATGCACAGGTTAGCGCCACCTTTAATCTTACGCCACCCTACTCCACCAGGCTCAGCGATTATGCAAGTAAACCGGGAAAAGTATTGATCACTTTGACAAATACAAGCGGAGCGCCATTACGTGTTTACCTCCGCCTGGAGATCACGGGAAATAACGGTATAAAAATAGCGTCCAAACCCGGGTTTCGTCCGTCTCAACCCCTGGTGTTGCAGCCTGCTTTGCCTGTAGTGGTAGACATCCAGACATTGAATGTATTGTTTGATATGAATTCATTCGATCTTACAAACATTACCACCAATGATATCTTTTTGAAGAACGGGTTGCCTGAAGACTTTTATCAATTTTGTGTTCGTGCATACAATTATGATACGCCAACGATTCCGGTGTCTCCCACGAGCCCCTCAGGTTGTACACAGGTAAAACTAACACAACTTGATCCTCCGATGCCCGTTCAGCCGGCAAATGAAATAACGCTTAATACCTACAACATACAGAATATTATTTTTTCCTGGAACATGCCTGCAGCCGTTGAACCCGGCACCAATTATCTTTTACGGATCATCGAAATGCTCGATAAAAATAAAAATGTAACCGATGCAATGAATGCAAAGACGACACCGGCATTTTTTGAAACCGTTACCAATGCAACCATCTTTTTATATGGGCCCGCGCAACCCATTATGGTTCCCGGCAGGAAATATGCATGGGCGGTTACTGCTTTGCCAGGCATACAGGGTACCGCCTACAAAAATGGAGGCCGCAGCGAAGTGCGGTCATTTACTTATAATAAGAATCCTTATGCTGTGCCGGACGACATAAAGCTCACGGTTATCAATCCTAATGACAAACAGAATTTCATTCCTGTAAATGACGATAATGATTTCCTGTTGGCCTGGAACTGGATAAAAAATGACAAGAACACTACCGTTTACACGGTGAGTGAAACAAGTTATAAAAGTTATGGCATTACAAAATATAATGTAGAGATCCTGCCAACTGACAAACCGACTCTGAAATCACCAACAGACAAAAAATTCTCATACAAGACAAGTTTTATCCTCCACAACGATAGCCTATCACAACTGCTAAAGAAAACAGAAGCCCAAGCGGATGCCCTGGGATTGAAAAACGGCTATTGGTATAAGGCAGTTGTTACTGCCTATGACAAGTATGGAACGTTGGTATCTACAACAACAAGTATCGACTTTGAGTACCGGAAAGTGGCAGATAAAGAAAAGATCATAACGGCAAAAATAAAAGCTGTGCTCAAATATTCTTTTGAAGGCAAGGCAGAGCAGTACAATGCGTCAAATACACCTGTTGAAATAGAAGCGTTGCAGTTAATACCGGGTAAAACGTCCGGCATTATTCAGAAGGGTACTGCGACAAAAGAATTTAAACAGTTGGCCACATCATCGGCTCATACAGATGCAAATGGCAACCTCAATATAGAACTAAACATACCTGCGAAAAAAATAACCAGTGATAGTATTTACTACCGCGTTAAGATGAATGGCGGGTATTACGTGTATGATCATTTTAAAATATTTTCTTCGGGAACCAAGGCTGATACACTGAACCTGAGTTTGGGACAATTGGTGGCCAAAACATATGGTTACTCACTTAAACTTAATGTTACCAAAGATTTTGCCAGTTATGCCGTAAAGGAAAATGAAAAGGGCAAACTTGATGTCTTACTGGACACGACCCATAAGGGGGAGGATTTTGCATATGACAAAGACAAGGGTATGATCTATAATGCCTCGCTGGCCAAGCCGCAAGCTGGTATTACTGTAATATTATACAGGAAAAATAAAAAAGCATATATCCCACCGGTAGAAGGAACGTTAGACCCGGACAAGGCTCCGGCCCAGGGATTTGTGGAAGTTGCAAGAGGCAAAACACAACTCGAAAAAAGTAACAACAAAGAAATATCTACGGTAAAATTTAATAACCTTCTTGCCAATTTATTTGCCGGTGATGAATATTATGTGCTTGCACTGAATGGCAGCAACTACCCTAACAAATCGAAACAGGGTAAAAGTTCCTCAGGTAATTCCGGTCCTTTCGGTGTCAACCAATCCGATTTGGGTAGTGTAACCATACTAACGGAAGACAATGATTTTGTTGCAAGCGAAATGATCATCAAAGTTCCCAAACAGGTTAACTCAACCCGGTCAGATTCTTTGTATCGAAATATTATCAATACATATAAGATCGTTTCTAAAAAAGCACCGACCTCGCTGATAAAAGGCAGGCTGTTATACAAATGGCGCAGCGACGAAAGCAAGCAACTGCGGCCGATAGCCAACGAAGAATTCTTTGTTACGGTAGACTATCTTATTGACGGCAAACCGATCGGTTCATACATGAGTGGGGCCAACGGGGGGGACAGTAAATACATCACACAAAAATTTTTCGTACCAGATGGTAAAACAGAATTTGATGAAGGGATGGAATTACTGGATCATGGCCAGACAATGGGAATAGGTAAAACAGATGCCCAGGGTAATTTTACAGTTGAGGTAGTGAATTTTAACCAAAAAGGGGTGATTGGTATAGGACAGATCGTTGAGAAGGGCGGCTCTGTTGACAAAATTGCAGAGAAACCATTAAAGCAGCAGGATAAAGCAACCGCACCGATCTTCAGTTTAAAAGAGGAAATCACAAACCCGGGTATTAATAATTATATGCCTGGCGGTGCAGCCGGTTATGGTTTAACTGATAAAACCAACAGCCAGTTCCAGGGATTTCAGAATGGAGGAGGCAGCTTCTCTTTCGATACACAGACAGGATTTTTTGAAGTAGGAACCGGTCTGAAAAAAAATCAACAGGCGGCACCTCAAATATCCGGAGCGCCTGCAGCAATCAAAAGCGGTCCCAACAATTTCCCGGATGATGAAATCGCATTTACTGAAGACAACGCAATCCAGCTACAGAGAGTTTACCGTATATGGCCGAGTAATAAATATTTATCCGCAACTGACGAAACCATCATCATACAACCTTTTGAAGCGGTTAGCCTTGCGCCCATGACAAGCAATGTGAAGGAAATAAAACTAAGGGTAGCAACCAAAATTGCCGGTACCAAGGAGAAATTAGAAGACATGGTGGTTACCGTGTTTCGCAGGCTGGAAGACAAATCTGCTAATCTTCCTTTTGGAGAGGGTGATGGTAAATATGTACAGAAAGAATTGATCAACCCGCAATACGATGCAAATACAGCCTCGGTAAAAGACGCAAAGAAGCTTGACCAGAATACACTGTTCTCTACTAAGTTCGAACAGCTGTGGAGCGCCAGGCCTGTAGATGTCAATGGTATGGTCACGTTAACCGGGTTGCTTTCCGGATTTAACAGTTATTATATCGAAGCATGCGCCAATCCCCAACAGGGAACAAAATATTACAGAGCTACTTTCGCACATTTTTCATTGGAAAAAAGTGTTGCTATGGATGGTGGTATTCCCGTGTATCAAACAACCATGGAACTGGAACCTTTACCCAGCCGAGTTTTCCTGCGGTTGATGGATAACTCTACCCAGAAGAGTATTGCATCGGGTTCCATACTGATTGATGGCAAAATCACATCGCCATCGAAACTGACAGATAAAGACGGTTATGCAGAATTAACTGTTGACCAGGCACCTCTTAACAATTATGTGAAAGCAGAGGGTGCAACAGTTTCATTCACCGGCGATGCATATGGTTATAAAAAATCTGCAGCGGTTAGTTTCACTTTTGCAAAATTAACCGGCAATCAATTTGTAAACAATAGTGTTGCCTTAAACCCGGGTGCATCTATTATCGGACGTGTGGTAAGTAAAGATGAAAACGGAGGCGTTAAAGCATATGTAAAGAGTGGTACAGGAAAAGTAGTGGAAACAGACGACAATGGTAATTTCAAAATTGATGTTCTTACCACTTTCTTTTCCAAACTGGAGATCATTCCAAAAGATGTGGCTTATTTCGATTCTTCTTTTTTCCTTACCGCTGCACAACTAACAAAAGGAACTGTTGCTGATATAGGTTTATACCGCCGCAAACACAGGATGCTTTTTAGTGTAAAAGAAAGTGAGAGTGGAAAAGTGATTTCCAATGCCAGCATTCTATTAGGTGACCAGGTTAAAAAAACAAACATTTTTGGCATGATCGATTTTGTATTCGAAAATGTCTCCATTAACAATTATACTTTCATCATCAGGGGTCCGCAAGGCACTAACTATATTCCTGTCAGCAAGAATATTTCAAATGAAGAAAGCAAGGGTATGGTTACGATAGCAATTGAACTTGAAAAAGGCAGTGAAATTAGCGGCGTTGTGAAATTAGATAACAAGCCGGTTAAAAATGCAAAGATCTATATAGATGCAAATAGCCAGCAAACATCTTCATCCATTCTGAAACCGGAAGGAAAACTAACCGATGATGCAAATCTTGTTGTTGCTTATTCCGATGCACAGGGAAAATATACACTGAATGGTGTTCCCGTAAACAATCAAAAGATCCATATCCTTTCTACTCTCGATACCAGCTTTACGGTTAATGGCGATAACCAGGTAGCCAATATCATAAAAAATAAAGCAAACGTTGATCTGAACCTTACCGGTTATAAGGATATGAGCATCACCAATTTGTTTGGTTTCCCGCTAACAGTTGAAAAAATAGAAAAAACAAATAAACCGGATGAAGTAAAAGTAACCGGTACGATCAGGTGGACAAAAAGCATCAGCAATTTTGAATGGATACAAGGCAATGACATACTCCGGGTAGAAAATGTATTATTCAGATCCAAAACGATCAATGGTGTTAAAGTAGGTGAAGCTGTGAACACAAGCGTTGAGATAGAAGATGCACCAAGCATCAAACTGCGTTATCTCGATAAATATAACGTGCAGCTTACCCAGTCGTCAGAGAGTGGTGGTCAGAAAAGACAAAACAACTCACCGGTAGGATTACATGCACAGGCTCCCCTGACAATTACAAAGAGCAATGACTATGGCACTATAAAAGGAAAACTCAATATTGTTGACAACAGCTTCAACTATCCTGAGACATACATAAATTTTAAAGTTGGTGACAAAAACAAACCTGAACAATTCTATCTAGCCGAAATGCAGCAGGGAGGCGTCACAACTACAATCAATGCGGTAAACAGCCCTTTAAAGATCAGTGAGGCCAATAACGGTGTATTTGCAAACCTGCAATCGATGCTGCAAAAAGTTGAAACTGTTTTGAAAGGACAGAACTCTTCAAAAGCATTGTATAATATCAGTAACAGTGCCGGAGAAGATATCCAGTTTAAGTTTATTGAATTTGATGCAACCGCGGCTGCCTCGAATAGTTATATTGGAAAGGATGGTAAAATACATTTGGACATCAATATGAAATGCCATGTCACAAATGCACAGCCCGAAAACTTCTCCGTCAATATTAAAGATGTGGTACTGGATGATAATAAGATCTACGCAGCTAACAGTACGACTCCTGTTGAAATTAAAATGGAGAACTGGACACTGCAAATTAAAAAATGGAAACTCAGTCCTGAAGAAGGTGGTATTACAAGCAGTGATGGTTTGATCAGAACGGGTAAACTCGATATACCTTTTAGCAAATTCAATCTCCGCAGCGACATGTTTGTACTTGACGGGTTTCTGCTAAACGATCTTTCGATCGGGGGTGATATTAAAAAGTTTGAAAACGTAGACGCCTCAAATGCTGCGCTTGTATTCGATAACAAAACAGGAACGGATATGAAGCCGCACTGGAGGTTTAGCATGAGTAGTACCGGAACCCCGGTTGCGAGGTTGAACAACCTTCCCGGGCTCGACGGAGGTGTAGGTATCAACTATATACAGTTATTAAGTAATGATGAAAACGTTATCCAGTTGCAGCAGTCCGGATCCGTAAGCATCAACGGCAATAGCGCTGCACGGTTTACGCCGCAGGTTATTAGTAGTGGTCCTGGTTATTTTACAGTTAGCGGTGGTTTGAATATCGGGGCACCGAGAACCGGTGATATGTCACTGGACCTGAAGTTTACAAAATCGGGCAATTCACTTGTAATGAAACCAAGCAATGTTAAAACTGAATTTGAAGGAAAGGGATTTGTACATTTTACTTCAAAAGAGGGCACTCCCGAAAAAAGCAATATCACGATCACCACAGATAAGATCGCCATTACCGGTCTGATAGAAGAGAAACCTGCAAAAAGTTTCAACCCGCTACCCGCAGTTTTTTATGTACAGAACAGCATAGCACCGAAATACACAGTGGCCCTTGAAAAAGGCACAGTGCTGCAGCTTTCGCAGAATGCCAATACCAGTTCAAATGTTGGCTACAAACTTACCATTGACAATGGCAGCATGGATGTGGTAAATAATGATTGGGATATTTTGTCGTATTCCGGTTTTATGGAAAGCAACGCATCATCCGACAAAGGCATTGAGAAACTGTATGTGACTTTTAAGATCCTGGGCGATGTAAGTGTTGATGCTAAAGAAGCAAAAATGGAGGGGATCAGTACACCTTTTGGCCAGATGAAGATGGTGTTTGATTTTGCTGCAAAAAGAATGGTAGGAACATTGGTAGTAGACAAAGTAATGATAGGCATGAACAGCATCACAGGCACTGTTGAAACCCTGTTTGATCCTGATGGATTTTATGTGGCAGGTGGTGGCACTGCCGTGGTAAGTGTAGGCAATCCCATTGCGGATGGAACTTATAATCTCGGGTTTATGGTTGGAAGTTATCCTGTTAACAGTTCAAGTAATTTATGGAAAGTGGTAAATGCATACAAACAGGCAGAAGTAAAAAATGACTGTTATGTAAATAATCTCGGTGGCCGTTTAAAAGGATTTTATTTTACGGTGGACAGAGTATTGTTCGACGAAAGTTTTGAGTTTGACTTTATTCTTGTATCAGGTTATGTTCAGGGAAAGGCTTTGGTGGGCGCCGACTTCTGGTTAAATTTTAGTGATGGTGTAAACCTGGGTATAGCTGTTAAAGTGTTTGCACATGCCGCGGCGGGAATGAGCGCCTGTACAGGAACAAGCCTCAGCGGTCAAGCAACCGCCAAAGTAGGTGTCCAAATGGATTATGCAAACAACAAAGCTTCTTTAAATGCCCAGATAGACATTAGTTTCAGTGCACAAGTATCGCAGAGCCTTCTTTTCACAAAGCTTTCGGCAAGTAAAAGTATAGGTGCAAGCGCATCTGCAGGAACCAATGGCTTTAGTTTTTCACTCACCAATGGAAGTGGTTTTGCTCCCTGTTATACTATCAAAAAATGATCGTCTGTAAATATTTATAATCATGAGAAACATTTGTACCATACTTATCCCGGCAATACTTTCAGTAACTATGGGTATTGGGCAAACAGTACAAAGCAAACCTTATCCCGGTGGCATTTATATTTTTTGCGGGAATGATTTGCCTAAGAAATTCACATACGTTATAGAACGGAAAAAAGCTACAGATACCGGGTGGAGTGTTGCGGTAGAACTGAAAGCGCCTGCAAGCGCATCTGAATGTCAGGGCAGGTTAATGAATCTCCCCTCCTCAATTGCTTCATTCACAACGATAGAAACTTCCCAGCTTAACAGGTTCTGGGAAAGATACAAGACCAGCCAGGTATTGGATTCCTTATACGCCTATGCCATGGATCCCAGGTACCAGTTTATTGCCGGTGCTGCATGGTTTGATGAATCTGCAAAAGAACCGGGAACCTACGAATACCGGGTTAGTAAAAAAGACAGGAGTGAGCAACTAACCATTGTAAAAGAAGAAAGAATAACAACGCCATCCAATCCATATAATGGCATAGCCAATCCACTCCGGTTCAAACCGGATGAAGCAGGTGTGATCATCCATTATGCGATATCAGATACACTTCATACAGCCGGAATACGTTTGTTAAGAAGTAAACACAAAGAAAATCTTTTCACAGAAGTAGAATCAAATACACTTTTCATCAAAGTGAAAGAATCAACCGTTGCACAGGTAACCGACGCAACAGCTGCGCAAGGTATCAGCTACAGTTATGTGGCTATTCCGTATGATGGATTGGGAAATTCCGGCCGGGTTGGTGACACACTGAATATTTATAACCTTACCAAACCATCAGATATCGGTTTGATACAGTCGCTTGATATTATTCCTTCAGAAGAAAAAAAAGGAATGGGATTATCATGGAAACTGAAGACCAATGCAGGTCTTGCTTCAATCGAGATATACCGTGGTATGAGTTATGATGGCGCCTTTACAAAAATTGCAAGCCTGCAACCAAAACAAACGGCCTATTTTGACGATGACAACCTCCTACCCGCAACCAGTTACTTTTATTACATTGTTGCCAATGCATCTTATGGACGAAGTTTCCCGAGCGCCCGTATCCCCGGTATTTTAAAAGGCGCAAGAGCCAATATCCTCCCACCCCAACATCTTTCCGTTTCAAGAAAAGGAAATCTCGTAACACTTACATTCACAAAAACAGAAGCTGATACAAGGGGCTATTATATATTCAGAGCGAATAGCTATACAGGTCAGTTAGAACAACAACCCCGCATGCTGCTGAGTACCGATAGTGCATTAACCTATACAGATACACTACCTGCAATCAATACACCGCAAACCTATTCCTACGCAGTAGCTGATATTAATACGAGCTACAAGATAAGTCCTGTAAGCGAAAGAGTAAGTGTGCAAACCAGTGGTCCGCTGCCCGTTCCTTCCGGTGTAACAGCGATGTTACAAACAGATAGAGTATTCCTGACCTGGAAAGATGCAAAGAAGACTAATCCCGCAGTAACCGGATTCAGAATATTCCGGAATGCTGTTGATGAAACAGGTAAAGAAATTGAACAGCTCAATCTTATCAATACTGTTACACCCGATGTAAACAGCTTTACTGATTCTTCTGTTACCAATGGTGTCCGTTATCGCTACCAGGTGCAATCTACGGGCCTGGAACAATCCGACACAAGCAGTCTCAGTCAATGGGCGAGTATACTTTTTCCAGGCAGATTGCCACTGGGCCCCGGCCAGGTATTGGCCTACGCTTCTGATGACAATAAAGCCGTTATTAAATGGGATCTTCCTATTGATAAAAATGTAGAGAAAACCAGGATATACCGTTCCATCGCGGGCCAGGAACCTGTACTGATTAAGGAGCTCAATGTTCCCGTAAAAGTTTTTGAAGATGTTACTATCGAAAAAAATATCACTTATTATTATATGCTTACCAGTGTTGATAAAACCAAGCAGGAAAGCAAAGCAACAGACGCCGTTGCCGTTAAAATAAGGTAGTCACAAAATCATTTCAAATATCAGATGTTGAATGCTGTATCAATGATCTCCGCCTGCTCCTGTGTATGCACTTTATGATAGCCTGTTGCAGTAGATGCACTCGCATTACGGCTGATCACACCAAAATTGATAGATTTTAAATTCATCTGCAGGAAAGAGGCTGCTCCCATATTCAATGGCTCTTCCTGTACCCAGAACCAGGTTGCTTTACTGTATTTTCTATGCAATACATCCAACTGTTTTTGTGGCAGCGGGTAGATCTGTTCGAGACGAACGATAGCGATATCTTTTCTATTTTCTTTCTGTTGTTTATCCGCCATTTCAAAATACAGTTTACCGCTGCACATCAATACTTTTTTTACCTGCGCAGCATCTTCCACAAAACCATCGTCGATCAGTTCTTTAAAACCACCTTTGGTAAACTCACTAACATGGCTAAATGTAGCCGGGTTACGAAGATTTGCTTTGGGTGAGAAATTGATCAATGGTTTACGGAAACTCCAGGTAAGTTGCCTGCGTAATGCATGAAAGAGATTGGCTGCTGTTGTAATATTGGTGATCACAATATTCAACTCGGCACACATCTGTAGAAACCTTTCCATCCTGGCGCTGCTATGTTCGGGGCCCTGTCCTTCATAACCATGTGGCAATAACATTACCACACCGTTTTGTCTTTGCCATTTCTGTTCGCCGGCGGTAATGAACTGGTCGATCATGGTTTGGGCACCATTCGAAAAATCACCAAACTGCGCTTCCCATATTACCAATGCATTCGGGTTGGCCATGGCATAACCATATTCAAAACCCAATACACCATACTCACTCAATAGTGAATTGTAAATACGGAACTTCTCCTGTTTTTCCTGGAAATGATTTAAGCGGTTGTATCCTTTATTGGTATTCTCATCACGCAGGATGGCATGGCGGTGACTGAAAGTTCCACGCTGTACATCCTGTCCGCTCATTCTAACAATATTGCCTGCAACAAGTAAAGATGCATAGGCCATTAATTCGGCAGTGGCCCAATCGATCTTCTGATCGGTCTCTAATATTTTGATCTTTTCCTGTATCAGTTTCTCCACTTTTTTCAATGGCTGAAAATCAGCCGGCCATTGCATCAGGCTGTTGAACAATCTTCTTACTTCATCTTCGCCGATAGCAGTTGAAGGAGATGAATCAAAATCTTCTGCAGTTGCTTTACGCAGGCTCTTCCAAACTAATTCCGGTTGCTGATATTTATAAGGCAAAGGATTTTGTTTGATCTCATCCAGTCTTTCCTGGAGATCGGCCCAGAACTTTTTCTCCATTTCCTTTGCGAGTTCTTTCGCATCGGCTTCTCCGTTCTCGATCAGGAACTGGGTATATATTTCACGCGGATTCTGGTGTTTATCTATCAGCGCATACAACTGTGGCTGTGTATACTTTGGGTCATCGCCTTCATTATGGCCATGCTTGCGGTAACATACCATATCAATAAAGATATCGCTGTTAAATTCCTGGCGGTAACGGGTGGCGATCTCTGCGCATTTAACCACTGCTTCTGCATCATCCCCATTTACATGTAACACCGGCGCCTGTACCATTGATGCAATTGAAGTACAGTAGTCGGAACTTCTTGCATCATCAAAGTCGGTAGTAAACCCGATCTGGTTATTGATCACAAAATGTATGGTTCCTCCTGTATAATATCCACGAAGGATACTCATCTGCAATACTTCATACACAATACCCTGGCCCGCTACAGAAGCATCACCATGAATCAGTATCGGTAATATTTTATCAAAATCACTCTTGTATAATACATCTGCCTTTGCCCTTGCAAAACCCACTACTACCGGGTTTACAGCTTCAAGATGCGATGGATTGGGCATCAGTTTCAGGTGCATGGTCTTATTATCAGCTGTCTGCACCTCGCTTCCATAACCCATATGGTATTTCACATCACCGCTTCCCATGGTCTGGTCTATCGTTGCGGTTCCTTCAAATTCGCTGAAGATCTGTTCATAGGTTTTGCCCATGATATTGGCGAGGATATTTAATCTTCCCCTATGCGCCATTCCTATGACTACTTCCTGCACATCGTTATTGGCAGCAATATTAATGATCGCATCTAACGCAGCGATCGTGGTCTCTCCTCCTTCCAGCGAAAATCTTTTCTGACCGATATATTTGGTATGAAGGAACTTTTCAAACATCACACCCTGGTTCAGTTTTTCCAGGATGCGCTTTTTCTTGTCGAGACCGATCGGCTGACTGAAATTCTTCTCCATTTCCGTTGTCAGCCAGTCTATCTTAACCTGGTCGCTGATGTATTTGAACTCGATACCAACATGATCGGCGTAGGTTTTTTGGAGATGAGCCAGGATATCTTTCAAACTGGCAGCTCCGAGCCCGATCAGGTTGCCTGCCTGGTACACCGTATCCATATCTGCTTCGGAAAGTCCAAAAAAAGACAGCTCCAGGTTAGCACCGCGGTCTTTACGGGTACGGATCGGGTTGGTTTTTGCCAGCAAATGGCCCTTGTTACGGTAACCCAATATCATACGATAAACCCTCACCTCTTTCATCCAGTCAATACCGGTTGAAGAAGCTGCTGCGGCTTCTGTTGATTTGCCGGCAGCTGGCTTATTGCCTGGTAGTCCGTTAGATACGGCAAAATCAAACCCCTCAAAGAATTTTTTTAGATCTGGGTCCACACTGGCCGGGTCTTTTACAAAATCATTATACAGGCCCTCAATGTATGCGGGATGGGAGTTGGTGATGTAAGAAAAATCCTTCATTTGGAGAGATTGTGCTGCTTTTGGTCAAATTGGAGGGCAAATATCGGTCTTTGAAGGCAGAAAATGTAAGGAAAGTCTGAAAAGTCCGTAAGTCAGAAAGACCGAAAGAAGTTGCTGAAAGACGGGTTAACCCCGTTTTTGTGGTACTTCCCAGCTTCCCGACTTCCCGACTTTCTGACTTTTTCTACTTTTTTTGCTTTAAATTTTCATTTTTCACTTCAACACCTTACCTTTGCCGTCCTGAAAAAAACAGAATAAATGGCAAACCATTCAGCTACAAAGAAAGATGTGAGACAAGCTACCAAGCGTCGCGAGCGTAACCGTTACTATGGTAAGACTACCCGTAACGCTATCCGCGATATGAAAGCAAGTACCGATAAAACCGCATACGAAGGACAATTACCTGATGTAATTTCCCAGATCGATAAATTGGCAAAACGTGGTATCATCCATAAGAACAAAGCTGCCAACCTGAAAAGCAAACTGACAAAGAAAGCTACCAGCTTAGCTTAATCTTTTCAAGATAATTTTGAAAAAAGACCATCCTGTTAATAGCGGGATGGTTTTTTTATATCGCTACGCGATGGATGGCAACGTGGATGACACGGAAAAAACGGATCGTCACGGATAAAGCAAAAACAGATCCGTTGAAATCCGTTTTTTCCGTGTCATCCGCGTTGCCATCATGCTTTATTCAGCGTAACCGTAAACCGGTTCATATCATTTGAAATAGGTGTGTATGTAACCGTTCCTTTATGGATGGAGATAAAACGGTATACCATAGAAAGCCCCAACCCATATCCTTTTGTTGTTAACGCATTCCCCCCCCGGAAAAAAGGAACCATGATACTTTCTTTTTCATCAGAAGGTAATTGCGTACCGGCGTTATCAATGTGAATGAAAATTGTTTTTCCATCCGCATCTAAAGTGACGTGCACTTTTTGATCTACCGAATAGGTGTATGCGTTTTTAACCAGATTAGAGAAAGCCGATTTGAGCAATGTTTCATTTCCCCTGGTTACAAAATCATCATCATCTTCGGGCAAGGATGCGAAAGTGATGTTTACTTCAAGATCAGGGAAGACCTTTTTGGAAAGACTCACTGTTTCATAGATCACCTCGTCAATACGCAGCTTTGGCCAGTCCTCCACGAAACCCATATGTTCAAACTGTGAAATAACTAACAGGGAATTCGTGAGTTCGATCATTTCCTGCTGTTCTTCTTTTAAGGATACCAGTATTTTTTTGTATTCGGTATCCGTCATGTTTTTATTCAAAGCCGCTTCTGTTTGGGATAGCATGGTAGCAAGCGGCGTACGCAGTTCATGTGAAGCATGGTAAACAAAACTTTTCTGGAACTCAAATGCCTTGCTTAGTCTTTCAAGCATAGCATTGAAACTTTTTGCTATTTCATTGATCTCATCCTTTGCATTAGTCTCCTTTACCCTGTTTGTCAGATTCTGAACATTGGTCTGTTTCATCTGCAAAGTAAGTTCCTTTAAGGGCCGCAGAGCTGCATGAACAAACAGGAAAGAAATCAATACAGATAATATCATTGCTGCAAAAAATACAAAGATGAGAATGAAACGAAGATTCTTTAACCTCACAAAACCCTGTAGGTCATAACCCGAGATCAGTACATAAGCTTTCGATCCCGGTAAATACAAAGCTACCCGCTCATCTTGATTTGTGTCTTTGCTGCGGTATTCTTTTACCTCTCGTAATTTTTCCAGCGAAATGGTAAGTGGGATTTTACTGATCGTATCGGGATAACGAAAAACTACCGAACCAGAAGAATCCAGTATAAAAACACGTTCATTAAACAGCGCTTTGTCGTGTACCTCTTTAATGATCCTGTAAGTAGCAACCTCTTCATTTTTTTTAACAGAGGCAAAAATATTATACATATCCAACCCCTCTTTGCTTACGCGGCGGTAGTAATCTTCTTTGCGACTGTTATAAAATAAGATGTAGACAGTAACCCCGGAAATAAAAACAATGATGGCAACAAAAAAAGTAAACAACAGTGCAAAACGCAGTTTCAGGTTCATTGCACGGATGATTTTATTTGATATAGTAGCCAAAGCCGGGTTTGGTGTGTATCAGTTTATGTTCGAAAGGTTTATCGATCTTATTACGCAGGAAACTGATGTATACTTCGATGGTATTGGTTCCGGTATCAAAACTCAGGTCCCATACTTTTTCAAGGATCTCCTGTTTAGATATCACACGGTCTTTGTTTCTTGCCAGTAACACAAGTAGTGTAAATTCTTTGGCGGTAAGATTAATATTTACGCCGTTTCGGGTTACACTTTTATTCAAGAAATTGATCTCCATATCTTCTACAATGATCTTATCCGATGCGTCAGGCATATCAGCGCGTTTCAGGAAGACCTTCACCCGCGCAAACAGCTCGCTAAAATGAAAAGGCTTTACGATATAATCATCGGCCCCGATATTAAAAGCTTCCACTTTATCATGAATCTCACCCGCTGCAGTCAGCATAATGATCGGAACTTTTTTATTCTGCTCGCGAAATTCCCGGCACAATACATAACCATTCTTATAAGGAAGATTGATATCAAGCAACACCAGTGCGTATGAACTCTGACTGAATAATTTAGAAGCTTCGAGTCCATCCACTGCAAGATCTGTCTCATAACCATGATTATTCAGTTCATCACGGATCACTTTGCCCAGCTTTACTTCGTCTTCAACCAGTAATATTTTATGTTTTACAGCCATGTGGTTTATTAAATTTCTGTATCAAAGTATGAAAAAAATAATGCTTTAAACAGTTTCCTTTCCCTGGGTAAGAAACCGAAAAAGTTATTATAAAGAGCTAGCCGATCTGCTGTACACATTTTCTATAAAAAAGATAGCGGCGAGCTATCTGTCAAAGTGGTTTTATTTGATCAAACATTATTCTATTTTCTTCACTTCTCCACTCCCTGCAATATGCTGTTTGATCGTGGCATTTCCTTTATAAAATATAGAACCCGATCCCGCGATATTGATATCAAGATCAGTATCGGCAAACACTCTTACATCTCCGCTTCCGGCGATGCGAACCACTGTTCTTTCAGACTTTAATCCTTCCGCTTTATAATCACCCATACCACTGATCCGCACTTTCTGATCCTGTGTTTCGCCCGATAATGTCATTGATCCGGAACCGCTTATTTCTGCATCTACCCTGGGTGTATTTGTTTCGAGTACCATATCCCCACTGCCTGATATTCTCAGCACGAGTTTATCGCCACCTGTAAATTTATTTTTACCAACAATATTGCCGCTTCCGCTCAGCTCCACCTGCTCGAGTTTAGGCGTTGTGATATATACCTTGATATTGTGCTCACTTACAAAATTCACATGATCTTTTGACTTAATAACAAGAAATCCATCGTTTTCACTGATTGAAATAAAAGGAATAAAGTTCTCATCGGCCTCTATTTTTATGGAAGTGACAGGCCCTTGCGTGACCTCCATATCAAAACTTCCACGTAAAGAGATCCGCTCAGCACGGCTGATATTGATGTCCTGGGTAATGATATTTCCGTTCCCCTTGATCCGTTTATACCCCATCCACCGGCAGGAAGAACAAAGCAGCAGGGCCGCAGCGAGGAAAAGCAAAATAGGTTTCATAGCTTGGTTTTGGAGCTTGAAGTTAGGAAAAATAGACCATAGACAATAGTCCATGGACCATTGTCTATGGTCTATCGACGATTTTTTGAATTACCTTCGCCCCCATGACAGAAAAAATACTCATTCTCGATTTTGGAAGCCAGTTTACCCAGTTGATCGCCCGTGCGGTGAGGGAAGCCAATGTGTTTTGTGAGATCATCCCTTTTCAAAAATCATTTGAAATAGAACCTGGCTTAAAAGGAATTATACTCAGCGGTTCTCCTTTTAGTGTGAACGAAGAAAATGCACCATCGGTTGATATTGCCGCTTTTATTGAGAAAGTTCCTGTATTGGGCGTTTGTTATGGCGCACAATTAACAGCCAAGGTTTTTGGCGGACGCATAGACAAATCCAATAAAAGAGAATTTGGCCGCGCCAAACTGCATATACATAAAGAAGACATCCTGTTCCATAATGTATCCGAGCAGTCACAGGTATGGATGAGTCATAGTGATTCTATCACACAATTACCGGAAGGGTTTGATATCCTCGCGACCACGGAAAGCATCCCGGTAGCTGGTTTCAAAAAAACAGGAACTGGAACGTTTCCTCTCTATGGCATACAGTTCCACCCGGAAGTATATCATTCAGTAGAAGGCAAAAAAATCATCAATAATTTCCTGGTCAACATTTGCGGATGCAGTCAGAACTGGACACCCGCTTCTTTTGTACAGGAAACTGTTGCTAAGCTGAAAGAACAGATCGGCGACAGTCACGTGATTATGGCATTGAGCGGTGGTGTAGATAGTACGGTAGCGGCAACACTTATCAGCAAAGCTATTGGCGACAGGTTACATGGTATTTTTGTTGACAACGGTGTGCTGCGTAAAGGTGAATTTGAACAGGTTCTGAAAACATACGACGCGATCGGTTTGAATGTAACAGGCATCGATGCCAAACAGATGTTTTACGATGAGTTCAAAGGCAAAACAGATCCTGAACAGAAAAGAAAAGTGATCGGCAAATTATTTATCGATGTATTTCATGAAGAATCAAAAAAAGTAAAGGGTGTAAAATTTCTCGGCCAGGGAACGATCTACCCCGATGTGATAGAAAGCGTGAGTGTACATGGCCCTTCACAAACCATTAAATCGCACCACAATGTGGGTGGCTTACCGGATATCATGCACCTGGAACTGGTAGAACCACTTCGTTATTTATTTAAGGATGAGGTTCGTAAAGTGGGTCTTGAACTCGGCATCCCCGCAGACATGATCAACCGTCATCCTTTCCCTGGTCCGGGTTTGGCCATACGCATTTTGGGTGAAGTAACTGAAGAAAAAGTAAAACTCTTACAAGACGCAGACGATATCTATATTAAAGGGTTAAAAGAACATAACCTATATACGTCCGTTTGGCAGGCTGGCACAATTTTGTTACCGGTAAAAAGTGTTGGGGTGATGGGTGATGAAAGAACCTATGAATTTACCGTTGCTTTACGCGCCGTAACTTCTGTGGATGGCATGACGGCCGACTGGGCACACCTCCCCTATGAATTTCTCGCACATATCTCGAATGAGATCATTAATAATGTGAGAGGAATTAACCGTGTGGTGTATGATATCAGTAGTAAGCCTCCGGCTACTATTGAGTGGGAGTAACGGTTCTTATTATGGGTGTGGGTAAAAAGATATTGTTTGTGGTTTGCAGTGTATGGTTTGTGGTTTGTTCGAAAGGACAAACTGTCGATACCATATCCAAACCTCTGAAGATCGCTGTGTTTGCTCCTGTCTATCTTGATTCTGTTTTTGAAGGACCGATCTATAAATTAGGCAAGAATAATCTCCCAAAATACATATTGCCTGGGCTTGATTTTTATCAAGGTGTGATGATGGCAGTTGACTCCCTTAACAAAGAACACGCGTCTGTTGAAGTTTCATTCTATGACACAAAGAATACCACCATATCTATTCCTGATCTTATCATCAGTGGCGAACTACAGGATGTTTCACTGATGATCGCTTCATTTAATACACGAACCGAAATAAAACCATTGGCTGATTTTGCTTTGGAAAAACAAATTCCGCTTATCTCCGCTACCTATCCCAACGAAGGCGGTATTACCGGTAATCCCTATTTTGTTTTACTAAATTCCACATTGCTCACACACCTGGAAGCATTGTATCATTATACCCGCAGGTTTTACCCAACAGACAATATTGTTATGTTTCGCAGGCAGGTTTATACAGGAGAAGCGATCCAGGCTGTATTTGAAGAAAAGAATAAAAAAACACCCGGCATTCCTCTCAAGATTAAAATAGTTGAGTTGCCTGATAATTTTACGGTGGACCAGGTTCTGTCTCATCTGGATAGCACCCGTCAACGAAATATTGTTATCTGTGGGTCGATCAATGAAGCATTCAGTCTCAAACTTTCAAAAGCATTGAGCAGCAATAAAAGCTATCGGCCTATTGCCATAGGAATGCCTACCTGGGACGCATTAAAGGATATCAGCAAGGATCTTGAGATCGTTTACTCAACACCGGTAAATTTTAGCCGTACAGAAAAACTCAGCATTCGCCTGACCAACAAATACATTGCAAGATTCGCAGCCAGGCCCAGTGACATGTTTTTTAAAGGCTATGAATCGATGTACCATTTTACAAAACTGCTGATGAAATACGGCGATAGCCTGGTTAACCATCTATCCTCGAAAGAATATAAACTCTTTAATGATTTTGATATCCAGTCCGCCAAATCAGGGAAAGAAAGTACACAAACAGATTACCTGGAAAACAAAAAACTCTATTTTATCAGGAAAAAAGACGGCATTATAAAATTGGTGAATTGATCTTGAACTTTGCCATCGTAATCTTGTTGTATATACCGTAACTTTTCATCTACGATTTACGGCAAATGAAATTACAGTCGACAAAAGGATACAATATTATATCGCAATGGCTCGCGCAAAAAAACTTTATGCCGTTCACATTCCAGCTGGAAGCATGGCAACATATCATCAACAATGAGAACGGTGTGGTAAATGCACCCACGGGATGTGGTAAAACATTTTCTGTTTTTCTTGGATCACTGATACAATTCATCAACGACCATCCCGACGACTTTACCACTAAAAAAAACAACGCCCTACAATTATTATGGATCACACCCCTGCGCGCACTGGCAAAAGATATTGGCCGCGCCATGGAAGAAGTGATTCTGGAACTCGGTATGCAATGGAAAGTAGGCATCCGCAATGGCGACACCGAAATAGCAGAACGCCAGAAACAAAAAAGAAACATGCCTGAAGTGCTCATTATCACACCCGAAAGCCTTCATTTATTACTCGCACAAAAAGAATACCCGACAGTATTCAAAACATTACGCATCATCGCCGTTGATGAATGGCATGAATTGATAGGAAGTAAAAGGGGTGTGCAGGTAGAGTTAGCTATTGCAAGGATCGCCAATTGTCAAAACGACAAACTACAAACCACAAACCACAAACTGTCACTCTGGGGGATCAGTGCCACCATTGGAAATCTCACTGAAGCCAAAGAAGTGCTTCTCGCCCCCATTCAAAAAGAAGGTGTGATCATTCGCGCGAAGCTTGATAAAAAGATCGTAGTGGAATCAATCATACCTGATGAGATAGAAAGTTATCCGTGGGCCGGCCATTTGGGGATCAAGCTTGCACACAAACTCATACCTATTATTGAAAAAAGCAGAACCGCACTCATCTTCATCAACACCAGAGGAATGAGTGAGAGATGGTACCAGGCATTATTGGATATCGCCCCGCAATTAGCCGGTGCCATCGCATTACATCATGGCAGCATAGAACAGGAACTTCGTTTCTGGGTAGAAGATAATTTGCATACCGAAAGATTGAAAGCCGTCGTATGTACATCAAGTCTTGATCTGGGTGTTGATTTTCGTCCTGTTGATACAGTGATACAGGTAGGTTCACCAAAAGGCGTAGCAAGATTTTTACAACGTGCCGGAAGAAGCGGGCATAGACCCGGTGAAATAAGCAAGATCTATTTCTTACCTACACATTCATTGGAATTATTAGAAGTGGCAGCATTAAAACAAGCCATTAAAGAACAGGCTATCGAAAGCAGGCCACCCATGGTTTTGTGTTTCGATGTGTTGCTGCAATTTCTCTGTACCATCGCTATCAGTGACGGGTTCCGTTCAGAGGAATTATTTGAAGAAGTAAAAAGCACCTATTGTTTTGCTGAAATCACACGCAATGAATGGAATGAAGTACTGCATCATCTCACAGAAGGTGGCAAAGCTTTACAGCAATATGATGAATACAAAAAAATGGAACTCGAAGATGGTGTTTACCGCATCAAAAGCCGTCGCATTGCCATGCGGCACCGGATGCATATCGGCACAATCGTAAGTGATACCATGCTGAAAGTAAAATACATGGGCGGTGGATACATTGGTGTAATAGAAGAATATTTTATCAGCCGTCTTGAACCAGGTGATGTATTCACACTCGCCGGCAGAAATCTTGAACTGGTGATGATCAAAGACATGTCGGTGCTTGTACGCAAGTCCAACTCCAAAAAAAGTATCGTTCCTTCCTGGATGGGCGGGCGCATGAGTTTAACCGCCAACCTCGGGTATATACTCAGACAAACATTTAATAAAGCTTTGGTTGACGAAACCGAAATAGAATTGAAAAGCTTACATACACTCTTTCAATTACAACATGATCTTTCGCATATTCCGCGCGATAATGAATTACTCATTGAACATATCGAAGGAAAAGATGGTTATCATTTACTCGTCTACCCCTTTGAAGGCAGGCAGGTCCATGAGGCGATGAGCGCGATCCTCGCTTACCGTATCAGCCAGATAACACCGATTACCTTTTCCATTTCCATGAGCGATTATGGTTTTGAATTATTAAGTGATCAACCCATTCCTGTAGATGACAGCAACGCAAAAGAATTATTTACTACAGAAAATCTGTTGCTCGATATCCAGCGAAGCATGAACAGTACAGAAATGGCCCGGAGAAAATTCCGGGATATTGCGGTGATCGGTGGATTGATCTTCCAGGGAATGCCTGGAGAAAAAAAGAAAGCAAGACACCTGCAATCTTCCGCATCCTTGCTGTTTAAGGTGTTTGAAGAATATGATCCGAAAAATATATTGTTACGCCAGGCATATCATGAAGTACTGGTTCAGCAAATGGATGAAGCAAGGCTCAGGCATGCATTGGAAAGAATATCCGCCAGTGATATCATCATTACATTTCCAAAACATTTAACACCACTCTCCTTCCCGATCATTGTGGATGGATTGAGTCGTATTAATCTCTCTTCTGAAAAACTGGAGGATAGAGTAAGAAAAATGCAGGCGCAACTGGATAGCTAAGAGATGAAAGAGTGAATGAGAGAAAGATTATCAAATCTCTTTTTCTCTTTTTCTCTTTCATCTCTTAGCTTTACAACGCTATGACCGCCCCCATTCCCCACATCATACAAAACAATACCTTCTGGCTCTCACCCTACAGGTGTATTTTCTGGGAAGAAGAACAGGCATTGATATTATCAGATCTGCACCTCGGAAAAACAGGACATTTCAGGAAACATGGCATTGCTGTTCCGCAGGCAATTTTTATTGAAGATTTGCAAAGACTGGTAGAACAACTCATTCATTTCAGGGCAAAAAAGATCATTGCAGTTGGTGACCTGTTTCATAGTAAGGCAAATAAAGAAATGGATCTTTTTTTGAAATGGCGGAATGATCTTCCCGGTCTTGAATTTATACTGGTTCGTGGCAACCATGATATTTTAGAAAAAGAATGGTACACCAACGCAGCGATACAGGTGGAAGAAGGTGTGTATTCCATCCGTGATTTTTCTTTTCTGCATGATCCCGCAGAAACTCCGGAGGAAAGACTGGATGCAAACTTTATCTTTTCCGGTCATTTACACCCGGGTGTGAATATACAAGGCATAGCTAAACAGAATCTTACTTTCCCCTGTTATCATTTTTCAGATAAGATGGCGGTCCTTCCTGCATTCAGCAAATTCAGCGGATTGGCGATGGTGAAAAAACAGAAACATGAAACCGTGTATGCTATTGTGAACAACACATTGGTAAAGATCAGATGATACGAATTGCTTTCGACTCCATATATGCACATCCTTTACCTGAAGGACACCGGTTCCCGATGTTGAAATATGAATTGATCCCTGAACAATTATTGCATGAAGGAACCATCACAGAGAATCAATTATTTTCACCCGAACCCTGCAAAGAAGAAATTGTTTTATTAACGCATGATAAAATTTATTTCAAAAAACTCATTCATCAAACCTTAACGCCATCAGAACAGAGAAAGATCGGTTTCCCGCAATCACCCGAACTGACTTTACGCGAACTGATGATCGCACAGGGAACAATAAATTGTTGTCATTATGCAATGAATGATGGTATCTCACTAAATGTTGCCGGCGGAACACACCATGCTTTCCGTGATCGTGGAGAAGGTTTTTGCCTGTTAAATGATATGGCCGTTGCCGCAAACTATCTCATGCATAAACAACTTGCGCAACAAATACTCATCATCGATCTCGATGTGCACCAGGGAAACGGTACAGCAAAAATATTTGAGAACGAACCGCGTGTATTTACTTTCAGTATGCATGGCGGGCACAATTATCCTTTTCACAAAGAAAATTCTGATCTTGATATCCCACTAAAAGATAGAACAGGTGATGACGAGTATCTGCGATCATTATCCGACACATTACCAGCATTGATCCAGAAAATAAAACCGGATTTTGCTTTCTATTTGTCCGGCGTGGATATTTTAGCTTCTGATAAATTCGGAAAACTGAATGTTAGTATAGAAGGATGCAAAAAAAGAGATGAGATCGTTTTTCAATCACTCAAAGAAAATAATATTCCGGTAGTAGTTGCCATGGGTGGAGGGTATTCACCTGATATTAAAACGATCGTTGAAGCGCATTGTAATACGTTTCGGTTGGCGAAAGAAATATTTGAGTAACCATCATGGATAGTTAATTCCTTGTATTATTAAACCGTCAAAAATAATTCGCGGGCTCTCTGCGTAAACTCCCTGTTCTCATGTTCTCTGCGGTGAAAAAAAAATCTCAAAAAAAGGTTTGACCACTATTGTTCGAGACGCTATTCACCGCAGAGAACATGAGAAGCAGAGTTTACGCAGAGGGGGTTTGCTAAAACAATACGTTAGTAATAAAATACTATCACATTACAACTGATCAACAGCAACCCTCTTCTTCTGCAATGTTAGGTAATCAATATAGTAAATCAACCGAACCGTTACTTCATTACCATGCGGTTGTTGAAATACCTGGGCAAAATTAGCTGTGTAGTTTTTATAATTGCTTCCGCTGATCGGAAAATCATTACCTAACCAGTTTTTATAACCGATGATAAGCTTACTTCCATATTTAAAATCCCAGGTATAAAACATATCCATGTTAAATGCATTGAAGTTCCGGTCCTGGTTATTGATAAATGAATGTGGCAGCCAGTTGCCCTCAGCATCTGTATAATAAAAATTTGTGTAATGAACCTGGCTCCAGTAATGTCTTGCCCGGAAGGATATATTCATTCGTGATGTAAAATTGTAAACCCCATTTAACACAGAAGTAAAATTAACTACATGCCTTCTGCCAGCCACTGGTTCGCCGGAAGCTTCGGTTAAGACATACCCATATTGACCTTTGTCATTTTCACGGACAAGATCGATATCTAATGTAAAATGTTCGCTAAAGCGGTATCTCGGTGCAATTTCAAGAATGATATAGTTATCTGCTTTGTATGGTTTGGGGGCTTCAGCATAACCTGCATTAAAACGAACGAACAATCTTTTGCGGCTGTCACTACTCCCGCTCGCGCCGGTATACCAATAGGGTGTTTTTTTCAGCACTTTTCCAGGTGTACGCATTTCAAAATAATCATTCATCCAAAGAGGCTGGCCACTTACTTTAAGGGTAAGATCCCAGAAATTTTTAAAATACCAGAACGCAGTTCCCGATAGATCCAGGCTTGAAAACTTATAAGGTGTAAACAAATAAGCCGGTGCAGCCGTAAGTGCATATCGATAACTCAGGAAATGTTTGGTAGGCGAAAACTGGTTGTAACTTATAGAGGCTACTGCTGAAACTTCATTAGGCGCTTTGATATAACCCATGTCATTGGGATCAAATTTCTCCGATTCGATTGTATTCTGCAACTGGTATTGAATATGACCACTTACTTTTGAATAACTCAACACACTTTTAAAGCCGTTGTAATTGTCTACACCGGTTATTTGACTGAACTTTCCACCCCATGAAAAATTATGACGATTGCCTGCGTCAAAAAGATTTACATCCAAACCCGAAACATTGGCATTGCGACTTCCACCACTTCTCCAGACATTGGTATTGGTAAATGTAAGAGATGACCGGTTGGTCAGTGCCTGGTCAAGAACAATGATATTATAATTGGTTAGTGGTTCTGTTTCAATACTGGTTCTTGTGCCTGTGATTTTATTCTCCACCACTGCATGTATGGGTGCGCCAATAGCATTAAAAACCCCGATGCCCAATTTCTTTTTTGTTCTTCCGGAAAACTTGGCAGCATTTAATAACTGTGTTATGCCGGGATTTGAAACGATTTGTAAATTAGGATCTGCACTTACCATATTACTCACTTTCCCATAACCCGCAGGCGTACTTCCCACTCTCCTGGAATAAAACAAACCGGCTTTATTAAACAATTCAATTCCTTCTGTAAAGAAAGGGCGGTTCTCCTGGAACTGTACTTCATAAGGAGAAAGATTCAATACCACATTATCAGAAACCACCTGGCCAAAATCAGGAACCACGGTTGCATCCAATGTAAAACTTTCGTTGATCCCGTATTTCAAATCCATTCCGCCATTGCGCAGGAAATCGGTTTTTCTTCTGCCATCTGCATACGGAACCGTTCTGAATCCTGAAGTGATATAAGGCAGTAACGACAACCGCAAGGGTGGTGCGATGTTTTCAACTCCTGTTAAGTTTCCAAATTGGTTAACAAAACCACCCTGGTTAGGGTCCACTGCATTCCAGTAAAGACTTTCATTGGTTCTCCTGATGTATCGCTGCAGGTTGATACCCCAATCCTGTATATTTTTTTTAGCGAACCGGATGGCCGAATAGGGTATTTTCATTTCTACACTCCAGCCATCTTTCTGCATTTTTACGTTGCTTTCCCAAACAGCATCCCAGGTATAATCGCTGGGCGGGCCAAATTGTGAGTTAAGGGTTGGCACAAGTCTTCCATCTGACTGCACATTTCGGGAAGTAACTAAAAACTGGTACCCATTCTGGTCATCATTATAGGTATCAAAGAATACGCTGAAATAATCCACATCCTTTCGCTGTTCTCCATCTCTTGAGGTAAGTTGTTTGCGTATCAGCCCTGGTTCGTCATACAAATACGCTCCAATGTATATGGCCTGGTCGTCGTATAAAATATGGACAATTGTTTTTTGAGAAGCTGGTTTACCATAGTCTGGTGTATTGGCAATAAAACTATCTGCAACAGGGGCCTGTTTCCAGATGGCTTCATCCAGGCTTCCATCAATTTTAATAACAGAATGAATTCTTAGCGCAGTAAATTTCCGCTCCTGGGCGGAGCAAAAAACAAAGGCAAGCAAACTTAATACAGTCAATATTTTCTTCATGTAATCTAAAATGCCCCAAAAATAACAGAATGTATCAGGCGATAAATAAAAATATATGAGCGGCAAAGAAAGACAGCTTATGATAAGCTGTCTTTTTAAATTTTTATTCCGTCAATCACGCAAATATTACGCAGATCTCAGTTCATCTTCTTCTTCAAACTAATTACCTGCTCCTGTAAATTATTCACCATCCCCGCCAACTGGTTCACATCCCAACGCGGCGCAGTATTGGCTTTCTGCATGATGTACACTGCTTTCCATACTTCCAGCACATCTTCTGCACTTACATTGTATGGTTCGTATTGCGGGTTATCGCTGATCAATGTGATCTTATTTTTTATACGGTTATTCTTAATGATGCGTTTATACACCACGCCTTCATTTTTAGATAACACTACATAGGTATTGCTGTTCTTCACATCTTCCAGGTCCTCTACTTTTTCGCCAACAATTACGCTGCCGCTGGGTGTGGGTAACATACTATCTCCTACTATTTCAAATGCACGGTATTGCCCGGGACCAAGCATAGGTAACGTGAATGTATTCAGTTCATCCACAAATTCAGGATCACCATAACCGGCAAGATAACCGGCCGCGGCTTTTACAGGTACAAAACGGACTTCGGCTACTTCCGATACCATTTTCATCTGGCGTCGCTTTTCCAAATAGCTCAGTGTTTTTGGCGCGGAAAGATCTTTGAACAGGAAATCTTCCAGACTCAGTTTGAAGGTACTGCAGATCAGTTCCATCACCTCGAGTCTTGGTTCGGCACGCTCTTCTTCATAGGCACCCACCAATGATCTTTTGATCTTGAGTTTGTTGGCAAACTCTTCCTGTGTCCAGCCACGCAGCTTGCGCAGGTAACGTAGATTTTTTCCGGCGTTTGACATAACTAATTCGTTTAGCTGCAATTTACTAATATTTTTAGTTATCCACAAAATATTTTTTCTGATTTATTTTTTTTATGGAGGGTTTTGCCACAGAACACACAGATTTACACAGAATTTTCTATGGTAATCTGTGTGTTCTGTGGCAATTTTATTCTTCAATATGATGTACTTTCCCGATCCAAAAAAAGTATACATGAGAAAAATCACCCTTATCCTTCTCCTGGTAATTACCAACAGTATTTATGCCCAGGTCAAACCAACATGGACCGATGACCTGATCATCACTCCCGAAAAATCAAATTTTGAAAAAACATCTTCCTATACCGATGTGATGAATTTCATCAACGCCATCAAAACAAAAAGCCCTTATTCAAAGGTTAGCAGTATTGGTAAAAGCCCGATGGGCAAGGATATCCCGCTGGTTATTCTTTCCAAAACAGGCATCAGCACGCCGGCAGAAGCCAAAGCCTCCGGTAAAATGGTTGTGTACATACAGGGTAATATTCATGGTGGTGAAGTAGAAGGAAAAGAAGCCGTGATGATGGTGATGCGCGATATCCTTTTGGGAAATAAAACCAACCTGCTCGATAACCAGGTCATTTTATTTGTTCCGATCTATAATACAGACGGCAACGACAAATTTGCAAAAGGCATTCGCCCTACACAGGAGAACAGCCCGATGGAAACCGGCGAACGCGAGAACGGCCAGGGACTTGACCTAAACCGCGATGGAATGAAAATGGAAGCGCCCGAAACACAGGGACTGATCCAGAACGTGATCAATGCATGGGATCCGCAGATGTTTGTTGATCTGCATACCAGCAACGGATCATGGCACGCCTTTTCATTAACATGGGCGCCAAGTTATTTGTCCGCAGGTGAGCCATCCACATACCGTTATACCAATGATGTGATGTTGCCTTTTATTACCAAAGATGTAAAGAACAAAAACGGTATGTACTTCAGTCCCTATGGCGATTTTAGTATCCGCGATGGTTGGCCCGTAAAAAAATTCTCAACCTACAACCACCACCCCCGCTACCTTGTTAACCAGTTTGGCCTACGCAACCGCATGGCCATATTGAGTGAAGCGTTTGCACACGAGCGTTTTTATCAACGCATATACAGTACCTACACTTTTGTGCATGAGATCCTGGATTATTGTAATAAACACAGCAAAGAGATCACGAAAATAAATCACGATGCAGCGCTCGCCGCTATTAAAAATGTAGTTGACAATGCTGGCAAGTCAAAAAAAGGTGTTCGCTTTAAAATGGTTCCTGCAGCAAAAAAATTAAACGGATTCAGAACCTACGAGTATACCGGTTTTACAAAAGCTGATGGCAGTAAAACATTTACCAGGAATGGCAATGTGGTTTCTCTTGACAGTGTTACCTACTATGGCGAGTTTACAGATACCGTGCAGAGTATCGTACCCCGTGGCTATATTATTCCCGCATCACAATCTTTGATCGCTGAACATTTGCGGAGGCAGGGTGTGAAAGTGGTAGAGATAGATAAAGAAGAAACATTAAGTGGTGAAGTATTCATAGTAGAGAAGTATACAAAAGCCACCAGGAAATTTGAGGGTCATAACATGGCTTCTTCAGAAGGAAAATTTGAAGCGGCTACCCGGAAAGTTCAAAAAGGCGATTTTAAAGTAGATATGGCGCAGCCATTAGCCAACCTGATCTTTTACCTGCTTGAACCACAATCGGATGATGGTTTACTTACCTGGAACTTCTTCGATACTTACCTGGATCAGAATGATGTGAAGAATAAATCAGTCGAGTTCCCCATCTTCAAATACTTCGCGTGGCCAGGTGAAACAAAAGTGGGAGCAAAAAAGAAATAGGGCAACCCTCTGCGGAACCTCTGCTTCTCTGCGACTCTGCGGTGAAATTGAGTTTGCATTCACCGCAGATTCGCAGATAAGCAGAGACCACGCAGAGAAGATTTGAACAGGTTTAACACCTGCAAAAAATCTTAATCGTATCTTGCATATATGTCGAAAGTAAAAAAGAGTGCGAAGAAAAAACAACCGGTTATACTCATCACCAATGATGATGGCGTTACGGCGCCCGGTATACGCGCGTTGGTAGAAGCAGTGAAAGGATTAGGCAAAGTAATTGTTGTAGCGCCCGATAAACCACAAAGTGGCATGGGACATGCCATAACCATTGGCCATCCATTACGTTTACAAAAAGTGAATGTATTTGAAGATGTAGAAGCCTATGCATGTAGTGGCACACCGGTAGATTGCGTAAAACTGGCAGTTGATAAAGTGATCCACAGCAAACCGGATATTTGTCTCAGTGGCATCAACCACGGCGCCAATCATTCGATTAATGTGATCTATTCGGGAACTATGTCTGCTGCGCTGGAAGCATCGATTGAAAGCATCCCGAGTATTGGTTTCAGTTTACTCGACCTGAGCATTGAAGCTGATTTTACAGCCGCGATAAAATATGCACGCATACTTGTTGAGCATGTATTGAAAAGCAAAACGATGGATAAACATCTTTGCCTCAATGTGAATTTTCCAAAAGGAGAAGAAAAAGTGATCAAGGGAATCAAGATCTGCCGGCAGGCGTATGCCAAATATGAAGAAGAATTTGATGAAAGAAAGGACCCGCATGGAAAACGTTACTATTGGCTAACCGGTGAGTTCCTCAATTTTGATAAAGGAAAAGATACCGATGTATGGGCGCTGAAAAATAATTATGTAAGCGTGGTACCCGTGCAATTCGATCTTACTGATTACGACCTGAAAAAGAAATTAGAAACCAACTGGAAATTCTGATGTTTACAAAAGACAACTGGAAACTCGGCCTTATCATAGGTTTTTTCGCCCCCTTCCTGGGATTCTTTATCTATTACCTGATGCGTTTCCGTATGTTCAGCGTAAAAGATTTTTTTGATGTATTGATTATGCAGAAATCACTTCTATCAGGCATTATCAGTCTCGCATTGATCGTGAATGTAATTGTGTTCACGGTTTACATCAACAAGCACAAAGACAAAACCGCAACGGGTATCTTTATTGCTACCTGTTTATATGCGTTGGCGGCATTGGGGTTCAAATGGTTTACCTAAACTTTTGGAAAGCTGGGAACTTTCCAAAAGTTAATTAATTAGACTCCGGAACTCTCCTGTTTACCTGCGCTTCGAGTGAAGCACGGTATCTTTTTATTGCTTTTACAATTGTTTCAGCTGTTTTTTGCTGACCCGCTGTACTGGTAATAAATTCTTCATCATCGGGATCTGAGAGGAATGCCAGTTCAATTAAAATAGCCGGCATCGCAACGGCCTGAAGAACCCAGATACCTTTATCATCACGTTGTTTGGCACCACGGCTCTCACGGCCCGACTTTACAAACTCTTCTTCAACCGTTTCTGCCAGGTTCCTGCTGCGTTGGGCATATTCATTTACACGCATGGCATTGATCATGCGGATAGCGGGGTTATCAGATTCTTTGATCAGTTGCAACGTGGTATCAGTAAAATTATTTTCCGACAACGCTTCTTCTTTATCTTTTGTTTTGCCAACACCCCATATATAGGTTTCTGTTCCCTTGGCAGGATAAGGTGTGGTCCATGTGCGGTACACCGGGATCTTCTTGGTTGTTTTTTTCCCTTTCCGTTTTACGGTTTTATTGATATACCCTGTAATTTCCTTGTGAACAAGCGGGTCCATCCCATTGCAGTGAAGCGAAATAAACAGGTCGCCTTTGGCCGCATTTGCCTTATTGGCTTTTACCCGGGGATGATCAAATACATCCGTGGTTCGGGTCATGATCACTTCTATATCCGGCATTTCTTCCTTTAGCGCATCGCGGAGTTGTAACCCTACTGCCAGGCCGATATCCTTTTCTTCCATATGGGGGCCGGAAGCTCCATAGAATTTACGGGCTTCAGAAGCTCTACCGCCATGACCGGGGTCGATCACGATCCGCTTCAGGGGTTGTTTCTGGGTTTTATTTTTTTCTGTTTGTGCACCTGCTGACAATACGATCACCAAAGGAAACAGGAGCATGAAAAAAAGTAGACGCATATTCATTTCTTCATAACGAAAAAAAGTATTTTTTAGTGTACGTGTCACACTAAAAAAGGCCCTTCAGGGCCTTATATAAGTTTTTGTGTTATCGCTGGAATTTAGTTCAATAAATGCTACTGTTTTTATCAGGTATTTGTTCTTTGTCCGGACTTTGAAAATTACCTGGGTTCAGATATGTTTTTATAAGGATCAAGTCTTGCTACCAGTTCCGCAGCTAAGGGTATTTTTTTTAGTTCATATTTCTGGGGATCATTGTACCTGGAAAGTATTCCTGCTATCTGTTTTTCTCCATCGGCATAACCCTGGCATTGATTTAGATCACTGGAACGCTTGTACGGGCCCGGGAAAAATTCATTAACAATGTTGCCCCACTCCCGCACTTTTAACATCAGATCAGCTTCATCACAAACGATATTTTTTACATCGGTATACAAAACGGTTTCTTTGGCTGTAGAACCTTGCACGGGCCTCGGTTTTGACCAGCAATAATAATAATAAGATCTTTTTTGACCATCAAAAACGGCTGCATGAACCTGGCCATCCCCATCCATATCAAGCAATATGATCGATGTTTTAAATGCGAAACTGGTATTCTGTCCGTTGCGAACGGCCGGGATCCATTTTGGCCCATTTACTAAAGCACTCACGATATCATCTTTTACCTTAAGACCCTGCTCGTTCTCAACATTGATATTGCTAAGGCTTCCGTCTTTGCCGATAATAGCTGAAATCGTAAACCTGTATTTAGTCATCGGTACACTATTCTTTGGAAAGTATGCCCTGTTGATATACCGGCCGAAGTACGCATTCAATTGTCTGGGGCCGCCCGGAAATTCTGCGGGTTTGTCAGCAGGCAATGTTTCGCTAAGTTCTTTGCCGGAGCGGCGGGTTCCATATCCAACTACAGTAACTTCATCGCGTACCGGTGCATTCGCAACCACAGCAGGTACTTCAGGTAGTTTCCCGTATTTTGTTTCTGCCCTTTTTTTGCTTTCCGGGTTTTCAAGATCATAGGTTTCTTCTGTTCCGTCTTTTAATTGGATGATGATATGTGTTTTATCCCTCCACCACAAAACAGATTTAATTTCAGGGTTTCTTTTTTTAAATTCAATAACTGCGGGAGAATTGTTCACCGTCATCCCTTCAAATACCGGGCGTCCCTCTATTCTTTTACCGGCAACAGTAAGGGGAACGGTTCGTGCCTTCATCATTCCACGATTATCCATAGCAGGTATTTGTTGCCCTTGTACCCAGATCAATGTATCAGGAAATTTTTTGCCTTGTACCTGGATGCCTGGTGCGGGGCGCCAGTTTGCAATTTTTATACTATCGGCATGGTTATTTGCTGATATGGCCCTTTGTGCTTTTGCAAATGTCTTTGTAGTAATGAGCAGTACCCCATCCTTTCCTGCCTCCCCATATTGACTGACCGAAGCCGGGGATTTCAACACAGTAATTGATTCTATCTGGTCGGGATCAAAAGATGGCATATTGAGAAAATCATATGTAACACCATCCAATATGAACAGTACATTTCCCATTTTCCAACGGCTCAAAGTTGTATCAGTACGCCAGTCATTAACGCGTTTATGATTCTCAATGGCGGGCATAGTGGATGGGATCGTATCGGTGATCTGAACACCTTTAAGTGTTGACCTCAGCAGGTTATCAACAGGCAGGGTCATATCTCTGTAACCGGCATTTGTTTTCATGTTACCGGCAAATGCATCAAAAGAGCCGGCTGTTACATTTGGTGGGAAAACCTCTTTCACAATCGTGTTCCGCATACTGCTTTGTAGGTAATTATTGATGCCCTGTAAAATAGACGCTGCCATTTGATTTTGATAATCCGCATCTTTTAATTTCTTCAGATCATTCGGGTTGGTCATAAAACCTGTCTGGATAAGAACCGCAGGGCTTTGAACATCTTTGAGCACATGAATTAATTTGTTCCGTGTTTTGACACCCAGCATTTTTTCATGAAGGCCATTCAGCGAGTTAGACAGTGCATATGCAAGAACCACACTTCCATCATAGTCCGCAGAATTTTCTTTTGCAGGGATAAATATTTCAATTCCTGTTGTAGGAAAATTGTTTCTTTTTTTGATATTCAACGTTTCGTTACAATGTAGCGAAACGAAAAGATCGGGACGATACCCGTTGGCAATTGCTGCTTTTTCTGTAGGATGTTGATATATGTCTTCATCCCTGGTAAGTATGATCCGGATATGATCATTTGTGTTCAGGTCCCTGATCGCTTTTGCCATCGTGAGGGTGATCCCGGATTCAGGTGTGCCATCAGCACCGACAGCGCCTTTATCATTTCCGCCATGACCGGCATCGATCACCACTGTGTAGGTTCTTCCAAGCGTAACATTGCTGATCAGCGGAATAGCTGCTCTTTCTGTTTTTAATAATTTGGTGGAGATCGCATCAACCACATTTTCCATAACAGATGCAACAGATAATGTTCCGTTCTCTTCCTTGTTTCTGAAAGAAAATAATATCACAACTATCGCCAGTAAAGGAAGAACGATCAAACGCCTGAGATAACTGAACCGCGGATGTATATTATTCGTTAACATCTGCAACCTTCTTTTGATCGGTGAAAAAAAGAATGGATGTGTAAGAGCAAACTGTTGCTGCGGATAAGCCGCCGTAAGAAGCATTTGTGCGAGCGCCGCTGTATCTCCGTTGTTTACTGCTTTTTTATCGGCAATGAATTCATGTATCATATCCATCTCTTTCCTTACCAGCCAGAAAAAAGGGTTGAACCAGCCGCCGATCAGCATTACCTGCATAAATAGTTTATCGAAAGAATGTTTTTGCTGCACATGTGTTAACTCGTGTTGTAAGATCTGTTTACCGGCTTCGCTGCGGATATCGATTTCTTCGTTCCAGAAAATATAACGGAAGAACGAGAAGGGTGTTCCTTTTGCCTGCGTTAATACCAGGTAAATATCACCCACATTTTTACAGGAATGATCTTTCAGCAAACGATACAACCTCGCGAATGCACGCAGCATGCCTAATAAAAGAATAGCCGCTACTACAAAATAAATTCCGGTTGCGAGTATGTTCCAACTCCATACAAACCCCTGCTTACTGATTGTTTGTTCAATCTGCGAATTGTTATCAGCCACAACTGATAAGAACTGCATTACCTGTGGTGCATCACTGATGGCAACCGGTTTACTCCAGCTGATCTTGATCAATGGCACGATCCATGAAAGCAGTACAAGGGCTAGCAGGTAAAAACGGTTATACTGGTGAAAACGTTTGTTGCGCAATACCAGCCAGTAATACCCGATCATCATACCGCTGCAGAGCACCACTTGTAAAAAGTAATAGGCAATCGTAAGCATGGTAATTATTTTTTAACATGTTTCATCTGTTGCAAAAGCAATTCAAGTTCTTTTACGCTGATGTCTTTTTGTTTTACCATAAAAGAAACCGCATCACTGAATGATCCTTCAAAATATCCTTCCACCAGGTTGCGTATGCTGCTGGAAGAATAGTCGTCTTTGGATACCAATGGATAATATTGGTGTACCCTGCCGATAGGTGTTACGCCTACAAATCCTTTATCTACCAATATTTTTACAATAGTGGCAATGGTGTTTGAATGCGGACGCGGCTCTGGCTGCGCCTCTATAATATCTTTCAGGAAAGCTTCTTCCAGCTTCCAGATACTGTGCATGATCTGTTCTTCTGCTTTGGTTAATGGTTTCATTGGGGTGTTTTAATTGGGGGTGATTGATGCTATTCCAAATATATAAACTAATTTTTTAGTTTTCAAACTATTTTTTTAGTTTTTACCATGGATCGGGACGCTAAAGCGGTCTGAGCCCTCCACACCCCGGAATTACCTAATTGACTCGGATTGCTACCTTCACCGTTTTATCCTCTGATGTAGTATCAACTTTCCGTACAGCCCTTTATCTCTCTTAATGAATAGCGGTTACATTTACTTTTTCTATACCTACCAGGCGTAATTCAATATGCTTATCATGGGCTTTTCTTTCATATTCGCTTATAATTTCCAGAATGTCATGGTCAATGAAATTACATTCGCTTCCGTCGATGGTCAATACACTGTATTCCGGTACCTCATCCAATACTTTACGCAGCTTTACTTTATTAAGAAAGGTAACATTGCTGTTTAATTTTATATAATCCGTTTCCATCCCGTTTTTGTTAACCCTCGTGATTTTATACTCTGCCCTGAAATTATTCTGAACAATAAAATAAATGGAAATAATCAGTCCGATACTTACACCAATCAGCAAGTCTGTTGCAAGAATTACAACAATAGTAAGTACAAAAGGAATAAACTGTTTCCTGCCTAAACTCCACATATTGCGAAACAGTTTTGGCTTCGCCAGGTTATAACCGGTAATCAGTAAAATCGCAGCAAGCGAAGCATATGGAATTTTATTTAACAGGAATGGAATAAGTAATACTGCAAGCAAAAGAAAAACTCCGTGAGTAAAGGCAGAAAGTTTTGTTCTTCCTCCTGCATCAACATTTGCAGCTCCCCTCACAACAACTGCTGTCATTGGTATGGCGCCCAGCAACCCGCAGGTCATATTGCCTATGCCTTGTGCGATTAATTCACGGTTAACCGGCGTAATGCGATTGCGTTTGTCCAGCTTGTCTATTGCCTCAATACAAAGCAATGTTTCCAAAGTTCCCAGTAAGCCAATCATCATTCCGTCTTTCCAGATCTCAGCTGTAGAAAATATTTTTGAGAAATCCGGGAACGAGATATTGGCAAAGATATTTGAAGGGATATTTACCAATTGAGTTTGCTTCAGCGAAAATACAGAACCAATGTTTGTAAGAATCATATTAATGATAATACCGGCAGCAACCACTAATAATGGTGCAGGTATGATTTTAATTTTTTTAGCCAACGGTAATTGAAAGAGAATAAGAATAATTAAAGAAATAACGGTAATTAATATCGCCCCTCCTGTAATGTGATGATTAAAGTTTTGTAAGCCATTGGAGAAATGTTTTGAAGAAAACAAACTGACAAAACCGTTCGTCCAAAAATCCGGCTGATCGTAGCCAAGGGCCAGCGGGATTTGCTTGGAAATAAGCATGATCCCGATCGCTGCCAGCATTCCTTTGATAACCGAAGAAGGGAAATAATTTGCAATTACTCCAAGTCTCAAAAGTCCGAGAAGTAATTGAAACAACCCGCCAATAATAACAGCAAGTAAAAAAATCTTATAATCCCCAAGTGAAATAATGGAAGCGGAGACCAAAGTTGTTAACCCGGCTGCGGGGCCTGAAACTGCCAATTGCGAACCGCTTAATAAACCAACCACCATCCCACCAATGATACCTGATAAAAGTCCTGCATAAAGCGGAGCGCCTGAGGCTAAGGCAATGCCCAGGCAAAGGGGAAGTGCAACAAGAAAAACTGAAAGTCCCGCCGGCAGGTCATGCCTGAGCCAAATGATACGGTAATATTTTATGGTTCTCTTCATCTAGACCTCTCTGTCAAAGATTTGTACCTAAAAGTAAGGTTTTACCAGAGAGTGGACTGCAGTTTTAAAAATGTTTGAATTTGTACGATATAACTTCGTCCAGGCGAGGAAACGTCGCAGCCGAAAGCCAACCGAAATCGGTAGATTGCATCCTCAATTAATTTTCCCTTTAGGGGTTAATGGTATGAAGTATTACATCATTTCCGGAGAAGCAAGTGGCGACCTGCATGGGAGCAATCTGATAAAACAGTTGCATACACTGGATGCAGCCGCAAACATACGTTGCTGGGGTGGCGACCTGATGGAACAGGCCGGTGCCACACTGGTAAAACATTACCGCGAACTGGCTTTTATGGGTTTTACAGAAGTGATCAGGAACCTGCCCACTATTTTACAAAATATCAAATCCTGTAAACGGGATATTCTTTCGTACCAACCTGATGTGCTGGTACTGATCGACTATCCCGGTTTCAATCTTCGCATTGCGGAATGGGCAAAACAAAATGGTTTCCGCGTTGTCTATTATATCTCACCGCAGGTATGGGCCTGGAAAGAGAACCGGGTGAAGAAAATGAAACAATGCATAGACAAAATGTTGTGCATACTTCCTTTTGAAAAAGAGTATTACAAAAATCGTTGGAATTGGGAAGTGGAATATGTGGGGCATCCGTTGGTGGAAGTGGTGGAAGGGTTTGGGGTTAGTGGTTTGGAGTTTGGAGTTGAGGATAGTTCAACACCCGATATTAATCTCGAACCGCGTGATAACCCCAAACACCAAACTTCAAACTCCAAACTCATTGCTCTCCTCCCCGGCAGTCGCAAACAAGAGGTTGCAAAAAAACTGCCCATCATGCTGGATGTAGCAAAATCTTTTCCTGCATATGAATTTGTGGTAGCAAAAGCCCCGGGATTGGAGGATAATTTTTACGAGCCCTTTCTTTCTGCCTACCAGAATGTTTCGAGCGTACGCAATAAAACTTATGATCTTTTATCAATAGCAAAAGCCGCATTGGTAACCAGTGGTACCGCCACATTGGAAACCGCGTTGTTTGGTGTGCCGGAGGTAGTTTGTTATAAAGGAAGTAGCATCAGTTACCAGATAGCGAAACGTTTGATAAAGATCAAATACATTTCACTGGTGAACCTGATCATGGATAAACCTGTTGTAAAAGAATTGATACAACATGAATTGACAACTCCGAACCTTGTTACGGAACTTAGTTTGTTGCTCACGGATGAAAAAAGAAAAGCAGCACTACAGAAAGATTATACTGCGCTGAAAGAATTACTGTCTGCCGGCGGGCATGCTTCTGAACAGGCAGCTAAAAGTATCTATGCGTTTATCAATTAAGTTTTACGAGATAGCTTGACAGATGAAAACGTATGTAACGTTTCCTCATAGTTTTTATTTCCTGATCAGTGGCAGGATCACCAGTTTGAAAATGATGATCAATACTGCTATAAGGAACATGATGAGCGAGATCCGGTTCATCCCATGCATGTATTTCATCCATTGGGTACGATGCTCATTCGGATCCCTTTTTTTGATGTACAGGTATTCTGCTATTTGCTTCCAGATGCCCATGGATGTTGGTTTATTGGTTTACCGGTTTATTTGTTTATTAGTTTATTTGTAAGCCTGTAAATAGTTATACCAACCGATAAAGAACGAACCAATAAACGCCTACTCCTTACACAAATGTAATAAGTAGTTTGATTTGACCGGTTAAAACATTGTTGTGAACGGCAAGTCAGCGTTCGATTTTAATAGTATTTTGCGGAGATAAGCTATAACATGAGAAAATTATTGACGCTGCTTCTTCTTGTTCTCTGTACAGGTATTCAGGCTCAGGTGAAAGAGGGTTCTATCAAGTATAAAATGGAACTGACAGGTGCCACGGGTGGCGATGATATGGCCGCCGTATTGGGCAATGCCTCTATTACCATCTTTTTCAAAAATGACAAATCGCTCACTGATATGGTCTCCCCGGTTTATACTATGAAAACCCTTACAGATAGTAAAGGGGTACTGATGGTGATGGAAACCATAGGACAGAAATCTTTTACCAGGAAAACAAATGAAGAACTCGTAAAAGAAAAACCAAAAGGATATGATCCGCAGGTGGTAATTACCAAAGAGAAGAAAAAGATCCTGGGATACGACTGCACCAAAGCACTGATTACTACGAAGGATAGTAAAGACAAATCATCTACCACTGTAATGTGGTATACCGAAAAGATCCGCTGTTCAGCCATAGCAGGCATTACCAATAATGATGTATTAGATAAAATAAAGGGTACACCCCTGCAGATTGAAATAGACAAAGGGCCGGTAAAATCAAAAATAACAGCTGCAGAAATCTCGGTTAAGCCTGTACCCGATGCGGTGTTTGTATTGTCAACAGCGGGTTATACAGAAAAAAAAGTAACCCCTCCTGCAAAACATTAATATTTCACGCAAAGGCGCAAAGTCAAAATAAGGCGCCAAGAGAATCTTTGCTACTTTGCTTACTTTGCGCCTTTGCGTGAAACAGATATTTAGTCTTTCAACCATTCGCCAAGAAAGCGACTGATCTGTGCTGTTTCGATGATAAATCCATCATGTCCATACGCGGAATCAATTTCAATAAAACGTGTATCGGGAATATGATCAGCCATAAAACGTTGTTCATCCAGCGGGCATAAGATATCGGTTCTGATACCAATGATCAATGTGGGTTGTTGCATATGCTGTAATACTTTGATCAGGTCGCCGCCCCTCCCTCTACCCAAATGATGACTATCCATGGCTTTGGTGAGCAGCCAGTAACTATAGGCATTAAACCGCTTCACTAATTTATCTCCCTGGTAATTGAGATAGGAAGATGCTTTAAAATCATCGATCTTTTCGGGATCGGGATCCGTTTGCTTTTCCTGGAAAGTTCCATAATTGCGATAGGTTAACATGCCGATGGCACGTGCTGCTTTTAACCCCCTCGCCCCTGCTTCACGGGTATGATCTTTCCAGGTATGATCCGCTTCAATGGCCAGTCTTTGCGCCGTATGCACCGCCACACCCCATGCGCTTTCGGATGGTGATGTTGCGATCAGGAATAATTTTTCGATCACTTCTTTTTCCATCACGCCCCATTCCAATACCTGGTAGCCGCCCATGCTTCCGCCCATCAGTAAATGAATACGATCGATGCCGAGGTGTTTGCGAAGGAGAATATAAGATTGTACCATATCGCGAATGGTAACCTGCGGAAAACCTGAATAATATGGCTGGCCGGTTACGGGGTTATCGCTTAACGGGCCCGTAGATCCATAACAGGAACCCAGCATATTGGCGCAAACAATAAAATATTTTTCGGGGTTGATCAAACAGCCATCGCCTATTAATCCTTTCCACCAGTCGGCTGCATCTGAGCTGGCAGTTAATGCATGGCATACCCATATTACGTTGCTTTTGTCTGCATTGAGCTCGCCATAAGTATCATAGGCAATGCGAATGCCGGGCAGTATACTGCCGTTTTCTAAGGTAAAATCAGCCTGGTGGTCAAAAAATTTCATAAGTATTATTCCGCATTTCAGAAGCAAAATAAGGGTAAGCTTAAATTACATTTGCATAAATCTTTTAAATGGCCAGAATTGAGATCAAACGGGTAGATGATTCCTTTGCTTTGGAAGCCACGGATACTAACGGTCATTCGCTTCGTATGGATGCCGCTGAAACCATTGGTGGTCATAACTCAGGTGTTCGTCCCATGCAAACATTGCTGATGGGATTAGGCGGTTGTGGTGGCGTGGACATCATCTCCATTCTGAAAAAACAAAGACAGGAGATCAGTTCCTTTACAATGGTGATAGATGGTGAGCGGGAACAGGGTAAAGAGCCCTCTTTATGGAAACATATTTATATCAATTTTCAATTCACTGGAGACGTAGATCCTGGTAAAGCCAACAAAGCCTGCGCCCTATCGATCGATAAATATTGTTCCGTTGCTGCTACCTTACGTGCAGCCGGCTGTACAATCGAGTGGACAGCAGAAGTGATACCGGATTAACGGATTGGCGGATTATTCGTCAATCTACAATCCGCTAATCCGCAATTCGCTAATTCGCAATTCGCTAATTCGCAATTCGCTAATTCGAAAATTATTTAAATAAAAAAGATGTCAAAACACAAACAAACACAAGCTATCCGCATCCAGACCGAACGTACCAATGAAATGGAACATTCTACGCCAATGTTCCTGACAAGCAGTTTTTGTTTTGACAATGCAGAAGATATGCGTGCTGCTTTTGCGGATGAATCGGATGATAATATTTACAGCCGTTTCAGTAATCCCGGCGTGCAGGAATTTATCGACAAGATGTGCGCATTGGAAGGAGCGGAAGCGGGTTATGCTACTGCAGCAGGTATGAGCGCTGTGTTTGGTTCTTTTATGGCGCTGATGAAACAGGGTGATCATTTGCTGTCGTGCAATTCGATCTTTGGAAGTACACATACCGTGATCGCAAAATACCTACCGAAATTTGGTATTGCCTATTCCTATATTGGTGCCAATGCAACTGAATCCGATTGGGAAGCAGCCATCAGACCCAACACCAAAATGATCTACCTGGAAACACCTACCAATCCGGGTCTCGATATACTTGATCTTGAAATGATCAACCGCGTTGCTAAAAAACACAATATTATTTTAAACGTAGACAATTGTTTTGCTACACCTGTTAACCAGCAACCTATTGCATACGGTGCTGATCTGGTAGTGCATTCTGCCACCAAATGGTTAGACGGACAGGGACGTGTATTGGGAGGCGTTGTTGTTGGCAGAAAAGACCTGATCAAAGAAATTTATCTATTCTGCAGGAGCACGGGCCCGGCTTTATCTCCATTCAATGCATGGGTATTGAGTAAGAGTCTTGAAACACTGGATGTAAGAATGGAACGCCATGCATCTAATGCCTTATTTATTGCAGAATCATTGGAGAAGAATGAAAAGATCAGTTCATTAAGATATCCTTTCCTCATTAGTCATCCGCATCATACCATTGCAAAAAAACAAATGCAGAATGGCGGCGGTATTGTTTGTTTTGATCTGAAAGGAGGACTGGAAGCTGGGAGAAAATTCTTAGACAGTTTACAAATGCTTTCACTTACTGCCAATCTTGGCGATACAAGAAGTATTGCATCGCACCCGGCAAGTACCACGCATGCAAAATTAAGTGAGGAAGAAAGACAGGCCGTTAACATTACACCCGGCCTGATCCGTATCAGTGTTGGGTTGGAGCACAAAGAAGATATTCTTGGTGATATTATTCAGGCGCTGGAAAAATGTTAGGACAGCTGCGAGCTGAGCTTTGAGCTGCGGGGCCACACTTTAATGCTAACTGCTAATAGCTAACAGCTTTTCTTAACAACAAACATGGTTGGTTAACACCAACACTGTTTCCTCTGTTGCCAGCAAACTATGTGTAACCTCATGGTGTAACATTACGATCTGTCCGGCGTGAAGCGTAACTACTTCTTCATCTGCTGTTAATTCTACTTCGCCTTCTATTACCTGTAAGGTAACAGTGCCATCAATTGAATTTTCGCCGATGCGTGAACCTGTATGCATACAGATCAACACCGTTGTGAGGTTATCTGTCTTAAAAAGAGTAATACCGTTACAATCCGTTTCCTCCCAGCCATTTTCATGTTGCAAGGTTGCCAAAGCGGTATTGATATCAGTAATAACATAAGGTGCATCGAGCACTCTTGCACCTTCAGGGCGGTTGTGGGTGGAATCAGTTGTTTTCATGATAGTGCGGTTTATTACACTATTGCAAAAACGATGCGGGGTTTTTTAGTGGAATTAATTCCCCAGGAACAGCTATGAGCTTTGAGCCACGAGCTGTGAGCCTGTATTCATTAATCCTGGCGCTAAGAAGTAAAACAAGAGAAACTCTAACCTTCTCAGATGTGAGCCGGCAGTATTAAGTTTCGAATTACGCCACAAGCTCATAGCTCATGGCTCAAAGCTCACAGCTTACCTCTAACAGCTACCGCAATCTTCGAATCCGCCGTTCCATAATACATGAACCATTTATTTTGGAATTGTGCAAGGCCCTCAAGAAAACAAACCCTGTTTACCTGCCCGGTTATTTCGTAAGGTTTATCGGGACGCATAAAGTCTTTTTCGAGGCGCTGGATCACTTTGGTGGGATCATTTTTATCGATCAGTACCTGTCCTGCTGCATAGGTTCCTTCTGCAAAGCTTGTGTCTCCTACAGATCTTACATTCCTGCTGTTATAGATCAATAAAATTCCTTTGTCAGTGATCATCGCAGGGGGGCCTGATTCTACCAGGTCGCTGTCGAATTTTTTGTTCCTCGTTCCTACTACAATTTTCAAGTCAGGCATGTTGAGCCCTTCTCCTTTTAAAGGAACGGAAGGTTTCTCACCTGCTTCCATTTCAACAGGGGTCCAATGAATGAGATCATCAGAAGTTGCCACCCAGATAAACTGGTCGCCCCAATACATCCAGTATTTTCCATTCACTTTGGTTGCAACAATTTTTCCGTCTTTATAGGTAGAAACAATGCTTCCTGATTTCGACCATTTGTCTACATATTTTGCATGGTAGGCATCGGCAAATACAGAACCATGTTTTGTCCATTGATGAAGATCCTTTGAAGTGGCTACCAGTAATCTCGCAACTTTCCCATCATAGGCAGTATACGTCATATAATATGTGCCCTTATCATCTTCCACAATTCTCGGGTCCTCACATCCACCCTGCCATTCGTATTTTTTACAGGCATCATTATCCGGAAAGAAAACCGGTTCCGCACTTCGCGTAAAATGAAGCCCATCGCTGCTTTCAGCCAATCCGATTCTTGAAGTGCCACCGGGCAAACCGATCTTATCCTGCGCACGGTACAACATGTACACTTTATTATCTTTTACAACTATCGCGGGATTAAAAACATCTTTCTCTTCCCAGGCCACTTTCTTTTTCCATATGGGATCCATGAATGTATTGGTGCCGGCAGATAGAACGGGATTAACGCTGTCATTTTTTACAAAACCCAGCATGGCCCATTCAGGTCCAAGGTCTTCTTGTACAGTAACATCCGTGATATGCCGTTGAAAATGCTTGCAGGCAGCAAAAGAAATGCTTACTATCAGTAAACCGAGGGTGATCTTTTTTCTGGAAAGCATTTTATTTTTTTATGGCAAGTTTTACTGAACGTTATTTATTCATCGCATACTGAAGACCGCCCAGTAAATGTTTTAAATACAGGGGATCAAGGTAAGATTCATCGGTATGGCCCAGTGCAGTATAAAAAGCACGTCCACCATCAAAATCATGGTACCATGCCATCGGATGCACATCCCCATTCTCACCGCCGGTGTAGCTTTTTTCATCAATGGTTACTACAACATGCAAACCGTTTTGAATGTTCTTGAAATTGTACAACTCATCAAAGCGCTCCCATTTGGCAGGCAAATGCTGTGTTGAAATATGTGATCCATCTACTACATTGAATACCGCTTTCTGCTGCTTTGGATGGCTCTTGAATTGTGCACCTACCAGTTGATTATACCAGGGCCAGTCGTACTCAGTATCGGTTGCCGCATGCACGCCCACATAACCACCACCTGACTGTATATATTTCTGAAAAGCTACCTGCTGTTCATCATTCAATACATTGCCGGTTGTGCTGAGGAAGACTACGGCCGCATATTTTTTCAATGTCTTCTTTTTGAAATAGCTGGAATCCGTTGTGGTATCAACGGCAAAATTATTTTCCATCCCTAATTTCTGGATGGCGGCAATGCCAGCGGGGATACATGCATGGTGGTAACCCCTTGTTTTAGAATATACAAGTATACGTTTTTGTTTTTTTGCAGCGGTAAAGGAGAAAAGCATGCAAACCAACAGGCAGGTTGTGGCGAAGAAGATTATTTTTTTCATACGGCAATTTTGAACTCAGGTGTTTATAAATTAGCTAAATTGAAAGCGATTCGAAAGCGAAGGTTAAATCTACCAAAAGAAAACCAAAATACCCACTGCTACTATGAAATCAGGTACAACTATCCGTTTAATGATTATGATGTTCCTCCAGTTCGTAGTATGGGGGGCCTGGTATGGACAATTATCCAAATATTTGTTCGCGATCGGATTTGATGGCGAACAGGTGGGAAATATCTATTCCACTTTCTCCATCGCCATGATCATTTCTCCTTTTATTGCCGGTATGATCGCGGATCGTTTTTTTGCGGCGCAGAAAGTATTGGGCGTTTTAAACATCGCAGGCGCTGTTCTGTTATTTTCCCTTACGCGTATTACGGACTATACCACGTTTTATATCGTAATGATCCTGTACTGTCTTACGTTCGCACCAACCATCGCATTAACAAACTCCATCGCCATGCGGCAGATGACAGAGCCGGAAAAACAATTTCCGCCCATACGTGTATTGGGAACTGTTGCGTGGATTGCGGTCACCAACCTCGTAGGTTATATGGGCTGGGGCGATAAGAGCACTATTTTTTATGTATCGATGGTAACAGCTGCGTTAATGGGACTATACGCTTTTACCCTTCCCAATACACCACCTGTTGCCAAAGGGAAGGTCAGCTTTGGCCAGATCCTGGGTAAAGATGCGTTCGTGTTATTTAAAGACCGGTCGTTCGCTATATTCTTTTTTGCTTCCGTTCTTATCTGTATCCCACTCTCTTTCTATTATGCCATGGCGAACCCATCCATCACGGATGCATATAAAACTGCTTTCATAGCCGCTCATCCGGGCCAGGCACTTCCTGATACTTTTTACGTAGAAAATAAAATGTCGCTGGGCCAGGCTGCTGAAGTGATCTTTATGCTGCTGCTTCCCCTTTGCTATAAGCGTTTCGGGATCAAGAACATACTGATCATCGGACTGGTCGCATGGATCATACGTTTTGTCTTTTTCGGATATGGAAATGCTGATGCAGGCGCTTGGATGCTGTATGGAGGTATCATACTCCACGGGCTATGTTATGATTTCTTTTTCGTGAGCGGTATGATTTACACCGATCTCAAAGCAGGAGAAAAAATAAAAGCGCAGGCGCAGGGTCTTATATCGCTTGCCACCTATGGACTGGGTATGTATATCGGTTCTGTTATTTCGGGTAAGGTAGCAAAGCTTTATACAAGTAGTGAAGGCGTGATTAACTGGACAAAAGTATGGATGGTACCCGCATGGATCGCTGCCGGCGTACTTGTGCTGTTTATTTTATTTTTCAGGGATAGAAAAGCGGCAGTCGTGAATCCTGAGTCGTGAGAAGGCCTCTCACTGTTGACGACTCACCACTCACGAATACATCACTCACAAATACTATCAACATTAATAAATAACATCTATGAAAAACATCGCCATGCTCGGTTCAGGATTTATCGGGCGTTTTTATGCAGACTCATTGCAGGGTTACAGAAGCAGGGATAAAGTGATCAGTATTTATTCCCGCAGGGAAGAAAGTGCGAAAAAATTTGCAGAAGACTATGGCTGCAAACAGTGGACATTGAACATGGAAGAAGCGATCGCTAACCCCGAAGTAGATATCGTATGCATCGCATTACCCAATAATTTACATGAAGCTGCGGTGATGTTATGCTGCGAACACAAGAAAGCAGTCATGACAACCAAACCGCTTGGCCGCAATGCAGAAGAAGCAAAACGTATGTTACTCGCCGTTGAAGAAGCTGGCATCTTTAATGGATATCTCGAAGATCTTGTGTACACGCCTAAATTCATTAAAGCAAATGAGAGTGTAAAGAACGGTGCGCTGGGCAGGATCTTATGGGCCAAATCAAGAGAAACTCACCCTGGCCCGCACAGCGACTGGTTCTGGGATATTGAACAGGCAGGCGGCGGTTGCATACTCGACCTGGGTTGCCATTGTGTGGAGATCACAAGAAGTTATATCGGCAAAGACATCAAACCTATTGAAGTAATGTGCTGGGCAGACACGCAGGTGAAACCCATTGATGCGGAGGATCACGCGATCGGTTTGGTAAAATACGAGAACGGCGCTATCGGTCAGTTTGAAGTTAGCTGGACCTTCCGGGGCGGACTTGATCTCCGCGATGAAGTGATGGGAACAGAAGGTACCATCTGGATCAACAGCTTTTTACGCACCGGTTTTGATATGTTCACCACCGGTAAAGGCGCTGACTATGTTGCTGAAAAAGCAGAAAGCAATACCGGCTGGTTATTTCCTGTGGGGGATGAATTGAATGAACTCGGCTACAATCATATGTTCATGGATATGTTCAATGCCATGGAAAAAAATGAACCACCGAAAGAAACTTTTTATGATGGATACGTGGTGAACGCGATACTTGATGCGGCTTACCGCTCTGCCAAAACAAAAATCTGGGAGCCGGTGAAATTAGATATCTGGAGAGGACAAACCGGTTTAACAAAAGAGAGTCACCTTGTTGAATATGATGCCGATCATTACCTGGTAAAAGAAGAGATGACACATTATGGTGCTAAAAAAGTCATTCTCAAAAACAAACATACCGGGAAGATCATCGAACAAACACTCGAATCATAACTTCCCTCTGTGCAACTCTGTGCCTCTGTGTCTCTATGGTGAAAAAAAGATCGAAGCGAAGGCTTTACCACAGAGACACAGAGGCCAGAGGTTCACAGAGAAAAAACCAAGCTGATGCGCAATACAAAACTGTTCCTTTTATCAACAGCGATGATTGCATTGGTCTCTTGCCAGTCAAAAAAAGAAACAGAATGGCAGGTGTATGGAGGCAATAAGGCAAGTACACATTACTCTCCCTTAACAGAAGTTGATACTTCCAATGTTGCACAATTGCAGGTTGCCTGGGAATACCATACAGGCGATTCGGATGGTAAAACGCAGATACAGGTTAACCCGATCATTGTAAACGGCATCATGTATGGCGTATCCCCCAAGCTAAAACTCTTTGCATTAGATGCCGCAACCGGAAATGAGAAATGGGTATTCAACCCGATTGATACAACTACGGGTACTAAAGGACGTGGCTATTTCTCTATGAATGTTTGCCGCGGCGTAACTTATTACGATGATCATGGTAAAGATGCACGTATTTTTTATTCAGCGGGCTCTACCCTGTTCTGTATTGATGCTTTAACAGGAAAAATCCTTATTGCTTTTGCAGACAGTGGCAAGCTGGATCTTCACAATGATCTCGGCAGGGATATAAAGAATTTATACATCGCTTCTACCACACCTGGGATCATTTACAAAGACATGATCATCATCGGTACGCGCGTTGACGAACGAGCCGCAGCTGCGCCGGGCTATATCAGGGCATATGATACAAGATCAGGAAAATTAAAATGGATCTTTCATACCATACCCAAACCAGGAGAAGAAGGATTTGACACATGGGAAGACAAAGAGGCGTACAAACATATTGGTGGTGCCAATGCATGGTCTGGATTTAGCCTGGATGAAGAAAAAGGAATTGTGTTTGCGCCAATCGGTTCTGCCTCCTATGATTTTTATGGAGGCAAACGGCTCGGGCAAAACCTGTTTGCCAATTGTGTACTGGCATTGGATGCTGCAACAGGTAAAAGGGTCTGGCACTATCAAACCGTACATCATGATATATGGGACAGGGATCTTCCCACTGCACCTGTATTGGTAAATATTACAAAAGATGGTAAAAAAATAGAAGCCATTGCGCAGGTAACCAAATCAGGTTTTGTTTTTTTACTGGATAGAAAAACAGGAGTACCCGTGTATCCCATCAATGAAACGAAAGTGCCGGTTGAAACTGATCTTGCGGGAGAACAGCCATGGGCTACACAACCGGTTCCCAGTTTTCCGCAACCATTTGTTAGACAGGTATTAACTGAAGCCGGTTTAAATCATCTTGTTGCGGATTCTTCTTACCAGGATATTAAACAAAGATGGCAGAATACCAAACATGACCACCTGTTTACCACACCATCACAAAAAGGAACGGTCATCTTTCCTGGCTTTGATGGTGGTGCAGAATGGGGAGGGCCCTCTTTTGATCCGTCAACAGGAATATTGTATGTTAATGCAAGTGAGATGGCGTGGATCCTCACAATGGTTGATATCAAAAACAAACCGATCACAAAAGAAAAAAATGTTGAGGCAGGTAAACGCATCTATACCACGAGTTGTATGGCTTGTCATGGTACAGAGGGACAGGGCTCTGGAAATAATCCTGCATTGATCAACATCAATAAAAAATATACAGAGAACACCTTTTATGCATTGCTTGCATCGGGCAGAAGAATGATGCCGGCGTTTAAACAATTAAGCGATGGAGAAAAAGAAGCGTTGTCTTCTTTTGTATTAGATATCAAAACAAAACAGGGAAAAGATTTTGTGGCGCCCGTAAAAGAAGAAGATCCGTATTATAAGATGCCTTATACTTCTACCGGCTATAATAAATTTCTCACCAAAGAAGGTTATCCCGCCATCGACACACCATGGGGAAGCCTGAGTGCCATTAACCTGAACACGGGTAAAGTGGAATGGAAAACAACTTTAGGAGATTATCCCGACTTTAAAGCAAAAGGCATACATACCGGTACTGAAAATTATGGCGGACCGGTAGTAACGGCTGGAGGATTGTTATTTATTGCCGCCACAAGTGATAAAATGATCCGTGCCTTTAACAAACGAACAGGTAAGTTATTATGGGAACATGAATTACCTGCTTCCGGATTTGCTACGCCATCGGTTTATCAAAAAGATGGCAGGCAGTACCTGGTGATCGCCTGTGGAGGTGGGAAATTGGGGAAACCATCAGGTGATAGTTATGTAGCTTTTGCGTTAGGCGAAAAAAAGTAGTTTTGCAGTCGTGGCTCACTATTTTCTATAGAAATCATAAACAATCATTATGCTATCACAGGACCATTTTATTCATCATGTTTATTTCTGGCTGAACAACCCTGACAGCAGGGAAGATTATGCCGCGTTGCTCGAAGGTTTGCTAAAACTGAAATTAGCGCCTTCTATCAAACATTACCATATTGGTGTTCCGGCAACTACCAACCGCGATGTGATCGACACAAGTTACCAGCTATCCTGGTTGCTTATTTTTGATTCAAAAGAGGACCAGGATGCATACCAGACCGATCCGGTGCATTTGCATTTTGTAGAAACCTGTAAGCATTTGTGGAAAACAGTAAAAGTGTTTGATTCTGTAGGCGCCTATCATTTATAAAGTATTTTGTATTTTTAGAGAGTATGAGCAACCGCGTTAAAATACTTTTATTCTGCCTCAGCACAATGGTATTCATTGGCTGCGACCGCGTGACCAAGGATCTTGCAAAAGAACATTTGAAGAATAAAGCTTCTGTTTCATACCTGAACAATACCATTCAGTTGATCTATGCAGAGAATACAGGTGCAGCTTTAAACCTGGGAGATAGCCTGTCAAAGACAGCCAGTTTCTGGCTCCTGAGTATTTTACCATTAGCATTCCTGGTGGCTTTATCTGTTTACACCATCAGGCAATCCAAAGAGATGACCATAATGAAATTATTTTCATTTGCATTGATCATTGCAGGCGGAATGGGAAACATCCTTGACCGTCTCCTGTTCGACAGGCACGTTACGGATTTTATGCTTGTGGATGTAAAGGGTGTCCATACCGGTATTTTTAACTTTGCGGATGTTTGTGTGACTGCAGGTGCTATCGGTTTACTGATCTTCCATCGCGATAAGAAAATAAACAAAGAGATCCCCGTTTAATCATTCATCATGCTTACTTACCGTGATGCAACCATACATGATCTTACAATCATCGTAGCTATTTACAATTCTACTGTTCCTACAAGAATGGTAACTGCCGATACAGATCCGGTAAGTGTTGAGAGCCGTTTACCCTGGTTCCACGAACACAATTCAATCAACAGACCTTTATGGGTTATTGAAGATGACAATAAAAAGATCATCGGTTGGGTAAGTTTTCAATCCTTTTATGGAAGACCCGCATATGCAGCCACTGCAGAGATCAGCATTTATTTAGATCCGTCACAAAGAGGTAAGGGAATTGGTAAAGAAGTTTTGCAATATTCCATTCACTGCGCAAAAGATTTTGGTATAAAAACTTTATTGGGTTTCATCTTCGCCCACAATGAACCGAGTTTGAAATTATTTAAGCAACTGGGTTTTGAAGAATGGGCGAATCTTCCAAATATCGCGGTGCTTGATAATGTTGAGAGAAGTTTAAAAATTGTCGGTAAAAAGGTCTACTGATACTTTCTCTGTGAAACTCTGTGCTCTCTGTGTCTCTGTGGTAAAGCTTTCGCTTCGATAGTATCATTTTGAGAATTTGAAACTTTTTTCACCACAGAGACACAGAGAACACAGAGAGCACAGAGTTTCACAGAGAGAAATATATAATCCGATGGGTTATATATTTCCTTTTTTCAATTCTTCTACTGCGAAGTTTGCTGCCCGCGCAGTTAACGCCATATAAGTAAGTGATGGATTCTGGCAGGCAGAGGAAGTCATACACGCACCATCTGTTACAAATACATTTTTCGCATCCCATACCTGGTTATTTGCATTCAGCACAGAAGTCTTTGGATCTTTTCCCATGCGTGCTGTTCCCATTTCATGTATACCGTGACCAATCGCATGGCCGCTATCCCATGTTTTTACATTCTTTACACCAGATGCTTCAAACATCGCTTTCAATTCTTCCACGATGGCTTTGCGCATTTTGTATTCGTTGTCTTTCAGTTCGCAATCCATCGACAGAACAGGAAGCCCCCATTTATCTTTTTTGTTTTTATCGAGTGTGATCTTGTTCTCATGATAAGGCAAAATCTCTCCGAAACCTGTAGCACCAATACTCCAGCCACCGGGCTCAGTTAATGCATCTTTAAAATCTCCGCCGATATTCAGTTCAGCCACTTCCCTGCTCCAGCCCGATCTGCTGGCTGCGCCCTGGTAACCAAAACCACGGAGAAAATCTCTTTTATCATTATTCATATTTGCAAAACGCGGAATATAGAAACCTGTGGGTCTTCTGCCTGAATAATACTTATCCTCAAATCCTTCTATTTGTCCTGTTGCACCGAGATTGTAATGATGATCCATTACATTATGTCCCAGTTCGCCACTGCTGCTGCCCAAACCATCGGGCCAGATATCTGTTGCAGAATTAAACAATACCCATGTTGAATTCAATGCCGAAGCATTTAAGAAAACGATCTTTGAATGGTACTCATAGGTTTGATTGGTTTCTGCATCCAATACTTCCACTCCGGTTGCTTTTTTGGTATCTTTATCATAGATCACTCTCTTCACAATCGACCAGGGGCGCACTGTTAGGTTTCCTGTTTTCATCGCTGCGGGTAATGTAGAAGACTGCGTACTGAAATAGCCACCAAAGGGGCAACCTTCCCAGCAACGGTTTCTGAATTGACAGGCTGTTCTTCCGGGTATAGCCGCACTTAAATTGGCTACACGACCAATAAATAAATGACGGTCACCTTTGTATTGTGCTTTAATGCGTGCTGCCACATCTTTCTCCACGCAGTTCAGATCCATTGCAGGTAAAAACTGTCCATCAGGTAAATGGAGTAACCCCTCTTTTGATCCGCTGATGCCTGCAAAGGTTTCTACATGATCGTACCAGGGTGCAATGTCTTTGTAACGGATGGGCCAGTCAATACCTACTCCTTCTTTTGCATTGGCTTCATAATCCAGATCACTCCAGCGATAACTTTGCCTGCCCCATAAAATAGAGCGGCCACCCAACTGGTAACTGCGCCACCAGGTAAAGGGTTTTACTTCTGTATAAGGACAATCTTCTTCATTCGCCCATGATTCCATCACCGCTTCAGAAGCGGCCCAGCCACGATGAATGACAGGATATTTTGTTCTTTGTTCGGGAGTAGTTCTTCCGCGATGTTCAAATTCCCAGGGCTCTTTGGCACCATACTTATAATCCTTTATATGCTGGTAATCACGGCCGCGTTCCAGCATTAATACTTTCAAACCTTTTTCAGTAAGTTCCTTCGCGGCCCATCCGCCACTGATGCCTGAGCCTACTACAATGGCATCAAATGTATTTTGCGTTTTTGCTTTGTTGTTGAGGTTGGTAGAATCGGCAGACATCGTTTTGATTTTGGGTGAACACGAATTTGTTGACACGAATTACATGAATTGGCACGAATTAGTGTTTCGGTTTACAATTCGTCCAGGTCAGTGTCATTCGTATCTCTAAATCTAAAACATTATTTAATTGCCTCATCATGCTTTTATAAGATTATTATCAACCTTCCGGCTGTAATTCGCAAAAATTCGTGCAATTCGTGTTAAAAAATTCGTGTAATTCGTGTTATTATATTAACGCTATGGAATACAGGGAAATCGGAGAATCGGGTATACAGGCTTCGGCTATTACATTTGGCGCATGGGCCATAGGTGGATGGATGTGGGGTGGTGCAGACCGTAAACAGGCATTGGAAGCCATTCTCGCGGCTTATGAAAATGGTGTGACAACTATTGATACAGCGCCGGTATATGGCATGGGTGTTAGTGAAGAAATAGTAGGTGAAGCGCTAAAAACATTACCGCGCGATAAAGTGCAGGTGCTCACAAAATGTGGATTGAGATGGGACATCAAAGAAGGTTCCCTCCATTTCAGTTTGGAAGATGATGGCAAGATGCAGGATGTATACCGTTATGCCCGCAAAGAAAGCATCATACAGGAATGTGAGGATTGTTTGCGCAGGTTAGGTACTGATTATATAGACCTGTTCCAGCTGCATTGGCCAGAACCCACTACGCCAATTGAAGAAACCATGGAGGCGTTGCTGCAATTGCAACAACAGGGAAAGATCAGAGCTGCCGGTGTTTCCAATTACTCCGTTGAACAGATGCAAACGGCTGAAAAAGTGATATCACTTGCTTCCAACCAGGTGCCATATAGCATGCTGTTGCGTGATATTGAAAAAGAGGTGGTTCCTTATTGTATTGAAAACAAAAAAGCCGTAATCGTGTATAGTCCCTTGCAGAGAGGGTTGCTGACAGGCAAAATAAAACCGGGACATGTTTTCACTGAAGGCGATACACGCGATGGCAACCGCTTCTTTTCAGCTGAAAATATGAAGATGGTCAATCTATTCCTGGATGAATTGCGGCCGCTGGCTGCAGGTAAAAATGCAACTATATCGCAATTGGTTATTGCATGGACGATCAGACAGCCGGGCATCACTCTCGCGCTGGTTGGTGCACGCAATGCTGAACAGGCTATTCAAAATGCAAAAGCAAGTGAAATGATCTTAAGTGATGAAGAATTAAAATTCATAAATGAGAAACTTGCTAAGCTCGAATTGATCTTTTAACTCTGCGTTGGCTCTGCTACTCAGCGCCTCTGCGGTGAATAGCCTCTTCTTCACCGCAGAGGCGCTGAGTAACGCAGAGATTTCGCAGAGAACACTTTATAATTTAAGACGGATGACAGTAAATGAATTGGGTGATAGGTTTGTTGAGAGTATTTTATTTGTAACATCTGCCACTTTCGTTACCGGAACGATTGACATGGGTTTCTCAAAAGAATTGACTCCATTCATATCGTCACTCCTGATCACTGTTTGAATGCCTTTCGAATTAATGGTATTCAATCCTTCAAGATTAAAAGAAACCGGCTGTTCAGCACCGATCGTATTTGCGATCTTGATGATGAGCTCATTGGTGGCTTTATCGATACAGGCTGATGCATACAAACTATCTTTCCCCGCCAATACTTCATTATTCATCGTAATGGGAACTACCTGTGAGCCGCGGTTGGTAGAAAATAATTTCTGTACATAATAATTGGGCGTACCATATGATTGCAGGTTATCAAACCAGATCAGGTCGGGTGTCCATTGCCAACCATCTACATGCGCAAATAAGGGTGCATAAGAAGCCATGTTTACGATATCAGCATTACGTTCAAGCCCGGTCATAAAAGCCGCTTCTGCCAAAGCGGAGCGCCAGTTATTTTTTGTTTTACCATTGGGTATGCCCACACTATGCGCCGCGTATTCACCCGCAAATATTTTAGGACCATTTCGATCATAGTTATCATACCGTTTTGCATTTTGCAGGAACCATTCGGGGGATTTGTAATAATGTTCATCCAGGATATCAGCGTGCATCTTACGCAGCGTATCATTCAAAAAATTAAACAACTCGCCATCGGGGTTAGGGCCAACACTATTAACCAGTTGTATGGCAGGATATTTTTGTTTGATGGCTTTGGCAAAATAAGTAAAGCGTTCAATGTATTGTGGTCCCCATTGCTCATTCCCCACGCCAATCATTTTTAAATTAAACGGCGCCGGGTGACCCATACCTGCACGGAGTTTGCCCCATTTTGTTTTGATGGAGCCATTGGCAAATTCAATAAGATCCAATGCATCCTGTATATAGGGATCTAACTGATCCGTTGGCACCACTTCAGATGTATTGAACTGGCAGGCCATACCACAATTCAAAATAGGCAAAGGTGCTGCACCAATATCTTCAGACAATAAAAAATATTCATAAAATCCTAAGCCGAAACTTTGAAAATAATCGGGCGTACTCCTGTTGGCAAATTCTGTGTTCCATCGGTTGATGATCAGTTGTCTGTCTTCTATGTTACCCACCGTTTTTTTCCATTGGTAGCGATTAGCGAGATCGCGGCCTTCTACAATACATCCTCCGGGAAAACGAACAAAGCCGGGTTTCAGATCGGCCAATAATTGAACAAGATCTGTACGCAAACCACCGGGTCTGTTTCTCCAGGTATCCTGCGGAAATAAAGAGATCATATCCAGGTCAATCGAACCTTTGCCTTCGAACCAGATATTCAATTGTGCTTTCTGAGCAGTATCTGTTGAGATAAAACTGCCCGAATACTGTTTCCATTTCGTATTACCGGGGTAAAGAGTAGTTCCGCCAAGTACCTCTCCTTTTGCATTCACCAATTCAATATGCAACGCTACCCTGGCGTTGTTAACCGGTTTTGCCCAAACAGAAAAATCATAGCGTTTATTTTTCTGTATACCCATCCCGCGAAAACCATCATTGGTAATACCATACTTACCACTCACTGCATTCTTTACGCGTATATAACGTGGATTGTTTTCATTTTTTGTTCCGCGGTTCAGTACCAGTATACTTCCACCTACGCTTCCTTTCTTCTGTTCTTTCCATCCCATTAACGGCGAAGTAAATTCGAAGGAACGGTTCTTTACAAGTTCGGCATACAGGCCACCATCGGCCGCGAGATTAATGTCTTCGAAGAAGATACCCCACATATTGGGTTTAATCTCAACCGTTGGCTTTGCAATATCAACTGTTATATTTTTTAAAGATTGTGCCTGTGCAAAGAAAACATTGCCAGCCAGCAATGCGAGTACCAGGAGATGTTTAGGTGCATTCATAATAGCTAATATACAAAAGGGTTTTAGCTATTAAATAAAAAATCCGTTTATAATAAGTGGCTCAGCTTTCGCGGTTTTCCTGCAACAGGTTTTGCATTTTTTGTTTTGATTCCGTTGGCAGTGTTATTTGAGGTATTTCGTTTGCCAACCGGGCTATAAGATAGGTTTGCGATTCAAACTTACGGCAGAGGCTGCAGATAGACAAATGGCTGCGCAGCCTGATGGATTCCAGCCAGGTCAACTTATTCTCCTCTTTTTTGGAAACGAGATAGGTAGCTTTTTTACAACTTGTATGCAACAAATTCATCAAGATTATTTTAGATTGATCCAGTTTTTTTCCAGGCAGGCGCGTAACTGGAGCTTGGCCCTGTGGATCAGCACCCAGTAATTTGACGTTGTAATCCCCAGCGCCTTACAGATCTCAGTAGAATCAAGATCATCCAGGTATTTCATTGAGAAAACAGATTGTTGCAGTTTATGCAGTTTCTTCTTGCATCCATTCAATACACTGTAAAACTCTTTACCATCAATTGTTTGCCCGTAACTGATACCCCAATCAACCGGTTTGTCCTCCTTTGTCCAGTGTTCCACCTCATCAAAGAAAGCATCGGTGGGTGATGATTCAGATAGCGGTTGTACAATATCTTTTGCTTTTTTCCGGTAGTGATCAATGATCTTGTTTTTACAGATCGCAAAGAGCCAACTCTTCTCACTCGCCTGTCCCTTAAATGTATCGCGCGCTTTCCAGGCACTTAAAAAAGTATCCTGGACAATATCTTCTGCAAGACCGGAATCATTTACACGATGAAATGTAAAACTGTACAAAAGATCTGCATAGTTATCTATCCATTTATCAGGGTTTAGTAAAACTTCTTCCATCTTTAATAATGAACTGTAAACATACTAAATAACAGTTCTAAAAAGCACTGCCAATCTCCTTAAATCATTCTTTATTTTTACTGACCATTGCTTTTAAAATTTTTTTTACTTGTTGTAAGGTTATCGAAAATCGAACGTCTGGGAGTATATTTTATTCCATTAACTACATTAACGATCATGAAAAAAATACCTGCACTTGTAATTGGCTTGTTCCTTGCTGTTATCACAATAGCACAAGATGGGCCGAAAGGATTGAACCTGAACGATAAAGCACCTGGGTTTACTGCAAAGGACCAATCTGGCAACAATATTTCGCTTGCAAATGAGTTAAAAAAAGGGCCGGTAGTATTGGTTTTTTATCGTGGACAGTGGTGTCCGTATTGTAACCGTGCGCTTAAGCAACTGGAAGATTCTTTGTCACAGATCAAAGCCAAAGGCGCGGTTGTATTAACGGTTACACCGGAAATACAGGAGAACATTGTAAAGACCATCGATAAAACAAAAGCTTCTTTCCCGATACTGCATGATGAGGGTCTTGCCATCATGAGAAGCTATGACGTGGCTTTTAAGGTCGATGATAAAACAATAGAATCCTATAAAAGATATGGTCTTGATTTTAATCTACTGAATGGCGAAACCAATGGCACCAATCTACCTGTACCCGCGGTATATGTTATCAGCAGGGAAGGAAAGATCGTGTACAAATATTTTGACAGGGATTACCGGAAGCGTTCTTCGATAAAAGATATTTTGTCGCATTTGTAAATACGTTATTTCGTTTTAGTAATCCTATGAAAGTATAACGTAGTCAAACGACTACAAAAAATCTCCCTTTCGACTAATTTTATTCTTCTCTTTCTATTATGTTTTGTTTGCCTGCTTGATCCTTTCTTTACACCCTCAATCGAAACTGATTCAATTTTGAGTTTATTAAATAAGGGCAGGCAATAAATTTGTTCGACACCATTATTTTAACATCCACAATCCCCTCAAACTCCTTTTACTTTAGTAAGGGGAGTTTTTGTTCTTTATTGGTTAGTATATTTTTCATTTACTGACGGGTTGGACTCCCATTCTTTCAATAGCACCCCTGTTTTCAATATCCTTCATGATACTATTTTTCTGCCAATAATTTTTGGATATGATTGAGCAGATCTTCATCGCAGTTATCCTGTATCAAAGGAAACAGTATTCGTTCTTCTTTACGGATATGATTTTCCAGGGCTAAGCCCAGCGAATTCAAATCTTCTTTAAGATTAGTACTCGCAGGAATCAATTCAAAAAGCGAGCGAAGTTCTTTATGTTCTGCATATATTTCTTCGACAATAATATCCATAGATTTATTGATACCCGATACCTGTTCAAGCAGTGACACCTCTTCTGCTAAAAAATGCCCCATCAAATCCGTGTGATATTTATCTGTTGCATATGCTGCTTTCTCTTTTAAGTCTGTAGGCAGATTTTTATAAGGTGGCGCATTTTTTTGTAAGAGCCTTGCCAGGATCAATGCGCCGTGATGTTCCCTGGATAATGATGCAATTGAGGAATGTCTTTTCATATTATTGTTTATAAGTCTTTTCTGATAAATCGCCTGGTTGAGAGCCAAACGGGTAAGGCGCTCCACGATAATAAAACAAAAATAGATATTGCCACGCCAGCTGCTGTCCCAAAAAACTCTTTGAAAACGGCACCGGTATAACCCATCATAGCTGAAACATCCATTTGCAGCAAGATCAATATCCTCGAAAGGTCAATTGGATTAAAGGCAGTTACCACGATCATGGCTTTTTCCAGCGGGTAATCCGAAAACTGAAAAAGCATAAAAAGAACAAGGCCGTCAAACAGGATTGAAAAATACAGCCACAATAGAATGGCAATGCCTATGCCTTTTGCTTTGTCTCTCGTTTTAACAACGGCCAACATAGCGACCGCCACAAAAGCACTGCTGAGCAAAATTCCTGTTCCCAGCATGATCAGGCCGATCTTATTGGGTTGATACAGCAAAATAGGAATGCCGACTCCAATAAAAAAAGAAAAAGAAAGTGATGCTGCCAGGCCGGTATATAAACTCAGCCAAATGGTTTTTCTTTTCAGTGGCTGACTCACCAGCAATTCCATAAACTCTGCACTGTTGTAAATATAAATAGTCGAGAAAATAATACTAACCAGTGGCACGATCAGCAAGGTAACATTCAGCAGGCTGAGCAAGCCTTTGTTGTTATTATCTTCCAGGCTGAATACACTAAAAGAAGTTACCAGTAAAAAAACAGTATAAACCAGCACGATCCGGTTCTGCAGGATATCCGAGATAACATATTTAATGATCTTTCTCATGGTCTTGTTTTTAACATGACATTCGCTATGGCTTTTGATAATTTATTTTCACCGGTTTCCATCCTGAGTTCATCAATGGATTTATGAAACTGTAAATTTCCGTCCTGCATATAAATCACCTGGGTAACCAATTCATCCAGCTCGCTTAGTATATGCGACGTAATCAAAACAAGCTTTCCCTGTTTTTTTTCTGCAATGATTTTTTCTTTGAGAATTTCTGAGGCAACAGGATCCAGTCCTGCGGTTGGTTCATCCAGGATCAGCACTTCAGGGTTAAATAAAAACGCCAGCGAAGCACTCACTTTTTGCCTGGTTCCTCCCGAAAGTGTGCGCATCTTTTTCTTCATTTGCTCTTTCAGACCGAACAAATGGATCAATTCTTCATCAAGTATGTTTTTTGATTGCCTGATATCTTTCATCATTTCAAATACATCGCCGATAGACATATTATCAGGATATCGGCCGATCTGCGGCATATAACCAATCTGGCTCCGGTATTGCCAGCTATGCAATATATTATCTCCATTAAATGTTATGAACCCGCTATCGGGCACAACCATTCCCAGTATACTTTTGATCAATGTAGTTTTCCCGCTACCGTTCGGACCGATCAATGCAATACACTCACCTTTATTGCAGGTTAGTGAAATATTGTTCAGGGCCGTCAGCTTCCCAAATTTTTTTGAAACATTACTCGCGATAATCATAAGTATATTTTTATGCGACTCGTATCAGAATATTTTTTTCATCATCGGTTTGTTATCTTTCAACATTTCCGGTGTTAAACTCGGAATGATTTTTTCGGTTTTATCTAAGAGCGATGCAAAAAAACTTCTAAAAAGCAACATTGCGGATGGATTTTTTTCAACGATCATTGAATACATGCTTACCGGGCGATAAGGAATATCACCAATCCTATCCTTATTCAGATCATATCCGTCGTACTTATCCCAGTAATTATTATCGAATGTGTTCAGCACGAGTGTACCATTTGTTCCTACGTCGAAAGTATTCCCAATAAAATTATTTTTTGAAACGTTGATCGCCATACAACTCGCCTGTATTTTCATGGCCCAGCCGTTATCTTTAAAAAGATTTTTCTGCATGGTTATGCGGCTCGCACCTTCCATATAAATACCGCTGGTATTTCTTACAAAACTGTTTCCCTCTATATAGCTATCCGTAATTTCCTTTAATAATAAACCGTAAGCACCATCTCCCCAATTTTCTTCGAATACATTGTTTAGCATCTTTACTCCATGAGAATACATGACAGAAACACCCGCTCCATTATTACGGAAATTGTTTCCCATATATGAATCATTATGCGAAAACATAAAGTGAAGACCATAGCGCATATTTTTACCTGATTGATTGCGCCAGATAACAGAATGCGTTACAAACTCAAAATAAATACCATCCCTGTGTCCGCTAATGCTATTGCCAATGATCTGCATACTGTCGCTTTTCCAGCAGTGTATCCCATTACCGCTTTGCTGTTCTTCTTTGCTGTATGCGGTGATCTGGTTATTCTGTATCACACAGTTGGTTCCATTCTGTGTATAGATCCCAAAAAAAGTATCTTCCAGGATATTATTTTTTATAACCACGTTTTTCCGGTCATAGATTTTAATCCCGCTTATATCGTCTAAGCTGGAAACACCTGAATGCACTACCCGGAAACCATCTATCACAACACCGTCTGCTTTTACAGCAATGATCTCGTACTTTTTTTCGCCATCTATTACAGGATATTGAATCCCTTTAAGGGTAACTCTTTTTGTGATAATCAATGTGTGTTCCCTGTAATGCCCGGCATCAACCAAAATGGTGTCTCCATCCAATGCGATAGCCATCGCCGCTTGTATGTTTTTGTATTCGCGGCGAGCACCAACATCTATTGTGCGTGAATAGGCAATACAGGAGCAAAAAATAAATAGTATAAAGGCGAACGATCTCATTTAAGCATTTCCTCCCAGGAAATTTTATTACCATTGAATTTTGGCAGCATACTAACCATGCTTTCTTCGCTCGAAAAAGCAGCTATGTTTCCATTCATCGGGCTTTTAAGGTTGGCACTTTGCAGTAAATAAACCTGGCTGGTCTTTATCAGCTCATGTGGTGTATTGAAATTTGTAAAATAGACAGCTGCTATTTCTTTTTGTGGAATTTTACCTGATTTTACAAAAGATAGAATGCAATGTGCGTCATCGAATTTATACGCTTTGTTTTTAGTAGTAACGATCTCAGCACCAAAACGGTTATCACTGATCTTCATTTTGCAAAATTCGCAGTTATCCTGACCTACCTGTATAGGTTGAGGTTCAGAACTGCAGCTGGTAAGAGTTGATGCAGTTATTATTCCGATCGCCAGCAGAGGTAACGCGGCAGAGAATATAGTTTTTTTTCGTGCAAGCTTCCATTCATATACAACAGCGACCATGATGAGAAATCCAACCGTAACAAAAATCCAGCCTCCAGTTGCAGGCACAGAATACGCCCCAAAATTCAATAACTGTTTAAAGCCAATTAAAGGGGGCTGGTAGGCCATCCCTGGCACTATAATGGCAGCATCGGGATTAAGGTTATGACCATATTCATATTCCCATCGCCAGAAATCGATCATGGCAATGATACCAAACGCTACAAATAGAACACACAGGATGTTTAGCCATCTGCGTTTGCCGGCGATACCGGTGATGAGAAAAAGCACGGCAAAAAAAATGATAATGACCGGCAGTACTTTAAACTCTTTAAAATCATCTGCGTGTAATGTCTTCATTCCAATATAATGATTCAACCCATTGATGATTGACACATCTCCCGACAATTTATTAGCGTGTATAAGCATCCTCAGGCCTTCAGGATATTGCGGCGCCTGCAAATCGATCCGCCAGATCGGGGTGAATAAAACAACTATCAAACCAAGCCCACATACAAACAGCAGGAACCTGGAAAACACTGAAACTTTATGATTGTTCATGATTTTGATTAAAAGAAAAAGAGACACATAGCTGTTTGAATGGTAACAGCTGGCGTGTCTCTTTTTCGCGTGATCATTTATTCGGAGTACCGGCTTCGCCTTTAGGAAGGTTGGTACCGGTGCTAAAACTTAGCGGCACATTGCTTCCAGCCGGAGATACCCTTGCATAGCCAGACATTTCCTGGTGTAATGCACTACAGAAATCAGTACAGTAAAAAGGAAATATTCCAACGCGGTCAGGCGTCCATTTAAGCGTAGATGTTTCACCTGGCATAATTAATAGCTCTGCATTGGCAGCGCCTTTGATAGCAAATCCATGCGGTACATCCCAATCCTGTTCAATATTTGTTACGTGGAAATATACTTCATCACCCATCCTGATTCCTTCTATATTATCCGGGGTAAGATGCGAACGGATGGCTGTCATGTAAACATGTACTTTATTTCCTTCGCGTACCACTTTTGCTGTAGCTTCTCCTTTGGAAACATAAGGATGTTTGTTCTCTTCTATCTTAAAGAATTTGACTGATCTCTCACGTATCAGGCTTGCATCAATACCTTGTGCGTAATGCGGTTCTCCAATGGTTGGATAATCAAGGATCAATTGCATTTTATCGCCGCTGATGTCATACAGCTGCGCACTTTGTGCCAATTCAGGGCCTGTTGGCAGGAATCTGTCTTTCGTAATCTTATTATAAGCTACCATGTATTTACCAGAAGGTTTTTTTGAATCGCCTCCGGGGATCATCAGGTGGCCGGGTGAATAATAGGTAGGAACCCTGTCCAACACAGCCAGATCTTTGATGTTCCATTTTACTACTTCACTTGAAACAAACATGGTAGTATATGCATTTCCCTTATTATCAAACTCTGTATGAAGCGGCCCGAGACCTGGTTTCTTTACCTCTCCATATAAAGCGGCTTCGTATTTAACAACCGGGATGCCTTCATAATCGCCGGCGAATGCTTTTTCATCAATCGCCTTCATTAATTTATCAAAACTAAATACTGGGATCAAAGCAGCTAATTTACCACTGCCAACAATATACTCACCGGTAGGATCCACATCGCAACCATGCGGTGATTTAGGACATGGAATAAAGTATACCAAACCGGGAAAATCTTTCACATCCATGACAGTTACCTGTGTTTTAATTTCAGAGGTAGCAGTATGTGTTTTTTCATCATAACGATTGCTGGCATACTTTACAGCCTGCTTGCGGCCTTTACCCGCTTTTACCAGTTCTGCCGCTTTCTTCCAGTTTACTGCCATGATAAAATCTTTATCACGTTTGGATGCATTTACTTCCAATAATGTATTTGCCTGCTCAGTATTATAACAACTAAAGAAAAACCATCCGCTTGATTTGCCTTTACCGGCGTGGCTCAAATCAAAATTCACACCCGGGCACTGTAACTGAAAAGCAATATCCATGTTACCATTGTCTTTATCTACACTGATAAAACTGATGGTGCCTTTAAAATTCTCTTTGTAAGTATTAATGGGTACATCACCATTCTTATCATCGGGGGGTACACTGAATCTTGTACCGGCAACCACATATTCTGTGTTTTCTGTAATGAACGGTGAACTGTGGTTACCACCACTATTGGGAATTTCAATAATTTCTTCCGTGTGAAAAGTTGCCAGGTTAACCCGTGCAACACGTGGTGTATTATTGGCATTTGCAAAGATCCACCTGCCGTCTACTTCACCATTGGTTTGAGACAGGTCAAGGTGATGCTGATCATCCCAGGGAATAAAACCATGTGATGTATTTAACATCGGTTTTGTTTCTTCTGAATAGCCATAACCATTTTCCGGGTTAACAGAAAAGATCGGAACCACTTTCAACAATCTTCCGCTGGGTAGTCCATACACACTCATTTGCCCGCTGAAACCACCGGATACAAAATTGTATACCTCGTCATATTTACCCGGCGCCACATATGTTTTGGCTGCTGCATCTGCACTGACTGCATTTCCGGCGTTTTTTGGTTTGCAGGATTGCACCCCAATGAATAATGCAACAGACGCCATTGCTATTGCATAGTGTTTTGTTTTTTTCATGTAGTTAATATTATTGGTTAGTTGGCAGTTTATTTTACACCATCATTCTTTCTCATGAACTCCAGGAGACCTCTTGCATCGGTATCGCTCAGGTTTTGGTTCGGCATCCTTACAAGACAGATCTCAAGTTGTGCCTGTGCACTGGGATCTTTGGTTATCATTTCGTCTGTATTGGTGATAAAGTTCATGATCCATGGAGCGGTATGTCTTTCAGTAACACCTTTCCAGCCTGGGCCGACTAATTTTTCACCGGTAGTTTTGTGGCAGGCGCCACATTTTACAGCGTAGACCTTGTTACCTGCTTCTGCCATGGCAACATCCAGTTTTGCAGATACTTCCACGTCCTTAAACTTTCCTTCACCGCGGTGTGGATCGTAAGCTGGATTTGCTGATGCTGTTTTTTCCTCGTTTACCTTTGCAGGTGACCCGTTTTGATTGCCACATGCATACATGGCGGTAACCACTATAATGACGATAATAACTCTTTTCATACTGATTAATTTGTTGTTGATTAATTTACCATACAACATTACCATTAGTGGTATGATATTTTTATGCGTTCAATCATACCGCGTTAGAAAGTTGCCTCGCCGCCTGGATGAAGTCGGGTGGTTCTTTAAAGGGTTATCCCCATTATAACCTCGTATTCAGGTAAAACCAACTTGATTTCTTAATTGCGCTCATTTAATAAGGGATATCACGCAAAACATGATATAAATCATATATGAAACTGATCAAGGTCTTTTCAAGCGAGCCTGTTACAAAATATTTTTATCGAGTAATAAAATACCCGACAACAATGATTGGTATAGATATGCTGCTTGCCTGGGGCGCCTCGTATAAAAAGGTCAAACAAGATGAGATAATATTCATGGAAGGTAATACGTGCAATTTTTACTACCAGGTAGTTAGTGGAAGAGTCAGGTGGGTAAATATTGATGAAGACGGGAAAGAGTTTATCCAGGTAATTGTTGAACCCGGTGAATGTGTTGGAGAAATGCCATTGTTCGACGATGGCCAATATGCAGCTACGGCAATTGCCGATGAGGAAACGATGCTTTTACGACTACACAAATCCTCTTTTTTGCAGCTGATCAAAGACAACCCCGACATTCACTTTGCATTCACACGTTTACTTGCTGAAAGGGTTCGGTTTAAATTTGCGCTACTCAGATCCATTGCGCTTCATTCGCCTGAAGAGAAGATCGCCACATTGCTGGGTCATTTTAAGCAGGAGCATAAGAACTTCTGTAGTGACTGTAACCAATTAAAATTAACGCGTCAGCAGATAGCAGATATGACAGGATTACGGGTAGAAACCGTTATACGATCCATGCGAAACATGCATGACCGTGGTGAACTATTGATAGACCATGGCAAAGTTTTTTGTTGAGTTTATGATTCAGCGCATACTCTCCTATTTTTCACTACCCGTATTTTGCCTCAAAGGAACGGTATGAAATTTCCTACGGCCCTATGGCTGAAATTGTCTTTCTTTAATTTGGTTCTTATTGCTTTGATCGGCGTGCTCATGCGGTATAAGATCGCATTCTCATTCCCTTTTCTTGATCAGAAACATTTGCTGCATGGCCACTCGCATTTTGCTTTTGCAGGATGGATCACGCATACATTAATGGTTTTGCTCATTAGTGTTATAGCCGATAAATCCGAAAAGTTCAGTTATCCCAAATATCGCATCCTGTTATACGCCAACCTGGTCACTGCCTATGGCATGCTGATTAGTTTTACTATACAGGGTTATGGTTTTTTATCGATTGCCTTTTCAACGCTATCGATTTTCGTTTCATATGCATTCGCAATCATTTATTGGAAAGACTTGAACAGATCTTCAAGTCCTGTATCCCATCTGCCATTTAAGGCTGCCCTGGTATTAAATGTACTTTCTTCCATCGGGCCGTTTACATTGGCTTTTATGATGGCTACAAAAAACATCCATCAAAGCTGGTATCTCGCTTCCGTTTATTACTTTCTTCACTTTCAATACAATGGATGGTTCTTTTTTGCGATACTCGGGTTGGTGTTTTCAAAAATCGAACACCTGGTTTTTCTGCGAAACAGGCTGCTGAAAATTTATCGCTATTTTATAACAGCATGCATTCCGGCTTATTTTTTATCTGCTTTATGGTTACCAATACCTCTTTGGCTTTATTGGCTGGTAGTGGCCGCTGCTGTTGCGCAAATAATCGCATGGTTTTCGTTCACAAGATTATGCAGACGGCATAAGCATGAGCTTTCGCAGGTATTTCAGAAACCAGGACGGGGATTATTGTTGTTGGCTGCCATTGCACTGACCATTAAATTATTGCTGCAACTTGGATCAACCGTTCCTTCATTAAGTCAATTGGCATTCGGGTTTCGTCCAATAGTAATAGGATACCTGCATCTTGTTTTGCTTGGCGTGGTCAGCATTTTCTTACTTGGTTATATTATCTCCTTTCAACTGGTTACGGTAAATAAAAAATTACTGACAGGTATTTATATTTTTCTTGCTGGAGTTATTTTAAACGAATTTCTTTTGATGATACAGGGTGTTACCTCATTGTATTACATATCCACTCCATACATTAGTGAGGCCCTTTTCGCAACAGCACTGATCCTTTTTGTGGGAGCTTCCTGGACTTTTTTAACGACAAGAAAGAGAAATATTTCAGAAACTGATTTCAATCATAATTTCCAGGGTAATACTAATAGAGCTTTGTAAAAACATAAACATGCAAAATATAGAACAGGAAACACTGGCATCCATCGCTTTACGTAATCATGAATTTATCCCGGTTCTTGAGAAGTACGGACTGGATTTCTGTTGTCGTGGTAAGAAAACATTATCAGAAGCGTGTTCAGAAAAAAAGCTGGCATCTGATATTGTTGTTAAAGAGCTAAAGGATACTGTGGCGGCGAATAAGCGAAACATGCCATTCACGGAAATGAGCGCAGAAGAATTGATTTCTTATATAACCATTCATCATCACTTTTATGTAAAAAACAGCGTATCCACTATTTTTTCCCATATTGAAAAAGTGGCGACCAAGCATGGAGACCGGTATCCGCATATGAAAGAAGTTTCCAAATTGTTCCTCGAAGTGATAGAGGACCTGCTTCCTCATATGGAAAAAGAAGAAAAAAATCTTTTCCCGGAAATCAAACGTCTTGCTGAGGGGATTACCAATGCCTGGAATATTGACAGTGATTCAATACTGATCAATATGCCCATCCAGGTGATGGAAACAGAGCATGATCATGCCGGGCAGCTTTTATACAAGATAAGGGAACTAACCAATGAATATACGCCGCCGGAAGATGCTTGTACTACGCACAGAGTTTGCCTGGATGAACTCAGGTTTTTTGAACAGGATCTGCATCAGCATGTTCACCTTGAAAACAATATACTTTTCCCGATGGCAAAAAAAATGGCGGAACAAAAGAAACAAAATCCTGCCAGTCTTTGAAATGCATTGCCTACATATTATCTGCAATTATGTTGTTTCTGACAGTCCAACCGTTTGTGGTCAGGTATCATATGGAATTAACGACTAAGGAGATCTATCTTGAAGGAAAGGAATCAAAATGCTGTGGCAAAGAAAAGGCTGATAAAAACAAGGAATGTAATGGTTCCGGTCAATGCTATTCATTCGAGTCATGTTGCCGGCTACATTATGTTGCGGCTTCATATTTCGTTTGCAAGGCCCCTCTGCCGCTAATAAAAAAATCGAACCCTGGTTATACTTATTATAAAATAAAATCCGGCTATACGCTTAATTCCTGGCACCCCCCGGAACTAACTTGATGCACACGGAATCCATATTAAACATTCTTAAATAAAACAAAATGAAAACAATATTCGCAGGAATTATCGCACTTATACTTATTGCAGGAAATAGTTCTTTTGCTGCCGGTGATACAAAAAACAATAAACAGCAAACTGAAAAAAAAGTGTGTAAAACAACCTGTTCCAAAGAAAAGAAAGATTGCAAATCATGTTCCAAAACATGCAAGCCATCTTCATGTAAAAAATAACCCATCCTGAATGCAGACCCGCCATGAAAGTGGCGGGTTCTTTGTTTTCCGCCATGTGCAACTGGTGATCAGAATGATCAAACTCTACTTTTACTAAAAGATCAAATAATACAAGTTTATTTGATCTTTTTTTTATAATTTGAATACAGGCAGTTAACCGAATCCTGATCCCCCCAGGCATAGTTAACCCGGTGTCCGCCCAAACATTCGTTACACATTTTATAGCGTATTGACTTTCAAGCCATTTCTATGACCCATCTTAAAAAAGCGAGATTTTTTTTAGCTGTGATGGCTATCATCCTGTCGGCACCTGCATTTTCTCAAAACGCGCTCAGGGGTACCATCAGGAATTCACGTAACAATGATCCCATTCCTTATGCCTCTATTGGCATCCTGCGAAAAAATGCCGGCAGTGTTTCAGATTCCAGCGGAAACTTTACGCTGGAATTAGCGGGAAACCTTGATTACTATGATACAGTGATCATCAGCTCGATTGGTTATCATGAAAAGCATTGGCTGCTCAAAGATTTTATGGTGCAAAAAATATTTCTGCTGGAACCAACAGAAGCAGTATTAAAAGAAATTAAAGTGACCCCGTTCAGGCATGAAACCACGCTGGGATCGGTGTCACAAAAAAAGAATTCATTATCCGGGTGGAGCGGCAGTGGTAAAGGCGGTGAGATCGGGAATGTCTTTTCGATCGGTGCGCAACAGTTCAAACTGGAGAAACTGAGTTTTTATATACTGACAGGTTGTGATACCACCTGGTTCAGGGTGCATATCCGCGAATTCTCCAACGGTAAACCGGGTACCGAACTCTTAAGCGGCAACCTGATCCTGCAGGTCACTAAACAGGAGGGCATAAGCGAACACGACCTGTCTCAATTCAATATCATCATCTCTGATCATCCCGAGATCTATGTAAGCCTTGAACTGATCGCAAGATCGGCAACAGTTGCAAGACCTGCTTTGGGAAACAATGTACATATCACTGGTCACAAGGAAGGCGTTCTATATTACAAATGGTTTCCCCAAACACAATGGCTCAGAAACGATTATTCACTTTCCCTTATGCTAAAAATTAAATATTGATTACTTCACTCATCTCCTTTCATATAAAAAAGAAAAGCCCGCTAATGTGATAGCAGATCTTCTTTTGTCAAATTTTAATAAGATTTCAGGATTGTTTAAAATAGATCACTTTGTTATTTTCCCATACATAAAACAACTTCCCATTATTCAGTATCAAAGATTTCAAAAAATTTCCTTTTATTGTTGTGAGCTCTTTTTCTGATGAATTTAGTATTCTGGCATTTTCTCCATCCTGATAAGCAATTAACCAGTCTCCGGTTTTCATATCGGCACCGATGCTGCAGCCACGACCTGCTGCTACTTTTATTTCTGGTTTGCCGGGCTTGCATGTATAGACAACTCCTTGCCGCTGCCAGGTAGTTTGTATGTTTCCCATTTTATCAAAGATAAGGCCACCACCGTCCATCGGACACGCCTTCAAAGGCCAGGTACCTTTTCCAAGCTTTTGAGCGGAACTAAAATTACGCCCTGCGTTATCCGATTGAAGCAGGTACATATCACGCGATCCGCTAACCCAGTTTCGGAACATGATTGCTACCTGATTATTTTTTACAGCAATGTTAGGCTTGCAGCATTCACAGACGTGACCATCCGGCGATTGGTAAACCAAAGTAGTTTTTGACCATGCTTTTTGCGTTGGGCTAAAAGACGAAAAATATATATTATTTTTCTTCTCTAGACGGGTATCAAGCCAGACAGCATAATAATGATCATTTTTATCTGCTGCCAATCCCATTAAGCCTTCCGGTGCTGATAAACGCAAATCATTTACATATCCATTACTGACCCACTTTCCTGTTTTGTTGTCCAACTGAAAAAAATGAATGTCTCCTGCCTTATCCATTGCGGTAATGAGAGAAGTCTTAGATGAGCTTGCGATCTGCGGACCCCTTGACATACCCAGGTGCATGCCCGCTACTTTGCCCACAAGAACTGGTTTGGAAAATGTAGATCCCTGATCGGCTGATGTTGCACAAAAAATACTATCGTTCCTCCCAAAGGCAACACGTATAGTGCCTTTAACATCGACACTGATTTGCGGCTGTGTACCTGCATCAATAATGCTGCTGTCAGGTACTTTCCAGGAAAATGACAAGGAAAGCGTGATCAGGCAAAGTATTAATAAAGTGATCTTTTTCATAAAATAAATGTCAGGTAATGTTCGTAAGTGTTATAAGGCGAATCTTGCGGTACTGATCTTTTTCAATTTATCATCTGTCCATGCAAACAGGATACTATTCCCTGATTTTGTCATTTGCGGAAACCCGCTGGATCTTGATTGCGATGAAGACGCAATTGTAATGGATGGTTCTTTTGATCCATTGTCATGAATTTTTGCTGCTTTGATTGCTGCGCCTTCCATCCAGCTTACCATGGCAGTTTTCTCATCAAGCATAACAATGTCTACTCGCCCAATACCTTCTCCTTCATCAACACGTATGGGTGAGCCAAAAACAGCGCCACCATCATGCGAGAAGACAACACTTACCTGTCCTTTTTTATCTGGTGATGTGAACCATGCCAAAGCAAGGTTATTTCCTTTCGCATCAACCCTTGGTCCATTAACCGGGCAGCCGGCAATCTTCCAATTATCCGGAAAGATATTTTTCGGCTCTGTCCATTGGCCGTTTACGAAACGTACAATAGACATATCCCTGATTTCTTCTGCAGAACGATCGCGGTAAATAACAATAGGCCCGTTTGTTGTAATCGCTGCTGTTGTCTGGCAGCAATCACATACGCGATTATCAAGTTCCCATTCATTCGATTTAATCCCGTCCTTCCCAATCAAAGCGGCTCTCAGCGTCATTTGTCCATGATGTCCTTCGCTATGACCACCTTCTCCTTCTTCCGCGGTGTTTCTCCCATCCAGCCAGGAAACAAAATAATTTTCTTTATAAGGAATCATTGAAACAAATCCATGTTCTGCTTTCTTTCCATCTTCGTTCAGCATCTTGGATGCACCCCATACTTTTCCTCCATCGTTAGAAGTAGTTAATTTTACATCGTAGGTATATTTCCCTTTTTCACTTTTCTCTAAGAAATGAGCAATCATGTTGCCGGCACCATCTGCAGCAAGCACAGGGTAGTCGGCCCAATTAACAAACCAGTTATCACCTGCACTAATAGTGGTTGGGTTTGACCATGCGTCGTCGATTAAACGTGAAAACCTAAGGGTACTTTTTTCTTTTCCTTTCTCTATCCATGAGAGATAAGCAACGCCGGCCGAATCAGTAAACAAATAAGGCTCGCCAGTCACCGAATCAACAGCTAATGCAAGAGGCTTTAGATTACTTTCCTCTTTCGATGGATTTTTGCACGCTATAACCAGTATTGCTACAGTCACGAATGCTATTAGTTTACTCATGTTGTTTAGTTATGCTTTTGATCAGGTTAATATTAGATGATTCATTCCAGTTACGGGTACCCATTTCAGAAAAAACAAGTTTCCCTTTTGAATTAATAATAAAAGTCGTTGGCAGTGCCTGGAGATTTAGTATTTCAGGACTCTTCACGTGAACATAGGTGAATTGATAACTATGGTTGTTTTTAAATTCTCTTATTTCTTCTATACTCTCGCTTGATGCTAATAAGAAGACCACTTCTTTGTCATTTATCATTGCCTGTGCCTTTTCTATCGAAGGCATTTCTTCAACGCAGGGTTTGCACCAGCTGGCCCAGAAATTAATAAATATGGTTTTCCCTTTGTATTCATCAAGACGCATAGCCTTGTTATTCAGATCTATTAATTGAATTTGTGATACCCGGTCTTCAGCTTTGTTTTGATTGACAGGATTGTTTTTATTATTTCCCTGGCATCCCACCAAAATAGTCGCTGATATTGTTAATGCCCTGAGTAAATTTAGCATGTGTGTAAAATGAATAAATTGTAATTAATAGGTTATGGTAAGCCCTGCCCCCAATCCCATATCACTATCATAGTGACTGGAAAGAGAAATGTACTTCGTCAGGATATACCTGAATCCTGCCGCATATTCTTTATCCGTGTTGATCATCCAGTTAAATCTTAGGCGTGGTGATACAGGAACATCTTCCCTGCTTAGCTGGAACCTGAATTTACCATCTCCGTCTATTCTTCCATCAGCAGTAATTAGCATCGGAAGTGTATAGGCTATACCGGCAACGACGGTTTTACGGTTGTTCTTATTACTTGTTTGACCGAACCAGGTTTTCTCTTCATCACCAAAAATATTCTTAGGTCCGCCTTCCATCTTAAAGTGATAGTCGAAGCCAATATAAGGAAACCACCACTGCATCCTGCCTAAATAACGTCCTACTGTTGTTTCATTTTCATATCCATGCATATCCATATATCCCAGGTGCCACATGGTACTTGCTTTCCATCTTGTATTTGCAAGCATCAATTCGCCATCCGTACCATTGTTCTCAATTCCAATTCTGCCCATAAGGTGAAACTCTCTATCATCTGCAAACAATTTTCGTTGTGCAAGTCTGGGATTGGGGATCTCAGGATTTGCCGGTTGATTCTCATAGGTAAATACTCTTCCCATGCCACTCATCATGTGATATAAAATATGGCAATGAAAAAACCAGTCTCCATATACATTGGCGTTGAACTCTAATGTGTCCTTCTCCATCGGCATGATGTCGATGATATTTTTCATAGGTGCATATTTTCCCTGCCCGTTTAACAATCTGAAATCATGCCCATGCAGGTGCATTGGATGCCGCATCATACTATTATTGTATAGAATGATCCTGATGTTTTCTCCTTTTTTGATCAGGATCTTATCTGATTCTGAAACTACTTTATTGTCGAGGCTCCATACATAGCGGTTCATGTTTCCGGTTAAATTAAACTTCAGTTCTTTAACCGGTGCGTCTTTGGGTAGTGATGTTATGGTTGGCGATTTCAACATACTGTAATTAAGCGTAACCATGTCAGGTATTTCTGCTTCCATATTCATACCCTGCATACTGCTTTTTTTCAAATCCATTTTTGATTTTTCCTCTCCTGTTATTTCGGGATACATTACAGTATTCATATCCATGACCTGGTTTTGCATGAGCATGCCTTCCATCTCAACCAGGTTCCCTTTCATGTCCATCATATCGTTCATCATCTTCATGCCGGCAAAATATTTTGGGCGCTTCATTTTTGTGGCAACAACTTTTTCACCGGAGCCCAACCATACAGACGCAACCCTGGTACGATCTTCGGGTGTTACTAAAAACTCATAACTCTTGTTATCAGGAACAGTAACTACTACATCATACGTTTCTGAAACAGCAATGATTAACCGGTCGACCTCAACAGGTTCTACATCATTTCCGTCCGAGGCAACTACAGTGATTTTGCCGCCCGCATATGATAACCAGAAATAATCCGAGGCTCCGCCATTGGCTATTCTTAATCTTACTTTATCACCTGCTTTAAACTGAGGTTGTTCCAATTGATTTTTTCCATTTACAAGAAATTGGTCATAATATACATCTGTCAAATCCATCGCGTTCATCCGTTTCCATTCATTGGTAAGTTTTGTTTTCAGATGCCCTTGCTTTATAGCTTCTGTATAACTTTGCGTACTACCTTTTTGAACAGCAAACCAATCCGTTGCTGCATGAAGACTGCGGTGCACTTCTTTTGGTTTCATATCAATCCATTCACTCAAAATCAGTGGTATGGTAGGAATGTTCCACTCTGCTCTTTTATGCATGATGAACATCCCATACATTCCGATCTGTTCCTGTAACCCGGTATGGCTGTGATACCAATGCGTTCCACTTTGAATGATGGGAAATCGATACACATGAGTAGTATGCGGCTTGATAGGCATTTGTGTAAGATTGGGAACTCCATCATATTGGTTAGGCAGAAAAAGTCCATGCCAATGCAGTGATGTTTCTTCATCCAGTTCATTGTGTACATAAATTTCCGCCGTATCACCTTCCGTAAACGTTAAGGTAGGCATAGGAATCTGTCCATTTACAGCTATCGCCCTTTTTGTTTTCCCGGAAAAATTTACCATCGTATCAGCGATATATAAATCGTAATGAACCGTTCTGGGAGGTGTATAATTGGGGATGGTTTTTATCGGGCCAAGGGATGCTTTTTTTACTTCCCCCTTTTCCATACCATCATTCATTTTCATACCCGGCATTTTATCCTGTGTATCCTTTTTATCAGCAGGCATGTGTTCCTGATGGCCCGGTGGCATTGTGTGATCATTTGCTTTTTCCAGGACCAGTTTCATTCCGCATTTAGGACAGTTACCCGGTTTATCTGCATGTATTTCAGGATGCATGGGGCAAGTATAGGAGGCAGCTTGTTGTTGTTTATCAGCAGCGGTGGTGTCCTTTGGTATTTGCACAACAGGTTTAGCTGTCTTAGGTTTTACAACCTCCTTTGGTTTTGCAACTCTCTTTGCTTTTTCCTTTACCAGCTTCATTCCACATTTCGGACAGTTACCCGGTTTTGTTGCATGAATTTCAGGGTGCATGGGACAGGTATAAGTCTCTTGTTGTGTCTGAATTTTTTCCGCCAATGGTATTTTATCATTCCGTATATCCCGTGCACTACTTACCAGGAAGATCGAACCCAGAAATATTCCTATTGACAGTATCTTTTTCATTCTACTTTACTTTTGATCCTACTTAATATAGCTGCACGAGGCAATTGCAATAACCCCCAATAGTCACGCGCATGAACCTGCTTTTCATAATGACTGACGTAAGCGTAAATAATGACTGCTATAAAGTGGCTTTCACGCTTCCGCAGGTAAGCATTGCACTGCCGTAATAAGGGTTTTTGATAGCTTGCTGGCTACTCAACCAGGACGCTTTTTTCATTGGGCAGTATTGCTGGTATACAGGATCTGCGGATAGTTTCACGGTTTTGGCAAGTGAAATCATATTGTCTGAGAAAAGTGCGAAACTGACACGCTGTTTTGCAAGATCCTTACTGTTTGAAACTTCTTTTGCATCTTTCAAGAGAGCATCACGGTTAGACTCACCAACAATTTTGGCCTCAATACTTTCCATAACTTTTACAAAATCACGAGCTTTGACCGATGCTGTAGTTGAATTACCTGATACCAGCGCATCTTTGATCTCATAATAAAGGGATAATAACTGACCGGGTTCTGCTTTAGAACCTTCCTGCGCAAATAATGATTGGGCAATAAAAGTTAAAAACAGGGTAACAAAAAAAAGTATCTTTTTCATTTTAATAAATTTGATGTTATAAAGATATAATTATTGCCATGGCATTGCCATGACGCATTTCCAGGTTCTTAGTAAAGCAATACCAGCATCCAGACACTCATTCCGATCATCAGGCCATCTTCAATGATGGTTATGGTACTCATCGGAAGGTTGAACACAGCACCCAAACACGCACATTTGATTTTACGTTTATTCAGTACACTCTGCAGAACCCCGATAATACTGATTGTCATCACTGTCAAAGTTACTATGTTGGTTATTAACGGCTGAAATTCTGTTAAGTATGCTAAACCCAAGGCAAGTTCTATAAAACCATACATATAGCCCCAGCCTCTCCAGCGTTTGGCAACAATGTCGTAAGTGCTGTAACTGTCGGCGAAGCCATCCAGGTCGAGGATCTTGAAGAAGGAGAAAACAAGGAAAAACCCTGCCATAAAGTGATTCATTGAACGCATAAGTGAGAATCCGTCTCCGGAAATTCCCAGCAGCCATGTAACCGTAGTTATATAACCGAAAATCACGAGAATCGGCTTATAGGTTGCCAGCCACGATTTCTTTTCTTCTTCCGGTGTGAAATGGGCGGACGATAACGGCCGGGGTTGCTCAGATAAACTGTATTTGGGATAGTTAATTAATGCAGCCTGTAAGGAACTGGTTGGAATATGTGTTTTCATATCTACGGTTGCAGTACCAGTTGCAAGATCAATAGAAACATTTTCTACCCCGGGAACATTAGAAAGCAGACCCTGTACTTTTGCCTGGCAACCCGTGCAGGTCATACCAGATATTGTATACGTGTGCGTCATATTATTTGATTTTATAACACAAAGTTATCCCGCGTTTCCGCCAGGGCCGTTACAAAATCATGGATAAGATTTACAGAATTATGGATTCCCTAAATCGTCGAGTGATTTTCTTCCTTTCACTCCCAGCTTCTTGAATTGGGTTGGTGTTAAGCCTGTAACCTTTTTGAATTGAGAAGAAAGGTATGCGGTACTGCTATAACCTAATTGCAAGGCAACCTGCGAAAGATTGAGTTCTTTGTACAGCAAAAGTTCCTTGGCTTTTTCTATTCTTTGATTGATAATGTATTGTTCGATGGTTAGTCCCTCTACACCGGAAAAAAGATTACTGATATAAGAATAATCGTGATGCAGGTGATGCGTTAATAATTCGCTGAAGTTTTTTTCGGGCACTTCGTTTGAGTAATGAATGATCTCTATAATAAAGCTTTTGATTTGCTCAATCAGTTTACTTTGTTTGTCATCTATCAACTCGAAGCCAATCGATTTTAAGACAGCTGATAACGCACTTATTTGTTGAATGGATAAGGTGGTTTCTTCAATGGCTACTTCTCCTAATGCAATGCTTACCGGGTGGAGGCCCAATTTTTCCAATTCGGACTTTACAACCATTTTACACCGATGACAAACCATATTTTTCACGTACAGGAGCATAGTACAAATTTACGGTTTATAAACCTACCCTTTTATGCTTAGCATTTATCGAAAGATCCCGTCCCTGAAGAAAAATGGGGTTCCCGTTGTTCGAACGTTGATTTTCAGCAAAGTGGTGCAAAATCATTTTAAGCCCTGACTTGCATCATGTTTTATTTATCCAGGCTTCCGTTTCTTTGTTTACTCAATGTAAGCTCTTGTAATGGTAAGCAAGGATAACAGACTTACTATTCTGCTTATCAAACGTATTTTAAAAGCAATTAAAATCGAATAAAATGAAACGACTTATTTTTTTTACACTGCCCTGTGTTATCATGTTCACTTTTTCTGTTTCTGCTCAAAAAGCGGGAAAAATTGACAACACGAAACATACTCAATTCTATACCTGTCCCATGCATGATAGCATTGCTTCAACCCAAGCGGGAAATTGCCGGATTTGTGGAATGAAGTTAACACTATCGAAAAAGGAAGCTATGAAGGCCCAGGTTACAAAGAATTATTCATGCCCGCTTCATATCACTGAAGAAAGCGACAAACCCGGCAAATGCAGTAAATGCGGGAAGAAGCTCACAAACTCGGCAAAAGAAAATATGAAGGTTGATGCCATGAACAATTATACCTGTCCTATGCATGGAGATATAAAAAGCGATAAGCCAGGAAAATGTCCCAATTGTGGAATGGTATTAAGCAAAGCGAAAAGCAAAGAATAGACATTCCGACCATGCAACAACACAAAATACGCAATGCGTATTTTGTGTTGAAAGTGCAACCGGTGAGAAGATGTTATGCCTACTTTACCACCTCACTCACCAAAATAACAGGAGTGATATTGGTGTAATTTGGAAAATCCGCGCGAATGGCGTCTCTGTTCGGCGTAATAGCCGCTTGATAGTCGCTCAGGCTTTTTACATAAAATATACCGATAGCCATAAAAGGCAGTGGCTGGTTAGGAATACCACTGGCAAGCCCTTTTTCAATGGTGTATTTAACCAAATTTGATCCTAACAACTTTGCTACCATAGGCATGTGCCTGGTTTCATAATACTCCATATTAAAGGTTTTACCTTCGGCATAAGGGTACATGACGGATACTTTAATTAAGCCCTTTTCAACAACAGCCATATTCTGTTTTTCCTGGGTAAAGGCAGTAAAGCAAGTAATTAAAAGGAGAAGCGATACAATTAGTTTTGGTTTCATAATTGATTTTGTTTAACTGGTAAAGTGTTCAAGTTGAGGATTATTACTCAAATATTGAAATATTGCCTTTGTTTGCAAAATCTGATTCAACAGACCATCTGTTATTTTCAATGTTTAGCTTTTGAAGGAGTTACTTTTTTTGGCAATTAATTATTTTAACTGAAATGTTTTTTGTAAAACGGATACCTAAACATTTTGACCTAAAAAAGCCGGAAGATTTCTCTTCCGGCCGCCTTTAAATCTAAGCGTTTGTACGCTTATTCCTTCGGCTTGTCCGAAGCAGTTTTTGAATCAATTCGTTTCTAAGGTTATTCTGCTATTTTCCCTCTGCCTCTATTTTGTCATCGCAGGTTCCCGTTTATCGGCTTTGGTAAAATGGTCTCCAGATTCCCCTTCAAAATAATCATCAGGTTTGTCACAAATGAAATGCGTTTATTAAGAACTGGTAGATTTCTACAGCAGGCTGCAATAGCATTTTTTATAACATCCGTTTTATATTCCGGGTATACTTTGAACACCTTCTGCGCCAGATACTCTGCTTCCCACTCAATAGTACAATCTATATAAGATAAATGGCTGTAGCGCCGTTTACGATTATCATAATCTTACCAGTCATCAGCTAATACTTTTATTGGCGTACCAAATGATTTTGAGCTTCATTTTACAATTTCAATAATTTACCATTGCTATAACCAATCTATAAAGCGATAATTGCGCGTATTCTTATTTCTTTTCATTATTGAGGTTGTCCATGGCAGGTGTTTTATTTTATTAACAAATTCAGTCTTATCATGATAAGCACTAATCAAATAATTTCTTGAAAGCGGGTGTATCGGTGAAGTCAAATCAACGCTAAAATAACTGGGCTGTGTGGCTTCACAAACAATGCAAACTGGTAATGAGTAAATGCATATTCTTCCTGTACTCTCAACCTGATATCCCGATTCATTGAATAACCGCCAATCAACGCCATCCTTTCTATAACCCCAGATTTGATCGTAATAATAGAGGTATGAACTATCAATACTTTTAATAACGATAAACAGACGTTTACTGTCAAGTAATTTTATGCCTTTTCTTTTATTAAATCCATGTGTCAATATTCGAGCACTGTAATCTTTAGCTGTTATGTAAATGCCATTATCTTTTAATACTCCACCTGCCGTTTGAGCATGGATGGTGTTTGCAACCAATAAGAGAAGAACAACAAGGGTTTTCATATTATTGACTTTTGATTTAAAAATATTAGCCCAACCAGGAATAGCCGGGCTGTTGCGATAAACACAACATGAGAATACTTTCTATTTTTTGATTATTTGATTTCATCATTTGCATTTATAATTACCTTATCTCCAGATACAAGTTTTCCATACACTTCAACTTTATCTGCAGTCTGGTTACCTGTCGTAACATCAACTTTTTTTGTTTTCCCATTTTCCACAGTCAGTACATATTTTCTTTCCGTTGAAGTAACAACCGACGAACGCGGCACCCAAAGTGCCTGGATATTGCCTTTAGAATAAAGGAATACGTCGGCGTACATTCCCGGCGATAATTCAAATTTTGGGTTGGGAACATCTATCTCCATTCTTTCGCTCCGGTACTGTGCATTGATGTTCATTGACCGCCTGCTGATAAAGCCTGTCAATCTTCTGCCCTGCAGTGCACTTACATAAAAGGAAACAGTGTCTTTATTTTTCAAACTTGCGGCCATTGCTTCTGGCACATCAATTTGCAAACGCAGATGGTCGGTTTGTTTCAACTCAAGCATTGGCTTGTCTTTAGATGCTGAACTGACCAGCGCACCCGGATGAACATTTCTTTCAGTAATAATGCCACTAAATGGCGCTGTGACACGCAGATAACTCATCATAGTTTGCTGCATCTGCCAGTTGGCTTTTTCAGCGTTGCTGATCATGCTGTCTGCTTCTGTTTTTGAACGGGCTGTTGCGAGATCCATGGGCGAAATAGCCCCGGCCGTTCTTGAGGCTTCCAACAATCGCATGTAATGATCTTTACCAATTGTATAATCAGTGCGTGTACGGGCATACTTTTCCTTTGCCTGAAGAACTGATTGTTCAAGCTCCGGTGCTTCCAGTAACATTAAAACTGTACCGTGTGAAACTTTAGAGCCAACGTCAACAGATACCGTTTTTACATAGCCATTTACCTTGGGAAAAATGCTCACTTCCTGGAAAGCTGCCAGTTGCGCAGGTAATTTAATCACGGTGGAAACACCACCCCTTTCTACGATTGCTGTTTGATAGGTTTCAACAGCGACAGGAGGTTTATCATTTTTTTTCGCTGCACTATTTGAGCAGGATGAAAAAACAGAGAGAGAGATAAAAAATATGACACAATATTTCATGATAATTTTTTTATGAATTGACAGATTCAGGTAATAAAGAAACCGACTTGTAAGATGCGCTTTGCCGTATCCAGCCATAGACAAGTGGAACTATATACAACGCCGCAAAAGTGGATGCAATTAATCCACCGATGACAGCTCTTCCAAGCGGAGCCGACTGATCTCCCGCTTCTCCAAGGCCACTTGCCATGGGTATCATACCTGCGATCATTGCCAGGCTTGTCATCAGGATCGGGCGTAAACGAATACTGGCGGCGACTGTTGCCGCTTTGAATGGATCTTTATAAGAAAGACGTAAGGCTTCTGCATTGGTAACAATTAATATTGCATTGGCTACGGATACACCGGTACTCATTATAATGCCCATATAAGATTGCAGGTTAAGTGTAGCGCCCGTTACCAGCAGTAATATCATGGCACCCAATAACACCGCCGGAATCGTAGACAATACAGCTATGGCAACACCAAAAGACTGATAGTTGGCAGTGAGTAGTAACAGAATTACGATGATGGCAACCAGCAAACCTGTTTGCAATGAATCCAATGTTTCTGTTAACAACGATGACATCCCTTTTATCTCTGAAACCAGACCACGTGGCGGTTGACCAAGCGATGCAATCGTTTTTTGAACGGCCCTGGTTGCAGTGCCAAGGTCCTTTTTATAGATATTTGCGCTCACAGTGAGAAATCTTCGCGGCCCGGCCCTGTCATACTCTCCCGGTAAAGTATCAATTACCAGGTCGGCAATATCTGACAAGACTGGCCTCACTTTCCCTTTTACCAGTGGGATGGATTGCAGTTGCTCCAGGGAGTTCATCAGGTATTCCGGCACCTGCACCTGCACCTGGTATGTGTAAGCTACTTTAGTGTCGAGCCATTGTACTTTTTCAGTAAAACGGCTGGATGAAGTTGCATCGGTAATACTTCTTGCCACTTCCGGAAGGTTCAATCCCATTTGTGCAAGACGGAACCTGTCAATCGTAATTTTCACCGTAGGAAAGTGCAGAGGTTGTGCGATCTGTACATCACGGAGATAACTGATCTGCTTTAGAGAATCAACCATGCGCTCAGCAAAATTTTTGATGTCATCAAAATTTTTGCCCGCTACACGGATTTCAACGGGTGTGGCTGCTCCCTGAGCCATGATCTTTTCTGTGAGTTCTATCGGTTCAAAAGAAATATTAATCGAGGGATATGCGGCTTTGATATTAGCTCTCAACTTATCTTTCAATTCATCCAGGTTTGCATGGTAGTTTTCGGCAAGATTAATTTGAAGGATCGCCTCATGGGTACCGCTATTGAAAATATACAAGTTGCTTGAGCCATAACTACTGGGTATCAACCCAACATATGCAGAGCTTACCGCAAGGTTTCCACCCACAGTAGAATCAATTACACCCAGTATGCCTTTCACAGCCCGCTCGGTTTGTTCAAGCCTTGTACCATCGGGTTCCTTGATGCGCAGCTGAAGCTGGCCATTGTTTGTTTTCGGCAAAAGATCCTTTCCGATGACCACATAACAAATCCCGGCTGTAAGCAAAGAAAGAAATAGGTATACCGATACGATCCACTTTCGTTTTGGCATCCACTTGTTAAGCCGGACTCCCAATTTTACTTTGATTCGTGAAAAGAACCCGTTTTCTTCCGGGTGAATTTTATCCTGCCGCTCATGTTCATTTATCTCAGAAATTTCATTGGCATCAAGTGCCAACCCTGCATGTGCCTGGTCTGTGGTGTGATGGTATTTGCGGAACATTTCCTCCTTTAGTAACCAGTTGGAAATAACAGGCACTAAGGTTTGTGCAGCGATAAATGATATGATCATTGCAAAACCAATCGATAAAGACAAAGGAAGAAACATTGCCTTCGGAACTCCGGTCATAACAAAAGAAGGTGCGAATACCGCCAGAATACATAGAAGGATCAGCAGTAACGGGAAAGAAATTTCTTCACAGGCATCCATGATTGCGAGCCGCTTCGGTTTTCCCATTTCAAGATGCTGGTGAATATTTTCAATCGTTACAGTTGCCTGGTCTACCAAAACGCCAATCGCAAGCGCAAGGCCACTTAAAGTCATGATATTGATTGTCTGTCCACATAGCTTAAGAAAAAGCATTGTTGAAATAACAGCCACTGGAATAGTAATCACAACAACCAAACTGCTTCGCCAATCTTTTAAGAAAAGTAATACCATTAACCCGGTAAGTATCGCCCCGAGTATCCCTTCAGTCATTAAACTTTTAACTGCATTGATTACAAAAACCGATTGGTCAAATTCATAACTCACATTCACGTCTTCCGGTAGCAGGCTTTTCATTTCAGGGATCTTGCCTTTCAATGATTGTACAACATCCCATGTTGATGCATCCGCTGTTTTGACCACAGGAATATAAACAGAACGTTTCCCATTGATAAGTGCGTAGTCAACCGTGATATCAGATGCATCCGAAACGGTAGCTACATCATGTATAAAAACAGATGCGGAGCCATTGGTTGTAACTGGAATATCTTCGAAATGCTGCACTTTTTCTTCAAGAGAATTGAGTGTCGTTACATACATCAGGCTGTCAATGCGAATATTGCCCGATGGCGTGATCGTGTTATTTCTTGTGATTGATTCAACTACCTGGTCAGGTGAAATATTGAACCTCCGTAACTTTTCAGGATCTACACTGATCACGATTGATCTTGAATTTGCACCGAATGGTGGAGGTGCAGATAAACCCGGCACCGTTGAAAACATGGATCGCACGCGGGTAACAGCTAAATCATAAATTTCTTTAAGCGATTTTGTCTGACTGCTGAAAACCAATTGTCCTACAGGCAGAGAGGATGCATCAAAACGCAACACCTGGGGAGGTAATGCACCTGCCGGAAAAAATTTGGCCGCCCGATTCACCTGCAACGCCACTTGTGCCGCAGCTTCGGCCATATCTGTGTTTTCATAAAAACTAAGTTTGATCAGGGTCAAACCCTGTATGTTTTTGCTTTCCATATTTTTAATGCCATTCACGTACAGGAACTGGTCCTGCAGGCGTGTAGCAAAAAAACCTTCCATTTGTTGTGGAGACATCCCTCCATACGATTCAATAACATAGATCGTAGGAAGATTCAGTTTAGGGAATATATCAATGGGTATCGTTCGTATGGCCATCACCGAAAACAACAACAACCCCGTAAAAAGCACCAGTACTGCTATCGGCCTTTTTAGCGCTGCTCTTACCATAGTTTGCTATTTAATAGTTTGAATAAATTGAGAAAGGTTTCCTGTGGCAGCAGCTTTATCCAGTTGCGAAAGGTTCCAGTCACTTAGTGTCTCTATATAATCTGTTTGCGATCGATACAAAACAAATGACGCATTTGTCAGGTCTATCAGCGAAATAATACCTGCCCGGTATTGCGCAAGTTTTTGTGCATAGGTGTCCTTCGCAGACTGCAGTTGAACCGGTAATTCCGATAGGTTCGCCTGGATAGTAGCCAGGGAATTTTCGGCCTGTAATTGGTTTAACTGCAAAGCAGCTTTTTGCTGTTCAAACTCATATGTACTCGCTTCTAGTTGAAAGCGGTTTACCGCAAGTCTGTCTTTCCGGTACATACCATTGAAAAGATTATACGTAAAAGCAACACCAAGCCCATAATTGAACCGTTGATACCCCAGGCCGGTTGCCAGGGACTTGTATTGATCATTAAACTGGATACTTGAACCTCTCGCCCATGTAGCGCCTGCAAGAATGATTTTGGGTTGATAGCTTTTTCTGATCAAAACTTCATTGGATCGAAGCAATTCCTGTCTTTGGGCATAATAGCCAAGCAAGGGATTTGCCACCGAAGTATCCATGAAATAATTTGTAACGAAGGGCTTTCTGGCCACTACATCACCCTGCAAAGTATCTACCTGTAACTCTATAGAAGGAATTCCTGTGAGATAAGAAAGCTGTTCTTTTAACTGCCCAATTCGGCCGAGCGTTTGATTATAGTTGATACGAGTCTTGGATAATTCAGCTTTTGTCAATGAAGAATCCGCTCCTGGCTTCAATCCACTCAATGTAAGTGCACGGATTACGCTGAATATTTGCTGATAGCGCTCGATGTTTTGTCTATCAGCTTCCAGCCGGTACTGATTTTTCAAAATAGAAAAGTATAACCGTCCTACCTCCAGCGTTAGAATGTACTGGTCTTTTTGGAGATCAGCTTGCTGCAGGCCAACATACGATTGTGCGTATTTCAACCGCGCATCATTCAATCCGAAATTCATCAATTCATACTCACTATAGATAACGCCAATATTTCCTGTGGCTGCGTCCAGTTTATTTGTGTTGCGAACGCCGGCAGATGTTGAAGGCGTAATACCAAACGTAAAAAAACTTCCTGCAAGGGAATTGTCGGAAGCGATATTAAGTTGTTCACTTGCCCTGACCTGGGGTAAAAAAGAATGTTTTATTTCCACTACTGATGCTTTGGCCGCGTTCACCAATGCCTGTTTTTGCTTTAACGCGGGCATATGTTCGCCTGAAGCATTCACCAGGTCCTGTAGGGTATATTGTTTTTGTGCTAATAGAGAAAAGAACGGTATACAGCATATACCCATTACTACTACACACTTTCTTAGATAGAAAGTTGCCATGCTCAAAATGTTTGAAATGAAAAATGTTATTGCAGAAAAGACTTAAGCAATAACCGGTGGGCCCCGTAGTGTGTAGGCAGAAAGGAAAATAAAAGAATATGAATTACCAACAGTTAAGGCAGTAGGCTTTAACTCTTCATAAATAGCGGGAACTTTAACGAGGTCATGAAAAATGCCGACAATACCTGACGGCTGAAACCTTTTATTTAAGCGGACCTTACTTGCAGCGTGTGATTTTGTCTTATCCTGCTGAATATTTTCAGAACGCCCGGAAGCTTTTGCGAAAACAGTATACTGTGGTGTTACTATTTTTTGCGCAATGTCAAAATTAAAAAAGATCTGGACAGCAAAGAACAGCAGGTAAAGAATCATTACCGGGAATTTTACGAACCAGTTATGTGAACTTTTTTGTGCCAATCCTATACTTTTTACAAATTCCAGTGGCTAAGCTAAGGAAAAACCCAATATGCAAGGACAATAATTAACCCACAAACTTCATTGCCGCTAATCAACCATTTATAGAGCATAGGTGGTGTATTTAAGACATCCTCAACCTCAGCTATTCTTATATGACAAGAATCAACTTCAAAATTGTTCCACGTCATTAAGTACGCAACTTTTTTGTATTGCTTTGGAAGTTCCCTAAGTAATCACATAAACCTTATTAAAATGAGACATCTCATGCGAATTTTGACAGTTACCTGTCTATATTTTAGTACCGGAAACTTATTTAGCCAGGAAGTTAAAATCCTGCCGCCGGTAACAGTTACCTCCTCTTCCAATGTTTCGCAAAAGGTTGATATCAGTTATCGAGATCTCACTGAACTTTTTTATATAGTCAATCATCGGAGTTCTTTTATAATTATTCATGGATGGCGAGCACAGGTATATGCGTTTGCAGTACAAGTCGCTTTGAGTGGCTATGATGAAAAATTTTGCTGAATATTGTATGTTTCTTAGGAAAAACAAAAAGCATGTCAAAATCATGTTTCTCAGCAAATTCACAGATGATTTTTTCTATATCAGTGCCGTCCATAAAATGATAGACAGGGTGAAGATCACCGATCATTTCCTGGAGGAAAGCTGATTCCGAAACCTCTTCAGGTGTAAAGGAATCACCGTCGGCATCTACATGTAATACGTGAAACTCAGCATGAAATTCTTTAACGAGGTTTTTTAATTCTTTAACCGGTATAGTGTCTGTAACATTTTTCAGATCACATGCAAGGCCAATCTTTCGGATACCGGAAAATGCCGTACCAGGTGGAACGATAATAACAGGCCAGGTAAGCTGTGTCATGGCTGAGAAAGTAGTTGCACCAGCCACCATCCTTTCAAAGCCGCTTGCACGCTCTGTTCCCAGAACAATTGCATAAGGATTGACCCTGTTGCAGTAGTCATGTATTTCCGAGACGATAAAACCTTCTCTTACATCAGTATAAATTTTGATCATTCCCCTTGTTCTGACCAATAGCCGGTTTTTAAGCTCAGTTATGTTTTTCTCTGCATCGGAGAGAAGTTGCTCAAAAGGGTACGAAGGAATGGTGCCATCAGTTGTTGCGATGGGTAATGCGCATACATGTACCAACGAAAGACTGGTGCCCAGCACGCGGGCCATGTCTGCTGCATAATTGGATGTAACTACAACCATGCTCTGGATTGGTGGCCAGATCACTGCCTTGAATATTATGAAACAGCTGATTTTGCCCAGTCTCGCTGCCAGTATTATTCCTGCAGCAATCGTTGGTTACCGCTTCAGGGGAAAAAAAGTAGAATCCATGTCTGCACCGATTCGCTCGCTTAAACAAAGAAAAGAAAGTAGGGTCATCCTGTTTACAGGTGTAGGTTTATTGATCTTCGTGCCGGTTTTTAAAACACTGACGCACCTGCCACCGTTTATGGGCATGCTATTGGCGCTGGGCGTAATGTGGATACTGATCACTATTATTCATAAAGGTAAAAGCGATGAATCAGAAGACCGGTTTACTGTAGCTCATGCGTTACAAAGAATCGACAGTCCGAGTATCTTGTTTTTTCTTGGAATTCTTCTGGCAGTTTCTGCGCTTCAGTCTATTGGCATACTAAAACAGTTGGCGGAATTTCTAACTAGCAATTTGAAAAATGACTATTTAATCGGAATAGCTCTCGGGTTACTTTCAGCCATCGTAGATAATGTGCCATTGGTAGCCGCTTCTCAGGGAATGTTTGACTTAACAACCTACCCGACAGATCATCCTTTCTGGGAGTTTCTTGCTTTAACTACTGGAACAGGTGGTAGTGCGATTATTATAGGGACAGCTGCCGGTGTTGCGGTAATGGGAATAGAACAAATTGATTTCATGTGGTACCTAAAAAAAATCGGTTGGTTAGCACTGTTAGGATTAATCGCAGGAATTGGTGTGTTTTTATTACAGCAGGCACTCGGTTAATTTGCTTTCCGGCTCTTTTCCAATTAAAATCTCTCGTTTAAACTACCCCTTAAAATACAAATGCATGTAAATTATTCATATAACATGCATTTGTTCAAGTGGTATGGCTTCCACTACTCTTTCGACCACCATTCGTATTTATTCCCAACGATCAATAATCAAGGAAAAAATTCATTTCTTTTAACCGGCTGCTACTCTTCTCAGTTAATCCCATTTTTGTCATAAGCATATCTGCCTTTATGGACCTGGCGTAATTCAGAAAACTATCAATGGGTCCAAAATTGTTTGCGATACAACGGCATTCGACCTGAACATTCCCCGCAGGCTTCAGACGCTTTAGTGTTTCAGTCAAAAAATAAAAGTCAGAAGTATGTTTATCGAACTCTCCACCGTTAATAGTAACCAGGTGGATTTTCATTTTTTTGGATATTGCAGTTTCTATGATTGTTTGCAGTCTTAGTTCAGGAACAAAATCCGTAATGGGTATCACAACTTGTTTCCATCTCTCTGCAATTGAACTATTTTGGAACAGTGTTATAACCTGGCAGGGACTATTTTCGATAACATATTCGAGATGGGATTTCAATAGTCTGAACTTTCGCTTTGGAGTTGTTGATTCATTCAACACGATGAGATCCGCTTGAATGGATTCCGCATGACTCAACAAAGTACTTCTCCATTTACCCCATTCTACAGACGTATGTACTGTGATACCAAAATCGCTGCACACAATTTCTTTCAATGTCCATAGCAATTCCATTTTCTCCCTGGTTATTGCTAACGGGGTCACTTTGGGTTGAAGCCAGCTTAGTTTGGGCTGATAAATAGCGGGATTACCGATATAAATCAAGTGAAGCTCCGCGTGATGATTTCGTGCCAGTTCAGCCACCTGTGTGATTACAGGTAAAATATCGGCGTCGAGTATTACCGGCATCAGAATTCTATTGATTAGCTTTTCCATCCAGGATATTTTATTAAAAGTAAACCACCGACATTAGCTGCCGTTAAAAAAGGCGTTAGAAAGTCATTAGGAAACTATGGAAACAGAGGATGGAAGAATAACAGTTACAAGCATCTGGCCAGACTCATTCAATTCCGCATTGATCTCGCCCTTATGTACCAGTATAATGCGCCTGGTAAGAGATAATCCTAAGCCATAGCCCGGAGCTGACATTGCGTTACTACCTCTTTGAAAGGGTTGGAAAATCTGGTTGATTTCCACTCGGTCGAATGATCCGGCAAGATTACTGAAGAGAATTATAATCTTTTTCTCAATAAAGGAAAGGGAAATATTAACTGTGTGGTCCGTAGAATATTTACATCCGTTTTCCGCTATATTCCTGAATGCCGACAATAACAATTCATAATTCCCATCAACAATACTCAGTTTTTCATTATCAGGAATTTCATCGAAAAACACTTTAGCAGTATATTGACTATCTATCTGTCGCAACAATGATGGCATCTCCATTAATACCTCATCAATACGGATTCCTGCCGTTTGCAATGACCCTCCTCTTGCGGTTCTAGCAAGCAATAATAGTTGCTGCGTCAGGTCTGCCATATGCTGCGTATCAGCCTGAACGGATCTGAGCACATCCAGGTATTCTTCACTATTTCTTTGTTTACGAAGAGTAACTTCGATCTGGTTTATTACTGAGGTGAGCGGTGTTGATAGTTCATGCGAAGCATTTGAGATGAATCTGCCCTGTAACTCAAATGATTCCTGCAGGCGGTGAAGAAGGTTATTGAAAGTTTCCGACAGAGTATTCCATTCATCCTTAACTGCTAATTCTGGCAGCCTGTTTTCGATATTGGTCGCGGATATTTTATCCACTGTCATCGCTATTTTTTCAATGGGTAGTAGTAATTGGTAGCTAAAGAGCCATCCTGCTAATAGAGACAATAGTGTTGCAGCCAAAAAAGCAGCAAGCAGGCTTCGTCTAAGTTCGCGAAGATTATTGATACTGTTTTGATCGATCGCCGAAGTAATAACGATAACTGGTTTGGAAGATTGCCGGTAATAAATTCCGCTTAGTTGCTTTTGACCATCCGAGGTGCTCACCAGTCCTTTTAACTTAATGTCATTAAGGAGTTCCGGATCGATTGAGGTAAACCCGTTTTTATCTCTTGAAAAATAATAGAGTCTTTCTTTAGTGCTGTCGAATATACTAATGGTTTCTGACAGTAGCATGTTGGTTGTCGAACTGTCAATTTTGGACAGGAACTCGTAACCATTGACTGGCAGCCTTGACAATAACGATGCTACCGTTATAGACCGGTTTTGAAGCCGCCTATTAAAATCACGTTTATATTGTGACGCGGTGTTGTAATAAATCAGGATAGAGAATGCCACCAGAACGGTTACGGTTAAAAGTAAAAATGCAAGGGTAATCTTATATCTTACTTTCATCTTAGTTGATTTATTTCATGATATAACCGAAGCCAACTTGCGTATGTATCAGTTTTTCCGGGAAATCCCGGTCTATTTTTTTGCGTAAATAATTAATGTAAACATCTACAGTATTGGTGTTGGTATCGAAGTCTAAATTCCAGACATGTTCTCCAATGGAGGCCCGGCTAACCACTCTTTTATTGTTCCGCATCAGGTATTCGAGCAATTGAAATTCCTTGGCGGTAAGTGCAATACTTTTTCCTGAACGTGTCACCTGCTTTGTATCAAGATTCATTTCCAGGTCGGAGAATCGCAATATATTCCCAACGGGCAGGTTATCGTTCGTATTTCTTTTCAGCAAAGCACGTACCCTAACAATCAACTCAGCAAAAGAAAACGGTTTCACCATGTAATCATCCGCGCCTACGTTAAATCCCTCCACCTTATCGGGAACCGAACCAAAAGTTGTGAGCATGAGAACGGGTACCTTTGTATTTTTTTGCCGGATCCTGGTACAAAGTTCAAGGCCATTAATTCCGGGCAGGTTTATATCCAGGATTATAAGATCAAAGGGTTGTTGGTTAAATAATTTTTCCCCTATGCGACCATCATAGGCTACTTCTACATCGTAGCCCAGTTCCCCCAAACCCTTATGCAGGGAATCAGCTATTTTCTTTTCGTCTTCTACTATCAGGATGTTCATAAGATACTTTTAAGTTACAATCGGGACCAGCAGGCTGAAATCCGGTTCTTTAATAACAAAATCAGCTACTGCATCAACAAATCCGTACGTTGAACAGAAAGACACGCCGATGCCTGCTTTTTTAATACAGCAAATATCATTCTCGCCATCGCCAATCACCATGGTATTAGCCAGGTCTACCTGGTAACGTTCACAGATGGCAATCAAAGCATTTAATTTACAATAGTCATGTTTACAATGGCCTTTTCCATGACCGACAAAAACCGATGGGATTTTCACCTCCCCGGTAACGATACTCTTGGAAAACTCCAACTCATTTGAAATCGTAAAATCAAACCCGTATTTGTTTTTCAGATAATTAGTGATGCAGTCATAACTATCACTAATAATACCCGTTATATATCCCTGTTCTTTCAAAATTGCAAGGGTTTGCTGAAGATTTTGAGTTACTTCCATGCATTCAGCCACTTCCAGCAATTCACCAATACTTCTTCCTTTTAACAAACGGGCGATCTGTTTGGTTCGGGTAAATGGATTACCTGCATTGTTTTGAACGATGGCGTTCAGTTCCTGTGTAAATCCGAAAGTCTTTGCCGCCGTGCGTATAAAACTTGCCCGGAAAACTGTGTTATCCATATCGAACACGACTATCTTTTTCAGCGATAGCAACTCTTCATGAATCGCATAATCCATTTGTTCCCGTATCACCTGGATATATTCATAAGTTTCCAAATTCTGTACGGCTTTTCCTTTTGATTTTTTCATAATGGTTCGAGCAACTTCCCTTGACATTTTACCGAGTTCCTCCAAAGGCTGCATATCATTCATGATATTACCGATATGAACCTCTGCTATTTTTGCCCCGAGTTTGTGCATATCTATTAAAATACCAATGTCCACTCCATAACCGTCTTCAAATTCTATTGCTTCAAATAAATGCTTCTTACCCGCAATCATGCCGCTAAGCGGTTGCCTGAAAACAGGGAAGTCAGGATATAAAATACTAAGCAGTGGTTTTGCTACCAGTTCCGTAACCCGCCCGGCCTGTCGGGTAAAATAAGACTTTACAAAATCGGCGTCACCGGAAAGTATGGGCGATGTAAGCAGTTCGATCACATTATCAGGATAAGTCAGAATATCCGCATCAAGAAAAACGATCAGCCTGTTTTGTGCGATCATCGCACCATCCTTCATAGAAGTTCCTTTACCAAGTTTGGTACTGGTAATTACTTTTGCTCCCGCCCCCCTGGCAATTCTAACCGTTGCATCCTTTGATTTATCATCTACAACAATAATTTCCGAAACGATATCTGCATTTTTGCAAATCGCTATCACATGCGCAATAGTCGCTTCTTCGTTTAGTGCCGGGATGATAACTGAAACCATGTTAGTTTTGGTTTAGTAGTAAAATCAAGAATGCCGGGAGAAGAATCTCCCGGCCTGGGTATTTAACTTACTGCACTGAGACTAGTTATTATGGCCCGGACTATCTGCGGTTGTTTTGGAACTTTCTTTCATCTTTTCCAAAATGCCTTTATATTTTTCTGCGTCATCGTTACCCGGATCCAGTTGCAGAATTTTATCATAATATGCTAATGCATCATCATACTTTTTTTCCGTATTGACTTTAAAGGCGGCGATATAGCCATATGCCTGAATCAGCCATTTCCGGTTATTCGCGTTAGCTGTATCTTTTGATGCAACGCGTATCATTTCCTCATAGTGAGGAACAGCGATACCGGTTTCCATAGCCGTATCTATTGCTGCATTGGATCTCGCACGCCAGTAATATCCAAAACTCTGTTCGGGATATTTCTTTGCATAAATGCCGAATACACTGTCTGCCGCAACATAATTCTGCGCGTTGTAATTGGCGATCCCCCAATTAAAAATGTCTACATTACTCATTTCGGAGGGAAGCGATCGCAATTGAGCAAACCAATAGGCCTGCTTGTCATATAATTTCAATTTTTTATTAAATGCGATTATCTTTTTTACGATATCGGCTTTCTTTTTGGGATCAGGTTGCAGCGTGAGCGCTTTCTCATACCAGGTACTTACCAGCGAATCTTCCTTGTTGGTTTCAGCTATTTTCGCCATGAGTTCAAAGTCATCCGCAGTAAATAAAGTATCTTCTGCTTTGTCAAAATAAAATTTCAGATTTTCACCTGCGTTACGGATGTCCTTCAGGGCATCATAACTGAAAGCAAGCAGCTTATAAATACGTGGTTTTGTTTTTGTTGATTCTTCATTAATGATCTTTTTCGCTTCGGAAACTGCTTCAGCATATTTTCCTGAAACAAAGTATTGATCAGTTAACAGGTAATTATTTTTGATGCCTGGATCTGAGAGAGCAATGTACTTCTGCAGGTTATCCATAGCACGGTTTACGTCCTTTGAATAGTAGTAATAATACAACTGGTAGTACACAGGACCAAATGAAGGGTCTGCATTAATTGCATCGTTGTAATATCCAGTGAATACATCAGCATTATTCTGCGTCTGGTAGATCTTTCCGATTTTATAATACGGAACAGGGTTTGTTTTATCCAGTGCTAATGCAGCCTGATAATTTCTAAACGCCTCAGAACCATCATACTTTTTCCTAAACGCATCTCCTCTTGCGATAAAGAGCCAGGGATTTTTTCTATCTTTTTTTTCGGCTTCATCAAGTAATTCCATGGCATATGAAAGATTGCCTTTCGGTGCATCAATAACCGCGTCTGCAATAGCAAACTGGATGGCCGGATCTTTTTTCCTTCCGGTTCCGATCGCTTCATTAAAAAGGTTAATGGAACGGATCGTGTCGCCTTGTGAAAGTGAAAGAATTCCCTGTACTACTTTTGCAAGTGGTTGTTCTTTTAGTTGATCGGGGATGGTCGGAAATTCGAATGGTTTGTCTGACGAATCTGCTGCCAGTTTTATGCGGGACAGCCAATACAACGCTTCTAAGTCAGATGGGGTTTTCGTTAAAACCTGGATAAAGGTTTGCTTAGCAGCTTGCGGCCTTTCATAGTGAAATTGCTTTATCCCTTCGGCAGTAGTTTGCCCGTAAGAAATGCCCATAAATAACAGGCATACCGCCAAAAAATGAATTTTCTTCTTCATGGTGCCTCAGTTTTCTTTGTTAAATACATTCAAAGTGTAAACTTAAGCAGCCGGTATTAGCAGGAGATAAATGCAGTATTAGTATTAGATTAGAATTGCGTTCAGCGTTGAATCATATATCCAATAATTTACGTGTGATCGTATTCATAGCTCTGTAACCAATAAAATTTCACATCTGTTTAACGGACTTAAAACAAGAATCGTCTTTCTTTCAGTCGAATCATTGACATGCGCTACAGTATCAATGATGGCCCTGCGAATAGCAGGATACTGGATCTTCAGTTCTCTTTGTAAACACTTTCGGAAAGTGCGTTCCAGGAAGATAAAAAAGCCGGGAATCTCTTCCCGGCAAAAGCATAATTAAAAAACCCTTGTATGAAAATCAAATCTAACACCTACGGATAAACGGGAAATAAGAATGAGATTAGTTTTAGGTTAGAATCTGGTAATTGTTCATTGGATAAGAGTTTGTCTGATTGTGCCAGGTTAACTTTGATACCTACTTATTGAAATTACCTATTATGACCGGATCCCATAAAAGCTGGAGAGTTATCGCAAAAAGTTATTTTGACAAAATCCGGAATGAAAAGATAAAACGGGTTATGCTCCAGGCGCTTCCATTCTGGATTGCTTCTATACTAACGGGAATAGTGGCTGTTCTTTATACCAAACTATTCCAGGCTGCAGAAAAAACTGCTGTTTATTTTTACCGGCAAGGACATGGATTACTGTTTATCATTACGCCTTCCTGTTTTCTCGTTTCTGTTTGGCTTGTTAAGAGGTTTTCGCCATATGCAGGGGGTAGTGGTATTCCACAGGTTACCGCAGCCATTAACCTGTCATCCCCCAAAGGCAATCACCTGGTTGACAGGCTGCTGAATCTGAAAGTGATTATTATTAAAATAATCTCAAGTTGTCTTATGGCCTTAGGTGGTGGTATTGTTGGGCGCGAAGGTCCGACTATCCAGATTGCAGGTTCGATCTTTAGAAAGGTTAATCGTTGTTTACCTGAATGGTGGCCGAAAATGTCAAAACGGAATATGATCATGACAGGCGCTGCCGCAGGGCTTGCAGCCGCGTTTAATACACCACTTGGCGGAATTGTATTTGCAATGGAAGAGTTAACAAAAACTCATATCAGTTTTTATAAGACCGCTATTTTCTCAGCAGTAATTATCGCAGGATTAACAGCCCAATCACTGCTGGGCCCATATCTCTATTTGGGATTTCCAGATGTCAATAACCTCTCTTTTACTGTATTTCTTGTTGTGATTCTTGTAGCTGTACTGTGTGGATTTTTTTCTTCTGTTATGTGCAAACTGATTCTGAAAACAACCAGATGGAAAGCAAAGCTGAACAGCAAATGGAAGCTAACATTGCTCATTGTAGTGTGCGGACTTGTTGTGGCAACCATTGGATATTTTGCCGGCTACCGCAACCTGAATTCAGGAAAAGAGATAATGACGGAATTGCTGTTTACGCAGGATAAGTACACTCCTTGGTACACGCCGTTACTTCGGATGGGAGGATCTATCGTATCGTACATAACAGGAGCAGCGGGCGGCGTATTTGCACCTGCATTGAGTTCAGGAGCAACTGTGGGTTCGGTGTTATCCGGTTGGCTTGAACTATCAGCACCGGATTCCAATATTGTTATGCTCGCAGGTATGGTAGCTTTTCTTACAGGAATTACTCGTTCACCTTTTACATCAGCGATACTGGTGCTGGAGATGACCGATGGCCATCATATCATTTTTCACCTGATGCTTGCGGCTTTGGTTTCCAACCTGGTTGCATATTTTATCGATAAGCATTCGTTTTATGATCACATTAAAATTCAATACCTGCATGAGTTAAATACGGAAAACAGCAAAGGAAACGATCCGGCGATTAATTCCTCAAAATAAAATCTCCGGAACGGAACGCATTTTGCAGTTATTAGTATTATCTACTTAACAGTCCGGTTACTCTATACAATCCCGATGAAACTGGTCAGCTCAGCAGGGATATTCATAAGCAACTCAAATTATTGGTAAAATATAGCCATTAGCAGAAGTTTATTCTCCTTCCTCATTGATTTAAGAAAGTCTTAAATGTTTCTAAGACAATTTGCAATTAGGCAAACTCCTCCGATACGATCGTTTGCCTTTTAAAGCCATAAATAAAAGTTGGGACCAGGAATACATGAAATAAAACATGCTTTCAACATAAGTGTAACAAATGTTACAAATCCAGCAATTTCGACAAACTACCTTACATCCAAAATAAAATATATGAAAAAGAACATGGGCGATGCAGACCGCATTATACGTTTGTTCGTGGCTGTTATCATAGCCGTTTTGTACTTCACCAACACAATTACCGGCACTTTAGGTAATGTTCTACTGGTTGTGGCTGGAGTATTTGTATTAACCAGTCTGGTTGGTTTGTGCCCGCTTTATTCGTTGTTTGGACTGAACACCTGCCTGTCTAAGAAAAAAGAATAGCATTACAACAGGTGATGCTCTTAAATAATCAGGCCTCGCTTGCGTTAGGGTTATAAAGCAGCGAACCGGTTGCTTTACTCATTTGCAACCTTTGTTACAAAACAAGAAAATTGTCCGGGTTAATTTCGTAATTCAAATGCTAATCATGATTACACATCAGCTATTTGTAGAAAACATAAAATGCGATGGTTGCATAAACACCATAAAATCTGCATTACACAAAATAAAAGGAGTAACCGGAGTTGAGATCTTCAAAGATGAAAACAAAGTATGTGTCAGCGGAATAAATGTTGAAAAAGAACAGATCGCCAATAAATTAGCCTTATTAGGTTATCCGCAAGAAGGCAAAAACAGCCTGATAAATAAAGCGAAATCAATGGTTAGTTGCACAGTAGGAAAAGTATTTTAAAATTAAATGTTGACCCCAAATGAAAAAAGCAATACTTGGCAACTGGAATTTCGTCCGATTTTTAAGATTGGTTCTCGGCATTGCTGTTGTTATTCAAGGCATCATCAGCAAAGAATGGTTACTGGGTATATTGGGTATATTATTTACAAGTATGCCAATATTCAATATAGGTTGCTGTAGTGGCAATAATTGTACGGTTCCCGCTAACAAAAAAACACAAATTAAAAAGGACTTTATTCATGAAGAGGTGGTTAAGTGAGCATAAACTCTATCTGTTGGGTATCCTGGCAGGTGGGCTTGTAGGATATTTATATTGGCGACAGGTTGGGTGTTCGTCCGGAACTTGTATGATCACATCGATGCCTCTTAACAGCACCCTTTATGGGGCGTTAATGGGTGCACTGTTATTTGGCATGTTCAAAAAAGAAAGTCCCGGAACTAACAACTGAAAAATATCACAATGACATTTAACGACATTATACAATCAGAAAAACCAGTACTGGTGGACTTCTTTGCAAGCTGGTGCGGTCCCTGCAAAATGATGGAACCCATTCTTAAGGATGTAAAAAGCGATGTTGGTGATGCCATTAAGATGATCAAATTGGATGTTGACAAGAATAGACAGACAGCAAATCAATACCAGATACAGGGCGTTCCTACGTTGATTTTATTCAAGCATGGAAATCCTGTGTGGAGAAAAAGTGGTGTCGTTTCCAAAAATGAGGTACGTGATATCATCAAAAAATTCGCAGTTTAAATCTATAGCGATGAGCATTCTTCAACTGTTATTCGGTGGTGGAAACCGGGTGGATCTAAAAGAATTTATTGAGCAAGGCGCTTTCCTGGTAGATGTGAGGAGTGCTGCTGAATATGCAGCCGGTCATGTAAAGGGGTCAGTTAATATTCCTTTGAACACTATGGTTTCCGAGTTGTCTAAATTCAAAGACAAAAAATACATTATTGTTTTTTGCCGCAGCGGCAATAGAAGCGGGCAGGCAAAATTGATTCTTGAACAACACTCGTTTACCAATGTCATCAATGGCGGCACATGGGAGTACGTAAACCAATTTATCAAATAGTTTCAAAACAATAATACGTGTTCTAAGTAACAAATGTTACCAACTTAAGCTTTTCGTGCATTTAGTTTTGCTAAAAAAAAGATGATCAGACTAGCAAAATTTATTTCAGCAACTCTTATCGCGATTATACAGGTAACTATGGGAAGCTCAAACATAGCAGCCCAGGACACTATCAAACATATAACGCTTTCAGAAGCAACGATAGCAATACTTAGCAACAGCAGAGCTGTTAAACTGGCGGAACTGGAGCAAAGCATTGCTAGATCAAACTACAAGACCACTGAAGCAATTTATTTACCTCATGTTGGCCTTACTTATACTGCAATACGTACAAATAACCCGCTAAATGCATTTGGACTTAAGCTCCAACAAAAATCAATAACCCAATTTGATTTTAATCCCGATTTACTAAACCATCCGCAAGGTATTACAGATTTTGCAACGACTCTTAAAGTAGAACAGCCCATATTAAACCTGGAACTGGTTAACAAAAGACAGGCCTCTGGAAAGCAAATAGAAGTTTATCAATTTAAAACACAGCGGACAAAAGAGTACCTGACTTTTGAAGTACATAAAGCATACCTGGAATTAGAAATGGCTTACCATGCAGTGGTTGTGCTGCGTGAGGCTTTGCGAACAGCACAATCAGTATATCGCGATAACAAAAACAGATTTGAACAGGGCCTAATTCAGAAATCAGATCTTCTTGATGCCCAGCTAAATATTACATCTACCGAAAGTAGTCTGGCCATCGCAGAAAGTAATATCCGCAATGCATCTGATTATCTCGGCCTGCTGATGGGAAAAGGTGATGGTATTACCTACACTGTGGATAGTATTCGCCAAACAGAGATTCTGGCAACAGAAATACCACTTAACATAGCAGCATCCAGATCGGATTTCTTGGCAATGCAGAAGTCCATCGAGGCATCTGATCTAATGATCAAGGCAAATAAAATGAGTTACCTGCCGAAAGTAAATGCTTTCGGAAGTTACCAATTAAATGACAAACGCATACTTGGTTTTGGCGCAAATGCGTATATAGCCGGCGTCCAGGTTTCATGGGATATTTTTCAAGGCAATAAAACCAGGAATGCTATCATCATACAAACATTGGAACGTAATAAACTATCGGAAGAATTGTCACAGCAAAAAGAGCAAAGCCAGTTAGAATTGAATAAAGCATATCGAGACCTATCGGATGCTCAATTTAATGTAATACATCAAAAACTGGCTATCGAACAGGCTGCGGAATCATTACTGATTATGCAAAATCGTTTCCAACAAGGTTTGGTAAGTACTACAGAAGTGTTACGATCAGCTACCCAACTATCCCAGCAAAAATTCAGCATGTTAAAAGCAATGTTTACAATTAGTCTCACAAAGGCTTATATACAATTACTAACAGCTTCAGCTAATAAATAATCATGAAAATGCACACAGCAATTAACTTAAGGAAATATGCGCAAGTATCCGTCGGTATTCTATTATTACTGATAACAGCTTGTTCATCTGACAAAAAGAAAGCAATACCTGTCACTCTGCAATCACCTGTGGCTGTAGTTGTTGCTATACCATCCGGTGCGGGTCAGGATGGTATAAATATCAGCGGACAGATAGAATCATTACAAACAGTAAACATCAGCACAAGGGTAATTGGATTTATTACAATGCTGAAAGTAAAAGTTGGAGATCGGGTAAGTAAAGGACAATTGCTGGTTACCATAAACAACCAGGATATATTGGCAAAACAAAGCCAAACGGATGCGATCATCAATGAGGCTCAGGCGGCTGTAAAGAATGCCCAAAAAGATCTCGACCGTTTCACAATTTTGTACAAACAGCAAAGCGCAACTGCTAAGGAACTGGAAAATGCAACACTTCAATATACCACTGCGAAAGCAAGACTGGAAGGTGCAAACCAAATGCGCAATGAGGTTTCGGCAAGTGTAGGTTACACCCAGTTAAGGTCACCGTTGACGGGTATCGTAACACAAAAGTTTTCGGAGGCAGGAAGTATGGCGAGCCCGGGAATGCCGATCTTAACGATTGAGCAAACAGGAAGCTACCAGGTGAGCGCATCGGTTCCGGAAAACAGCATTCACCAGATTCAACCAGGGGTCGCAACAATCATACAAATCAAATCGCTCAATAGAACCATCTCAGGAAAAATTACACAGATTAATCCGTCATCGCAATTTACCGGCAGCCAGTATATCATTAAAGTGTCAATTCCAGGGAAAGATAATTCAGGTTTGTACAGTGGCATGTATGCCACCGTTCAAATTCCGACAACCGGGCATGACTCCTCTTCTAAAATCAACAGTTCTGTTATGGTTCCAGTATCAAGTATTGAACGCAAGGACCAGTTAACGGGTTTGTACACTATTGGTCACAATAATACCGCGTTGTTGCGTTGGGTACGGTTAGGCAAAACATATAATGAAAAAGTTGAAGTGCTTGCCGGCCTCGAAAAGAATGAACAGTTTATTGTCAGTGCTGATGGGAAATTATTTAACGGCGTACCGGTAAAAATAAATTAACGCTACTTCCCTTGTGATTATTGAAAGTGAAGAAAGCTGTTAAATATCAGCGACAGTTGATTATAACCATATTAATACAATTAAATGAAAAACGGATTTTCAGGAAATATTGCGAAAGGTTTTTTGCAGTCGAAATTAACAATACTGTTGATGATCGCCTTCTTATTGATAGGTGGCTACAGTACTTTCTTAATACCACGGGAAGAGGAGCCGCAAATAAAAGTTCCGATGGCGGATATTTTTATAGGCTATCCCGGTGCTGATCCCAAAGATGTGGAGACAAAAGTGGCCGCACCATTGGAGAAAATTATTTCCGGAGTAAAAGGCGTAGAATATGTTTACTCTACCTCTATGAAAGGCCAGTTGATGCTGATCGTGCAGTTCCAGGTAGGTGAAGATGTGGAACGTTCCCTTGTAAAACTCTACAGTGAATTAATGAAGAATATGGATAAAATGCCACAGGGTATCACCATTCCATTAATCAAAACAAGGGCAATAGATGATGTACCCGTGCTGGGCATAACACTATGGAGTGAAAAGTATGACGACTATCGCTTGAAACAATTGGGACAGGCATTTACAAATGAAATCAAAAAGATCACGGATGTTTCGGAGATAAACATTTTAGGCGGCAGGAATCGTGAAATGAAAGTGATACTGGACAAAAATGAAATGGCCGCCAACCACGTAGATTTTCTGTCCATTAGCAAACAAATCCTGGGAAGTAATAATCAGGCACAAGCAGGCAACCTGGTACGCCAGGATACCGCCTTTTCTGTAGAAACAGGAAACTTTTTGGCAACGCCAGATGATGTAGGTAACCTTGTCGTTGGCATCAACGGGCAACAACCTGTTTATCTAAAACAGGTAGCGCAGATTGAAGACGGCCCGGAAACGGCTAATCAATATGTTCTGTTTGGCTATGGCAATGCGGACACTTCACATCAAAATCAATTCAAATCGAACTATCCAGCAATTACGCTAAGTATCAGCAAGAAGAAAGGATCAGATGCCATGAAGCTCTCGGAAGAGATCATTGCTAAGGTTGCGCATTTAAAAAATGAGTTACTGCCGAATGAGGTTCAGCTTACGATCAGTAGAAACTATGGAGAAACCGCTTCAGATAAAGTTTCGGAATTACTTTTTCACTTATTCATTTCCATCCTTGTCGTTACCGTTTTTGTAATGCTGGCCATGGGCTGGCGGGGAGGCTTGGTGGTGTTTTTATCTGTACCAGTAACATTTGCGCTTACCCTGTTCAGCTATTATTTTATGGATTACACGTTGAATCGAATTACCCTTTTCGCATTGGTGTTTATAACAGGTATTGTTGTGGACGATTCAATCATTATCGCAGAAAACATGCACCGGCATTTTAAGTTGAAACAGTTGCCACCACTCCAGGCTGCCATTTATGCCATTAATGAAGTAGGCAATCCAACCATACTGGCAACATTTACGGTAGTTGCTGCTGTTTTGCCAATGGCCTTTGTTTCAGGTATGATGGGGCCATACATGAGTCCGATGCCAATCGGTGCGTCAATTGCCATGCTCCTCTCACTGATAGTTGCCTTGACGCTTACCCCCTACCTTGGGTATATTTTCTTGCGCGAAAAAGAAAAAAAAGAAGGTACACATAAAGCAAGTAAGCCAGTACTACTGGAAGATAACCGTATCTACAGAATTTACAAGGCCCTGATAAATCCGCTATTGGAAACACGTTGGAAACGCTGGACATTTATTTTCAGCATTGTTATTATTCTCTTAGGATCTCTCACGTTGTTTTATACCAAATCAGTGGCACTAAAAATGTTGCCGTTTGATAATAAAAATGAATTCCAGATAGTCATCGATATGCCTGAAGGAAGTACACTGGAGAAGACGCAGGCAGTTGCAAAAGATATTGCAGGGTATGTAGCAGCGCAGCCGCTTGTTGTGAATTACCAGGTATATATAGGTACTTCTGCTCCCATCAGTTTCAATGGTCTGGTAAGGCATTATGATCTGCGGAGAGGTGATAATGTTGCTGATATCCAGGTCAACCTGGTTGACAAAGGGAAGAGAAGCCTGCAGAGCCATGCTATCGCAAAACAAATGCGTGAGCCGATCCAGGCAATTGCCAAAAAATACAATGCCAATGTAAAAATAGTCGAAGTTCCGCCGGGCCCACCTGTATTGTCAACACTGGTTGCAGAAATCTATGGCCCGGATTATGCAGAACAGGTAAAAATCGCCAGGCAGGTAAAAGATTTACTTATAAAAACTGCCGATGTGGTCGACACAGATTGGATGGTCGAAGACGACCAGCCTGAATATCACATTGAAGTTGACAAAGAAAAAGCCAGTCGTTACGGAATCGCAACCGCACAGGTAACGGCAACCATCAATGCTGCGTTGTCGGGTATGCCTGTAGGCAATGTATATCAGCCTGCCTCTTTTAGTCAAACGATCATAAAACTACAGCTACCAGATACTGAGAAAGCAAATATGGATGACATTCTCGATTTGAAAATAACCGGATCAAACGGGAACAACATTCCGATCAGAGACATAATCACAATAACAAAGCAGTTAAAGAAGAATAACATCTACCGCAAAAACCAAAAAGAAGTGGTGTATGTATTGGCAGATATGGCGGGTGCATTGGAAAGCCCTTCTTATGCAATTGCCAATATTTCTGATAGTTTAAAAAATATAAATGTTGCCAAAGGTTTTTCATTGAACGAAGAATATACACACCAGCCGGTACTTGAAGACAACTATTCAATAAAATGGGATGGTGAATGGCAAATCACATTTGAGGTCTTCAGAGACCTGGGAATTGCTTTTGCTGTGGTGATCTTACTGATCTATATCTTAATCGTCGGATGGTTTCAGAATTTTACAGTGCCATTGGTAATGCTTGCTGCCATCCCGCTTTCGCTGGTCGGAATAGTGCTTGGTCACTGGATAATGGGAGCATATTTTACTGCCACTTCCATGATTGGGTTTATTGCCCTTGCAGGCGTAATGGTCCGCAACTCCATATTACTGATTGATTTCATTAATATCCGTTTACGCGACGGTATCCCACTAAAGCAGGCAATCATAGAAGCGGGTGCGGTACGAACAACACCTATCCTGTTAACAGCTGGTGCAGTTGCTTTAGGAGCCATAATTATACTCTTTGATCCGATTTTCCAGGGTCTTGCCATCTCTTTAATGGGAGGAACCATCACTTCAACTTTTCTCACCCTGATCGTTGTGCCTTTGCTTTACTACAAATTAATGCGAAAAAAATATCCTGTCAAATAACTTATACCACCTACTATGAAACTATTTATAACAGTTTGCCTGAAAGAGTACCACAATGATGTTTATGCAATATTTAAGCAGGCAAAAATTGATGTATTCAGCGCAGCAGAAGTAACAGGATTTAAAAACAATCAAATACCTCAGCTCCTGGAGAGTTGGTTTGCGAGTGGCGAGGAAAAATTTGACTCTGCTATGCTGTTCAGTTTTACCTCTTCTGAAAGCGCCGAAAGAGGAATCGAACTGGTAAAGAAATACAATACAGAAATGAAAACAAATTTCCCATTAAGGGCATTTATCATCCCGGTTGAAAAAACCAGTATATAATTATTAACTTATGAAAGAGAGAATTATCCGCGCTGTTGCCGGTACGTTTGTTTTAGCAAGCATGGCCTTAGCGTATTTTGTAAATTTACATTGGCTCTGGCTTGGCGTTTTTGTAGGCATCAATTTATTACAATCAGCGTTTTCTAAATTTTGTCCATTGGAAAAAATACTGGACATCTACATGACTAAACAAAATGTATCGAAAGAATAGCCTTTTCAAATAACTTTGGGCTAACTTTCATCAATCATGAATAGTCAACCCTCATTTGCCACGATTTTTGAGCCCGCGTTATTAGCGGAAATGGAGCAGTTTGGTGAAATAAAAACATTTAAGGAGGGCGATATAATCATGGACTATGGTAAATACATCCGCATGATGCCATTGGTACTGAAAGGAACCATTAAAGTTTTTCGTAAGGACGAAGATGGCAAGGAGATTTTATTATACTATTTATCGAATAATGAGAGCTGCTCAATGGCGTACAGTTGTTGCGTAGAAGCTAAAAAAAGCGAAGTAAAGGCTATTGCCGAAGATGATGTGGAGCTTCTTGCGATCCCCCATGCAAAATTGGATGAATGGCTTTGCAAGTACACCAGCTGGAAGAATTACATCATGCGCAGTTTTAATGACCGTTTTTTGGAATTACTAAAATCGATTGAAAGTATCGCATTCCACAAACTAGACGAAAGACTCATTGCATACCTTAAAGAAAAAAGCCGGTTATCAGGCTCCAGCGTTATCAAAGCATCACATTACGTAATCGCAGATGAATTGGCAACATCGCGAGTTGTTGTATCCCGCTTATTGAAACAACTCGAAAATGATGGAAAGATTCTATTGTATCGAAATGAAATAAAGTTGATGAAGGAATTAAATTAAGTGTGCAAAATCCGATTTCATTGAACCCTCGTACCGGAATTGATGTTTGTCTTCTCCTGAATAGCTTTACTTTACTTTTTTTCAAAAAAATCAAAATTTAATTTTACCTCCCTTTTTCCACTTTTATAATCATTGATTGCAGTTTTACCCAAGTTTTACTTTTAATAAAAAAGACCTACATTTTATATGTAAGTCTTTGATATTCGAGTGGAGAGTATCGGGGTCGAACCGACGACCTCTTGCATGCCATGCAAATTGATTGCTCCATTTCCACATTGAAAATCAATGACTTATTGCTATTCACTTCCTACTGATACCCAAATGATACCCAAAATATTGTTTTCTTGATATAATAGCTACCTATAGTAACCCTTCTTCAGCAAAGCTAAAAAATCTACCATTCTCTGCAATAATAATAACATGATCTAAGAGCCTAATCTCCATTAGTTCTGCTGCCTGTTTAATCTTAGCAGTTAAATGCTCATCTTGTGGTGAAGGAGTTAATGAGCCACTTGGATGGTTGTGTGAAATAATCATAGCAGTAGCAAGGCATTTTAATCCTACAGATAGAATCAATCTTATATCAGCAACAGTTCCAGTAATACCTCCTTTAGAAGCACTATAAATTCCAATGATCTTATTACTTCTATTCAAGTACAATACAACAAATAGTTCCTGTATGTTGATTAAGCCTTCATAAAAGGGGAATAGAGCCTTGTAGCTGTCTTCAGTCTTCTTAATAACAGATTGTTCCATCTTTGGATAAACAGGCCTAAATGAGAGCTCTATTTCATTTACAAAGCATAATCCATCATCAGGTATGAAAGGAACTTCTGATACTAAATAATCTGTTTCTTCATTCATGGTTTCTTGGTTAATAAGATTTAATAATTGATAGGTAGATAAAAACAATTGTAAGGGTAATAGTCATTCAAAATGAGGTAAGCAATAATGTACTCAGGATGTGATACTACAGCATCTACATAAACCCAAGTATCCAGTGGTATATCATTTACAGGCATAACACAGATAACCCTAAATGGGCAATAAATTGTTGTAAGCTTTCCCTTGCCAGTAATGAACAATGCACTCTTATAACTTTCTTGATTAGGATAATTAATTTTATTCATTAGAACACTTTTTAAAATAAAAAGCAAGACATGGTTTCCCATGCCCTGCCCAACTTCCACCAAGCAATCATGAGTTCATGATAACACTCTGGCTTCTGTTTTCCCTTTTCTTCTCTACAACTTCTACAGGTCTGAAATCATAGGTATAATTCAACCTTATTATCTCTCCTGTATTTGGCACCTTAAAATCATAAGGATCACATGCAACCCTACAGATTTCTCCTTCCATCTTGTTACCAATAAAAGCTTCTGCAACCTCTTCACTAAATGTTGAGGTTATAAAGCATCTCTTACTGGTTGCATAAAATTTGCCATTTACTGAGGACTGCACTAACTCCAATGTGCCTTGAAGTTCTAATACCATAAATGGCTTTCCTTCTTTGCTGCATCTTTTGTGCACTGCAATTACTGTTACCATAAATAATGTTTTTGATAATGATTAATGAGGTTTAAAATGGGAAATGACTTAAAGCAATAGCCTAGGGATATGCACAAGTCCAAGTTTTGGCTGGGAGTGTTGATAACACTTAGCACTTCCAGATACACATATACAATGGTGGGGGGTATATTTTTTGAGAAAAATCTTTAATAGAAAATGAAGGGAGCTATTATTTTGGTGGGAAAAATTAAGATGTCAAAGCTGTTGAAAAGACTTAGTTAGTACCCTTCAAGAGTTGATCAAAAACTAACCAGTAAGATAAAGGAAGTTTAAGTATATGGTTATCAAGCTTTCTGACCTTATTTTTCTATACTCTAAACGCCAACATTTCAGTTTAGTTGATGAGGTTATATAAAAACGGGTAAAATCTCCTTTTAATCTGCTTTATATTGATTACTATTAAACTTTAAATTATATTGATAAACAATCAGCTAATTCACTTTAGGAATACGTTCAATTTACATTTAAAACACTTCACACCAAAATTGACTGTCAAATGAAAGCTCCAGAATTAAATCCTTCAGCAGAAAAATTGGATAAATTAATTAATCGTATAAATTCGGGAGATATAAGAATACCTGCTTTTCAAAGGGCGTATGTATGGAAACAGAATCAAATTCTTGAATTACTTGACAGCGTAGTTAAAAATTATCCAATTGGTAGCATATTACTGTGGAGTACAAGCGAAAGGCTAAAGCATACCAGAAATATTGCAGGGTATAACATACCTGACAATGCAATAGAATATCCAGTAAATTATGTATTGGATGGTCAACAAAGAATTTCATCCATCTACGCAACTTTCAGTGACAAAACCGAACAAGACCTCTACAGTGAAAGTTACAATCCAGATTTAGATATTTTTGAAATTTATTATGATTTTAAAGCAAGTTCGTTTCTGCCCAAGAATGAAGTAGATGTTGATTCTGATAGCGTCATATATTTGAGGAACTTTCTAAATGGAGCAAAACTAATAGAATCTCTCAAAACATTAAATGTAGATTGGCATAATGAGGCTCAAGAACTTTATTCCAAATTTATAAACTATGAGTTGCCAGTTGTAACTATTAAAAATAGAGAAAAGTCGGAGGTGGGAATTATTTTTGAGCGAATTAATAATACTGGAACTAAGTTAACAACTCTTGACTTAATGACAGCCTGGACTTGGACTGATGATTTTCATCTTTTAGAATCGATAACAGATTTACTTGACGAATTAGAAGAAAAGAATTTTGGAGACCTCACACAAAATATTTTACTTCAGTCGATTTCAGGGGTAATTCAAGACGATACAACAACACAATCAATAACTAATTTAACGGGCGAGCAGGTGAGAGATAATTGGAAATTATTTTGTGAATCTCTTCGTAAGACGATTGATTTTCTTTCAACCGATTTAAATTGTTCACATCAAGATTTCCTACCTGCCCAACAACAAATAGTATCACTTTGTAAATTTTTTAGTATTGCTGGCAATATTAGTTCAGACCAATTCAAAGAATTAAAAAAATGGTTTTGGAAAACTTCATTTTCAAATCGTTACTCTACTGGTCAAACAACCAAAAAGATGAATTCGGATATTGAAACAATAATTGGAATACGAAATAATAAATTCGAAGATGTGGAGTCTGTTAAATATTCTGTTAGTGCAAATGAACTTATTGAAACGAGTTTCTCAAAAGCCAATGCAATTACAAGAGCATTTTTGCTTTTAATGGCTCAACACATGCCAATTGACCTCATTAAAAATACTAAGATTGACATAGCCCAGGCACTTTCAAAATATAATCGAAAGCAATACCATCATATTTTTCCAAATGCCTTTTTGAAAAAACAAGGATTCCCACATGGAAAAATTTTCAGTCTTGTCAACTTTTGTTTTTTGCCTGCAGACTCAAATAAGAAGATATCCAAAAAAAGCCCATCTGATTACTTCTTTAGTTTAATACCTCAAGATGTGTTTAATACTATTTTAGGAAGCAATCTCATACCACTAAAGAAAGAACTATATCAAAAAGATAATTACAACGACTTTTTACTTAAACGAGCTGAATTGATAATTAATGAAATTGACAAGGTTACTAATTGATAAAGCACTTAACAAAAGGTTTTGCGCTCATAATACGTCATTTGTCAGAAAATTATCCTTAATAACAACAAATAACATTCAATAGTATTCATAAACCCAAAATTACAAAATGAAAAAACTAGTCATAATTATAATTGTACTATCCTTCTATGGATGTGTCGGTACTTACAAACAAGCATCATTCGTTTCAAATAAGGCATATATAGGAATGCCTTTAGAGGAATTTCGTAAAACAGCAGGAAAAAAAGCAAAAATTGAAGCAATGGAAGCAGGTTACACGGTTTACAGAATGAGTGATTATGATACTTGGACAGGAGCATTGATTGATACAAAGTTTTTCTACTTTTCATCAGAAGCCAAATTATATAAAATAGATGGTGGAGAATTTAAACAGAATAGGTATCAAATTCAAATACTTAAATAGATACTTTCAAAGAAACCTCCATAGCTCTATTTGAGGCAATTAGATGCGACTTTAGTTAAAACGGCGTACAACATTGGCGTTATTGGGGCAGAACTTTATAACATTCAGTATCTTTTAATTGAGTGTAATTAATTCCACCTACCTGTATAATCACAAAAGTCAATTAAATAAAAAAAGATGATTGAAACAATAAGAGCACTTGTGATCTGAGGGTACTTGGATAATAAGAAGAGAATTCTATAGTCAATAGTCACTATTCAAGGAAAAAGGACTGACTGACCACCTAGATATTTTAATACCTTTATGGCTATGGCATTAAACAGTAAAAAGTACCCATATCTACTTGCGAAAGACATTGAAACACTTATAAATAGAGTTGATTCTCTTTTGATAGAGAATTCTGATATTATTGAAAGAGACCACAGATATGCAGATGATAGTTCAAGAATTGTTGCTCTGGTTGATAAAGATAAAGAGGTTGACTATTTCTTAAATATCTCAAACCCAAATTGGAGTGGGCAAAATATAGCAGACTTCACATTAACTCTTAACCCAGGAAGTGAAAAGTTTTTAAAGGCAGTGTCAAGAAATGTAAATTTGGCACAAGCTCTTGGAGAGATTGATTCATGGATAGACTTGATTAAGAGGCATAATAATTTTTTTATAATCAGCAGAATAGATTTCAAAAAATATATGAAGCTGAATTTATTGCAGAATTTGAGCTAGTTGATGATGATGCTAACTCAGCCCCTTTTGATCTAAGAAGGCAATTATTATTAGACTCCTTTTTGGAAAAAATAGATAATACACTTCATTCCCAAGCATCACAGTATGATTTGAGGGAGATAATTGAAAATGTTAGGCAAGTTAGAGATATCATTACTATATCCTCCAAACGAATTATTATTCAAAGAATAGGAAAAGTTTTATCTGAAATAAGACTCAAAGGAATTACTCTATTCAAATTAGTTATGAAAGAAAGTGCTAAAGAACTTGCTAAAGAATTTGCAAAATCAGGATGGCAGTTTCTTAACACTCATATGCTTAATTGACAAAAGTATTGGCATGTGTAAAAAACTGCAATTATGGCTTAAAGCACCTGACATTGGAAGCATTTGGATAGCAGAGATGCTTATTAAAAATTTTATCAGTAAAAAGGATACTCAAATAATTTTGTGTTTGAAAGCATTTTTTATGGAATATCCAATTTATCATCACAGTAGTGTTGAGTGTATTGAGAAATTAGAAGAAATAAGGGATATGGTATATGATGCTTAAATATCTACTTCAGGTACTATATAGACGATGAAATTATCCTTTTAATCTATTCCATTCTGACTGGTATTCCTCCAGTGATATTTCTCCCTTTTCATATTTCTGTTTAAGTAACATTTGGGCTGAATTGGGGCTGCTTTCAAAGATTTGCTGTTCAACATGTCTTTTTTGTTCGCTTTCTAAAAGACCAGATTCTCTAATTCCATTTACAACTGCTGATTTTATGACATAATATAAAAGAACCCATCCCAGAATTCCACCAATAACCCAAAATAAAATACTATATGTTTCCATTTTTTTTCAATTTTAGGAGTTAAAATAAAAGATTAAATAATTATTCAGTATATCCTTTATGAAATTCTATTTTCATTTCAACTCCAGTTAGAGAATATATTAAGTTCTGTAATTGATGTAAATAATATACCTCTTTGATGATTACTAAAGGTTCTACTATGCTTTGGTTTTCTGACATTATCGCAACTTCGCAAAGATTAAAGTAATAGCTAAACCAATACTCATCTGAGGGGTCAAGATTGACATTATCATAGACTACTCCCTCTATCATTTTTTTTGCTTGAAAAAAAGAGCCAGTTGCAGTAAAGCCTGCACATCCTAAAATTTCTGGCGTTATTCTAATTGGTTCATATTTGATAGTTCTTCTACTAAGCATATGATAAAACAATTCAGTTGTTATACAAAAGAATTTACCTTCACTAAATAACCAATTTCCAATCCTCAATTCCTGTAAAATATTTTTCATCTCCTCTCCAAATTTTAATTTAATCCGATTGCGTGTAATATTTCAATATATGCTAAAATATAAAAATAGGGTGTTTTGCATACCTTGTTTAATACATAAATATTCAACAAGGGGTAAGGTGGGTAACCTTATTTGTCAAAAAGTAATTAGATATCTGCTTCAGGTGGTATAAAAAATTGGCTAACATCAGTTATAATTGCTGTCTTAATCTGCATTCCCTCTGTATATTCCAAATCGTCATTTACGAATTCCATTTTCCTGTTAAAGACTGGGAAAGAAGATTGCATTAATGATTTAATATTGTCAGCATTAAAATCCTGAATATATATACTTCTAAGTTTGGGGCAATCTAAAAACAATTCCTTATCAATGCTTCTATTAAACAAGGGAAAAGAATATCCAATGATCACAAGAATTTCAGTCTCCTTAAATATTGATTTTGCAATATTTATCATTTCACCTTTATTTATCAAAGTATCTATATATTCAGTAGGATCTTCCCAAGAATAGGTGAATAGTTTAAGAGTTTCATGGTTAAGTGAATTGTAAAATGAGCATATATTTTCCAAAAAAGAAGTGAATTTCTCATCCCATTCGGCACCATCTCCTAATATCTTTCCAACATACAAATTGGCTTTAATTGATTGAGCCATACCATTAAGTTTGACAATACTGAATCTAGCTAAATCAATACTTTGCCCTTGTAAATACTTTTCCGTAGGAATTGATTGAAGTTTTTCTTGTATTTGCTCCAAACCAAATTTTGGTAGATAATTTTTATAAGCTAGCTCAAATTGAATATCATAATTCCAGGTTACAATCTTAAAGTTAGAGGGTAGGTCAGCAATATCTATTTTCTTACTTATTATTGTTGCAATTAAGCTATCATACCTTTTATCTGGTAATTCTTTTTTTATTCCTTCTCTTATATCTCCATGTCTGAAAGACTGCTCATATAAAAAATATGTAACCAATATTTTTTTTAACCTTTCTAAATTTTGATGCTCGTTTCTTATTAGATAAAATTTCTTTGCTAACGTATCTACTGTATTATGATTCTCCATTTCTTCTAAAAGCCAATCAATTTCTGGTATAATTAACCTACCTATTGAATTAGTTGTAATTTTTGAAAACTTTGAAGGGCTAATAAGTTGTATATTACTTTCTTCTTGAACTCTGATGACCAAATTGTCCCTAAACAATTTTAATCTTGTAGGTAATTCATTTATTACAGGAAGGCAATTAGCACTTGCACCTGCACCTAACAGATATGTAATATTCTTTGCCATTTTTATGATTGCTTATTGAATTTTCTAAATGCACTTACTATTTGAAAAATGAAATATGCAGAAACAACTCTACTAATAAAATCCCAAAAATACACCCATCCTGAAAGATGGCTTATTGACTCACTAATATCCTTAAAGTTGTGAGTTGGATTCATGACTACAAACCAATGTTTTATATTCTTGAATGGTGCTTGAATATTTTCGAGGACATCATGCCAAGAAGCTGCCCAGCTATTAAAATCTAAATCTGGTGAAATAAGAAATCCTATAGGTATAAAACACACAAATGAAGCAATAATAAAAATACCAAATGCTTTCAACCAATTTTGTCCAAAATCATTTGAAAGGCTACTCCAGAGAATTAAAGACTCACTTCTCATTTTAATACCTTCCCAAAAAGTATGTGAGGTGTTGCTCTTACACTTCCTCCATTTTCTATAACTGTTCATCTCCCATCCTTGGAACTCAAGAGACATGGGAATGTCACTCTGTTTTTGAGCTGCTACTTTTAGCTGTCTGAATGCTTCTTTTTTGGAAAGATGTATTTCAAGCAACTCTAAGTTGTATTTTTTTATAGATTCCAAATCTTTGTTCCTTTTAGCAATTTTTAATAATCCCAAAGCCCATTCAGTTTCATGAAATTTGAATTGGTTTTGTTTAAACCATTCAATATTTGAAAATGAAATATCACTTAAAATTGCATTGTCAAATTTTATATTAAAAAATGAGCTTAAATCAACTTGAAATAACTGTGTGTTTCCAAGATTTGAATCAACAATGCTAAAAGAAGATCCAATTTTCGGAGGATCAAATGCAGATATATCTTCATAATTTGATAACGACTTTACTCTAGAGAATATTAATCCTGCTGAGTTTATGAATTTGTGAAGATTAATGTGATGTGCAAATAAGTCAACAAACTGAATATTAGTAGATGTGCTGTATCCTGTTATCCAAAGCTGTCTAATTGTTAGATGGCTAAATCTAATGTGTCCAGTAAAATCAAATGTTATATTTAAATCTATTGTATCTACAACTGGATAATCAAACTCAATTTGTTTTCCTCCAACGACACTAATGCCATCATTGAATTTTGCTCCTCTGAACTTGATTATTCCGAAAGGTTCTAAACTTTTAGAACTAATTGTTAGGTTGAATACTTTATTAAAAGTTGAATTTATAACTGATAGACCCTTTTTTTGAGTTTCAATTGCTTCAATCAATACTTCTTTCTCATATAAACCTCCATTAAATGAGATTCCATCCCCTAATTTTCCATTGTCTACATATACATCACCTTTGAAATTATTGTCTCCTCTAAAGTTCAAAGATTTTGCAGTTATATTGGTAAAATTGGAAGAAGAGAGGTTAGAACTTGAAATAATTGCAATTCCTGAACATAGCAAATTTTCAAGTGTAAAATGCTTTGCAACACTGCATTTGGAAAGCAATATATCTCCATTAAGATTGGTGTTGATAATGTCAAATGACTTGTGAAAGATGCATCTTGTTAATTTAATAGTTGCTGATAAATTATTTCCTTCTCCATCAAAATAGAATGCACCATGGAATATGCAGTCAGTAAAAGATAGTATTTGCCTAGATACTCTAGGAGAGCTAAACAAGTTGATAAAAAAAGCATCTAAATTAAACTCGCATTTGATGAATGAAATTCCTGTCTTAGTATCTATTTCATTTAAAGAAAAATGGTCGCTGAAAATTATTTTTTTGAAAGTGGCTTTCCTAACCAAGTATTGGTCCTTTGTAATTTCAAAACTTGAAATGGTATCATTTTCCCAAGAAATTGCTTTGTCTGTTCTTAGAAGTTCTTGAAAAATATTCTCTGCGGGTGCCATTGTATAACTATTTTAATAAGAGGTAAAGCTGTATGATAAGATATCAATCACTGAATTCAAAAAACCGAATATACACTAGTAAACAGGGTTTCTTTAATTCCTTCGAATGTACAGATACATGCGCCTTAGGGGGAGGTTCTTAACAGGAAAAAATATTGGATTATTAAATGTAAGATTTTACTACTTACAGAAATAATCAATTTAATGCTATATTAAGAAGATCAGTGTGTTATCTTACTTTTATCCAAGATTTACTGAAAAACAGGGTATTTAGCACACCCTGTTTTACACATGCTTTTATAGAAGACAAATAGGTAGGGTGGGTAACCTTAAATTAAAAAACTCTGAAAATTATCACTTATTACCATAAATGACATTAGACCTACTCAGACTTGCCTCTTTATATGTTTTGAAAACAAGGCAATCATTTTGTTTAATCTTTGGTTTATAAACATCATAGGAACTTTGCTCCTTGTATGGTATTTGTTTGAAAACTGCCAATTCAAATTCTTGGTTTAGCAAAGAATATTTTGGTGTCTGTTGAAATCCATCAGTAGCATCATCTAAAAACTTGTATTTCTTATCTTCATTAAAACCAGTGATCTCTTTGATTTCAGAAACAAAAACTACATCTTTCCATTTCACATTATTTGTTTCAGGATAATATTTATCTCCAATAGTCATAGCATCAGTATGAGATAATACTGGCTTTGAAATTGTGAACATTGCATATACATACTTTGTAGAAGAGCCACTTGAAGCTTTTTTTGTTTGTGCTATAACTCCCATGTGAATATGGCATATCAGAGTTAGTAGAATAATTTTGTTCATATAATTAATTTGATTTTATGAATTTAGGCAAATTTGCAGTAATTTAAGAATGGGTAATAGTTTCTTTTTACCCTTGTGGCAACCTACTATAGAGATAAGGCATTTATGACCCAATTTGGTGAAAGGGTAAAGCTTTTAAGGAAAGCTAAGAAGATGAGCCAGGAAAAGCTTGCACTTGAATGTGGTTTTGAACTATCACAGATATATAGAATAGAAAATGGTGTAGTTAATACATCAATCTCCCATGTTGCCAAAATTGCAGAGGTTCTAAAAGTTAGCCCTTCAGAACTCTTTAAATTTTAGTGATTACTTATTTGATATAAATTTCCCAATTGCATCATTAGGCATTGTTGGAGAAGAATCATCTTTCAATAAGCCTGTTTCTGCCCTGCTAAACAAAGATTGTATTATTAACTGTCTGTCTTTTTCATCAACCTTTGAATCTTTTAGAAGAGACAAGTAGAAATAGGTCAATGTATATCTTTCTTCACAATCCCTTGCCAAGTGAAAAGAGCTGAACATTACTTTGGTAATAGATTTTATGCAAAAAGCAACAAATGAAATGAGGGTAACGTAAACTATTGACCATCTGATAGCTGCACTTTTGTCACCTGAAAACCAACTTGAATAAATCTGATCTGGACTATTCCATAAAATCTTGCCTAAAGACCAAGCTGTAATGCTTACCAAAATTATTACAGTTACCATTGCTAACCACCCATGCCTATTCAATTTTTTTGCCCTGTCAGACCAATACATAGCAGGTTCTTCCAATTTTAATTTTTGCTTATAAGTCTCTTCAAGTTCAGAAACAGTTTTAATTGTAGGTTCAATCCATTTTTGCCATTTCTCATCTTTTGTATTGTCAAACCATTTTTGAAACAATAGTTCTTTCTCATTTTTTAGAGTATCAATTTTCTTGACATAATCATCATACTGAGTAGAAAGATTTTTAAGATGATCAATTACCTGAGCTTCAGATTCTGAAAGATATTTTGTAAACTCATTTCTTAATTGTGCTATAGATTTCTTTTCAGAATCTCTCCTGCTTATTATATCAGTTTGATCCTTCAGTTCAAACTCATATGCCATTAATGCTCCAGTGAGAAAATTTCTATTATTAGTGTTGTAGTCATCAGATTTAATAACATGTTTATAAGCACCTAAAAAATAATCAGGTTTATTTTTCCAAATTTTGAATAAAAAATCAGCATAAGGGGAATCAGCCTGAATAGGCTTAGAATTAATATTTGCAATTGTATTAACAACAAGACTTTGCCAATAAGCTTTTAAAGTATTGGTTGTGCTATCAAAATGGGTATTGACAAATTGTATCAGTTGATTTTTTATATCCACAAAATATTTAGGGCTGCGCTTTAAATCTGTTGGCAATTCACCATAGACTTTCCAGCCTTCTATTTGCTGTTCGACATATTCAAATATTGCACTGACACCCTTAATTGTTCTGGATTCATTAGTATATGGGAAGTTGAAGGAAGTTTCTACTGTTTTAAACCATTCAGGCACAGCAGCTTCAGCTATTTTACTCTTGATTTCTTGTTTTGTCATTTACTTAGATTTACGAGTGTATTATCAGCAATAAACCAGAAAGGATATTAGGGGGGATAATTTCTTAGCTGACGACAGTTCAGTAAAATACAACTTAGTCTTTATAATTTCAAATGAAGATTAAAAAACCATTTATATACAAAAAAAATAACCTTATCAGCTTTTGAGCCAATAAGGTTACCCTGCCTACCCTGCTTGTTTTTACATTAACTCAGTTCCTGTCCAACCTTTTAATTTCACAGCATAACAGTTTCTCCCTTCTCTTTTTACTCTTTTGAAACCAAGTTTCATCATTGCTGCACCAATCCTTTGTATTGTAGCATTAGTCAGAGAAATTTTGTGATTTCTATCTCTCAGGTACTGACAAACATCAGTAGCTGTTAGAAAATCCTTGGTATCATCTGCATTGCACTGCTCAAGTTCTTGCAGAATTAAATCTTCCTCCAATGATTTTTGCTCAAACTGACTGTTGTGTATTGCCAATTGTTTGATTTCATAATCTGAAAGCCAAAATCTTTCTCCAGTTTTATACAGATGATAAGTTTGTGCATACACCATATCCATATTGATTTTATGATTGTGATTTATTTGGGTAACTGGGAATACAAGAAATCTTCTGTTACCTGTAGAATCACTCAAAAATTCATGGCTATTGGTAGTTCCCATAAAACTTGCTCTCCTTGTGAAGTTCTCTGGATACTCAGCATATGGTCTTCTCAACCTCACTATTTTTTGTGTAACCAGTTCCTTAAACCCTTCAATGGAATTACTCTTTACTATTGCAGCTAATTCATCCATTAAAATAAATCCACATTCAGCCAAATGAGTGAGTGTGTCTTTATTATCTGGATTTATCCTTCCTGCATAAACATAGCCTTCCAAAGCCTTGGGTATAAGTAACTGTTGCCACCTTGTTTTTCCAATTCCCTGCCCACCTTGGAGAACTAAAACAGTTTGGTTTACAACATCACCACTTAAATGAGTACCAACAGTAGCCACTAGCCATTTTTGAACACAGGTTTTAAATAAATCAGGATTTGAAGTTTCAACTGTTGCAGCAAGCTGACCTATATAGTCCACACCATCCCATTCAGGTAATGCTTTATAATAATCTACAAAAGGATCAAACTCTGGAACATAATCACTATTGATTACTGTTCTTAAGAGTGTACTTGTCCCTCTGATACCTGCTTTCACCATTTCATTTAATATGGAATTACATTCTCTGTCATCTAAAGATTTCCATTCTTCATTGTGTTTCCTTTTCACATCAGTTCTACCTAACACTGCATTTCTCCTGAAATTATAGTGCATGGTCAGGTAGTTTTCAACCTGTGAAACCATATCAGCCTGTATAGGCTTATGTAAATCACTCCCATCAGGAACATTATTCCTGTTTTCATTTTTTATCATAAAAACGAACTGAACACCTATGTCAAAGAGCTACTGTTCCACATACCAATAGGTGTGCAGATGAATCTAAACTGATTTTATTTTTTGTTTCTAATGGAGAATTTTCAGAGAGGGAATTTCAATCAGGCAGTAGAATAATTTTTGCCTTCGGGCACAAAGGTAACGTGAAAAAAAATTCTTCTCAAAGAAAAAATGAAAAAATATTTAACTCATTGCTTCAACTCTTGCAATACAACTCTTGATAATAACTACGCAATTAAAATAATCAGCTAACCACCATAACTTAAGTGATCGACTGATTATCTTAATTCTTATTATCCAAGAATCCCTATAGATATATGCCCACTCCTAAATCTCAGGTAATTCTTTTGGCACATTAAGTTGATGTGTATAATTCCTGAGTGCAGTCTCAGGATTATTACCCATTAAGAAGGCAGTCATTACAGGGGTAATACCTGAATCTATGCATCTACTCCCAAAGGTATGCCTACATGCATAAAGCACTCTTTCATCGATATTCAGTCCCTTTAAAACCTTTTTGAAAATCCTTGGCTGAAAATTATTGTCATCGATTGCCAACCCTGTGGGAGATTGAAACACTAAATCATCCTTCCCCTTTCCTTCTATTATAGGACTGAGGACTTGGAGTAAATCAGGAGTTAGGGGTAATATTCTCTCTTTCCCATTCTTGGTTTCCTTCCTGATTCTAAGTGCTGCACTTGTTCCCTTTAATGATCTTGCCAAAACTTCTTTGATTTGGATTTGGCAGTTGGTTAAATCTAGACTGCTAACCCTTAATCCTATAGCTTCTGCATTTCTTACTCCAGTTTTAAAAATGAAATAAATGAAAGGATAATAGTGGGAGTGCTTAGATGCTGAAACTTTGGGAGTAAATGTATCATTTTTGAAAGCTGATAAAATCCTGCTGATTTCTTCTTCAGTAAATGGCTTCCTTTTAGATTTAGGTAACTTTTTTCCTCTTCTTGGTTGAACATCTGCTACTGGATTAGCAGCCCATAGTCCACTTTTTACTAGCCATTTTATATAGTTCTTTAGCATTGTGAGCCTTCTGTTATAGGTTCCAACACAGAATGTTTCTGCGTTAAACTTTTCCAAGACATTAGCTTCATTAACCTGTCCCCATTTTCTTATCATATTTCTGAAGGCATTGTAATTGACGTTCTTCTCACAATCCATATTCAAGTAATTAGATACCCATTCCTCATACTGCTCTTTAAATGGTTTTATAATAGCTGTAGTGTTTGGTTCTCCTTTATACCTTAATAATGTTGAATCGAAATTATCAAGAGCCATATCTCTCTCTATTTCAATTGCCAACTTTTTTGCCTTCTGAAGATTAATTTTAGTGTAGGCTGAAAGATTTAAAGTATGCCTGATTCCATTAAATCTCCATCTTAGTCTGATCCTTGATCTGTAATTTTCTATGCTTACAGTTCCTTTTTGATTTTTGATACCCAAATTGATACCCATGATACCCAATTTTGAGGTTAGAGGTATCACTTGAGAGTAGTAGGAAATAAAAAAGAGCCTTGATAATCAAGACTCTGTAAGTGGAGAGTATCGGGGTCGAACCGACGACCTCTTGCATGCCATGCAAGCGCTCTAGCCAACTGAGCTAACCCCCCATGGGTGGATTGCAAATGTATAGGCTGGTAAGGGGATGACAAAATTTTAATTCCCTGCCATGCATCCACTTAAAAAACCACTCATCTATAAACATCTCATATACATCCCGGCCAAGGCAACCTATTTCACAGATTTTCGTTTTTTTGCTAAAATAACAGTAAATGAAAATAGCAGTAAGACTTGGTTTTTGGGTTCTTTTAGCAAGTATCCTTGGCGTTTCGTGTAAGAAAGAGCTGGGTGGCAGCAACTTACAATTACCTGATTCAAACGGTGTAAGAAAAGTGCAGTATGTATTGTATACTGATAAAGATTTTTCCAATTATGACCGTAACATCAATTTCTCCGTGTTCATCAGCACGGGTAATACTACTATTTTTGACTCTGCCATAGCAACCATGCGGGTAAAAGATATTCCCAATTTTGCCAATAGAATTGTGGTCGAAAAAACAATACCTGCTACTGTTACCGGCGATTTAAAAGTTGGTTTTACCTATTACCTGGAAAATGTGGGTAATAGCTGGTATTTAGATACCTGTAAAGCAGCCACAGTAAATAAGGTGGTGAATTATAATTTCCAGTAAAGAAGTTAGCCATAGGTTTTACAGCCATCGCTATTTAGATCCATCCTTTCCCAATACAGGCTTCATAACCCAGCTTGATCGCTTTTTTTATATCCGCCATCAGAGCCGGGTCATTCTTTTTGATATAAAAACAACCACCGCCTTTCAGACATTTCACAAACGCATCACTAAAATGTTTTTTCAGGTCTCCATCTACATAGCGGGGACTGTAATAAAAACCAACATATCCTTTCTGCACCAGAGCAGACGCGAACCATAATTCATTTCTTTTTTTACCATCAATTTCTACGGGTTTATGACTCACCAGGTGCACCTGCGATGGTTTGTCGTTGTGCAATACAAGCGAACGTTTTTTATCATAAGCTTTCAGCATCATTTCGATGTTATAAAAGATCTCAACCATTTCGGGCTGTTCCGCGGATTTGTCTTCGTATTTAATTTGGAGAGGTATTTCTTTTTTTGGAGCGGTGGTAGTTTTTACAACTTTTTTCGGTGCTGCTTTTTTATCAACCACTTTCTTAACAGCCGTTTTTGGGGAAACAGGTTTTGTTGTTGATTTTGACATACAATGAATTTCATTCAATATAAAAAAAACGCCGGACAATTATCCGGCGCACAATTCTTATTTTGAAACGACCATGGTCCATGGACTAATCCCAGATCTCATCTTTTCCTTCCAACCACAGTTTCACAGACTCAGTGGTAACAGATTTCGGTCTTTCCAGCGGGAAGCCAAGGGCCCTGTCCCAGCAGAGACTGGCAAGTACACCGAGTGAACGGCTCACGGCAAAGAGAACGGTATAGAATTCGTATTCCACTAAACCAAAATGTACCAGCAATGCACCGCTATGTGCGTCTACATTGGGCCATGGGTTTTTGATCTTGCCGAGCGACTGGAGTATTGGCGGAACGGTATCGTATATTTTCCAAACGGTGTTTACTAATTTATCGTCGGGCATGTGCTTCTTACCAAATTCCATCTGCGCGGTAAAACGCGGATCGGTTTTGCGCAACACGGCATGACCATAACCCGGAACCACTTTACCTGATGACAATGTTTTCTGAACATAATCAGCGATCTGTTCTTTGGTTGGATCATCGGTGCCCAATTGTTCCTGCATTTCAAAGATCCATTTGATCACTTCCTGGTTGGCAAGGCCATGCAAAGGACCTGCGAGCCCGTTCATACCTGCAGCATAACTAAGGAACGGATCACTTAAAGCCGATCCAACCAGGTGGGTTGTGTGTGCAGATACATTACCCCCTTCATGATCGGCGTGGATGGTCATGTATAAACGCATCAGTTCTTTAAAGCTCTCGTCTTCATAACCCATCATATGTGCCAGGTTACCGGACCAGTCTAATAAACCATTGGGTTGTATGTGTTCGTTGTTCTTGTATTTGCGGCGATAGATATAGGCGGCGATACGTGGCAGTCTTGCGATCAGGTCCATTGTATCATCATAGATAGAGCTCCAGTAATCTTTTTTATTGATGCCCTTTGCATATTCCTTTGCGAAATTGCTTTCGGTTTGCAATGCCATCACACCGGTAACAAACATGGTCATCGGGTGCGCGCTGATGGGCAATGCATCAATGGTAGCAAAAACATAATTCGGAACATGGCTGCGGCGCTGCCATACACTGGTGATATGATTTACATCTTCTTCGCTTGGCAACTCGCCGATCAGCATCAGGTAGAACAAACCTTCGGGTAAAGGTTCTCCACCACCCGACGCTTTGGGGAGTTTTTCCTGTAACTCAGGAATGGAATATCCACGAAAACGGATCCCTTCCTGGGCATCCAGTAAACTGGTTTCTGTTACAAGTCCGGTGATACCCCGCATTCCCTGGTAAACCTGCGAAAGGGTTACTTCACCAATCTTTTTATTTCCGTGCTCTTTAATGAGGTCTTTGATCTCTACAGCCGAAGCGTCTGCTTTTTCTTTGAACCTGTCTTTTACAACTCCCATGACAACTATTTTTATGATAAGCCTTGATAATAAGCATTTTAGAAGGCTAATTACGAACGGCTGTGATTTTAGCGCTAAAGGTAAAACAAGTTGCCCTGCGGAGCAAAACAAAAGTGAGGGGGGAAGGCGTTTGTGGTTTGTAGTTTGTGGTTTGTAGTTAGGACCACCATAGCGACAACCAACCACAGACCACAAACCACAAACCCTTACTTCGGTGCTTTGCGATAGAGATACACTACCACAAACAGGAATATAAAATTCGGGATCCAGGCAGCGATCAATGGGGCAAGGTTTCCTTTGGTGGAAAAGATGGTTGAAAAACGATCGGTGATAATAAACAATGCTGCGATGGCGAAACCTACAGCGAGGTGTACACCGCTTCCTCCACGCACTTTTTTACCGGCTACGATGGCGCCGATCAGGGTTAACAGGAATACGGTTATGCAGGTGGCATCCCTGCGGTAGAGTTCGATTTTTAATTCGTTCAGTCCTTCCGAACCTCTCAATTCTTCCAGCCTGATAAATCGTTTGAGTTCGGGTGAGGTAAGTTTGTCTTTCGTGTATTTATCCCTGCTCAGATCATAAGGCTTGAAATTGAAATTCATTGCCCGTATGGGTTCCATAACCACCTCTTCTTTCAATGGCAGCAGTTTCCTGTCGACCATGGATTCAAGTTTCCATTTTTTGGTGGCGGTATCCCATACGATCCCATCGGCACGGGTATTCTGAACCACCCTGTCGCCCTTTACTGTGTACATAAAAACAGAAGCGCCCCGCTTGGTGAGTGTATCGTAAGAATGAATGCCGGCATAGGTAAATGAATCAACACGCAAATAAATATTACTGCTGGTACTTATCAATGCATTATAAGTATTGTTTCCATCAATATACTTTGCTTCAAAAGCACCCCGCAGTTGGTTGGCACGCGGGACGACATACTGGTTGGCAAAAAACAAGGTCAGGCCAAGAAAAGCGCCACCAATAAAATAGGGTCGTAGCCAGCGGGCATAGCTGGTTCCGCTGGCCAGTATGGCAATGATCTCGCTTTTTCCGGCCATTTTGGATGTGAAAAAGATCACTGCAATAAACACGAACAAAGGAAATAACAGGGCAATGATATGCGGGATGAATCCGAAATAATACAGCGTGATGATCTTCTTAACCCCCAACTGCGATTTCACAAAATCATCGGTCTTCTCACTCACATCCACCACTACGGCAATGATGGCAAACAGGAAGATGGCAAAAAAGAAAACAGTTAGAAATTTCTTCAGTATGTACCAGTCGAGTTTCTTCATGAGGTGTTGTAGGAGCAAAGATAAGAGTCTGGCGCTAGGACACTGGGGTTAGGAGTTAATAGTTAATAATTAATAGTTAATAATTGGAATACGTTAATAGTATAATTATTAACGCCCCAACTAAAAGAAGCTATTCATGTATTAAGCAGTCTCTTCTTAGAAGGCAATTATTAACTATTAATTATTAATTACCACTACAGCCGCTGTTTAACAATACCAACCATCCCTTCTTTCCAGCTCTTAAAATCCCCTTCCAAAATATGCTTCCTCGCCTCTCCTACCAGCCAGAGATAAAATGCGAGGTTCTGGATGCTGGCGAGTTGTAGTCCTAATAGTTCGTCGGCAACAAACAGGTGGCGCAAATATGCTTTGGTATAGTATTGACTCGACTCGCAAGGCAGGCCGGGATCTATGGGTGAAAAATCGGATGCCCATTTTTTGTTGCGGATATTGATCACACCCTGCGTGGTAAACAGCATACCATTGCGGCCGTTACGGGTGGGCATTACACAGTCGAACATATCAATACCCAGATCAATTCCTTCGAGTATGTTCCAGGGAGTTCCTACTCCCATCAGGTAACGTGGTTTGTCTTTAGGAAGAATATCACAACATAACTCTGTAAACTCGTACATCATTTCTTCCGGTTCGCCCACACTCAATCCGCCGATGGCATTCCCGGTTGCCCCTTTTGATGCAATGTATTCGCAGGAAGCTGTGCGCAGATCTTTATAGGTACTACCCTGTACAATCGGGAAAAGGTTTTGCGTGTAGCCATATTTATCGGGTGTTTCGGCTAAACGTTTAAAGCATCTGTCGAGCCAGCGATTGGTTAGTTCAAGGCTTTTTTTAGCATATGCATAATCGCTGGGATGTGGCGGGCATTCATCAAATGCCATAATGATATCGCCACCAATACTGCGTTGGATATCCATCACAAATTCCGGACTGAACATATGCCTGCTCCCATCAATATGCGACTGGAACATGGCACCCTCTTCGGTTATCTTACGTTTTGCGGCCAATGAAAAGACCTGGTAACCGCCACTGTCGGTTAATATGGGCCTGTCCCAACCATTGAATTTATGCAGTCCCCCCGCGGCTTCCAGTACTTCTGTACCGGGACGGAGATATAAATGATAGGTATTACCCAAAATGATCTGGGCATTTACTTCCTGTTTTAATTGTTGTTGTGTAACTGCTTTCACACTGCCAACGGTTCCTACGGGCATGAATATGGGTGTGAGTATCTCACCATGATCCGTCGTTATCTTACCCGCCCTCGCCTTAGAGCCCTCTGCCGTTGTTTGTAACTGGAATTCCAATGAAGCCATGGGGCGAAGGTACAAAATCGTCTGTGGTTTGTGGTTTGTAGTCTGTAGTTGGGGTGCACGCCTTAAAAAAACCACAGACTACAAACTACAGACTACAGACTAAACCGCTATTTTTGTCCCATGACCATACTACCCATCGTCTGGACCATTGTATTTTATATTTTTTGTACAGTGATCGCTATACAGGTTTTTTATTACCTGTATTTTTTCAGCCGTCTTGCTTTTTATAAGAAACCACAGAGAGATGTTACATCTGAACATCCTATTTCTGTTGTGATCTGTGCGAGAGATGAGGCGGATAATCTTACCAAGAACCTGCCCGGTGTGTTGGTGCAGGATTATAAGACAACACATGAAATTGTGTTGGTGAATGATAATTCAACGGATGAAGGAAGGTATGTGATAGATGAGTTCCAGAAATCTTTTAAGAACATCAATCATATCCATCTTACGCAGGAAGCGAAAATGATCAGCGGGAAGAAATTTCCTTTGTCGATGGGTATCAAGAGCGCTAAGTACGAGATCGTTTTATTGACAGATGCTGATTGCACACCCGCTTCCGAATTCTGGATGCAGGAAATGCAGAACGCGTATGATGAGCAAACTGAGATCGTATTGGGATATGGTGCTTATCACAAAAGACCGGGCCTGTTGAATGCGTTGATCCGTTTTGAAACCTTTCATACCGCTATTCAATATCTTTCCTATGCACTGGCGGGCAAACCGTATATGGGCGTGGGAAGGAACCTGAGTTATAAAAAAGATGTGTTCCTACGCAACAAGGGATTTTCCTCTATTAACCAGATCCCAAGTGGCGATGATGACCTGTTTATTAATAAAGTAGCCACTGCAACAAATACCGCTATCGTGGTCGATCCCGAAGCGCATACATTAAGCGAAGCCAAAAAAAGCTGGAACGACTGGATGACACAGAAATACCGTCATTATACAACCAGCAAATATTATAAACCCGTTCATAAATTTCTATTGGGGTTATATTCACTGAGTTTGTTTCTTATATATCCTTTGCTGGCCCTATCTATTATTTTTTTCAGCTGGTGGATGGCCCTTGCTGTATTTGTTGTAAGGTTGATCATACAGGCAATCGTTTATTATAAAGGGATGAAGAAACTGAATGAAGCCGATCTCTGGCCATGGTTCCTGTTTCTTGATATCTGGATGTTCTTTTATTTCATCTTTACCCTGCCCGCCATATGGAAAGCACCCCGCAAAAACTGGGCTTAATACTGAAGTATTTTGATGACTTCACCGAACAGCAAATCGAGCAGTTTACTGCGCTGGATGATCTATACACTGAATGGAACGCAAAGATCAATGTGATCTCAAGAAAGGATATTGACAGCATTTACCTGCATCATGTACTCCATTCTTTAAGCATTGCGGCCATTGCAGATTTTCAACCTGGCACACAGATCATTGATATCGGTTGTGGTGGCGGTTTTCCCGGTGTACCGCTTGCGATCTTTTTTCCGCAGGTAAAATTTCACCTGGTAGACAGCATCGCCAAGAAATTGAAAGTAGTAGATGCCGTTTGTGAAGGCGCAGGAATAAAAAACATTACCACGCAACATACCCGCGCAGAAGATATCAAGAACAGAAAATTTGATTACGCGATCTCGCGTGCGGTTGCCCCGCTAAAAGAATTATGGAAATGGAGTTCCCCACTCCTGAAAAAGGACCATACCAAAACCTTACCCGGCGGACTGATCTGCCTCAAAGGCGGTGATCTTGCCCAGGAAATTTTTGAGAGCGGGTTAAGGCCGAAGATGATGCCGATACATAAGATTTTCCCTGAAGAATATTTTGAGGAGAAGTATGTGATTCACGCGGCGAAGTAATTTTTTTTATAATTAACGAATTACGGATTGGCGGATTAACGAATACAAAAAGCAGCCTTTTAACGGGCTGCTTTTTGTATTGATAATACGTTAATCCGCCAATTCGTAATCCGCTAATCAGGTATTACAATCTTGTTATTCGTTCTATTGATATCAGCCAAACGCTGGCTAGGATCTATTTCGATTGATTTGATGTTTGCAATGCTTTTTGACGTTGCAAAAGAATATTCAGGGTGGGTCCATTTCCATTCTTCATGCACTATTCTTGGTGCAGTTCCTTCATTTGGTTTTTCTCCAAACATCAGGCTCAATGGAATGTAATGCATTTCCTGGGTACCATCCTTAAAAGTAATGAGTACATCTATCGGCATCGGCATTTTTCCAACACGTTTGATTTTGATCATGGTTTGTCCGTCTTTCAGATCAATATCACCAACTGCATAGTCAATTGTTTTGGTGCTGTTGATCCAGTATTCTTTGTACCAGTCAAGTTCCATACCACTTACTTTCTCCGCTACGCGGATAAAATCATTCGGGTTGGGGTGTTTGAAGCGCCATGTATTGTAATAGGCCAATAATATTTTATCGCGGATACTATCGCTAACGATATACCCTAACTGCGACATGAACACAGCGCCTTTGCTATACGCCGCATTACTGTATGCATAGTTGGTATTGTAATGATCGGAATGTGTGCTGGCAGGTTCTTCCAACCCGCTTTTCGCCAATGCAAAATAGCCGCGGTATGAACCCGCAGAATAAAAACCTTTTGAGCCACGCATGATCGCCTGTACCCTTGTGCTGGCATAATCGGTAAACCCTTCATCCATCCATGGATATAATGATTCATTGGTACCCATCAGCATCTGGTACCAGGTATGCATCCATTCGTGGATAGCGGTTCCGAGACTTGCCGATTTTATTAAAGTAGCCATAGGGTATTCCATACCTCCATCACCACCCTGTATAAATGTGTAGGTTTTGTAAGGATATGCGCCGAATGTTTTTGCAATGATCGGGTAAGCGATCGCTGTTGAATCGGCCACTTTCTGCCATCTTGCTTCCAGTGAATCAACGGCTTTATATACAACCCTGATCAATGGGCCATTTGGTACCTGGCGAGTGGTCATTTTATAATCAGGATCGGCGGCCCACATAAAATCATGCACGTTGTATGCCTGCCATTTCCAGGTAAGTGTTGAGCCGGTTGGCGCTTTTATTTTTGTACCAGGCGCTTCATAACCAAACCCTACTTCATTGTTATTGATCAGGTCGCCGCCTGCTGTAACCATGTATGATTTATCGATCGTGATGTTCACATCATAATCACCCCATACACCATAAAATTCCCTTGCTATATATGGATTGGCATTCCATCCCTGGTAATCGTATTCCACCATTTTGGGATACCACTGGCTCATGCTGTAACGGACACCTTCCGCATTATCACGGCCACTCCTGCGGATCTGAACCGGAACCTGTGCTTCAAAGTTCACATCCATCATTACCTTGGATTTTGGTAAAATGGGTTTGGTTAATATTACTTCGAGAATGGTTTCATGTTCTTTCAGTTTCTGTTCAACACCATTTATTTTGATGCTGGCCACACGCTGGAAACCGATCTCATCTGGTTTAAGTTTACTGATACGGTCCTTTACACGCGCATCCCAATCCAATCCATCACTTCTTCTTGAGGGTTCTGCCAGTTTGGTTTTACCGAGTTCAATACTTCGTGCATCCATACTGCTTCCTGGCTGAAATGCGTTCCAGTACAAATGAAAATATACTTTGCTGAGTGTATCGGGTGAATTATTGGTGTACTCCAGTTTCTCGGTTCCTTTGAAACGGTTGGTCATTACATCCATGTTCACATTGATCACGTACTTGATTCGTTGCTGCCAACGGTCGGGCTGCGCAGAGGCAGTTGACAATTGGCAGATGAGTGTTGACAGTAAGAAAAGTTTGAGTAGGTTTCTTCTCATCATGTGTTGAGGGGTTTTTGTAGTCGTAAATTTCAGGAAATTAGAGTTATAAAGTGCAGATTAGGGACGGATGGGTGAAAAAGATCGGGGAAATAGCACGCCTGCTCGCCTAAGCTTAGCGGGTGAGGAGGCACAGAGGCACGGTTTGGACCGAAATAATATAGGCAGCTTTATTCTTTTCCTGCTACGACGATCACAATCTCTCCTTTTACGGTTTTTGCTTTAAAATGATCAGCTACTTCGCGGAGGGTGCCGCGTTTGTTCTCTTCAAATATTTTTGTGAGCTCGCGGCTTACGCAGCATTCTCTTTCGGCGCCAAAGTATTGAATAAACTCTTCCAGTGTTTTTACAAGCCGCATCGGGCTCTCATAAAAGATCATGGTGCGTTCTTCTTCCACTAATTTTTTCATCAGTGTTTGCCTGCCTTTTTTCAATGGGAGAAACCCTTCAAAACAGAAACGGTTGGTTGGGATACCACTGTTTACCAGTGCGGGAACAAAAGCTGCTGCGCCCGGAAGACATTCCACTTTTACATCCTGTTTAATACATTCGCGTACCAGCAAAAATGCGGGGTCGGATATCCCGGGTGTTCCTGCATCTGTGATCAATGCCATCGTTTTACCGGCAACCAGTTGTTCAACAATATGCTGTACAATTTTATGTTCGTTGTGCTGGTGATAAGGAGAAACAGGCTTATGAATATTATAGTGATTGAGCAGCCGCGAAGAGGTCCGTGTATCCTCGCATAAGATCACATCCACCTGCTGCAACACTTCGAGTGAGCGGAGTGTGATGTCTTTGAGGTTGCCGAGGGGGGTGGGAACAAGATAGAGCAATGACTAGGGTTTGACGTTTGGTGTTTTGTTCAAGTGTTTGTGGTTTGGAGTTTGTGGTTAGATGCTGCTATTTGAAGTTAATCCCGAAATGCCAGCAACCAACCCCAAACCACAAACTCCAAACCACAAACTTATCTTAGTTGATCATCTCAATTTCGTAGAACTCCATCACCGGGTTGGCCAAAAGTTTCTTGCTTGCATCTTCGGCCAGTTGCTTAGCCTGTGCCTCACTGTCGGCATCGATCTGGAGGGTAATGTGTTTGCCTACCCTTACATCGGATACTGCACCCAAGCCTAAATTCTGTAAACCACCTAATACGGCTTTTCCCTGGGGATCGAGAAGGTCTTTTAACGGCATTACTTTGATCTGAACATTATAGGTCATGATTCTTGTTGTTTGAGCGACAAAGATAGAATTACGTAAGCAATAAATGTGATGGGAACTGCGAGCCAGCCAAAACTTAATCCACCAGCCAGTAAAATAAGTGCGAGGATAAGAAAAGGCAGTAATTTTTTGATGGTTATGCCGGAAAACTTCATAGCCATCATTGGCAGCTTGGAAACCATCAGGTAACTTATAATGATAATGGCCGCATACCAGAACCATTTATTCTGTAATAGATCGATAATAAATGCATTGTTCGAATACCAATAGATCAATGGAAAAGAAGCAAACAATAAACCCGCAGCCGGGATAGGCACTCCTTTAAAACCATGACTCTGCGAAGGATCGATGTTGAATCTTGCCAAACGGTAAGCACCGGCACAAGGAATAATAAATGCAGGTAATAGCCATGCCATGTTTATATCTAATCCATCCGGTTGCTGCGCATAACTCAAACGGAGGAATTGGTAAGCGATCAACCCTGGTGCAACGCCAAAGCTTACACCATCTGCCAGTGAATCCAATTGTTTACCCATTTCAGAAGGCACTTTTAAAAGTCTCGCCACAAATCCATCTAAAAAATCAATAAATGCCGCCACGCCAATTAAAATACTCGCGACATAAATTTTTTCGGGTATCACTACCAGGTTCTCACCATTGGAGTCAACAGAGATCGTGACGCCTGTTTGCATAATGCAAACGATAGCGAGGCATCCGGCAAAGAGGTTGAGTAAAGTAAATAAATTGGGTATCTGTTTCATGTAGTCTCTTGTAATTGATCTTAGAAAAAATCTTTGTGCTGCTTTGTGTCTTAGTGCCTTCGTGGCCCAACCATTTTGAGCCACGAAGACACCAAAGCACAAAGATTCACGAAGGCATACTCAAATTTATTTCTTCATCAAAGCTTCAATATCTTCTGCGGTGATCGGAATGTTTTTCATTAAATCAACGTTACCATTTTTTGTGATCCAGAAATTATTTTCGATACGTATACCCATGTTCTCTTCCTCAATATAAATACCGGGTTCAATCGTAAATAACATGCCTGCTTGGATGGGTTCTGTGCGCGTGCCCAGGTCATGTACATCCAGACCCAAATGATGCGAGATACCATGGTATAAATATTTTCTATATGCACGGTTCTCAGGATCTTCATTTTTTACCTGTGCTTTGCGAAGCAAGCCTATTTTAAGAAATTGTTGTGTTGCTTCTTCTCCTACTTTCTCTGTATAATCTACAATAGAAATACCGGGTTTCAAAATGCTTCGCGCATAATTGTGTAAATAAAGACAGGCATTGTACACTGTTTTTTGCCTGCGCGTAAATTTTCCATTTACAGGAATTGTGCGGGTAAGATCTGCACAATAATTTCCGTACTCTGCACCAAAATCCATCAGGATCAATTCACCATCCTTACATTCACCATTGTTGGATACATAGTGAAGTGTGCGTGCATTATCGCCACTGGCAATGATGCTTCCGTATGCCGGGCCCGTAGCGCGCTGGCTGAGGAAACTGTGCCAGATCTCAGCTTCAATTTCGTATTCTTTTACGCCTGGTTTGATAAACTGTAATAACCTGCGGAAAGTAACATCGGTGATATCGATCGCTTTCTGTACTACTTCAACTTCTTCTTTTGTTTTAATACTGCGCAGCCGCTTCATCAGTTTTGCAGCACGTTGAAAAGAATGCAAAGGATAGGCAGCTTTCATCTCATCAACAAAACGGTAGTCGCGGCTGCGTACATGACTGGCTTTTCGGTCGTTCTCATTCGTATCGAGGTAAATATGATCTGCCAGGTGTATCCATGTTTGCAAAGGTGCTTCAAGAGAATCGAGCCAGACAATAGTTTGAATGCCCGACATAGCAGTAGCTTCTTTGGCGCGCAATCTTTTACCATCCCATTTTTCTTTTAATTCATTGGGACGCACCAGTACCAATACTTCCCTGTATTTCGGATCGGGATTGTCGGGAAATAGTACCACCATCGAATCTTCCTGTGTAACGCCGGTGAGCCAAAACAGATCGGTATTTTGTTTGAAGCTATGGAGCGCATCGCCATTGGATGGCCATTCATCGTTACTTACAAAAACAGCGATGCTGTTGGGTAGCATCTCCTTTACAAAACGTTTCCGGTTATTGATAAATATCTCCGGGTTCAAAGGCAAATATTTCATAGCGGTATAATTCAAGCTGTTAGCTATATCGACGCAAGATAAAAATTAATACCCACGAATTACACGAATTGGCACTTATTACAAACCGGAACACCAATTCGTGTAATTCATGTCAATTCGTTAATTCGTATTAAAAAAAATGATGAGCGGTGTAACGTAATACGAATTCAATCGTATATTTACTACGAAATAATTCGTTTAACAAAACCATGCAGAACGCTATGAAAACAAATCACACCAAATGGCTGGCCTGGGCAGGATTCGCCCTTGCTGCCGTAACCATTGTGGCCTGGAAGAGCAATGATTCGATTCCGGCTAGATCGCAACCCCGCCAATACCAGGAAGACACTACCCCCGTACGCAAAAAAGTATACGATAGAAAAGACAGGGAGTATAAGATCGGCGACCTGGATCAAGCGATGAAAGAACTTGACCGCGCCATGGCCGAGATGAATGTGAATATGAAGGTCGATTTCGGTAAAATGGATAAGGAAATAAAGATCGCCATGGATGAGCTGAAAAAAGTTGACTTCGAAAAGATAGGCCATGAAGTGGCTGCTTCCCTGAAAAAAATTGATTGGGATCAGACAAAAATGGAAGTTGAAAAAGCCATGCGCGAAGTCGACATCAAACTGAAAGAAGTAGACATGAAGGAGATAAAAAAAGAGATCGAAAGGGCACAGGAAAGTGTAAAAGCCGCAAAGATCAACGCACATATTGATATGGATAAGATCAAAGAAAGTGTAGAGAGAGGATTAGAAGGCGCAAAGGTTGGGATTGAAAGAGCAAAAAAAGAACTCATGTTGCTAAAAGAGTTTACCGAAACACTTGAGAAAGATGGCCTGATCAGCAAAAAGAAAGGATACAAGATCGAGATCAAAGATGGCGAGATGTATATCGACGGCACCAAACAATCGAAAGAAGTGAATGAGAAGTATAAGAAATATTTTAGAGAAGATGATTATACGTTAAGGAGTGATGGGGATCGGATCTCCTCGATTTGATCACCATGTGTTTGGGATGATAGATGCTAGTTGACAGATGACAGATGTGGTTGCGACATACTCTGTCAACTGCCATCTGTCATCTAACAACTAAAATTTAACCGTCGGGCATTTCACCGCTCTTCCCGCGCTGCTCGGGAACACACCGCTTTTTACAATAGATATTTCATAGGCGCCTCTTGTTCCGTTCAGGCTGCCGAGACTTGAGATCGTTGCATCGTAATTCACAGTAAATTTCAGGTCATCTACCTGGTAACCGATCATTGGGATTAATGCATCTTTATTACGGTAATACAAACCAACGATCAACTGGTTGAGCCCGTTGCCGCCCAGGTCGCGGTTGGCATTAAATCCAACAACCGTTTCCCATGCATTACCCATTTTACTTACATAAATATTCGGGTTAAAGATCCACAGATCCTGTATTTTGATACTGCTGTTTACAAAAGCTGTATACCTTCTGTCGATTTGGTTATTTGAAGTAGAAGGGTCAAAAAAAGTTTCACGTGGTCTGTTGATATGCATGATGCTGACGCCGGCATTGAAATACATATTTTCAGAAGCAAAATAGGCATAGTTCAATCCCATCTGCAGATCGAGGTAAGAAGCCTGGCTATAAGCGAAAGGTTCATTGGAAGGAATCGTTACATCGAAAAATCTTCCGTTCCATTGGTCATCAAAACTGAGTTTGGAAATATCAATTCTTTTGCTGGTAAAACCCAGGCCAAAACCGCCACTAAGCAAACTGTTGTATCCGAGCATCTGGTGATAGGCGATGGTTGCAAAACCACTGGTGGAAGTAAGGCTTCCGCTGCCGGCTGCATCTTTGATCAGAGATCCGCCCACACCTACCCATCCGTTCTCAAAACGGTTGGTAAATAATTTTGTATCGGCCCATACACTCATGGTCCGGTAAGGATTTCCAACATTGGCCCACTGGCTCCTGTAATTGCCTCCCACCCTAAAATCGTAATCAGGACTAAACCCTGTATTGGCCGGATTCACCAGCATAGGTGTGTTGAAGTATTGGGAAAAATGCAGGTCCTGCGCATGGCTGTATATAACCGTTGCGGCAAGTAGTATTGTGAATAGTATTCTGTTTCTTCTCATCATATCAGGCTCCTTCTATCTTAATAACGTTATATCACCCTTTTTGGTTGTGCGTTCCTTACTGCCAAATTCTGCCAGTAATGTATAATGATATACATCCTGAGGTTGCAGTCTTCCGTTAACTCTGCCATCCCATCCTTCAGACGGATCAACACCCTGGTAAACAACTTTACCCCAGCGGTTATAGATTGTCCAACTCATTTTTGCAATACCGAAACCACGCACATATATTTTATCGTTCACCCCATCGCCATTGGGAGAGAATGCATTGGGCACATCGAGCAGCGCGTTGATGATAACCGATATCTGCTGACAACTGGTATCGATACACCCATAAGTATTATAAGCAACAAGACAGGTAGTATAGGTTCCCGATGCATTAAATAAATGGTTCACAGTTGTGTCCGGTCTGATGGTATTTAATGTATTGCCATCACCAAATATCCATTGATAACTGCTTCCGCCCAATGATGCATTCAGGAAACTGACTGCTGTATTCGGCTGTGTTGGTTGCGGTGAATATGTAAATGAGGAGGATGGGTTCGGACTCACCGTTATGCTAAAATATGCCGATGTATCAATCCTGTTACACGTATTAGTATCAACAGCAATCAAACGGACCCTGTAAATACCGGTACTGCTATACAGGTGTTGCGGGTCTGTTTGTGTTGAAGAAGTGCCATCGCCAAAATCCCAGGTGAACTGGTTTCCACCGAGAGAAGTATTGGTAAATTGCGCAGTATACGGCACACAGCCAAAAGCAGGTGTTGTAAACTGTGCTTTTAGATTCGTTGAGATCCGTATGGTTTGCAAAACACTGTCGGGCTCATTGCAGTAATTGGTATCGATCAGGATCAGTTTCACATTATAGGTTCCTGCTGTTGTATATGTATGGTTAACAATGCCACCGCCAGCGAGTTGTGTGGTACCATCACCAAAATCCCAACGGAAACTGGTTGTTGTAAAAGGTTTAACCGCAGTGGATGTATTATTGAATTCATACGCGAGAGAGGTACACGGCGGTAATTTTTTTGATGTAAAAGCCATCGCCACTTCATCATTTCTTACACGGATAGTTACCATACCCGAATCAGCGATATTACAGCTGTTCGAATCGATGGATATCAGTTTTACCTTGTACAGGCCGATCGTATTGAATGTATGCGAAATGGAAGGGATAGTGGTGGTTACCCGCGGGCTGCCATCATTAAAATCCCAAACATATTTTGTGCCCATGGCGAGCGTATCAGAGAAATCAACTTTTAATGGAACACAGCCGGAAGTATCATGTATTACACCATTTACCGCAGCGCGCACACCTGAACCAATTCCCGCAAGATTAAATGCCATTTTTACAGCAGCAAGATTACAACCCTGCGAACCATTATTGGGCGACCATGCACCGGGTGTAGTTGGGAACAATCCTTTTTGCCCGCCACAATTGGCACAAATGGATTGATATATCACACCGTTCTGGTCGAAACGGCTCGTACCACCATCAACATGCTCACCCAATCCACCACTCTCTCCGAAAAAACTTCCGTATAACTGCGACTGTGCGTTTTTTGCCAACACGAAAAAATACATGTCCTGGTTATCGGTTGTTGGCTGATAAGCATCAGCTGTTACGGGTAATCCTTTGGTACCACTGTTCGGAAATCTATCCTGGATATCAATACCACCTCCCCAGCCCGACACATATACGTTTTCACACCTGTCTACAAGAAACGCCGTGGGTGAAATATTTGGTGTGGCGGCGCCGGTACCAAAAATGGTAGAATAAATAAAATCAGAGAGATCAGGTTTTACCTTGGCGATAAATTGTTTACCTCCCGGTTGGTTAAACGGTGCATTAACTACGGGCCAGTCGCCGGTTGTTGTACCGGAAAAATAAAGCATCCCGAATTTATCGAACTGTATGCCGTAAATAATATCGGCACCGGATGTGCCAAAGAAACCGTCTCTTACAAAAGTTCCGTTGCTTGTGAATTCTGCCACAAACCCATCACAAACACCGCCCTGGAAACTTGTATATTTCGTGCCGGCTTTATTACCCGGAAAATCTGCACTCGCTGTCGTTCCTCCTACAAATAAATTATTATTAGTAGGATTGATGGTAAGCACAAATGCCGCATCATCACCCGTTCCCCCTATAATCACGCTGAACAATACTGCAGAAAGATCAGGTGCAAGTTTTAATACCACTGCATCCTGCACTCTTCCCTTTGTAGGATCGCCCGCAACTTTTGTTTGATTGGAAACGGCTGTTACCGGGAAATCTGCTGATTGTGTACAGCTTGCCATATAAATGTTCCCGGCGTTATCCAGTATCACCTCGCTTCGGGCATCATCGCCATAATTCCTGTCGATGGATGCCGGACCCGATACTGAATATTTACCCTGGATATTTACCCCATCATCTCCATTTCCGCCAATTTTTACGGAAGCCACAATATCGGTTCCGTTGGCGTTCAGTTTGGTTATCACAATATCCCATATGCCACCCAGTGGACCGAACTGTTTTAATGCTCCTTTGGTGGGATAATTAGTTGAGGTGCTTCTGCCCCCTATCACCAGGTTACCTGCCGCATCAACGACCAGGCTATGCGGCTGCTCGTTTCCATTTCCGCCAAGATAGGTAGCATATATCCTGTTAGAACCGCTGGGATCGAATTTAATGATGGCCATATCAAAACCACTGGGCTCTCCCGTTCTACCTCCTCCCTGGAAACTTGTTTGAAAAGCGCCGTTGCTTACAGGAAAACCCGAAGATGGCGAAGCGAACACAATACCTCCTGCATAAAAATTTCCCGCTCCATCATAGGTTGCAGTATAACCCCAGTTATCTGCCCGGCTGCCCGTAAAAGTTGAAAATATCAATGAAGGATCAATCACTAAAGTTGCTGTATTTGAATAGGCACCTGATAAACGAAACCGCACTATATTTCCTTTTACATCATAACTGCAGGGGACCTCTTTGCGGTTATTATCTATCAGCTGATATGTATATGGTGCCATTTCAACTACTTCATCAACGGATGTTTTCACATGCAGTGCACCATTCTTTATTTTCAACTCATCAGCGCCATCAAAATACATCGCGATATTGGCTACATCTCCGCCCGGATTGATAATAAAATCATATTTCAAAACACCGTTCGATGTATAATAACGGACGTCAATATTAGGATACACATTTTTATAAGTTACACCCTGGTAAGTACGGCAGTTACTTGCCCATTTGGTTGAGTCATTCCCAATAAAATAATTGGAAACGGTAGTCTGCGGTTTATCGGGAAGTATCTGCGGATCTTTATTGGCATTGAGAAAACGCATCTCGTACACATGCCCACGCAAAGGAATGGAACCATCTGAAGAACTACCTCCCCCGCCTTCATCCCCAGGTGTTTCCAGGTGTGCCTTACTGGCGCTGTTAACAGATCTTGTATCCACTGGCTTTGCCCCGCGGTGCATGGATTCGCCTACACGGTTCAGGTCATCTTTATTATATAATACCACGCGGTAACCCGTTGACTGCAACAGGAACGATCCTACACTGATATCGCCTCTGAATTTTACCTGTTTGTCCCACTGCCCCTTGTTCTCTATAAATTCAAGATAGTTTTGCGAAAAGGCATTCGTATACACGAGAATCAGCACAACAATCCTTATTATTGATTTACACACTGCCAAACTACTTTTTTTAAAAGGTACGAATTATATACGTCCGGTTTACCGGTAAGGTTCAACTTGAAGGGCTAAGGGACGCACTCCATTCGTCAATCGGCAGTGGTGAGTGGTGACTGGTACTCACAAATTCACGACTCACCACTCACGATTCACGTTTGACAACTCACGATATTTTCCCCCAACCATTTTTCCTTTTTTGCGAATGCAGAAAATTTTTTAACTGCAAATTCTTTGCCAACCCCAGTTCCACATCTTCTCCTACAATCCGCTCTGCTTCAGTCCTTGCGAGTTCCAGCAATGCTTTGTCATTAACAATACTCGCAATCTTAAAGTTCAGTGCACCACTCTGGCGGGTTCCTTCAATATCGCCGGGACCCCGGATCTCGAGGTCCTTTTCAGCGATCTTAAATCCATCATTGGTGGCGCACATTATCTTGATACGTTCTCTTGCCTCTTTGCTGGCTTTGACCCCCGTTAATAATATGCAAAAACTTTTCTCACTACCCCTTCCTACCCTTCCGCGAAGCTGGTGAAGCTGCGATAAACCAAATTTTTCTGCGCTCTCGATCACCATTACCGAAGCATTGGGAACATTCACACCTACTTCAATAACGGTTGTACTCACCATGATCTGAGTATCTCCGCTCACAAAACGTTGCATATTGGTTTCTTTCTGTTCTGCCGGTTGCCTCCCATGCACCATGCTGATACGGAACTTGGGCTCAGGAAAAAAACTTTTTACCTGCTCATATCCCTGCATCAAATCCTCGTAACTCAGTTTCAGGCTCTCTTCTATCAAAGGATAAATGAAATATACCTGTCTTCCTTTATCGATCTCCAATCTGGCAAAATCCATCACGCTGGCCCTGGCGGTTTCATAACGGTGAACCGTAGTTATCGGTTGCCTGCCGGGTGGCAACTCATCCATCACACTGTAATCAAGATCGCCATAAGCGGTCATGGCCAATGTGCGCGGAATGGGTGTTGCCGTCATAACCAATACATGCGGCGGAACGGTAGCTTTCTCCCATAATCTTGCGCGTTGAGCCACGCCAAAACGGTGCTGTTCATCTACGATCACCAGCCCAAGGTTCTTGAACTGTACTGCATCTTCAATCACCGCATGTGTACCTACCACAAAATGTATCGTGTCGTCCAGTAATCCTTTTAAAACTCTTTTGCGCTCTTTGGCTTTGGTGCTTCCGGTAAGCAGGGCTATTTCTACCGGCATCTCTTTGAGTAATTCGCTGAGACCGGTATAATGCTGCTGCGCGAGGATCTCGGTTGGTGCCATCAAACAACTCTGGTAACCGTTATCTGCCGCAAGAAGCATACTTAAGAGCGCAACAATGGTTTTACCGCTGCCTACATCGCCCTGTAATAAACGATTCATCTGGTGGCCGCGGGCTGTATCTGCGCGGATCTCTTTGATCACTCTTTTTTGTGCGCCGGTTAATTCAAAAGGAAGGTATTTTGAATAGAGGGTATTAAACAGTTCGCCCACTTTTTCAAACACCACACCCCGGCTTACTTTATGCCGTTGCAAACGGACGAGTTGCAGCCTCACCTGTGCAATAAACAATTCTTCGAACTTGATGCGCTTGATAGACTGTTCCGATAATTCAGGAGAAGTTGGAAAATGAATATTCCGGTAAGCTTCAAAACGATTCATCAGTTTTAGTTTTTCCAAAACTTCTGATGGGATATTTTCAGGAATATCTTTTGGTTGCAATAAAGCTAGTAATGTATAGGTAAACTTACCCAGTTGTCTACCATTAAAACCACGGGCTTTTAATTTTTCGGTGGTGTAATATACAGGTTCGAGAAAATTTTTTCCATCTGCATTCGCACGTACATAGGGTTCTATCTCGGGGTGAACCATTTGTGGCTTGCCGTTAAAGAATCCTGTTTTTCCGAACACGAGATAGTCGCTTCCCACATGCAGGTTTTTAACCACCCAGGTAATACCCTGGAACCAGGCAAGCTCTATGATGCCGGTTTTATCGCGCAGTTGTGCCACCAACCGTTTTCCCCGCCCGGCACCCACTGTTTCATAATTCAATAAGGTACCGGCGATCTGTATATAATCTGTGTAGGGATTGATCTCGCTGATCTTATTTACTTTGGTCTTATCAATATGCCGGTGCGGAAAATGTTCCAGCAGATCACCGAATGTAAAAATCTCCAGTTCTTTTTTCAACATATCCCCACGAAGCGGCCCAACACCTTTCAGGTATTCGATGGGGGTGAGTAATATGGAAGTGGGTTCGGACAATTAGCGAATTAACAGATTATGGATTGGCGAATTAACGAATTTAATCGTTGCCTTCTTATGCGGTAAACCGCAAATGCATAATTCACCAATCCGTAATCCGCCAATTCGCTAATTCGATTATCTTCGCCCCCATGGAAAAAGAGGTTGTTCTGAGTGGTATACGTCCTACCGGGTTCCTGCACCTGGGTAATTATTTTGGCGCTATGCGTAATTATGTTCGCATGCAGGATGATTATAACTGTTATTTTTTTGTTGCCAACTGGCATAGTTTAACCACACACCCGGATACCAAGGAACTGCAGACCAGCGTACATAGGGTTATTGCAGAAAATATTGCCTGTGGCCTTGACCCTGAGAAAGTGGCGCTATATGTACAAAGTGATGTTCCTGAAATTGCCGAACTATATCTTTACCTGAATATGCTTGCTTACAAAGGCGAGCTCGAGAAAACAGTCACTTTTAAAGAGAAAGTACGTCTGCAGCCTGATAATTCGAATGCGGGACTTTTGACCTATCCGGTTTTACAGGCGGCTGATATCCTTATCCACCGCGCGGTAAAAGTACCCGTGGGCAAGGACCAGGAGCAGCATCTTGAAATGGCCAGGAATTTTGCAGAAAGATTCAATTACCGGTATGGTGATATTCTCCCCTTACCCCATGCATTTAATTATGGAGGTGAGCTTGTTAAAATAATGAGTTTGGATGGCACAGGAAAGATGAGCAAAAGCGAGAACCAGATGGCCACGCTTTACCTGGCAGATGATGACGGGATCATCCGGAAAAAGATCATGAAGGCGAAAACAGACCAGGGACCGGAACAGACAAATTCAGAGAAACCCGATTATATCAGGAACCTGTTTACTTTGATGGGACTGGTGAGTTCGCCGGATACCGTACAAAAATTTGAAGATGATTTTAATGCCAGCAGTGCCGGTAACTGTATCATCCGCTATGGAGATATGAAAAAGCAGCTGGCCGAAGATATGGCCCGGTTCATGCAGCCTATCCGTGAAAAAGCCGCCGATATTCAAAATAACAAGGAACTCCTGGCCAGGATCATCCGCCAGGGGGCCGATAAGGCAAGGGCCAGCGCTTCACAAACTTTGAAGTTGGTGAGGGATGCAATGAATATGAATTATTGAGTGAAGATGGCAGTTGTCAGATGTCGGATGGCAGTTCGACTGTCATCTGACATCCAACAACTGACAACTCTAAAAAAAACTTCCTCCCTTCCCTCACTCCGAACCCCGTATTTCGTACTTTCATTTTTATGGCAAAAGCAAAGAAACCAAAACACATAGCAGTGGCCGGCAATATCGGCGCGGGAAAAACCACGCTTACTGAAATGCTGAGTAAGCATTACCGCTGGATCCCGCAGTTTGAAGATGTGGACCATAACCCCTACCTCATGGATTTTTATGAGGATATGCCACGCTGGAGTTTTAACCTGCAGATCTTTTTCCTGAACAGCAGGCTTAACCAGTTACTTGAAATTCATCATGGAACGGAAACAGTAATACAGGACAGGACCATATATGAAGATGCCAACATCTTTGCACCCAATCTTCATGAAATGGGTTTGATGAGCAAACGCGATTTTGATAATTATTATCTTTTCTTCCAGACCTTAAAAACGATGGTGCAGCCACCCGACCTGCTGATCTATTTAAAAGCATCGGTTCCTACCCTGGTTGCACAGATCCAGAAACGCGGAAGAGAATATGAAGAAAATATCCGTCTCGATTATTTGAAACGCCTCAATGAATATTACAATAAATGGATCGACTCTTACAAAGAGGGACCGTTACTGATCATAGATTGCGATAAAAACAAATTCGCAGAGAGCGATGAGAATTTTGGAGATATTATCAGTAAGGTGGATAGTACTTTGTTTGGGTTGTTTTAAGAAATATTGAACACTGCGCCGACGCTGAAGCTTTAGCGCTAGCGTTGATCAAGAATTTTGAATGTTGAAGTAGTGTCCGACAATATTAGCAAAGCCGCAGAACGCATAGTTTTTTTAGACTTGCGAATCTGCGGCTTATTTATTTGCTTATATTGATATATCATAATTCATTTCCCAATGACTACAGGTATATGAAACGGCTGACGCAAGGAAAGCAGATGATAAAACCGGCAAACCCAATTGCTGCACTTATGAAATGTAAAATATTATTGAGCTTACTATTAACGTTGATTACTTACGGTTGTTTTGCACAAAAAATAACAGTCGCGGGAGTGGTATACAATTCAAAAGATCAAAAGCCAATCGCCTACACCAACATATACGTAAAAGGTGAGAACCGGTATTTCGACACGGACGAAAATGGCCGGTTTACAGTTGAGGCATCGCCAGAGGATACGTTGTCTTTTTCATGCATTGGGTACACACTGCGTTCGATGACGGTAAGCGATTTTGCCAAAATAAAAGGCGCGGTGCTACTGGACGAAATAACCTATACCCTTCAGGAAGTTGTAGTGTCAAATGCACAGCCAAAAAAATTTGGTATCAGCGCGGCTAAGCAAACACGGTCATTTGCCGGGGCGCAGATGTCTGACAGCTATGAAGTGGCCACGCAAATAGAAATACCTGCCGGGATAAAACAGTTTCGCATTACCAAAGTTTTCTTCAGGCAGAAAAATTTCTCTGCTGAGAATCGCCTGAGACTTCATATCTATTCCGCTGACGCAAATGGCATACCTGGTGAAGAATTACTAAAGAAACAAGTCATAATAGATGAAAAAGATTTTAAAGACGGGAACCTGGAGATCGATGTAAGTGATCAGGATATTGTTTTAACAAATAACGTATTCTTTGTAGGTGTGCAATGGATCACTATGCACAATTTTGAATATGCTAAAGGACGGAAGAATGATATTGGACTTGGTGAAACAAGCACCATTGATTCCCGTTTAACTTACCGGCGTGGACAAGGCGTAAATCATGCATGGTATGTGGAATATGAATCTGGCATATATATTCCGGGCAATGCAAAAGGAAATAAAGCTGTAGTACCCATACAGTTAAAAGGAAAGCCAATAAACATTCTTGCATCTGTTGAAATTTTAGCGCTGTAGTCAGGCGACCAACAACGGCGGTTCCACTTCAACATTCAAAATCCCTTGGTCATTATTCGATATTCGTAAAACGAAGAATCCCGCCTTTCAGCGGGATCCTCTGTAACAAACAAGCAATCGAAGACCAGATTTGATCCCCTGGCCAGGGACATATAGCAGTTAGATTTTGGGTGCGGCCTGAAGTATTTCTTCCGATACGCCGGAAGCATATTTTTCAAAGTTCTGTACGAATTGGGTTGCCAGGTCCTTTGACTTCGCATCATAGGCACCGGGATCGGCCCAAGTGCTGCGTGGGTTTAAAATTTCTGCCGGTACGCCGGGGCAACTAAGCGGTATCATCATGCCAAAAACAGGGTGCGCCTCATAACTTACCGCTTCCAGCTTGCCTTCCAGGGCGGCAGTGATCATGGCGCGGGTATAACTGAGTTTCATCCGATGACCGATACCATACGGCCCGCCACTCCAGCCCGTATTGATCATCCATACATTTACTTTGTGTTTTTTCATTTTCTCTCCCAGCATACCGGCATATTTACCGGGGTGCAATGGCAGGAAAGGCGCCCCAAAACAAGCGCTGAAGGTTGATTTTGGTTCCGTAACGCCTGCTTCTGTACCAGCCACTTTGGCCGTATAGCCGCTGATGAACTGGTACATAGCCTGGCCGGGGGACAATTTGCTTACAGGTGGTAATACACCATATGCATCACAGGTTAAAAAGAAAATATTTTTAGGTAACCCACCGATCGCGGGTTCCAATGCATTGCTGATAAAATCAAGCGGGTAGCTTACCCTCGTATTCTCAGTGATTGCTTTACTGCTGAAATCGATCTGTCTTTTTCCCGGGAAGAAATGAATGTTTTCTACCAATGCTCCCGGACGAATCGCATTAAAAATTTCAGGTTCTTTTTCTTCACTCAGGTCAATTGTTTTTGCGTAACAGCCACCTTCAAAATTAAAAACGGAATCATCGGTCCAGCCATGCTCATCATCACCAATCAATTTACGATTAGGGTCTGCACTCAATGTGGTCTTACCGGTACCGCTCAATCCAAAAAATACAGCCACATCTCCTTCTTTACCCATATTGGCGCTGCAATGCATGCTCAATACATTTTTATCGTGGGGAAGAATATAATTGAGCACACTGAAGATTCCTTTTTTCATCTCACCTGTGTAACCGGTACCGCCAATTAAAATCGTTTTATGCGTAAACGACAGAACAGCAAAATTGTGTTGTCTTGTTCCATCCACTGCAGGGTCTGCTTTAAAACCCGGCGCCTGTATGATATGCCAGTCGGGTTCAAAATTTTCCAGTTCATTTTCTTCTGGACGGAGAAACATATTGTGTGCAAATAAATTGCTCCACGGGTTTTCATTGATCACGCGGATGTTCAAACGGTAAGCGGGATCAGCACATGCATACGCATCACGGATCCAAACTTCTTCTTTGGCACCCAGGTAATCGAGCAGTTTCTTTTTTAACTGGTGGAAGTATTTTTCTTCGATCGGGATGTTGAAATTGTTCCAGTCGACCGAATTTTCTGTAACCGCATCTTTCACAATAAATTTGTCTTTGGGACTGCGGCCCGTAAACTCTCCTGTCTGGATGCATAATGCGCCGGTGTCATTTAATACCCCCTGGCCACGCAGAATTGTTTGCTCAACAAGTTCTGATGGTGATAATTGGTAATGAAGACCGGTGTTTGCCGAAAAGCCAAGCTTTTGTAATTGTTTTAATGGGATCATAGTGGTTGATGCAATCATAAACGAACAATCGTTAGTTAGGAGAACAAAAGTAAATGTTTCCTGCTTTCATCTATTTTTTTGTGTATTGGCTACACTTTAGAGTTTCTTAATATATACCGCTTATTTTTGTAGAATATCCAACGATTATAAAGAGCTATCAAACAGGAATGGATGATAACTTGCATATTTTGAAGGATTTATAAAAAAAGATAAAGTCCATAGACCATGGTCTATCGACTATCGACTGGCACAGTATCCTAACAATATTTTAAATAGCGGGAAAAGACAATCGCTGCTTAAATAACTACGTTTGTAACATGAAGAACCTCAAAACCCTTATTTGCTGCATTTTACTGCTAACTACCATTGGCAGCTTTGCCCAGGAAAATGATGTTGACGAGCAAAAAGGAAAGTTCAAACATGAGAACATTTTTATCGGAGGTGGCTTGAATCTTGGTTTTGGGAACCGCTCCTTCAATGTAGGGCTTACCCCTGAGCTTGGCTATAGTATTACCAGGTGGCTCGATGCCGGCCTGGCTTTCAATATCAATTATTTTTCGCAGAATGCTTCTGATTTTGGCAGTTCTGTTCAATTCCGCAATTTCAGTTATGGTGGCGGGCCCTTTGTAAGGGTATGGCCGGTAAATTTTTTATTCTTACAGGCACAGCCGGAATACAACTGGACAACCTCATCGCAGAAAGATGTGGTTACTAACCAAACCGGTACTTTTCATAATAATGTGGGCAGTTTACTGGTGGGCGTTGGATATGGCACCAGGGTATTAGGCAGCCACTACTCCTACCTCACGCTGATGATCGATGTTTTACAAAACCGAAATTCACCCTATCGCAACCTCTATACCAATGATCCGTTGCCTGTATTCCGCGCGGGTTTTTGTTTTTATCTTAAAGGAAAACAGCGATAGCTTCTTCGGGGTCTTTGCATACAATCAGTCTTTCGCGCCAGTCGCTGTATAAAAATCCCTGTGTGGCCATGTTGTCGATATGCCCGATCAAATGATCGTAAAATCCACCTGAGTTTAAGAGGATGATCTTCTTGTTGTGTATGTTAAGATTGTTCCAGGTAACCATTTCAAACAGCTCATCCAATGTTCCGTGCCCACCGGGTAAGATCACGGCAACATCGCAGAGTTCATAGATCATTTTTTTCCGCACATGCATGTCTTCCACTACGCGCAATTCGGTAATACCTTCATGCTGTGCCTCCCATTCCACCAATACTTTGGGTATCACACCAATTACTTTACCGCCGTTGTCCATTACCGAATTGGCAACCGCACCCATCAGTCCTTTGTTACCGCCACCATAAATGAGTGTAATATTTTTTTCAGCCATTAATTTCCCCAATGCAATGGCATGCTGTTCATACAACTGGTCAACCCCTGCTTTTGACCCACAAAAAACGGCGATACTGTTAACCGGCATACACTTGGTTTTACAGTTGGCAAAATAGGTTAAATATTTTTACTACTTTTCCAATTCGTTTTGTTAACGATTTAATTATTCTGCCATGTCGCCATATGTCCTGTTTTCCTTTGTGATCGCTTATTTTCTTGTTTTGTTAGGGGTTGCCTGGTATACCGGCAAGAACAGCACCAATGAATCGTTTTTCATTGGTAACAAAAACAGTAACTGGATGCTGGTGGCTTTTGGTATGATCGGCACTTCACTCAGCGGTGTCACATTCGTTAGTGTACCCGGTGCTGTAGCAAAAGAGTCGTTCGCCTATTTCCAGATTACATTAGGCTACCTTATCGGGTATCTTGTGATCGCCTATGTGTTACTGCCTTTGTATTACCGGCTCAACCTCACATCCATTTACAATTATTTACACAACCGTTTAGGTTTTACCTCTTATAAAACAGGTGCTTCCTTTTTTATCCTGTCGAGAACATTGGGCGCCACTGCAAGATTATACCTCGTAGTAAATATTTTACAGGAAGCGATCCTCAACAGTTTTCATGTTCCTTTCTGGGCCACTACTTTGATCATTTTAGTGATGATACTTTTGTACACCTATGAAGGCGGTGTAAAAACCATTGTGTGGACAGATACTTTGCAAACCACCTGTATGCTGTTAGGTTTGATCATCTGCGTGATTTACATATTAAGCAACCTGCATCTTGGATTTAGCGAGAGCTTACAGCAGATGGGAGAAAAAGGATATTCAAAAATATTTTTCACCAACCCCGACAGTAAATTATTTTTCCTGAAACAGATTCTTGCAGGTGCATTTATTACCATCACCATGACGGGTATGGACCAGGAGATGATGCAGAAGAATATCTCTGTAAAAACATTAAAAGATTCCCAGAAGAATGTGATCTCTATGTCGCTCATTTTATTGGTGGTGATTTTGTTGTTCCTCTTCCTTGGTGGTTTATTATACCTCTACGCAACACAATTGAATCTTGGTGTAACGGGTGATAAATTATTCCCGACCATTGCCTTGCAACACATGCCGCCATTTGTTTCGGTGATCTTTATCATTGCTTTGATCTCTGCTCTGTTCCCAAGCGCGGATGGTGCGATCACGGCATTGACATCTTCCTTCTGCATTGATATCATCGGCATGCAGAGAAGACCTGATCTTGCTGATGCACAAAAGAAAAAAATGAGACAGCGGGTTCACTTAACTTTTGCAGTGATCTTTCTGTTATTTGTAATGGTGTTTAAATGGATCGACAGTTCAAGCATGATCGGTGTGATCTTGAAAGTGGCCACATTTACCTATGGGCCATTGCTTGGTCTCTTTACTTTCGGCATTTTATTAAAACGAAATGTGACAGACAAACTGGTTCCGATCATCTGTATTGCCTCACCTGTTATCTGCTTTTTCCTCGACCGTTTTCAGAAGCAGATCTTCGGATCATTTGAATTGGGATTGGAACTGTTGATCATAAATGGATTGATCACTTTTATTGGATTGTGGATCATTTCAAAACCTGTTGATAAAACAATCGCATAACAAACGTTGTTCCATCGGAACAAAACGTGGGTAGCAAAATTTTCAAATGATTGATTACGTTCCGTAGGAACGTTCGGTGTTGGTGCCGCATACCAAACGTTCCTACGGAACGACATTCAATCCTAACGGATTGTCTACCCACGGGATGTTCCGATGGTACATTGATGCATTTTGATAAGGATTAGCATAGTTCGTATTTATTCGGAAGGTCACGCATTAGCCTCCAATTACTAATTACTAACTATTAATTACTAATTATCTTTATCCCATGGACCTTATCCACCCCCAGGTAGAAGCCTATGCAACCCGATTCACCTCGCCAGAAGATCCCCTTTTGGCCGAAGTAAACCGTCAAACCCTTGAAAATCACAGCCAGTACCATATGCTCAGCGGGCATGTGCAGGGGAAATTTCTTTCTTTCATAAGTACGATACTGAAGCCAAAATACGTTCTGGAGATAGGAACCTTTACCGGTTACAGCGCTTTATGCCTGGCAGAGGGCCTTTTGCCCGACGGGGAACTGCATACTATTGAGTTGAGAGAAGAGGATGCAGCCACTTCCAGGGCAAATTTTAGCAAATCTGATAGGAATAAGCAGATACATTTGCACCTCGGAAACGCCAGGGAGATCATTCCCGGTCTGAACCGGAAATGGGACCTGGTTTTTATCGATGCAGACAAGACATCTTATATAGATTATTACGAATTGATAGTTCCGGAATTAAATGATGGGGGAATCATTTTAGCAGACAACGTGCTCTTTCACGGGCAGGTATTTGAAGAACCGATCAGCACCAAAAATGCAAAAGCCATACAGGCTTTTAACGAACATGTGAGTAACGACCCACGGACCGAACAGGTAATGGTAACCATCCGCGATGGCGTGTTAATGATCAAAAAGAAACCGTAATGAAAAAACTGGCACTGTTTTGCTGTCTCCTGGTAACTTTCGCCGCGCAGGCGCAGAAAGAAAAAGGGGAAGCGTATGTAAACGCTTACAAAGAAATAGCCATCACAGAAATGTTGCGCACCGGTGTTCCGGCTTCTATTACATTGGCACAAGGCATACTCGAATCGCAATACGGAGAAAGCGACCTGGTAAAAGGTTCCAACAATCATTTCGGCATCAAATGCAAACCGGAATGGACCGGTGGAAAGATCTATCATGATGATGATGAAAAAGGCGAATGCTTCCGTGTATATACCACTGCTGAAGAATCCTACAGGGATCATTCAGATTTTTTAAAAACCCGCCCGCATTATGCATTTCTCTTCAAACTTGATCCAACAGATTTTGACGGATGGGCGAAGGGTTTAAAAAAAGCAGGCTACGCTACCAATCCCACTTACCCGCAGAAATTATTGAAAGTGATCAATGATTTTAACCTGCAGCAATATAGCCTCGAAGCATTGGCAAGACAGAATAATCCGACACCTGCCACTGCTCCTGCAATTACAACAGCAGCAGTTTCGAATACAACCTTTTCAAAAGAAGAGGAAACACCAAAACAAACAGAGTTCGTTGCAAATCCTTCTATAGAAAAACCGGCACAGGAACAACCTGCGAAAGAGCAGGCGGTGAAAGAAGAAAAAGAACCTGAGACTGTAAATGCAATTGCGGCAACACCTGTTGTTCCAAAACTGAAAAAGCAGGCTAACTATCCCGCTGGTATTTTTTCGATCAATCACGCCAAAGTGATCTATGCATCAGAAGGTACTTCCCTCCTTTCACTGGCCAATCAATATGATATTTCATTAAACAAACTGATTGAGTTCAATGAACTCGCAGAAATGGATGTTTTGGATACGGACCGTTTGATCTTTATCGAAAGAAAACAAAAAAAAGCAACCAATGATTTTCACCTGGTGACCGATGGCGAAACACTGCATGATATCTGTCAGTTGGAAGGTGTTCGCCTGGAAAACCTGGTGGAGTATAACCGGTTATCCAAAACCGCCAGTGTTAAAGCAGGGGAAAAAATTTACCTGCACCCCATTACTGCTGCGGTAACCACTTCAAAATCACCTAAATAATTTTCCTTATTTTACGGGCTTCATTTAAACCTGTCACATGCCAGTTATCAAAGTTCACGACAAAACATTTGTTCCCTATTTACCCGAAACACTGATCAATGAAAAAGTAAAGGAACTGGCCACTGAATTAGACAGGGATTATGCAGGAAAAAAACCTTTGTTCATCGCGATATTGAATGGCTCTTTTATGTTCACCTCCGATCTTTTTAAAGAGCTGACGATTGAAGCGGAGATTTGTTTTATTAAACTGGCTTCTTACAAAGGAACCAAATCGACCGGCCAGGTGATCACCGCTATCGGCCTTGATACAGATATCAATAACAGGCATATCGTCATATTGGAAGACATCATTGATACGGGTAAAACCATGAATGAGTTCCTTCCGCAATTACGCAACCAGCAACCCGCTTCACTAAAAGTGGCCGTACTTCTTCATAAGCCTGATGCAACTGTTTTCCCTGTAGATATTGATTATTGCTGCTTCTCCATCCCTAACAAATTCGTACTGGGTTATGGCCTTGATTATGATGGATTGGGAAGAAACCTCCGCGAATTATACCAATTAAGTGAAGCCTAAAATTGTGCAAATGTTGTCCGAACGCATATAATTTGCCGGCTTTCTACGTTATATTGATACAAATCCCGTTGACAAATGAAAAAGGTCATTTGGGTTATTCTGTGCAGCTTAGCCATTCCATCAGCATACAGCCAATTTTACCTTCGTGGTGAGATTAAGGATGAGCGGGGGCGTTTGCTGGAAGGAGTAAAGATCAATCTCGTATCCCAGGGCAGTTTTCTTTATTACAGCGGCAATAGCGGAACATTCGGCATCTCTACATCACATACATCAGATACGGTAATACTGACCCTGGATGGATACGAAACATTGCGCGTATTTATCGATGCGCGTAAGTTCCAGAATTTAGTGATGAAGATGTTACCTACTACGGCCCATCTTTATAATAAAAAACTATCCTCAGTTACCACCAACCTGAAAGCAGAATCCTCCGGTTTATTTTCTGTGATGGGTGAGAGCTATAGTAATCTCGTAGAAAACATTTTTATCGATGCAGGTAAATATCCTGAAACAGGTTTTGCACTGAACATCGATAAAGCATCTTATAGCAATATGCGCCGTTTTCTCAGCAATGAAATGCGCGTACCCACTGACGCGATCCGCGTTGAAGAACTGCTCAATTATTTCAATTATACAAAACCCAATGATATTCCGTCTAACGGGCAGTTCACTTGCAAATCACAGCTTACCACCTGCCCCTGGAAACAGGATGATCAATTGTTGTTCCTGAATATCACGGCGCCTAAATTAAATTTAGACAGCATCCCTCCTTCCAACCTGGTTTTCCTGATTGATATTTCGGGTTCTATGGATAAACCAAACCGCCTGCCTTTACTGCAATCTGCTTTTAAGATGTTAGTTGATAACCTGCGTGAAAAAGATACCCTCACCATCGTTACTTATGGAGGAGGCATTGGCATTGCATTGGCGCCAACCGGTGGTGATAACAAACAAAAAATAAAAAACGTGATAGATTCGCTGGTTGCCAGTGGCGACACGCCGGGTGAAGGCGCCATCCGTATCGCCTACGATCTTGCGAAAAAAACTTTTATTGAAAATGGAAACAACCGCGTGATACTGGCCACTGATGGCGATTTCAATATCGGGCAGACATCAGAAAAAGAGCTGGAAGATATGATCATACGTTTTAAACAAACAGGTATTTATCTTACCTGTTTAGGTGTGGGTATGGGTAATTACAAAGACAGTAAATTAGAAACACTCGCAAAAAAAGGGAATGGAAATTTTGCCTATATCGATAACCTGCAGGAGGCACAGAAAGTGTTGGTAACAGAATTTACTAAAACCATTTATTCGGTTGCCAACAATGCTTTTTTAAAGATCAGTTTCAAACCCGGCACTATCAAAGAATACAGGTTAATCGGCTTTGACAACAAAAAAAATGCAGCATCCGACAGCACCAGTGAACTGGAAGGCGGAGAAGTTGGCAGTGGCCATTCTATGATCGCCATCTTTGAGATCAAATCATATGCAAAAGATTCTTCGTTATATCACCGGCCCTTTGCAGATATCACATTACAATATAAATTGCCTCTCACCGATAGTTCACGCGAACAATTCTTTACTGCATTGTATGAACCCAAACCTATTGAGGCAGTAGATTCATCCTATCGTTTTGCAGCAGCCATTGCTATGTTCGGTTCCATTCTAAAACAATCAAAATTTGTAAAGGATTACCAATACGAAGATGTACTTGAATTGGCTAAAACAGCTGTGAACCCCTATGAACCGCATCGTGGAGAGTTTTTAACGCTGGTAGATAAAGCGATCAAGATATACAACCCTGAGAAGAAGAAAAAGAAAAAATAGCAACGCGGAAGACACGGATCAAACGGATTTGGACTGATCATATCCGTTATAATCCGTTTGATCCGTGTCTCCCGTGTTGCCATTCCCTCCAATAAAAAAGAGACCGCTTTTCTAAACGATCTCTTCGCATGTAGTCGCTCGGCTCTGCCGAGTGACAAATATCATTCGGCCTCCGGCCAAAAAAAATTAATTAAACGCTTCCCTTACTCTATCAAAAAAGCTCTTATCCCCTTTATTCGGGTTCGGTTTAAAATTCTCGCTTTGATTCATTTTCTCCAACGCATCTTTTTCTTCTGTTGTCATATGTTGCGGTGTCCACACATTTACCTGTATCAACTGATCGCCTTTACTATAGCCCTGCACTTCCGGAAATCCTTTTCCTTTCAGGCGGAAGATCTTTCCGCTCTGTGTGCCTGGGGGTATTTTTATTTTGGCTCTTCCATCGATGGTGGGTACTTCTACCTGTGTGCCGAATGCCGCATCAGGAAATGAGATATGCAGGTCGTATGCCACATTCAATCCATCACGGTGTAATTCTGCATGCGGTTCTTCTTCTATCTGTATGATGAGATCACCCGGTGCACCACCACGTTCACCTGCATTGCCTTTTCCACCCATGCTTAACTGCATGCCTTCCTGTACGCCTGCCGGTATTTCGATACTGATGGTTTCTTCTCCATACACCCTTCCTTCACCTTTACATCCATTACATTTTGAAGTAACCGTTGTACCTTCTCCATTACAGCTTGGGCAGGTAGTTACTGTTTGCATCTGCCCCAGGAAAGTACTGGTCACTTTTCTCACCTGCCCGCTGCCATTACAGGTGCTACAGGTTTGTACGCTGTTCTTATCTTTGGCACCGCTGCCTGCACAGGTAGTACATAGCACATGCTTTTTCACTTTCACATTCTTAACAACACCTTTTGCTATCTCTTCGTAAGTGAGTTTGAGTTTGATGCGCAGGTTACTTCCACGCTGGCCACGTGCAGCTCTGCCTCCACCACCACGTCTTCCGCCGCCGCCAAAGAAACTTCCAAAAACATCTTCACCAAAAATATCACCGAACTGGCTGAAAATATCATCCGTATTCATTCCGCCATAACCACCACCACCCTGTCCGGGCGCAAATGCCTGGTGGCCAAAACGATCATACTTTGCTTTCTTATCTGCATCGCTTAAGATCTCGTAAGCTTCCGCGGCTTCTTTGAATTTTTCTTCCGCTTCCTTATCACCGGGGTTGCGGTCAGGATGGAACTGCATGGCCACTTTGCGATAAGCTTTTTTGATCTCATCAGCAGAAGCAGTTTTACTTACACCTAATATTTCGTAAAAATCTCTTTTAGTAGCCATTGATTTGTCCATTGTCCATGGACCAGGTCCATAGTGTTTTGATTGCAATAATTATTTTCCAACTACCACTTTCGCGAAGCGGATCAATTTATCATTCAGGTAATATCCTTTCACCACTTCATCGATTACTTTACCCTGCAATTTGGGAGTGGGTGCCGGGATCTCTGTGATGGCCTCATGTTTCTCCACATCAAAATCGGTGTTGATGCTTTCCATTGGCTTTACACCTTTCGACTGTAAAGTGGATCTCAACTTATTAAACACGAGCTGGATGCCTTCCTTTTGCACAGCAATATCATCTGAGCCCTGTAATTGTTTTTCGGCACGGTCACAGTCATCAAGCACATCAAGAAGGGAAACGATCACTTCTTTACCTGCTGTCTGCATCAGTTCCAGCCTTTCTTTGGCGGTCCGGCGGCGAAAATTGTCGAATTCGGCCATTAAACGGAGGTATTTGTCCTTTTGCTCTTTTACTTCAGCCTCCAGCTTATCCAGGATACTCTCTTCCGATACCGGCTCGTTAAGATGCGAGGTGCCGGCTGCATTTTCGTCAGTATTAAGTTCTATTCCGTCCATAGTGTCTGACGTTTGCTGGCTTTGCGTGTTTTCTCTCTCTTCCATCATAGTAATTCGTTGTAGTTCAGTATAGGCAAAAATTTTGCCGGGGGTAAAAAAACAGTAAAAATGTCATAAAACACTGATTTTAATTGGGAATTAGTAGTTAGTAATTAGTAATAAAAGCCTTGGAGTGGCAAACTTTCCGCATCCAATTACTAATTACTAACTACTAATTACTAATTAATGGCATCTTTGCGCGGATGACAAAAGTTTATTTACGAAAGAAGATCGCCCCGAGAATCGCTAATGGGCATCCCTGGATCTATGGGAATGAAGTGGAAAAGATCGTTGGAGAAGTAACCGGTGGCGATATCGTGGAAGTGTATTATGGAGATGGAAAATTTGCCGGAAAGGGATATATCAACCCCAAATCGCAGATCCTTGTGCGTTTACTTACCCGGAAACAGGAAGAGATCAATGAGCAGTTTTTTCATAACCGTATCGCCCAGGCATGGGAATACCGCAAAAAAATCGGGTATACAGAAAACTGCCGGCTGGTTTTTGGAGAAGCGGATCAATTGCCCGCGCTGATCATTGATAAGTTCAACGACTACTTCGTAATACAAACACTTTCTTTGGGAATTGATACATGGAAAGATGCGATCGTAAAAGCCATTCAATCCATTTTTTCTCCCAAAGGAATTTATGAGCGAAACGATGTGCCTGTACGCGAACTCGAAGGTTTACCACAGCAAAAAGGTTTTTTAACCGCTCCGTTTGATACCAATGTACTCATCAATGAAAATGGTTTACAATTTATCGTTGATATAGAGAATGGACAAAAAACAGGCTACTTCCTCGACCAGCAGGATAACCGCCGGGCCATTAAGCATATTGTGAAAGATGCAGAAGTGTTGGGTGTTTTTACGTATACCGGCACCTTTGAAATTCACGCTGCACATTATGGTGCAAAATCTGTTTTGGGATTGGATATTTCAGAGAATGCAGTAGCGCAGGCAAATAAAAATGCAGCACTGAACGGGTTGGAAAATATCTGCCGCTTTGAAGCAGTAAATGCATTTGATGTACTAAAACAATGGGGCAAAGATGGCAGACAATATGATGTGGTAATGCTTGACCCACCCGCCTTCACCAAGAGCCGCGAGAATATTCAAAAAGCATTAACGGGTTATAAAGAAATTAATCTTCGCGGGATGAAGTTGATAAGAAATGGCGGATTCCTGGTAACATCCAGTTGCACCAATCTTGTATCTCCTGATCAGTTCTTACAAACCATAGAACAGGCCGCAAAAGATGCGCGTAAAAAAATTCGACAGGTAACTTTCCAGGCACAGGCAAGTGATCATCCTATTATCTGGGGAATGGAGAATACGAATTATTTGAAGTTTCTGATTGTGGAAGTGACGGAGAGATAATTAGTAATTAGTAAGTGGGTGCGGCAATTTTAAGATCCGTGTCGATCCGTTTTTTCCGCGTCATCCGCGTGCCATTATTTATTCACCTGGAACTTTCCCGATTCCACGATCTTTCCGGTTTGATCACGAAGCTGGTAAATGTAGAGGCCACGGAAATAATTATCATCCAGGTTAATCGTCAGTTTTGAATCGTTGATGCGGATATCATTCATCTTTCTTCCAATGAAATTATATACCTGTAAAGTATAGCTCTTGTCAACGGTTTTATCGAAAGTGAAATTGATATAACTGGTAGCAGGGTTGGGATAAAAATGTGCGATCTTGGCTGCGTCTGCGGGATTGTCAAAAGCAGTATTGTCAGCAACATAACTGTTGATGACGCATGTAAAGAGAACCAATCCTAGTAGGTATAATTTTCGCATAGGTTAAGATCAACCTAAAAATACCAAAAATTACCTGGTTTAGGCAAGAAGTTGTTTGTTTTTTAACAAATTCCAGCCTTTCTCAATGCAGCGAAAGATGGATTTTTATGATATTTTACTGCAATCCATCCAATGTTTGCTGGATGGCGGCAAAATCCGGGAGATCACCTGGAGTTGGGCAAACTTCTGCATAACGAACGATCCCCTCCTTATCTATCACAAAAACGGCGCGTTTACTTACTCCCTGCATTTCAAATGAAGGGAAGGTCTGGTATAAAACGTCATAGGCAATAGATGCCTCTTTATTAAAATCACTCAACAAAGGAAAATTGAGATTTTGTTCCGTTTTATACTTACCCAATGTAAACAAGGAATCTACCGATATGCCAAACACTTTTGCATTGGCATTATTGAATTGAGCAATGTTATCACGCACACTGCATAATTCTTTTGTACAGGTACTGGTAAATGCCAAAGGAAAAAACAACAATACTACATTGCTGCCTTTTTGATCTGCCAGAGAGACTTTATTCTTTTCTGTATCGAACAATGAAAAATCAGGAGCTTTTTGGGCGGGTTGGATGGGCATGGTTGTTTTTTTTATTGAGGCAAAACTAAAAGAATCTGCATTAACGGATTTGCGAATTTCGGATTGGCAGATTAAACAATCCGTCAATTCGCAATCCGCTAATTCGCCAATAACTAAGCTGATTAATATCTCAAAGTTCCATCTCCGGCACAAACTCAGGTACAACCAATCTCCCCGCTGTTTTCGCAACAATCTCTTCAACACTTACACCCGGTGCGCGTTCTTTTAAAACAAAGCCTTGTTCTGTTATATCGAGTACAGCTAATTCGGTAACTATTTTTTTTACGCATTTTACGCCTGTAAGCGGCAGGCTGCATTGTGATAATAATTTACTTTCCCCTTTCGGGTTGGTATGCATCATCGCCACAATAATATTTTTTGCACTGGCAACCAGGTCCATCGCACCACCCATGCCTTTCACCATTTTACCAGGAATCTTCCAGTTGGCTATATCGCCTGTATCACTTACTTCCATCGCTCCTAATACTGTTAAATCAATTTTACCGGCACGGATCATTCCAAAACTTTCAGCGCTATCGAAAAAAGCGCCGCCGGGTACAAGCGTTACGGTTTCCTTTCCTGCATTGATGAGATCTGCATCTACTTCCGCTTCTTCGGGATAAGGGCCCATTCCCAAAATGCCATTCTCACTTTGAAAGATCACAGTCATTCCCGCAGGTATATAATTCGATACCAGTGTAGGGATGCCGATGCCGAGGTTTACGTACATGCCGTCTTGTAGTTCCTGTGCAATTCGTTTTGCAATTCCAAATTTGTCTAAAGGCATTTTAATTAGTAATTAGTAGTTAGTAATTAGGAATTATGGGGTCAGTAATCAATAATGATAATCAGTAGTCAGCCTGTTGTTTTCCAATTACTAACTACTAATTCCTAATTTAACTGTTTTCCTTTCAATTCTCTTCTCATACCCCTTCCCCTCAAATATCCTGTGCACATATACTCCTGCCACATGCACATCATCGGGATCTATCTCTCCGGGTTGTACCAAATGCTCTACTTCAGCAATGGTAATATCACCCGCTTTCGCCATAGATGTTGAGAAATTGCGTGTTGTTTTCCTGAATACAAGATTGCCTTGCGTATCTCCTTTCCATGCTTTTACAATCGCGAATTGTGCGTGCAAAGCATGTTCCATCAAATACATTTTTCCATTGAACTCTCTTATTTCTTTTCCATTGGCTATTTCTGTGCCGTAACCAGCGGGTGTAAAAAATGCGGGGATGCCCATGCCGGCCATTTGTATACGGGTGGCAAGTGTTCCTTGCGGAATAAGGTCCACTTCCAGTTCACCGCTTAGCAGTTGTCTTTCAAATTCTGCGTTCTCTCCCACATAACTGCTCATCATTTTTTTGATCTGGCGCGTTTGTAATAAAAGGCCCAGGCCAAAACCATCCACGCCTGCATTGTTGGAGATACAGGTAAGATCTTTGATCCCTTTTCTTACAAGGGCGGCAATGGTATTTTCGGGAATGCCATTCAACCCGAAACCGCCTAACATTAATGTGGCGCCATCGGGTATATCGTGAATGGCCGTATCGGCGTTGGTAAAAACTTTATTCATAAAGGCAATCGTTACACTGCAAATGTAATGATTTGCTTAGTGTGTGCCCTGCTTAGGATCGTATAACCTGATCTTTTCACGGGCGGAAAATGCTTCCAGGGAATCGAGCAATAATTTGAATTGGATAGGATGCGCCGCGTAATATTTATAACTGCTGTCGAATTGCCCCTTAGTGGTTTTATGAAGCACGAGTACTTCTTCATACAGGCGTATATTTTCGTTGCGTAAACGGGCGGTACTGTCTTTTCCAAGAATACGCATGTAAAGCTCATCTGATTTCATCATATCCCACATAACGAACTTCATGCTGTCGATACTCAATATTCTTTTTTCGGAGGAAGAGCGGCAGGACATACTCATTATACAAACAAGTACGAAGAAAAGGAAGGTCATTTTCATTTCAGATCCTGTTTGTAACGTGACGAGTTGATCACATCCAGCTCACTCAATATTTCTATGGCCCTTTGTTTTTGTTCAGGCGTGCCTTTTTTAAAGATGCCCGTGAGTTCCTGTACTTTTCCCTGCAGGAAGAACTGTACAAACATGGTATTCGCATTCTCTTTATTAAACACCTGCAGTTGTGAAAGCGCCTGTAAAACATTCGCCCTTGCATCTGCTTCGGCTTCAAACATTTTATCCATGCCCAGGCGGTAGTAGTTATAGATCACATCGTGAAGGATATTATAACGCGTGTTGATCAGGTTCTCATTCAGCCAATACCTGTTTCTTGATCCGTCGAATACCCGCCAGCCCGCTACACCTTTTCCTTCCGGTGCATTGGTTACAATATTCTGTGCCCGGCGGTAATAGTTTTCACCTCCCTTGGGTGAGAAGGAATCATAATCCAACGCGATGATCATATAAGCATAGTATGCGAATATGGCGGTAAGATTAGCCGCCGCCGCATCTGTTCCCTGCACACGGTTCTCATTAAACTCAATGGGTTGGAACTCAACATATTTGAACGTAAAATCAGGATCAATAAAATTCACCAGCGCAGATTGATAGGTAGCACTGAATACCGGCCTCGCTGCCTGAACCGTTAAAGACGCTTTGTATGTATTCGCATCCGTTGAACTTTCAATGTTCAGCAGAAAACTGCATTCGATCTTTTCGGTTGGTTGAAACTGGTCGCTGGTCCATTTGCGGTTATTGAGCAGGTTATTCAACTGTGTCTGCATCGTAGTGAATATTTTCTTATCAACGGTTGAGCTAACCCTTGATGCCACAACACTCACTCTTGCCTGTAACTCCTGCGATAAAGCAGTTGTTGCAAACAGGCAACTAAACAAAACCACAAATAAGAATTTATTCTGCATGCAACTGTGTTACGATAAATGAAACAATATCTTTTGCAATTTCTTTCTTTGATTTCGGACCCGCTTCTATTTCTTTTCCTGACTTATCGAGGATCGTTATTTTATTCGTGTCTATTCCAAAACCTGCTTTTTCATCACGCAAAGAATTCAAAACAATGCAATCTGCATTTTTCGATTTGAGTTTTTTTAACGCATTCTCTTTCTCATTATTTGTTTCCAGTGCAAACCCAACTAAATACTGATCCTTTGTTTTTTTACTTCCTAAATATTGCAAAATATCTTTTGTCTTTACCAACGACAATTCTAAGTTACCTGATTTCTTAATTTTTTCATCGGCAATGTTAACAGAAGTAAAATCAGCTACTGCTGCCGACATTACGGTAATATCGGCTGAAGGAAATGCAGCATCGCAGGCATTGAACATATCGGATGCAGAAACAACATGCGTGATGCTGATCCCGTTATATACGGTTTTTTGTTGCGTTGGCCCGGAGATGAGTTCTACATCTGCCCCGCGCAGGTATAACGCTTCTGCCAATGCAAAACCCATTTTGCCGGAAGAATGATTACCGATAAAACGAACGGGATCGAGCGCTTCATAAGTTGGACCAGCTGTTACCATGGCTTTTTTCCCTTTCAACTCTGTTGAGCGAAAAAAATGTTCCGTAAGGAAAACAACGATCTCTTCCGGTTCGGCCATCCTTCCCTCACCAAATAAACCACTGGCGAGTTCTCCGTTGTTTACCCCTATAATGGTGTTCCCGTATTCTTTTAATAAGGAGATATTTTTTTGTGTAGATGGATGGTGCCACATATCCTCATCCATTGCAGGCGCCACTGCTACGGGGCAGGTTGCGGAAAGATAAACGGCCAGCAAAACATTGTCGCACAATCCATGCGCCATCTTCGCGAGTGTATTACAACTGAGTGGTGCGATCACAAACACATCGGCCCATCTTCCAAGCATCACGTGATTGGACCATTCATTACCTTCCGCCAACTCCACAACCACATGGTTTTTTGATAAAGTAGACAGTACCAATGGAGAAACAAAATCCTTTGCGGCAGGTGTCATCACCACTTTCACTTCCGCACCCGCTTTTACCAGCAACCTTACGAGCAGGATGGATTTATAAGCAGCGATGCTTGCGGTGATGCCGATGAGTATTTTTTTTCCTTGAAGCATTTCGGAATTTTAAATGTTGAATTTTAAATGTTGAATGAGAATTTCGAACATCGGGTATTACCCATTTAAAATTCAACATTCAACATTTAAAATTTCCAGCCCCTCTAAAATACAAAAAACGACAGCTACACACTGTCGTTCTTCAATCATTTCTGAAACATTTAGCTTATCTGAAGAGATCGCTCTCGTCATTGCGCCTGTGGTATACTTTGCCTTCCATGAATTCCTGGGTAGCCAGGATAGCTGGGTTTGGCATTTTTTCGTAGGCCCTTGATATTTCTATTTGCTCTTTATTTTCATGGATCTCTTCCAGGCTGTCTGTATGGCTGGCGAATTCTTCCAGTTTGTTATGCAGTTCTTCCCTCAGGGAAATATTGATCTGGTTAGCTCTCCTGGCAATGATCGCAATTGACTCATACAGGTTACCTGTTTTATTTTTAATGTCAATCAGGCTTTTTGTTTCAACAACACTTGCGGTATTAGCGCTCATTTGTCTGCGTAACTTGCTCATTTTTCAGGTTTTTTATGATGTTCGTGGATTGTGTTTTTATTTTGGCTACTTCTTCAAGGTGCTTGCTGTCTGCAAAACGTTCCGTAAAATCATTGCTTTCAGTGATCACTTTTTCAAAGCGCTCTTTTTGTTTTTCCTCGTAACTCATCTCAGCATATTTGTAATATGATTTGATCACGAGAAATTTATATTCATCCGCTTTTTTTGAATCGGGGAAATTATCCGATACATTTCCAAAAGCGATGGCGGCTGCTTTATAATAACCGAGGTTAAAATATAATTCAGCTCCTTTGAATTCTTTCAGTTCCAGTTTCTCCCTGCATTTATCAATGATATCAGCTGCGTCTTTCGAACGTTCTGATGTTGGGTGCGTATTGATAAAAGCCTGCATCAACTGCATGGTCTTATTGGTATTCGTCTGGTCCAGTTCCACTTTTGGTGATTGTTTGTAATAACAAAAGGCGCGCATATAATCGCACTCCTCACTTTTTGGGCTGGTAGGGAAGTTCTCAACAAAACTTTTGAAAAGGTTTTCTGCATTCAGATAGTCTTTCTGGTAGTAATACGAATACGCGAACTTGTAATACATGTCCTCGTAACGCGTAGTTCCTTTTACATAAGGAAAGATATCTTCAAAGAGCTGCTGGGCAAAACTGTAGTTTTTGGCAGCGTAATATTGTTCCGCCATTTTGTACTTGTACTCATAATCCTTGCTCTTCATGATCTTTCCAAATTTATTGGAACAGGAAGAGGTGAGCAACACTACCGATAATAATAACAGAACGATCCTATTCATACAAGTTGGCAAAATTAGTTATTTACGGGCAATTTATAAACTGAACTTCGGGTTTTCGCTTCCATTTAGTTAAGAATTACCCAAAAAGGCTGGAAATCAGGTCATAGACCATAGACTTTTCAATACGAAGGGCCGTCCTTACAGACAGCCCTTCGCTATATTAGTAAGAAAAGACTACTTCGCTTCGTCTTCCCCTTCCTGTAATTTGGCTTTGATCTCGGCTAAAGCGCCCAGGTCACCTAAAGTTGCTTTTTCAACCTTGGCCTGGATGTTCTTAACGGCTTTCTTAGTGCTGTCAGACTCGGCTTTGGCTTCTTTTTTAGCAGCTTCTTTGGTTTCCTGCTCGTGCTGTTCCCAGATACGTGCGTGACTTAAAACGATGCGTTTTTCGTTACGATCGAATTCGATCACCTGGAACTGGGCAGTTTCATCCTGCTGTACCTGTTTGCCATCTTCCTTGTTCAAGTGACGGTTAGGTGCAAATCCTTCCAGACCATACTGTAATTGTACCAAAGCGCCTTTGTCATCCTTACGGGTAACAGTGCCTTCATGTACAGAACCTACTGCGAAGGTATCTTCCAGGGCATTCCAAGGATCTTCTTCCAGTTGTTTGTGTCCTAACTGCAGTTTGCGGTTCTCTTTATCAATACTTAAGATAATGATATCGATCTGCTCGCCAACTTTGGTATAATCTGTTGGGTGGTTGAAACGTTTTAACCAGCTCAGGTCGCTGATATGGATCATACCGCCGATACCTGGCTCCAGTTCAACAAATACGCCATAAGGAGTGATGTTTTTCACCAAACCTTTGTGCTTACTGCCTTCAGGGAACTTGTTCTCGATGGTGTTCCATGGATCCTGGCTCATTTGTTTGATGCTCAGGCTCATTTTACGTGCATCTTTATCAAGCGTTACCACTTTCGCTTCGTACTCATCGCCCAATTTGAAGAATTCCTTCGCGTTGATCGGAGTGTTGGCCCATGTGATCTCAGATACGTGTACCAGTCCTTCAACACCAGGCTGAATTTCCAGGAATGCGCCGTAATCTTCAATATTTACCACTTTGCCTTTCACAACAGAACCTTCTGCCAAACCTTCAGGCAGCACATCCCATGGATGTGGAGTCAATTGTTTCAGACCTAAGCTGATACGTTTTTTGTCGTCGTCGAAATCCAATACCACCACTTGTAATTTCTGGTCCATCTTCACCACTTCGCTTGGGTGAGAGATACGGCCCCATGAAATATCGGTGATGTACAACAGACCATCCAAACCGCCAAGGTCCATGAATGCACCGAAATCTGTGATGTTCTTCACCACACCTTCCAATACCTGGCCCTTCTCGAGTTTGCTCATGATCTCTGCACGTTGTGCTTCGATATCGCTTTCGATCAATGCTTTGTGAGATACAACGGCATTCTTAATGGTTTCGTTGATCTTAACCACTTTAAATTCCATTGTTTTACCAACAAACTGATCGTAATCAGTTACCGGTTTCACGTCGATCTGGGAACCTGGTAAGAATGTTTCCATACCAAATACGTCAACGATCAATCCACCTTTGGTTTTGCTGGTAACAGTACCTGTAATAACCTCACCTGTTTTATGAACCTCAACAATTCTTTCCCATGCACGGTAAATGCGGGCAGATTTGCGGCTCAGGTGAAGATTACCTAACCTGTCTTCTTTTTCAACTACCATTACTTCCACTTCATCACCAATCTTTAAACCTACCACATCGCGGAATTCGTTTAAAGAAACCAGGCCGTCACTTTTAAAACCAATGTTGATTACAACATCTGTTTTAGTTAAAGCAACCACAGATCCTCTTACGATCTCAGCATCTTCAATCTGTACGAAAGTGTCATCATACACTTTATCGTATTTCATTCTTTCTGTTTCAGCATAATGACTCACATTACGTTTGTCGATGCTCCAGTCAAAATCATCATGCGCTGTCTCAACGATAGGCGCTGCTTCAACTACCGGTGCGGCAGCTTCAGCTACAGGTGCATTTGTTGTCGCAGTAGTAACTTCCGGGCTGTCTTGGGCGCCAGAGTTATCCTGTGCATCTGCGTTTAGTTGTTTATTAATGAATTTCATAAAAAACCCGACGGTTTTAATTCGGGGTTGCAAAGGTAAGGGAATATGGCATTTTGAGCAAGGAAAAGGATGGAATATCGAATATTGCCGGTAAAATCACGAAATCTTTAAAAAGTACACACAATTAATTGATAATCAACAGAAAGATGGTATCGCCCAACAAGATTTTACAGATCTAATTCATGTTTATATTTTGGTGAGATGATCTTTACATCCCTTTCATGCCTTGTCTCAAAGAGAATGGGTGTCGGCAGTTTATGGATGAAGGTTTCGTTCTTCTTTTTATAAACAGCCTGTTTGTCGCCTTCACATTTTTCAAATTCATCGGTCACAATTATTTTCCCGGTCGTGATATTATAGTCAAATCCGAACCATTCTTCACATGGCTGACCGGAGAAATTCTTAAACCCGATCAGTTCAAAATGGTCGTTCTGCAAACGGTATCTATCTGTATGCGACCATTTAAAATAGCCTCCACCGAAATGATATATTATCAGTACCCCTTTAGTTATCTCAATGCCTTCAAAAGGGTCAAATGACTGCCCCTCTGTACTATTTTTGACTGCCTTTTTCGACCGGTGCCAGATCTTCCAGTTCTCTTTTATTTTTTTATAAATAATAATTTCCCTGTCAATACCTTTCTGTTCATTGTCCGGGGTGATGATATCATAAACAACAACTTTTTCATTGATCCCGTCTTTATCAAGGTCTCCGTATGCTTCTTCCCTAAACTTATAGTTTGCGGGAACCTTGTTTTCCTGTCCGGTAGATACAACAACAATAAATATGATTACCACCAGGGCAACAATCCGTTTCATGTGATTAAATATACGATATGTATAAGGATCCATCTCCGAAAAAGATGCGTTGCTTTTGTACATTTGTAAGACACTACTCTTAACTTATCAGCCATGCAGTTATTTTCTTTTCGTTCCGGTCAGGTTGTTTTACTGGTTATTTTTTCTATTTGCTTATGCGGCAGTACAAACAAACAACCTGCTTCATCAAAAGAAGAATGGATCTCCTTATTCAATGGCAAGGACATCAACAACTGGTTCGTTAAGATCCAGCATCACGAAACCGGCGACAACTATGGCAATACTTTTCGCGTAGAAGATGGCATTATTAAAGTTCGTTATGATCAATACGACAAATTCAATGAACAGTTTGGTCATTTGTATTTTAAACAACCCTACTCCTACTATCATTTAAAATTTGAATACCGTTTTACAGGTGAATGGAGAAAGGATGCGCCATCGTATACGATACTTAACAGTGGTGTCATGTATCATTCACAGGATCCACGTACGATGCCAAAAGAACAGGACTGGCCCATCTCCATCGAGATGCAATTGTTAGCTGGCTTACCGGATGGCAAACCCAGACCAACCGGTAATATGTGTTCGCCCGGAACACATATTGTTTACCAGGGAAAATTAGATACCAGGCATTGTATCAATTCAAGTTCAAAAACCTATCTGCCTGAAGCGGGATGGATCAAAGCAGAACTGATCGTTCTTGGGGATTCATTGATCACGCATATTATCAATGGAGATACTGTTTTACAATATTCCAAACCACAGATCGGTGGCGAAGTGGTGAACCGTTATGATCCCAAAGAAAAAATGGATGGCAAAATTCTGGACCACGGTTTTATTGCTTTGCAAAGTGAAGGGCAACCGGTTGATTTCAGGAATGTAAAATTGCTGAACCTGGAAGGTTGTATGGATAAGAACTCCAAAAAGTATAAGAGTTATTATATCAAATCAAATCCTGCACTCTGCAGGTAATTTTTCAACACAGAGATACAGAATAAGGAGTTGCACAGAGGTATTCCCTCTGTGTTACTCTGTTACTCTGTATCTCTGTGTTGAAAAAAATATCTTCCATATTAATTACCAGGAAGTGGCGGTCGTTGTGGCACTTCCCTTACCTCTACTGTTCCACCAAACCCGAAGATCGGGCATGCCCTGGCTAATTCAATGGCAGCTTCCATATCGGTCGCTAACAGAACAATTGTGCTCACGACCCTGGTATTATTTGCGACCACAAATTCTTTCTTCGTGGTTATTTCTGGTCCGGAAAGAATATAACCTTCTGCCGGGAAGACAAAGCTTATCACATATACATTATCGGCTTTCCATTTTTGAAGCAGCTTCGCCCATTTTTCGTTTACTTCAGGCAATTGCTTCGTGTAGGCTACCGGCAATCGAACGACCAGTATAAACTCTTTCATTTTAGTTGTTTTTTTAATTTCTGTTTGTGACTGGGAAGTATTGGCCTGGGCATATGTTTTGAAACTGATCGTTGTCAAACATATAATCCCCGCGAGGATCATTGATTTCATTTTCTTGCATTTTATTTCCACAAAATTGACAAGATCAGAAACCCAATCATTGTAAAAAATCATTGATTTACCAAAACGAAGGCAGTTTGAAAAATTCAGCAGGAGTCAATCCCGTAAATAATTTAAAGTCTTTATTGAAATGAGATTGGTCGTAATATCCCGCATCCAATGCGATGCCGGTAAGATTCCCCTGCTGTTTGTTTTGAGCTACCACTGATTTCAGCCGCACAATGGATGAATATCGCTTGGGCGATGTTCCAACAATTTTTCTAAACCGTTTTTCAAATGCGTCGTGACTGATATAGAGAGAGTCGGCCAGTTCTTTTATTTTAAATACTCCTTTTGAAGAATGGATCTTATCTACAGCAGTTAAGATCAAATTGTCAGGTTTAAAATTATATAATTGTGATAGAAGAAACTGTTCAATAATAGCGATCCTTTGCATATTATTTTTTGCTTCAGCTAATTGTTCTTCTATGATAGCTACTTTTTCTTTCGTAATAAAATGATCAAGTGAAACACTTTCTTCAAATAGTTCGTAAACGGGTTGTTTAAAAAATGCTGTTGCACCAATTTCTTTGAACAGAACAATGATGGTTGCAGTATCTTTTTCGTAGTTGATCAGCCGAACCGTTTTTCTTAACCCTGAAATGGTTGTGGTTGGCAAATTACTGGTGCGGCTATCGGTAAGATAATTGACCTGTCCTTTGTACCGAAAAGCAATGGTGAGAGAAGTATTGGGCAGAACCCTGTTAACCAATTCATCTGAACTTTCAATGATCCTGTAGTTCCTGATGAAAGGCCTTAATAATTCTGTCGGTATGTAATCTTTCATCTCCATTTTGGCTGGCCCTATTATCGTTCGTCAAAAATATCCATCAGACAAAAGTTCGCCGATTTTTTGTTTGCAAACGGTTAAAAACGATGACGGATCACTTGTTCTTATCTTTTAGCGCATCATTTTCTTTTGCATCGAGCCAAACTACTTTTTGCTCTGGTGTATGTGCCTGCCCGATAATATCCCTGTATAATTCCGGTCTTCTTGCTTTCAGGTACCGGTGGCCCCCAGCCTGGGTAAGTTTTTCAGGTGTGATCGTTGCGATGGTAAAACTGTCATCAAATGAACGGCATTCAGCAATAATATCCCCGAACGGGTCGATGATCATTGAGCAACCATTTTTTAACTGGTCATCATCCATGCCAATGGGGTTTGAAAATACAGCATAGATCGCATTATCATAGGCTCTTGATGGCAACCATTTCATTAACCAATCCCGTCCTTTCATTCCATCAAACTCAATACGCAAAGAAGTTGGATCAGTTTCGCGGTTCTTCCAAAGTACAGGATCTACAAAACCTGCGCCCGGCCGGGTGGAAGGTGTACACATGGTTACATGCGGCATAAAAATAATATCGGCACCCAGCAAAGTGGTTGCTCTTACATTCTCAATAATATTGTTATCATAGCAGATCAGGATCCCGCATTTCCAACCTCCGATCTCGAAAACACAATAGCTGTTACCTGGTTTTAAATGGGGATTGATAAATGGATGCAGTTTTCGATATTTTGCAATCAATCCATTTTTGCCTACGCATACATACGCTTTGTATAGATCATCGTTTTCATCTTTCTCAAAAAGCCCTGCCAATATAACAATACCATTTTCCCCTGCTATTTCAATTAATCGTGAAATACTTTCACCGGCAGGAATGAACTCTGCCACAGCAAGCATTTGTTCTTTGGAAAGCGGTCTTGCAAATGTATACCCGGTAACAGAACATTCATGAAAAGCAATGACATCCGCGCCTTCTTCCGATGCCTTTTTGGAAAGCTTTTCAATAATGGAAAGATTGTAGTTTTTATCACCACTTCTATTTTCAAATTGTGCTGTTGCAATTTTTAGGTTATTCATATGAACGGTGTTATCTTTTACAGATCGGTATAACTATCGGTTTTAAATTTACCTGGTTTCAGGTAAACGTATTCTCTTTTTGCATCGATGATCCAATGAAATCTTTTCAGGATATCCCCACCCATAACACTCATTTTCTGTCTTCCTACGGCTCCTTCAAAAAATCCGGCCGGCACATCGGCTAATTGTTCATTTCCGATCTTTAGTATCGGCAGAATCGCTTTTTTGGTTTTTAGAATATTACCATAAGAATCCTTTAAAGATTTTTCTCCTGTTATTTTTAGTTTGTTCCCGAGCTTGTTATCGCTCACGAATTTGTCATCAAATAAAACAGCGCCGGAATAGCCAGAGTGAATGAGGAACTTGTTTCTATAAGTGATTTTGTCTATTTCCATTTCTGCCTCTACAAACAGGTTATCATTTTCAACTATAAGTGCAAGCTTATCGTATTCCCTGCTGCTCCGTGGAAGGCTTGTATATATACCGATCAGCATTTTGTCAAAATCAATTTCTATCACTTTATTTTTAAACAGATCTATCCCGAACTTACCGTCCGTATGCTGGCCGGAATTTTTATTTTCCCAAATAGGTACATTTTCCCAGCTAAGACCAGCTATCTGCAAAGAATTATTTTTACTTAGTCTTGAAGAATTGGCTGAACCACCCCAGCTTTGTATGCTGTCGGTCTTGTTAGTAAAATGGATCGTTTTTAGTTTTTGAATGGATTCTTCTGTTAATGTAAGATCATTCGCCGCAAGGTGAAACATTAACTGTACAGTATCTTTCCGATTAAGAATTGCACGGACGGAAAGATTATTGTATTCGGTTAAAACAAAAGGGATAGATATTTTCTTTTGTGGCTTGCCTGTTTGTATTTTTTCCTGACTGAAACCTGGCCGGCAGAAAAAGAGTAGTAACAGGAATAAGTACATTTTGATCTTAAGCATACAATTACATTGACGGGTTGGAACGTGCAATGAATAAATATACAAATTATGAAATGACAATTAGGCCTGTATCAAGAATACCTATCTTACTCAATTATCGCAGGAATCATTTTCTTTTGCATCATCCTCCGCAATATCAAAAAGAAAATGACCACAAACAGGAAACCGGCCAGTGCTTCCGCCATCAGCATATAACGACTGTTATACTTATCATGTGTCCAGCCATCAAAAGCTGTCATATACACAACAGGCAGGTTACCCAGTGAAGCCAGCAGGGAAAATTTAGTGGCCACGTGTTTCTTACCAATCGCATAAAGTATAATGGCCGTAAATGCGGCATAGATCATACCCATACTGAATGCATAAGCGAGTACACCCGTGATGTACACAATGGGTTGCCCCGGCATCACAGCCATGATAAACGTAACCAATGCACAGATCATACCCGTGCCTAAATAGGCTACCCAAACACCCCATCTGTCTGAAATAAAACCACCCGCCACACAACCCAATGCGCTTATTCCACCACTTAATAAACCTGTTACCAGTACCACTGTATTTTCACCTGCTTTCCAGTCCTGCGCAATAGCCGACCATAAGTTGGACATAGACCCGGTACCGATCGGCATGGTTATTAGTATCATCACCAACAATGCTGCGGGGATTTTGATCATGGCGAAAATATCTTTGCCCATGACTCTTACTTCATCCAGTATTTTTTTCCCGCTTTCGTGATGTATATCCTGTATCAATAGGATCACCAATCCAACCAGGAGTGATGCAGCACACAAAATAATTCCTGATACCGCTACACTAAAATGTGTGGCAAGCCATAACCCTGCCCCTCCGCCGAGTCCTGTGCCTGTCAAGCTTCCAGCTTGGTACCAGCCGGATGCCTTACCTTTTTTATTGTCTTCGATTCTTTGCGCCATAAAACCATTGATCGGCAATAAAATAAAAGTAGCCGCTACCTGCGACAAAAAAACAATTACTGAAAGCAACACAGTTCCTTTTATGGTGAATGGTGTAAAACAAAGCAGTAACAATAGAGCGGTGGAGGAAAACAATCCTATCCAGAACCATTTGCGCAAACTAAGCGACATATCTACAACGGGTCCCCAGAGAAAACGCCAGAGGTTTGCGGATAAACCCAATGCAACAATTCCCGCAGTTATGGAAACAGGGAAACCATTTTTTGTAAGAAGAAAAGGCAATACCACCGAAACAAACCCGTTACTGATACCCGTAGGAAGCATCAGGAAAAAAATGTAATAGGGTTTCGTGTAAGTTTTGGGCATCCCTTATGAACGAGGCAGGTTTGGTGTGATTGGATACCTCTGAATTAAATATACTAAAGAGAAAGGTGTTGTGCTATAAAAATGAATACTGGTGTAAGAGAAATTGTAAAAAGAGGGTTTTCGAATAAAATCAGCGTTATCGTCATTGCGAGGCACGAAGCAATCTGTGCTTCGAATTGCAAGGTTCCTGAATATTGGGACACAGATTGCTTCGTGCCTCGCAATGGCGGCCAGCCCGTAACACTGATAGTAATTTTATCGAAATTTTTACGATTCTGTGCTTTTAGTGCTTCAATGCCTTTATTTTTTGGGGTAGTTTGGATCAGCTTTCACTCTTCTTATCTGTTTCAAATGTCTGTCGGCGTGTCCAAAAGTACTGAGGAACACCTGGTGAACACTTCCTTTTCCAGCCCGCATAAAATAAACGCGCAGATCGGCTTTGGTTGAATCTACAAAACCAATGCCTTCGTTCCACATCTTAAGGAACCAGGTAAGGTTATTTTTCCCATCGTTCAAACCCATAGGAACCGTGAACGTAAAAGGTTTTGTGTATTCAGTTGATATATGCGGTTTGTCTTCGTCTAAAAATGCAAGAACGGCACTATCGGTTCTTGCATCCTTTGTCAATTCCGGCCTGGGTCCCGCTACGATTGCCTGGTTTATTTCACGCTGGAATATTATTTCCCAAATGACAAGATGCTCAAGTACCTGGTTGATAGACCACCTGTTGACTGATTCTTTAAAACTCCATTGTGCCGGCGATAGATTTTTGGTTTCATTGATAACAGCATCGCGTGTTGCGGTTAAATGTTCCAGTAAGTAGGCCCTGTCTTTTGCGCTCCAGGGTTTAAACTCCTGTGCAGAAGAAATTGCCATGAAGCCGGCAATCATCAGAAGGGTACAAACAAAATGTTTCATGGTTATGTTTTGGTTTGATGAAAATGTAAGATGATTTGATAATTGTTACAAGAATCATTTCTTCACTCTCACATACTTTTCAATATTAACCCTGTTCACACCAGCGCTTTCTACTTTCTCTATGCCACTTTGAATAAGCGTATCGTTTTTTATGGTAATGGTAAATGTAAAATCATTCCCCTCCCAATTCCTTGCACTGCAATATTCTAAATGTTCAGTATAGGTACTGTCACTAAGTGAGTAGCTGCCGCCACCTGAGCTGAAAACCGGAACGGAGTCTTTTCCTTTATTCAGGTCATGCTGAAAGAAAGCAAAATGCGTATCGTTGATAATCTTGATGAAGGATGTATTTTTGGTATAGTCGGTCACAACTGTATCGCCCTTCTCAATCAATGTACCCGTAAGAAGTTTCCAGGTTCCTGCTATTGGCATTTGGGATGCCTTAAAATCATCATTCTTCGTTTTTCCAACACAGGACATGATTGTTGTAATGATCACTGCGAATCCTATTATTTTTTTCATGGTGTTATTTTTCTGAAATTATATTTATCAAGCCGAATTGTTCTTTTTCTTCAACGACTGACTTATTGTAATGATGACCGGTACCAAAAAAAGTGTAAGCGTAAATGGCAAAAACCAGGAACCTAACCCTTTTGTCACTCCATTGATTGTCAGGTAAACGAAAAGAATAACCAATGAAAAAATCAAAAGGATGGCCACCTTGATAAATCTTAACATTCTTGTCGCAATAGTATATTGCCTTAGGGCATTGTCTTCCGTAATATTTCCCATATAATTAAAAATATGGGGGTATTTGTTTAGTTGTGTCAACCCAACATACAGTAGTGTTGCAAGTGCAGGTAACAATAAAAGTGTTGCTTTATTCCCATAACCATCCGCCTGGCCCGAAGCATTAAAATGAATGGGAATAGTTGCTGGCAATTTAAAATAAGTATAGGCAATCAATCCCCATAGCACTAGTAAAAATATTTTACCTGTCAATTCTAATGCATTGTCAAGTGGCGAAAGAGTCAGTTTTATTTTAGGTCTTGCTTCCATAAGTTTCGTGGGATCTCTATTTCTTTTTACAGGTAAAATCCAGCCATAATTTATTAAGCTTAGCCCAGTTATTATGTATAAAAGGTTTGGGTGATAACTCATAGAATAAAATGGCCTTGTTCATCTCTTTGCAAAATTTCAGGTGAACGATACAATTCAGGTTGATCGGTTTCTTTTGCATATAGTCCATCATCTCGATCGTGCCGTTGTATGTTTCCATGTCGCCTTTATCTGTTGTTACTTTATAGAAAGCCGTAGTAACGGGTATTGATTTTGCAGGTAAAGTTTTGCCGTTATTGGTGTTTGTTTTGATCAGTCCTGTGTAATAAGCTTTTAAATTTCTTGTCAGTGTTCCTGTATTTGTTTTAGGTAACTCATCTAAGTACCACAAAAAAGCATAGGTCCAATATTCGTCACTTGCCACCTTTGCCCAGCCGGGACTGAACCGAATATCTTCAACACCTTTATAGGAAATTTGTGGAGCGAAGCCAATGGGGATGAGGAACCTTTCGATTGTCCAGCCTTTGGGTGTGGGCAGGTTATAGGGAGCTTCCCACTTGTGGCCATCAAATTCAGCCTGCACCTCTTGTGCATGAATGTGTAAGAAAGCCAGGCAAAATAGTAAAATCAGTAAGGATCTCATTTTCCAGGTTTGAGCAGCTGCAATTAAATTACGCACAACACTTGAATATACGCAATTCGTAACCTATAAAATGCAAAAAGCCAGCTGGTAAAAGTGGTTTTTCTTATAACCTATTGATCAGCAATCTTAAACTATTGTGTTATGAAGATAGATACAATACCCTGCAACCTCAATCACTTCTCCGACGACCAACGGAAGAGAAATATTTTCCTCATCCGGTTCAAAAAAATGCCGGCAAGATCCGGTATACTTTTTTCCCTGCTTTTGATAATTAAAACTCCAGGTTATGTTACGCAATGATGTTTTTTCAGCCGGGTTTGTAACTATTTACTTGATCCTCTACTGTTTGATGTTGCAGTTTGACAATACCAAAAATTATGGTATGATGATGTTGCTGTTTTCACCTTTCTTAATTTGCTGGATGGTATATACTGTGTTGAAACATGGAAAATATAGTGGTCGGCAACTGGGTGACGAAGAATTTGGTTACCAGGACAAACCGAAAGATGAGTTGAGGGTGTTGAACTAAAAATAGTCAGTAACATTAGTTACTTGGCGAGGGGTGGAAAGTTGTCCTCGTCGTGATTGGTTCTACACAACATGCTATTCTTTCAAACCGCAGGGTCCTCTGCGAGGGTTCCTATATACGCTATAGGACAGCAATTTTTCCGTTTTGGTGGTTGTTTTAAACCTGTAGATGTAGTAGGATGAATGAAAAATAAAAGTGTTATTCAGGATGCTTTTGGGAGTTATCTTCCACCTGCTTCGCTTCTTCAGCCTCTATTATGTTTGTATAAAACTTGTTGTAAAGAACAACGGCAGTCTTATGAAAATTTACTTCAGCCTCCTGCCGATCATACTCAAAGTTCTCGTAGTCGGCGTGTTTCTGCGGGAAGTAATACTTCAACATATCCACCTGTTTCAAGCCTTTATATCCCAAAACAGTTCCCATCTCGTCCAATAGCGTTGCTCGTAGTAGTTTCCATGTTTCCCGATTTTGCAAAGTTTCCGTTGTTCCCTCCGGTAAACTCATCGAATTATGAAGATTCTTCCATGCAGTTATCACAGTCCGGTGTTCGTGAAATAATATATCGATTCGATTTAGTCCGTCCACAAAGTGTGGATGTGTCGGCAACCCTCGGTATGAATACAATGTCAGAAAAAGGTTTCTCATAGCAGTATCCCTATTTTGCTCATCGTTGAGTTTACGCCCTGCCTCAACGGCTTTAATAGGTGAAGTTTTAACGTAATAGGCAGTAATAGCAACGAGGAATAAGTAAGCAATCCAATAAATAACCTCAAAAGTGTCTTTAGTATCAGGTGTCATAATTAATCATTTGTCAATAGACTAAATATAAACAATATGTTCCAGTTCAAAAGTTTACAGGAAGTAGTTATAAGGTTCAGTGATGAAAAGGTATGTGAGGCTTATTTAGAGCAATTACGGTGGAATGGTAAGCCGGAATGCCCTCATTGTGGATGTTCTAAGGTTTACAAATTAGCATCGGTAAAACAGCCTTATAAATGCGGGGATAGGTTTTGTGGTAAGAAATTCAGTGTACGGATCGGACTAATATTCGAGGCTACTAACATACCATTATCTAAATGGTTTATTGCTATCTATTTGGTTACAAATCATAAGAAGGGTATTAGCAGTTTACAGTTAGGCAGGGATTTGAATATTACACAGAAATCTGCATGGCACATGATAATGAGAATTAGAGAAATGATGCGGGTAAAGACTGCCGTCAAGATGGATAATTTGGTAGAGGTTGACGAAGTGTACATAGGTGGCAAGATGAAAAATAAACACAATAAGATAAGGGCGCAATACAAACAGGATGGCGGGTATTTGTCCGGTCATGCAGGTAATAAAACTGGCGTAATGGGATTAATAGACAGGGAGAAGAAATCTGTTACCGTTAAGGTAATTGACAGCACCAAACAGACGTTAAAAGAAATGATTAAAGACCATGTACAGCCATCCGCTACCATTATAACAGATAGTCTTATTGCTTATCGTGGATTAGCTAAAACATTTGCAAGCCATGAAATAATACACCATGAAAAGAATGAGTTTGTAAGAGGTGATTTTTATACTAATACGGTGGAAGGTTTCTTTTCACTTCTTAAACGTTCAATATTCGGAATTTACCACCAGTGCAGCCACAAACATTTAGCCCGTTATTGTGACGAGACCGCATACCGTTATAATACTCGTGAGATCAAAGACGGTGAACGCTTTACCTTATCCCTTAAAAATTCAGAAGGTCGTTTGAAATATACTACCCTTATTAAGAAAGCAGAAGTAACAACCACTATCCCAAAATGGAAGATAGATGCAGAAGAAAACAGGCAGAAATGGTTAAACAGACCAGAGAGATAACTAACTTAGTGGGATGGATAAAAAGCCCACCAAGAAGCCAGTAAAGAAGGAGAAGCCTCTAAAACTGAATATATCGTTTGAGGAAGCCATGAAAACAGCGGCTACAACTATCATTAAAAAGAAGAAAAAATGAAGTTTAAAGCCAGAGTAATTAGACCGATAGAAAGTACACCGGCTCAATTCCCATTGGAGTTAACTACTTTATTTACGAGAAATTGGATAGTAGAAATAATAGACGATAAAACCGGGAAAAGATGGCCTAATGAACATGACAAAAGTAAGGTGCTAACTACCTATACCTTCGATAAAATAAGAGATAAAGACGACAAACGCCAGTTTCAAATAACATACCCCAATAGTGCCACAGCTACCTTAAAAATGGGTTGGTTCAATAAGTTCAAATGTAATTGGGTACACCGCAGGTATATTATCAACAAAGACGAGGGAGAATGGTTTATTAAAACCATAATAACTACCCTTATCGCCGCTATGGTTAGCCTTATGAGCCTATGGATAGGATACCGTCAAGGACACCAAGCAGGTCTAAAAGAAGTACAATCCCAAAGCCAAGACACAACCCACAAACGGTAGCTAAGAAACTATGATCTTCTTTAAATACGGGGTTTTCCCCCTTTGATTCGTTGTTCACGAGTATTAGGTTTATACCTAAACTCTTATTTTATGGCAAAAGTACCAGCAACACACAGTGCCCGTCCGGGCGAAACAGTCTATCACAATAACGATAAATGTACCGAAAGGAACAATATCGAATCTTACAACGTAAGACAGGGCGAAGGTGGCAAAAAACTATGCGCCCATTGTGCTAAACTGAACTCGGAAGGAAGATAGTGCCGGTCTTTGAATGAGTAACAAAGGTTAACTCATTAAATGGGATACCCCAAGCCTGACCGATGGGGTTCTCATTTTCTTTTCCTATCCCTTGATTTACATAAACATCCTCCTTACCGTAAACCCTTCTCGCCTCAAATACAGCTATCTTATAACATTGGCAAATTTCATAGGCTTTCAATAAGTCATTTTCAGTACCCCAAAATCTAACTGTGGGTTCATTAAAAAAATGACCTTCTCCACCTTGACAGGATTCAAAGGTTTTAAACCCGTGACGAGTTAATACCTCAACCACAGGTCTAATTTGTTCATCTATGTTATCAGGGAAAGAAACCACTAAACAAGTTTAGGCGGTCAAATAATGTTTTTGACCGCTAAATACTTGTTTCAATAATTTTAAATAATAACTAACTTATTTTGTTAGTTTCTATCCTTAGTTAGTGATACAGGGTATGTAGTTGCCTCTGCGAGAGACCCGGCGGAGAACACTCTACTTTTTAAGCTGCAGCGTGTGATGATGAGATGAAGAATGTACACCCTGTGGAGAATGAAAATGTCTTCTATTTCCTCAAACGGCTTAGTGTACCCTTTTCTTTCATTTTTTTCGCAAAACGAATCAAAGGTTTTTACTCTGCAATAAATATCTAAAAAAGGGATTTTATTTTCTTCCAGAAAATTTTTTAAGGCATCGACAATATTCTGACCTAATCTCTTAAAAGCAGAGTATTTCTCTTGAAATTGTTCAATAGATATTTTCTCATTCGTTGTAACCATATTTGAGATTATTGATACTAATTAAATATAGTGAATCCCTATGCTAAAAACGTAAAAAGCCACCTATACCAAGTGGCTTTTTACATAACATATTGATCAACAATTAAAATCTAACCTATTAATTGTTGTTTTTAAAAATAATTACAACGCCCTCTCAATCCCCAACTCCAACCCCCTCAACTCCGCCAATCCCCTCAACCTTCCAATGGCAGTATACCCAGGATAAGCACCCGTCTTCTTCAAATCATCCAACATCTGGTGCCCATGATCAGGCCTCATAGGAATAGAAATATTACGGCGCTTCTGCACATGCACGATCTCTTTTACAACGGCATACATATCTACATCGCCATCCAAATGATCGGCTTCAAAGAAGTTTCCTTCGTTATCGCGTTTCGTGCTTCGTAAGTGTAAGAAATGTATATAATCACCGAGACGTTTTACCATACCAGGCAGATCATTATCCGGACGCACACCAAATGATCCTGTACAAAAACAAAATCCATTGGCGGGTGATGCTACTGCTTTGCGGAGATCATTCGCATCTTCTTCGGTGCTCATGATACGTGGTAATCCCAGTACAGAATATGGAGGATCATCGGGGTGTATGGCCATGACCAGTCCCAATGATTCGGCAACAGGTACTACTTCACGCAAGAAATGGAAAAGATGTTCTTTCAGTTTCGCACGGTCGATGCCTTCGTATTTTTTGAGCGCTTCAAAAATCTGTTCGGGTGTGAACTGTTCGCGGCTGCCGGGTAATCCTAATAAGGTGTTCTTACAAACAAGATCTTTTTCTTCCTGCGACATGGAAGCGAGTTTCTTTTTACCTCTTTCTATTTCTTCGGGTGTATAATCTTTTTCTGCGCCGGGTCTCTTTAATAAAAAAAGATCGAAGGCGATAAAAGCGGCTTTTTCAAAATACAAAGCGCGACTGCGATCAGGCATTTCGTAAGAGATATCCGTACGCACCCAGTCCAGTATCGGCATAAAATTATATGTCACCACTTTTAATCCGCAGGCGGCTACATTGTGTAAACTCACTTTGTATTTCTCTATCCATTCCTGGAAATTTCCATACTGGCGCTTAATGTCTTCGTGAACGGGTAGACTTTCTATCACGGTCCATGTCATACCGGCGGCTTCGATCAACGCCTTTCTTTTGTTGATCTCTTCTACTGTCCATATTTCTCCTACGGGAATCTGGTGCAGGGCCGATACTACGCCTGTGCATCCCGACTGGCGGATATCCCAGAGATCAACAGGATCTTCGGGGCCGTACCAGCGCATTGTGTGTTGCATCATAATGTTATGTTGAATTTTAAATGTTGAATGTTGAATGCCAGATTCAAAATTCAACATTTATCATTTAAAATAGTTTTCTGTCTACGAAATCGATGTCGAAGCCTATAATGCTAAATGTTGAATTTTAAATGTTGAATGAGGTCCCCCATTCAACATTTAAAATTCAACATTCAAAATAAATTAATCTCTACTACCAGAACAGCGTATACAACGCAACCAGCAATCCGCAAACGATCAATGCACCCACGGCAAAACCGGGTTTCATTTTGAACATACTGCTGTCCACTTCGAGACCGTTTGTTTTTACGCCACGTTTGTTTTCAATCGTGCTGATGATCCACATACCAACAATGCAGAGGATAAATACAAAGCCCATCCTGTCGAGGAAAGGAATTGTGTAGACGCCATCTTCCAGTGCAGAAAAACCTGTTGACGATAGGAACGACAGGTCCATGAATTTCGGGATGAACTTAAGGATGATCGAAAAGATAAAACCGCCGATCGTTGCAAACAAAGCTGCATTTGAAGTGGTTTTCTTCCAGAAGAACCCTAAAATAAACATCGCAAAAATACCCGGGCTTACAAACCCTGTGTACTCCTGTATATATTTGAACCCGCCTTTTTCAATACCAAGATAAGGTGCGATCAATATTGCGATCAGCATCGAAATAATCACCACAACTTTCCCGATCCAAACCATTTTCTTTTCGCTTGCATCCGGTGCAATTTTCTTTTTATAAATATCAAGCGTGAAGATCGTTGCAATACTATTTGCTTTACCGGCCAACGACGCTACTATCGCAGCAGTTAATGCGGCAAAGGACAGGCCTTTCAATCCACCAGGTAAAAGATTCAACAGCGAAGGATAAGCTTTATCGCCAACAACATTACCAGTTGCATCCATCAATTCATTGTTACTGAAATAACCTTTCTGATTGAGCACATATGCAGCGATACCAGGTAATACAACGATTACCGGCATCAGTAATTTCAGGAATGCCGCAAACAAAATTCCCTTACGCGCTGTTGGCAGATTGGCGCCCAATGCACGTTGAGTGATATATTGATTACATCCCCAGTAATTGAGGTTCACGATCCACATACCACCGATCAACACGGTAAGCCCGGGCAGATCAAGGTAATTAGGACTATCTTTCTTGAAGATCATGTGAAAATGATCATCGGCATGTGTCATCAATAAATTAAAACCATTTACTGTTCCCGTAGTACCATATTCTTTACTAACGAGGTTCAGAGCAAGATAAGTGGTAACAAGTCCGCCAAGTATCAGGAAGAAAACCTGTATCACATCCGTATAGCCGATCACTTTCATACCACCCAAAGTGATAATGATAGCGAAAATACCCAGCACGTACATACACAAATAAATATTGATCCCGCTGATGCTGTTGATCGCCAATGCACCAAGGTATAAGATCGATGTAAGGTTTACGATCACATACAACAACAACCAGAACACTGCCATGATCATCGCCACCGTTCCATTATACCGCTGGCTGAGGAACTGCGGCATCGTGTATATTTTATTTTTGAGATATACAGGAATGAAAAATATCGCTACAATCATCAATGTAGCTGCTGCCATCCACTCGTAAGTAGAAATGGCGAGTCCCATTTTAAACCCGCTTCCGCTCATACCGATAAACTGTTCGGCAGAAATGTTCGACGCAATCAGTGATGCACCAATGGCCCACCAGGTAAGCGATCCTTCTGCAAGAAAATAATCATGCGAAGCGGTAGTGCTTGCTTTTTTCTTCCTCCGGTATACCCAGTAGCCATAAGAGGCCACAATAACAAAGTAAATGAGGAACACAATGTAATCTGATGTTTGCAACGATTTCATAATGGCGATTGTTTTGGTATGATTGTTTGGTTTGTTAGCTGTTTTGTCAACGGACCATAGTCCATCGTCTATGGTCTATTCCCGGTAATATCGTTCGTTCCATCTCAACTCATTTTTAAATTGATGTATCTGCGTATCCTTATCTATCAGTACTAATTCGATGTTTGCCATCTCTGAAAAATCTGTGAGATGTTCGCTTGTTAAGTTTTGACTGTAACAAGTATGATGCGCACCTCCCGCTAAGATCCAGGCGGCACAACCGGTGTGCATGTTGGGATACGGTTTCCACAGAACCCTTGCCACCGGTAGTTTAGGCATCGTCTGCATGGGCGCTACGGCAATCACTTCATTTACCAATAACCGGAAACGGTTACCCATGTCTACTATCGATGCATTCAGTGCAGGGCCCGGCGCCGAATTGAATACAAGCCTTACCGGGTCTGCTTTTCCGCCGATTCCTAATGGGTGGATCTCGCAACTGGGTTTACCATCTGCAATGCTTTCACAGATCTCAAGCATATGGCTTCCTAATACCAAACGGTTATCAGGATTAAAATGATAAGTATAGTCTTCCATGAAACTGTTACCGCCTTTCATACCGCTACCCATTACTTTCATGGCACGAACCAATGCAGCTGTTTTCCAATCACCTTCTCCTGCAAAACCAAAACCTTTGTTCATCAAACGTTGTGCCGCTATGCCGGGTAATTGTACCATTCCGTGCAAATCCTCAAATGTATCGGTGAAGCCTTTAAAATTTCCGGCTTCTAAAAATGTTTCTATGCCAATCTCGATCTTCGCTGCTTCGCGTAAGGATTGATGTTGTTCGCCGCCTTTTAATAAGGTATTAACAATTACATATTTATCAAGGTATTCTTCTATCAAAAGATCTACCTGGTGATCGGTTGTTTCGTTGATCACTTTTACCAGGTCGCCCACACCATATGTGTTCACGCTATAACCGAACTTTATTTCAGCTTCTACTTTATCTCCTTCTGTTACGGCTACATTGCGCATGTTATCGCCGAAGCGTGCAAATTTTGCAGACTGCCAATCGTTCCATGCAGCAGCAGCTCTCGCCCATACATCTATTTTCCCAAGTGATTCAGGGTCTTCCCAATAACCCACTACTACTTTCCTGTTCAGCCGCATACGGCTCACGATGAAGCCGAATTCACGATCACCATGCGCAGATTGATTCAGATTCATAAAATCCATATCGATTGTGGACCATGGTATATCCCGGTTGAACTGGGTATGAAAATGCAACAATGGCTTCTGCAAAATTTTCAATCCACCGATCCACATTTTAGCAGGAGAAAATGTATGCATCCAGCCGATGATACCGATACAGTTTATTTCTGCATTGGCTTCCATGCAAACCGCATAAATTTCTTCTGCAGATTTTACAGTGGGTTTATAAATTACCGTCACAGGGATCTGCGAAGAATTATGCAATGACTTCGCAATAATCTGCGAATGTTCCGCCACTTTCTGAAGTGTTTCCTCACCATACAAATGCTGGCTGCCTGTTATAAACCACACTTCTTTTTTCTTTAACTCCATCATAATAACACGAATTAGAACGAATTACACGAATTTTATTTCCGATTTGGTTAACAAAGAATCGGTCACTTCATAGATTACTTAACTGAAAATTTATAGACAGTTACCGATGTAAGTGTTTCACCCGGTTTCAATATTGTATTTGGAAATGTTGGCTGATTAGGGCCATCAGGAAAATGTTGTGTTTCCATACAGAATGCAGCATGTTGCGCATATACCGAATTGTTTTTTCCTTTTAAAGTACCGTCCAGGAAATTACCTGTATAAAATTGCAACCCGGGTTCTGTGGTAAATACTTCCATCAATCTTCCGCTGCCTGCATCATAAGCAGTAGCTACTTTTTCAAGACCGTTTCCTGCTCTGTTCAATACCCAGTTATGATCATAACCGCCAGCTACTGATGCGAGTTCTTTGCCGATCGCTTTTGGCGAAGTAAAATCCATCGGTGTTCCTTTTACATCCGGTAATTGACCGGTAGGAATTAATAAAGTATCTACCGCTGTATATTTTGACGCATTGATCATCACTTCATGTTTCTCGATCGTTCCTTCTTTTCCTGCGGATAAATTAAAGTAGCAGTGATTGGTAAGATTTACCGGTGTGGCTTTATCCGTTGTTGCACTATATGCAATTTTCAAAGCATTATCAGCAGTTAACGTGTACACCACTTCTACTTTCAGGTTACCAGGGAAACCCTGGTCGCCGTCTTTACTTGTGTAGGTTAAGAGAAGACTACTGTCGCCAGCGGGTTTGCTTGCCTGCCAGATCACTTTATCCAACCCTTTTACGCCACCATGCAAAGTATTTCCATTGTTATTTAAAGGAAGTTGATAAGCAACTCCATCCAATGTGAATTTCCCTTTGGCAATGCGGTTGCCATAACGGCCAACCAAACAACCGAAATAAGGATTGCCTTTGCCGAGATAGCCCGACAATGAATCAAATCCCAACACCACATCACCATTTTGTTTGTCTTTATCAGGTGTCATGATATTCGTTACCGTGCCACCATAATTGATGATGCTCACCTGCATACCATTGGCATTGGTCAATGTGTATTGAGTCACCGCTTCGTTCTCGATTGCACCAAAAGGTTTTTCTGTTATTGTGGATTTCATGGCAGAGGCATCAGTGGGTTTATTATTGTTACAGGCAGTTAAAAAAACCAGGCCTGCGGTTAATAATAAAAAAGCAGATTTTTTCATTGGATAGTTTTTATATGCGTTAGTATTTATGATTGTCCGTAATAACTGTCTGGTCCGTGTTTTCTTTCAAAATGTTTTTTGATCAATGCATCTTTTAACCGCGCAGCATTGGGTCTGATCTGCTCTGTGAGATAAGCCATCTGTGCAATGCCTTCCAGCACAGCGCTGTTGTACACTGCTTTTGCAGCAGTTTTTCCCCAGGTAAAAGGTGCATGGTTTCCTACAAGCATCATTTCAACTTCTTCATAATTCAACCCTTTCTCCTGGAAACAATTGATGATCTGCCAGCCTGTTTCATATTCATAATTGCCTTTGATCATTTCATCATTCATCGGCGCTGCACAGGGAATATCAACGGTAGTATGATCAGCATGCGTGGTTCCGTAAACAGGAATATCTCTTTGTGTCTGCGCCCATGCAGTTGCATACGTGGAGTGCGTGTGAACAATGCTGCCTATCTGCGGCCAGTTTTTATATAGTACCGCATGTGTTAATGTATCGGAAGATGGGCGAAGCGATCCTGCAACAGTATTCCCGTCCAAATCAACAATCACCATTTTTTCGGGAGACAACTCTTCGTAAGGAACACCACTCGGCTTAATCGCGAACACATTCAGTTTCCTGTCAACCACACTCACATTACCAAACGTAAACAACACAAGGTTCAGTTTAGGTAACTGCATGTTGGCATCGTATGCAAGCTGTTGGATGTGTTGATAGCTCATGGTTTTCGAATTTGATAATGTAATAATTAGATAATGTGATAATGACCGAACAGAGACATTATCACATTATCTAATTATCACATCATCACATTAGTTTACTCTCACAATATACTTTGTTGTTCAATAAAGTCCCCTAATTCTGTATACTTTTGATACCTTTTTTCGTAGATAGCTGCTTTTGAAGGATCGGGCCTGTATTCTGCGTCAAAACCCTGGCCCATTGCATTCATAGCATCTTCTACTTTTGGGTAAATTCCTGCTGCAGTTGCGGCGAACATGGCGGCGCCAAGGGCACAGGTCTGTTCGCTTTTGTGGATGCGGATGGGCATATTCATTACATCGGCCATCATCTGCATAATAAAAGGCGATTTTTTCGCTACACCTCCCAGGCCGATTAACCCTATCACAGGTATCCCTTCGCTCCGGAACCGGTCAACGATTTTGCGGGCACCATAACAGGTGGCTTCTACTAGTGATCTGAATACACGCGGAGCGTCACTGGCAAGATCCAGTGCGGTGAATGCACCTTTTAAAAGTTGATTGGCATCTGGTGTACGCCGCCCATTGAGCCAGTCAACAGCGAGTTCATCATCTTCTTTTAAGGGTAATTCATTGGCTTTTTTACTGAGCTTTGCTATGATCTTATCACTGATCTCTGTCTGTAATTTTTCTGCAGTTGCCCGGTCAATCACAGATGTCTCCAGTAAAATGTTTTCAAGTGGCCATACCAATAAATTTTTGAACCAGGCATACGCATCACCAAAAGCAGATTGTCCCGCTTCCATTCCCATCATACCGGGAATGATAGAGCCGGGAACCTGGCCACAAATACCTTTTACTAATTTTCCTTTTACTTCTTCTATCGGCGCCACAAGCATATCACAGGTGGAAGTGCCCATTACTTTACTGAGATGATAGGCTTCTATCTGTCCACCTACCGCACCCATATGACAATCAAAAGCACCGATCCCCACGATCACATCCGTTGATAATCCTAAACGCTGCGACCATTCAGCAGATAGATTTCCTGCCGGTTCAGCTGAGGTGTATGTGTTGGTAAATAATTTTTGTGTAAAGCCTTCTAACAATCCATCCCAGGAACTAAAAAAATCATCTGGCGGTAAGCCATTAAATTCCTCCGCCCACAAACTCTTATGCCCTGCACTGCATACACCACGTTTCATTTGTGTTGCATCGTTACCCCCTGTTAAGAGATACGGGATCCAATCGCAATGTTCTACCCACGAATAGATATTACCGCGTACTTTTTCATCTTCGCGCAGTACATGCAACAGTTTTGCCCAGAACCATTCTGATGAATAAATGCCGCCTACAAACTGTAAATAATTTGTATCAAATTTTGCAGCATGTTGATTTAATTCAGTGGCTTCTTTTACAGAAGTATGATCCTTCCACAATACAAACATTGCATTGGGATTTTCTGCGAAAGCTGGTAATAAAGCAAGTGGTGTTCCTTTCTGATCAACTGCAACGGGTGTAGAACCTGTTGTATCAACAGAGATGCCTTTTACTTTTGAAGAGATATCGTTGCCTGCTTTCTGTAAACAATCTTTAATCGTAAATTCAAGACCTTCTACATAATCGGAAGGATGTTGGCGGAACTGGTTGTTTTCAGGGTTGCAATACAAACCTTTTTTCCAGCGGGGATAATAAAATATGGAAGCGGCTGTTTCTTCGCCGTTAGCAGCATTCACAATAATAGAGCGTACCGAATCGGTGCCAAAATCAACTCCTATAACAAAGCTATCACCGGCCATAATCTTTATTCAAATAAATTATTCAATTGAGGATCTGTGTAATCTTTTATAAAACAAACGATGTTATTGTATTTACTAAACTCTTCCTTTGTATGCATAGTGGTTAATACCACGCATTGCATACCTGCATTCTGTGCAGCTTCCACTCCTTTTGGTGCGTCTTCAAACACAATACAATTGTTGTAAGATACGCCCAATTGATCTGCACATTTGAGATATGTTTCGGGATCTGGCTTGCTCATCTTAACATTTTCCGCTGCTACGATCACCGGGAAATAATGACGAATATTCAAACCATCTAATACAAAATCAATATTATAAATGATAGCTGCAGAACCAATCGCCATCGGAATATTTTGCCCTGATGTTTTCTCCAGGAAATCATCCAGTCCATCCAATAATTTCAAAGACGGTTTGAATGCGAGTTGATAAGCAGTTTCCTTATCATAACTCATCTTTGTTTTTTCCTCCACAGAAAATCTTCCGGGAAAAACCCTTTCGAGCAGTTCATCATTTTTACCATAACACTCTTCCTTCATCTGTCCCCGACTGATGTTTGCACCGAGCCCGTTCAGAATTCCATGCCATGCTTTAATATGAAAATCCATATCATCTATCATCGTGCCATTCAGGTCGAAGAGGAAAGCTTTTTCTTTACGCATACCTATTAGTAAGGTGACAGATGTTGGTTGACAGTTGGCAGAGAATCACTACCTTTTTGTCAACTGTCAACCAACATCTGTCACCTGATAATTTAAATAAATCTATTGATCAAATTCTCCAAATACTCCTGTTTTCCGCTCGCAACTGCCGGTTCTCCGTTGGCTGCAGCAAAATCTCTTAGGGCTTCCAAAGTCAGTTTGCCTTGTTCAAATTCTTTACCGGCACCACTGTCGAAAGATGCATAACGATCCTTGCGGATCTTTTTGTAATCAGATTTTTGTAACACATTATCTGCAACGATCAATGCCCTCGCAAACACATCCATGCCACCAACATGTGCATAGAAAAGATCAGCCGGGTCGGTTGAATTCCTTCTGCGTTTTGCATCGAAGTTGATACCACCGCCGCCAAATCCGCCGGCTTCTACGATTACCAGCATTACTTCTGCGAGTTCATTAACGTTATTCGGGAACTGGTCAGTATCCCATCCATTCTGGTAATCCCCGCGGTTCGCATCAATGCTACCGAGCATACCGGCATCGGCAGCTACCTGTAATTCATGCTGCATGGTATGTCCGGCAAGCGTTGCATGGTTTACTTCAATATTTAATTTGAAATCATTTAGTAAATCATACTGGCGCAGGAAACCGATCACTGTTTCACTATCATAATCATACTGGTGTTTGCTTGGTTCACAAGGTTTTGGTTCGATAAAGAAACTTCCTTTAAAACCATTTTTTCTTGCATAGTCTTTTGCTGTGTGCAGGAACTTTGCCATGTGTTCTTTTTCACGTTGCATATTGGTATTGAGCAAACTCATATACCCCTCGCGGCCACCCCAGAAAACATAGTTTTCTCCACCCAATGCTATGGTTGCATCAAGCGCTGCTTTTACCTGTGCCCCACCATGTGCCAGCACATGAAAATCAGGATTGGTTGCTGCACCATTCATGTAACGACGGTTACTGAATAAATTGGCAGTGCCCCATAATAATTTCACACCGCTATCGGCTTGTTTCTGTTTTGCATACGCTGTTAATGCCTGGAGCCTGCGTTCGTTCTCTGCTATATCATTGGTATATTCAACCACATCCACATCATGAAAACAGTAATAAGGTATATTCATTTTAGTAATGAATTCAAATGCCGCGTCCATTTTATCCTTTGCTTTTTCAACAGCATCTGTTTTGGCATCCCATGGAAAAACATGGGTAGGTTCTCCAAAAGGATCTCCCCCATTACCTACAAACGAATGCCAGTAAGCACAGGCGAAACGTAACCACTCTTTCATGGGTTTACCGGCAACCACTTTAGTTTCATCATACCAGCGAAATGCCAATGGGTTATCACTTTCCACTCCTTCAAACTTCACTTGTCCAATGCCTTTAAAAAATTCTTTGTCGCCTGTTACAACTTTCATTTTATTACAATTTTATTTTTAAACAATTTGATAGTTTGATAATGTGATAATTTGATAATTAGGATCGCGTACATTATCAAATCATCACATCATCACATTATCACATTTTCCAACAACTGTTTCCATTCAAAATACAATTCATCATACTTCTTTGTATCACCCGGTTCTATCAACTGCAGACGTTTCATATTCACAAATGCTTCTTTTTCATTTGCATAAATATTTGCGCCCAATCCCGCACCGATGGCTGCTCCTACACTTCCATCGCAAGCATATAACTCAACCGGCGTGTTGGTTGCATTTACAAATGCTTCTGCAAATACATCACTCAGAAACAAATTGGCTTTGCCTGCACGGATAACAGTGGGCTGTAAGCCATTCCCCCGCATGATATCCAATCCATACCTGAAGGAGAAAGCAATGCCCTCCTGCCCGGCACGGAAGATATGTGCTGCCGTGTGTTTATACAAATCAATATTGTGAAAATGCGCATGTACCGTTTTATTATTCAACATTCTTTCCGCACCATTACCAAAAGGAAGCACAAATAAACCATCGCTACCCGCAGCTACCTGTCTCGCAGCATCATTCATCTGCGGATAAGTAAGATGCCCACCGGTAACATTCTTTATCCAGTTATTCATAATGCCCGTACCATTGATACATAACAATATGCCCAATCTTTTTTTCTCTTCTGTATGATTTACATGCGCGAATGTATTTACTCTCGATTGTTTATCATAAGCCAATGTATCACTCACACTATAAATAACACCCGAAGTTCCTGCTGTTGCCGCTACTTCGCCGGGTTGCAATACATTTAAGGAAAGGGCATTGTTAGGCTGATCGCCTGATTTATAAGAAACCGGGATGCCTGTTTTTAGTGAAAGTGTTGTGGCCACTTCTTCTTTAAGCGTGCCATGGGTTTCAAAAACATTCTTTATTTCGGGAATGATGGAAGTATCAAAACCATAATAATTAAATACATCTTTTGATAATTCCTGGTTGGCAAAATCCCAAAAGATCCCTTCTGATAAGGCAGAAATAGTAGTGGTGATTTGCCCGCTTAGTTTCATGGCTATAAAATCTCCCGGCAACATTACCTGGTAAATTTTTTCATACACGTTCGGCTCATTCTGTTTTACCCATGCCAGTTTGGATGCGGTGAAATTACCCGGCGAATTCAGTAAATGTGATAAACATTTTTCCTCACCGATCTCAGCGAAGGCTTTGTTACCAAGATCTACCGCGCGGCTGTCGCACCAAATGATACTATCACGCAATACTTTATGATCCTTGTCGATCAAAACCAGTCCATGCATCTGGTAAGCGATACCGATAGCGCGTATCTCTTTCGGATCGTACAGTTTGGTTGCATGTGCTTTTAATATCGCTTCCTGCACATGCAGCCACCACATTTCAGGAGATTGTTCTGCCCATCCCGGCTGCAGGGAAGTTATACCTGTTTCTGTTTCCGGGTATTGCGCAGATACCACGCATTGCTGTGTGTCTGCGTTCACCACAGAAACTTTAACCGATGATGTTCCAATATCTATCCCTAATAATAACATGTACTTTTTTTTATTCTCATTACCCGTTTACGAACCTGGTAGCAAGCGGTTTAAAAACCATCGGAATCCGCTCCCGGTGGGGCTTGCCATTTATTGCCACTATAATACCCAAAAAATTGCAGAATACAGTCCTGCTCTGTTTATTTTATTTGAGCGATAGCTTTTGCTGTTATTTCTTCCGGCCGTTTACAAAGTTTATCCGTACACACATAGATCAGTGTTTTACCTGCTACAAATTTGTTCAGGAGTAAAGGGAGCGCTTCTTCTTTGGTGCTTCCCATTACAAAACTTGTTGGCAGGTAATTTCTCTGGAGTTCCTGGTTTCTTGCCAACGCATCTTTTCCCATGATCGCCACTTCATATGACCTGGCTGACAAAAGGCCGGCAAAACTGCACCATTGAATATGATACCTTGGTATCTTTTTCACCCGGTCCATCACCGAATAATACATTTGCAATCCTTTGGCGGTATAATTTGTATCGTTAAAAATATTTCCCAATACATACAGCGTTTTGGCCAATACTGCATTTGAGGATGGAACAGCGTCATCAGCAACTTCTGTTTTTCGCAATACCGGGTCCGTTTGACTTTCTGAATAATAAAACAGGCCCGTTTTGTTATTGAAAAAATTTTTAATGGCCCGATCTGCAATTTGCCTGCTAAGCATCAACCAGTGATTGTCGAAACTCACTTCGTACAGTTTTAGAAATGATGAAGCGGCCCATGCATAATCATCAAGAAAACCATTGATAGCAGCTTTGCCATTTATAAAATTCCTTTGTAAGCTGCCATCTTTTCCTATCATGTTCCTTTCTATAAAAAATGCACATGACTTTGCCTTTTCCAGGTAGGCTTCTGTGCCCGTGGCAGCATAGGCATCTGCATATCCTTTAAGCATGATACAGTTCCAGGCAGTAATGATCTTTGTATCTACAGAAGGTTTGGTCCGTTTGTTTCTTTCTTTTAATAAATTATTTTTTGCATCCAATAGTTTACCGGTAAAGGCAACAGGGTCCAACTTTTTATCGATCGCGAATTCCAGTGGAGACTTGCCTGCATACAGGATATTATTTCCCGGTTTCCAATTACCTTCCTGTGATACGTGAAAGTAGTCTGCGATCGTTTCATCAGCTCCGGCAACGCCGGTAAAATCTTTTTTGCTCCATGTATAAAATTCGCCTTCGCCATCTTTGGTATCAGCATTTAAAGAGCTATAATATCCCCCAAGTGGCGCCGCGAGTTCTTTTTCTATAAAGCCAAGTGTTTCGGTCAGGATGTTTTTATAGAAATCATTTTTTGTAATTTGATAAGCATGCGCGTATACGCTTACCATTTGACCATTGTCGTAAAGCATTTTTTCAAAATGCGGAACACGCCAGGAGCTATCAATCGTGTACCTGGAGAATCCTCCTGCCAGGTGATCATAGATACCGCCAAGTGCCATTTTATTCAATGTGCCCGTTGCGATATTGACAGACTCCTTATTGCGGGTTATATAGTAATGCTGCAGCAAAAATTCTGCGAACGCAGGTGTAGGAAATTTTTGTGTGCCTTTTAATCCACCATTCACCAGGTCCGCCTGTTTGTAAATACTGTCATACAGTGTTGTATAAACCGGTATGCTTTTTTTGACTGCTACTGCTCCTGTGTCGATCAATGAAAGATCCTGTTCTGCAATTCCATTCAGTAAGGCGCCGGCTTGCGTAACAACGAGATTATGTTTGGTATTATACGCATTCGAAACTCCCTGCAATAAACTGATCCAGTTTTTTTTACTATAATAGGTACCCGCATAAAATGGTTTCCCATCCGGCAGTGCAAATGCATTTAAGGGCCAGCCCGAGTTCCCCGTTAAAAGTTGTAGTGCATTCATATAGATCTGGTCTATGTCGGGACGTTCCTCCCTGTCTACTTTAATACATATAAACTTCTCATTCATAATTCGCGCAACCGCTGTATCCATGAAAGACTCTCTTGCCATTTCATGACACCAGTGGCAGGAAGCGTAACCTATGCTTATCAATAAAGGTTTATTCTCCTGTTTCGCTTTACTCAATGCTTCCGGCCCCCATTCGTACCAGTTAACCGGGTTATCTGCGTGTTCTTTTAAATACGGGCTCGAAGCAAATTGTAACCGGTTCTGCTTTTTATTTTGTGTATCCGAACATCCAAACAAGATGATCAATATCACACCATTGAGCAACAACCTCTTCATCTTCTTTACGATCCTTATCAACATGCACTGGTTTTATTTCAAACTTTTAAAAACCCGTAAACGGTCATTATTTGAACTTACCAATATTGCCCATTTGTCTCCCGTTTTTACCGCTTTGATGTCTTTCACATTATAGGGAACAAAAAATCCGCTTTCCAATGGCTTGTAACTTTTAAAATTCAGGTTACCTGTATTTTTCAGGAACACCCCTGGCGAAGCATCAGCGGGAGTTGTTTCTACTTCCACATCAAATTTGTTTCCCGCCAGCAGAATATCTTTTTTCCCGTCTCCGTCAAAGTCTTTTACAATAATTCCATTTGCAGTTGACAGTTGTGCTTCCATTGGCAACTTTTTGATTGTAAACTTTCCCTTATCATTTACAAACATGACGGTTGAAAAAAGATGCGCCTTATAATGCAATGCAGTTTTGAGTTGGTCTTCTCCCAGTATCCCGCTGAGGTCGCTTTCTGCAAAAGATAAAAATGTTGGAAATTTTTGCGCGATCATAGGACATTGTTGTGATGTACATTCCCGTCCGCGGATAGGCACCATAATGCCTTTGTCTTTCAGGTGCCGGGCAAGGAAAATATCGTTGGTTCCATTGCCGTCAAAATCTTTTGCATACACTTCGAAAGGTTTCTGAACAGCTGCCTGGAACTTGTAATTTTCACCAAGGTTTCCCGCGATCAGGTCCATATCTCCATCTCCATCTATGTCATCAGCAATTAATTTGTCCCACCAGCCTTCTGTATTCTGTAAGCCAAAGTTGCCGGATACATCATTCATTTTACCATTTTTGTAGGCGAATACTTTTATAGGCATCCATTCGCCTGCGATAACCAGTTCTGCTTTTTTATCGCCATCGAAATCCGCCCATACTGCCGATTTTATCATGCCCGCTCTTGCCAGTCCCGGGGCAATGTCTTTTGTTCTGTCAACAAATTTTCCTTTTTCATTGATCAGTAAATAGCTTAACGGTGCCTGGGGATACTTGTGTGCTACCACTTCTCCTCCTCTGAAAATATCCAGGTCGCCATCACCATCAACATCGAACATAACCACGCATGATCCGCTACTGACTGTTGCCGGCAAAATCGATTTTGAGAAATTTCCTTTACCATCATTGATGTAAAGCCTGTCCTGGTACATAACAGACCCCTCGTCAAATTCACTACCTCCGCTTACAACATATAAATCCATATCGCCATCGCCATCGGCGTCAAAGAATGAAGCGCCCATGTCCTCATATTTTTTATCCCCTTCGAATACTGTCACAGCTTTTTTTACAAATTTTCCGCTTTGCTGCAGGTAAAGGTTACCAGGCTGATCTTTCGCACCGCCCACATAAAAATCTTCGTTTCCATCGCCGTTCACATCTCCGGTGGCTACAAAAGGCCCGTCGCGGCTGAATTCATGCGGTAACAAAACCTGGTCCCGGTATTCATCGATCTTATTTTCTGTATGTATAAAAGGGACCGACAGCAGTTGATCCGTTGCTTCAGAGAACAACGGATTATAAAATGAAATACTGGTATTACTGCTCCTGTTCGATTGTGCGTAGTTTGCTTTGAGTACCTGGTTAGCTGCGATGTTTGGCAAAGTGTTTGATTTCCCATCCGGCCATACAACCACCACGCTGTCAACTTTATCTTTCGTTCCTAAACCAAAATGAATAGTGGGCTCATTACAGGAAAGGTATCCGCGAACCGTTTTCTGCTGAAAAAACTGTTGCATTTTACCATCGTAATAAAGGGAAACTTTTGCGCCAAGACCTTCCGGGTTTTGTTGTGGTCCTTCAAGTTTAATCCGTAGAAAATTGTTCTTTGCACTGGAAATATTCCGGTATACATCTGCCACGCCATCCAGGTTATTAATCACCATGTCCAGTTTCCCATCATTATCAAAATCTGCTACAGCTGCACCATTTGAAAACGTACTGTCTTTGAAACCCCAGGCTTCTGAAACATTTTGAAATTGCAGATTACCATTATTTTTAAATAAATAATTTCTTACTTTAATCGGATCGTAGATATCCATGTATTCTTTAAAGCCTTTTTCGAACATCTCCTGTGAAGACTGGTACCTGTGCATATTTGCCTTAACATACATCTGTTGTTTTTGCTCGATGTCGCCATCGAATAAATCCCGTCTGTAACCATTGGCCACAAAAATGTCGCGATTACCATCGTTATCAAAATCAGAAGCTAATGTTGACCAGCTCCATTCTGTTTTTTGAATACCTGCCATTTGAGAAACATCGCTGAAAAATCCGTTGCCATGATTGAGATGAAGTACATTATGCATGTACTGCTTCTGAAACCCGCTGTCGGCAATGGCCCAGAAGCCTTCTACGTCCATCCTGGGCATAGATACTTTTGATCTTTTATAGTTTTCGGGCAGCATTTCCATCACCAGGATATCTTCAAAACCATCGTTGTTGATATCTGCGATATCGGAACCCATGGAAAAAAGCGAGACATGGTTTGTCATCGTCTTTACCTGGTCTTTGAAGGTTCCATTTTTTTGGTTAATGAACATGTAGTCATTATCCGCATAATCATTGGCAACATAAATGTCAGCGTAACCGTCATTATTCAGGTCGGCAACTTCGACTGATAACCCGTATCCGAAGCTATGGTTGATACCTGCCTGTTTTCCGATCTCGGTGAACTTGCCATTGTCATTCCGGTAAAGTTTGTTCCGGCATTTTTCAGGCGGATTTCTTTTCCCGGATACCATTCTTGATAAACCAAGATAAAAACTGTCGGGGCGACTGGTTAGGTAAACGTCGAGGTCATTGTCGTTATCCATATCAAAAAATACAGCCTGTAAAGAATAGCCGTCGTCATCCAGCCCATATTCTTTTGCATCCTCTTTGAATGTGAGATTTCCCTGGTTGATGTATAATAAATTCTTTCTTTCTTCATCTGTATCTTTGAATCCGCCCCTGCATACATAGATATCAAGAAAGCCATCGTGGTTGATATCAACAAGTGTCACACCATTCTTCCAGCCACCATTACCACTTACACCGGCAGACACGGTAATATCTTTAAACTTCATGTTGCCCTGGTTGATGTATAATTTGTTGGATACTTCATTACCTGTAAAGTAGATATCGACCAGGCCATCGTTATTAAAATCACCTGTGGCTACACCGCCGCCATTATATACATAGGCAAAGGATTCATAACTTTTCTGATAATTCTCTTCTACGGAATTATTAAAAGTGATTCCACTCACAGATGCCGGCACTTTCTCAAAAACCGGATCAAGCTGTGGTTTATCATTTGCTTCATTTCCTTTGCAGCCCGTTTCTAAAAATATAATCGTCAATAGAAAACATGTGAAAATCAGGTATGAGCTTAGGCTTCTCTTCGCCATTTTTAATGATTTATGTTTTAAAGCGTTGTACCTGTTAAATATAGATACTTCTTCCAGACTGTTGCTGCCACAGATTTCCCCATCAACAGGCCTTCTTTGTTCTCACATTGGATATGATAACCGCCCATTACGCGTGAAATCCCCGCCATTTCGGCGGTTTTTGTAAAGGTTGGAAATTTCAGTGTAACCTCGGCCCCCATATGTTCGGGCTCGGTGAACTCACCCGGCACTCTTTTTACCTCGATCCCAAAACGATCACTTCCTGTAAATAATTTCAGGATTTCTGCACAGGCGCCGCTGATAGTGCTATGCCCTGAAACATAACTTGGAAAAGGCGGGCACAAAAATGTTTCGGGTGAATAAGGCCTCCAATCCTGGCCCAGCATTTCTATCATTCCTTTTTCGGCGCCACCCCAGCCCCTGATCTTTTTATCTTTAAAATAATAATGAACGAGCGTATAAGGCCGGGCAAAATCATAACTCATCTTGGTATCCCAGCAGGCGATGAACGCATCCATAGCAGCTGCTTCTATGGCAAAATACATTTTCACGTCTTCATCAAGCGTATGTTTGTCTCTTACAGAAACATCCTGCGCAAAAACCAACCAGTGGCCTGCCTGTTGCACAGATTTAGGTCCGTCTCTCATAAACTCCACCAAAGCTTTTTGTTCGTTTGTCAGGTTCGCCTGCAATTCAACTACTTCTTTTACTTCTTTTTCCAGCCGTGCCGATCCGATTAGTGGCGGAGGTTGCGACCTGAACTGGGCACCCGAATCGAGGAGTAATGTTTTTACTCTGCCCCAATGTGGTGTAAGACATGCGGGAGCAAATCTTCCACCCTTGCCGTCAGAAAAATATTTTGGCTGCCAATGTATAAGGTCATTTAATGTATCTGCATTATTCACGGGTCGGTATCCCGTATAATCTGAATAAGCGGTGCCGAGAGGCCCCGACATTGAACCTGTTTGATTTGAGCCATCGTTCAATCTTGCTTCAATAACGGCTTTTGCAGCAAGATTGCCAATTCCTTCAGGTGTTTGCGGATCAAGTGAATTGTTATCCGGATCATATCCGAAGCCGATCATCTTCGATCGGAACAGAAGTGAATCAGAAGAAAAATATGCGAGCATTGATCTGTATGCCGCGTAGCTTATTGCCGTTTCTTTATTCTTCAGTGTTCGTTTGTTTTGTGCAACCCGTTCAACATTTTTTAAATAAACCGGCCGGGCTTTTGCGTCAAATCTCGACCATGAATCAAATATCGAGGTCCAAACCAGCGCAAGCATTCTGGATGTAACAGTTGGCCTGGGTTTGTATTTTTCTGTGTTGTTTGCTGTAGCCTCCAACGCCACCTTCCCCCATTTATACGCCAGGTTCTCTGCTCCTCTTGGTTCTTCTTCACTTTTTTTTATAGCAGCAAAACTGCAGAGTATAAAAAAAATACAGGCGTATTTACTCAGTTTTATCATTATTTGGTGCATAATAATTTGACAACATAATTTTCATTTAACCATATACACAGTAAAACAGTGTATATCACTAACTATTAAAGGCCAACATTACCCGTGGCTTCCGAAACCTGTTCGTTCTTTTGCACTATGTTAATCATGATGCCCATCTATTGTTGTTATATTGGTTTTCGTCAACATCATTCTAAAATAGAAATGCAACCCTTAACATAAAGCCGGGGGCAAAAAACCGCCCCCAGCTCCGATTGCAATTCTTTCTATGTAAAACCAACGAACTGCCTACTATTTAGTAACCTGTGTTTTGAGGGAATTTAGGTCCTTCCGTAACCAGGTCAATCTGTGTTTGTGGTATCGGTCTTAACCTGTTAATTTCCTGAACGGTGGCCGCTTCAGCATTGTACAATTGTACCCTGCTTACCAGTTTTCCGGTTCGGGCCAGGTCCCACCATCTACAACTTTCACCCCATAACTCCCGGCTTCTTTCTTCCAAAAGAAAATCTATGTCCATCTGTGCGGCAGTTACCTGCTGCGCAGCTACGGCTACTGCATATTGTGCAGCCGTTTGGTTAGCTTTAAGAGCGGCCCTTGTACGCAATACATTGATCATAGCGGCAGCATCTGCTAACGTAGCTCCGCCTTTAATAGCAGCTTCAGCAGCTACAAGGTAAACTTCTGCAAAGCGGTATAAAATATAAGGCCTGTCTGAATAATCGTTTTTATCACCTCTTGTTGAATCGTCCCATTTTTTTAAACTTGGATAATAGGTGGGATCCATTTTAAGTGTAGCGCCTGGCAGGTGCTCCGGTTCAAAGATGATTCCTTTGAATGCAGCTCTTTCTGCAGCAGTAACCACTCTATCAGACATAAAGATGGCAGTATCAACACCATTGATCAAAACACCTCTTGGGGTTGTTGCACCTGTCGTTCCTTTTAATGACTGTTCAGTTGAATTTGAAAGCCATGCCACCTGGAAGCTTCCTTCATAACGTGCATCATTCCCCCTGTTGGCAAAAGCAACATCAATCAGGTATTTCATATTAGGCCTGATACGCTGGAAAGGGCGCCCGTTATTAATATCCCTTACACAAACTGTGGCACCACCTCCCGCAGGATAGTTTGCGCTTAAAGTAGGATAGTTGGGACGGAAGAAGAAGTTCGATTTGTTTTCATTACCTGCAGTAGCGCCTGCACCCACGTTGGAGTTCTGTCCGAATTTAATGTCTTTGGTATGGTCAATTACCATCAGAACTTCTTTGCCATATTCATTTCCTTCAACAAAAATGCTTCCAAAATATGCCATCAGGTCTACACCATAAGTTGCCTTATTATCGATGATTGCCTTGGCAGTTGTGTAAGCACTGGTGAAATCCGCGGTTGTGCCGGTTGAAGACCAACCTTTCCACAAATATGTTTTAGCTAACAGGAATTGGGCAACTACTTTGGTAGCTGGTTTTCCCGTTCCTGCCGCAGGTGTAACAGGTAAATCAGCAGAAGCCTCCGTCAGATCTTTGATGATCTGGGCATATACATCCTTTTGTGGCGCTCTTGAATCAGCAGCAGACGCTTCCGTGTTAAAGGTTATGTGCAATGGAACATCACCAAATGTAGTTACGAGGTTATAATAACAAAACGCCCTTAGGAATTTTGCCTGCGCCAAAACCTGTGTTTTGGTTGCAGCAGGCATATCAGCAGCCGCACCATATTGCAATACACCGTTGGCAGTATTGATATCAATATACATGGCATTCCAGAAACCCAGGTAATCGTTCGAAGTGGCTTTGATGGTAGGCTGATTGTAAGTAAACCAATGCTGAACATCAGCCGCAGCACCTTTTTGAAATTCGTCACTACCCGCATTAAACAACTGCGTGAAGATCTGCGTGCCCCATTGTCCGCGGAACGAAGCATAAATACCGGCGATACCGCCCTGTATCCCTTCTGGTGTTTTAAAGAACGAAGCGTCAATACCCGACCTTGGTTGTTCGTCCAATAATTTCTTACATCCGCTGGAAACAAAAACAATTGCCCCCAAGAGAATAAAGTATTTTAATATAGTATGTTTCATAAAATTATTTTAGCAGGTTAAAATTTCAAATTTATACCAAAAACGAAATAACGTACAGGAGGAAGACCGGTACCTACTGTAATTGCACGGCCAGGGGCTCCACCACCTAATGTTCCGGCAATGTTATTTCCATTACCATTTCCTTCCGGATCAAGGGCTAAGCCTGACTTAACAAGCGGAGACCATAATATGAACGGATTCTGTGCATTTATGTAAAATCTTAAAGACTGGATCTTTGCCTTTGCCAACAGTTTACTGGAGAAATTATATCCAAAATCAATACTTCTTACTTTAATAAACGAACCATCACGATACTGGAGTGTGGAAGTGTACAACTGTCCATCACGACTTGCATCGGGCTGAGGGAACGCATCTGTTGGATTGGTTGGAGTCCAGTAATCTATCTTCATCTGGTTTACACGGCTGTTCATCAAGAATGGATAACCCGCACCACCACCATCTGCGCCCAAATAGTTAACAAGCACGGTTTGACCAAAACGTCCAAACAACACGATGTTCAGGTCAAAATTGTCGTACTGAAAATGGTTAGTTAACCCTGCCACCACCTTTGGTTGAAAAGTACCTATTATCTGGCGGTCACCGGCATCGATAGAGCCATTACCATTTAAATCCTCAAGCCTGATGTCACCCGCAGCCTGGCCAAAGGTTAAAGCCTGGGCGTTGTCTTTGGTTTGCCAGATACCGATTTTTTTCAGATCATAAATTACAGAAACAGGTTGTCCAACGAACCAGCCGTTTCCAATGTCCTGCTGTAATCCCAGTTGTAAGGCAACAATTTTTTCCCTGTTAAAGAAAGCATTGGCATCAGCTCTCCAGGAAAAATGACCCGGACCTTTGCTTCTGATAATGTCGGCGCTGAGGGTAAATTCCATACCATGTGAAGCGGTTTCACCAGCATTTACAAGGATGGAGTTTGCGCCCTGGCTAACAGGCAGGCTTTTGCTTAGGAGGATATCTTTGGTTTTGGTGGTATAATACTCGATACTACCCGTGATCCGGTTGTTGAACAATCCAAAATCAAGACCAACATTTATACCGGTTGTTTTTTCCCAGGTTAAACTTGGATTTGGAATTGTATTGATCGTATATCCGCCCACATAGTTAACCAACGCTGTTGAACCGGCTCCATAGTTATAAAAGCTGGTGCTAAGGCTACCTAAAGTGGTATAAGGATTAATACCGGCATTTGAGCTGATACCATATCCGGCCCTTAATTTCAAGCTGCTGATGAATGTTGCCGTTTGAAGGAATTTTTCATTATCCAGGTTCCATCCAACAGAAATGGCAGGATAAGTAACCCATTTATTGCCTGGTGCTAATACCGAAGCTCCATCCGTTCTTACGGTTGCAGTAAGCAGATATTTATTATCATACGAGTAAATCGCCCTACCCATATAACCCACTACTGCAGACTCACTATAGTTACCATTGTTTGCAGTAACTGAATTAGCTAACTGGAAGTTATACGACTGTACATAGTCGGCCGGTACGCCCACGCCACTAAAGCCCTGCGACTGGAAATGGTTCTTTTGAATTTCCTGTAATGCAAGTACAGATAGCTTGTGTTTGCTTCCGAAGTTTTTGTTGTAATTAAGTGAATTATTGATCGTGTACTGCCAACCTTCTGAATTGGTTTGATTTAAGGTAGCCCCTGCAGTATTTGAGTTGGTATTAAAGAAAGTAAGCGGCCCGCGATAATTGTCGCTGTACGTTTGTGACCAACCGAAGCCAAAGGTTGTTTTAAATTTCAGGTCTTTGATGATCTCCCACTCTCCATAGAAATTATGTTGAAACTGGTATCTCCTGGTAAGCGCTTTGATCTTTTCATCCTGTCCCCATGAAGCAAGCGGATTGATCTGTGTATTATCAACACCCTGTTGGATTGCCGGGTAAAAATTAAGGGAGCCATCAGCCCAGTAAGGCTTAAATAAAGGACTCAAACGCATAGCCGATCCATAAGCATCCAAACCTATACGGTTCTGAATGCTCATGGTATTAAAACTGGTAAACCCAATTTTGATCTTATTGGAAATTTTATGATCGATGTTTACGCTAAATGATATCCTGTCGAGAGCCTGGTCATGCATGATTGCAGTTTCTTTGTAATAACCCATGCCGAAATAATACTGGGTTTTTTCGTTTCCACCGCTAACGCTTAAATCAGTTCCTGTTCTTACAGCTGTTTGCAATAATAAGTTTTGCCAATCTGTGCTGATACCCGCTTTAAGGCTACTATCCTCAGACGGCCTTATGGCGTATTGAGTAGTAACGGCTGGATTTGTAAGAAATCCGGGTTGTCCTTGTCTTGCATCTTCCTTAAACTGTGCATATTCCGCACCATTGAAAAGACGGTAGGTTCCCGTAGCATTCCCCATACCATAATAAGAACTCAGGTTAGTAGTAGCTTTTGCACCGCTACCACGTTTTGTGGTGATGATAATAACACCATTTGAACCGCGTGAACCATAAATGGCGGTTGCAGACGCATCTTTCAGCACGTCAAGGTTTGCGATATTGTCGGGATTAAGATCGTTAAGACTTCCACCGTAAACCATACCATCAACAACAAGCAACGGGTTATTGGTACCGGTCAGTGACCTGTTACCGCGGATACGGATCTCTCCGGATTGCCCGATATTGCTACTGTTGTTTACAATGTCAACACCCGCAGCCCTACCCTGTAACTGGTTATAGATGTTCGGCGCTTTGATTTCGTTAAGTGTTTCACCTTTTACGGAAACGGTAGAACCGGTAACATCCTTTTTCTTTTGCGTACCATAACCGATAACAACAACTTCTCCCAGTTGGGCTTCGGATCCTGTTAATGTAATGCTGAGTGTTGCATTATTTACCTTAACCTCTTTCGAGTCGTAATTCAGCGCGCTGACAACCAGGATAGCTCCCCGGGTAACTGAAATCGAAAAATTTCCTGCAGCATCTGTATTTACACCGGTAGTAGTTCCTTTTACAAGAACCGAGGCACCGGATAAAGGCCCCCCTTTTTCATCTGCAACATGGCCCCTCACACTTAGATTTTGTGCAAAAGACAAAATTGCAAAAAGTTGCATTGCGATGGTAAGGCAAAGCAATTTTGCTGTTTTTTTCTTGATCATTTTTTAAAAGATTTTTTGGTTAGCATATCGTTTGGCAGGTTTTCGGAAGAAGAACAATCATCTTCATCCATCAGAAAATATGGCTTCCACGTTGGTAGGCAGGAAATGTTTCATAAAGCAATCGTTTGGAGTTAGTATTTGGTTTATATAGCTATTTTTTAACCGACCTCATTTAAACAGCCCTAAAAAGGCATTTTCTATTTTATTTTGAAATCGGTTGCATATTCATTATCAATAAGTTACATAGTATTTACTAACAGTAATGCTATGGACACTACTGTGTAATCTGAAAAAAATGCTGGTTGTTTATTGGTTTTAAAAAAAATAACCCCGTAAAAAAAGGGAAAAACAAAGCGCCCGGAAACAGCCAGGCAGTAAAAGCCTGCACACTTGATTTTATTTTACTGAGCCGCGCTGATAAGTAATGTGTGCTTGTGTTTTGTAAAAACAATAACGAAGTGTAAGCATTGAAATGCTTACTGTATTTGGGTTTGACACTAAATATAGTTAACCTTTTCTGCATGAAAAACAATCGGGTTTGGCGCGTTGACCAGGCAAGATTCCTGAATCACGAAACTAATATCGGGAGATTTTTTGGAATTGTAACCGATTGCATAATATATTTTTTTTAAACCATTATCTTAGTGTGCTAACAATACGCCCGCCCATGCCCCATGAGAAAGAGATCACCATATATGATATCGCCCGTGAACTTAATGTTTCACCTGCCACGGTAAGCCGCGGGTTAAAGGACCACCCGGCCGTAAACAAAGCCACACGAAAAAGAATCCAGGACCTGGCCAAACAATTAGGCTACCGCTCGAACCTATTTGCCAGCAACCTGCGAAAGAAAAGTTCGAATACGATTGGTGTGATCGTGCCGAGGTTAAGCAGTTACTTTATGTCGAACGTGATTGCCGGGATGGAACACGTGGCCAGTACGGAAGGTTATAACCTGATTATCAGCCAATCTCTTGAAACACTAAAGAAAGAGATGGCCAATGCGGATACCATGTTCAACAGCCGCGTGGATGGTTTGCTTGTATCGCTTTCATTTGAAACGCAGAACATAGATCATTTTGAGCCTTTTATCAGGAAGGGGATCCCGGTTATCTTCTTCGACAGGATCAAAGAGCATAACAAATGCATGGGCATCATCATAGATAATTATAGGTCAGCTTATGAAGCCACCAAACACTTGCTGGATAATGGTTACAAGCGGATCATGCATATTGGTGGAAGCACCCTTAGCAACGTATATGCCGAAAGATTACGAGGCTACAAACAGGCATTGGCAGATCATAAGATACAGCCTGATCCAAAATTGATACTCACCAAAAACATGACTGAAGAATCAGGAGTAGAATCAGCAAAATATATCCTTAAGTTAAAACACCTGCCGGATGCCGTATTCTCTGCAAACGATGTATGCGCTGTATATTGTATGCGCACATTAAAAAGAGAAGGCATCCGCATACCGGAGGATATGGGCTTTGTTGGCTTTAATAATGACCCGATGAGTAAAGTGGTGGAGCCCAATCTTACCACCGTTAATTATCCCGGTTATGCAATGGGCGAAGCAGCCGTTACCCAACTCATTAACCACCTGAATAATGTTTCGAATGTAACGACTACTAATATTATCATCCTGCGTTCTGAACTGATCATCCGTGAATCTTCACGCAAAAAGAAAGCAAAAAGCTGATCTTTTTTTCATTTAACCCCTATATTGCAACCGATTGTATTTTTATGAGCCGAGAAAAAGAAATAACGATTTACGATATTGCCAGGGAACTCGACCTCTCTGCTGCCACTGTTAGTCGTGGTTTGAAGGACCATCCTGCCATCAATAAACACACCAAGAAAAAGATCTCTGATCTCGCAAGCAAGCTTGGCTACCGCAGTAATAATTTCGCAAGCAACCTGAGAAAACAACGCACCAATACCATTGGTGTGATCGTGCACGAGTTAAAAAGCCAGTTTATCACTTCTGTATTGGCGGGTATTGAGAAAATAACAACAGAAGCGAATTACGATATCATTATTGCCCACTCATCTGAAACATTTACCAAAGAGGCGGCGAATGCTTTGAACCTTTTTCATAAAAGAGTAGATGGCGTGATCGCATCACTCGCTTTTGATACAGAGAACCTCTCCCATTTTGAACCATTTGAAAGAAAAGGCATCCCGGTAATATTCTTTGACCGTGTATTTGAAGAGAGAGAAGGAACCAAAGTGGTGATCAATAACATGAAAGCCGGCTATGATGCAACCAAACACCTGGTAGACCAGGGCTGTAAACGAATTGCGCATATCACGGCCAACCTGAAGAGGAACGTATATGCCGAACGTTTAAAAGGATACCAGTTGGCGCTCTCAGAAAGCGGACTAAAATTTTCAGACAAACTGGTAGTGGTTGATGATCTCAGCGAAGAAGCCAGTATCCGCTCAGCAAAAAAAATAATGGCCATGAAGCCTATGCCTGATGGCATCTTTATTACCAATGATTTTTGCGCTGCCATCTGTATACAAACTTTAAAAGAAGCAGGTATCCGTATCCCTGAAGATATTGCCATTGTCGGTTTTAACAATGATGTGATCAGCAAGATCATAGAACCTAAACTTACAACCATCAATTACCCGGGCATAGAGATCGGGGAGATCGTTGCGAGGAACCTGATCAATCATTTACAGGGTAATTCGAACATCAAATTGACCAATACCATTATTATCAAATCAGAATTAATCGTGAGGGAGTCGTCGTTGAAAAAGAAGAAATAAACCGCATCAATAGGGTACAACATGAAAAAACAATTGTGTTCACTGTTACTCTTTTTCTTTCTCTGCCTGCAGCAATTGGCTGCCGAAGACGGTTATCGTTTGTGGTTACGATATGATAAAATCTCTGATAAAACTTTATTAGCCGCTTATACAAAACAGGTCGAAAATATTGTTGCCGAAGGGAAATCTCCAATCATCAATTCAGCGAAAGAAGAATTAAGCAATGGTCTTTCGGGCTTGCTTGGAAAAAAGATCTCTATCGCTTCATCACTACAGGATCACTGCATTGTTATCGGAACACCTGCCTCCTCTCCTGTTATTGCTTCTTTACAATTAACTGAACTAAGCAAACTGAACAGTGAAGGTTTTGCCATCCTCACTAAAAATATACAGGGAAAGAATTGCCTTGTTATCGCAGCAAATACAGATGCCGGTGTATTGTATGGTTCATTCCGTTTCCTGCAGTTATTGCAAACACAACACCCGATAAATAACCTTTCCATTTCAAGTTCACCAAAGATCCAAATGCGCATATTGAACCATTGGGATAATATGAACAGGACCGTTGAAAGAGGTTATGCCGGTTTCTCTATCTGGAAATGGCATTTGCTACCGGGTTATATTGATCAGCGTTATAAGGATTATGCGCGTGCCAATGCATCCATCGGGATTAACGGAACAGTAGTGAACAATGTAAATGCAAATGTGCAGATGTTCAGCAAAGACTATCTTATTAAAGTAGCAGCATTGGCGGATGTATTCAGATCATACGGTATCAAACTATACCTCTCAGCAAAATTCAGCGCGCCGATAGAATTGGGGAAATTAAAAACTGCGGATCCATTTGATCCCGGGGTACAAGAATGGTGGAAAAAGAAAGTGGATGAGATCTATAGTTATATTCCCGACTTCGGTGGCTTTCTTGTAAAAGCAAATTCAGAAGGACAACCCGGCCCGCAAAATTACAAACGCACACATGCCGATGGCGCCAATATGCTGGCCGATGCACTCGCACCGCACAATGGTATCGTGATGTGGCGCGCATTTGTGTACAGTAATGAAACACCAACGGACAGGACCAAACAATCCTACGATGAGTTCAAACCTTTTGATGGGCAATTCAAACCGAATGTAATTGTGCAGGTAAAGAATGGCCCGCTGGATTTTCAACCAAGAGAACCTTTTCATCCTTTGTTTGGCGCTATGCCGAAAACGCCTTTGATGATGGAGTTCCAGATCACGCAGGAATATCTTGGCCAGGGTACCAACCTTGTTTATGAAGCGCCATTGATGAAAGAAGTATTGGATGCGGATACTTATACAAACGGAAAAGGAACAACCGTTGGTAAGATCATAGATGGTTCCATTGAACACCACGCTCTCACAGGAATTGCCGGTGTAAGTAATATTGGTGATGACAGGAACTGGACCGGTCATCCTTTCGCACAATCGAATTGGTTTTCTTATGGAAGACTTGCCTGGGATCATACAGTATCATCAGAATCAATTGCGGATGAATGGATCCGCATGACATTTAACAACGATGCTTCCTTTATCAGCACCACAAAAAAAATAATGCTTTCTTCAAGAGAAACGATGGTGAATTATATGACGCCATTAGGACTGCATCATATCATGGGTACAGGGCATCACTATGGTCCATCACCATGGTCTGACAGGGGTCGTGCAGACTGGACACCTGTGTATTATCACAAAGCAGATTCATTGGGGTTAGGATTTAACAGGTCATCCAAAGGAACCAATGCGTTGGAACAATATGCGCCGGAAGTAAGAAAGATCTATGAAAATATTGCTACCTGTCCTGATGAATACTTACTCTGGTTTCATCATGCCGGCTGGAAACATACAATGAGGTCCGGCAAAACCATGTGGGAAGAATTGTGTGCCAAATATTATTCCGGCGTGACTGATGTTCGTACCATGCAAAAAACATGGAACGGGTTAAAGGGTTCAATTGATGAAGAAAGATTTGAGCATGTAAAAATGTTATTGGCTATACAGGAAAAAGATGCCGTATGGTGGAGAAATGCCTGCCTGCTTTATTTTTCAACTTTTTCAAAAATGCCGATACCTGCCGGGTATGAAAAACCTGATCAGACTTTAGAATATTATAAAGCTATTGTTGTTCCGTTTCCACCTGGGAATGGCAGTAACTAATATCTCTGTGTACTTCTGTGTCTTGTGTCTCTGTGGTGAAAAAAAATCGAAGCGAAGGCTTTACCGCAGAGACACAAAACACAGAGATACACAGAGGAAAACACTTCTGTATGAAAAAGAAATGGTTTCTCCTGCCAGCCGTACTCCTGTCGCTTAGCCAGTTGTATGCGCAGCAGTTTATTACTGAGAAAAAGGAGAACAGCGGTTTTACCATTGTTGGTTCAAATGCTGCTACGATCATCGTAGACGATAAAGATCATTGGCTGGTTCAGAAAGCTGTTTCTTTTTTACAAACAGACATTGAAAGTGTAACGGGCAAAAAACCTTCTATACAAAACACATTAACTTCTGCAGGAAAAAATGTGGTCATTGTTGGATCTGCTGATCAATCTCCCTTGATCACTAGGTTGGTAAAAAATAAAAAGATCAAGATTGATCATTTGCAGGGCAAATGGGAAGCTTACCAGGTACAGGTGGTTGCCCATCCTTTTCCAGGAACAGACAATGCTTTGATCATAACAGGAAGCGACAGAAGAGGAACAGCATTCGGTGTTTTTGAGATCTCAAAACAGATCGGCGTATCACCCTGGAACTGGTGGGCCGATGTGCCGGTGAAGAAAAAGAAAGAGATCTATGTAACGAAAGGAACCAATATCACTGATCAACCTTCGGTAAAATATCGCGGCATATTTATCAATGATGAAGCGCCTGCCTTCTCCGGGTGGACAAAAGAAAAATTCGGCGGTGTAAATCACCTGGTCTATGAAAAAATATTTGAACTGTTGCTTCGTCTCAAATCAAATTATTTATGGCCAGCCATGTGGGGCAATGCATTTGCGGATGATGATACGTTGAATCCTGTGCTCGCAGACAAATACGGCATTGTGATCAGTAACTCGCATCACGAGCCCATGCTTCGCGCACAACAGGAATGGAAACGTTATGGCAAGGGTGCCTGGAACTATCAAACCAATGATACTGTTTTAAGAGCTTTCTGGAAAAAAGGGATCCAGAATATGGGCACGCATGAAAGCGTAGTGAGCATGGGTATGCGTGGAGATGGTGATATGCCAATGACACAGGGAAGTAATATCGCATTACTTGAAAGGATTGTGGCTGATCAAAGAAAAATTATTGAAGAGGTTACAGGCAAGCCTGCTTCTGCCACACCACAGTCATGGGCACTGTATAAAGAAGTGCAGGATTACTATGATAAAGGCATGCGCGTTCCTGATGATGTTACCTTGTTATTGTGTGATGATAACTGGGGCAATATCCGCAAACTCCCAAGAGTAACAGATGCCCCGCGTAAAGGTGGTTACGGAATTTATTATCACTTCGATTATGTGGGTGGGCCAAGAAATTATAAATGGCTCAATACAAATCCTATTCCAAGAGTATGGGAACAGATGCATCTTGCCTATGAATATGGTGTGAAAAATATCTGGGTGGTGAATGTGGGTGATATCAAACCCATGGAATTTCCTATTTCGTTTTTTCTTGATTATGCATGGGCACCTGACAGGATTAAAGCAACCGATCTGAAAAAATATACAGAGAAATGGGTGACGGATCAGTTTGGAAGTAAATATGCGGTTGAGATTGCAGATGTGCTTTCGAAATATGCAAAATATAATGGAAGGAGGAAGCCCGAATTATTAGATGCCAATACATATAGCCTGGTCAATTACAAAGAAGGTGAAAATGTAGTAAAAGAGTACAATGCACTTCTGGCAAAAGCAGAAAAAATAAATACATCTTTACCTGCTGCATACAAGGATGCCTATTTCGAACTGGTATTACATCCTGTAAAAGCCTGTGCCAACCTGAATGAACTGTACTACAATGCTGGTATGAACAAGGCATATGCAACAGCTAAATCCATAAAAGCAAATGTATTTGCAGATAAAGTGAAGAAGTTATATATAAAAGACTCTCTTATCAGTATGGAATACAATTCACTGGCGGATGGCAAATGGAACCATATGATGGACCAGACACATATTGGTTATACTTACTGGCAGCAGCCTAACAAGCAGAAAATGCCTGATGTAAAATATATCACAGATGATGAATACGGAAATACAGATACCACTCCTATATTTCCAAAAACAGCCGAGTCATTGATCCCGAAAAACAGCAACGGAAATGTTTTTTATGAAAGAACAAGATACATTTCGATAGAAGCTGATCATTATTCAAAAGCGATCAATGGGGCCGGTATCAATTGGCAAATACTACCTGATCATGGAAGAACCGGTTCTTCTGTTACAACAATGCCCGTTACTGCCGCCGAACAAACACCTGGCAACAATTCGCCACACCTTGAATATGAGTTCTATGTATATGATACTGCAACAACAAAACTGCTGATCTACCTATCACCCACTTTGAATTTCCATAATGATGACGGCCTGAAATATGCTGTTTCAATTGATGATGAAGCACCGCAAACTGTTGTTATCAACAAAGACGACAATAATACACGTGTCTGGGAAGGTTGGATGGCAAATAATATCATTATAAAAACAACCATACACAAGATCAATACAACAGGTAAACACACCATCAAATACTGGATGGTAAGTCCGGCTGTTGTACTGCAAAAAATTGTTGGCGATATGGGTGGCTTAAGACCAAGTTACCTGGGGCCACCAGAAACAAGATATACAACTGCTAAATAAAATACCAATAAACAAGTAAACCAATAAACCGATTGTTATGCAACTCAAAATATTTTCAGCGATCTTATTTGTATCAACACTAACTGCGTCCGCACAGGAAAAAGGAACTTTAAAAAAGAAACCTATATCTCAACCCCTGGTGAAACATATTTTCACTGCCGATCCTTCTGCACATGTATTCAACGGAAAGATCTATATCTATCCATCGCATGATTTTGAAGCAGGTATTAAGGAAGATGACCTGGGCAGCCATTTTGGTATGCGTGATTATCATATCCTCTCGATGGATTCTGTTGGTGGTAAAGTAACTGATAACGGCATTGCACTTGATATCAAAGATGTTCCCTGGGCCGGTAGGCAAATGTGGGCGCCGGATGCGGCTTACAAGGATGGTACCTATTATTTATATTTCCCTGTAAAAGATAAAAATGATGTGTTTCATATCGGTGTGGCGACGAGTAAAAAACCCGCAGGCCCTTTTAAAGCAGAGAAAGAACCGATCAAGGGAAGTTACAGTATTGATCCTGCAGTATTCAAAGATTCTGACGGAAGTTATTACATGTATTTCGGTGGTATCTGGGGTGGGCAATTGCAGAGATGGGATAACAACAAGTACACTGCGGATGCTAAATTAAAAACAGCCAAAGAAGAAGCCATCCTGCCAAGAGTTGCCAAACTCAGTGCTGATATGAAGAGCTTTGTTGAAGCACCAAGAAATATCAAGATCGTTGATGCCAATGGCAAAACATTCCTGGAATCAAACAACGACAAACGTTTCTTTGAAGCAGCCTGGATGCATAAATACAAAGGCAAATATTATTTCTCTTACTCAACCGGAGATTCTCATTTTATTAATTATGCGACAGGCACCAATCCCTACGGACCATTTACTTATAAAGGAGTTGTATTAAACCCGGTGGAAGGATGGACAAATCACCACTCTATTGTTGAAGTAAAAGGTAAATGGTATTTATTCTATCACGATACACAGATCTCGGGTAAAACACATTTACGCAATGTAAAAGTGACCGAATTAAAATACAACGCAGACGGAACCATACAAACAATCAACGCTTACAATTAATATATTAAGACACTAACTAACCGAACAATTGCCATGAAAAAACTGACCTTTTTTGCTAGCCTTTTTCTCAGCGTAGCAACTTTTGCACAAAATGATATTACGCTGCGCGCGGACCAGGGAAAAGACATCATCAACAAGAATATTTACGGCCATTTTGCCGAACATTTAGGTCACTGTATCTATGGTGGTTTTTATGTGGGTGATGACAATAAAAAAATTCCTAACAAAGATGGAATCCGTCTTGATGTAATTGATGCTTTGAAAAAACTAAAAGTACCTGTGCTTCGCTGGCCGGGTGGTTGTTTTGCGGATACTTATCACTGGAAAGATGGCATCGGCCCGAAAGCACAAAGACCTTCTATGTTGAATGTATGGTGGGGTAATGTAAAAGAGGACAACAGTTTTGGTACAAATGAATTCCTGAACATGTGTGAAGTGCTGGGTGCAGAACCTTATCTCAGCGGCAACGTTGGAAGTGGTACACCACAGGAATTATCTGATTGGGTTAAATACACCATTCATCCCAATGGCAGCAGTCCAATGCCCGATCTCAGGAAAGCGAACGGCCGCGCCAATCCATGGCATGTAAAATACTGGGGCATCGGCAATGAAGCATGGGGTTGCGGTGGAAATATGAAACCGGAATATTACGCAAACATCTATCGCCAGTATGTTACGTTCATGACCAATGGCGACCCTAAAGAACGAATATTCAGAATTGCCTCGGGTGCAAGTGATGATGATTACAACTGGACAGAAGTATTGATGCGTGATATTCCACACAATATGCTTGATGCGGTAGGTGTTCACCACTATTCAGTAATTAACTGGAATAAGAAAGGACCATCTACCACATTCAACGAGGAAGAATACTACACCACCATGCAACGTGCTTTGCAGATGGAAGAACTGGTTACGAAACACAGTGCCATCATGGATAAATATGATCCAAGAAAAAGAGTAGCGATGGTGGTGGATGAATGGGGCGGCTGGTATGATGTGGAGCCCGGTACTAATGGCGCATTTCTTTTTCAACAAAATACGATGCGTGATGCCATGATCGCCGGAACAACACTGAACATTTTTAACAATCATGCCGACCGTGTAAAGATGGCCAACCTGGCACAGATCATTAATGTATTACAGGCTGTGATACTTACCAATGAAGAAAAAATGCTGCTCACCCCTACTTATCATGTAATGGAAATGTACAATGTGCACCAGGATGCAACCCTGCTTCCGATCACATTAAAAAGTAACGAGTACAAAATGGGGAAAGAATCCTTAAAAGCGGTGTCTGCTTCCGCATCAAAAGACAAGAATGGGTTAACGCATATTTCACTGGTGAATATTGATGCAAACAAAGCACAGGAAGTTACCATCAATGTTACCGGTGCCAATTATACAGGCGTAACAGGAAAGATATTGACATCGGATAAATTACAGAACTATAACAGTTTTGAAAATCCGGATAAGGTTAAACCGGCAGCATTTAGCGGAGCAACTTTAAGTGGTTCGAGTTTAAAAGTAAAGCTGCCACCTTTTTCGGTGGTGGTGCTGGAATTGAAGTAGGATTTTTTGTGTTGAATTTTAAATGCTCAACGGAATTAGATCTCCCATTCAACATTTAAAATTCAACATTTAAAATATAGCATTTATTACACCTAATAATAATTACCATGCAAAAACAACCGGGTATTCCGTTATGGAATTGGGTTCTTGTTTTGCTGTGTTTAACCCCGTTTCCTACCCTGCTTGCTCAAATGCAACCACTTGGTGTATTTGACCATCATGAAGATGTTGGCAATCCTGCAATAAAAGGATCAGGTGTTTACAATAAGGATGATCAAACATATACCTTGTCCGGTACCAGCAAGAATATGTGGGCCAATACAGATCAATTCCATTTTGCCTGGAAAAAAATAAAAGGGGATTTTATTATTAAGGCTACCGTTCGTTTCATTGGTAAGGGTACTGATCCACACAGGAAGATCGGCATTATTGCAAGGGATAAATTAACCAATAACTCGCGTTATGCAGATGCATGCGTACATGGCGAAACACTTACCTCATTACAGTACAGGGCAACAGATGGTGATACAACCGGGCAGGTGATCATCTCTTCTTATAATCCAACCGAGATCGAACTGGAACGTTCGGGTAATACATTCATTTTTTCGGCTGCCACATTCGGTGAAAATTATAAATCAGTAACCAAAGAAATTGTGTTGAACGAGGAAGTATATGCGGGACTCTTCATCTGTTCGCACAATGAAAATGTAATGGAGCAAGCGGTGTTTAGCAATGTGCGCATTATCATTCCTGCTGCAAAAGATTTCAGGCCGTATCGTGATTATATCGGTAGCCATATTGAAGTAATGGATGTAACAACCGGTCTCAGTAAAATTTTACACAGCGAACCTATTTCTTTGCAGGCTCCCAACTGGACACCGGATAACAAATATCTTGTTTACAATGCACAAGGCCTGATGTATAAGTATGACCTCGCATCTGGTTCCATTGCAAAACTAAATACAGGTTTTGCGAAAGACAATAACAATGACCATGTATTGTCTTTTGATGGAAAAACACTGGGCATTAGTCATTATAGAACAGGGCATATTTCTTCCATCTACACTTTGCCGATAAATGGCTCAGATAATCCAACGATGATCACTTCGGATACTGCTGAGCATTCTTATTTTCATGGTTTTTCTCCTGATGGGAAACGTTTGCTCTTTACCGGGCTACGTAAAAAAGAATGGAACATATGGGCGATCGACATCGCAACAAAAAAAGAAACACAATTAACTGAAGCACCCCCATTGAATGATGGGGCTGAGTACACGCCTGATGGCAAATACATTTATTTTAATTCTGCACGCACCGGTACGATGAAGATCTGGAAAATGAAAGCCGATGGCAGTGAAGAAGAACAGGTAACGTTTGATGAATACAATGACTGGTTCCCGCATGTTTCACCGGACGGGAAATGGATCGTGTACGAATCGTTCCCGAAAGAGATCGACCCTTTAACACATCCTTTTTACAAGCGTATTTATTTGCGCTTAATGCCGGTGAAAGGTGGTGTTCCCAAAACGATCGGATATATGTATGGTGGACAGGGAAGTATTAATGTGCCAAGCTGGTCGCCTGATAGCAAAAAGATCGCATTTGTAAGTAACAGTAAACTATAACAAAGAATATCTCAATATCAAAGCAAGCAAAATGAAAAGAATTTTTATTGTCCTGCTTCTATCATGCATCGCAGGTGCAAACATTTCCGCCCAGGAATTTCCGTTTCAAAACACTTCATTGAGTTTTGATCAACGTGTGAATGATCTTGTGAGCCGTTTAACACTGGAAGAAAAAGTGGCGCAGATGCTGAACTCTGCACCGGCCATCAAGCGTTTGGGCATACCCGCTTATGATTGGTGGAACGAAGTGTTGCATGGTGTTGCGCGCACACCGCAATTTAAAGTAACCGTATACCCGCAGGCAATCGGTATGGCGGCAACCTTTGATACCAATTCCTTACAACGCATGGCCGATTATTCTGCCATGGAAGGAAGGGCCATCTTTAATGAAACAAACCGGCAGGGAAAGAATGGCGCGCGTTATGTGGGTCTTACTTACTGGACACCCAATATTAATATCTTTCGTGATCCACGCTGGGGCCGTGGCCAGGAAACTTATGGTGAGGATCCTTTCTTAACTGCTATGCTTGGTAAAGCATTTGTACATGGGTTACAGGGAGATGATCCGAAATATTTAAAAGCTGCGGCATGTGCCAAACATTATGCTGTGCATAGTGGGCCCGAACCTTTGCGACATGTGTTCAATGTTACGCCTACCAAATACGATCTATGGAACACTTACCTGCCCGCTTTTAAAGAGTTAGTGGTAAACGCGCATGTGGCAGGTGTGATGTGTGCCTATAATGCATACGCGGGACAACCTTGCTGCGGAAGTGATCCATTAATGACTGATATCCTTCGCAACGACTGGAATTTTACCGGTTATGTAACTTCTGATTGCTGGGCAATAGATGATTTTTATAAGAACCATAAAACACATCCCGATGCGGCAAGCGCTTCGGCAGATGCTGTACTTCATGGAACAGATATTGATTGTGGAACCGATGCATTCAAATCATTGGTGCAGGCTGTGAAGCTTGGAAAAATAACTGAGAAACAAATTGATGTTTCCATTAAGCGCCTCTTCATGATTCGTTTTCGTTTAGGCATGTTCGATCCTGCTTCTATGGTCAAGTATGCAAACGCACCCATGTCTACTTTAGAGAGCCCGGAACATAAAGCGCATTCTTTAAAAATGGCACAGCAATCTATTGTATTGTTGAAAAATCAAAACAACACTTTACCATTGAGCAAGGGTATCAAAAAGATCGTAGTGCTTGGGCCGAATGCGGACAATCCTATTGCTGTATTGGGAAACTACAATGGCACTCCCTCGAAGATCGTTACCGCGTTACAGGGTATCAAAGACAAATTGGGCAGCAATACTGAAGTGGTGTATGAAAAAGCGATCCAGTTTACCAATGATACACTATTGGTTTTCTCGGATATGAGTTCACAATATTCTATTGATGGTAAAAAAGGATTTAAAGCGGAATATTTTTCCAATAAAGAATTAACCGGCACACCTTTTCTTACTCGTATGGAAAATGATCTTGATCATTTCTGGCAGGAAGGCGAAGCGATCTCTGATCAACAGAAAGCAACCGATTTTTCTGCGCGTTATACAACTGATTTTGTTGCTACTTCAACCGGCGATGTTACATTGGAAATGGATGCAGATGATGGCTACAAATTATTGATCGATGGGAAAGTAGTGATCGATGCATGGTTGCGTAACCGCTTTGGTGCGAGAACGTATAAATTAAAAACAGAAAAAGGAAAAACATACCGCATTGGTGTTGAATACTACCAGGGTGAGGGAAAAGCCAATGTAAGATTACGTGCCGGTAATTTTATACGTTCTGATTTTGCTGCATTAACCAACCGTATTAAAGATGCCGATGCAATTGTATATGTTGGGGGTATCTCTCCACAATTGGAAGGCGAAGAAATGCGTGTAAACTACCCGGGGTTTAATGGTGGTGACAGAACATCGATACTTCTGCCGGCAGTACAAACAGAATTAATGAAAGCACTGAAAACAACAGGCAAACCCATAGTATTTGTTATGATGACCGGAAGCGCCATTGCTATTCCATGGGAATCAGAAAACATTCCGGCTATTGTAAATGCATGGTATGGTGGTCAGTCAGCAGGAACTGCGATCGCAGATGTGTTGTTTGGCGATTACAATCCTGCAGGACGTTTGCCTGTGACGTTTTATAAAAGTGATAGTGATCTTCCCGGGTTTGAAGACTATTCGATGAACAACCGCACCTATCGTTATTTTAAAGGTGATGCTTTATATCCATTTGGTTATGGTTTGAGTTATACCAGTTTTACCTATGCTGAATTGAAAGTACCAGCTACCACAGGTGGTGCAAAGAAAATAACTGTATCCGCTAAGATTACCAATAGCGGTAAAAAAGATGGAGAAGAAGTTGTTCAGTTATACATCTCTCCTAATAAAAAAGACGATCAGTTAATGAGAGCATTGAAAGGATTTCAACGGATCTTTTTAAAAGCAGGTGAAAGCAAAGTCGTTTCATTTGATCTTACACCTAAAGATTTTTCAAGTCTTGATGATGTGGGTAATGCAAAACTGATGACAGGAAAAAGTACGGTAAGTATTGGCGGCGGGCAACCTGATGTTAAACTGAAAACGAGCTCAGGCTTCCTGAAGAAAGACATAATGGTTACTAACTGATAATCCCTTTGTGTTACTTCGAACCTTCGTGTCTTCGTGGCTTTATTTTGAGCCACGAAGACACGAAGGCACAAAGATTCACCAAGAAAAAACAATATATGAAGAAGCTATTTTTTCTGATAATTATTTCCACACAAATAAATCTTTTTGCGCAGGAACTCCCTCTCGTTAATATTCCTGGCTCACAGGTGCAGAAAATAACTTCACGTATTGTTACCGGGCAGGAATATGAATTACAAATACTATTACCCGGAGGATATAAGAACAGCACAAAAAAATATCCCGTTTTATACCTGCTGGATTCACAATGGGATTTTCCTTTGGCAAAATCATTATATGGTCAACATTACTTTGATGGATTTATTCCTGAAATGATCATTGTGGGTGTTACCTGGGGAGGAACCAATCCAAATCCTGATAGTCTGCGTGCAAGGGATTATACGCCAACCAGGGAAGCCCGGCTACCACAAAGCGGCGGTGCGGATAATTTTCTTTCTTTTATGAGATCTGAATTATTTTCTTTTATTGATGCAAAATATAAAACAGATACAACTGACCGGTTATTAATGGGTTGTTCATTAGGCGGTTTGTTTACGATGTATACATTGTTTACACATCCTGGTATGTTCAACAGTTATATAGCCGCCAGCCCGGCGTATGGCTGGGACAGGGAAGTGTTATATCAGTACGAGAAAAAATATTTCGAGAGCAACCCTTCCCGCCCTGCAAGATTGTATTTTACTATGGGAGAAGTAGAAAGGGGACTGCCTGGTTTTGAAAGATTAGCAAAGCATCTTGCATCACGAAATTATAAGAACATAACAATGCGTTCAAAGGTTTTGGAGAACACAGGACACTCTGGAACCAAAACAGAAGGTTTTGGCCGTGGGATGCAGTTTGCTTATGAAAAACCAAAACTCCGTCTTTCTGAATCTTCGTTAAACAAGCTTGTTGGTAAATACGCGATCAATGATAGAAATACGATAGAACTAAAAGCAGAGAACGATGGACTGGTGTGTTATTTAGGTCCCACAAACAAATACATATTATATGCTGCTTCAGAAACCGATTTCTATGCAACCAGTGAGTTTTTCAATATTCATTTTACACTGAATGGAAATAAAGTAACTGAATTGAAACTAGATAGGTATGGCCGGAGTGATACAGCAAAAAAACTGTATTAAATCGTATAGTAAATGGTAAATTCATGAGCACAAAAAGTGAGGCATGTATGTCAGTTAAAGTGTGCAACCTCGCTTCGCTGACCGCGTGTCACCAAAGCTTTAGCGGTGGCACAAGCTACGCGGAGGCAAGCGCAACAATGCTGAAGAATGATTCTAATGCCGGTTACATACCATTATTGTTAAAAAGAAACTGATGAAACAAAAATTAAGAAGTCACGATTGGTTTGGGAGGAAAGATAAAGATGGTATTATCTACAGAAGCTGGATGAAAAACCAGGGTATGCCAACTGATATGTTCGATGGCAGACCAGTGATAGGTATCTGTAACACTTTCAGTGAACTCACTCCCTGTAATGCACATTTCAGATCGCATGCCGAAGCTGTAAAGCGTGGTGTATTGGAGGCAGGAGGTTTTCCTGTTGAGTTCCCGATCATGAGCCTGGGTGAAACTTTACTGAAACCAACCGCCATGCTGTTCCGCAACCTTGCCAGCATGGATGCGGAAGAAAGTATCCGCGGCAATCCTATTGACGGCGTAGTATTATTGACCGGTTGTGATAAAACAACACCATCAACAGTAATGGGCGCAGCAAGTGTTGGCCTGCCGACCATTGTTGTTCCCGGGGGACCCATGTTAAACGGAAGATATAAAGGGCAAACGATCGGCAGTGGTACGCATGTATGGAAGTTTGATGAGGATATGAAGACCGGCAAAATGACCCAGGCAGACTGTGAATTTGCCGAAAGCTGTATGAGCCGAAGTATCGGTCATTGCATGACCATGGGTACAGCAAGCACCATGGCCTGTATGGTAGAATCTTTAGGGCTTACCTTACCCGGTGCTGCCGCTATACCTGCTGCCGATTCGAGAAAAAAAGTAATGGCCCAGCTTAGTGGAAGACGAATAGTTGACATGGTAAAAGAAAACCTGACGATCGATAAGATACTTACCAGGGAAGCGTTTGAAAATTCAATCAAAGTGAATGCTGCTGTTGGCGGATCCTCTAACTTCATCATTCACCTGCTCGCAATTGCCGGAAGGATAGGCGTTGATCTTACACTGGATGATTTTGATACGATCGGCAGTAAGATCCCTTTGCTCCTGAACCTGATGCCTTCCGGTAAATACCTGATGGAAGACTTTTATTATGCAGGCGGACTGCCTGTTATTTTACATGAATTGAAAACCGAATTGCATAAAAATGTAGTAACGGTTACAGGTAAAAATCATCATGCCAATATCGAGGGATTGACCGAGTGTTATAATGAAGATGTGATAGCGCCTTTGGAAAAACCACTGATCGCTGAAGCTGGTTGTGTAGTAGTAAAAGGTAATCTTGCAGAGAATGGAGCCGTTATCAAACCTTCGGCTGCTACGCCATCCCTTCTTATTCATACGGGCCGTGCGGTTGTATTTGAAAGCATTGAGGATTATCATGCGCGGATAGATGATCCTAATCTCGATATCGATGAAACCTGTGTAATGGTTCTGAAATATGTGGGCCCTGTTGGTTATCCAGGTATGCCCGAAGTGGGTAATATGGCGCTGCCTAAAAAAATACTCCAGAAAGGAATTACCGATATGGTCCGCATCAGCGATGGCCGGATGAGTGGAACTGCCTACGGCGCTGCCGTGTTGCATGTATCACCCGAGTCTGCCATTGGTGGCACATTGGCATTCGTACAAAATGGAGACCTGATAGAACTGAATGTTCCGCAAAGAAAACTACACCTGCATGTTGATGACGTGGAACTCGCGAGAAGAAAAGCCGCCTGGAAAAAACCTAAGCCGGCCGCGAACAGAGGATATGTAAGTTTATACATCAACCATGTTCAGGGAGCGGATAAGGGTGCAGACCTGGATTTTTTACAGGGCAGCTCAGGAAGTGAAGTAACAAGAGATTCACATTAAGTTCTGTGTATAACGAATTAGCGGATTTGCGAATTGAAAACAAAAAAAGTATACCCTAACATCAATAATTGTTTTATGAAGAATTTGTTTATCCTCTGTTTACTGGCCATTAGTATCACAGTCATCTGCCAGATCACACAGCAATCGAAATATCCCGTAATTGGAAGTATTGAAAGGATCGATCCCTCACTGGATAAGGTCATTTCGCTGGATGCAAAGATCGAAGTGATTGCGGATGGTTTAGATTGGAGCGAAGGACCTTTGTGGTTGGAGAAGAATAAGATGCTCATTTTTTCTGATGTGCCACAGAATACGATCTATAAATGGACAGAGACAAAAGGAAAAGAAGTTTACCTAACACCGTCTGGTTACACAGATACAGCGAAACGTGGTGGGGAAACCGGATCGAATGGATTAACATTGGATAATAATGGCAATCTCATTCTTACACAATGCGGTAACAGGCAGATCGCATTAATGAATGCTCCTTTAGATAAACCCGTTCCCAATTTTACAAGTATCGCCAACAATTACAAAGGCAAAAAATTTAATAGTCCGAATGATGTGATCGTTAGCAGCACAGGTGAGATGTATTTTACTGATCCGCCCTATGGATTAGAAAAAAACATGCGCGATCCTAAAAAAGAAATTCCTTTCCAGGGAGTATATAAAGTGAAAAAAAATGGAGAGGTGATATTATTGGTTGATTCTATTACACGCCCGAACGGAATTATTCTTTTACCCGGAGAGAAAACATTGATCGTTGCCAATTCAGATCCTGCCAAACCCAACTGGTATGCATTTGATGTAGCTGGCGATCAACTTAGCAATGGAAGAATATTCTACAGCACGCTTGGTGGTGAGAAAGGACTCAAAGGTTTACCAGATGGGATGAAAGTTGACAAAGCAGGAAACATATTCGCCAGTGGACCCGGTGGTATCTGGATTTTTAATAAGAGTGGGAAATTAGCAGGCAAGATCCGTGTAGCAGAATCTGCATCCAACTGTTCCTTATCAGGTGACGAAAAAACTTTGTACATCACCAATGACATGTATATACTAAGGGTAAAAATGAGATAACAGCTATGAAACTTTATAAAACGATATCAGGAATTATTATTGAGAAGGACGATACATTATTTCTTCTGAAAGAAAATAACTGGGATGCTTTCATTAATGATGATGATCTCTTTGGTAAAATGGAAAGGCTCACACGAACCTTGACATCTACCGGGAAACCACTTCCGGTAAATGAGATCAAAGCACCATTGGGTAACCAGGAGCTATGGGCCTGTGGGGTTACTTATTTAAGAAGCAAAGTAGGCAGGCAGGAAGAATCCAAAGCATCGGGTGGAAGTGATTTTTATGCCAAGGTATATGAAGCAGAGAGGCCCGAAGTATTTTTTAAATCAACACCACATCGAGTGGTTGGGCCGGGTGAAAAAGTAAATATCCGCAAAGATTCAACATGGGATGTTCCCGAACCTGAACTTACATTGGTTGCTACTTCCTCCGGGAAAATTGTAGGGTATACTATTGGTAATGATATGAGCAGCCGGAGCATTGAAGGAGAAAATCCTTTATATCTCCCACAGGCAAAAACATATGATGCATGCGCAGCTGTTGGGCCGTGTATTTATGTGCCAGGCTCTCCTATTTCGCCAGATACACAAATACATCTTTCTATTTCGAGAGATAACAATACTGTTTTTGAAGGAACAGTTTCACTCAATCAAATGAAACGCACACCGGAAGAACTGGTATCATTTGTTTTCAGGGAATGTTCTTTTCCGAATGGATGCTTGATCATGACGGGTACAGGTATTGTACCGGGTAACGATTTTACTTTGGCTTCCGGGGATGTGATCAGTATCACAATTGAAAACATTGGTACACTTATAAATACTGTCCGTTAAATTATTTATTCACTATAAACCTGGCCGATGACATTCCTGATCATTCTTTTCGCAATAGCACTCCAGGTTTTCCTGACAGTGAAAAAACTCAGTCCTTTCTTATCATTGCTGATCGTAGCAATCGTATGCGGATTATTGTTGGGTATGCAACCTGCAGCCTTACTTGCATCAATAGAAAAAGGTGTAGGCAGTACTTTGGGTGGTCTTGCATTGATCATATGTCTTGGCTCGATCCTTGGAAAAATACTGGAGGTAAGCGGAGCCGCTGAAAAAATATCCTCCACCCTTATCAATGGTTTTGGAGAAAAAAATATTCAGTGGGCAGTGTTGCTTACAGGGTTCCTGATCGGCATCCCATTATATTATAATGCAGGGTTTGTGATACTTGTTCCGCTGGTTTTTTCGATTGCCAAAAGAACAGGACTTCCATTGCTCTATATCGCAATTCCGATGGCGGCTTCTTTATCAACCACGCATTGTTTTCTGCCGCCACATCCGGGCCCTGTTGTGCTGGTAAATGCTTTTCATGCAGATATGGGTAAAACATTGATGTACGGGATCATCATTGCCATCCCAACGGTTATCATAGCGGGACCATTTTTAGGAAGAATATTAAAACGCATACAGGTAAATAGTTTCGACCTTTTTGGTGATTCCAAAGCCATACAAACAAAGCTACCTTCTGCAGCGGCAAGTTTTAGTATCGCATTGTTACCTGTGTTATTGATCACAACTTCGGTTATCACCAACCTGTTCATAGAAGACAAGACAAATATTTTCAGACAGGTCATTTCTTTTATCGGTGATTCAACCATTGCATTGTTAATAGCAGTACTGGCCGCTATTTACTTCTTTGGTTTGAAAATGAGCAAGCCCATGCCCGAGATCATGAAATGGCTGAACGATGCCATTTCTGGTATCGCCATGATATTGCTGATCATCACAGCAGGTGGCGTTTTTAAACAGGTATTGATCGACAGCGGCACGGGCAGTTATATATCATCCTTCAGTGAAACATTACAGATGCCGCCATTGGTATTTGCATGGATGATCACCGCCCTGTTGCGCGTTACGCTGGGATCCGCTACTGTAGCGGGCTTAACCGCCGCTGGTATTGTTTCACCGCTTGTTGCAACGGGTACTATTTCACCCGAATTGATGGTATTGGCTGTTGGCGCCGGCAGTGTATTTGGTTCTCATATAAATGATTCAGGTTTCTGGATGTATAAAGAATTTTTTAAACTGACGCTTAAACAGACATTCCTGTCATGGACGGTTATGGAAACATTGATCTCCATTCTCGGGCTTGCAGGTGTATTGCTACTTAATCTATTTATCAAGTAAACAAAGCATTATGAAAAACAAATTATTCTCAGGGGTTCTGTTTGCAGTTGTGATGTCATTATTTATTTATGCCACAACTACCCATCCCATAAAAGATATTCCTGTTTCCGGTATCGATACAAGCAAGGGATTAAAAGATCATTTCAAAAAATATTTTTCCATCGGGGTGGCTGTATCTCCGCGGTCTTTAAAAACAGATGAAGCAGGTTTGATATTGAAACATTTCGGAAGTATGACGCCGGAGAATGCGATGAAGATGGGACCGATCCATCCACGTGAGAATGAATATTTCTGGAGGGATGCGGATTCGATCATGGCCTTTGCCAGGGCGAATAATTTAAAAGTACGTGGGCATAATTTATGTTGGCACAGCCAGGCGCCAAGATGGATGTTTACCAATGCTTCGGGTGATACTGTTACAAAAGATGTGTTGTTACAAAGATTGAAAGATCATATCACCACAGTTGTGAGCAGGTACAAAGGACAGATCTATGCATGGGATGTAGTAAATGAAGCGATCTCAGACAATAAAGATGAATACCTGCGCAATTCAATATGGTACAGGATATGCGGTGAAGATTTTATAAAGAAAGCGTTTGAGTATGCGCATGAAGCCGATCCGGATGCGCTGTTGTTTTACAATGACTATAACGAGATCAACCCGGTAAAAAGAGACAAGATGTATAAGCTCGTGAAAGGTTTAAAAGATGCAGGCGTACCTATTCACGGTATAGGATTGCAGGGGCACTGGGCCATCAATGAACCTTCTGAGGAAGAACTAAACAATACTTTTAAAAAGTTCGCTGATCTTGGCCTGAAGATACAGGTAACTGAATTGGACATTTCTGTATACGCCAAAGAACATAATGCAAGAGAACGAAAAGTAGAAGACACCAATACCGAATTCACAGCTGATAAAGAAGCTGCACAGATTGAAATGTATAAAAGATGTTTCAAGGTATTTGAAAAATATAAAAAGTCATTGACCAGTGTTACCTTCTGGAATATCTCAGACAGGAGCAGCTGGTTGGATAATTTCCCGGTGCGTGGAAGAAAAGATTATCCCTTATTATTTGATAAAAATCTGCAACCGAAGAAAGCGTATTGGGAAGTGGTGAATACAGTACAATAGACCATGGACCATAGTCAATGGACCATAGTCTAAGATTGTATATAACTCTGTAAATGAGAAATTGTTTCTTCCTGGTTGGAAATGGTTTCTGTTACCACATCATTGATCGATATGATACCGGCTAATTTTCCATTCTCCATCACAGGCAGGTAACGGATATGATTTTCAGACATTAGCTGCATACACGCTTCTACTGAATCGGTCCGTTTTACCATTGGAAAATCTTTGGTCATGATCTCTCCTGCCGGTGTGTTGCTCGAATGCCGGTCCATCAGGATCACTTTGCGGGAATAATCCCGTTCTGTCATGATGCCAAGAAAAGTATCATTGTCCATTACCACAACTGAACCGATATTCTGTTCAGCCATAATCCGTAAAACTTCAATTACGGTAGTATCGGCAGATACCGTGGTTACCGCATTGCCTTTTCTTTGAAGTATATCGCTTACTTTTCTCATATGGCTCGATTTAGCGTTAAGTTAACAAATTTCCTGCCAATCACAAAGAGAATAGGATTTGAAAATATATTCAATTTATACCCATTTGAGAACCAATATAAATAAAGGGTCGCCAAATGGCGACCCTTTAAAAAATCAGCTGGTCAATGAAGCCTTAATCGGTTTTTAATGCTTTATCGATCAGGAAGATCATATTGGCACGGTGCGCTTTTGTTTCTTCGTTTGTTGAAACGGCCCCAGACAATTTAGTGCGGAGTTTTTTCAAAGTATATAAGGCGGATGCTCTCGAAACATCATCAATCGGTGAGTTCACGGCAATCATCTGGCTGGTACCTTTTACAAAACTTGTTTGCAGCATCTGCCTGTACACATTTACATTACCGGACAGGTCTGCATCAAATATTCCCTTTACAAGATCAGACATCACATCTGCAGCACTGTATTGGTTACCGTATAATCTTGAGTTGGTGATACGTTGCAGCGTAGCGGGATTTAAGATATGAGCGAGTGACCCATTCACCTGTGTTGCCAGAACGCTATTGGTTGCCCTGAAATCATCACCGTTAGCTGCCTGGTTAAATCCTCTACGCTGGATCTGCATATAAGGAAATACCTGGGCATCGGCATCAAATGCATTTGGCGCAAATACATATTTATTCAGTACCTCCATCGCTCTTTTCTGTTCAGCCAATGGAACCGGTGTATACGGTTTGTTAGCTGATTTCTGTTCAGGATAAGAACGATCGATATAAATACCACCTACATAACGGCTCACTGCATTTACCATGTTTGCGCGTTGTGCATTCAAGGTATTATAGCGGGCACGTACTTCTGCATATGACTGGCCGGGTTTGGAATATTTCTGTACCAGTTTACCCATCAGGCTATTCACCAGTTTAAACCTGTCTTCTGCATAAGCAATAGCATCGCTTGAAAGGTCATTAACGTTAACACGTGGATCCATTCCTTTACCAGGTGCGCGCATATCATCTCCATCATTACCAAAGGCTAATTTAGGATCGCCGCTGCGTGATAATATTTTAGTGAGGCCGGCTTCTTCTGAAGCTTCTGAAAATGGAGCATAACCATATTCAATTGCCCAAAGATCATAAGGGCCGGCTTTGGTTGTATAATAATCTCCTTGCTTGCTTCTGTCTAGCGCCACATTGATCGCAGGATAGTCCATTACAGAACCGATCAATCCAATACTGTGTGTAATAGTTGTATTGTTGATATCTGCCGGAGAGAGCATCTGGCTGCTCTTCATATTATGGTTCAATCCCAGTGTGTGCCCCATTTCATGCATGATGAGATAGAGAAGGAATTGTTTATGCATTTGTTTTATATCAGCATCACTTGCGCTGGCTATTTCCATTGCAGTGAGTCCCGTAACATATTGGTTCTTTAATTCCGCGGCTATGGTACAGTTGTCGTACTGACCCATATTTTTCATTCCAGGGAACTGCATGTTGGGTTGTACGGGCGAGCCATTATACAATTCATCAAAGATCGGTGTAGCGCTTCCTGAGAACCATTCTACGGTGATGTCTGCACCTAAGATCTGTCCTGTGCGCGGGTTAACAAAACTTGGTCCGATAGCTCCGTAAGCAGGTTGTGCAGAAGCGACCCAACGGATCACATTGTAACGAATATCTGCCGGATCCCATGTTGCATCATCAGGCATGATCTTCATTTGCACGGCATTTTTGAAACCTGCTTTTTCAAAAGCTTCGTTCCATTTCAACCCTGCTTCCATGATCGTGTTGCGATATTCAAGCGGTGTAGTATTTTCTATCCAGTACACAATAGGTTCTACAGGCTCGCTTATTGCTGCAGATGGATCTTTTTTTACCAATTTCCAACGGTTAATGATGTCTTTATATGGAACAGGACTTGTACTTGTTTGATTTGTTACCTGTTGCATAAAATATCCTACGCGCGGATCATCTCTTCTTCCTTTAAAATCATCTTTTGGCATTTCGATAAAACTATGCTGCATCCTTACACGCACATATCTTGGATCTGTTACGTCTGGTGAACCAGCAAGAGCGAAAGGGTTGTCATAAGTAAGGTCAACTACTACATCTGTATTATTAGGGAATGATCTCAACGTGGCATACTTAGATTTGGCCGTATTTAACTGGCCAAGATTAAATGTCAAGGGTGAAGCCTGGCCAGGTGCAAATATGGGCTTTACAGGATCGAGTTTTTCACTCATAAAAAGAGCGTCTGCACTTACCAGGTAACCCAATGAATCTTCGAGTGCTACTTTATCTGCATAAAAAATCGCTTCTGATTTATCTACGTCCTGTGTTTTACTTACGGGATTGTTCTTGTCGTAATAGAACCCGGTATTAACGATCGCAAACTCAAGTTTATCAAAAGCTTTTTTGATTTTGAATACTAGTGTCTGCCTGTGCATGCTCTGGTTAAGGAACAAAGCAACAGGGCCGCTGATCGAGAAACTCTGGTAAATAAATTCCTTGTCTAACTGATCCTTACGAACATACATTTGAACACTGCCTGTAGCCGTATCCTGGTATAACGTAAAGAGACCTTCATTTTTTTTGTTGCCTTTTGTTTTGTCGGCAACGGTTTGTTTTTTAGGAACAGCGGGGGGCGTTAGTTTAACCGAGTCGCTTCCCGGTTTTGTTACCGCCGGTGGCTGAGTTCCCGGTTGCTGTGCCTGCAATGCTGACAAGATCGATACGGAGGCCGTTAAACACAAGAATATCTTTTTCATAGCAATAGTTTTGAACGAATAAATTAAAGATTAATTCGCTAAAAACCGTTGCTTTTTTCGGAAGCGTGATTATTAATTTATAAACGGCAGGGAGATGCAATTCAGGTGGCGGAATTATACGCGATGGCTTTTGCCGCGATCCAACCGCTGGTCCAGGCATTCTGGAAATTGAATCCGCCGGTTATACCATCCACATCCATTACTTCTCCGGCGAAAAAAATGCCGGGGTGTGATCTGCTCTGCATGGTATTAGGATCTATCTCAGTGATCTTAATACCGCCACAGGTTACAAATTCCTCTTTAAAGGTCGTTTTGCCCTTTACCTGGAATTCTTGTGCCGTCAGGTTTTTGATCAGTTTATTCTGCTCCTTGGCAGGCATTTCGGCCCAACGAATATCGGCGTTGATACCGCTGTAAGAAAGCAGGTATGCCCATAACCGGTTGGGTAAGCCGAAAGGATTCCGGGATCCTGTTTTCTGGCCAGCATATTCATCACGGAACGATTGCCAGTCGCTGCGCAGGTCCTGCTCACGATAATCGGGTAACCAGTTTACAAGGATGGTGAAATGATAATTCAAATCAGCCAGTTGTCTTGCGCCCCATGCAGATAAGCGAAGTATGGCCGGGCCACTCATCCCCCAATGTGTAATGAGTAAGGGACCTTCTTCGGCCAATTTTGTACCCATTACTTTTACTGCTGCTTTTTCAACACTTACGCCCATCAGTGCGGTGATCTCATTGCCGGGCATATTAAATGTAAAAAGAGAAGGAACGGGCTCTTCAATTGAATGACCGGTTTTACGGAGCCAGTCGAACATAGATGATTTTGGATAACCTCCCGAAGCGATGCAAACGTAATCGGTTTGGAGTTTGGAGTTTGGGGTTTGGGGTTCGTTGGATGTGGAAATGAGAAAGCCGTTGGTACCAGGCTGTGAACCCCAAACCCCAAACTCCAAACCACAAACTTCTGTTTGCATCATAATTTTCACATGGTGCCTATCCGCCTCTTTCAATAAACAATTAATGATCGTTTGAGAATCATCGGTAACAGGAAACATACGGCCATCGTTTTCTGTTTTGAGTGTTACCCCTCTCTCTGCAAACCATGCGATGGTATCATTGGTATTGAACCAGTGAAAAGCTTTTTTAAGAAAATTCTGTCCGCGTGGATATTTTTTTGCGAGTTCGGGAATCTCAAAGCAGGCATGTGTTGTATTACATCTACCTCCGCCACTAACTTTTACTTTGGATAAAAGTTTGTTTGACTTTTCGAGCAGGGTCACTTTTAATTCCGGGTTCATACGTGCAGCATTGATCGCGCAGAAAAAACCTGCGGCACCACCTCCTATCACAACTAGTTGTTTCGCCATACATATCAAATGAACAAAACAAAGATGCATTTTAAAAATGAAAGAAGCCGTCCCTTTTGGGACGGCTTCTTCATACAGATCATTAACCGACCGGTATGATAGGCTTGGTGTTTTGCAGGTCAATGTATCATATACCCACAACATTCAATAATATCCGCTATACAAATTTGTATTGGCTTTCTCTGCGGCTTCAATAATACTGTAATCTGACAGGATCAAGGCCTGGTTTCTTTTAATGCATACATCATGTTCAAAATGCACAGAAGCCTTACCATCACGAGTTCTTACGGTCCAGCCATCATCATCCGTATATACTTCTCTTGATCCTAAATTGATCATGGGTTCTATAGCCAGAACAAGATTTTCTTTCATTTTCGGGCCACTGCCACGTTTTCCATAATTGGGTACATTGGGTTCTTCATGTAAACTTTTTCCAAGGCCATGACCCACTAATTCTCTTACCACACCATAGCCATATTTCTTTTCGGTGTGTTCCTGTATCGCGTAAGAAATATCCCCCACACGATTATTGATGATTGCTTTTTCGATGCCTTTATACAATGATTCTTTTGTTACACGCACGAGTTGCACCACTTCTTCTGCTACTTCTCCAATGATAAAAGTATATGCATGATCTCCGTGCCATCCGTTCAATATCACACCCATATCAACAGAAACGATATCCCCTTCTTTTAAAGCTGAGTTATTGGGAAAACCATGTACCACCACATCATTTATCGACGTGCAAACATTATGCGGATAACCACGGTAATTATAAAAAGAGGGAATGGCTTTATGATCTTTTACAAAAGTTGCGCAGAGCTGGTCTATCTGCAAAGTGGTCATACCGGGTTTTAAAACCTTTGCCACTTCGGTCAATGTTTTACTGACGAGTGTTGCCGCTTCTTTCATCAAAGCGATCTCAGCCTCTGTTTTGTGGATCATCATATTATTTCGCCGCGTCATTATTATAAAAAGAAACCTGTCCCCACGGTATCGTTTGGACAGGTTTACAAAAATATTATTTTCTGTTTAGATAGTAGTCGTAGAAACAGTTTGTCTTCCCTGCACCCGTCCGCTCTTCATCAAACCATCGTACTGGCGCATTAACAGATAAGTTTCAATTTGCTGAAGCGTATCCAATATAACACCTACCATGATCAACAGTGAGGTTCCTCCGAAGAAAGAACTGAAGCCCTGTGTTACACCCAGTCTTTGTGCAAAGCCCGGCATGATACCTACCAGCGCCAGGAAAATGGCACCCGGTAAAGTAATTTTATCCATGATAGAACCGATGTAATCTGCAGTAGGCTGACCCGGTTTCACACCCGGAATAAATCCGTTGTTGCGTTTCAGGTCCTCTGATATCTGTTTCGGGTTAAAGATCAAAGCTGTATACAGGAAAGTAAATCCAATCACCATTACAGAGTAAATAACCATGTACCAGATATTGCTATGGTCATTGAATATTTTTACGATACCCTGTGCTGATTCGATATTGGTAAATGATACCAGCGTTGGAAGGAACATGATCGCCTGCGCGAAGATGATCGGCATTACACCGGCACTGTTTACTTTTACCGGCAGGAACTGTCGTGCACCACCAAACTGGCGGTTACCAACGATCTGCTTAGCATAGTTTACAGGGATCTTTCTTACACCCTGTACAAGAATGATCAATCCCATCACAACAACAACGAGTATGGCGATCTCAATTAAGAAGATCAACAAACCACCGCCGCCTCTTTCCTGTTTCTGGTTAAATTCCTGCAGGAGAGATTGTGGTAAACGTGATAAGATACCTACCATGATAATGATAGAAGTACCGTTACCCAATCCTTTATCCTGGATCTTTTCAGCGAGCCACATTACGAATAATGTACCGGCTGTTAAGGTTACTACAGTAGAGAAACCGAAGAAAGCAACATATCCTGGAAGGATCGCTTCTTTATAACCAGGGCTATTGAGGTAAGCAACATAAGCGCCTGCCTGGAAGATGGTCACGATTACTGTGAGGTAACGTGTCCATTGGTTAATTTTTTTGCGACCGCTATCTCCTTCTTTCTGTACTTTCTGTAATTGGGGAACCAGGATGGTCATCAACTGCATAAAGATAGAAGCAGAGATATAAGGCATGATACCCAATGCGAGGATAGATGCCTGTGAGAAACCACCACCCGCGAACATATCAAAGATTCCGAGCAGTCCGTTGCTGTTGGCACTTTTCTGCGCGGCTTCGATTTTGTTTGGATCCAAACCGGGTAATACGATGTGGTTACCTAAGCGGTAAGTAAAGACCAGAGCCAGCGTGATAACGATCTTGTTACGCAGTTCTTCAATGGCCCAAATATTCTTTAAAGTCTGAACTAGTTTTTTCACTGATTGCAATTGAAAGCGTTAATACTCAAAAACCGAAAGACGCACCGAAATGCGTCTGGCAAATTACGATAAAATTACTTTACAATTTCAATCGTTCCGCCGGCTGCTTCAATAGCGGCTTTTGCTTTATCACTGGCAGCATTTACTTTGAAAGTAAGTTTTGCTTTCAGTTCGCCTGTAGCCAGAACTTTCACTCTGTCTGTACGGCTGATCAATCCATTGATGTAAAGGTTCTCCAATGTGAACTCGGTAAATCCGTATTTCTCTGCCAGCTGATCGATCTGACCCATGTTGAACACTTTGTACTCAACACGGTTGAAGTTTTTGAAACCGCGTTTAGGGATACGACGCTGAATAGGCATCTGGCCACCTTCGTGTGCCATTTTGCTTTTGTAACCGGCACGGCTCTGACCACCTTTGTTACCTTTTGTAGATGTACCACCTTTACCGGATGCTTCACCACGGCCGATACGAATTTCTTTGTGCGTTGAACCTTCTGCAGGTTTGAGTGTGTGTAGTTTCATTTTTTATTTGATTTTGAACTTACGGGGAATCACCCCTCGCAGTGTTATTATTAATTAATAATTAGTAGTTAATAGTTAATAATTAGGGTTGTTAAAAAGAAAATGAATAACTAAAGAAGTGGAGAACACTTTTTCAATTATTCATTAAAATTATTAATTACTAATTATTAATTATTAATTGGCGCTTCGCGCTTATGCGATCTCTTCCACTTTAACGAGGTGGCTAACCTTGTTAACCATACCCAGGATCTGTGGGGTTGCTTCTACTTCTTTGGTAGCGTTCAGTTTTTTCAAACCTAAAGCGATCAATGTTTGTTTTTGACGCTCTGATCTGTCAATACCGCTTTTTACTTGTGTGATCTTGATTTTCATGATTCTATCATTTAACTGTCAACCGCCCCGCTTATCATCGGGACCTCTGTCAACTGTATAATTATCCGTTAAATACTTTGCTCAGTTTCACGCTGCGTGTTTTGGCAACCTGTACGGGCTCTCTTAAAAGACCCAATGCTTTAATGGTTGCTTTTACCACATTGTGTGGATTGGCAGAACCAAGGCTCTTTGCCAATACGTCGGTAACACCGGCGCTTTCAAGAACCGCACGCATGCTGCCTCCCGCGATCACACCCGCTCCATGAGCTGCTGGTTTGATCAACACTTTGGCTGCACCCTCTTTTGCCCATTGCTCATGAGGAATGGTACCGTGCATGATAGGAACTTTTACCAGGTTCTTTTTTGCATCTTCAATACCTTTTGCAATAGCTTCCTGAACTTCTTTCGCTTTACCGAGACCATGACCAACTACGCCATTGTCATTACCCACCACTACTAATGCTGAGAAGCTGAAAGTACGGCCACCTTTGGTAGTTTTCACTACACGGTTAATGGCAACAACTTTCTCTTTCAGTTCCATTTCGCCAGCGGATTTTACTTTATTTACGTTTACTTTAGACATCTATCTAACGATTAATTGTTGTTAGCAAATTAGAATTGAAGACCACCTTCTCTTGCACCATCAGCTACGGATTTCACGCGGCCATGATACAGGTTACCACCCCTGTCGAATACGCAGGTAGTTAAACCTAACTCGATCGCTTTGCGTGCAACTGCAGCACCCACGAGTTTTGATTTTTCGGTCTTGGTTATTTTTTGAGCAGCGATATCTTTATCACGTGATGATGCCGATGCCAGTGTTACTGCGTTATCATCATCGATCAGTTGAGCATAGATCTCAGCGTTGCTTCTGAATACAGACAAACGTGGTTTTACTGCAGTACCTGAGATCTTTTTACGGATGCGGTACCTGATCTTCTGCCTTTGAATTAATTTACCCATTGTATTTTATTTATAACCTCCGATTTTGCGGAAGTCTGTTTTAGTTTGTGGTTTGTAGTTTGTGGTTTGTTGTTGATGGCTTTAACTGTAAACCACTAACTACAAACAACAAACCGTTTTACTATTTACCCGCTGCTTTACCTGCTTTTCTTCTCAGAATCTCTCCAGAGTATTTCACACCCTTTCCTTTGTATGGTTCAGGTTTACGTAAGCTGCGTAATTTAGCTGCTACCTGGCCGATCAATTGTTTGTCGATACCTTCCAACATGATCTTAGGGTTTTGTCCTTTTTCAGTCAGGGTAGCTACTTTCAATTCTTTAGGAATTTCAAAAATGATATTGTGAGAATAACCTAAAGCAAGATCCAATACGTTACCAGTGTTAGCGGCTTTAAAACCCACACCCACTAATTCAAGATTTTTTGTGTACCCGTCGGTAACACCTTTTACCATGTTGTTTACCAATGAACGGTATAAACCGTGCATAGCGCGGTGACGGATCTGGTCTGTAGGACGAGCGAAAATTACTTCACCATCTTTTACAGTAACAGTTACATCTCTGTCAACTGTTTCTTTTAATTCACCTTTTGGCCCTTTAACAGTTACCACATTCTCAGCGTTTACTGTAACAGTAACTCCTGACGGAATTGCAACGGGCGCTTTACCAATACGAGACATAGTCGATTATTTTTTTGTTTGATTCAATATCCCTTTCCGTGGTCAGCTCCGACTAAAAAGCTTAATTGTCAGACAAGGGGTTTACTCGTCCACCGTAGCCTTGGCGAAGGTGGGTCGTAATTAATTAATAGATATAACACAATACTTCACCACCCACGTTCTGTGCTTTGGCTTGTTTATCTGTTAATACACCTTTTGATGTACTTAAGATAGCAACACCCAATCCGTTGATCACGCGTTTGATTTCAGCCGGTTTTGCGTATTGACGCAGACCCGGGCGGCTCACTCTTTCCAATGAACGGATAGCAGCCTGTTTGGTTTGGGGATCGTATTTCAATGCGATCTTGATCAAACCCTGTTTGCTGTCATCTTCAAATTTGTACTTCAGGATATAACCCTGTTCGTACAGAATTTCGGTCATACGTTTCTTCAGATTCGAAGCAGGAATTTCAACGAGTCTGTGTCCAGCCATCTGGGCATTACGGATTCTGGTTAAGAAGTCTGCTATAGGATCAGTTACCATGTTTATTAGAATTAATCTTTATCAAAAATTGTTTGTTACCGGTTTGCAGTTGCCCGCACCTGGAAACTTGTCTTTTGTTTTACTGGTAATAATCTTACCAGCTTGCTTTCTTCACTCCAGGTATCATACCATTCAGAGCCATATCGCGGAACATAATCCTTGACAGACCGAAGTAGCGCATGTATCCTCTTGGACGTCCTGTTAACTGACAACGGTTTTTCAACCTTACAGGTGAAGCATTTTTAGGAAGCAGATCCAATCCTGCATAGTCACCAGCCGCTTTTAAAGCTGCATGTTTTTCTGCGTATTGGGCCACCATCTTTTCACGCTTTTTCTGCCTGGCGATAATTGATTTCTTTGCCATGTGATATTAGTTGTTTTCTTTTTTAGCATTTTTGAATGGCATACCCAATTCTTTCAGGAGCTCGTAAGCTTCTTCATTGGTGCCGGCTGTTGTTACAAAAGTGATATCAAGACCAGTGATCTTGTTCACTTTATCGATATCGATCTCAGGGAAAATGATCTGCTCGGTAACACCTAATGTGTAGTTACCGCGGCCATCAAATGCCTTGTCGCTGATGCCTTTGAAATCACGTACACGTGGAAGAGCTACAGATACCAACCTGTCCAGGAATTCATACATTTTCTCGCCTCTTAAAGTTACGCGGGCGCCGATTGGCATGCCTTTACGCAATTTAAAGTTTGAGATATCTTTCTTAGACATAGTAGGAACTGCTTTCTGACCGGTGATCGTGTTCAGTTCTTCAACTGCGATATCAACCAGTTTTTTATCAGTTACCGCGCCATTAACGCCACGGTTGATACAGATCTTTTCCAGTTTAGGAGCCTGCATTACAGTTTTGTAAGCAAACTTTTTCATTAAAGCAGGCACAACCTCTTTGGAGTATTTGTCTGCTAATCTTGCAGTGTATTTTACAGTACTCATTATTTGATTACCTCCCCTGATTTTTTAGATACACGTACTAATTTTCCATTTTCACGGGTGCGTTTTGCTTTCGTTGGCTCACCTTTTTTGGCATCCCATAACATTACATTACTGATGCTGATAGATGCTTCCACTTTCACGATACCACCTTTTGTGTTTGAGGCAGAAGGTTTGGTATGCTTGGTAGCGATGGCAACGCCTTCAACTACTACGCGGCCTTTATCAACGATAACTTCCAACACCTTACGGGGCTTTTTCAAGTCCTTGTCATCACCGGCAATCACAACAACTGTGTCGCCTTTTTTGATGCTGAATTTGGGTTTAAATCTTGTACTCATTTTATTTTACGCTTTATGCTTAATGCTAAACGCTTAACGCCCAGCTTAAATTTTGGTTTGTGTGCTTCGGCTTCCGGCGTTATGCTTTCAGCGTTCAGCGTTTTGCGTCTACAATACCTCGGGAGCCAATGAAATAATTTTCATGTATCCTTTATCACGCAGTTCACGTGCAACTGGTCCGAATATACGTGTACCGCGTGGTTCATCTGATGCGTTCAATAACACAACTGCGTTATCATCGAAACGGATATAAGAACCATCTTTACGACGTAATTTGTTTTTCGTACGAACGATAACGGCTTTTGATACGGTACCTTTCTTAACACCACCGGCAGGGATCGCATCTTTTACAGATACAACGATCTTATCACCGATTTTGGCGTAATCCTGTCCGCTGTTGCCCAGAACCCTTATACAAAGGACCTCTTTGGCACCACTGTTATCAGCTACATTGAGCCTGCTTTCTTGCTGAATCATCTTTTTTAGCTTTGTGTCCTGTTACCAGGAACATTTATAACAATTTGTTTTCAGAGGCTGTGGCTTTGGAACACCAACTGCACACAGCATGTAAAAAGCTTATTTCGCTTTTTCAACTATTTCCACCAGTCTCCAACGCTTTGTTTTGCTCAGCGGACGGGTTTCCATAATTTTTACTACGTCACCAACTGTACACTCACTTTTTTCATCATGAGCATGGAACTTGGTGGTTTTCTTTACGAACTTACCATAGATCGGGTGTTTTACTTTTCTTTCAACCGCAACCGTGATGGTCTTATCCATCTTGTCGCTGGTTACAACACCCGTTCTTGTTTTACGCAAATTTCTTACTTCAGCCATTGTTTTTAATTTATGGTTTAAACACCCATTTCTTTTTTCTTCAATTCCGTTTTTAAACGGGCGATATCTCTGCGGAGACCGCGGATATTCATTGGATTCTCAAGTGGAGAAATTGCGTGAGCGAACTCAAGCTTTTTCATCCTTAACTCGTCTTCCTGAATTTTTGATTTCAGATCAGCAAGACTTAAGTCTTTGATCGATTTATTGAATTCGTATGTCTGTTTGTTTGCCATGGCAAATTCTTTTTATAATTAAGCTTGCAAATCCCTTCTTACGATGAATTTGGTTGCGATCGGTAATTTCTGTGCGGCCAGTCCCATTGCTTCTTTTGCAACGGCTTCTGTAACACCATCACATTCGAAGATGATACGTCCTGGTTCAACCACAGCAGCCCAGAATTCAGGGTTACCTTTACCTTTACCCATCCTTACTTCGGCAGGTTTGCGGGTAATGATCTTATCCGGGAAAATGCGGATCCAAACATTTCCTTCACGTTTCATTGCACGTGTCATTGCCTGGCGGGCAGATTCGATCTGGCGGTTTGTTAACCAGATCGGCTCAAGCGCTTTCAGCGCAAATGATCCGAATGAAATGGAAGTGCCACGTTTTGCTACTTCGCGAATGCGACCTTTTTGCTGCTTCCTATGTTTACTTCTTTTAGGCTGTAACATTTATATCAATTTGATAATTCGATAATTTGATAATTTGATAATTCTGTAATCCGATAATGTTTTGTGATTTTATCATTATCACATTATCGAATCATCACATTATCACATTCTATCTCCTTCCTCCGCCACCACGGTTATCTCCACCGCGGCCGCCTCTGTCTCCACCACCACCGCCTCTGCGGTCATCTCTCCTGTCTCCACCCGGACGTCTGTCATCTCTTCTGTCGCCGGCTCCGTCTCTTCTGTCGCTCATATCATTCTTACCACCAACGAAGTTTGGATTCAGTTCGCGTTTACCTAATACTTCACCTTTACAGATCCATACTTTGATACCGATCTTTCCGTAAACGGTTTGTGCAAACACATTGGCGTAATCGATATCCATACGGAAAGTATGTAATGGCGTACGGCCCTGTTTGAACTCTTCGCTACGTGCGATCTCAGATCCACCCAAACGACCGCTGAGTTTTACTTTGATACCTTCAGCACCCATACGGAGTGTAGAAGCGATCGCCATTTTAGTAGCACGTTTAAAGTTGATACGGTTCTCTATCTGTCTTGCGATGGTGTCACCAACGATGGTAGCATCCAGCTCAGGACGACGGATTTCGAGGATGTTGATCTGAACATCTTCTTTACCGGTTAATTTCTTCAATTCTTCCTTGATACGGTCAACTTCCCCGCCACCTTTACCGATGATGATACCTGGTTTAGATGTGTGGATGGTTACGATCAATTTGCCGAGGGTACGCTCGATAACGATCTTTGCAATACCACCTTTGTTGATACGCGCCATCAGGTAAGTACGGATCTTATGATCTTCGATCAGCTTTACTGCATAGTCTTTTTTAGAACCATACCAGTTGCTGTCCCATCCGCGGATGATACCTAACCTGTTACCAATTGGATTTGCTTTCTGACCCATATAATGGTTTCTAGTTTTTAGAATCTACGATTAATGTTACGTGGTTGCTGCGTTTACGAACCCTGTATCCGCGGCCCTGTGGGGCTGGACGCATCCGTTTTAAAACACGACCTCCATCTACAAATACTGTTTTAACTACCAGGCTGCTATCGGCTGCACTGGCGCCGCTGTTTTTCTGTTCCCAGTTACTGATCGCGCTTTTCAGCAATTTTGCCAATGGAATGGCATTGTGCTGCGGGTGAAATTCAAGAATAGCCAGGGCCTTCTCTACTTCCATTCCACGGATCACATCAGCCAGCAAACGCATTTTGCGCGGGCCTGTGGGGTAATTGTTCAGTTTAGCTACTGCTTCCATTTCTTATTTGGTTTGTGGTCTGTGGTCTGTGATTTGTTGTTGTTGCGGTTCTTAACCACTAACTACAAACCACCAACTACAAACGATGTTGTGTTATTTCTTAGATCCTGCGTGTCCTCTGAAGTTCCTGGTTGGGGCAAACTCTCCGAGTTTGTGACCTACCATAAATTCTGTTACATAAACAGGGATGAACTTGTTTCCGTTGTGCACAGCAAATGTGTGCCCTACGAAATCAGGCGTAATGGTGCTACGGCGGCTCCAGGTCTTAATAACACCTTTCTTGTTTTTACCGTCGTTTATGGCAAACACTTTACCTTCTAAGTTAGCGTCTACGTAAGGACCTTTTTTAATCGAACGACCCATAATTATTTTAGTTTACTGGTCTAAATTTATTTGGCTAATTTTTTACCGTCTCTGCGCTGGATGATCAGCTTATCGCTTCCCTTTCCTTTGGTTCTTGTTTTTTCACCTTTGGCGTATTTACCTGTACGGCTGCGTGGATGACCTCCTGAAGCTTTACCTTCACCACCACCCATCGGGTGATCTACCGGGTTCATCGCAACACCACGTACACGTGGGCGGATACCTTTCCAACGGTTCTTACCTGCTTTACCTGCTGTTTCGAGGTTATGGTCTGAGTTAGAAACCACACCTACGGTTGCGTAACAGTTGATCAATACTTTTCTTAATTCGCCAGAAGGCATTTTTAATACTGCGTATTTTTCTTCCTTATTCGCCAGCTGTGCAGAAGTACCTGCGCTTCTTACCATTTTACCACCTTGTCCTGGCTGTAATTCGATGTTGTGAATGTTTGTACCTAAAGGCATATTCTTCATCAACAAAGCGTTACCAACTTCAGGGGCAACATTGTCTCCTGAGATCACAGTTGTACCAACCTGTAAACCTTGTGGAGCTAGGATGTATCTTTTTTCGCCATCAGCATAATGCAGCAAAGCGATAAATGCAGTTCTGTTCGGATCGTATTCAATAGAAGCAACTGTTGCAGATACATCTACTTTATTTCTTTTGAAATCTACGATACGATAGTGATGCTTGTTTCCACCACCCATGTAACGGGAAACGCGACGTCCCTGGAAGTTACGGCCAGCCGTATTCTTCTGAGGTTCGAGCAAGCTCTTCTCCGGATCCATGGTTGTGATCTCAGCATAAGCATTACCAATTCTCCAACGTGTTCCTGCTGTGATTGGTTTGTACTTTTTAAGTGCCATTGTTTACTTTTTTACTACGGAATTTTCAGCTCCGCTGCTATAATTAAATATTTGAATACAGGTCTATCGTTTCACCATCGGCAACTGTTACCAGTGCTTTCTTGTAAGCACCTTTCATACCCTGTATGAAACCTGCTTTGGTGTAACGTGTTTTGTTTTTTCCGGGAACCACTGCGGTGTTCACATCAATCACATTCACTCCGTAGAATTCTTCTACCGCTTTTTTGATCTCCAGTTTGTTGGCCCTGCGGTCTACTTTAAAAGCATACCTGCGTAATTTTTCCTGTTGGGCGTTTGCTTTTTCAGTTAAAATGGGTTTTACTAATACTTCAGAAAGTTTCATTATTATATGTTTGAAACGTTACTTAAATTATGCTGTGGCAGCTTCTTCTTCAGTGAAGATCTTCGCTGTATTTTCAGTGATCACCAGTACATCAGCATTCATGATTTCATAAGTGTTGATATCGGCAAGCAATGAACTTGTTATGTTTGGAATATTGCGTGTGCTCAAATACAAGTTGTCATTGTACTCAGGTAACACGATCAATGTTTTTTTGTCTGCAACATTCAGGCTGTTCATTACTTCAACCACCTGTTTTGTTTTTGGCGCATCCATGTTGATGTCTTCGATCACATAGATAGCATTGTCTTTTGCTTTGTAGCTAAGTGCAGAGATCTTGGCCAGGTCCTTCACTTTACGGTTCAGTTTGAAACCATATAAGTGTGGTTTTGGTCCGAAGATGGTACCACCACCTTTATACAAAGGGTTACGGATATTACCTTTACGGGCACCACCGGTTCCTTTTTGTTTGTGCAGTTTGCGGCTCGCACCCTGAACTTCAGCGCGGGTCTTTACCTTATGCGTACCCTGACGGCCCGCAGCGAGATACTGTTTAACAGCGAGATAGATCACGTGATCATTTGGCTCAACACCAAACACATCAGCAGGTAATTCTACCGTTCTGCCTGTTTTCTGTCCTTTTATATCTAATACGTCTACTTGCATTTTTTGTCGATTAAAGTGTGATTACTTCTGGATTAAAACGATTGAACCGTTATGGCCAGGAACCGATCCGCTGATAAGGATGTAATTCTTTTCAGGGAAGATCTTAACCACTTTCAAACCTTTCATTTTCACGCGATCGCCACCCATACGGCCGGCCATTCTCATTCCTTTGAATACACGTGCTGGATAAGAAGAACCACCGATTGAACCCGGCGCTCTCTGACGGTCGTGCTGACCATGGGAAGCTTCACCCACACCAGAGAATCCGTGGCGTTTTACAACACCCTGGAAACCTTTACCCTTGGTTGTACCAACCACTTCAACTTCTTCACCTTCGGTGAAAATGTCTAAACTGATGGTTTCACCCAAAGCTTTTTCTATGGAATAATTGCGGAATTCTTTTACGAATTTCTTAGCGGCAGTTTGCGCTTTTGCGTAGTGATTAAGCTCGGCTTTTGTGGAGTGCTTTTCTTTCTTGTCGCCGAAACCTAACTGAATAGCAGTGTACCCGTCAGACTCAATTGTCTTAACCTGGGTAACCGTGTTGGGAGCAGCTTCGATGATGGTGCAAGCTGTTTGCTTTCCATCAGCGGCGAAGATGCTGGTCATCCCGATCTTTTTACCAATAATACCTTTCATCGTTTGCGGTTTATAGCCCCGCGTTGGTTATGAGGACATCCCGATGATGAAATCGGAATTCAATCCTTGTTTTCTAACGACCTTTTCTTTTTTCTACCCACCGAAGCTTTAGCGTAGGTGGGCGCTTTTTCTAAGCTGGATCATCTTCGCCAAGGCTATGATGATCTAAGAAGTACCGATAGCAAACAAACCTCGAAGGGCCTGTTTATATGTCCCACCCCGTTCTCCGAAGAGATTCGGGGTGAATTTTCTGTTTATCAGAGCTGCTTTATTCTCCCGCTCCCGCGGGAAAGTTGGCAGATGAAAATTAATTTATAAGAACTACGCTTATTGTCTTGCGACTTGAAGCTTGTGACTTATTATGCCTTGATCTCAACTTCCACACCTGATGGAAGATCTAACTTACTCAGTGCATCTACCGTTCTTGAAGAAGAAGTGTAGATATCCAGTAAACGCTTGTGCGTACACAACTGGAACTGTTCACGACTCTTTTTATTTACGTGCGGTGAACGCAAAACAGTAAAAATTCTTTTATGCGTAGGCAAAGGAATAGGTCCTGTTACCACTGCACCTGTACTGCGTACCGTTTTTACGATCTTTTCGGCAGATTTATCTACCAGATTGTGATCGTATGATTGTAATTTGATCCTGATTCGTTGAGACATAGTCAAAACCCAATTTTCTGATTGGGGTTGCAAAGGTAAGGGGCTGTAACTGAATGGGCAAGTATTTTAAAAGTTTTTTTGGGGATTTCTTAAATAAATGCCTGAAAATATCCACAAACCGGGATTAAGGGAGTGATTTGGGGAATTGGGGGTTCAAAGTTATTAAACTGATGACTGTTGGGGACCGTTATTTCACGCAAAGTCGCAAAGAATGCAAAGGCGCGAAGGCTTTTCTTCTTTGCATTCTTTGCGACTTTGCGTGAAACTCTTCTAAAGCTCTATTAGCCACACTTCCGGCATATAAACACGAATCCGCATATTATATATAATAGATACGTTCTATTTGATATTTTTACAACCAGACATTAACTACCAATGGCAAAAAAAAATCTTGCAAAAGAACCGGCTAAAAAAGCTGCTGCGCCTGTTCCTGCTTCTAAACAGTCTTTCAAATTAAACAGCAACAGTTTTTTTGCTTTATTAGCCTGCCTGCTTTATTTCTGGTTACATTTTGTTAAAGACTGGGGTGCTTATGATGCTATGGGTTCGCAGTGGATGTGGATGGTGGGTTTAGACATGCTGGTGATTATTTATATACTGGCAAGGAAAAACGATTACCAGGAAATTACCGCCAGGCTGTTCAAGAATATCTTTTCCAGGTTATATCTTGCTTTTTTTGCTTTAGCGGGTATTTCGATTTTTACGGCGATCAATCCAACGGAAGGATGGGTATGTTATGTAAGGCTGATAGCTACGATCATCGCTTATTTCAATATCGCCATCTTACTGCAGGGGCGTGTGGACCTGTTTAAGATCCTGGCACAGATACTTGGCATTATCTTATTTATTGAGTCTTGCCAGGCCATCTCCCGGTTTATTGAGGATTATGAAACCACTAAGTTAACAGATCTGATACTGGGGCTCCAAGGTACTACCGGTAATAAAAATATTTTTGCCGCGGGCCTTGTGATCAAAATTCCGCTGGTGTTCTATTGCATTCATCAGTTCAAGCTTATAGGGAAGATCCTTAACATGATCATTTTGGGTGTAGCTGGCGTAGCTATTTTTCTTGTGAACGCACGTGCCTCTTACCTAAGTCTTGTGCTGGTAGTATTCCTGTATATCGTATTCTGTATTATCGACCACCTGAAGGAAAAGAAATTAGATCGCACGCTACTCAGGTTGGGATTTATCCTTGTTCCTTTGATTATTGCATTCTTTGTTCAACAGATTGAACTCAGCAAGGCTTCCAGTCAACAGGGAGACGATACGAGCTATGGTACGGCTACGGAACGTTTTGCTTCGATCACGAAAACAGAAGAGGGAAGCAACCAGGTGCGTTTCGGGCTTTGGGCGCATGCTATCGATTATACCAAGCACCATCCACTGATGGGCTGCGGCTACGGTAACTGGAAGATCGCTTCAATTCCGTACCAGCGAACCATTACTACTGATCTGTATGTTCCCCTTCATGCACATAATGATTACTTAGAAACCTTTGCAGAAACGGGTGTGCTGGGTGGGTTATTATTCCTGAGTCTATTCGTATGTATTTCGGTATTTACTTACAGAACCTATTATTCAAAAGCAGATGACGAGCTCAAACTTGTATCCGTATTCTCATTCATGGCATTCTGTACCTATGCTGTTGATGCCATGTTCAACTTCCCGATAGAAAGACCGATCATGCAGATGTTTTTTGCCTTTATTACTGCCTTGAATGTGGGGACTTTTATCAGGGCACGCGACCAACAGGGCGATGAAAAAGTAGTTGCTCAAAAAAACGGTAATTTTAAAGTGTTGTATGGTTTTATAGCCATTCTTTTACTAATCCCTGCTTTTTATGTTACTTACCAGACTTACAAATCGCTGGTCCTTCAAAGGTCTGTTTTGGCCGACATGAATAACGAGCCCTTAAAAATGGATTACAAAGAGGTCCTGGCAGGGTTTCCTTCCATTCCTAATCTCTCTGCCTCTGCACAACCGATAGCAGCGATCAAGGGAAGATATTTATATGAAGCAGGCAAATTAGATGAGGCCCTGGTATTATTAGACAAGGGCCGCAAAGACAACCCGGTGATCGCTTACAGCGAATTCATTAAAGCCGGTCTTTACTTTAAAAGGGATGTTGCAGATCCTGGAAAAGGCTGGTTGGACAGCGCTTTCCGCAATGGGATGGTCGCTTTTTATACACGGCCGAAGGCTAAAACCTATTATCAAACACTGGTTGCGGTACTTGCCCGGAAGAAAGATACCATTAACCTGAAAAAAGCATTCATAGAATTTGATACGTACCGTCATGAACCCCTTGGCTGGAATTTATACCTGGTTGGTATGGTAACAGCAGAAACAAATATGGGAAAAGTAAATCCGTACCTGCTCCATGTAGCAGATAGCGGGCTTCATGTTTTTCCCGGCGACAGCGCTCTTATGCAAACAAGAATTGCAATAGCGGAAAAAGTCAGGTTATCAAACACACCCACAGTAGATCTTTCCAAACAGGATGAAGCGAACAGGAATTTCGTGGAGGGGGTTACAGCGTTTGGCGCCGGTGCTTTTGAAAAAGCAGCCGGACTTTTCCTGAAAGCATATTCGCTAAATCCTACAAATATTGGCGCACTCGAGAATGCCGGTATCTGCTATTTCAATATGCATCAATACGATAAAGCAATTCTTTATTTTACCAGGGAAATTGCATCGAAAATGTCAAGTGATGGTAAACCGGAATACTATAAAGCAGTGTCTTTACTTAATACAGGAAAAAAAGAAGAAGGTTGCCCCTTAATGCAAATCGCTGCGAATAAAAAATACCCGGGAGCTGCAGAGATCTTAAAAACACATTGCGGGAAGTAGATTTTTTTGAACCACATAGAAACATAGTTTACAACCAAGGGCACATAGCAAAAACTATGTGCCCTTCTCTTTTCCTATGTTCCTATGTGTTTCAAAAAAAAGACCATTACAGGTTCCGACTGGTGGTTGTGAGGACACAATCACGACGGCAATAAACAAAAAGCCCCGTCACGAATACTCGGGACAGGGCTTTTTTATTTTTGAAAACTTTTGGGAAGTTTAGAACTTTCCAAAGGTTACTAATCTTCCACTTTCACTTTTCCTTTGTTCTTTGCCATTACTTCTTCTGCAATGTTGTTTGGTGCAGGATTGTAGTGACTGAACTCCATGGTTGAAGTGGCACGGCCCGAAGACAATGAACGAAGCTGGGTTACATAACCGAACATTTCGCTCAATGGAACTTTTGCCTTGATCACCTGCAGGTTGGCACGGCTATCCATACCTTCCAGCATACCACGACGACGGTTAAGGTCACCCGTAACATCACCCATGTATTGGTCAGGAGTTAACACTTCCACTTTCATGATCGGCTCAAGCAAAGTTGGTTTTGCTTTACGGCCGGCTTCACGGAAACCTGATTTGGCGCAAAGCTCGAAGCTCATTGCATCAGAATCCACATCATGGTAGCTACCGTCATAAACACGCACTTTCATGTTGTTTACAGGGTATCCTGCCAACACACCTGTTGTCATTGAGGTTTCAAAACCTTTATTGATAGCAGGAACAAATTCCTTAGGGATAGAACCACCAAACAGGTCGTTCACAAACTGGAAATGTTTGCCTTCATTTTCTTTCAGCCATTCTGCATCTGCAGGTCCGATAGAGAATTGGATATCGGCGAACTTACCGCGACCACCCGACTGTTTCTTCAACACTTCACGGTGTTCGATAGTGATACCGAATGATTCTTTATAGGCAACCTGTGGTGCACCCTGGTTAACTTCTACTTTAAACTCACGACGCATACGGTCGATGATGATCTCGAGGTGCAACTCTCCCATTCCGCGAAGAATGGTCTGACCTGTATCTTCATCTGTATTTACACGCAGGGTTGGATCTTCTTCAACGAGTTTGGCAATGGCCATACCCATTTTGTCAACGTCGGCCTGTGTTTTTGGTTCAACTGCCACGGCGATCACCGGTTCAGGAATGAACATATTTTCGAGAGTGATCGGGTGATTCTCATCACACAATGTATCTCCTGTTTTAATTTCTTTGAAACCAACCGCAGCTGCGATATCACCTGCTTCGATAAAATCGATCGGGTTCTGTTTGTTCGCAAACATCTTCATGATACGGCTGATACGCTCTTTCTTACCGCTTCTTACGTTCAACACATAAGAACCCGCATCGAGGTGACCGGAGTAGCATCTGAAGAATGCAAGACGTCCTACGAAAGGATCTGTCATGATTTTGAAAGCCAATGCAGCAAATGGTTCTTTTGCATTTGGTTTACGTGTGATCTGTAAACCTGTATCAGGATCTGTACCTACGGTATCTTCGATATCCAAAGGACTAGGCAGGTAACGGCAAACTGCATCCAGTGCGGTTTGTACGCCTTTGTTTTTGAAAGAAGAACCACACATCATCGGAACGATGCTAAGGTCGATACATGCTTTACGGATCGCTTCGTGCATTTCTTCTTCAGTGATCGTATCAGGATTGTCGAAGAATTTCTCCATCAACTTGTCGTCATATTCAGCAACTGATTCGATCAGTTTTGCTCTCCATTCTTTTGCTTCTTCTACCAGGTCCTCAGGAACAGGAATTTCTTTAAAGGTCATACCTTCTGTTTCCATATCCCATATCACACCTTTCATGGTGATCAGATCCACTACACCTCTGAAGTCATCTTCTGCCCCGATAGGTAACTGAAGCGGAACGGCATTAGCGCCGAGCATCTCTTTTACCTGTGCAACCACCATGAGGAAATCTGCACCTGAACGGTCCATTTTATTTACAAAACCGATACGTGGTACTTTGTAACGGTTAGCCTGGCGCCATACGGTTTCTGATTGCGGTTCTACACCGTCAACAGCAGAGAACAAAGCGATCAAACCATCCAATACACGCATAGAACGTTCTACCTCAACGGTAAAATCCACGTGACCGGGAGTATCGATAATGTTGAAATAATAAGATTTTGTATTTGCATCAGCTGTACCCTTGTTAGTAGGGAATTTCCACTCGCAGCTAACCGCAGCTGAGGTAATCGTAATACCTCTCTCTTTCTCCTGTTCCATCCAGTCGGTGGTAGCGGCACCATCGTGCACTTCCCCGATCTTGTGAATCATACCCGTGTAGCGCAGGATACGCTCGGTTGTGGTGGTCTTACCCGCATCGATGTGAGCGGCAATACCAAAGTTCCGTTGTAATTTAAGGTCCGCCATAAAATTGTACTTGTTTTTAGTTTGATTTTCTGAAGTTGGCCTTCAAAAATTTTCGAGCCGCAAAGGTAGGAATTATAGCGATTGATTGCCTGTTTGGCGGAAACAAAATTCTGGTGTGGAAAAGTTAAAGAATAAGTCAAAAATAAAAAGGTAAAAGTCAAAACCAGTTGCATTTTGACTTTTACCTTTTTATTTTTGACTTACCAACACATTGATTATCAATACCAATTTTACTTACCTGGCTTCACACTAATCAGGGCAACATCATAAATAAGGGCTGAATTAACCGGGATCGTAGGTGTTCCGTTTGAGCCATAGGCCATGGCTGCGGGGATAATTGCACGGCAAATTCCGCCTTCTTCCATACGGAAAAGCACTTCTTTGAGACCCGGGATCATGTCTCCGGCAATGGCCATATAAGATTGTTTGGATTTATTGGTATCATCTAATACCGTACCGTCAGGCAGGGTCAGGATCACATTAAGGATCACCGTATCTTTTGCGGTAGGACGGATGCCTTTCCCGGCTTTGGTTACAGAATAGTATACACCGCCACCTATCTGTGTGAAGCTTTTTTCAGCTTTTACCTTGTCGAATAACAGCTTCTCCAATTGGCGGCCCTTTTCTTCCAGGAATACTTTCTGATAAGCCAATAAACGGGCTTCTGTAGAAGAAGCATTCACCATTAAAGGTCTTTTTGCGATCACATCATCGATCGCTTTTTTGAACATAACCGGATCCGTAACCACAAAACCGGTTTTGGCAAATAACTGCTGCATCATATATACACCGAGGCTGTATTGAATAGTATCTTCTACCGGGCTGTTTTTTTTGGGTGCCGGTCTCTGCTGGGCAAACGATATAGATACCAGCATTAAAAGACTGGTAGAAAGAAGGATGATTTTTTTCATGTATAACATAGTTTATTTAGCGTGCGCTAAAGATAGAAAAAACATAACGGGCACAACGCTTATTAAGGTTAATTAAGGTTAATGTATTGTTGGTGGATTAACGAATTACGGATGACCGGTTTGTTATTTAATGCGTAATTCGAAAATCAGTCAATACTATTTCTTTCCCGGTTTTACTGACACCAGTTCCGCCTCAATCACCAATGCGCTGTTGGGTGGTATCAGCGTGGTTCCTTTATCGCCGTAGGCGAGTGCCGAGGGAATAAATAATTGCCATTTAGATCCTTCGGACATCATTTGCAATGCTTCGGTTAAACCCGGGAAAAATGAATCGGTTCTTGCATCAAAAGGTTTTTTATTTAGATAGGTATCTTCTACCACCGTTCCGTCTGCGAGCCTGGCCACCATGTTAATAACGATCGAATCTGATTCCGAAGGGCGCGGCCCATTTCCTTTTTTTAAAACGATATAACGAACCCCGTTAGGAATCATGCCAACACCTGTTTTGTCTTTGATCGAAGCAAACAATTGTTGTTCCTGACTCATAGCCCTGTTCCGCTGATTTGCCTGTTGGTAAGTTGCAAGTAAGGAGGCGATGGCCGAATCGGGTATTGCACGGGGTCTGTTCAGGATAATATTATTCATCGCAGTTATGAACAATGATTGATTGCTGATTACGAAACTATTATCCATTATCCATCTTCCTACAAAAGATCCTAAAACATACTGTAAACTATCTGCCTGGGTATTCAGTTTTATAGATGCCTGGGTACCTTGTTTCGCTGTTGTCTTTTGTGCATAGATATTCAGCGTCAAAAAAAAAGCAATAATTGAAATACTTTTTTTCATTCATTCATTTGTATAAAGGTATGTAATAGGCTGAACAAATAAACGCCCTTATCCTGTTCGCTGTATTTACAGTTATTGCGTAATAACAAGTGAATTGGCTGTATTCGGAACATCGATGTTAGCAGAACCATTCATGGTAAAAGTAAAACAGGTAACCAGTGTACCATTCGTGATGGTTTTGGTACCGTTATTGCTGATCACGAGGTTATTGTAATTGAACGGGGCTATGATAGTTTGTGCGCCACTGCCGTTATAATCAAATGTGTTATTGGTAACAGTATACACAGCGTTGGTGGCAGTAACTGAAAAGACTCCGGCAACACCGATGGTTCCTGCGTTGGCAAGCGTAATGGTGTTGGCTCCTTTATTTCCCGAAATGGTTAAATTATTAAAATTGAAAGCGCCAATGCTTTGGGCAGTTGTTCCGTTAAAGTCAACTGTATTACCGGTAGTGGTAAAGCCGGATATACCGGTTGCCGTAACCGAAAAAGTTCCCGCAATACCAATGGTTCCGCTCGCAAGCGTGATAGTATTTGTATTCTTATTTCCTGAAACGGTCAGGTTATTAAAATTAAAAGCACCAACGGTTTGTGCACCTGTTCCGTTAAAATCAAATGTGTTGTTGGTAATTGTGTAGGTAACACTGGTGGCCGTAACTGAAAATGTTCCGGCAACACCTATTGTTCCGCCATTTACAAGCGTTACTGCATTCCCACCTTTAGATCCGGAGATAGTAAGGTTATTGAAATTAAAAGCACCAATAGTTTGTGCACCCGTTCCATTAAAATCAACTGTGTTACCTGTAGTTACATAAGTAACACTGGTTGCAGTTGCCGAAAATATTCCTGCAATGCCTATCGTTCCGCCATTTACCAGGGTAACGTTATTACTGCCTTTGTTTCCTGAAATGGTTAAGTTATTAAAATTGAATGCACCGATACTTTGTGCACCCGTTCCGTTAAAATTAAATGTGTTATTCGTAACTGTATAGGTGGCATTCGTAGCGGTTACGGAAAATATTCCGGCAACACCTATTGTTCCCCCATTCACTAGCGTAACTGCATTACCGCCTTTATTTCCTGAAATGGTTAAATTATTAAAATTAAATGCACCAATACTTTGCGCACCGGTTCCGTTAAAATCAAATGTGTTGTTGGTAACGGTATAGGTGGCATTCGTTGCAGTTACAGAAAATATTCCAGCAACGCCTATTGTTCCCCCATTCACAAGCGTAACTGCATTACCACCTTTATTTCCAGAAATGGTTAAGTTATTAAAGTTGAATGCTCCGATGCTTTGTGCAGCCGTTCCGTTAAAATCAACGGTATTGCCAGTGGTAACATAACCCGATATGCCGGTTGCCGTAACTGAAAAAATTCCTGCAATGCCGACGGTTCCGCTGGCTAGCGTGATGGCATTTGTATTTTTATTTCCTGAAATAGTTAGGTTATTAAAACTGAATACAGGAATGGTTTGTGCAGCAATTCCATTGAAGTCTATTGTATTACCTGTGGTTACATACGTTACGCTGGTAGCTGTTAGAGAAAGTGTTCCCGCAACACCTACTGTTCCGCCATTAATGAATGTTACATTATTGCTGCCTTTGTTTGCCGAAACAGTAAGGTTATTAAAATTAAATGCAGGAATACCTTGTGCCGCTGTTCCATTAAAATCAACCGTGTTACCGGTGGTTATATATGTTACGCTGGTAGCAGTTAACGAAAATGTTCCTGCAATGCCTATCGTTCCGCCATTTACCAGTGTAATATTATTACTGGCCTTGTTTCCTGAAATAGTTAAGTTATTAAAATTGAATGCACCGATACTTTGTGCTCCTGTTCCATTAAAATCAAATGTGTTTCCGGTGGTTGCATACACCACGCCAGTGGCGGTGGCAGAGAAAATTCCCCCTACCCCTATCGTTCCTCCATTGATCAATGTTACGGTTGCACCCCCTTTGGCCCCGGAGATAGTAAGGTTGTTGAAATTAAAAGCTCCAATACTTTGCGCACCCGTACCATTAAAATCAACAGTATTGCCTGTTGTTGCGTATGAAACATTAGTTGCTGTAACTGAAAATATTCCAGCTACACCTATTGTGCCTCCGTTAACCAATGTAACGGTAGCAGCAGCTTTATTTCCAGAGATCGTTAGATTATTAAAATTAAAAGCGGGAATACTTTGTGCAGCCGTTCCGTTAAAATCAACCGTACTTCCTGTAATGGTATATGTTCCTCCTCCGGGAGTAAATAAACCAGCAACCCCAACTGTACCTGTACCATTTAAAGTTCTGTTACCTCCGGTTCCATCAAGGTTTGTATAATTCCCATTAATAATAGTTTGATCGGATGCACTATTGAATTGAACGGTTCCTCCCCAGGATTTTCCCGCGGTAATAGGTGTAGCAGTAACATTCTGCGTTTGCAAAATCCCCAAATGGTTAACTGTTGTTACAGAAAGTGTGGAAGTTACCATATTCAATGTTCCAAGGGCAGTTGTATTAAACGTAGAAGCGATAATGGCTCCACTTGCTGTTTGCGTTCCACCTGTATTACTAAGTGTTAATATATTGTAGGTTAATCCGGCAACAGTTTGGCCCCCAGCTCCATTATTATAATTAACGGTTCCTGTGCCTGCAGTAAACGCCCCGTTATTTGTCCAGTTACCATTGATAGTAATAGTACCTGATCCCACCGTAATTGCGCCGCCGCCTGTTATATTACCTGTGACCGATAAATTAGCTGTTCCGCTTAATGTTGTAGCAGCACCTGCTGCAAGGTTATTATTAACTGTAACAGTAGTAGCGGTGCTGATGGTTTTTAAACCTGCACCTGAAAAACCAAGATCATAATAAGTAACCGGCTTAATGGTTTGTCCTGCCCCCCCCGTATAGTTAACTGTATTACCGGTAGCTGTTGCTGTTAATCCTGTAATACCAGATGTTCCACCAATATTCAATGTTGCACTTGGGCCTTGGACAAAGGTCCCGGTTCCCGTCAGATCAGTAGCAACAGTTACTGTATTTGTATTGCTAAGGGTAATTGTTGTAACTGTCATGCTTGGAATAGAAAACGTACCTGTAAGTGTTTGGGGATTGGTGCTAAATGTGTGAATACCAGAACCTCCGGTAAATGTTGGCGTGGTTGTAATGCCTCCTCTAAACGTTAACGCGGAGTTGCCCGAATTATTCCAGGTGGCACCATTAGCTATCGTTACCAATCCTACAAATGTTTTAGCACCGGTAGCAGATGAAACAACTAAACTGCCCGTAGCTCCTCCTCCAACAGTAGTGCTTCCGGTGACAGTCAATGCAAATCCTGCAGCGGTAAACGTGGTTCCATCACCTATAGAAAGATTACCCCCAATGGTTAACCCGACTACTGTTGCTGTACTGGCAGATCCACTTAATGTCAGGTTTCCGGTTATAGCAGTGGTACCGGTTTGTAATGTTTTGAGACTTGTACCCGAAAGTCCGAGTTTATCATAATTAGTGTTGAATACTGTTTGCGTACCGGAGAATATATAGTTTACGGTATTACCAGAAGCTGTGGCTACTAAACTAGAAATACCCGGAGTCCCGGTAAAATTAATATTTAACACTCCGGTTGCTCCATTAGTAAGCGTACCTGTTCCTGCCAATGCTGTAGAGACTGTAAGAGTTCCGTTATTCTGGTAGCTGGCGCTTGCACCTACACTTAGGCTCGGGATTGTAAAGGTACCCCCGATCGTTTTTGATACTCCACTTAATGTATACACACCAGTACCGGCATTAAAAGTTCCGGCATTAAAAATATTTCCGGGTAATGTTAACGATACTACTGCTGCAGTATTATTCCAGGTGGCACCCGTATTCACAGTAAGGTCTCCGTTAAATGCTTTTGTACCTGTTGCAGAACTGATAGTTAGTATGCCGCTTGTGCCCCCACCTACAGTAGTGGTTCCGGTAACTGTAAGCGCGAATGCTGCCGCTGTAAACGTAGTACCATCACCAATGGTAAGTGTACCCGCGATAGTGGTTGCAAAAGCCGTGGATGTTGTAGTGCTTCCAGAGGTGCTCACATTGTTGAAAGTAGTACTGGAGCTGCCTCCAATACTTTGAGTAGTGCCATTGAAATTGATGGTGGAACCTGTGTTGGTAAATGTTCCTCCATTATTGGTCCAGTTTCCGGCTAGGTTATGCGTAAAAGCTCCGCCTGCAAAAGTGGTACCTGTTCCCAATACCAGATTCCCTGCAATATCTAATCCAATAGTTGCCGTAGCTGAAGCTGTTCCACTAAAAGTAAAATTTCCATTGATGGTTGTTAATCCCACCGGGAGAGTTTTAATACCACTGGTACCCAACCCCAGGTGATGATATGTAATTCCCAATAAGGTTTGTGTTCCGGCAAATGCATAATTAACGGTATTCCCTGATGGAGAAGCATCCAGATTACTTATACCGGGTGTACCCGTAAAATTAATATTCAATGTACCTGTAGCCCCATTCCCATTGGTAAGTGTACCTCCCCCTGCCAATGCTGTAGAAACTGTAAGGGTTCCGTTATTCTGGTAAGTACCACTTACCGTTACGCTCGGAATCGTAAAAGTGCCACTGATGGTTTTTGATGCTCCACTTAATGTATACACGCCACTACCGGCATTAAAAGTTCCGGCATTAGAAATACTTCCCGGCAATGTTAATGATGCATTTGCTGCTGTGTTATTCCAGGTACCACCCGCATTAACAGTAAGATCGCCATTAAATGCTTTTGTACCTGTTGCGGAACTAATAGTCAATACACCGGTTGCACCGGCTCCAACCGTAGTAGTTCCCGTAACCGTAAGTGCGAATCCTGCCGCTGTAAAAGTTGTACCATTACCTATTGCAAGATTACCCCCAATGGTTAAACCGACAACAGTTGTTGTAGTGGCAGTGCCGCTTAATGTAAAATTTCCATCTACCGCTGTAATCGTGGCTGACAGCGTTTTTGCGAGGGTACCGCTGAGGGTAAGATTATTTACAGTAGCCGGCATTCCCGTCATGCCCTGGGCGGCACCATTGAATTCATAATTGGCACCAGGGTCAAATGTAGCTGTTGAACCAGCGGTTTGGGTTATTGAACAACTGGTACCCAAAACCCCGACTGTATTTGCTGTTTTCAGTGTGCCTCCCGCGGATAATGTGAATGAACAAGACGCATTGCCTATTGCCAAATTCAATATACCGGTAGCTTGAAAAATAATGGTTCCCGTAACTATAAAATCGGAACTGTTTGCCGCCTTACCTGTAACAGTTATCGTTCGGCCACTACTAACAGTAAGGGTTCCGCTGTCTATAACAGTTACAGCGGTTCCGGAACCACCTGTTCCCCCTAAAGCCCATGCACCTGCTAAAACAGCCACAGCAGTGGGTCTTATAACAAATATATCTCCTGCTGTAGTAAAGTTAGAGGGGCTGGTTCCATTGCCATTTGTATTGGGAAACCAGTTGGTAGTTGTTCTGGGATCGAGACCAGCAGCCGAAACAAAAAAATAAGTTGTCCCAAATGCCATTTGAGGCATGATAAAAAACAGGAAGGAAACAGCTAAAAACGCAGGTAATCTTTTACGTAACGACACCCTGGTTTGTTTCTTCGGTTTATTTGATAATATATATTGAAAGACTGAATGGGCCATGTATATTTTATATTATCATCACTATATTAAAAATCCGGTGGCTCTAATGTGGCTATACATAAGGTCCACTGAAAAATTATTTTTTATTTTTTACAGGTTTTGTATCCTTGTTCAACTTCTCGAGTGAAGCTTTAAATCCAGCCATTTCAGCTTCCAGTTCTTTTATCCTGTTGCTTTCAGATTTAAGTTTACTGATATCTATTTTCAGTTGATCGATCTCTTTCTGTTGTGCCTTAGCGCCTTCGATGAGTAACGCAGTTATTTTAGAATACTCTACTGTTTTAAACCCTTTCTCATCTGTACGTACCACTTCCGGAATAATCTTCTCTACTTCCTGTGCGATCACACCCATCTGGAGCGTTGTATCAAAGTTATTACCCGGGAAATCTTCTATTCTCCATAAATAATTCACACCTCTTAATGCCATCAGTTTATTAAGCGCATCTGTAAGTGTGGTTACATTTTTCTTATAACGGATATCAGAAGTTTCGTTAATGGCATTTGATTTGAATTTACCAAACACTTCCAGTTTGTAGGTTCCGCTTGGTGATCCGCCGATACCTACCACGCTTCCGCCACTGCTGTTGCCAATAGTGATCTTACCGGTATTGCCTACATTGGTAGCGATATTCAGTGTAGTAGCGCCAGATCCGTTGGCAATAGCCAATGTATTGGATGAGGATGAGTTTCCTAAAACGATGTCGCCGGTTCCAACAGACAAACTGCCTGTTATAGTAAGGGCCCCTAAAGTACCTACTGATGTAATATTCGGTTGAGCTGCGGTATTTAATGTACCGGTTAAATT
>JAZKBT010000007.1:0-172417 GCA_040388475.1 Bacteroidota bacterium | reverse complement strand
AAAAAGGATCAGACGTGAGATTAAAGTCATTAGAAATCAAAGGGTTCAAAAGTTTTGCTGATAAAACCGTGGTCAGTTTTGATGAGGGTATCACCGGTATCATCGGGCCAAATGGATGTGGTAAAAGTAATATCATCGATAGCATACGCTGGGTAATAGGTGAACAAAAAATATCTGCGCTGAGAAGTGAGAATTTAGATGCGCTGGTTTTTAACGGTAGTAAAACAAGAAGCCCAAGCGGCCTCGCAGAAGTAAGTCTCACTTTTGAGAATACCAAAAATTTGCTTCCAACAGAATTCAATACCGTAACCGTAACCCGCCGTTTTTACAAGAACGGAGAAAGTGAATATCGTTTGAATGATGTTACATGCCGCTTAAAAGATATTCATAATCTTTTCTTAGATACGGGTGTGAGCACCGACAGTTACGCCATCATCGAACTGGGTATGGTGGATGATATCATTAAAGACAAAGAAAACAGCCGCCGCAGAATGTTGGAACAGGCCGCCGGTATCACCATCTATAAAACGCGTAAGAAAGAAGCGAAAAATAAACTGGATGCAACTGAACAGGATCTCGCCCGTATTGAAGATCTGTTGTTCGAAATCAATAACCAGCTAAAAACACTCGAGAACCAGGCTAAAAAAGCAGAGAAGTTCTACGAGATCAAAAAAGAATACAAGGAAGTTGCCATCGAACTAGCGAAAGCATCACTCGAAGGTTTCAACATTACTTACCACGACCTGAACCAACAGCAGGAAGCGGAAACAGATAAAAAAATACAACTCGAGGCAGAGATCGCAACGGACGAAGCGGCGATCGAGCAGGAGAAAGTTGGTTTCATTGAAAAAGAAAGAGCGTTGCAAAGCATGCAGCATGAGTTCAATGAATATTTACAGGAACTGCGCACCAAAGAGAATGAGAAAAATCTGGCCACGCAGAAACTGCATTACCTGAAAGAAAAGGAAAGCAGCCTGAAAGAATTCCTCGAAAAGGCAGAAGGACAATTAAAAACCATCGGTGATTCAATTTCCTATACACAGATCCAGGTTGGAGAAGAAGAAGCAAACTTGCTGGAGCTGCAGGATAAAGTAGAAACCACTAAAATGGATGTGGAAGACAAGCGCCGCATCTTTGATGAAAAAAGAAGTGGTGTTGATGCATTGCGTAACCGTTACCAGCAAATTCAGCGTAGCCAGTTTGATGCGGAGAAAAAAGTAGCAGTCGCTGATACTTCTATCATGAACCTGCAAAGGGCGCAAACGCAACTGACAGAAGAAAAACAGAACCGCGAATCGCAGTTGCAGCAGTTAAGTGTGGAACTGGAAGAAAAAGAAGCTACGCTCGACGCGAAACGCATAGACCTGCAACAATTACAGGAGCACCAGGAAAAAACCAAGGAGCAGATCTTTGAAACACAGGCGCAGTTAGAAGTATTGCGTAACGAACTCAATGAAGAGAACCGTAAACTGGATTCAAAAAGAAACGAATTTAATTTGTTGAAGAGCCTGATCGACTCGATGGAAGGTTATCCTGAGAGTATCAAGTTCCTGCATAAGAATCCTGAATGGAACCATGCGGCGCCTATTTTATCTGATATCATTTATGTAAAAGAAGAATACCGTACAGCCGTTGAGAATGTACTGGAACCTTACCTGAACTATTATGTAGTAAATAACCTCGAAGAAGGTTTGCAAGCGGTCCACCTGCTTGATGCACATAAAAAAGGGAAAGCTAATTTCTTCATGCTGGAGAAATTCGCCAATCACAAAGTAGAAACACACCAGCCTGCCGACACCATTAAAGCAATGGATGTAATAGAGGTGGATGAACAATACCGTAAACTGGCGGAATATCTTTTGGGCAATGTTTACATTGCTGAAAACGATGAAGCCATCGCTAACAGCAACGGCGCAGTGGTGCTTGAGAAAACAGGTAAGTACGTAAAAGGTAAATACACACTTACCGGTGGAAGCGTTGGCTTGTTTGAAGGAAAGAAGATCGGCCGTGCGAAGAATCTTGAAAAATTATCAGAAGAGATCTCCGATCAGGAAGCGATTGTGAACCTGTTGAAATCTGATATCCAGGCAAAACACAATGAAGTGATCGCTTTCAATGACCAGTTGAAAGAGAACGTGATCAAACAAACGGAGAACGAGATCAACCAGTTGACCAACCAGGTATTTGCTGCCAAGAACCGCATGGAAAACCTGCAGGCCGCACAGCAAAATGGTTTACAGCGTTTGGAAGATATTGAACAGCGCTTACAGGCTGAACATGATGCGATTGCTGCAACACGTGAAGAGTTCCATACACTGAACGAGCAATTGCAGTCGACAACTGAAGAATTAAAAACCGTTGAGCAGGATTATCAATCTTCTGAATACGAATACAATTTTGCATCGGTACAATATAATGAGACCAACCTGCAGTTAACAAGACAGCAGAGCAAGATCACTACATTGAAACAGGAACTGGTGTTCAAAGAAAACCAGTTGAACGACCTGCATGCACAGATCGGAAGCAATACAGCACAGTTGTCTGATGCGTCGGCGAATATAGAAGAAGGCGAAAAAGCATTGATCGGTTCAGAAGAACTGTTACTTGAAATGTTGCGCAGGAAAGAAGAAGAAGAGAAAAAACTGAACGAAGCGGATCAAACTTATTATAACCTGCGTAATGCATTACAGGCAAAAGAAAGTGAACTGCGTTTGAAAGTGAAGAGCAAGGAAATGATCGATCACCTGGTAACAGAGATCAAGGATAAACTGAATGAACTGAAACTGCAGCTGGCAGGAATGAAAGAAAGATTGATCGTTGAGTTCAAAGTAGAACTGGATGAGATCCTGGAGCAGGAGAGGGCCACCGATACATCACTCGAAGAATTGCAGGCCAGCTCGGACCGTATGCGCAAACGTTTGGATAATATGGGTGAAGTAAACCCAACAGCTATCGAAGCGTATACTGAAATGAAAAAACGTTATGAATTCATTCTCGAACAGAAGAATGACCTCGTTTCAGCCAAGGAAAGTTTATTACAAACCATACAGGAAGTAGAAGCCACTGCCAACCAGCAGTTCCTCGATACTTTCAACCAGGTGCGTGAGAATTTCCAGAAGGTGTTCAAGGCATTGTTCACGGAAGAAGATACCGCGGATATGATCCTTGTAAATCCTGAGAACCTTGCCGAAACAGGGATCGAGATCATCGCGAAACCAAAAGGTAAACGTCCGTCTTCTATCACGCAGTTGAGCGGAGGAGAGAAAACATTAACCGCAACAGCATTACTGTTCTCTATCTACCTGATCAAACCTGCACCATTCTGTATTTTGGATGAGGTGGATGCACCATTGGATGATGCCAACGTTGGCAAGTTCACGCAGATGATCAAGAAGTTCAGCGATAATTCACAGTTCATCATTGTAACACACAACAAACAAACTATGAGTGCGGTGGATGTGATCTATGGAGTAACCATGCAGGAGCCGGGTGTAAGTAAACTGGTGCCGGTGGATTTCCGGAGTCTCGCGAATTAACCATAAACATATCATCAGCTTTCATGAAAAAGTTGAGTGCTTATCTTTTTGTATTCCTGGCCATTGCTGTTAAAAGCAATGGCCAGGATCGTTTTGTGCTGGAAGGAACAATCGGCCAGACCCCTGTGGTTATGCAGGTATACGATGAATGGGCATACTATTTTTATAAATCAAAAAGGAAGGGTATTCAGCTAAATAAAATAAGGAATGCAAATGGCAGAATGGTGCTGGTAAAGAAAGAGGAAGATAACGAAAGTGGGAAAGAGATTATTCTTGAAAAAATCGAGATCCAGCGAACAGCCAACAGATCACTAAATGAATGGAAAGGATACTGGGTTGACAAAAAAGGTACGCAACTGAAAGTGTATCTTAAAAAGATCGATACCACTAAATATGCTTTTCAGAGCATACCCGATCTTGATTTTTCCAGTAACGAAGAAATGATCTATTCAAAAGCCCGTCTTTACGGTTTGACTTTTGTTGTTGATTCAGTAACGCGAACGGGTAAATATGAGATCGAATGGCGCCATGAACCTGTTTCGAAAGTGCAGTCCATACGGTTAAAAAGTGGTTTTCCACCTTCATTGTTAGGGAAGATCAATGCCGTGCTTAAGAAAAAAGAATTTAGCAACCTCAATGAATATTTTGAATGTTACGCTTTGAGCCGTGTTGATAAAGATCTCGAATATGATTCGTGGATAAACGGCTATTTTATTTCTGAGGATTATTTGAGTGTTCAGGCACGCTTAAATGCATATTGCGGAGGAGCATATCCCAGCGCAGGTGATGCAAGTTTTACCATCGACATAAAAACAGGAAAAGAAATAACCGCTATAACTGAATTGTTTCCTTTTAGTGGTGAAACGATTGTTAGTATTCTTACCAAACTATACCCTGCCGAAATGAAAAAGCCGGCATCGGAAGAGGATTGTGATTATAGTGAACCACATAATTGGGAATATCCTGAGTGGTATTTTACTGCCCAAGGTCTGTATGTAGGTACAAGTTTTCCGCATGCCAGGTATGGTTGTAACGGCCCTGAATTTTCTATCATTCCTTATGAAGTTTTAAAGCAGTATTCAAAAAAGAATAAATAATATTCTTATGTCTCTCTATAAAAGAATCAATCCTATTTCGCGCCAGAACAACGATACCGGCTTCAGCACTAACGCAACTGATAATACCGGTGGCCGCTTCATCAATAAAGATGGCAGCTATAACCTCGTAAAAGAAGGTATGCCTTTCTGGAAACGTATCAGCATCTTTCACGACATGCTGTACCTGCCTCAATGGAAATTTATAACGGTGATCCTTTTATTTTATGTTGCGATCAATCTTGTTTTTACCACTATCTATTTTCTCATCGGCCCATCACAAATAACCGGTTTGCCCGATGGAGATAATTGGCGCATGTTTAAGGAGCTCTTTTATTTCAGTACAGAAACATTTACTACGGTTGGGTATGGACGTGTTAACCCCGTAGGAGATGCGGCCAATCTTGTATCCGGTATTGAATCATTAACAGGATTGTTATCACTTGCTATTGCAACCGGTCTGATCTATGGACGTTTCTCCAAACCCCGCAGCTATCTTGCTTTCAGCGATCATGCAGTAGTAGCTCCTTTTAAAGAAGGAAAGGGATTGATGTTTCGCTTCGCTGCCTATAAAGACAAACACACATTAACAGATCTCGAAATAAGAGTGAATGTTGGATTGCAGGTGTTGGAAAATGACAAACCTGTTTATAAATATTTTTCACTTGATCTTGAAAGAACACGCGTAGAAACCATGCCCATGAGCTGGACCGTAGTGCATCCCATACTTGAAACCAGCCCGCTATATGGTTTTACAGAAGAGGATATGAAAAACGGGGATGTTGAACTGTATGTAATGTTGCGTGGTTTTGATGATGTATTTTCTACTTATGTACAACAGCGCACATCTTACACCTACCCCGAGATCTTTTTTAACCGCAAGTTCATCCCCATGTATCGCGAAAGTGATGACGGAAAGACCACCATTCTTGAATTGCATAAGTTGAATATTCATAATGAAATAGTTGGCTGAAAACACGTAAGTCTGGAGTGAGAAGTCTGGAGACTGATTAGTCCAGTCTCCAGACTATCGCATAACCACACCTCTAAAATTTCGGCTAAAACATTGTGAATGCTCGTGGTTTTGACTATTTTGTTTAAAACTAACTACATGAAAAAACTGATCCTGCCTGTTTTTTTACTTGCCAATTGTTTTTTTGCAAATGCACAGTCCGCCCCGCCACCAACTGCAGACTCCAAGCAAACTGTTAACCCGCAGGAAATATGTGAAGCTTCTTTGGGTATTCTCAACCTGATCAGTACCACTGGATTTGGAAAATTATTGGGGTCGATTGTTTATGAATCTAAAGAAATGGGATTGAATTTCCGTGAATATAATTCCCTGGAAAAATTTCCATACGCGCAAAAAACGATCATTGTAGATACAAACGGGCTTAACCGTCACCGGCAATTGAAAGCTTTGATGTTCAGTGAAACTACTTCTTCAGATCAACTTTCAAAAAACGCTGTTGGTTATTTTAATGCGGTTGGAAAACTTTTTGAAACCTGTCTCACGCCACAAAAATTTGAGGCAGATTACTCGGCGCAAACTGTGAAATTGCATGCGATCAAGATGGCATACCGCTACAAAATGCCTTCAAAAGACAATGGCCCGTTTTCAAGTCTCCAGTTTGGCAATACGCTTGTATTGGAGATCTATATCGACCAGAAAAAAAATATGGACGCTACCTATACTTATGATTTTTATCTACATTTTAAACGGGTTTAGTGGCTAGCACAGTTAGAAACAAGCAACGGCACGATTATTTTAATACCTGTTTAAAATCATCATTATGAAAACAGTATTAAATAGTCTCAAGGCTAAGCTCGCAGCATTTACCGTGATGTTGCTTGTATTTCAAGGCAGTTTACTGGCCCAGGATGTTAAGGCCGAAATCAAAGGAGAAGAAGTCGGTAGCTGGTTCAGCCAGAACTGGTTATGGGTGGCAGGTGTGGTATTGCTGCTTTTGATCATTCTTTTGGCAAGTGGCAGTTCAAGAAGATCAAGGGTAACTACCACAACAACTGGCCCTACCCATGTAAACCGTACCACGACTACTGAAGAAGTAGTAGAAGATTAAAACTCCCAATATTATTATCAAGTGCATGCCCGGCCTCCGGACATGCACTTGAGTGTCTACTGTTTTACAAACGATTTTCTTATCTTAGAGAAAACTGCGTTATGAAACAGCTGATATTTGTATGCGCCTTTCTAATGATCTCTTACTGTGCACTATCCCAAAGCAAGGCGGAAGAAGTTTGTGCGGCAATAAACAAATACTTTAGTGAAGTGGAAAAAGGCGGCCAGCTTGACAGGATAAAGGGTTCACTTTTCGCCCCCGCAAAATACAATGGAACGATAGCGCAGGAATTTTCCGCTACTGAAAATTTTCCGCTTGCACAAACTACCACACTTGTAGATACATCTCAAAAAGCCGGTAACCCTTACAGGAAAATAAAGGCCCTGATGCTAAAAGAAACACTGGATTCGGATGGCTTAAGTGCAAACATGCAAAAAATATTCAGCGCCTTCGATATCGCTTTCAGAAATTGCCTGCTTCCTCAAAAGTATAATTATGTAGGCCCTGCCGACCAGGTCATAAAGCTACATAAGGCTGAATCTTCATTTACCAAGTCGATAGGCCGGGGGTATAGAACAGACGAGCACCTTCATGCAAATATTTATGTTGAGCAAACAAAGAAAGAGGATAAATACATCCATGAACTCTACATTGTTCTGAGCAGGGGATAGCAAATACCAGGCTTATCCTTCTTTTACTTCATCATCTACCGGTAAATGGTGATCTTCTTTCTGAATAAGATCAGGTGAAGTTTTATGTACCTCCTCATCAGCATCAAATTCTTTTTCCGGGTTTACATCAGGTATCTTGTTTTTTTGTTCTTCTGTGTTTTCCGGTGGCCGGTTCTTCTTGTCCATGATGATTGTATTTAGTGATAAGAATAATTGCGATCCCGCATAGAGATGTTTCTCCTGCGTTTTTCAGTGTATTTTTACAGTCTGTACAAATCTGTCTTCATATTATACCTTGTCTGCTTCGGGTGCTATCTTTTCTTTACCCGTCAACCCGATTATCTTGACGGTGAAAAAGCACCCGCTGTGATCCATTGGGCATATGATAGCACTGCAAAACATACCATACCCATGGCCCTCTACAATACAGGGTTAAAAAACTATGCCATTGATGCGCGTTATGTTTTCAGGGAATGGAAGGAAGGTGAACAAACAGAAGTGATCTATGAAACAGGAACACCAGGCAAAGGAGCTGTTTATTCTTTCTGGGGCTACTGGATCACCTGGGGAGAATTGATAGGTTCCTGTATATTGATAATAGTCCTGTTCCAGGTAGCGGTGTCAATAACAAAAAATCCGACGCCGGAAGCTGTAATGGATCAACTGGAAGTTACGGAGGAGAAGAAGCGGAAGTATATAGAGTAAATTTTGAATTTTGGAATTGGGAAATTGGGAAATTTCTTTCGGTGCGGGCACTCGCCTCAATTCCAAAATTTCCCAATTCCAAAATTCCAAAATTGCTATTTGAGGTATCGCTTAATCTCCTTCTCCACATCCCTGTTCTTGATTGTCTCTCTTTTATCATGCAGTTTTTTACCGCGGCCCAAGCCTATTTCAACCTTCACGAAATTTTTTTCATTAAAGAACACTTTTAAAGGAATGATGGTATAACCTTTCTCCTTCATGCGTGCCTCTAATTTTTTCAGTTCGCGTTTGGTGAGTAATAATTTTCTATCGTGTACTTCAATATGATTATTTGCCGTGCCATGTGAATACGATGCGATATAAAGAGCACGCACCCACAATTCACCATTATCAAACAAACAGAAAGAATCATTAAAACTCAACTTTCCCTCGCGTATCGACTTCACTTCCGTTCCCATCAAAGCAATGCCCGCCACGTATTTGTCTTCTATGTGGTAGTTGTAGTAGGCTTGACGGTTGTTCATCTCTCCCATGGAGGTTAATTAGTAATTAATAATTAGTAGTTAGTAATTATTAGAGGAGTGCAAATTGATTTTATTCTTTTTTGCTAATTATGATATTAAACCATTCCAATTACTAACTACTAATTACTAATTCGAATGGAGTTAACTTCGAAATAAGAGAACCAACTGCGCCAGTTTGTTTTTCAGATCTTTCCTGTCAACAATAAAATCCAGGAAGCCGTGATCAAGTAAAAATTCACTGCGCTGGAAACCTTCGGGGAGGTCTCTTTTGATGGTTTCTTTAATTACGCGGGGACCTGCAAATCCAATAAGGGCGCCGGGTTCAGCAATATTCAGGTCGCCGAGCATACCGAAGCTTGCAGAGATGCCACCAAAAGTTGGATCGGTGAGTAATGAGATATAAGGAAGTTTTGCATCGCTCAGTTGGGATAGTTTTCCGCTGGTCTTTGCAAGTTGCATCAGGCTGAAGGCACTTTCCATCATACGCGCACCACCACTTTTGCTGATCACGAGGTAGGGGAGTTTATGTTGGATACAATAATCAACTGCGCGACTGAATTTCTCACCCATCACACTACCCAAAGAGCCGCCGATAAATTCAAAATCCATACAGGCAACCACAAGACCCTCGCCATTTGCTTTACCCACTGCTACACGCATGGAATCTTTCAGGTCCGTTTTGGAATGGATATCATCCAGTCTTTTCTGGTAAGATTTCAGGTCGGTAAAACCCAATGCATCTATACTCTGGATGGTATCAAAAAGTTCTGTGTATTCTTTATTATCAAAGAGAAAATCAAAATACTCCTCACTTCCGATACGATGGTGGTAATTACATTTCGGGCAAACAAAGAGGTTCTCCTTTAATTCGCTTGTGGTACAGATATAGTTGCATTCCGGGCACTTGTTCCATAGTCCCTCGGGAGTTTCCTTTTTATCGGCTGTAGAAGTGGTGATGCCTTTCCTTATACGGTTAAACCATCGTGGTTTTGCCTGGTCCCCGCCCTGGCTATCGTCCCCGGTCAAATTAGCTTCGAAATCTTCTTCACGTTCTTTTTTCATAACGGTCATTCAATTGGGCGGTGAAGATAATAATTTTAAGACAGTTTGGGTGATAAGGCCGTTTGTGGTTTGTAGTTTGGGGTTTGTGGTTGGATGTCCGCTATTTAAAGTTCCCTTCAAATAGCCCGCAACTATCCACAAACCCCCAACTACAAACCACAAACTCTCCACCTAATAGCCAGATCTGATTTCTAACAAGATCATGCTATGGTGATCGATCCATCGAGGTACACATCCTGTATCATATTCAACATATCCACCCCCTCATTCATAGGACGTTGGAAGGCTTTGCGGCCGAGTATGAGGCCCATACCGCCGGCTCTTTTATTAATAACGGCGGTGGTTACGGCTTCTGCCATATCGCTGGCACCTTTGCTTTCTCCGCCTGAATTGATCAGTCCTATGCGGCCGCTATAGCAATTCAGTACCTGGTAACGGCAAAGATCAATGGGATGGTCGGAAGTAAGTTTTTCATACACCAGCGGGCTTGTTTTGCCATGTTTGGTGGCTAAATACCCGCCATTATTGGTAGGTAATTTTTGTTTGATGATATCAGCCTGTAAAGTAACACCCAAATGATTGGCCTGGCCGGTAAGATCCGCTGCAGTATGGTAATCCACGCCATCTACTTTAAAACCATTGTTACGCAGATAACACCATAAAATCGTGGCTATTCCCAATTCATGCGCCATTTCAAATGCCTCTGCCACTTCTTTCAGCTGGCGTGCGCTTTCGGCGCTGCCCCAGTAAATAGTTGCACCAACGGCAACGGCCCCCATATTCCAGGCACTTTTGATGGTGCCAAACATGGTCTGGTCGAAACGGTTGGGTAAACTCAGGAATTCGTTGTGATTGATCTTTACAATAAAAGGGATCTTATGCGCGTATTTGCGACTCATCAATCCCAATACCCCATAAGTGGAAGCCACGCCATTGCAACCGCCTTCGATCGCTAATTTGATGATATTTTCAGGATCAAAATAAATGGGATTGGGCGCAAAAGCCGAACCAGCGCTATGTTCTATGCCCTGGTCAACCGGAAATATGCTGCAATACCCCGTATTACCCAAACGGCCATGACCCAATAAAGCCTGCATGCTGCGAAGTGTTTGGTTACTTCGGTTGCTGTTGATCCAGGTATCCTCTACATGCGATGGGGAAGGCAGGTGAATGGTACTTTTATCAACTGTTTTGCATTGATGATCCAGGAAGTACGATGCTTTATCGCCTAACAGGTCCGTGATCTTTTGGTTGGCCATGGTGGAAGATTTTAATGTTTTCAATCTGTGGGATGCAAAGATTGCTAACAATTGTTAGTATGCCAAAAATTTGATACTTTTTTTGAAACACATAGGAACATAGGATAAGAAAAAGGCACATAGTATAACTATGTGCCTCGGTTCTAAACTATGTTCCTATGTGTTTCAAAAAAACATTCGACAATAGGCAACTATGCATTACGGTTGATACAGTTCAAATCTTCAAACGCTACTTCCAAACGCTTGCTGAAACTTTCTTCTGCCTTGCGTAACCATACCCTTGGGTCGTAGAATTTTTTATTGGGTTTCTCCGCACCTTCAGGATTACCTAACTGGCCCTGGAGATATGCTTCGTTCTTTGTATAGAACTGTTGGATTCCTTCCCAGAAAGCCCATTGAAGATCTGTATCGATATTCATTTTGATGGCGCCGTATCCAATCGCTTCCCTGATCTGGTGTTGCGGTGAACCACTTCCACCATGGAATACAAAGTATACAGGCTTAGGGCCGGTCTTTAATTCTTTCTCAATAAAATCCTGGCTGTTTTTTAAGATCACCGGTCTGAGTTCCACATTACCCGGACTATACACACCATGCACATTACCAAATGCAGCGGCTACGGTAAAGAGGTTACCCACTTTACTTAGTTCCGTATAGGAATAGGCAACATGTTGCGGTTGTGTATAGAGCTTATCATTTTCGATTCCGCTGTTGTCAACACCATCTTCTTCACCACCGGTTACACCCAATTCAATTTCGATACTCATACCGAGCGGTGCCATGCGTTTGTAAAATTCAACAGAGGTGTGGATGTTCTCTTCCAAAGGTTCTTCAGAAAGATCGAGCATATGTGAACTGAAAAGGGGCTGTCCTTTTTCTTTAAAGAATTGTTCGCCGGCATCAATCAAACCACTTACCCATGGCAACCATTTTTTGGCAGCATGATCGGTATGCAACACAACAGGCACACCATAATATTTTGCTACATTATGAATATGTAAAGCGCCTGAAATACCACCGGAAATATTTCCCTGTAACTGATCATTCGGCATTCCTTTACCTGCAATAAATTGTGCACCGCCATTAGAGAACTGGATAATGACAGGTGAGTTTACCTTGGCTGCCGTTTCCAAAACTGCATTAATGGTATTGGTTCCGATCGTGTTAACTGCCGGCAACGCAAACTGGTTGTCTTTGGCATCATTGTACAATGCTTCAAGTTCTTTACCGAACAGAACACCGGCGCTGTATTTTTTCATTTGTAAGGGTTGTTTTATTTGATTGATTTTGGAGCTGGCAAGATAGTTTAGTTGCTGCAAACGGTTGTTAGCTTTTTGTCGGAGTGCAAATGCCGTCATTGCGAGGAACGAAGCAATGACGTTCTAAGTTATTTTAGTTTATCCAATAGTGTCTTGATATATTCTGGTGCATATTGCATGCGACTACCATACCAGCTGAATATTTCCCCGTCAACCAATAAAATTTTTACACCCGGCAATTCAGCCTGCAGTTCATCAATATGTTTTTGTTTGAAAGGATAGGGCTCTGAAGAAAGAAAAAGCAGTTCTGTATTTTTTTCTTTTAGTTCTGCAACAGTTACCTCAGGATAACGTGATTGATCAGCCATCACATTTTCGAAACCGCTTCTTTGTAACAGATCGCTGATAAAAGCATCACTACCGGCCGACATATAGGGATCCTTCCAGATGAGATAAGCAGTGCGGTATTTTTTTGTGGTTAATGATGGAAGGGTATCGAATCCTTTTTTTATTTGATTGATCAATGCATCGGCTTTCAAAGAAGTTCCTGTGATCTCACCAATGCTTTGCATCATTTGATAAGCTTCTTCAATAGTACTGATATCACTGATCCATACCGGTGCGATCTTTTCTAAAGCCTCAACCTGTTCCTGTACATTTTCTTCTTTATTGGCAATGATGAGATCGGGTTGCAGGGACGCGATAAGACCAGTCTTAACCGTTTTTGTACCACCTATTCTTGTTTTATTCCTGAACCAATGTTCGGGATGAACACAGAATTTAGTGACGCCTATAACTTCCTTATCCAATCCAAGATCAAATAACAATTCGGTTTGAGAAGGAACCAATGAAATGATCCTTTTCGGAATACCCGGTAATGTGATCTCCCGGTTCAACTGGTCTTTGTAAACAGGCATCTGTAAAAATACTGAGAACTTTTAACAGATCAGGTTTGTGCAAACCATTCAACGATGAATCAGATAGGAAAACCAACACATGCTTACTTATTCTATCAAACCTATCCTGCTGTTAGTTTGCCTGGGGTGCACTATTGAAACCAATTCAGTTCCTGGTTTTGATCCATCCATGCGATCGGTAAAAGACATTCCGCTACCTGCAGGTTTTGAAAGGGTACTGGTCAGCCGTGGCCTGTTTGCAGATTACCTGCGAAACCTTCCGCTCAGAAAGGATAAGACCGTTTATCTCTATAACAAACAACCGAAGCCAAACCAATCCATTCATTATGCGGTGATTGATATTTCTACAGGAGAGAAGGACCTCCAGCAGTGTGCAGATGCTGTAATGCGTTTGCGGGCAGAATATTTTTTTGATAAGAAATCGTATGATAGTATCCGCTTTCCCAAAGGCATCCGCGATGAATATCTTTTCCCGCAGTATCTAAAAAAGACAACACAAGCGTTACGTCCCGCATTTCTGCAGTTCATGGAAACCGTATTTATTAATTGCGGCAGCTATACACTCGAGAAATCTTTACAACCTGTGACCGATCTTTCCAGCATGCAGATCGGAGATGTATTTGTAAAAGGTGGTGCACCGGGTCATGCAGAGATCGTGGTTGATATGGCTGTTAATAAAACAACGGGTAAGAAGATCTATATGCTGGCAGAGAGTTATATGCCTGCACAGGATATACATCTTCTTTTAAATTTATCAGTAACCAGCTATGGGCCATGGCATAAGTTGACAAACGATAAACAGGTGGTTACAGCAAGCTGGACCTTTTCTTCCAATCAATTAAGACGCTGGTAAAACTTACCGGTAATTAAACCATGAACCCGTATTGAACAGGAGTATCGATTCGTCTTCTTTTACATAATCTTTTTCAATCAATTTTTTTAAACCGATGTAGGTAGCGCTCCCTTCGGGGGAGAGTAGCATTCCTTCTGCAACTGCCATATCTTCTATGCCTTCTTCCATTTCTTCTTCTGTAATAGTGATGGCTGTGCCATTGCTTTCCAATACCACCTGTTGTACCAGGTCTTTGGCAAATGGATAAGGCACTGAAAGCCCATACGCGATAGATGCTTCGGGCATAAATGTTTCAGGTGCTTTTCCGCTTTCGAACATTTGTATCATAGGATTACATTTTTTTGATTGTACAATTACCATCCTCGGCAGTTTGCCTGTTAACCATCCCAGCCGGTGCATTTCTTTAAATGCCAGCCACATCCCGATCAATCCTGTTCCACCACCTGTCGGGTAAATAATGAGATCGGGTAAACACCAGTTTAGTTGCTCGGCAATTTCAAACCCAAGGGTTTTTTTACCATCCAGACGATAAGGTTCTTTCATCGTCGACATATTAAATGCGCCGGTTTCAGCAGCGAGCTGGGTTGCTTTTTTGCCACAGGCATCAATGAGGCCGTCCAGTAAAATAAGTTCAGCACCATATAGACTGCATGCGTCTTTTATGGCCGATGGTGTATGTTTCGGCATGATCACGGTTGCCTTAATTCCTGCTTTGGCTGCATATGCGCTCATAGCATTTCCGGCATTACCCGCTGTTGGAATAATGCAATGTTCTATGCCCAGTTCTTTTGCTTTTGAAATGGCCGCACTCAAACCTCTTGCTTTAAAGGATCCGGTGGGGTTAACGCTTTCATCTTTCAGCAAAAGTTCTTTTATACCAAGCTGAGCAGAGAGTTTTTTTAATGAATGGATAGGCGTCCATCCTTCGCCCAGGCTAACTATATTGTCCGGGTCATAAACAGGAAGGAACTCTGCATAGCGCCACATATTATATGGCCTGCCGGTAAACATTTTCTTTGACAGTAATGGTGGCTGGTAATAACCGATCAGGGGCTGGTTACAACAGGTTGCATAGGTTTGTATGATCGAAGGCGAATAGGCTTGCTGGCAAAACGGGCAACGGATGTCCTGTAAAAATGAGCGCGATGTTACTATTGTTTCCACGGCCCAAAAGTAGAGAGAACGTATAACTCAAATAATATAGAATTGTTATAATCTATAACTATATATTATAGATTTGCTTCGCCAGTTTTATAAAAATTTTATTGAGCCCGTTATTTTCTCCTTTGCGCTGGATAAAATAAAAATTACGCTCTATATGCAACCCGTCAAAATGTATCTCGGTCAGCTCACCGTATGTTATTTCTTTGATCACGGAACGGTTGGGTAAAAAACCGAGTGAATCTGATTCTATTAAAAAATTCTTCAACGCCTCTGTTCCGCCTAAACGTACTTTAATATTGAGCTGGCTGAGTTTGATCTTATTTTTTTCAAGTGTATGTTTTAAAGCAGCCAGTGTGCCGCTTCCCCTTTCACGTATGGCGATAGGCATATTTACGATCTCTTTAACCGTGTATGTTTTTCGTTTGGCGATCGGGCTTTTTTTACTGCATACCGCCACAACCTGGTCGGTTAAAAAAGGGATATGATTGATGTTTGCGCGTTTAACCGGACCCTCGATGATACCCAAATCAATATCTCCATTCAGCAAGGCTTCCAGCACAATTTCTGAATTGCGGTTCAATAAACTCATATTGATCTGCGGGTAATGCTGGTTAAAGGACGACAATACTTTGGGAAGAATATACAAAGCCACCGTAGTACTCGCGCCAAGTTTCAACACACCTTTTGCCTGCATTACATCATTGATACCCGAGATCTCAAATTCTGTCTGTTCCTGTATGCGTTTTACTTCTGTGAGTTTTTCAAACAGCAGTTTGCCCGCAGGAGTGAGTTCGATGAGAATGCCTTTCCTGTCGAATAATTTTGTCTTATAATATTCTTCCAGCGATTTGATGTGTTTGCTAATGGCCGGCTGCGATATATATAATACCTGGCTCGCTTTTGAAAAACTCTTCTGTTGCGCAACAGCGAGGAAAACATCGTGACGGGTGGAGACCATGGATTTAATTAATAATTAGTAGTTAATAGTTAATAATTATTAACTGCAAGATGATATTGATCAGTGATACTAATTATGCTGCCAGCGACCCAATTATTAACTATTAACTATTAATTATTAATTGCTACTTCGCCAGGCTCTGTATCACATCATACTTCGTAACAATATGGAACTCGCCTTTTTCATCTTTTGCTAAAACAGCGCCATTTTCTTTGGTGATGAGGCTGCCCAATCTTTCTACCGGTGTATCAAAATCAACAACAGGATAAGCAGGTTCGAGTACACTTTCCACCGTTGCATTTTTGATCTCGGGATTACTGAATACTTTCTGGAACAAACCGCTTTCGCTTACTGCACCGATGCTGTCTGATCCTTTCATCACAGGTAGGTGCTCGATATCGTATTTCTTCATCATCTCTACGGCTTCTGAAACAGTATGTGTTGGTTCAAGTGTGACCAGTCTTTGTGTACTTCTTCCGCTAACGATATCCTTGAATGTTTTTACATCCAGGAAACCGCGTTCCATCATCCATTGATCATTGTATATTTTTCCCACATAGCGGCTGCCATGATCATGAAAGATACAAACCACCACATCGTCTTTTGTGAGTGTTGATTTTAATTGCATCAATCCCTGCAAACAACTGCCGGCACTGTATCCGCAGAATAATCCTTCTTCTTTGGCAATACGTCTTGCCATTACTGCGCCGTCTTTGTCGGTAACCTGTTCAAATTTATCTATCACACTCATGTCATAGTTAAGGGGAACAAAGTCTTCACCAAAACCTTCAGAAATGTATGGGTGTACTTCATTCATATCTATCTCACCTGTGTTGAAATATTTAGTGAGCAATGACCCGTATACATCAATGGCCCATACTTTAATGTTCGGATTTTTTTCTTTCAGGTACATAGCTGTTCCTACGATGGTACCACCTGTGCCTGCGGTACAAACAAGATGCGTTATCTTTCCTTCTGTCTGTTCCCATATTTCAGGGCCGGTACTTTCATAATGCGCCTGCCTGTTGGCAAGGTTATCATACTGGTTCATGTACATGGAATTCGGAATTTCCTTTGCCAGTCTTTTGGCTACGCTGTAATAACTTTTGGGGTCTTCCGGTAAAACATTGGTAGGACAAACAATTACTTCTGCACCCACTGCTTTTAGTATATCTGCTTTTTCTTTCGACTGTTTATCGGTGGTAACAAAAATGCATTTGTATCCTTTTACACAGGCAGCTAATGCGAGGCCCATACCGGTGTTACCACTGGTTCCTTCAATGATGGTTCCGCCAGGTTTTAATTTGCCTTCCTGTTCGGCAACTTCCACCATTTTCAAAGCCATACGGTCCTTGATGGAATTACCAGGATTGAAATAATCCACTTTCGCCAAAACGGTAGCGGGAATGTCTTTGGTAACTTTGTTGAGTTTGATCAGGGGAGTATTGCCAATCGTTTCGAGGATATTATTGAGCCACATAAACTAACACTTGTTTGAGACAAAGGTAAAGTTTTGGGCACCCGGTTAGCAACCAATTGCAAAATAGAGATTTCGGGAAAGGGAATTAATATGGGATCGATAGTCTATAGTCGATGGTCCATAGCCTTCCCCAGTAATCCATGGACCATTGACTATGGACCATGGACATGAATTCAAGCACCGGTTAAAACGTTTTTACCAAACGTAAAAAAGTGACTTCTTCCTGGCTGCTCTTTACATCATCGTTCACTACTTCAGTGTTAGTACTTTTTTTGTCTTCGTGCAGGTAACCAACTATTACAGCTGGAACTAAAGCGATAAGAGCGGCGATGCAGGCGGCAGAGATTAAATTTTTCATGACTGTTATTTTTAAGTGTTTTAATTACTTTGATAGAACAAAGATATAGTGTTTGATAGTACTATGCAAAACAAAGTACCATCCTTAAGCTGGTATTTCTTATAAAATAATAGTGAGTAATGCTTTGGAATGCAGTAAATACGGGCATTTCGGAGAATTGGCCCGTTTGGAATGGCAATTTTGGGAATTTGACGAGCGGTAAATATGTGGGATGAAAAGAGGAAATATTGAATATTGAACAAGGAATATTGAATGCTGAAGCGAGGCTTTACTGCCTGATTTCTGTAAAAATGCCATGTATTGGCGGCGGTTAAAATGGGATGTCCGGGAAAATCAGGATTTAAACAACTCTACCATTTTGCCGCAGATATCGCTTTCGATCATCTTTTCGGCAACGGAGATCATGTTCTTAAAGGCCTTGGCATTACTGATGCCGTGGCCAATGATAACAGGTTTGGTTACACCCAGAACAGGTGTTCCGCCATAATTTTCATAGTGGAAGCGGGCAAAATACTCATCATTGGCATATCCGCGTTGTTGAACCAGGTCGTAAACGGATTCTGCCAGTTTAAGGATGATATTCCCGGTAAAACCATCGCAAACGATCACATCGGCCTTATCGTTAAACAAGTCGCGGCCCTCGATGTTGCCGATAAAATTGATCTTTGTATTCTCTTTTAGCAGGGGATAGGTGGCCTGTGCAAGGATATTTCCCTTGCCTTCTTCTTCGCCCACATTCATCAACCCAACTTTGGGATTGTCGATATTGAAGATGTTGCCGGCGTATAAACTACCCAGGATGGCGAATTGATCCAATTGTTCGGGTTTACAGTCTGCGTTCAGTCCCGCATCCATAATAATACCCGTTCCGCCATTGATCTTAGGAACAACAGTAGAAATCGTGGGTCTTAAAACACCCGGGATGGTCTTGATGCTGAACATGGCGCCCACCAGCATAGCGCCGGTATTACCTGCGCTGATAAAAGCATCTATTTTACCGGTAGCCAGTAAATGAAAGCCAATAGCAATAGAGGAGCGTTGTTTTTCTTTGAGTGCCTTGGTAGGGTGTTCGTGGTAACCGATCACTTCTGGGGCATGTATCAAATGCAAATTAGGTGATGTAACCTGGTGCTCCTCCAGAAGAGGTTTTACCAGTGTTTCATCACCTATGCAGTATAGATTAGCTGTACGTGTATTGTCAGACAGGTATAGTTGCAAGCCTTTCACCGCTTCAAGCGGTGCAAAATCTCCACCCATCATGTCTAAACCAATATTCATCGTGGCAGCGAGCTAAATTTGAACTAAAAAGGTTACGCTTTCAATGGAGCTTTTTCAGCTACCAGTTTCCCTTTATAGAACAATTTACCTTCGCTCACGTGCGCACGGTGGCGTACATGGGTTTCACCAGTGGTGCTGTCTTTGCTTAATGTCACTTCCTGAGCCACGTAATGAGTTCTTCTCTTTGCGCTGCGCTGCTGGGAATGTCTGCGTTTAGGATTCGGCATATCTCGAAATTTATAGTATGTCTGTTAAAAAAATTATTCCAGTCCCTTAAATTGATCCAGTCCTTTCCAGGCTTTGTTATTGTCCTTTTGGGTCTCTTCCTCCATCTTTCTCAGCTTTTCAAGTACCTCGGTATTGCATTTTGGCCCGCCAAAGTCCTCTTTACTGCACATCTTTTGTAAAGGAATACTGAGGTTGATAAACTCATATATCCAATCTGCCAGGTGCAGGTGACTCTCTCCGCGACTGATATAATACACGTCAGGATCTTCTTCCTGTTCGTTCATTATTTCAGGGTCATCTACCATCTTTACGATGATGGTGAATTCGTCCCAAAGCTGCATGGGCAGTGTGTTTCCACACCTGTCGCAGGCTGCGTTCACTGAACCGTCAACATCAAATTTCAACTGCATAAAGCCGTTGTTCTTTTCAAGACTTAATTTGATATCGGCAACACAATTACTAAAATCCTGCTCCCCATATGGTACAAAGAACTTATCCTCAATTCGGTACTCGTATACATGGATCCCCGGCTTCAAACCCACAAATGCTATTTCGAATTCCCGCCGCTGATTCATAACCGTTTTTTAAGGGCTTGCAAAATTACTCTAAAACCGCGGAAATACCAAAGGAAATTGGCGCTGAAGGCGCTTAATTAGTAATTAGTAGTTAGTAATTAGTAATTAGTGGGCGCAGGTTTTGTATTAATTACTAACTACTAATTCCTAATTACTAATTTTAATATATGAAGCCTCAATTTAATATATCGGGTCATAAATGGGTAAAATTTGGGCTTTTACTGGCGCTGGCACTGGGAATTTTCATTTTTTCGTTTTTTCCCGCCGCGGTTGAGCGTTTTTATTCAACAGGAATTTACCCAGCCATTGGTACCACACAACGGATGGTCTTCCGGTGGATCCCGTTTAGTGTTGGGGATCTTATTTATATCGCTGTTGTGATCAGGCTACTTTTTCACCTGGTCAAATGGATCATCCGGCTGATCCGAAAACAATACTCACGTGAGGACCTGAAACAAAGCGGCTTCAGACTGGTGACAGATATTGTATTGATCTACGTGATCTTTAAACTGGTTTGGGGGCTGAATTACAACCGCCTCGGTATCGAATACCAATTAGGCATCGCCAAAGCAAGCTATACCAAGGAAGAAGTTACCACACTTACCAATCAATTGATTGATAAGGTAAACGAATGCCGCCGCCAGATAAAAGATACGGCCCTTCCACAACCCGCATTAGACACGATCTACCGCGAAGCCTTCCGTTCTTACCAGGAAGCATCTTATCAATTTGACTTTATCAATTATACCAACCGGGCCGTTAAGAGCAGTCTTTTTACCAGCCTGGGTGATTATATGGGTTTCTCGGGTTATTACAATCCCTTCACCGGAGAGGCACAATTGCGTACCGATATTCCGCGATTGCTACTTCCCTATATTGCTTGTCATGAAATGGCTCACCAGTTAGGTTATGCCAGTGAAAGTGAAGCAAATTTTGTTGGATACCTCGCCGCCGCAACATCTAAAAATGTCTATTTCCGGTATTCTGTTTACAATGATCTTTTTTCTTACGCGCAGGGCGAAGAAATATTTATGTATGGAAAAGGAGGTGATTTCAAAGCATTTGAAAATGTGATCCAGTACAATAAAACACATCTCGATTCACTGGTAAAAAAAGACAGGAGAGAAGTGCGTGAGTTCTTTAACAAACGAAAGCACAGGCTCTCACCCGCGATGTCTGGCTTATATGACCAGTACTTAAAAATGAACAAACAAACCAAGGGGATTGAGAGTTATAATGAAGTAATAGGGTGGTTGATTGCGTATCAGAAAAAGTACGGAAAGCTATAATGATTAACGGATTGCGAATTGGCGGATTTGCGAATTGAATAAATCCGATAATCCGTCAATTCGCAATCCCCCAATTCTAGAAGCTATTCTTCCACATCATGCTTTCCACCGGCATATTCGGTTGCCCGCTGTATTTGGCGTTTTTTTTCTGGTTGTATTTTATTTCGATCTCGCCTTCTACCGGGAAATAGATCAATTGGCCGATGGGCATTCCTTTGTAAATACGAACGGGCTGTTTGCACGAGATCTCCAATGTCCAGTTGCCGCAGAAACCTACATCGCCTTTACCGGCAGTGGCATGTATGTCTATACCGAGACGACCGGTAGAAGATTTTCCTTCCAGGAAAGGAACATGCGCATGTGTTTCGGTATATTCTTCTGTTACGCCCAAATAAAAAGCATGTGGCTGTAATACAAAGCCTTCATCGGGGATCTCGAAATATTCGATCTTGTTATGTTTTTTGGCATCCAGTTCCGCATTTACATAGGTGGCCAGCGTTTTTCCAAGGTGTACATCATAGCTGTTACTGCCGAGATCGGCCCGTGTATAGGGTTCAATTTTGATCGTTCCTTTGGCCATTTCTTCGAGTATGCGTGAATCTGTCAGGATCATTCTTTGACTTTTTTTATAGGTTGAGAGACAAATAAATCTTAAACTGCAATCTAATTTCTAAATCTCCGCGGTGCCGCTGTTTTATCAACAAGATATTAACCTTACTACAAGGCTCGGTGTATGGAAGATCGAAGAAGCAGAAGATTTTTTTCTGCGCTCGGTTCCCATACAGCGAACAATCACGCATCCTCATAAACGTTTACAACACCTGGCCGGGCGTTTTCTGCTGCCGTTTTTATTTCCCGATTTCCCACATGCAGAAATTGAGATTGCCGACACAAGAAAACCTTTTTTACCGGATGAACAATATCATTTTTCCATTTCGCATTGCGGTGATTATGCAGCAGCATTGGTAAGCAGTACAGAAAGGGTTGGTATCGATATTGAAATGATCACACCACGTGTTCAAAACATCAAACACAAATTTTTGCATGTTGATGAACTGGTATTTGTTCATTCACATTCCATCGATCAGCAAATTCCTTTGCTAACATTATTGTGGAGTACCAAAGAAGCCATGTTCAAATGGTGGGGGGAAGGTGATATTGATTTCAGTGAAGTATTGCGGACAGAAGCGTTTGCTTTCCAGGATGCTGGCGTGATCCCGGCTACTTTTTTGAAAAATGATCTGCGTGTTCCGCTGGATGTACATTATGAAATGAGGGAGGGATTGAGTTTGGCATGGGTGGTGAATAGGCCATAGACCATGTTCATGGCCATGGTCTATGCTCCAAAATCAATCATCAAACTTACTCTTTGTCTTGGGTATGAGTAAGAGGTTCTTCTGCAACGATTGTTTCAACTGCATTTTTACCAATTGCCCCATGGTTTTAGCACGTTGAAAAAAACTGGCGTTATTAAAATGCACAGACAGTTCCTGTTTTAACTGTTCTATTTTTTCTTCTTTCGAGATCGGATCCTTCGCCATAATATCCAGGATCTCTTTTACCCGGTAACGGGATGAAGCCAGCCTGAATGTCATCATCGTTCTTTCCTCTGCCTGGTATTGCGCAATGGAATTTTTATCGAGATGTTTGATTACGATATCTACCAATGATTTGTTTTCCTTAAAAAATTGTGGCAGGTATAAATTTTTTCTTCCTTCATAAGACTGCTGATCAAAATCTATTGCGCGGATCCGGTATTGGAAGTCTTCAATATCCGGCGTGATGTTCACTACGAAATTATACGAGCGCATATCGCCCAGTAAATGCACAAAACAACGCTCATTGAATTTTACAAACTCTTTGGCCAGACGTATTAAGTTGGTGTTGGAATCTTCCAGGTAGTCATTAATAAAAACATCACCGGGAATACCGGGTATATGTTCCTCGATCAATGTATTCTTGTCTGTAAAATAGGTTATCCGGTTAGGCGATAACAAATGTTCCAGTTCCAGTCCATACACACGGCTCGCATCAGCCAGTTTGATATAATAATGATCGTAATTATCATTGAACTTATTTACGATACGGATACGGAACGGCTGGCTGTTACCAAAAAAGCAAAAATCAATTCTTGCCACATCGAGGTGATTGATAAAACTCATATCACCTTCTGTTTTCAGGATGGCATAAATGCGAACAAGATTTTCCCGCAGGAATTCCCATTCCTTCATATCGTAGGTGGCTTTCTCCCAGGCGGTTTCCTTTCCGAATTTATTTTTCAGCGGAATAGTGTAGGTAAATCGCTGCAGGTCGCGGTAACTCACCGGTAGTTTTACTTCCCTGCCATATTTAACCAGGTAAGAACGCAGATCCTCGTTAACCGGGAAAATTGGTTTTTTTCTCGATGGTTTATCGGCATGGTCTGCTGGATCGATATTGTCAAATGTATTAATCAAGTAAGATCGGATCGTTGTCTTCCAGTAAATTCAGGTTCACATCATTTCCCGCAATGCCTTCTACAGAGCCTTTGATGGCTGCCGCGTTGAGCAATACTTTTTCCAGTTGTTTCTCACGTGCCTTCCATAGTTTTTCCATGGCATCACGTTCGCGTTGTATGCTGAGTTTCATGCTCATGAATCCTTCACGGATCGCTTTCCACTGTTCATTGAATTCTGAGCCGATCAGGTAATCATACAGCATCACCATTTTATCGCCCTTGTTATCCTGTCCTTTTTTCGCATCATATACTTTCAGGATCGCATTGCGCAGAACGAGTGCCACACTTTTTACTTCGGCAAATGTGCAGATATATACACCATCTTTCTCACCAAAACGCTCCATGTCTTTTGGAAGCGCCTGTGTTACGATCACGGCCACTTCTGCGCCGAGTGTACGCATATCTGATTTTAATTTCTCTATCCAGTCGTGCGAGAAATCTTTGGTGCGTTTACTTTCATAAATAATGCGTCCGCATTCTGTACCGAATTGATTGCGCACGGTCTGAATACAGTCGGCGCCGCGAACGCCTTTGCCTACTTCCTCCACTTTATCAAACGGGAATGTTGCCTGTAATAGTTCCTCTAACAATAGTTCCAATACTTCTCCCTGTAACTGCATGCTGCCCTGTTCGGATTTGCGGCGCATTTCTTCGGCTAGTTTTTTCTGGTCATCCAGTTGTTTTTCCAGCTCTTTCAGGCGTAACTGGTATTCCTGGTCTTTTAAACTCACCCTCTCTGTTTCTTCTTTCTGCAACTGCTCTTTCAGTTTTTCACGTTCTTCCATTAACTGGCGCTGAAGTGTGAGTTGTAATTCTTCTTCTTTTATTTTCAGGCTCTGTTCTTTCTGCAAAAATTCGAGTTCTTTTTTTCGGGCTTCTTTTAATTTTTCTTCATTATCAGATGCGTTCTGCTGCAACATTTTTAGCTGGTTTTCAAAATCATTGGTTACAGATTTTCGGATGGATTCCTGTAGTTCTTCCTGCAGTTTCTTTTTTTCTGCCTCAACCTGTTTTATGATCTCGTCATCTTTGGCTTTCAATTGTTGTTGTAAGGAAGTTTCCTTTTGTTTGAACTCCTCATCTTTTTTCTTTTGCCAATCAGCCATTTTCCCACGCAGTTCTTTCTGGATCTCATCGCGCATAGAATCCCCCGGTTCGAACTGGTTATTGCAATTAGGACATGTTATGATAAAATCTGCCATCTCTTTTATTTTTTACAAAGTAAAGCCATGCGGAAGAATTACGGGTTAATAATTGGCGCCCTCACGGTTTAATTCCTGTAGAAATTAGGAAGAATTGAGCATTTCTGGCAGATGTGATGGGGGAGGATCATTCACTGCATATGGTAAACTTGAGATCTACTCAAACCATGACTTGTCGTTAAAGAAAATCTTAATAAGCAAAATAAACGGTTCGCACAGTCTGGCCGTTCTTTGTGTATTCAACATCCATGTTATTAGCATCAAGATGATTGATCATAAGATCTATGACCACATTTCCACTGGGATTGTTGGTAATGGTTTCTTTTATTTGTCCTGTTCCTTTGAGCTCCCAGTTACCTATGAGTCCATCTGAATCTGAGAATACACCGGTATTGGTTTCTATATAACCGTAATGTGTGTATGTCTTATTATAATCAAGCTGGGCGGTGGTTAAGGTCGTTTTTATATTATTCACATAGATTTCTTTGATCCGCCAAAAGCGGTTGCCTACGCCGGTGAGGTATTGCAGAACCTGTTGTTCGGGTGTAAGGGGCGGATCATCCGTTTTTGTGCAGGCGGTCAATAAAAAACAGCCGAGCAGCAATAGGGAGATGCTTTTATAAAGATTGCGTGTTGGTTTAACAAAGGTTCTATACATATGATCGATAGTATGCTAAAATTAAGATTATTTGTTCCTGTTTATGATAAAAAAATCCCATAGATCTTTAAACCTATGGGATAAAATGTGCGAAAGAGGAGATTCGAACTCCCACGCCCGGTAAAAGGCGCTACCACCTCAAAGTAGTGCGTCTACCAATTTCGCCACCTTCGCATCTTTGGGATGGCAAATGTATGAAAAACAGTTAATCCGTAGTGGTGAAATTTTAAAAAAATAGCCACAGGATGCACAGATTTTCACAGTTTTTCCTGTGGTAATCTGTGTATTCTGTGGCAAAAAAATAAAATCACATTCTTTCCGGAACCCTGATCCCCAATACACTCATCCCGTTTTTGATCACCTGTGCGGTCAACTGCGATAGCTGTAAACGCAATAATTTCTTTTCCTCACTCTCCGCATTACCAATAGAATGTTCGGTATAAAATGAATTGAATATTTTAGCGAGATTAAATATATAGATGGCCACTTTTGATGGATCATGATCGTTCGCTGCATCCTGTAATATGGTTGGGAACATTTCTAAATGGATAGAAAGCTCTTTTTCAAGAGGCAGTAAGGTTTGTGGTTTGTAGTTTGTGGTTTGTGGTTGGTCATTTCCCGACTTTCTTAAAATGCTTTTGATCCTTGCATGCGTATACTGAATGAAAGGACCGGTGAAGCCGTGGAAATCGATGCTTTCTTCGGGGTTGAAAACCATTTTCTTTTTGGGGTCAACACGCAATAGGAAAAATTTTAATGCACCGAGACCGATCGTATCGTATAGCTCGTCCAATTCTTCAGGTGTAAAATCTTTTACCTTACCTAACTCTTCCGTTTTCTGGCGGGCGATATTCACCATTTCTTCAATAAGATCATCTGCATCTACTACCGTTCCCTCCCGGCTTTTCATTTTACCGGTAGGTAATTCAACCATGCCATAACTTAAATGATAGATGCCATCTGCAGAAGGCAATCCTAATTTCTGGCAGATCAGTTTCAATACTTTGAAATGATAATTCTGCTCATCGCCTACCACATAAATACTTTGGTGTGCATTGAACTCTTTTTGTTTTTGTTCTGCAAGACCAATATCCTGCGTGATATAAACAGAAGTGCCGTCTTTTCTTCTTACTAGTTTTTCATCGAGCCCATCTTCTGTCAGGTCTATCCACACACTGCCATCAGGTTTCTGGAAGAAAACGCCTTTTGCCAGGCCGGTTTCTACCAGGTCCTTGCCTAAGAGATAGGTATTGCTCTCGTAATATATTTTATCGAAATCGGTACCGATCCTTTGATAAGTGGCATCAAACCCTGCATATACCCAACTGTTCATGTTGCGCCAGAGTTCCATCACTTCGGGTTTGCCAGCTTCCCAGTCAAGCAGCATTTGTTGCGTGGCCTTCATAATGGGCGCTTCTTTCTCCGCTTCTTCCTGCGACCTGCCGTTTGCTTTCAGTTCTTCTATTTCTTTTTTATATTCATCATTGAACTTTACATAGTAGTCGCCCACAAAATGATCGCCTTTTGTATGCGTGCTTTCGGGGGTGGCGCCGTCGGCAAACATTTTCCAGGCGATCATACTTTTACAGATATGAATGCCGCGATCATTTACGATACATGTTTTAGTCACCTCATTTCCATTTGCCTTTAATATTTCGGCAATGCTTCTTCCTAAAAAATTATTTCTTAAATGCCCCAGGTGTAAGGGTTTGTTTGTATTGGGGGAAGAATATTCCACCATTACTTTTTCCCCATTTGCTTTAGCATAGCCAAAAGACGGGTCCGCAAATTTTTCCTGCAGAAAATCCAGCCAGTAAGCATCGGAAATGGTGAGGTTTAAAAATCCTTTGATCACATTAAAACCGGTAAATAATTCCGGGTTTGTTGCGATGATATGCGTTCCCAGTTCCTGCCCCAAAGCATCGGGAGATTTTTTTAATTGCTTGATAAATGCAAAAAGTACCACGGTATAATCTCCCTCAAACTCAGGTTTGGTAGCATTTACCAACACATCATTCGGCTCCAGGTCAATCCCATATAAGTGATTGATAGCGACAGCAGTAACTTCCTTTATTTTAAAAACAACGCTCATTTGTTAACATTTTCGGCTCGCAAAAGTAACTAATTAAGAAGTACCTTCGCTGCCACTTATGCGAAAGCTGCACGAATACATCCGTAGCCTGATACTGAGTGTAGTGGATTTTTTTTATCCACTATTCAGGAGAATCATGCCGTTAAAGACATTCCGATATGCGGCCTGTGGTGGTTTTAATACCCTGCTTGATATCTCACTTTTCTTTATTTCCTACAATTTTATATTGAAGAAAGAGGTTGTTCATGTATCCTTTCTCACTATTCGCCCGCATATTGCCGCGTTCCTGATCGGATTTTGTGTCACTTTCCCCATTGGTTTTTATTTGAGCCGCTACGTGGTGTTCCAGGAAACCTCGGTTCGCAAAAGGGCGCAATTGAAAAAATATTTCATGGTAGTATTGGCTTGCCTGTTCCTGAATTATGGTTTCCTGAAATTATTTGTAGATGTTTTTGGATGGTACCCCACACCATCAAAATTGCTTACCACTGTATTCGTGGTTGCGTTTAGTTACCTGACGCAGAAGAATTATACGTTTAAAGCCGTAAAGCTGTGAGCTATGAGCTTGAGCAGTTTACAATTCGTGTTTGGTACTTAAAATGGATGGCTCGCAGCTCATGGCTCAAAGCTCATAGCTGGTTTAATATAAAACTGCAACGTAGCCAATCCCTTATTCTCCGCATGAACAATCCGGAAAGTATGCTCGCCTGCACTTAATTTAATATTGATCCGGTGATGTGTATCTTCATCGCGTTCGGTATACTTTGTATCCCATGCATCGATCACTTCCTTGCCATCAATAAATACTTTTACATAATCATCCGCTGTAACACCGATGGTATAATTTTTTTCCGGCAAGATCATTTTAGTGATGGCCACTGTTGCAAATGAATCCGTTGGTAGGCCTTTACCAATACTGCCCCACCAGGTGTAATCTACTTTTTCTGCTGTAGTGGTTAATACAGGTGTTGTTTCAAAAAGGGTTGTAAAAGAAGTGTATTCTTTCGAAGGGTCGTGTGCAGCATCCCATTTGTACCAGCTGATATCCCACTTGGATAAAGGTTGAAATTCAGTAAAGACAAATGAATGACTTACACTGCTGTCTTTCTGTTTTCCAAATTGATCCGTGAATGATGGACCCGAATATTTTAACTGAATCCTTCGATCTTCAACTGCCTTATCAACTTTGACAATGAGGGAAGATGGAAAAATATTTTCTCCTTTATTTACGACCAGGAAACCGTTCAGTTTTTCAATATCCCAGTTCCCTTTTGCGCCCAGTATCTCAAAATGATATAAACCCGCGCTGTCAATATTTTTCAACCAAACCAAAGGATACCTGAAATCATACGGGCCCCAATCAGTAATGCGCATTTGCTCTTTGCCGTTTGGTACAATGCTTTTCGGCATCTGTGTATCCTTTATGGCTTTCAATCTTTCATCTTTCTGGTAATCGATGTCTAAAAATTCTTCTTCGCGTGATGTATCCAGGTTTTCTGTCCTGTCGCCAACTGCCAGGATTTCATCAACCATTACTTTGGTATTACCGCTAAAGATCACCGTATCTGTTCCCATAATATCAAACGCTTTCTGGTTGCCTGTAAAGCGGTTGGCAGCGATCCAGTAATTGCGGCTCTCGGTATTTCTTTTTTTTGCGTAGATCCAGTCATCGGGTTGTTTTTCCCTCGACCATAATTTGATTCCTGTTTTATCGTTTGTAAAACTATTGAGTGCGATATTAATACTCTGTCCATGTTCTATCGCTATACCGATCCGGTTATTCTCAAATGTATTATCGGTAATATCCGTATCATAACTATAACCACCCCATATTCCATGATCACAATCCTTCACAATATTTTTCAGGATCAGGTTCTTGCTGAATGTGACTTCTATACCATTGGTAGGCGCATACGAGAAATCATTACCGTAAATAAAATTATCGTTGCAGCCACCTTCACCTGTATCCATCGTAGTTTGACCTGCCCATAAGAAGAATCCATCACCGCTATGTGTGGCGGTATTGAATGCAAAAATATTATTGCTGCTTTGTTCAAAAACAAGAAAACCGGCGCTATCCTGGCCACGTTTGTATTTGCCGTCGCTATAACCGCGAACATTGTAGTCTAAGCGATTATGGTATATTTTATTATTGCTGCTGCGGTATAAACCAATACCAATGCCGGAATTAAAAGAAAAATTATTATCGGTTACCTCCGCCTTCTCACAACCAGTGAGCATTAAAGCACATTGTCCACCGGTAACTAAATTATTACTGATCACCGCTTGCTTACATTTTTTAAGGTAGATAGCTGCACCATAACGCAGCCATTCATCGTTCTCATTTTTATGATAACTCATCCAGTCACTGATGTCCTCGCGTTCCCGGTTGCTTTGCAGGTGTTGGCGCCAGTTATAACTCAGGTCACAATGATCGATGGTGAGACCTGTTACACTATCTGCGAGTATTGCTATTTTGTAACCATGGATCTCGGCATTTTTGATGGTGATATTCTTTGATCCTTTTTTAACAAGGATGGAGAGACCATAAAATTCATCAGGTCTCGTTTTATCATTTGAACCTTGCAGAACGGCATGATTAAAATCAACAACAATATTGTTTCCTTCTATAGTCAATAAAGGTTGTTTAATATCGGCAGCTGCATTAAGCGTATACCTTGCCGTGTTAATCGTTGCTGATGTCCTGATCACCATTCCGGCTTTCAGGTCAATGGACTGTGCATGCAGCAGGCAACAGGAGAAAAGAAATAGACAAACGGAAACAAGACCTTTCATATGATTAAAGATACAAAAAGGTTAAAAATGCATAAGTAAAAGATCACGAATTACACGAATTGAAACGAATGAATTCTATAAACACGTAATGGATCAACAAATGGTGCATCATTCGTATTAATTCGTAATATTCGTGTTAGAATATTCCTTACTTCTCCGTCGTCTGCGTCATGCTGAACCAATTGCCACAGCCATCTGTAACAATGGCTTCGATACCATAGAATTGCTCTTTTGGCTCTGACTTGAATACAACTCCTTTTGCTTTCAATTCTTCATAGGTAGCCCTGCAATCCGGTGTACGAAATACACCTGCACCCATATAACCTTTTTAAAGTAATGTTTTGAAAGCCGCTTTTGCCTCATCATCATAATGCATTCCTTCAGCTAAAGGATCAAGAAGTGATATTTGAAGATCCGGCTGATCAGGCGGAGAAACAGTTAACCACCTGAAACCGTTTGGCATTGTGGCATCGGTGTTCACAGAAAATCCAAGCGTGGTCACATAAAAATCATACGCTTTTTGCTGATCAGTAACGAAAAGACTGGCATGAGAAAGTCTCGTTATCATATTATTTGATTTATAAGATGAAAATAGGATAATCGATCGGCTAAAATTTCTCGAAACTTGCTATTCTTTTTCTGAAGTATCCGGGGGAAGAAAACAGGAGGGTATCACATATCGTGGTTGTTCCAGTGCTTTTTGCTGTAGCTGCAATGCTTTTGTTTGATAAGATTTTGGGCCGATACCATTGTATTTTTTAAACAACACACTAAACGATCCATGGCTCTCAAAACCTACTCCTGTACAAATCCCGAAGATACTCACCCGTCCTGTTTTTAATAACTCCTTTGCCTTCTCCAACCTTTTTTTGGTAATGTATTGATGGGGCGTGATGCGGTACACTTTTGTAAACAGGCGGTGAAAATGAAAAGGCGACATGAATGCATGTGATGCAATGGTTTCGAGGTCGATCACCTCATCAAAATGCTCATCGATAAAAAGTTTCGAACTGACCAGTTTGCTATATATGTCAGCAGACAGCATGGACATCTCTTAAAATTGTAAGCGAATACTTCCGAATACACCAAAATCGTTCGTATTTGATTTGAATATGCTTGCGGGGAAACCGGGTGGTATATTGCGTAAAGGTGCATTGCGCCAAACAAAATCAATACGCAATAGTTTAAAGATATTCTCAAAGCCGGTTCCTATCTCTGTGTAAGGGATACTGCGCAAAGAACGCTGGCGGTACTCATAATAAAAATCCTGGATATTGAGTTTCCGGTTAGCATCACTGAGGTCGCCCCATACGCTCTTAATATTCCAGAATTGACGCATGTTCGATTTACGCATGAATGGTAAAAGATTGAGTAATTTCTTTTCGAGGTTGTGTTCTATATTGATACCAACATACTTATCACTGATGTATTCAAAGCGATTCATAAGATTAAATGATTGCTTATTGTAATAATAGATTTCATTACCCGGATGTATTTCAAGCAACATGAATGGAAGCGCATCTTTTGAAAAGATCTTACCTCCATATACCATATAGGTAATTTTCCCCCACCTTGGTATTCGCGTAGTGTGACTAATATTGGCACCCAACCTGGTGTATTGGTAATCTGATTTGAAAAGATTCTGTATGCCAGATGCTATCCTGACCTCAAAAATTGGTTGGTTACTTTTTAGTTTGATCTCTTTCCTGTGTCTTGAGAAAGTTCTTTCTCCAGGCGCGAATCTTAATTTTATACCAAGCTCAGAACTAACGATATCTTCCTGTGAAGCATGACTAAATAGCGACCGCGCAGTAGGTAATGGATTAAAAGTTTCATACGCTGTACGGGTAAAAAAAGGCTGTACAGAAAATTTGCTTTTCCATTCTTTAGTAACAGCAAACTTTACTTCATCAACACCAAGAAATTTTTGTGGAACACCTTGTCGGCGTATTAATTGGCTAAATATATTATCCGTGGTAATATCTTCATCGTTATATCGTGTACGGCCATTATCAAGATCATGTGTATACGATGAAAAAAGTGTGACCCCATGATCATTGGGTATCTTATAAGTAACATCGAACCTGCCTTTGAACCTGGCATCTTTAAAGCCATAAGCGATATAACCATGTAAGCGTAGGTTCTTGCTGAACTGTTCTGTTGTGCCAAGATCAAAACGCATTCTTAAACGTTCCAGCTGGTTGCCACTGATCCATTTATACCATGGACCGATCTCAATGGCACCATATTTTTTATGTCCGTCAAAAATGAAAGTAAGTGCCTTGGTGTATTTAATAAAAGCAGGAATGGTTTTGATGGTATCCATCATTTTGTACACTTTTTTTTCATTCACACTAAGGTCTTCGTGTCTTTCATTTTCCCAGAACTGTTTGTCTTTTTCTCTTGCATTTTCCGCAACGATCACTTCTTCTTTTTGTGAGTTGGTAGCGAGTTTGGCAGTAATAGATGGATCATTCACCCGCACATTCTTATAAGTACTTGTTCTCCTGGCAATAAAAGATAATTTTTCTTTTCCAAAAGGAGTGAAGTCAATAACTGTTTTGTCTTTCGCGAACATCCATGCGCTGTCGGGCTGCAGACCAAATTCCTGGACGATACTTAAACGGTTCACATAATTGATATTGGCAGTAGCCGATATATTCAGGTTGATCTTGTAAATGCCCCAGTTGCTGCCATGGATCCAGCAATCGCCGCTGAATGTATTCTCGCCATCTCTTTTCGGGGTGAATAACAAATGCAGGTAACGCTGGCCGGAAATATATTGGGTATCGGCACCTTTGTAATTATAATATTTATCACCTACATCGCTCAACGGACTGATGAATTCTTTCCCCATCGCGTTGGTGAAATTTTCGTACACATTTATTTTTTGATTGATGCCGCCGATAAACTGGAGCATGCTCTCATTTTTCATCCCATCTGTTTTTGCCGCTCTAATTTCTTCGCGGATCTTGTGCGGATCAACGGAGTAGTAATAATCGGATAATGCCTCCGTCATATAAATAGGAAGGAAAGGGGTATGGTCGGAGACACTGTCTATATTATCCAGGAGAAAAGTAAAGGGTCGCAATAATTTTTTATCCGTAAAATATTTACGGTTCACATTGTTAATGTCGAGTTCCATTTTATTGTACAACTCGTAAGCGTAGTTCTGGTATTTGTAGGGATTGTTCTTTGCCTTATGGGTCACAACTAATTTCCACCAACGCAATCCCTTGCTGAATTTGGATTTTACTTCAACCGTGCTGGATAATTTCAGATTACGCAAAACCATTTCTACATTGGCTGTATCTTTTGTATTGTTACGGATCTGCTTATAAACATCTGCGAAACCCACATAACTCACTATCAATGTATCAATGGCGTTATGACTTAGCCTGATGAGAAAATTACCGGCGCTGTCACTGGTGGAACCAAAGCCTGCTTTTTTCCAGTAAACGCTTGCAAAAGGAACGGGTTCTTTCGTAAAATCATTCATAATCTTTCCGCGCAGGTTGCCGCGCTGTTGCGACCACGCAGAAGAACAGCTCAGGAGCACACATAAAAGCAGAAAGGTTCGGTACCGGTTAAAAACAGTTCTCATCAATCTCACAATAGATTACACAAAGGGGGTTAAATAAACAGGTATCTCAAGGATTGGATTTCAGGGCGGTTTCACAAAGGTTCATGACAGGGAGCCTAAAACACATTGGGAAGTCATTTAAAGCTAACAATTTATAACCTTTTCTCCATAAAGAATCTGTCATAAAATCCAGGATATTGATCATAACCTGAAATAATGTGTATATACATCTGTTTCGGGCTGACATTTTTGCATTTTTAGGCCGGTGGCATGGGGATTGACTACTAGAAATTGATTATTCATCAGAAATTCAAATTTATGGGCAAAATAATAGGTATTGACCTTGGTACAACGAACAGTTGTGTGGCCGTTATGGAAGGTAACGAGCCGGTTGTAATAGCGAATGATGAGGGCCGCAGAACGACCCCTTCAGTAGTAGCTTTTTTAAAGAATGGGGAGCGTAAAGTGGGTGATCCTGCCAAAAGACAGGCAATTACCAACCCGCACCATACCATTAGCAGTGTAAAACGCTTTATGGGTCGTCGTTACGACGAAGTGACCGAAGAAATAAGCCATTGGAGCTATAAAGTGGCGAAAGGTGACAATAATACGGTTCGCGTAGCGATAGAGGACCGTTTGTATACACCACAGGAAATCTCGGCTATGATTCTTCAGAAAATGAAGAAAACCGCTGAAGATTATCTTGGACATGAAGTAACCGAAGCGGTGATTACTGTTCCGGCTTATTTTAACGATGCACAACGCCAGGCAACCAAAGAAGCCGGTGAAATTGCAGGATTGAACGTTCGCCGTATTGTAAATGAGCCAACCGCAGCAGCTTTGGCGTATGGTCTGGATAAAAAACATGCTGATCAGAAAATCGCTGTATTCGACCTTGGTGGCGGTACATTCGATATCTCGATCCTGGAACTGGGTGATGGTGTTTTTGAAGTAAAATCAACCAATGGTGATACACACTTAGGTGGTGATGATTTTGATAAAGTGATCATGGACTGGTTGGCCGATGAATTCAAATCACAGGAAGCGATCGATCTGCGTAAGGATCCAATGGCCCTGCAGCGTTTGAAAGAAGCTTCTGAAAAAGCAAAGGTTGAACTGAGTTCTTCTTCAGAAACAGAGATCAATCTTCCGTATATCACTGCAGTGGATGGTGTACCTAAACACCTGGTATTGAAATTAAGCCGTGCAAAATTTGAGCAATTATCAGATAAATTATTTGCCCGTTGCTTAAAGCCATGTGAAGAAGCATTGAAAGATGCAGGTTACAGCATTAATGATATTAATGAAGTGATATTGGTAGGTGGTTCAACACGTATTCCTAAAGTACAGGAGATCGTAGAAAAATTCTTTGGTAAGAAACCAAACAGGGGTGTGAATCCTGATGAAGTGGTTGCCTTAGGTGCTGCTATACAAGGTGCGGTGTTAACCGGAGAAGTGAAAGATGTATTGTTACTGGATGTTACACCGTTGAGCCTGGGTATTGAAACCATGGGTGGTGTTATGACAACCATGATCCCGTCGAACACAACCATTCCAACCAAGAAAACAGAAGTATATTCTACTGCGAGCGATAACCAGCCTGGTGTACAGATCCATGTATTACAGGGAGAAAGACCGATGGCAACTCAGAACAAGAGTCTCGGTATGTTTAACCTGGATGGTATTCCACCGGCACCACGTGGTGTTCCGCAGATCGAAGTAATATTTGATATTGATGCCAACGGTATGTTGCATGTAAGTGCAAAAGACAAAGGCACCGGTAAAGAACAGAAGATCCGTATTGAAGCAGGCAGCGGCTTAAGCAAAGAAGAAGTAGAGAAAATGAAAGCTGAAGCAAAAGCCAATGAAGCCTCAGACAAAGAAGCACGCGAAAGAGTTGAAAAACTGAATGCGGCTGACAGTATGATCTTCCAGACAGAAAAACAATTCAAAGAATTTGGTGATAAGATCTCTGCTGAGAAAAAAGCACCGATCGAATCGGCTTTGGAAAAACTGAAAGAAGCGCATAAGAACCAGGACATCGCAGGTATTGATGCAGCCATGGCTGAAATGAATGCCGCATGGACCGCCGCAAGTGAAGAAATTTACAAAGCGCAGGCAGATGGTGCAGGTGCACAACCAGGCGCTGACCAGGGACCACAGGCTGGTGCCGGTTCGCAAGGTAAAAGTGATACTGTGGAAGATGCGCAGTTTGAAGAAGTGAAGTAAAATCGCGGATTACGCGGACCTGTCTGCCGACAGGCAGGTTTGAATATGATTTAAAAGAAAGCTCTCACATTTTGTGAGGGCTTTCTTTTTGTAGCAATATTAGAAAATAATTGAGGGTCTATTTTCGGAGATACAAACCAAGGATGGCTAACAGAAGCGGTATCAAAAAAGCAAACAACCAACGGATAATATCAGTTTTAGTTTCAGATATTTTTAATGATAATTTCAATTCCAGGTCTTTCAAATCTTCCTTGGTTGCAAGATTTTTTAAATTACACTCGTGGCTTTCTTTTAGCCTGTTATCTACAAACTCAACCAAAGCCTCAGCTTCTTTATTGCCAAGTTTTTGTTTTAAGATCTCGTAAAGTTGTATGTCTGTTGCAGTAAGCGTCATTCAAAAATGATTGTCAATTCAAATTTATGAACTTTGGACCTGTTTTTAATAACAGCAATTGAAAATATGTCAGATCAGGTATAAATACGCAATGATGATCCATAAATCCCCTGGAGCCATTTCACTTTTCTATCATTCGTATATACAATTCCTCCACTTTCTTTCTTGCCCACGGAGTTTTTCGAAGAAATTTCAAGCTTGATTTGATACTCGGATCACTATTAAAACAATTGATCGGTATATGTTGGCCAAGATCTTCCCAACCAAAATGGGCCACCAGATCTGTAACGATCTTCTCTAAAGTTTTTCCATGAAGCGGGTCATTGGAATGTTGTTCCATACCGGTGTTTTAGATTGTAATGATAAGTAAATTTTGTTGGGATCTTCCTAAACCGTGTCTTTGTGCCTTGGAGTGAGATAAATTTGTACACCAAGGCACAAAGACACGGTTTAATTTTGGTCATGAACTCACACCGGTATTTTATATTAAATAAACCTTACAATATGGTATCACAATTTGTGAGCAGCCATGATGTAAAATTATTAGGTGATCTTGATTTTGATTTTCCTGAAGGAACGCATGCTATTGGACGACTGGATAATAACTCTGAAGGTTTGTTATTGCTAACTACCAATAAAAAAATAACAAGGCTTTTGTTCCAAGGCGAAATACCGCACAAACGAACTTATCTCGTACAGGTAAAAAATATAGTTGGTCAGGAAGCACTGAGGCAATTACGAAATGGTATTAAGATCAGTGGGAAAGGGGGAGAAGATTACCTGACTACTTCCTGTGATGTAATGATTGTTGATAAGCCTGCCAATTTATTTTCTTCCGGTTATGAATTAAGAGAAGATGTTCCCATCACCTGGTTGCGTATCAGTTTAACCGAAGGAAAATTTCACCAGGTAAGAAAAATGGTAGCAGCGATACACCATAAGTGTAAACGTTTGATCCGTGTTTCTATTGAGGATATGGAACTAGATGGGTTGCTGCCGGGTGAAGTAAGGGAAGTGGAGGAAGAAATATTTTTTCGAAAATTAAAACTTGGTGAACCTGCAACTTGAAGTCACAATTTGTGACATCAAGTTCATTGTTCCATCGGAACAATCGGTGGATAGCCATTTAGAAAAATGATCCACCACGTTCCGTAGGAACGTTTGGTATGATCGTTGTTGCACCAGACGTTCCTACGGAACGATTCATTCATCACCCAATGTTTTCTACCCACGATATGTTCCGATGGAACATAGTTCAATCATTAAAACATTTTGTATAAGTGGAGGAGAATAGTGTTATGTTGTATAAGTGTGCGACCCCGCAAAAAAGCAGGACAGGCGCAACAGAAGCCGGGATAAGTTCTGTTGCCGGGGTAAAAAAAAGATCCCGCTATTATTAGCGGGATCTTTGATCAATATTTAAAATAGTAACAGGCTGTTTAGCGTTCAGGCCGCAGGAGCGTCCCGACCGCGCTTAGCTCGCTACCTGTCTGCGGATAATATTCAATGCGGCACCTGCTTTGAACCATTCGATCTGCTGCTGGTTGTAAGTGTGCTGCACCTGTATCACATGCTTGCTCCCATCGGCATGATTGAGCGTGATGGTTAATGCCTTGCCTGGCGCGAAACTGGTAAGGCCATTGATATCGATGCTGTCATCTTCCAGGATCTTATCGTAATCTGTTTTGTCTACGAATGTTAACGCGAGCATTCCCTGTTTTTTCAGGTTGGTCTCGTGGATACGTGCAAAAGATTTTACAAGGATCGCACGCACGCCTAAGAAACGTGGCTCCATGGCAGCATGTTCACGAGAACTTCCTTCGCCATAGTTCTCATCACCTACAACGATGCTTCCTACGCCCTGTGCTTTGTAAGCACGCTGGGTAGCAGGCACGGGGCCGTATACTCCGGTAAGCTGATTTTTTACATTATCAGTTTTCTCATTGAAGAAATTCACAGCACCGATGAGCATGTTGTTGCTAATATTATCTAAATGCCCACGGAACTTCAACCATGGACCCGCCATGCTGATATGATCCGTTGTACATTTTCCTTTCGCCTTGATCAATAATTTCAAGCCTGTTAAATCAGTGCCTTCCCATGCATCGAATGGTGCAAGCAATTGTAAACGTTTGCTGGCAGGATCTACTGCTACGCTTACACCACTGCCATCAGCAGCAGGTGCCTGGTAACCGGGATCATCTACTGCGAAACCTCTAACCGGCAATTCAAAACCAGTTGGTGCATCCAGTTTTACCTGTTCGCCTTTATCGTTGGTTAATGTATCTGTGAGTGGATTAAAATTCAGGTCGCCTGCAATCGCTAATGCAGTTACAAGTTCAGGAGATCCTACAAATGCGAATGTATTTGGGTTGCCATCAGCACGCTTTGCAAAATTCCTGTTGAAACTGTGAACGATGGTGTTTTTTTCTTTTTTCTCTGCACCCACACGATCCCACATACCGATACATGGACCGCAGGCGTTAGCAAATACTTTTGCACCGATGCTGTTGAACTCATCAAGGAAACCATCGCGCTCAACAGTAAAACGCACCTGTTCAGAACCTGGTGTGATGGTGAACTCGCTTTTCAGTGTGAGCCCTTTTGCTTTTACCTGTTTGGCCAGGCTAACTGCGCGGCTGATATCTTCATAAGAGCTATTGGTACAACTGCCGATCAGACCCACTTCAATTTTGGTTGGCCAACCGTTTGCAGCAGCAGCTTCTTTCATTTTTGAAATAGGTGTAGCTAAGTCTGGCGTGAAGGGGCCATTCAAATGTGGTTCCAGCTCACTCAGGTTGATCTCAATTACTTCATCAAAATATTTGGTTGGATCATTGTATACTTCAGTGTCTGCATTCAGGTAAGAAGCAATGGCATCCGCAGCAGTGGCTATTTCTTCGCGGCCGGTTGCTTTCAGGTAGCGGCTCATGCTTGCGTCGTAACCAAAAGTAGAGGTAGTTGCACCGATCTCTGCACCCATATTACAGATGGTTCCTTTACCGGTACAGCTCATGCTGGTGGCACCTTCTCCAAAATATTCAACAATCGCACCGGTTCCACCTTTTACGGTTAAGATACCAGCCACTTTCAGGATGACATCTTTTGGAGCTGTCCAACCGTTTAATTTACCCGTGAGTTTTACACCGATCAGTTTGGGCCATTTTAACTCCCATGGCAGTCCTGCCATCACATCACACGCATCTGCGCCACCCACACCAATCGCAATCATACCTAAACCGCCTGCATTCACTGTGTGTGAATCTGTTCCAATCATCATTCCACCCGGGAAAGCATAGTTTTCCAATACTACCTGGTGAATAATACCGGCACCTGGTTTCCAGAAACCGATGCCATATTTATTAGAAACCGAGGCAAGAAAATCATATACCTCTTTACTTTCTGTATTGGCAACTTGCAGATCGAGTTTCGCCTCAACTTTAGCAGTGATCAGGTGATCACAATGCACAGTAGAAGGAACTGCCACTTTTGGGCGGCCTGCCTGCATAAACTGCAAAAGCGCCATTTGAGCTGTTGCATCCTGCATAGCTACACGGTCCGGGGCAAAATCCACATAGCTTTTGCCTCTTTCAAAACCTGTTATTTTTTGATCAGCATGCAGGTGGGCGAATAATATTTTCTCGCTCAGCGTTAATGGACGGCCCAGTTCTTTACGGGCAGCATCCACTTTCGCAGGCATTTCGGCGTACACTTTTTTGATCATTTCAATGTCAAAAGCCATAATATCAGTTTTTATAGATTCTTTCAATTAACGGATAAGCGGATTACGGATTTGCGGATTTGGGATCCGGCACCCGTTTTTCATGGTATCGTCCCTTGTGTCACTCACTTCAGCTTTCAGTCATTAACTCTTCACCAAAAGTGGTTAGAATTGCCGCGAAATTACGAAAAAAAGGAGTGGGCTTAAAAAACTGTTTTAAACTTTTATATGCCCGATTTGTCTAAATTGCACATGTAATGGCCTCCTCCGCCATTTAAACCGTGAGAGATATGCAAAAGATCAGGGAATTTCTTGAGTTGAACGCTTTTGGCGTTTGTGCCAAGATCGGCGAAAAGCTGGGCATTGCTTCTTCGCGAATCAGGCTATGGTTTATCTATATTTCTTTCCTCACCCTGGGTTCACCGGTTATTATATATATGATCCTGGCTTTCTGGATCAATATAAAGAATTACATACTGGCAGGAAAGCGGAACCCTATTCGGAACTGGTAACTTTTTAATTAGTAGTTAGTAATTGGGTGCTGTGCATGCACGCAAGTATTGGATTTCTAATATGAAAAGAAAATAGCCGCCCAGTTTTGAGCGGCTATTTTCTTTAGGCTTTAATTACTAATTGCTAATTACTAACTACTAATTAAATTACCGCTTTCCTCAACTTCACCAATTTCTCCAAAAGAGGTTCCAACAGATCAAGCCTCAGCATATTTGCTCCATCACTTTTTGCTTTGGAAGGATCGGGGTGTGTTTCTATGAATAGTCCATCGGCACCTGTTGCAATCGCGGCTTTTGAAATGGTACCGATCAATTGCGGGTTTCCACCTGTAACCCCTGAAGTCTGGTTGGGTTGTTGTAGTGAGTGTGTACAATCCATGATCACAGGCACTTTATTTTCCTGCATCCATGGGATATTGCGATAATCTACCACCAGGTCCTGGTAGCCGAATGTATTGCCTCTTTCTGTAAGCATTACTTTTTCATTACCTGCTTTTTGTATTTTATCTACTGCAAATTTCATAGAAGGACCGCTGAGGAACTGACCCTTTTTAACGTTCACGATCTTACCGGTTTCGGCTGCTGCAATTAACAGGTCAGTTTGGCGGCAGAGAAAAGCGGGGATCTGTAAAATATCTATATACGATGCTGCCATTGCAGCTTCTTCATGTGCATGAATATCAGAAGTAGTGGGCAGGTGAAATGTATCACCTACTTTTTTGATCAGCGATAAACCATTGTCATCACCAATACCTGTAAAAGAACCGGCGCTGGTCCGGTTGGCTTTGCGGTAACTGGCTTTGAATACATAGGGTATTTCCAAACGTTTACAAATGCCTGATACTTTATCAGCTACTTCCATCACCAGTTCTTCGCTTTCCACTACGCATGGGCCGGCTATCAGGAAGAAATTATTGGGGTCATATGATTGCAATTTGAAGAGATCGGAAAGGAATGATGGTAGCATGATTGATTTTTAAAATAATTCACAAATTTAGGTCATTTCCAGTTGCCGTTTGTTTCACGCAAAGGCGCGAAGTAAAAATAAGGCGCCAAACCAAACTTTGCGGCCTTTGCTTTCTTTGCGCCTTTGCGTGAAACACGTTTCTTTGCTGTTCTAAAACAATTGCATGTCAGTTATAAAAGAAAAAATACTGGTTATCGGTGCATCCGGCCAGATAGGCGTAGAGCTTACCATGGCACTGCGCAAACAATACGGGAATGCCAATGTAATCGCTTCAGATCTGCGCGAACAAAATCCCTTACTCGAAGGAACCGGTCCTTACGTGAGCCTGGATGTGATGAATAAAGAAATGTTGCATGTGCAGGTGATCCGCCAGAACATCACACAGATCTATTTACTCGCTGCCATCTTATCCGCTACCGGCGAAAAAAATCCAAATCTTGCCTGGCATCTCAATATGCAGGGATTATTAAATGTGCTGGATATTGCTCGCGAAGAAAAGCTGCACAAAGTGTATTGGCCCAGCAGTATCGCGGTTTTCGGCCCCACTTCGCCCAAACAAAACTGTCCGCAACAAACGATTATTGAGCCCTCTACCGTATATGGCATCAGTAAATATGCGGGTGAGTTCTGGTGCAATTATTATCATAACCGTTATGGGGTTGATGTACGCAGCATCCGTTACCCCGGTCTGATCAGTTATAAATCAGAACCCGGTGGTGGCACGACCGATTATGCGGTGGAGATATATCATGAAGCATTGGAGCATAAAAAGTATAAATGTTTTTTATCGGAAGATACCTACCTGCCGATGATGTATATGCCCGATGCGATCAGGGCCACAATGGAATTAATGGAAGCGCCTTCGGAGAAGATCGGCATCCGTACTTCGTATAATATTTCCGGGATGAGTTTTTCACCAAAAGAGATTGCAGCAGAAATAACCAAACATATTCCCGGCTTCAGTATTTCTTACCAACCCGATTACCGTCAGAACATTGCCAACAGTTGGCCGCAAAGTATTGATGATAGTGTGGCCACGAAAGATTGGGGATGGAAACCGGAGTTTGATCTGGCGAAGATGACAGCGGATATGCTGGAGAATCTGAAGGCTCAATAATTAGGAATTAGTAGTTAGTAATTAGTAATAAAAAAGCGTGCTACATTTTTTGTAGCACGCTTTTTTATTCGGAGATCTCAATTACTAATTACTAATTATTCATTACTAATTAAAATCTGAACCCTATCCCAATATTCGCTCCCCTGATTCCCGCCCATGGTCCATCAGTTTTAATTTGGGCGCCACTTCCGTTAACTGTGTAAGTGAACTTAAATGGATCAGCTTTGATTTCACTTAAACTCTGTCTTAATGCATCCTGTTCCTGTGTTGATAAGGTTGCTGCAAAATTCAGGTCACCATTACTATGACCGTAGTGGCCGCCGAGTAATTGGATATCCATTACGATCTTGGTTGCAAGCTGAAACTGCCAGCCGATCATTAATCCCGGGCTTGTTGATTTTACATTACCGGAGAACAAAGCTTCTTTGGTTTGACCTGCTGCAGGGCCGGAAGTAACTGTATATTTAACCGGGGCACTCAGGTCGAAATTGGCAAACCGTAAGTAAGGTTCCAGATAAAACCCTTTCATTTTGCCAAGGCCTAAGTAGATACGTCCCGCGGCCGTCCAGGTAGTATTGCCCATTTCAAATTTTCCGAAATTGATCTCATCGCTTTCAATGGCTTTCTCAAGCTGACTCTGAAAAGGGACGGATCCCTTAGACATTGTGCGATAACTCAGTGATAAAGAAATACGTTTGGTCAGACTTCTTTCATACGTAAAGTGATAATTTCTTAAAGCGAGTGAACCGAGGTTCCACCTTACAATGTTACTGCCGCCGATCAGGCTTTGGGCACCTGCAAACATGGGCAGACAAAGAAGTAAGAAAATGATTTTTTTCATAAATGTTAGTTTTGGTTGGTTAGCTTTTTTTATTTCGCAATAAGGTCATGAACAGTTTTATTTTCTAATACTTCCAGCATATTATCTCTTACCTGTATCATTACACGGTTAAGACCGCATTTTTTTTCATCACAATCCTTGCATCGTTCATAAAAATTCAGGCTCACACAAGGCAGCAAGGCTATTGGCCCCTCTATCAAACGCATAACCTGCGCCAATCGTATTTCTTTGGGGTCAACTTTAAAAAAATATCCACCACCCTTACCCTTTTTACTTTCCAGCAAACCGGCTTTTCTCATTTCCAATAAAATATTCTCCAGGAATTTGAGTGGTATCCTTTTCTTTTTTGCGATCTCGGCTATTAATACAGGTCCGTCTTTTTTGCGCTCGGCAATAAAAGTAAGGGCCTTAAATGCATATTGCGTTTTCTTAGATAGCATGATTTTTGCTCAGGTGAAACAAACAGGATTAACTTTGCCTGGTCACTTGAAGAACCTTAATTTATTTTGATATGCGAAAGATAATCCAATTTTCCGTCTTATTAATTGCTGCAAATCTAATATTTGTCAGCGTATCTGCCCAATTACCTAAAGCGCTTGTATTTGGGAATGTTACTTATGCAAATCCTTCGGGATCGTTTAAAGATGTTTCAAATTATGGCATTGGCTATGAACTGGGCGGAGGTATCGGTTTTGGTAAAACCATCCTGATCGGGTCGGTGGGTCATATGCAATATCATATTCCTAACCCGACACCGGGCGGACTGTTGTTTGAGTCTCCGGAACCGGATATCAAGTTCACCCCGATTAAAGTAGGTATAAGGAGATATCTTTTGTTGGGATTATTTGTGAACGGAAATCTTGGAATGGCTATCAGAAAGTGGGGTAGCACAGAAAAGGTAAACTATTTTCTGTACGAAGCTGGTGCAGGATATAAGCTCGGTTTTTTCGAGGTTGGCGCAGCATACACGGGTTACAGTAGTTCGGGCCGTATAAAAGTAAATGCACTGTTGTTAAAAGCGGGACTGGCCATCAAAATATAAACTATAACCCCAACACATCCTTCATTCCAAAGATTCCTTTTTTACCAAAAGCGAATTCTGCAGCGAGCACAGCGCCACCTGCAAAACCCACGCGGTTGTGTGCGGTATGAATTATCTCGATATCGTCAACGGAAGAACTGTATTTGATCTTATGCGTTCCCGGTGCCGGGTCTATTCTTTCTGAAATGATCTGCAGTTCTTCCGGTTTATCTGTTACATGGTTTACCCAATCTTTTTTGGATGGAATATTTTCCAGCACCTGCTCTGCCAATGTGATAGCGGTTCCGCTGGGTGCATCTTTTTTCTGTGTGTGGTGGATCTCTTCCATTGATACATTGTAAGAAGGGTAACCACTCATCAGTTTTGCCAGTCTTGTATTCAATTCAAAGAAAAGATTCACGCCAATACTATAATTGCTCGCATAGATCAGTGTGCCATTCTGTTGTTCACAGTATTTTTTTGCTTCTGCCCATTTATCCAGCCACCCGGTTGATCCGCAAACAAGCGGAATACCGAATTCCATGCATTTCATTACATTATTAAATGCGCTATGCGGACCGGTGAATTCTATAGCCACATCTGCTTTAGATATATTTTCTTTAGTAAACTCAGCTGCATTATCAATATCGATCTTCAGAACAATTTCATGTCCTTTCGCAATAGCGATTTCCTCAATGGCTTTGCCCATTTTTCCGTAACCTATTAATGCAACTTTCATAACTACAATTGAATTGATGTTTGTTGACAGATCTTGTCAATCAATGGTCAAAGTAAAAACAATTACTGATACAATCGTAAGAGTTAGCGTGTGATGGCCATTTTTTTGGTTGGATTCTTCAGGTTCAGCGTCAACCCCAATCCTGGTGACCTTGTTTGTGGGTTGAAGGTAGGTGTGATCTCCATTGAAAGATCGTTGCTCACATCGAACTGCTTCAGGTGGGCAAATACGGTTGCATCGGCTACCTGTAAGCCCCAGGCGAGAAGGATCCACAGGACAGAATAATCCCTGTCTCTCCGGAAAGAATTACGGTAATTCTGCAAAGAACTGATACTGAGAGTGGTTAATTCCGGGTCGATAAATGGCACTAAAGAAGTATCGCCATTTTGCTGCTGAAACCTTGCTTCGTATGCGAATTTTGTTTTCTTGTAATAATTATTATTAAAAATATAGGTAGCAACAGGGATGGCCAGAATACCATATACGATCGGGATCTTCCAGTATTCTTTATTGTATGCCTGGCCCCAGCCGGGTATCAATGCAGAGCGCCTGGTTGCGATTCGCGGGATATGTTTGGGTACCGTATCTTTTTTGATGGCGGGTACTGTAACCATTGAATCTTTCGAAGGAATGGTATCTTTTTTCTGCACCACAGCGAATGGGCTTCCTGATGACAAGCTTTTCTTATCATCCTGCGCATAACTATTGCTCAAACTTCCTGCGCAAATAATCAATAATATGAAGAGCCTGTATAATTTCATGTAAGATCAACTCACCGTAACATTCATTGCATCGAGTAATTTATTCAGTTCTTCCAGTGAATAATAATCGATGGTTATGCTGCCATAGCCTTTTTTATTGTGAACCATTTTTACCTTGGTGGCAAAATGCGAGGCTAAATTATCTTCAATCTTTTTGTAAGCAGCCGGAAGGTCAGACTTTACGGAAGATTTAACAGCGCCCGGTTTTTCTGCCTTGTACATATTGCGTACGAGTTCTTCTGTCTGGCGAACGCTTAATTCTTTCTGCCTGATCTCATTATAAACAAACAATTGCCTGTCGATCGTTTCTATGGTAACCAATGCACGTGCATGTCCCATACTCAAAGAACCATTGCGTACCGCCAGCTGGATATCGGGTGGCAGTTTCAACAAGCGGATATAATTGGTAACAGTGCTTCTTTCTTTCCCCATTCTTTCAGCTACCTGTTCCTGTGTATAATTCAGTTCTTCCATCATGCGTTTATAACTGATGGCTATTTCTACCGCGTTAAGATCTTCGCGTTGTAAATTTTCAAGTAAAGCAAGCTCCAATAACTGCTGGTCATTTGCCTGGCGTATATAAGCCGGTACATCTGCTAACCCCGCAATTTTAGATGCCCTGAAGCGACGTTCGCCTGCTATTAATTGGTACTTTCCATTAGGTAATTTCGAAACCGTTAGCGGCTGAATGATATCATGCAGTTTGATCGATTCTGCCAGTTCTTTCAAAGCATTCTCATCAAAATCACGGCGGGGCTGTTTAGGATTTACCTGTATATCTTTTAAAGGGATACGGCTGGTGTGTGTAACCTGTTCAACCACATCTGTCTTTAATGAACCTGCGGTATTCTTCAGATCAGAATCAATATTCTGCAACAAAGAGCGCAGCCCTTTTCCTATGAGATCTTTGTTTTGTTTAGGAGTAGTCATTTTGTTATTTTGAATGTTGAATTTTAAATGTTGAATACTTTTTCTCTCATTCAACATTCAGCATTTATAATTCAACATAAATGTTATTCAATAATTCTCTCTTGATTCGACATCTTCGTCATGCCGTTGTTTTGTAAAATCTCTTTGGCAAGATTGAGGTAGTTGACGGCGCCTTTGCTTTCGGCATCGTATAAGATAACGGGTTTGCCAACGCTTGGCGCTTCACTCAATCTTGTATTTCTATGGATGATGGTATCAAACACCATATCATCAAAATGTCTTCTTACTTCACTTACCACCTGGTTGCATAAACGCAGGCGGCCATCGTACATCGTCATTAAAATGCCTTCTATCTGTAACTCGGGATTGAGACGGTTCTGTACGATCTTGATAGTATTCAATAATTTTCCCAATCCTTCCAAAGCAAAGAATTCACATTGCACGGGAACGATCACACTATCTGAAGCAACCAATGAATTCACGGTGATCAGTCCCAATGAGGGAGAACAATCAATAATGATAAAATCATACCTGTCGCGAACCACATCAAGGATCCCTTTCAATACATTTTCCCTGTTTGGATAATTGATCATTTCGATCTCGGCACCTACCAGGTCGATGTGCGAGGGGATGATATCAAGATTCGGTACATCACTTTTTAAGATCACATCGCTGGCGAGTACATTGTTTACCATACAATCATACAAGCTGTTGGTAATGTTGTGAAGATCAAAACCGACACCGGTGGTGCTGTTGGCCTGTGGATCGGCATCAACCAGCAATGTTTTAAATTCAAGAACAGCCAGGCTGGCCGCTACATTAATTGCCGATGTGGTTTTTCCTACCCCGCCTTTTTGATTGGCTACGCCGATTATTCTTGCCATGGTTGCTTCCAATCCGCCTGGGCGGACGTTTTGTGATTTGAATATTTTAAATATCTATCGTTTCTGTTATTGCCGGTAATAATAATCTTTTACCGGATGCTGCAAATACTTCTTTGGCCTCTGCCTCATTTATTTTAATAAAGCCAAATGTATTGTAATGTACGCCAACGATGGTTTTGCAATCAATAAAATCTGCCGCACGTACCGCATCTGCCACATCCATCGTAAAATTGTCGCCGATAGGCAGTACTGCAAAACCCAGTTTTGCCCAGGAAGGGACCAACTGCATATCCAGTGTCAATGCCGTATCGCCACTATAATAAAAATTCCCTTCGGCAGATGTAACTATAAAACCCATCGGGTTGCCACCATAACTGCCATCGGGCAAGCTACTGCTATGTTGGGCCACAACACATTTTACCGTTCCGAAATCAAAATCCCACTTGCCACCTGTATTCATCGGGTGCGTATTGGAAATGCCCTGTTTATTCAGCCATTCATGTATCTCCCAATTGGCCACTACCTTGCACCCGGTTCTTTTGGCAATGCTTACACAATCCGCAATATGGTCAGCATGGCCATGGGATAGAAAGATATAGTCAGCCTCAATACTTTCCGGTTTTACATCTTTTGCCAGTTCATTGTAGGTAATAAATGGATCAAAAAGGATCTTTTTACCTTTTATCTCTACATCAAAACAGGAATGCCCGTAATACGTCAGTTTCATGCTATCCTTTTCTTTGAAAGTTGTCAAAAATACACTTTAGGGCACATCTGCCGAAAGAATATTATCCATAGTGTTTTGGCGGGCCGAAAGCGTCTTTTTTGTCCATAAACCATGGTCCATAGTCCATAGTCAGGGCCATGGGACCATGGTCTATGGACTATGGTCCTTAACAGGGTATCTTTGCATTTCGGTGCCGGCCGTACAATAAAGAACATCCAGAGCCGTCTACCACAAGAATATCTTTAAACAGTTTATCAATGAGAAATGCAAGTACCTGGTGGATCATAGCGGCGATCATGTTATTATTGGATCTATACGTGTTCCAGGCTTTAAAAACGGTAACACAGGGTGCCAGTGAAAGGGCCAGAACGGCCATACATATTACCTATTGGGTTGTATCGGGTCTCACATTGGCAGCGCTTTTACTGTTTCCTTATATATATGCCTTACAAACCTCCAAACTGTTCCGGAATTATGTATTTGCGGTATTGGTGGGATTACTCTTTGCCAAGTTGCTAGGCTCCCTGTTCTTTTTAACTGACGACCTGCGTCGTGGATCAATATTCCTGCTTAGTAAAATTTTACCTGATACCGGTGCTCGTTTTTTAGGAGAGGGTAATACGATTCCACGCTCTGCTTTCCTGAGTTGGGTAGGGCTGGGTCTCGGAGGCGGTTTATTCGGCACTTTAATGTATGGCTTCAATAACAAATACAAATACCAGGTAAAAAAAATCACGCTTGCATTTAATAATCTTCCTGCTTCATTCAGTGGATTTAAGATTGTACATATAAGTGATATACATAGCGGAAGTTTTCAGAATAAGGCTGCGGTGAACAAAGGCGTGGACCTGATCCTTCAGCAAAAACCTGACCTGATATTATTTACCGGCGACCTGGTTAATGACAGGGCAGAAGAGATGACGGAGTATATGAATGTGTTCAACCGGTTAAAAGCACCAATGGGTGTATATAGTTCATTAGGTAATCATGATTATGGCGATTATGTTTCCTGGCCTTCACCACAGGCTAAAATAGAAAACCTTGCGAGCCTGAAAAAAGTACATGCTGACCTTGGCTGGCGGCTCTTAATGAATGAACATGTATTGATCGATAAAAATAATGAGCAGATCGCTTTGTTAGGCATAGAGAACTGGGGCGCAAAGGGCCGCTTTCCAAAATATGGTAAGATGCATGAAGCTTATCCCGGAACAGAAAATATCCCTTTTAAGATATTGTTGAGTCACGATCCCAGTCATTGGGATGCAGAAGTAAAAACGAAGTATACAGATATCGACCTGATGCTTGCCGGCCACACGCATGGTATGCAGTTTGGGCTCGAAAATCCCTATTTCAAATGGAGCCCTGTAAAATGGATGTATAAACAATGGGCGGGTTTATATGAAGAAGGTAACCAGAAATTATATGTGAACCGTGGATATGGATTTATTGGCTACCCCGGACGTGTAGGAATATTACCCGAGATAACAGTGATCGAGTTAGAACAAAAGAGTTAACATTTCTTTGCTTATCTGCATGCAATCAAAAACAGGTCAAAGCTGTCATAATCATATCAATTTGCCCGTTACTGGCATATTTTTTTAATTCAATCAATCGTTTGGCACGGGTATTGAAAGTAGCTTACTAAATTAAAATACATCTTATGAAGAAATTAGTATTATCAGTTATGATATTGATAGCAGCGGCATCAGTATCACAGGCTCAGGGTCTGAGATTAGGTATTAAAGCAGGTGGTAACCTGAATAAAGTAGAAGGCCAGTCGTTCAGCGACGGTTTCGATTTCTCTTATCATGCCGGCGGTTTTCTTGAAATAGATTTCAATAAAAAATGGGGTATACAACCGGAAGTTTTGTTCAGCCAGACAACAACCAAACCTTCGAGTTTTAAAACAGTATACACCACTGCATCCAATCCTTCATTAGTAGGTGATGATAAGATCAAACTGAACTACCTGAGCATTCCCTTATTACTTCGCTATAATGTAGGCGGTATTCTGAGCCTGAATGCCGGTCCACAGTTCAGCATTCTTTTATCAGAAGATAAGACGCTGTTGCAAAACGGACAGTCTGCTTTTAAGAACGGAGATTTAGCCCTGGTTCTTGGCGGTCAAATTAATTTAAGCGTACTGCGTATCTATGGCCGTTATAACATCGGCCTGCAGAATATCAATGATATTGACAGTAAAGACAAGTGGACCAGCCAGCAGATACAGTTGGGACTTGGACTTCGTTTCTAAAACGCTGTTTAATGCATAACGCTTAATGCAAAACGCTTAACGCAGCATGATGTTCTCTGCGTTAAGCGTTATGCGTTTTCTTATTTAAGTTTGAATTTTTTCTTAAGAGAAGTGATGCTGCTTTTAAAAAGTTTTAGCTCTTCCACTTGCTGTTTGATAAAACTATTCTCTTCCAGTTTACCCAGAACGGCATTCATTTCCCCGATGCTTTCGTAAACTATTTTTCTGTACGGGTTTGTATAATCTTTGGCCCTTGAATCGTTAATGCCTTTCGTGATCCATTCTTTGGTGGCCACTGCACCATTGAGCAGGTTGTTAAATTGATGGGCATCCATTTTCTTCAGGTTAATGCCCGTTATTTCTGTTAAAGCAGTCAACGCATGTTTCAGTTTTTGGTGCTGGTATTTTTCACCCTGTGATGTATAGAATTCGTGTACTGTATCCCAGGATTTGATCTTTCCGGTCTTTATTTTTTCTTTCAAAACATCAATATCGGTTGCAGGCATTAATTGACCGCCAATATTCAGCCATTCGTTCCTTGATGATTTTGCAGGAAGTGCAGTCTTCATCGCGTCGAATGATGCAAAATTGTTTTCTTTTATAAAATTGAGCAATTGTATGGTGCCATAATAGGTCACGAGGTCCTCGTATATTTTATAGGCCGGCAATACTTTCAGCAGGCATACTTTTCTTTTACTGTTCTCTGTATTTTCTGCAAGTATCTCAAGTTCGTTTACAATCTTGTTGCCGCTTTTCAGAAGATATTTTCCTGCAGCAGTATGATCGGTAAACTTTTTTTCCTTTGCACCGGTTTGTACATAGGCTTTACCGGTAGCATTTTCCAGGAATTGTATGGCTGTAAATATCTCGTTGATGGTATCGGGTGCCAGGAAATCGTATTCAATATTTTGTATTCTTTCTGTGCGTTTATCCCTGTCAACATATTTCCATGAGTTGCGGGCCAGTGCATATAAATTATACAGGAACCAATATCCAGGCATAATGGTGAGCCTGTCGTTACTTACATCATTGCTTACCAGTGAAAAAGGTAAAGAAATATCCAGTTCTGCGGGATAATCGCCCTTTGTAAGTATAGTAAAACTGGCAAAACGCGAATTGTGTTTTAAACTAACACATAAGCCCGGCCAGAACCCGCGGCCCATAATGATTTCGCCATCGGCACCACGACTGTTGTGATTAGATCCAATGGTGGCACCGGCAGCTATATTACTCTGGCCCATTATCAATGCAGCGCACAGGAAGGAGTTATTATGATGCTGTTCATGTGCAGGGAAGATCAATGAATTCAATACTTCACAACATGAAATGGTAGCATTATGCCCCAGGTAAGAGTTGATGAGCCTTGCACCATATTTTAATTGTGAATGGGAGGCCATAATAAAGCGAACCGCTTTCACACCGTAGAACAAACGGCAGCCAAAACCAATAATACCATTTACAATTTCACAACCTTCACCAATCTGCGTTTTTCCTTCCGCACCAGAATTTACTGTAAGATTTTTGAGTTTGTTGGCACCTTTAAAATAGGCATCTGTTCCCACCCATACATCTTTAATGATCTTACAATTTTTGATAACGGTACGATCACCGATCTTTCCATAATAACCGCGGCGGTTATCAAATTTCTTTTCGGTAAGTAGTTTGAATTTTTCCTGGAGCACTTTATCATTACGATAGCGGCTCCATAAAAATGCGTCACCTGACAACATTCCGTTAAAAGGCATTACCCTGCGGCCGGTGTTCTCGTTACAAAGTTCTATCCATATCCGCAAATTTTCCGATTCGCCTTCTTTGAGGATACCATTACCGAATTTAGAATGATTGGTTGTTACCAATTCACTTACGTTGGTAATGATCACCTCACTTCCAATGATGTAATGAGAAAGGTACCCAACATTATCTATTACTACATTATCACCAAAATCACAACTGATGATCGTTGAATTATATAAACCCACCGGTGTTTTAAGATCACTAAAACCGAGGCAAAAAGGTTCCAGTTTGCCGATCCTTACTAAACCATAGAACTTGCAGTTTTTTACAAGTTCGGGATTGAATGAATCTGAAACAAGTATGTTATTCCAGTTGTCGCTGGTGTTACCATTCCTAACCAGCATTTCAATTTCGTAGGCGGATAGTTTACGGTAGTCGATCCCGTTTCTGATCTGCATATCCCGCAGGTAATATTCATTTTTTCCTTTGGGAATAAATTCATCCTTGATAAAATTATAACCAAGTATATCCAATGGTGTTTTGAAAATGATATTCTTCGCCATCTTGCTTGTTTAGCTGCTGGAAAATATTATGATGGGTTATTCCACTGTTACACTTTTGGCAAGATTACGTGGTTTGTCAACATCCAATCCCTTGGCAAGGCCCACATAATAGCTTAATAGCTGCAAAGGAATAACGCTCAATAAAGGTGCAATGGCTTCATCTGCATCAGGTACCAGCATTACATCGTCTGCCATATCTGGTATGATGTTATCTCCGGTGGTTGCAACTGCAATCACTTTTCCTTTTCTGGCTTTGATCTCCTGCACATTCGATACGATCTTTTGGTAATAAGAATCTTTTGTTGCCACGAATACAACCGGCAATTGATCATCAACCAAAGCGATCGGGCCATGTTTCATTTCCGCAGCGGGATAACCTTCTGCATGTATATAAGAGATCTCTTTCAATTTTAAAGCGCCTTCCAGTGCAACAGGGAAATTATAGCCCCTGCCTAAAAAAAGAAAATCCGAAGCGTTTTTGTATTTCTCTGCAATGCGTTGAATATTGGTAGTGTCCTGTAAGATCTCTTTTACTTTTTCAGGCACCGCTTCAAGATCATGCATTAATTGCAGGTAACGCGCTTCGTCAAGTGTTCCTTTTGCATAACCGATCTTTAAAGCCATCATAGTTAGAACAGCCAGTTGTCCTGTAAATGCCTTGGTACTTGCAACACCTATCTCGGGGCCTGAGTGTGTATAAGCGCCTGCGTGACTCAATCTTGCGATACTGCTTCCTACTGCATTCACAACACCAAAGATGAAAGCGCCTTTTTCTTTTGCGCTTTCAAGCGCTACCAATGTATCTGCTGTTTCACCGCTTTGGGAAATGGCGATGATCACATCACCCGGATGTATAACAGGGTTACGGTAACGGAACTCAGAGGCATATTCTACTTCAACAGGTATCCGGCATAATTCTTCGATCAGGTATTCTGCAATTAATCCTGCGTGCCAGCTGGTACCGCAGGCTACTATGATGATGCGCGGTGCTTTGATAAATGCTTCGAGGTTATTTTCAATACCGCTCATCATGATCTGCCCGCTTTGTGGCAGCAACCTTCCGCGCAAACAATCAAAAATAGTTTCAGGTTGCTCATGGATCTCTTTCAGCATGAAGTGATCATAACCACCTTTTTCTATGGCTGCGAGCTCCATATCCAGTTTGGTAATAAAAGGAGTTTGTTTCTCGTTACCAAGATTTTTAAGGATCAGTTCGTCTGGCTTAACAATGGCGATCTCGTAATCATTCACATACACAACTTCTTTTGTGTATTCGATAATAGGAGAGGCATCACTCGCAAGAAAATGTTCGCCTTTGCCGATGCCGATCACAAGCGGACTGCCTTTTCTTGCAGCAATAATGGTTTCAGGATCATCTGCAGAGATCAATAAGATGCAGTAAGCACCTACTATACGTTTCAAAGCGATTCTCAATGCTTCTTCAAGACTGCAGTTGTTATTCTTTTTGATATCCTCAATAAAATTCAACAATACTTCTGTGTCAGTATCACTTTTAAAAGTATAATTCTTGGAAAGCAATTCCTGTTTGATCTGCGCATAATTTTCGATTATGCCATTGTGGATCATCGCCAGTTCGCCGCTTTGTGATTGATGGGGGTGCGCATTCCTGTCGCTAGGCTCACCATGGGTGGCCCAACGCGTATGGCCGATGCCGATATGGGAATGAAGATCTTTGCCTACCACATCCTCTTCCAGTTCGGCAACTTTTCCTTTCTTCTTAAATACATTTAGTGTTCCCCCATTTATCAGGGCAACACCGGAACTATCGTATCCACGATATTCCAAACGTTTGAGCCCTTTTAGTATAACCGGGAAAGCTTCTCTTGGACCAGTGTAACCTACAATTCCACACATATAATTTCTAATATTGAATTAATCTTGCAAGATTAATTAATTTGGACAAAAGGCCATGGTATTTAAACGGCTAAACAGCTTTTAAAGTATAATTTTTTTGAAATGAATTTTGCATTTGATCCACAACAGGCTTATGTATTGGAAGACGATTGCGTTTTATTGCGGTCTTTAGAACCAAATGATTGCAATAATTTGCTGTTATTTTCTTTAACTGAACCTGAACTATGGAAATATTCGTTAGTGAAAGTAGCAGGCGAAGAAAACCTGAAAAACTATATAGATGCTGCATTAACTGCGCGGGAAGCGGGCCGGGAATATCCCTTTATCGTATTCGATAAGCGTACGCGGGAATTTGCGGGAAGTACACGATTTTATGATATCCAGCTTTCGCAAAAAACTGTACAGTTGGGCTATACATGGTACGGAAAGAAATTTCAGGGAACCGGTCTTAACAAACATTGCAAATACCTTCTGTTGAAGTTTGCATTTGAACAAATTGGAATGGAAAGGGTGGAGTTCAGGGCCGATAACAACAATGAAAGAAGTATTGCCGCAATGAAGGGTATCGGCTGTGTAGTGGAAGGTGTTTTGCGAAGCAGTACGATTAAAGCCGATGGAAACAGAAGAGATAGTATTGTGTTGAGCATTTTAAAAGAAGAATGGGATAATGGAGTAAAGGATCGTTTGTTTGCGAAACTCTGAGTCCATCTAAAAGAGATAAAGAGCATTAATTTCTAATCTGACTGTATGCGGAAAATCGTTTTCATTTTGTGTTTATTGGCGGGCAATGCGCATGCACAAATGGTGTTGACTTATAAAAATCCAAAACTGCCTGTAGCTGTAAGAGTAAAGGATCTGCTCAAAAGAATGACTCCGGAAGAAAAATTCTGGCAACTATTTATGATACCCGGTGACCTGGGCGCAGATGAAACAAAATATAAAAATGGCATTTTTGGTTTCCAGGTAAGCGCAGCATCGGGCAATGGTGATGCCACTTCGCAATTACTGCAATACGGAACAAGTGAAAACGCATTAATGCTTGCGCGAAAGATCAACGCTATTCAAAAATATTTTGTTGAGCGAACCAGGTTGGGTATTCCTATTATCGCATTTGATGAATCCTTACACGGGTTGGTGAGAAGCGGAGCCACTTCTTTTCCGCAGGCCATTGCACTCGCGGCCACATGGGATACAGCATTAATGCGCAGTGTAGCAATCGCCATTGCCATTGAAACAAAAGACCGCGGCATACGACAGGTGCTTACACCAGTTGTAAACATTGCAAACGATGTTCGCTGGGGCAGAACAGAAGAAACTTACGGTGAGGATCCTTTTCTTTCTTCAGAAATGGCTGTGGCTTTTGTATCTCCTTTTGAAAAAATGGGTGTTATCACAACACCCAAACATTTTATTGCCAATGTTGGTGATGGTGGGCGCGACAGTTACCCGATCCATTACAACGAACGGTTATTAGAAGAGATATTCCTGCCGCCTTTTAAAGCCGCCATTCAAAAAGGTGGTTCGCGTTCCATTATGACTGCCTATAATTCCTTAGACGGAAGTCCTTCTACCGCTAACGATTGGTTGCTTAATAAGAAACTGAAACAGGATTGGGGGTTCAAAGGTTTTGTGATCTCTGATGCGAGTGCTGTTGGTGGTGCCAATGTACTGCACTATACAGCCAGGGATTATCCTGATGCCGGTAAAAGATCTATCACCAATGGATTGGATGTGATCTTCCAGACAGCCTATGATCATTACAAATTATTCATCCCCCCATTTTTAAATGGAGAGATAACTCAGAAAAGAATTGATGATGCAGTTGCCCGCGTGCTGACTGCCAAATTTGAACTGGGATTGTTTGAACAACCCTATGTACCGGAAAAAGAATTGACCAATCATGTCATATATAAAGCATTAGCGAAAGAAGCATCATTGAAATCAATCGTATTGTTAAAGAATGAAAAACAAATACTACCGCTTAATAAAAACCTCCGTTCCATTGCTGTGATCGGTTCTGATGCAACAGAAGCAAGACTTGGCGGATACAGCGGCCCGGGCAACGGTAAAATAAATATTCTTGAGGGGATCAAAGAAAAATTGGGCACTACTTCAACCATTATGTATGCAGAAGGTGTTGGCAGAAAAGAGAATATTTGGAAAACGATTCCTTCTTTGTATCTGTCAACAAATAAACAGCAGGGATTGAAAGCCGAATATTTTAAAGAGCTCTTTCCCAATGATAAACCAGCTCTGACACGAACTGATCAACAACTTGATTTCAGCTGGACATTATATCCTCCCGATCCTTTACTTGAGGCCGATCATTATTCTGTAAGGTGGACAGGTGAATTGAAAGCGCCTGAAACCGGTAAATTCAAAATAGGGTTGGATGGGAATGATGGATACCGTTTATATATTAACAATGTATTGCTGATTGATAACTGGAAGAAGCAAACATATAGCACGCATCTTGTTGATTACAATTTTGAAAAAAACAAGTCATACGATATTCGTGTTGAGTTTTATGAACCATTGGGCAATGCACGTATCCGCCTGGTTTGGAATGTAGGCGTAACAATCGATGCTGCAAATAAAATAGAGGCTGCTGTAGCTGCAGCAAAAAAATCAGATGTAGCCATTATAGTAGCAGGCATACATGAGGGCGAGTTCCAGGACAGGGCCTCGCTTGCTTTACCTGGCGAGCAGGAAACATTGATTCAACGCGTAGCCGCTACCGGTAAACCGGTTATCGTAGTACTGGTTGGGGGCAGCGCCATTACAATGAATAACTGGATCAATAAGATCGATGGAATAATAGATGTATGGTACCCGGGTGAAGAAGGTGGCCATGCAATAGCAGATGTGTTGTTTGGCGATTACAATCCTGCTGGGCGTTTACCCATTACATTTCCTGTATCGGAAGCTCAATTGCCATTGGTGTATAATCATAAACCAACAGGGAGAGGCGATGATTATCATGATTTAAGCGGCCTGCCGCTTTTCCCTTTTGGTTATGGATTGAGCTATACGCAGTTCTCCTACAATACTATCCGGCTTGATAAAAAACAGATCAGGGCAAATGAATCTGTAAAAGTTCGTTGCGTAATCACAAATACAGGAACCAGGGATGGCGATGAAGTGGTGCAGTTATATATCAGGGATATGCTTTCATCAGTGGCAAGACCTGTATTGGAACTAAAAGGTTTTCAGCGTATTCATCTTAAAGCAAAAGAATCAAAAGAAATATTTTTTACCATCACTCCCGGATTATTGCAACTGCTTGATGAAAAAATGAAAACAGTTGTTGAGCCGGGCGATTTCAGGATCATGGTTGGATCTTCATCAAGAGAACTATGGTTGAAAGAAACGTTGAAGGTGATTGACTGAATTTTATAAAAGAAATAAATAAGCAAAGCTGAAATAGATCACAAGTCCTGTAACATCTACCAGTGTTGCTACAAATGGAGCAGACGAAACAGCCGGGTCGGCGCCTAATTTTTTAAGAAATATCGGCAGCATAGAACCTGCCAATGTGCCCCATAATACAACACCCACTAAGGAAAAACTTACGGTAGATGCAACCATTATCCAGTTTGGTCCATACACATTGGGAATGATTGAATGCCAAACAGCTATGCGTATAAAACCGATCACGCCCAGTACACTTCCCAATAACAAACCACTTAATATTTCTCTGCGCAATACACGCCACCAGTCTACAATGGTAATCTCTCCAACAGCCATCGCCTGTATGATCAAAGTGGAAGCCTGTGATCCGCTGTTACCCCCACTTGAGATAATAAGCGGTATAAACAAGGTGAGCACGAGTGCTTTCGCGATTTCATCCTCAAAATACCCCATCGCTGTCGCTGTGAGCATTTCTCCAAGAAATAATACGATCAGCCAGCCTACCCGTTTCCTGAAAAGTTTGAGTAAAGGAATATCAAGATAAGGTTCATTCAATGCTTCCGTACCTCCCATCTTCTGCATATCCTCACTGAACTCTTCATTGGCTACCCATAACATATCATCAATGGTTACGATACCGAGAAGGATATTGTGATCATCGATTACGGGCAAAGCCACACGGTTATTCATTTTAAATACCTGGCTCGCATATTCCTGGTCATCATTCACATTCAGAGAAACATAACGGCCGTCTATGATCTCATCCACTCTTTTATCGGGGGAAGCAAGGATCACATCGCGGATCCTGATATCATCAATGAGCTGGCCATACTGGTCTATCACATAGATCACATCAATCGTTTCACTGCTTTTTGCATGTTTACGGATCGTTTCGAATACATCGTTTACAGTGTTGTGAAGATAAACGTACACATAATCAGGTGTCATCAAACGACCCACACTGTCTTCGGGGTAACCTAATAAGGAAAGGGTGATCTTTCTTTCTTCCGGGTCTAATAGTTTAATCAGGTCCCGGATAACAGCTTTGGGAAGTTCTTCCAGGAAGTCTGTACGGTCATCCGCAGGAAGTTCGTTCAATAACTCAGCTGTTTTAGCTGGAGGCAGTTCCTTAATAATGTCTTTTTGCTGTGAAATGTCTAATATCTTAAATACACTTGATGCGCGGTGTATAGCCATATTGGCAATGATCTGCGCCTCGTATTCTGGATATTCATTGATCAGTTCTGCCACATCACTGATATTCTGGTCATCCAGGAACTCCCGGATCTCCAGTTTATCTTCCTGTGCTATCAGTTGTTCAAACTGCTCGAAGATGTTGGGTTGTTCTAATTCGAGTGACATGAGTGCAATTTAATTAGTAATTAGTAATTAGTAGTTAGTAATTATTGAACAGCATGATATCGGTGTTTCGTTCCCTGCAATGATGAAAATCTTATCTTCATTCTGAATCGATCAACATGATACTACCGGTTTTAGTTGTGGCTCCGTCAGATAAAGGTGGGAAAGGCGTATTTGCTTCGGAAAACATTCCGGCAAATACTATTATTGAAATATCACCCGTTTTGGTGTTAAGTGCCAAAGACAGGAAGGAAGTTGAGAAGACGGTCCTCTATAATTATATTTTCGAGTGGGGGCATACCAAAGGAAAACAAGCCTGTATTGCATGGGGCTATCTTTCCATGTACAATCATTCCTATACTGCCAACTGCGATTATGAAATGGATTTTGATACAGAAACCATGCGGATCAAAACAATTTGCAGTATTGAAAAAGGAGAGGAGCTCTTCATTAATTATAATGCAGAACCTGGGGATGCGACACCTATTTGGTTTGAGGCGAAGTAATTATTTTAAATGTTGAATGTTGAATTTTAAATGGAGCTGCGAACCGTTCATTCCACATTTAAAATTCAACATTCAAAATAAAAAATCTACCAATACTGATAGCCCATCAACCTCGTCAATTCCAACTTCGCCAAACATAACTGGTATTCATATTGCAGTTTGGTTAATGCGGCTCGTTGAACATTTGCCCCTGCATTGGTGATCTCAAGATTAGTTCCGGTGCCTGATTTTAAACGGTTGGTGGCCAATACCTGTGCACTTTGTGCCTGTTCTATTTGTCCGCGGGTATTTTTAATTCTGTCGAGATTGGTAGCAATGTCCGTTAGCGCCTGTTCAATGTCTTTTTTATAAGTGCTGCTTAAACTTTCAATGGCGAGTTCATTTTGTTTGATGATATTTTGTTGGAGTTTCTGTTGCTGTTTATTTTTTCCGCCATTATAGATCGGGATCGACATAGAAACACCCGCCATATAATTAAAACGCATATCAGCAATATAGGGAAGATACCCGTTCTTGATACCCGCTGCACCACGTAAACCTATCGTAGGTTTATCAGCCAGTTTGGTGATAGCAAGATCGCTTTCTGCCTGTTTGATCTTGTCTTTGGCTAAAATAAAATCAAGGTTACTTGTCTGTGCCACACCCAGCGCACTACCTACGTCTGTCAGATTAATATCAAAATCAAAGATCTTACCGTTGCTCTGTTTAATACCCGTAGTGTATTCTAAAAGATTCAGTTGTTTTTGTAAACTGTTCTTCAGATCAACCTTTCTGTTCTCTTCGTTGTCGATTGATGCCTGTATGTTAAGCAGGTCAATCTTTAAAGCTGTTCCATTTTTTAACTGGCTCTCTACAATACGTTTATTCTCATTCAGGAAATTCAAAACGCTATCCTGTATGCTCATCGCTTTTTGCAGGTAAACAATATTGTAGTACACATTTGACACCTGGGAGGCAAGTTGCGCTTTTACATAATCAACATTGTGTTTTGCATATTGAAGATCATCTTTTGAGCGGTTCACATTTGCCTGTAACCTCCCGAAATCAAACAGGGCATAGGTTGCATTCACGGCACCACTGAAATTATGTAATGGTGCAAACTGGATATCATCACCATTAATCGGCACAATTATTTTTGGCCTTACATACGTGTATGATGCATCACCGGTAATATCCGGGAACTTATTCAATTCCGTGAGTGCTACTTTTTCCCTGGCGGTTACAACAGTATTTTCTATTTCCTTCACTTTTGGAAAATAATTAAACGATTGCCCGATCAGGCTTTTCAATTCATTATTCACAGTTACCTGCGCATTTACACAGAGCGCGGTGATGAGGGTGAATGTTGTGATGAGTATCTTTTTCATTTTGTTTGATTCTGCTTTTATTGTTTATCTGTCCATGGTCCATAGTCCATGGACCATGGACTTTTTCTTCTCAATGTGCATCAGCCGCCGCTTTCATAGCCGCCGCCACTTCATCTTTAGATTTCTTTTTTACTCTCAGGAAAACAACCAATGGTATTACCAGGATAAAAAATATGGTGATCAGCCGGAAAGTATCCAGGTAAGAAAGATAATATGCCTGCCTGTCAACAATATTATTGATCGTTGCCAATGCTTTATTGCTTGCACCGGCAACATCGCCTGATCTCGCAATGATGCCCTGTGTAATTGTGTTACTTCTTTCAAGGAACATCTGCGATTCACCGGTTACTTTCGTTACAAGATCATAGCGGTGTTGTGCATATTGATGCGCGATATAATTATTGGCCAACGCTATACCAAATGCACCACCCAACTGCCGGATCATATTATTCAGCGCAATGCCCGATGGATAATCTTTCGGCTGTAAACCTGCTACCGCCTGGTTGATCAAGGGTAACTGAACCATGCTGATACCTACCGCACGCAAAGCAAGAGGTACAAAGAAATCCCATTTGCCTACATCCGGGCTCACACTGGCACTCATCCATGAATAACCTGCGAACAATAAAAATCCAATGACAACAAACGGAATCGGAGATACGCCTTTACTCATCAGCTTACCAATGATCGGCATCATCAACACGGTAATAAGTGTTGGCGCTAATAGTGTTAAGCCGGTTTCATAAGCTGTAAAACCCAATGTGCGTTGTGCAAGTACAGGAAATACAAATACGGAAGTAAATAAACCAACACCAACTACAAATGTAAAAATGGTAGTGAACGCAAGATTCCGGTTGCCCAGTACTTTAAGATTTACTGCTGGGTTCTTGATACTTAATTCATACCAGATAAAACCCACCATCCCAACGAATGCCAGCACAGAAGTGATCCTGATCACATTACTGCTAAACCAGTCTTCCGATTCTCCTCTTTCCAGTACATATTGTAAGCATCCGATACCCACCATCAATAATAAAATGCCTGTATAATCGATATTGATCTGTTTCTTTTTTGTGCCTTCTCCTTCCTTTTTATCAATAAAATATAAAGATAAAAATGTGGCGATGATGCCGATAGGTATATTGATCATAAAGATCAATGGCCATGATGCATGATCAATAATATAACCGCCTAATGTAGGACCTAATGTTGGACCAAGTACGATACCCATTCCAAATAATCCAGAAGCAATCGGCCTGTCCTTCGGTTCAAATGCATCAAATAAAATTGCCTGTGAAGTTGAAAGTAATGCGCCGCCACCTACACCCTGGATAAACCGCCAGGCGATCAGTTCCACAAGGCTATCCGATTGCCCGCACATATACGAGGCAACGGTAAAGATGATCATCGAGACTATGTAATAATTTTTTCTTCCAAAATATTCAGCCAGAAAACCGGTGAGTGGAATGATGATCACGTTGGCAATTGCGTAGGAAGTAATTACCCAACTGATATCCTCAATATTCACACCGAGACTTCCACTCATATCGCTCAAAGCAACGTTCACGATCGATGTATCGATCAGTTCCATTACTGCAGCGGTTACGGTGGTGATAACAATGATCGCTCTCGCAAATCCTTTAGGTGTTGCCATACAATTATTTTCTTCCCTCCCCTCACTGGGAAGGGTTAGGGAGGGGTCAACAAGAAATTATTTTATTTGGTTTCTGCTGATACAAAAACACTTAACCCCGCTCTCAACATGTTCCTGTACTGGTTAATATTTCTGATCTGGATCTTTACCGGCACACGCTGGGTTACTTTTACAAAGTTTCCGCTTGCATTATCAGGTGGGAGCAAAGAGAATTTCGCACCTGTTGCCTCACTCAAGCTTTCGATCGTTCCTTTTATTTTGGTATCAGGAAATGCATCCATTTCAATATCTACTTCTTTACCGGGATATAATTTCTTTAACTGGTTCTCTTTAAAATTCGCGATCACCCAGTAGGTGGTATCATTTACAATAGAGAAAAGAGGAGTGCCGGCTTGCACATATTGCCCTTCTGAAACATTCTTCTTGCCGATCTTTCCAGCCTGTGGTGCAAATATTTTTGTATAGGTAAGTTTGAGTTTAGTCTGTTCAATTTTTGCTTTTTTCACATCAAGCCCCGCAGCAGCTCTTTGAACACCGGCCTGCAATACGGCAATACGACTCTCTGCGGCAGTAAGATCTGTTTTACTGTTCTCTACCTGTTGCGCAGCTGTTTCTACATTAAATTTTGAATCATCCAGCTGTTTTTTTGTAATGGCCTGGTCAGAAAAAAGATTCTGATCTCTTTTAAGATCATCTTCTGCTTTCTTCCTGCGCATTTGGCTCAGATCGATATTGCCTTTGTTTACACGAAGTGTTACCAATGCATTATTCATCGCGGCCTTGGCGTTGATTACATCTACTTCTGCCTGCCTGTAATCTGCTTCCATTTCAAGCAACTGTGTTTGCAATTCTGCGTCGTCAAGTTCTACTACCAACTGACCTGTTTTTACAGAGTCATAATCTTTTACTGCTATGGATTTTACATAACCCGCCACCCTTGGTAATACCGGTGTGATCTGTGTTTCTATCTGTGCGTTATCAGTTGTTTCATGTGTTAATACAAAATGTATTTTCTTATAACCGAAATAACCTGCGATTCCTAATATCAATACCAGTATAATGATTTTTACTGGTGATTTTTTTTCTTTGGTTGCTTGTTCTGACATACGTATGCGTTTGTGGTTTGAAGTTGGTTGTTAGTTGAGTAGGTGAGAATGAATGACCTGTTTTAAATGTTTGGTTAATCTTTCCCTGAAGGCCAGGTCGGTATACGGATCAAAATTTCCATCCCGGTGCATCAACATATTGCACATGGCTTTTGAAAGCATTACCTGGTTGATGGTACCAATGAGCGTAGCCATTGTTAATTCAGGATCTACTTTTTTGAATATTTTTTTCTTTATACCGAGTTCAATGATGTTGCGGAGTGTGGTGATATTTCTTACAAATACTTTTACAATATTTTCATGCATCGACTCCCGATCGCCTACCAGGAGTTCCTGGTGGAGTATACGGTGAAAAGAAGGATTCGATAAGATCTTAGCCACATAATTCTCTATGATCAGGTCGATTTTCTCAATTTCCGTCATAGAAGTATTCGCTTCGATCTCATCCATTTTTCCGCGGAGAAAAGAAGCCTTGTATTCAACGATCGCCTCGAATAATTTATCCTTGGATCCAAAATAATAGTTCACCATCGCCACATTTACATCTGCACGCGCGGCAAGATCACGTATCGAACTGCCTTCAAAACCCTTCTCGGCAAAGAGTTCGATCGCTGCGTTCATGATATGTTCTTTCTTATCGGTGATCATAATGATAGGTTGAAAAGCAAAATTAAACAAATGTTTGAATTAATCAAACGTTTGTTTAATTTTAGGTAAATAGTAAATTTAAACATATTGATTATCAATATATTAAGTGTACAAAAAATTATCTCGGCCGTCAATTTTTTTTGTTTCCCCTTCTTTGTTCCTGACGCCAACCCTGACGCTTTAGCGCAGGTGTTGCGCCGGCGCTGAAGCTTTAGCGTAAGCGTTGCGCAAACTTTATTATGTTTGAGCACCCAAAAAACTAATCATGCTCCGTTCTCTTTTTTCCCTGTTTTTTTCTTGTTTGATCTTAAGTGCCACTGCGCAAACCATTAATATTCCCGGTTACACAGGGTATGCTGCTCCGGCAGAAAAAGATGAAACCATGTTCTCAGAAAAAAGTGGTGGACTGCATTGGTCAGATGCTAAACAAACAATCAGTTATTCTTTCTATATCCACCGTGCCGGTGATCTTACTGTTGCTATCAATACAAAGAATGCTACAGCCGGAAATTCTGTAAAACTTTCTGTAGCCGGTAAGAATTTCGTGTTGAACATACCTGCATCAAAAGAAGCTAAATTGACTAAAGCAGGTACTGTGTCTATCAAAGACAGTGGTTTTTATACAATCAGTCTGTCGTCTGTAAAGAAAACAGGAAATACCATTGCTAATATTCTGTCGATAGAACTATCAGGCGCAGCAACAGAGAATATACATTTCAATACTAAACCAAGACGCAATGCCGCTTCTGTTCACCTGAAGTATCCATTAGCAGATAGTATCAAAGCCATTGCATTTTATAACGAGATCACGATCCCCGCTGATGCGGATATTGTTCACAGTTATTACATGGCTTGCGGTTTTACCCGCGGATATTTCGGTATACAAGTGAATAGTCCAACTGAACGCCGCGTTATCTTCTCCGTATGGGATGCGGGAAAAGAGGCGGTGGATAGAAACAAAGTTGCCGACTCCAATAAAGTACAATTACTTGCCAAAGGTGATGGCGTTTTCACAGACGGTTTTGGCAATGAAGGAACGGGTGGACATAGTCATTGGGTATATCCCTGGAAAACGGGCCGTACCTATAAATTGATGGTGACTGCATTGACTGACAGTGCCTCACGAAGCACGATTTACACAGGCTATTTCTTTTTACCCGAACTGCAGAAATGGAAACTTATCGCCAGCTTTAAAGCACCTCATGATGGGCAGACTTTGCGCAACCTCTATTCATTCAATGAAAATTTTGTTGGCGTGAACGGCCAGGTACAGCGAAAGGCTTTTTTTGGAAACCAATGGATACAAAGACAGAACGGCTCATGGAAAGAATTAACACAAAGCACTTTTTCTTATGACGCCACAGGAAAAGCAGGAGACAGGATCGATTACGGTGCCGGAACCACAGACGGTAAGTTTTATTTAATGAATGGCGGATTTCAAAAGAATAATGTAAAATATGGAGATACCATCAAACGCTCAGCTGCCAATGACCGGCCGTTGATCGATTGGACAAAAGATGCAGATAGCGCGGTACAGGCGCAGAAAGACAAACAGATGATATTTGACGCCGTGAAGAAAAAAGAGTTCGATACAACCGGAAGCAAAGAAGGAGTTTACTATCATATATTACAACAGGGAACAGGCGAAAATATTTCTGTAAATGATACAGTAACGATTTTTTACAAAGGCTATTTGCTGAAAAACGGATCTATCTTCGACCAGACAAAAGAAAAGCCCGCCACCTTTCCTTTAAAACGTTTGATCAAAGGATGGCAGATAGCTATTCCGATGGTTAAAGTAGGTGGTAAGATCAGGATCTTTATTCCATCGGGGCTTGCGTATACGATACGTAGCCGTAGCAAAGACATACCGCCTAATAGCGTATTGGTATTTGATATAGAGGTACTAAGCGCAAAGAAATAATTCTTTCAGCTTTTTTTAATTGCTGCCAGGCCATTTTTCCTCATTAAACGGGTAATTTCCCGTATTTTATTACATAGGGTCTTCATTACTTTGTACACTTTAATCATCGAAATGAAAACTGCACGACAGTTATCTGTTGTTATACTGCTATTGCTGGGTATTTCTGCATTGTATGGCAGTTATTGCATGATCACCGATCCCACAGGTAATTCATTAGGGATTCCTTTTTATTTGCTTAACGGAACCATTTTTTCCGACTATGCGATGATCGGATGGATATTATTAGTTACTGTAGGCATCTTCAGCTCTTTTGTTCTTCTGCTGATCTTTTTTAAAAGCAGTATCTATTCTTTTTTTGTAATCCTCCAGGGTGTGTTGCTCTGCATTTTTATTTTCGTACAAATGCTGCTGATCAGTGAAACGTTCTTTGTTCAATATATTTTTTTAATACTAGGTATCGCGTTGATAGGCCTGGGAACATTTCAAAATCAGGGGAAGATCAGCAGGGAGGCCGATGCAAAAAGACTGTAATTATTTTAAATTTTAAATGTTGAATTTTAAATAAGTCTGTCATTCAACATTTATAATTTAACATTTAAAACAAAAAAAATCAGCTCGCTAAGAATTTAAGATACACCCCATTCGTCCAGCCAAATCCATCCTGGTTGGGATATTCACCGCCGCCGGCTTTGGTTTCTGTATCACTTACATTGTATTTCTCCATCATCTTGCCGGTAGCAGCATATACTTTTTCATTTGTGCGCATCCAGTTCTGCCTGATCTTTTCAGCAAACTTCTCATGTCCATAAGGAAGCCGTTTCAATCCTTTATAAGTGATCCATTGAAGTGGTGCCCATCCATTGGGTGCATCCCATTGCTGGCCGGTAGTGTTAAGTGTTGTAGCGAGGCCACCGGATTGCAGAAATTTTTCTTCGATCAGAGCAGGAATATCTACAGATTTTCTCCAGTCTGCGATCGGAATAAAAAAAGCAAACATACCAGCCAAAGTAAATAAAGAAGATTGCTGTTCATCTTTATGATGGTAGTCAAAATAAAAGCCGTTTTCTTCATTCCGGCAATATTTATCAATAGCTTCCTTCCGTTTACCGAATTGAACCAGCATATGTTTTGATTTTTCCTTATTACCTGCATTTTCATACATCCCTGAAAGACTCAATTCTGTCCATAACAACAGGCAATTGAGATCCACGGGAATGAGATCGGTTGTTTGGATCGTTTCCATTTTCCCGGTCTCGCGAAACCAACGGCTGCTAAAGTCCCAACCAGATTCTGCTGCTGCACGGATATGCCGGTATACTTCATTTGCATCTCTGCCGGATAAGGAAGCAATATATTTATCCTCTGTATAAGCTTCCGGTCTCGGCGTATCATTGTCATCCCAATAACGGTTCAGTACAGACCCATTCTGCATTAATACAACGCGGCGATATGCCCGGTTTGAGGCGGATAAATGATCTGTTCCGTCCATCCAGAAAGCATACTCTTTTTCTAACTGCGGCAGGTATTTTAGTAATATATTTTCTCCTCTTTCTTCGGCAAGCAGCGCCAGCATCAAAGCAAAAAAGGGTGGTTGTGAACGACCGAGATAATACGTACGGTTACCATTGGGAATAAATCCCACCGTATCGATCAGGTACGCAAAATTATTGATCATGTTCTCAATGATGTCAATACGTTTTGATACCTGTAATCCAAGCATGGTAAAATAACTGTCCCAATAATACACTTCCCTGAAACGGCCGCCTGGTACGATATAGGGATAGGGTAGTGGGATCAATGTGCCACCTTGTTCATCAGGCCCGCGTGTTAACACATCCCAGAGTTCTGCCAGGTGTTCGGGTAAGGGCTTATCACCTGAGCGGTAACTGTCATCTGTTTCGGCAGGCAAATGAAAATAGGTCTGAACAAAATCTTTTAGAACAAAATCGCTTGAATATTTTTCCTTTTCATATTGTAAAAGGATATTTTCAGTTGACGACAACGGAATAGAATCCACAAAATATTTTGAATCCGGGAAAATGCCGGCTGATTGCACATCCTCATAAAGAGGCGATAATTGCTCGATAAAAAAAAATGGCGTAGCAGGCATATACTGTTTATTTCACTTAAGCTGCTTTAGAACTTCCCTGCAGTTTTTTAAAAATAAAAAGACAAATGAGTAACACTGCCATGGGTATCAGTGAAAAATAAAATGCTTTTTCACCACCTATATTTTTAAATAGATAACCAACCAGTCTTGAACCCAATGTTCCCCCAATCGCGGAAAAAAATACCAGTAGGGACGCCATTGGACTATGAAATGTTTTCTCGGTATTACTCAATACATAAGAATTAACCAATGGATAAATGGGTGCAAGGAAAAAACCGATCAATGGAAATACATAAGCAATAACGGGCACATCACTCAATGAATTAATTTCTTTGGGCGATAGTTGCTGTGTTTGCGGCAGCACAAATAAAACCATCAATGCCGCGCCGATAATACAGGCCGCTAAAATGTAAAACCAGGAGACGCGCTTAACTAACAGCGCACAGATATATCTTCCCAAAGCAATAGATAGCATCAGTATCACAGCCATGTACACACTCGTTTTCTCAGGCAGGTGTAAAATTTTCTGGTTAAAAGTGGGCAGCCAGCTCATAATTCCCTGTTCTGTCATTACATACATAAACGCGGCTACGGCAAATACCAATACAAGCGGTCTTTTAAGCAAGGATAACATTTCAATAAAATCATCTTTCAGGTTTACACCCGGTACTTCATATTTCAATGTAAAATCTGAAAACAATAAGATGAGGAATGAAACCGCTACCACAGCGGCAAGAACAAGATAAATACGTAACCATGCATCAGGATCTGTATCGCTGTAAAACAATGGGAAAGCGACAAAGCCGGCTGCAATACCGATCATAAAAAAACTTTCAATGGAACTCAATAAACTTTTATGCTCTTTATCATTACTCGTTACCAGGCCGATGAGCGAATACACAGAAACCTTTATCACGGCAAAGGAAACGCCTACACAGGCAAATAATATTCTCACTGAAGTAAAAGAATTACCCCAATACATGCCTAAACAGCCTGCAAAAACAAGCGCCAATGCGATGAGCATTCCTTTTTTATAACCCAGCCTGGGAAGAAACGAACCTACCAGGAAAGATACAAATGCAATTGACAGATCTTTAAAAGCTTCCAGTGAACTGGCTGTTACTTCATCAACATGATAGGTGTTGATGGATTTCTGTATCAGTATCCCCACACTATTCAATAAAATAGCAAATACAAAATAATTGAGAAACAACGAAGCTTTGATCTTCCAGTTTTGCATGGTATTATTTTTTTAGCATTTTTAAACACACAGGATTTGGCACTTCTATCTGTTGTAACGTCTGATGCAGTAAACCGGTCACCATATCCCTTTTGAATACAACAATGTTGTTTGTTTTTTGGTTAGCGGCCAGTAAATAATTGCCTGTTGGATCAATCATAAAATTACGTGGACCAATTCCCATGGTTGATTGATAACCAACACTGGTTAATTTACCTGTTGTGGGATTGACTGAGAAAATAGCAAGGTTGTTTTCATCACCGCGATTAGATGCGTATAAAAATTTTCCATCAGGGGATACATGAATATCTGCACTGCCCGGCTGCCCTTTGAAATCTTCGGGATGGGTTGCTATCTTCTGGATAAATTTGGTAAGACCGTTTTTATACGAGTATACATCTACAGCTCCGCCCATTTCTTCTATCACATACATGAATTTTCCATCGGGCGAAAAATCAAGATGCCGTGGTCCCATACCCGGTTCTGTTTTTGCATTCGGTGCAGGTGTAAGTGGTTTAGCAGCGTTGTTGTTGAATTGATAAACAAAAACCTGGTCCAACCCAAGATCTGGCGAAAGCAAATGTTTTTCATCAGGAGAAAAGAAAACGGAATGTACATGCGGTTTCTCCTGGCGAGCCGGGTTAAAACCTTTGCCTGTATGAACAATGTGTTGTGAAAAAGGATTCAATGATCCATCTGCATTGATCGGGAATGTAGCAAGGCTCCCACCGGTATAATTTGCTACAGCCAGCCATTTGCCATTTTTTGTAATAGAGATATGACAGGGGTTTTCGCTTCCACTGGATTGCTGATTGATAAAACGAAGCTTACCTGTTACAGGGTCAAAATCATAAGCGGCAACAAGTCCTGCCTGCGACCTCGCCACCTCGTTTACTGCATATAAATGTTTGCCATCAGGTGCAATGGCGAGGAATGAAGGATTGGCAGAACTATCTGTATTGCTTACATATTCTATTTCGCCGTTCTTTGAATTGAATTTATAAACATAAATGCCTTTGCTTTTACCTGATGTATAGGTTCCCACAAACAAGTAAAAATCCTGGGCAGAAACAGAAAGTACGCAAAAGCAGATGCAGAGGGCAAGCAATGATCGCATGACAGTTGGTTTATGTACTGAAAGATAAAGATTGCACGGCGTTTAAACCATACTACTGCTAAGAAATAATCCGTTTTCGTGTAAGGCTTCTTAAATTGTGTACAGGAAAAGCAATAACAAACGTTTGCGCTATGAAGATCATCACCTGGAACTGCAATATGGCTTACCGGAAAAAAGCTGCTGCGATACTGGAATATGCACCAGATATCGTTATCGTGCCGGAGTGCGAACATCCCAGCAAGTTGTTGTTCCCGCCTGGTCTCCTCAAACCAACTGATATACTTTGGTTTGGCGAGAACGAGAACAAAGGCCTTGGTATTTTTTCATACGGGAACTTCCGGTTAAAAAAAATGAGGGTGCACGAACCTTCCATTAAACTGGTCGTTCCTGTAGCAGTAACAGGTGGCAGTTTTGATTTTACACTATTTGCCATCTGGGCCAATAATCCCGGCGATCCCGATGGGACTTATGTGGCGCAGGTATGGAAAGCTATTCATCAGTACAAAAAAAGAATCAAACGCACGCGTACGGTATTAGCAGGTGATTTTAACAGCAATACCATCTTTGATAAAAAATACCGTGTCGGTAATCACTCTCATGTAGTGGAAACGCTTGCCAAGAAAGGCATTCATAGTGTATATCATTTGCATCACCGGCAGGAGCATGGGAAAGAAGCGCATCCAACCTGGTATTTATACAGGCATGCAGATAAACCGTTTCATTTGGATTATTGTTTTGTGTCGAAAGACCTTTCTGATAAAATCATATCTGTTGAAATAGGTGAACATAAGCATTGGGTAAAATATAGTGATCATGTGCCAGTGATTACCAATTTTGATATACAGCAATGATGGATGTGAAGTAACGCTCTGCGAAACCTCTGCGCTCTCATGTTCTCTGCGGTGAATAAAAGCATTTGCATAGACGGGCTTACTATTGGTCGGGATTCTATTCACCGCAGAGAACATGAGGACGGAGAGTTAACGTAGAGAAATCGACTTATTTCGATAAGAGATTCTACCTTAGTAACATGATCAAACAAATCATTTCCCTGATTTTTATCCTGATAAGTATTTCATCTTGCAAAAATGAACAGCCAATGCCAAACACTCACGCTTTCCGCTTAAAACCCGGCCAGGACCTGAAAGGATCGATAGACAGTTTTGTTAAAACAAAAAACATACAGGCAGGATGGATCGCAACCTGTGTGGGTAGTCTCACGGATTATAATATCCGTTTTGCCAACCAGGAAAAAGCGTATAGTGATAAGGGCCATTTTGAAATTGTAAGCCTGGTAGGTACGGTATCAGTTAATGGATCACACATACATGTATCTCTTTCCGATAGCACAGGCAAGACGATTGGCGGGCATTTAATGGACGGCTGTAAAATTTATACCACTGCTGAGATCGTTATCACGGAAACGAAAGAATTGATCTTCGCAAGAGAAAATGATGGCTCAACACCATGGATGGAACTCCAGGTAAAAGAATCCAAAAAGCCGGAGTAACCATTTTTGAATTTTGATTTTTTACTTTTGAATTATATCCGGTGTTCTGATATGTTCCGGTCTTATCCCCATTCCAATCACTTTTGCAGGTAACCGTGTAAGAACCGGGAACATTTTAAACAATTTTAAAAAAAATGGCACGGGTTGTTTTGTACCAGCAGTTTGTTTTCTTCGAACGATCCCATTTTGTATGATCACCTGCATACGCTGTATCATTCTCGCGGGAAACTCTCTTCTTTGCTGGATTTTTTTAAGAAGGGCTATCGATACACTTTCTTTCTTTTGTAAGCAGGGATACAAGATATTCGCCGCAGCCACCGCATCCTGTATTGCAAGATTAATACCCACACCACCCACCGGCGACATAGCATGCGAAGCATCGCCGATACATAGAACACCTTCATCGTACCATTTTTCCAAATGATCTATCACAACATTTAAGAGTTTAATATCGGTCCAGTCTTTCAGTTCCATCACGCGGTCTTTAAAGAAAGGAGAGATCGCAATCACATCATCGCGAAAACCTTCAATACCTTTGCTTTGAATCGTTTCCAGTTCGCCTTTCATGATTACATACGCGCATTGCCAGTAATTGCCACGGTTAAGTAACACCATCATACGATTTCCTTCAAATCTTCCTAAAGTTTGTTTTGGATCGGTAGCGGAATTTTTGGAGAGCCTGAACCAGAGTACATCAATTGGCGCACCTGTATTGATCACGTGCATCCCCACCAATCTTCTTACATCAGAACTGCGGCCATCTGCACCCACGATGAGATTTGCTTTTATTTCGATTGTGCCATTGGGTGTATCTGCCTTGATGCCTGTTGTGCGTGATCCCTCTTTGATCAATTCATAAACCTTTGCTTCCTGTAACAGGGTGAACCCCGGATATTTGGACGCCTGCTGAGAAATGAAATTGAGAAAATCCCATTGCGGCATCAGCGCCAATATGGGTTTGGCAACTTTAAGATGTGTGAAATCCCCGATCTGTACATCCACACCATTAAAATATCCTCCCAGTTGCTCCACTTCCTGGTGTGGTACCTGTAGAAAAGCATCGAGTAATCCAAGCTCATGCATCAATTGTATGGTAGAAGGATGAATGGTATCGCCGCGGAAGTCACGGAAAAAATCTGCATGTTTTTCCAACACGATCACTTCAACACCGGCCCGTGCGAGCAGAAACCCCAACATGATACCCGCGGGTCCTCCGCCGCAGATACAACAACCGGTGATCATTTTACTGTTTGCCATAGCAGGTTATTACTCAAATTTACCCCTTTCAAACATTCTTTGTGGTAGTTTGTTGTTGATTACCGCGCTTGTAAATTAACAGGGTAATTTGGTAGACTATTCTTAATCTTGCAAAAACAAACGATAAATATGGGTTTTAGAAAAATAGGGATCGTGTTGCTCCTGCTTATAATAGGTCTGCAAACAACAGCACAAACAGGTTTACAGCAAGGCGCCTGGTTTGGAAATTTAATACGGGTAGATGGGAAAGTGATACGTTTTCATTTCGATATCAAAACAGAAAATAATAAAACCGTTTTCTACCTCATCAATGCCGCTGATCGTTTTCGTGTTGATAAAATACGGTACACCAAAGATTCTGTTTTTATAGAAATGCCGGTGTTTGAATCAGGTTTTAAAGCAAAACGCATCTCAGCAGAATACTGGGAGGGAACCTGGACAAGAGCCACTTCAAAAGGAACACAGGTAATGCCTTTCGTAGCCCAGACGCAACTCAGTGTTCCTGCTAAAACCATTGTAAAAGCTAAGGCCGATATAACCGGTAAATGGGCCGTAACTTTTACCAAGGGTGATGCTCTGTCAAGGCCCGCCATCGGCGACTGGCAACAAAAAGGAAATACATTGCGTGGCACCATGTTAACACCAACCGGTGACTATAGATATCTCTCGGGTGTTGTGGATGGCGATAGCATGCAGCTTTCTACATTCGATGGTGTTCATGCTTTTTTATTTACAGCAAAAATTAGCAGCGATCAGAAAATAACAGGTGGTATCTTTTATTCCGGACCTGCCAGTGCTGAACCTTGGGAAGCGGTTAAAAATGCAAACGCCACTTTGCCTGATGTGGCTGCGATGCATGTAAAAGATGGCATTGGAAAACTGAATTTCAGTTTTCTTGATCTTAACAGGAAACGCGTATCGATTAATGATCCAAAGTTTAAAAACAAAGTAGTCGTGATACAGATCATGGGTTCCTGGTGCCCCAATTGTATGGATGAAACTGCTTTTTTAAGCGAGTATTATAATAAGAATAAACAACGCGGCATAGAGATCATCGGTCTTGCGTATGAATACACTACTGATTTTGAAAGATCCAAAACGAATATTGAAAAATTCAAGAATCGTTTTAATGTACAATATACTTTGTTAAATACCGGTGTGACAGTTACAGATAGCTTAAAAACAGAAAAAACATTACCACAGTTAACACCGATTAAATCATTCCCGTCTACTATTTTTTTAGATAAGAAAGGGAAGGTAGCGGTGATACACGCAGGTTTTGAAGGGCCGGGAACGGGGGTGCATTATGAGGAAATGAAAAAGAATTTTGAGGAAACGGTGAGTCGTTTACTTAAAGGATAAAAAAATCGCTACAGATTCATCAGATCTCAATAAAAAAGACCTACGAATCTATAGCGATGATCGTCATTGCGAGGAACGAAGCAATCTGTGTTTCAAAGTTCAGAGAACAGGTAGTATTACAGGATTCTTCAAATTCGTAACACAGATTGCTTCGTTCCTCGCAATGACGGCCTCCGGGCTGCAATGTCCGCTGCCCAAATCGCAATACTAACTACTTCGCGTTCTTCACATACCTCTCCAGCCAGTCATTCTGCTCCCATAACATATGCAGTAAATTCTCTTTACCGCGATAGCTATGCGCTTCATAAGGAAGGAATACAAAACGAACGGTTCCGCCGGTTCCTTTAATAGCAGCAAATAAACGTTCGCTGTTGATAGGGTAGGTCCCGGTATTATCATCAGCCTCGCCATGTATCAACAGGATCGGTGTTTTGATCTTATCTGCATAAGAGAACGGGCTCATATCATGATACAGATCAGGCGCCTGCCAATATGTTCTGTCTTCGTTCTGGAATCCAAATGGCGTAAGTGTTCTGTTATAAGCACCACTACGTGCAATACCCGCTTTGAAAAGATTGGTATGCGCCAATAAGTTTGCAGTCATAAAGGCCCCGTAACTATGGCCACCTACAGCTACACGTTTCTTGTCGCCCACACCCATATCAGCTAACTTATTGATGGCTGCTTCTGCGTTCAGTTTTAACTGCGCAACAAAATCATCATTCGGCTTTTTATCAGCAGATGTTGCAACGATCGGGAATTCTGCATTGTCGAGAACAGCATATCCCTGCGTTACATAAAAAATGGGTGATGCCCAACTGATAGTAGTAAAACGATCCTTGCTTCCGCGGATCTGTGCCGCATCCGCTGCTGAGTTGAATTCTCTTGGATATGCCCACATAACAACAGGTAAGGGGCCATCTTTTTCTTTGTTATATCCTTTTGGCAGGTACAGATCGCCGGTAAGGTCAACACCATCCGCTCTTTTATATTTGATCTTTTCTTTGGTCACGCCAACCATTGAGGGATAAGGGTTGCTGAAATGAGTGATCGGTTTGTCAGCTATACGCAATACAAGGTTCTTGATATAATAATTCGGAACTTCCGTTTGCGATTCACGACGTGTTAATAAAATAAGTTTATCAGCATCGATCACATCTTCCACTACTTCAAACACACCTTCGGAACTGCGCCAGATGATCTCGTTCTTTTTTGTAGCCAGGTCAAATTTGGCAAGAAATGGAAGATCGCCTTTTGCAGACGCACCCGTTGCATTATTCAGCAACATCTTTGTACCATTATCCATTGTTTGAATAACAGGCCTGCCGAATTTATTTTTTGTGCTAACGGGTGTACCGGGATTATTATAAGCATCTGTTTGGTTGCGCTCATATAATAGTTCCATTGTATTGTTGGCAGTATTGTAACGGCTAACACGTATCAATTGTCTTGAGCCTAACACATCTGTTACCAATGCCAATGATGCATCTCCCCAGGTTGTTCCAGCATAACGATATTTTGTTTTAAACAATTCTTTGGGTTCGCCGGTAAACGGTGCGCTTAATGCATATACTGCATCGTGAAAGTCCACTTGTTTTTTGATCAAACCACTGTCCAATGGCATGGCCCATGTAATGGTAGCTGCTTCATCATCTCTCCAGTCAAATGCACGCGGTATCGGCAGTGTATTGCCATTACCTGAAGGAGTGCCTTCTGAAGATGGCAATTCAGCCAATACTTTCACCACTTTTCCAGTAAGATCAGTGATCGTAATAGTTGAAGGAAAACCATTTGCCGTTACGAGGTAAGAGAAAGGTTTTCTAACCGTGCGCACCATCATATATTTTTTATCAGGAGATAAAGACAATGTGCTGATCAATCCAGCTTTACCAATATTGGTTTCTACTCCATTTTTATTTTGTATCAACTGTGAAGTGGCGTAAAATTCAAACAACTGTTCATCATAAGGTGATTTGATCAGATCCTGGAAAGTAGGACTGGGTGCAGCTTTTCCGAGGCTCTGCTGAACCGTTGGCCCTTTTGGTGTGATCGGGCGTTTAGGTGCATTTGATGCTGATTGCGTTGTTGCCTTATATATAATGGTGTTATCATCTACCCATGTATAGGCGATACCTAATACAGTATTTACCGGTTGCTTGTTGATCTTCATTGCTTTTTTGGTAGCGATATCGATCACATACAGATCTACTTTCGAACCTGTAGAGTTGGTGAAAGCGATCTTGGTTTCCGATGGGTTCCAAGTGCCACCTCCTGCAAGCATATTCGCAGGAAGACCGGCAATACTGAATTCTTTATCCGTCTTGATATTCTTCAGTGTGAAGTTGTTGATAAAGATTTGCCTGCTCGGTGAAAAATTATTCGGGTTCAAACGCATACCGGCAATACGGTTTTCCGGCTGACCCAATTCTTCTACCGTGGGGTAAGAATTGCGTTCACTTAATAACATCCATTCAGCCTTGCTGTCTACCCGTACTGCGGGAGTCGGTTTTGCCAATAACAGGTCAGCAATGTCTTTAGGTGGTGTTTGATAACTTACTGCATCCTGCGCAAAAAGAAAGCTGAATGCAAAAAGTAAAAAAAACAACGTGATCAGGTGTTTTGTTTTTCTCATTGTGTTTGGTTTGTATAGTAATAAGTTCGTCGATGGAACATCGACGATTGGCTTTATTGATAAACTCTTACATAATCAACCTCCATCTTCTGCGGGAAGATAGTATCGTCAATACCTTTCTGTCCGCCCCATCCGCCGCCAACTGCAATGTTCAGCAAGAGATGCATCGGTGCATCAAACGGCCAGGCGGTTTTGTCGCTGTGTTCGTTTTTGAAAGTGAAATAGGGCTTGTCATCAACCAGTATAGTAACCGTTTCAGTATCCCAGTCTAATGAATATATATGAAATGTCTCACTGCAATCAGGTACAGTGATGGAGGCACCTTTCTGCGTGCCGATATTGTGATTGTATTTTTTTGTATGAACCGTTCCATGAACAACACCCTGGTCATAACCCACATGTTCCATAATATCGATCTCTCCATCATCGGGCCATTTTAACGGAGTAGTTGAACCCAGCATCCAGATAGCGGGCCAGGTGCCAACGCCCTTGGGGATCTTTGCCCTCACATCAATTCTTCCATACAACCAGTCGCCCTTGCCCTTGGTAACCAATCTTGCAGATGAGTACCCATTTTTTTCTGTCTGCTCTTTTTTTACTTCAATAACCAGGTTGCCATTTTCTACCCGTGCATTACCTGGTTGTTTGTTGGTATAATACTGCAGTTCTTTATTACCCCAGCCATGACCACCCACATTATAACTCCATTTGGTTGAGTCGGGAAGACCCTTGTAGTTGAATTCGTCGCTCCACACGAGTTTGCGTTTTGTTTGTGCATTTGCATGGGAAATACAGACTGCGAGAGCGATACAACTGATAAGAACAAGTGTAAGCTTTTGCATAACAGCCATGATTTTGGGCTTAGCAAGATACAGACAAAACCGCCTGTTTGGGAACAAGTTTAGGCCTTCCCGGAAAAAAATTTGCCCATAAAAGCAGATGCCTTTACTTTTGTGTCCTGTTATGAAAGTATTCGCACACATACACCACCATCATTTCTTACCCCTTGGGTAGGCTGTTGGTGTTTTGTGATGGTCACAATAAAACATTAAAGGGCTTACCAAACGGTAAGCTCTTTTTTTATACCCCATTCCCGGAGCGGGGTTATTAAACTCCGGAAAAAACATTGCCTGGTGCAACCTTAATTATGAAAGAGACAATTAAACTGAAATTAGCCATTCAAAAAAGCGGCCGTTTGTACGATGATTCGATCCGGCTCTTAAAAGAATGTGGGATCGATATCAGTAATGGTGTGAACAAACTGAAAGCCGATGCAACAAATTTTCCATTGGAAGTATATTTCCTGCGCGATGATGATATTCCACAATATGTAGAAGATGCGGTTGCTGATATCGGTTTTGTGGGTGAGAACGTGGTGTACGAAAAGAAAAAGAAAGTGGATGTGGTGGAGAAACTGGGCTTTGGTAAATGCCGTTTGAGTATTGCTGTTAGAAAAGGAGAGGAGTATGGAGATGTGAAATTTCTCGCCGGCAAAAAGATAGCTACCAGTTATCCCGTGATATTGATGGATTTTCTGAAAAGTAAAAATGTGGAAGCCGATATCCACGAGATCAGTGGAAGCGTAGAGATCGCACCCGGTATTGGATTGGCAGATGCGATCTGCGATTTGGTAAGCAGCGGTTCTACTTTGTTTATGAATGGACTGAAAGAAACAGAGACCATCCTCCAATCACAGGCGATACTGATCAGGAACAAAGAATTATCCGAGGAGAAAAAACAACTGATCGATCGTTTGTTGTTCCGTATTCAGTCCGTAAAAAAAGCAAAGAACAACAAATACATCTTGCTGAATGCACCGAACGAAAAACTGAACGAGATCATCGGCCTGTTGCCGGGAATGAAAAGCCCAACCGTGTTACCATTGGCAGAAGAGGGTTGGAGCAGCGTTCACAGCGTATTGAATGAAAATGATTTTTGGGAAATTATTGAACAATTAAAAGCAGCAGGGGCACAGGGAATTTTGGTAGTGCCGATTGAGAAAATGATCGTGTAGGACGACTCACGATAAATATTATAATTATGAAAATCATAAAACATCCATTAAGGAAAGATTGGAAACAATTGTTGCAACGTCCGGCTATTGATAATAGCTCGCTGCAGCAAACTGTTCGTGCTGTGATGGATGAAGTGAAAAAGAATGGTGACCTGGCTGTAAAACAATTCACAGAGAAATTTGATGGCGTTTTATTGAATGAGTTTGTTGTCACTGAAAAGGAAATAAGCGAATCAGCAACGTTACTTTCTGCTGAATTAAAACAGGCCATTGAACAGGCTGCCACTAATATTACCTTGTTTCATAAAAAACAAGTCAATGAAGTTGAGATAGTTGAAACCATGCCAGGTGTAAAATGCTGGCGGAAAAGTATTGGCATTGAAAAAGTGGGGCTATATATTCCTGGGGGAACAGCTCCCTTATTTTCAACGATATTAATGCTGGGCATACCGGCAAAGATTGCAGGTTGCAAAGAAGTTGTTCTCTGCTCACCCCCTGGTAAAGATGGAAAATTACATCCTGCTATCTTATTTGCGGCACAGTTAACAGGTATTACAACAGTGTATAAAATAGGTGGTGTGCAGGCAATAGCTGCCATGGCTTACGGAACAGAAACTATCCCACAAGTATATAAGATATTCGGACCGGGCAATCAATATGTTACCTGCGCCAAACAATTAATACAGCAGGAAGGTGTTGCCATTGATATGCCCGCGGGCCCAAGTGAAGTATGTGTACTGGCAGATGAAACAGCAGATGCTTCTTTTATAGCTGCTGATCTTTTGAGCCAGGCAGAGCATGGTGCAGATAGCCAGGTTTTATTAGTTACGAGTGATGAGTTAATAGTTAAGAATGTACAGCAGGAGTTAATAAAGCAACTAGATCTGTTACCAAGAAAAGAAATGGCTGAGAAAGCACTGACCAACAGTATAACGATCATTGTAAATGATATTAGTGAAGGGATCGATATTGTAAACGAGTATGCCGCTGAACACCTGATCATTGCCTGCAAGAATGATGAAGCCGTTGCTGAAAAGATCGTTAATGCAGGCTCCATTTTTTTGGGCAACTTTTCTCCTGAAAGTGTAGGTGATTATGCAAGCGGAACCAATCATACATTACCAACCAATGGATTTGCCAAAGCATATAGCGGGGTTAGCGTAGATAGTTTTGTAAGAAAAGTTACCTATCAAAAACTATCAAGTGAGGGATTGGCTGCTATTGGTAAAACGGTTATATCTATGGCGGAAGCAGAAGGACTGGATGCACATGCCAATGCAGTGAGCATCCGGATGAATACATCAACTTTTTTGAATCGATAAAAACATAACATGTCGTTTGATATTGATAAACTGGTAAGAGCAAATATTAAGAAACTCGTTCCGTATTCGTCTGCACGCGATGAATTCAGCGGTGAGGCGAAAGTATTTCTTGATGCGAATGAGAACAGCCTTGGTTCACCATTAACAAAATGGTATAACCGCTACCCCGATCCGCATCAGCGTGCCATCAAACAAAAATTAAGTGTGATCAAAGGAATAGCCGCAGAACATATTTTTCTCGGTAACGGCAGCGATGAATGCATTGATCTTTTGTTCCGAAGTTTTTGTGAACCGGGCAAAGATAATGTGATCATCTGCCCGCCTACCTATGGCATGTATGAAGTAAGTGCAAATATTAATGATGTATCGATCCGTAAAGCACCCTTGCTGGAAGATTTTCAATTGGATATTGTTCACCTCGAAACGTTGGTGGACGCCAATACCAAACTGATCTGGCTCTGCTCACCCAATAACCCAACAGGTAATGCACTGAACCGGGCAGATATAGAAATGGTGCTGAACAATTTCAGTGGCATCGTGGTGATCGATGAAGCCTATATCAACTTCGCCAAGCAAAAATCTTTTATCCAGGAACTGGCTGATTATCCCAACCTGGTTGTTTTGCAAACCCTCAGTAAAGCATGGGGGTTGGCTGGTCTTCGGTTGGGTATGGCATTTGCTTCTGCTGCTATTATTGAGATATTGGATAAAGTGAAACCTCCTTATAATATCAACCAGGCCACACAGGAACTGGTGGTAAAAGCGCTGGATGAAGTAGGACAGGTAAACGATATGATCCACCTGCTGGTAGATATGCGCGAAGCAATGGCTGAAGTATTCAGATCAATGCCTACTGTTGAAAAAGTATATCCATCAGATGCAAATTTCTTTTTGGTAAAGATCAAAGATGCACGGAAGATCTATGAGTTCCTTCTTACAAAAGGCATTGTACTTCGCGACAGAAGTAACGTAACACTCTGTGAAGATTGTCTCCGGGTCACCATTGGAACAGAAAAAGAGAACACCTTACTAGTGGACGCTATGCAGGAATGGTACACCCAATAAACAATCTGTTCAAATATGTGTTTTCAGTTGTAATTTCAGAGCCAAATACACACTCATATGAAAAAGACCCTTCCTGTTTTATCATTTTTATTGTTTGTAGCAGGATTACATGCCGGAGCGCAAAATTTCGGCGATAACCTTGGCAGCCATAGTGCCACTACAGGTGGATTACCAGGCAGATCGGCCAAAATTGCTGTTGTGCCGGATGCCGACAATGCAGGCTTAAAATTGCCAACTGGTTTTGGTGCGTTGAAAGTTGCGGATGGGTTGGGCAAAGCACGCCATATTGCTGTTACAGGACAGGGAGATATTTATATAAAAATGAACGGCAAGATCCCTGAAGGAAAAGGGATCTTAAAATTGCGCGATACCAATGGCGATGGGAAAGCCGATGAAACAACGGGTATAGGCAATTACAACGGAACAGGTATTGCTATCAAGAACGGTTATCTGTATGCATCTTCTGATGATGATGTGTATCGTTATAAACTGGATGCAAAAGGGGATATCGTAGATGCTACTGGTGAGAAAATCATTCATGGGCTAATCAATAAACACCACCATGAATCAAAATCCATTGCATTGGATAATGCAGGAAATATTTATGTGAATATTGGCGCTTATACCAATTCATGCCAGGAAAAACCGGGTCTGCACAGCAAAGGAATAATACCCTGCAATATTTTAGATTCTGCCGGTGGTATCTGGCAATTCAAAGCAGATAAATTAAACCAGACCTACGGTGATGGTGTGAGATATGCAACCGGCTTACGTAATGTAGTAGGGTTGGATTGGAACAACCAGGCCAATCAATTATTTGTGATGCAGCATGGCCGTGATGACCTGCATAATTTGTGGCCCGAATTATTTACTGAACGCGACAATGCAGAAAAACCTGCTGAGTGTTTGTATGCATTAAAGAAAGGTGACAATGCCGGATTCCCCTATATTTATTTCGATCCTGAACTGAATAAAAAAATGGTTGCTCCTGAATATGGTGGTGATGGCAAAACAGAAGGCAGCAAAGAATACATCGATCCTGTTGTTGCGTTCCCTGCACATATGGCACCTAATGCATTGTTGTTTTATACAGGCAATATGTTCCCTGCAAAATATAAGAATGGTGCTTTTATAGCATTTCACGGATCATGGAACCGGGCGCCATTGCCACAGGAAGGTTACTATGTAGCATTTGTACCTTTTCAAAATGGCAAGCCCAGTGGTAAATGGGAAGTTTTTGCCAATGGCTTTTCAGGAAAAGAAACAGGCTTAACACCGCGTAATGCAGATCACCGCCCATGTGGATTGGCACAGGGTCCTGATGGCTCTTTATATGTAACAGACGATCAGAAAGGAACGATTTATCGGATCATTTATAACGGCAAATAAAAACAGTAATGAAGAAAATAGTAAGCTGCATAGCAGTGATGACAGTATTAATGAGTTTCCAGGCAGTGCCTAAAAAACAAGTTTCAAAACCCAAAACAGCTGCAGCAGTACCTGCCCCTGCAAAGGCGATAATGGACAGAGGAAAACTTGTTTACCTGCAGCAATGTCTTGCGTGTCACCAGGTAGATGGTGGTGGTGTACCGCATCTCAATGCCCCGCTTGATGCAGCAACACAGGTGGTAAATAATAATAAGGAAAGATTGATCCGCATTGTATTAAAAGGCATGACTGAAAGTGTGGAACTGGATGGGGAATACTATAGCAACAAAATGGCGCCCCACAGTGACCTTACCGATCAGCAGGTTTCCGATGTATTAACTTATGTAAGAAATAGCTGGAGCAATAAAGCCTCGGCCGTAACGCCTGCAGAAGTAAAAGCAGTGCGTGCAAAACTTAAATAACATGGGGAAGCGTATTCTTTTTATCGATAGGGATGGAGTGATCCTGCAGGAACCACCAACGGATTTCCAGGTGGATGCTATTGAAAAAACATCTTTTGTTCCCGGTGTTGTTTCAGCGTTGGCAAGAATTGCTGCGGAGCTGGATTATTATAAAGTGATGGTGACAAACCAGGATGGATTGGGTACAGCATCTTATCCCGAAACTGCTTTTCATCCATATCACGACCTGATGCTCCGTACACTGGAAGGAGAAGGTTTTGTTTTTGATGAAATGATCATTGACAAAACTTTTGCGGCCGATAATCAACCCACACGAAAACCGGGTACAGGTTTGTTGAAACATTTTCTAAACAATGATGCCTTTGATCTTGCAAACTCTTTTGTGATAGGTGACAGGTGGAGTGATATACAACTGGCAAAGAATTTAGGATGCAAAGCCATTTATTTTCGTTCTTCATTACATGAGTTGACTGCAGAACAGGAAACACAACTTTGTGATACGATCGCCTTTGAAAGCGATAGCTGGAAAGAAGTGTATACATTTCTCAAACTTGGATTGCGAAATGTGATTCATGAAAGAAACACCAATGAAACACAGATAAGGATCGAATTAAATCTTGATGGAAGTGGTAAGGCCAATATCTCAACAGGCTTAGGTTTTTTTGATCATATGCTCGACCAGATTGCACGTCACGGTAAAATGGATCTTACTGTGATCACCAAGGGCGACCTGCACATTGATGAACACCACGCCATTGAAGATACCGGTATCGCATTGGGAGAAGCATTTGCACAGGCATTGGTAGATAAACGTGGCATGGAACGTTATGGGTTCGCATTACCTATGGATGAAGCCGAAGCGAAAGTGCTTATCGATTTCGGCGGGCGTAACTGGATCGTATGGAACGCGGAATTCAAAAGAGAGAAAATAGGGGAGATGCCCACTGAAATGTTTTTCCATTTCTTCAAATCATTCAGTGACGCTGCAAAGTGCAACCTGAATATTGAATGCAAAGGAGAAAACGAACACCATAAAATAGAAGCGATCTTTAAAGCGTTTGCCAAAGCCATACGCATGGCGGTGAAGAGAGATCCGTTGAGTAATTATTTGCCATCGACAAAAGGTGTATTGTAATTTTTTGCCACAGTATTCACAGATTAGCACAGATTTTTTCTGTGCTAATCTGTGAATACTGTGGCAATTTTTTTTAAACTATTTTACTCTTGTCCAGATTTCAGTTCTTCCCAACAATGAAAAACCGATGTATCCCCTAAGATTCAATGTTTTTGCATCTTTGAGTTTCATATAAGACTTGTATTCCTTCCCATTCTGCGGATCATAAATTCGGCCACCGCTCCACTCACCATCGTTGTATTTGAAATTTCGGAGGATCACTAAACCGAGTAAGGGCTTAGTTCTTAATCCTTCGTCGGGATTATTCGCATCTACCTTAGGAGTACCTTTTGCATTATTAGGCTCTTTCAACCATACAAGTTTGCCGAAATATTTATCACCTTCTTTATAGATCTGTAAATGCGCCTGGCCATTTGAGCTTAGCCATATACCTAAAATATCATCAGGATTTGTTTTTGCTGAAGCAAGAAAGCTAAAGCATAACATACTAAATAAGATCAATAATTTTTTCATAGCAATTTTTTTCCTCTCTGCAAAAACTCTGCCACTCTGCGGTGAGTGCAACTTCAATTCACCGCACCCGCTCGCCTGAGCTTAGCGGGCGAGGAGCCGAGGAGTTTACGCAGAGAAAGGTTTAATGAGCATTATCCAAATAAATAATTCCGTCTTTTATCACGAAAACGGGTTTCCTTACATCCGAAACATTTTCAGCAGGGTTGCCGGTAACAGCCACCATGTCAGCCAATAAACCTTTCTTGATACGTCCGATCTTATCGCCATATCCAAACACATCAGCATTAACTGAAGTGGCACTTTTCAATACATCGATCGGTTTCATACCGTATGCAACCATGGCTTCCATTTCGCGGGCATTATCTCCGTGAGCATAAACGCCAACATCGCCACCGAAGCAAATGGTCACACCTTTTTGTAAGGCAAGTGCAAAACTTTTTTTCTTGGTAGTGATTCTTGATGGTTCAGGTAAGGTTCCTTTTTCCCAGCCATCATATTCGCTTGTTGCTTCTGCTGCGCTGAGTGTTGCGCAATAGGCCACTTTATTTTTGATCATCAGGTCAAATATTTCAGCATTCGCATTATCACCATGCTCTATGGTTGAAATACCGGCAAGAATGGATCTTCGCATACCTTCTTCTGTGCTCGCATGTGCCACCACTTTTCTGCCGCTGCTTGTTGCCGTGGCCACTACTGCTTTTAATTCTTCCAAAGTGAAAGTAGGTTGTGCGGTTTTATGTAAACCCCAGCGATAGTCTGCATATATTTTTACCACATCTGCACCACGGCCGATTTGTGTCCTGGTTTCTTTAATCAAAGCTTCTACACCATCTGCCTCCGCTGCGCCTTTGATAAGTATGTTATCTGTGTTCTTTGTTGTTGGCCCATAACTTCCGGTAGCTACGATCGCACGCGTGGCAATGATCATTCTCGGGCCTGGTATTATTTCTTTCTCAATCGCTGTTTTTAAACCTACATCATCATAGTCCGCTCCTTCCGTACCAAGATCACGAACAGTGGTAAAACCTGCGAGTAAAGTCTTCTTAGCGTGAACCACTGCACGTGCGGTACGCTCTGCCCTTGATTCATTTAACACCTGTTCATCCCATTTGGTCTCGTTATACGGATGAAGAAATAAATGTGAATGTCCTTCTATTAATCCCGGCAGAAGTGTCGTTCCTTTTAATTCAATGATTTTAACGATCCCGTCGGGTTTTAGTGTTGCCGCATCACCTGTAGCAATGATCATATTCTTTTTCACAAGCACGGCCCAGTTGCTATGCATTGCTTCGCCATCGAATACCCGATCTGGCAGTAAAAGGAAGGCAGTATCGGTTTTCTGGGCTGTTCCGGGAAATGCCAATAGCAGGATGAAACCTGTAAAAAGAATCGGTTTTCTCATAGCTGGAGCGTTGTTATGAAGTTAGCAAACTCACCTCGGCGCAAAAAAAATTTGTTTTTAATGATATTCTCCCCCATTTTTGTAACACAATGAATCAGGTAACAAATAAATATTGGTGGTGGCATACAAACTCCGTTCGGGGATTGTAATGGCATAGCCAGTACTATTTTGAATTATATTCAGAACCCCGACAAGACCTGTCGGGGTTTTTTTATGCCTCCCCTTCCAGGGGAGGTAGGGAGGGGTAAAAAATAACAACAATCATGAAAAAAATCACTTTAAACACCCAATGCAAAAAACTCCTCGCCGATGTATTCACACCGGTAGGAATCTACCTGCGTGTGCGTGACCGTTTCAGGGATACGGTCTTACTGGAAAGTACAGACCACCATGCGGCAGAGAACAGTTATTCATTCATCTGCATTAATGCTATCGGCGGAATAGAGATCAGTTCAACAAAAAGAATTGAGGTCAAATTACCCGCACAAAAACCGGAACGGGTAGCTATAAAAGATACAGCAGAAGTACCTGCGCAATTGTGGTCCTTTATGCAGCATTTCGATGTGCAGGCTCCTTCAGAGAAAGAAGGGAAATTTGCACAGGGACTGTTTGGTTACACTGCGTTTGATGCAGTGCAATTCTTTGATACGATCTCGCTGCAAACTGCAAATGAAACGCAGCCTGCGATCCCATTGATACGCTATCGTTTGTACCAATATGTTATCGCATTCAATCATTTCAAAGATGAATTGATCATTTGTGAGAATATTTTGCCAGGTATTGAATCGGAGATGGCTGTTGTAGAGTCTCTGATTAAAAGCAAAGATGTGCCTGTTTTTCCTTTTAAGACAAAAGGAAAGGAATCATCCAATATGACTGATAATGCTTATAGGGAAATGGTCCAGAAAGGTATTCAGCGTTGCATGCGTGGTGATGTTTTCCAGATCGTTCTCAGTAGAAGGTTTCAGCAAAGTTTCACGGGCGACGAATTCAATGTGTATCGTTCGTTACGAAGCGTAAATCCTTCTCCGTATTTATTTTTCTTTGACTATGGTGATTATAAACTGATGGGCTCCTCACCGGAAGCACAATTGATCATTCAAAATGGCAAAGCAGTTGTTCACCCGATAGCGGGAACATTTAAAAGAAGCGGTGATGATGAGATAGACCAACAAATGGCTGAGAAATTATTAAAGGATGCCAAAGAAAATGCAGAACATGTAATGCTGGTTGACTTAGCAAGGAATGACCTCAGCAGGGCATGTGATGATGTAACAGTGAGTCATTACAGGCAGGTGCAGTATTACAGTCATGTAATTCACCTGGTAAGTGAAGTAACGGGCAAAGTAAGAGCGGGACAGAATCCATTTGAATTGCTTGCCAAAACATTTCCTGCCGGCACATTAAGCGGCGCACCAAAGTTCAAGACTATGGAGATCATTGATGATTACGAACCAACAGCGAGAAGTTATTATGGTGGTGGTATTGGTTTTATCGGTTTTGACGGCAGCTGTAACCATGCGATCATGATCCGCACTTTTTTAAGTAAAAATAATACCCTGATCTACCAGGCCGGCGCAGGTGTGGTGGCAGCCAGTGTTCCGGAAAATGAATTGCAGGAAGTGAATAATAAATTAAACGCACTGAAAAAAGCGATTGAGATAGCAGAGAATATTTAGACCATAGACGATAGACCTTGGTCCATGGACTATGGTCTATCGACAAACAAGAACAACAATGAAAATATTAGTATTTGATAACTACGATTCATTCACTTACAACCTGGTTCATCTTGTTGAAAAGATAACGCACGGTAAAGTAGCTGTTTTCAGGAATGATGAACTGCCGATGGAGAAAGCAAAGGAATATGATAAGATCATCTTATCTCCCGGCCCGGGTATTCCTTCGGAAGCGGGAATGTTATTGCCATTGATCAAAGAATATGCGTCTTCCAAATCCATACTGGGCGTGTGTTTGGGGCACCAGGCAATAGCTGAGGCATTTGGTGGAACGCTTACGAATTTATCGACTGTGTATCATGGTGTGGCCACCCCGATCACTTTCGTCAATCGTGAATCGTCAGTGGTGAGCTCACCTCTCTCGTCTCACGACTCACGAACCACATTGTTTGAAGGATTGCCTGATACAATAGAAGTTGGCCGATATCATAGCTGGGTAGTGAATGAAAAAGATTTTCCAACTGAGTTAGAAATAACGGCACGTGATACAAATAATTATATCATGGCGTTGCAGCATAAAACTTTTGATGTGCAGGGTGTACAGTTTCATCCGGAGAGTGTGCTCACACCTGATGGAGAAAAGATCATTGCTAACTGGTTAAAAAAATAGTATGAAGAAGATATTACAATATTTATTTGAACACAAAACATTGGAGCGCAGGCAGGCGAAAGAGATTCTTCTCAATATTTCCCGTGGCCAATACAATGAAGCTGAGATGTCGGCTTTTATCACTGTGTTTCTCATGAGAAGCATCACTATCGAAGAGTTGCAGGGCTTTCGTGATGCATTACTAGAGTTATGTGTAAAGATCGATCTCAAGGACCACCAGGTAATGGATATCGTGGGTACGGGCGGCGATGGGAAAAATACATTCAATATCTCTACACTATCCTGTTTTATTGTTGCGGGTGCCGGACAAAAAGTGGCCAAGCATGGCAACTATGGAGCATCTTCTATCAGCGGTTCATCCAATGTGATGGAACAGTTGGGTTATACTTTTAAAAATGATAATACGCAGTTGCTGAAAGAACTGGAAGCATCGAATATCTGTTTTCTTCATGCCCCATTATTTCACCCTGCTTTAAAGATCGTAGGGCCGATACGTAAGAATTTAGGTGTAAGAACTTTTTTCAATATGCTTGGTCCAATGGTAAATCCAGCCTCACCTGCTTTTCAGTTGGTAGGTGTGTATAATCTGGAAATGGCGCGCATCTATAATTATTTATTGCAACAAACCGGTAATGCATTCACCATTATTCATGGATTGGATGGTTACGATGAGATCTCACTCACCAATGATACAAAAGTGATCACCAATGAAGGAGAAAGGGTGATGACGCCAGAACAATTGGGGAAACGGATGGTTTCAGCAGAAGATATTCACGGTGGAAATTCGGTAGAAGAAGCAGCAAAGATCTTTACAAAGATCATTAAAGGCGAAGGAAGCTGGGCACAGAATGCAGTAGTACTAGCGAATGCAGCCATGGCCCTGCATTGCACAGGTAATTATAGCAGCTATGATGATGCATACAATGCGGCAGTTGATAGTCTCGAAAGCGGCAAAGCGAATAAAGTATTACAAACCCTGGTAAGTCTTCAATAACATGAATATATTAGATACAATAGTTGCACATAAAAAAATAGAAGTGGCTGAACGAAAGCGGCTGACTTCTATTGCTGAGTTAGAGAAGGGCAGGTTCTTTTCAAGTGAAACCCTTTCACTAAAATCTTTTTTATCAGATCCGATAAGAACAGGCATTATTGCTGAATTTAAAAGAAAGTCACCCAGCAAAGGGATTATCAATGATAGAGTAACGGTTGAAGAAGTTACCACTGCTTATGCAAAACACGGCGCATCCGGTATCTCTGTTTTAACTGACCAGGAATTTTTTGGTGGTACATTGGATGATCTCTTAGCCGCCACCATCAATGAAGTTCCCCTGCTTCGCAAAGATTTTATGATCGATGAATACCAGCTCATTGAAGCCAAAGCATTTGGTGCAGAAGTGATCTTATTGATCGCAGCCTGTTTAACACCTTCAGAAGTAAAAGCCATGGCTACTACAGCGAAAGGCTTGGGAATGGAGGTGTTGCTTGAAATACACAATGATGAAGAGCTGGGTCATATCTGCGACCAGGTTGACCTGGTTGGTGTAAATAACCGGAATCTTAAAACATTTGAAGTAAGTATCAATACCTCACTGGATCTTATTAACAAGATACCCAAAGAAAAACCTGCCATAGCAGAAAGTGGCATCAGTGATGTAGATACTATCGTAACTTTACGACAGGCCGGGTTTAAAGGCTTCCTTATCGGAGAGAACTTTATGAAACAGGCCACTCCTTCGATTGCTTTTGCTGATTTTGTTAATCAACTAAAAGCAAGCTGATATGCGAATCAAAGTCTGTGGTATGACGAGCACCGAACAGGTTTTACAACTTGACGAAATGGGTGTTGAATTTGCCGGATTTATTTATTACCCTAAATCGCCGCGTTATGTATACCGCTATATGCCCAGGCCCGAGATAAAAAAAATAAAAGGAAAAGGCATTAATAAAGTAGGTGTATTTGTAAATGCAACCGTTGAAGAAGTATTGGCTGCTGTTGATGATTGCGGTCTCTACATTGTTCAACTGCATGGAGATGAAACACCCAAGTATTGCGAGAAGATCGCCAATTATGTAACGGTAGTAAAAGCATTCCGGTTGCGGGAGGATGATAATGTGCTGTGGAAAGTAAAAGATTACATGGACATAGCTGATATGTTTCTTTTTGATACCGAAGGTGCAGGCTATGGAGGTACAGGAAAAAAATTTGATTGGAACACTTTGAAAGGTTTAAACGTTGGTAAACCTTTTTTCCTGAGTGGTGGTATAGGGCCGGATGATATCGAAAAATTGCATGAGTTTACACAGGACCCCGTAGCAAAAGATCTTTTTTCGATAGATGTGAACAGCAGGTTTGAAACATCACCCGGTATAAAAGACATGGATAAATTACGCGGATTCATCGCGGCAGTTAAGCAGATATAAAATGACAACAACACAAACATATCAACACCCTAACGCACAAGGCTATTACGGCCAGTTCGGCGGAGCCTATATTCCTGAAATGTTGCACAGGAATGTGGAAGAACTAAAAGAGAAATATCTGGAGATCATCTATGAGGCTTCTTTTCAAAAAGAATTTCAGTTGTTACTGAAGGATTATGTGGGAAGACCAACGCCTTTGTTCCAGGCAGAAAGATTAAGTAAAGAATTCAATACGTCTATTTACCTGAAGCGTGAGGACCTTTGTCATACGGGCGCACACAAGATCAATAATACCATCGGCCAGATCTTGTTGGCAAGAAAGCTTGGCAAAACACGCATCATTGCTGAAACAGGCGCTGGTCAACATGGAGTGGCAACTGCAACGGTTTGCGCGTTGAAAGGAATGGAATGCATTGTTTACATGGGCGAAAAAGATATTGAACGCCAGGCACCAAACGTAGCACGTATGAAAATGCTTGGCGCTAAAGTGATTCCTGCAACAAGTGGAAGTAAGACATTAAAAGATGCAACCAATGAAGCGATCCGCGACTGGATCAATAATCCAGTAGATACACATTATATTATTGGAAGCGTGGTAGGACCGCATCCATACCCTGATATGGTGGCGCGTTTTCAAAGTGTGATCAGTGAGGAAACAAGGGTACAGTTAAAAGAAAAAACAGGCAATGAATTGCCAACGCATGTAGTGGCTTGCGTAGGTGGCGGGAGCAATGCAGCGGGTATGTTCTATCATTTTCTGGATGAATTGAATGTGCAACTGGTAGCAGTAGAAGCAGCCGGCCATGGTGTGCACAGCGGTATGAGTGCAGCAACCACGCAACTCGGTAAACCGGGGATCTTGCACGGAAGCAAAAGCCTTGTAATGCAAACGGATGATGGACAAGTAGTAGAGCCACATAGCATTTCAGCGGGTCTGGATTACCCTGGTGTTGGTCCGTTGCACGCGCATTTGTTTGAAAGTGGACGCGGTATTTTTTTGAGTGCAACAGATGAAGAAGCGTTGCAGGCTGCTTTTCATCTAGCGAAGACAGAAGGTATTATACCTGCATTGGAAAGCGCACATGCATTTTCTGTATTAGGCAAATTGAATTTAAAAACTACTGATCGTGTTGTTCTTTGCTTGAGTGGAAGGGGTGATAAGGACCTCGCTACTTATATGAACGCGATGGAAAAATAATATTATGAGCAGGATACAGGAATTGTTTGCGAAGAAACAGAACAAAGTATTAAATGTTTACTGCACAGCAGGGTACCCGCAACTGCATAGCACGATACCCGTAATGAAATCATTACAGGAAAATGGGGTGGACCTGGTCGAACTTGGAATGCCGTATAGCGATCCTTTAGCCGATGGCCCCGTTATTCAAGCCAGCGGAAGCAAAGCGTTGGAAAATGGAATGACGATTTCAGTCTTATTTGAACAACTGGCAAACTTTAGAAAAGAAATAAATATACCCGTGATATTGATGGGGTATATGAACCCCGTATTGCAGTATGGATTTGAAAAATTTTGTGCCGACGCATCTGCTTTAGGTATTGATGGATTGATCTTACCCGATCTTCCTGAGTTTGAATTTGAGAATGAATATGGGACGATCATAAAAAAATACGGGCTGGATTTTATTTTCCTGGTTACACCGGAAACTTCAGAGGAACGTGTGAGAAAATTAGATTCGTTGAGTAGTGGGTTTTTATATGCTGTGAGTTCTTCGGCAACAACGGGTAAGGACAAAGATTTTACAGCAGTAGAAAAATATTTGCAAAGGCTTCAATCTATGAAATTGAAGAACCCGGTATTGGTTGGCTTTGGAATTAAGGACAAGGAAACATTTCAATCGGCCTGTAAATATGCAAATGGCGCAATTATAGGAACGGCGTATATAAAAATGTTAGAAGAGGCAAAGAATATTGAAGAAGGCACCCAAACATTTTTAAACAATGTTTTGAGTTAACAAACACAAAAAAAATGAAACTGGTAATTGTAAAATACAACGCGGGGAATATTCAATCAGTGCTGTATGCAATGGAGCGTATTGGTATGAAAGCGATCGTAACAGATGATCACCAGCAAATAAAGGATGCTGACAAGGTGATCTTCCCCGGGGTTGGCGAGGCAAGTACGGCAATGAATTATTTGAAGGAACGTGGATTGGATATTGTGTTGAGAAACCTGCAGCAACCTGTACTCGGTATTTGCCTCGGCATGCAATTAATGTGTACACACAGTGAAGAAAATGATACACAATGTCTCGGAATCTTTGATACAAATGTAAAAAAGTTCACCGGTGATCTTAAAATACCACAGATAGGGTGGAACACGGTTGAAGAAACCAAAGAACCAATATTCAGGAATATTCCCAATGCATCTTACTGTTATTTTGTTCATAGTTACTATGCAGCGCTCTGTAAGGAAACTGCTGCTGTAACGGAGTATGGTGCCAGGTTCAGCAGTGCGTTGCAAAAGGATAATTTTTACGGCGTACAATTTCACCCGGAGAAGAGCGCGGAAATTGGAGAGCAAATCTTACAAAACTTTATTAATCTATGAACTGGGTTGGTAATTATTAATTACTAACTATTAATTATTAACTAATGGTCGTCATTCCCGCAATAGACATCATCGATGGAAAATGTGTTCGCCTAACGCAGGGCGATTATGCGCAGAAGACTATTTACAATGAAGATCCATTAGCAGTTGCCAAAGAATTTGAATCGGCGGGCTTGCAACGTCTCCATTTGGTAGATCTGGATGGTGCAAAAGCTGGGTCGGTAAAGAACTGGAAGGTGCTGGAATCTATTGCTGCCAACACTTCTTTGGTCATTGATTTTGGTGGTGGTATCAAAAAAGAAGAGGACCTGAAATTGGTATTTGATTCCGGTGCCGCATTGGCAACGATTGGAAGCCTGGCTGTAAAAAACGAACCCCTTTTTCTTGAATGGATACAAAAGTATGGCGCTGATAAGTTTTTATTGGGAGCAGATGTAAAAAACGAAAAGATCGCAATTGGTGGTTGGTTAGAAACAACGGATATTGATATCTCTGATTTTATTAAAAAATTTATTGGTCATGGTATCACACAAATATTTTGTACCGATGTAAGTAAGGATGGAAAACTGGAAGGACCTTCTTTACCATTGTATCAAAATATTATTGAGCGCTTTCCGGGAGTATTTTTTATTGCAAGTGGAGGAGTGAGTTCGATCACGGATTTATATGATTTGAAAAAGATTGGGTGCGCGGGAGCGATCGTTGGGAAAGCGATATATGAAAACAGGATATCAGTTCATGAATTAAAAACGTTTTAAAACCGTGCCTCTGTGCCTCTGTGTGAAAAAAATCACACGGAGGCACAGGAAAAAAGTTATGCTTACAAAAAGAATCATACCATGTCTTGATATTAAAGACGGCCGCACCGTAAAGGGTGTGAATTTTGAGAATATCCGGGATGCCGGCGACCCTGTGGAACTCGGTGCATTATATGCACAACAAGGTGCTGATGAACTTGTTTTCCTTGACATCACCGCGACTGTTGAAAAAAGAAAAACATTAAGCGAACTCGTAAACAAGATCTCGCATCATATTAATATCCCTTTTACGGTGGGTGGTGGTATCAGCAGTGTGGAAGATGTGAGCGTGCTGTTGCAAAACGGTGCGGATAAGATCTCTGTGAATACGGCCGCTTTTAAAAACCCTCAATTAGTTGCTGATCTCGCCAAAGAATTTGGCAGTCAATGTGTAGTATTGGCCATTGATACCAAACAGGAAGCCGATGGTGAATGGTATGTGTACCTTAATGGGGGCCGTGTGAAGACTGATACGCGCTGTATAGACTGGGCCAAACAGGCAGTGGATCTCGGTGCCGGGGAAATATTACTCACATCCATGAATCATGATGGCACTAAACAGGGGTTTGCATTGGATATTACCGCAACTTTGGCTACGGAATTACCAGTACCCGTGATCGCATCGGGTGGTGGGGGAACAATGCAGCATTTTGTGGACGTGTTCACTGCAGGTAAAGCGGATGCGGCATTGGCAGCGAGTATTTTTCATTTTAAGGAGATAGGGATACCCGAGTTGAAAACGTTTTTAAATGATCAGGGAATTGTTGTAAGGATATAATTTTTTTGAACCACGAAGGCTCGAAGGCACAAAGGGGCACTAAGGGTTTTCTTCGTGTAACTTCGTGCCTTGGTGTCTTAGTGGTTCAAAAAAAGCTGAAGCAAATTACAAAAGTACAAGTGTGCGACGCAACTAAAGATGACCAAAGAACAGAAAGCCGGTAACATGAAAATAGATTTTGCAAAATACGCTGATGGCCTTGTGCCTGCCATTGTTCAGGACTTTAACACACATAAAGTGTTGATGCTTGGTTTTATGGATGCAGCCGCATTGGAAAAAACTGAACAAACAGGTAAGGTTACGTTTTATAGCCGCAGTAAAAAACGACTCTGGACAAAAGGCGAAGAAAGCGGAAATTTCCTGGAGCTGAAAAGCATTGCTGCGGATTGTGACCACGATACTTTACTGATAAAAGCGCATCCAACAGGACCGGTTTGCCATACAGGCGCAGATACCTGCTGGAGCGAGCCTAATCAAAATGAGAATTTTTTGTTATACCTCGAAGATATCATCCGCCTGCGTAAACAGGTATCGCCCGAGGAATCTTATGTGGCTAAACTGTTCTCAAAAGGCATTAATAAGATAGCCCAGAAAGTAGGTGAGGAGGCAGTAGAACTGGTAATAGAGGCCAAAGACAATAACGACGCTCTTTTCCTGGACGAAGCGGCTGATCTCTTGTTCCATTATTTACTTTTGCTTAACGCTAAAGGATTTAACTTGCAAAGCGTAACGGAAATACTTCAAAAACGTCATTCAAAATAATTATGAAAAGATTACTGGTGATATTGTTCATGCCTTTGTTGAGCATGGCGCAGGGTGGTCAGCAATTTGTTATGCCGCCGCAAAGCGCTGCAGGATTTGTGATCAAGGGTGAGTTGAAAGGGTTGAGAGACAGTACCATGATCTATGCCAAGCGCGGAGATGGCAGCGTTCTTGCTACAGGTAAGGCATCAAAAACCAATTTTACATTAAGGGGTAAACTGGCCGATGCAGAAGTTCTCCAGGTAAGTTTTAGTAACTCACCGGTTGTACTGGATATGTTTATTACTAATGAGAATGTGGCTCTCACCGGCGACCTGGCTAATCCGTCAACCATCAGGGTAAGCGGATCATCTACAGAAACGGATTATGAAATATTTAAGACCACTTTCAATCCTTATTTTGAAAAACTCCAGACAATGATCCCGTTGATCAATTCTGAGAAGGATGCGCGTAAAAAAGACTCCATGATGCAGCAATATACACAGGTTCGGGCAGGTATTATGAATGCCACTATGAAGTTTACAAAAGAGAAGCCTGCTTCTGTTGTAAGCTCACTGGTGTTGTTTGCTGTAAGGGAATTGTTTGAAGGACCGATGGCGTTGGAAAACGTTTACAATCAATTGCAACCGGCTGGTAAGAAAGGTGTGTATGGAAAAGCACTCGAAAAAATACTGGCAGATGCCAAGATCGGCATGGTAGGTTCTCAGGCGATCGATTTTACACAGAAGGATGTGGATGGCAAACCTGTATCATTGGCCTCTTTCAGAGGTAAATATGTACTGGTTGATTTCTGGGCCAGTTGGTGCAGACCCTGCCGTGCAGAGAATCCGAACGTGGTAACTGCTTATCAAACATTTAAGAATAAAAATTTTACTGTACTCGGTGTATCACTTGACCAGGCGAGACCAAATTGGGTAGAGGCCATTAAAGCCGATAACCTTACATGGACACATGTAAGCGACCTGCAATACTGGAACAATGCAGTTGCACAATTGTATCATATAGGAAGTATTCCCGCTAATTTACTGATCGATCCAAACGGTAAGATCATTGCACGTGATATACGTGGTGAGGAATTGCAGATCAAATTAAAAGAGATATTGAAATAGAGCTCTTCTCTGCGTTACCTCTTTTGCTCTGCGTCTCTGCGGTGAATTTGAACTCCCATTCACCGCAGAGACGCAAAGAGCGCAGAGGGTTTCGCAGAGGCTTTGCCTATTTTTTCAAGAGCTTCTCATAAGCCACAGCATCGTATCCAACGATCATTACTTTCTCCCCTTTTTCTATTACCGGTCTTTTAATAGAACTCGTGTTTTCAACCATTAGCTTGATGGCAGTTTTTTCATTTGTGATGGTCGCCTGTGTTTTCGCATCCAGTTCTCTCCAGGTGGTTCCGCGTTTATTCAGTAGCACTTCCCAGCCAACCTGTCCGCTCCAGGATTTGAGCTTCGCTGGTGTTATGCTTTTGGTTTTATAATCATGAAACTCATATGGTATTTTATTCTCTTTAAACCACGTGATGGTCTTTTTCACGGTATCGCAGTTGGGTATTCCATAGATTACATACATAGTTGACCGATTGAGGCCGCAAAAATACCTATCCGTCGGTATTTACAGGGAATATTTCGGGTGTATGCGTTTACTTTGCAACAAGCAATCGTTACATGTTGAGATTTTTGGCACTTCTTCTTATCGCAGGCATTCATACTTCCGTTCTGGCGCAGGAAAGCAGCAGCAGCAGGCAAAAGGTACAGATAATGGGTAGCCTTATTGGTAATATCCTGGATAATGCATCCGGTAAAGCTTTGCCGTTTGCCAGTGTATCGCTCACCAATCTCAATACTTCACACACAGTTTCCATTATATCGGATAAAAATGGCGGATTTGATTTTGAAAAGATCCTGTTTGGTTATTACAGGCTCACGATCGATGTTGTGGGTTTTGCCAAAACCAATATGGACAGTATACATGTGTATGCGGAACGTGTTGATATCAATCTTGGCGATATCAAACTGAACAGCGCGGGATCTTCGCTTAATGAAGTGATCATATATGCTGAAAAGCCATTGATAGAAAACAAGGATGGAAAAGTAATTTATAATGTGGCCGAGAGCCCGCTTAGTAATGGAAGCAATGCTTCTGAAATGCTGAAGAACCTCCCGTTAATGAATGCCAATCCGGATGGGACTTTATTGTTGAGAGGAAAAGAACCTTTGATCTTAATGGATGAAAAACCCGTTAACCTTAGCGGGCAACAATTGGCTGACTTGCTGGAAAGCCTTCCTGCCAATGTAGTTGAGAAAGTAGAAGTGATGCTGAACCCACCACCGGAATATGCAACTTACCCTGGCGGTGTGATCAATATCATTACAAAAAAGGGTAGGGTAGGGATCTATGAAAGACTGAACCTCAATGCAGGATCACGTAACGAAATGGGCATCTCGGGTAATTTTAATTACCGCAGCAGTAAATTAAACATCAGTTCCAGTATAGGATATGGAGCGCTTGAAGTACGTGGCAGTTCTTATTCGCACAGGCAGAATATTTATAAGGATTCTGTGAATTATTTCTATTCTGAATCATCTTTTACCAATCGCAGCCGCCACCCAAACGCAAGGTTTCAAACGGATTATGATTTTACGAAGAAGAGTTCTATGAGTTTTGTTTACCAGGGGAACCTGAATCTGTTTGATAACAGCAGCCATTCTTTGTACACCAATCGTGACAGCGTGCTGCGCGTATATAGAGCCAGCTCACGCAATAATTCTTATGAAGGAACCGGATACAGTCATGGTTTCTCTTCTTCCTACCAATGGAAAGGAAAGAACCCGGTGGAGAAATTGCAGGTGTACAGTGGTATCAGCTTTAGTAAGAACGATAATGACCGCGGGTTTTATCAGCAGTTTTTGCAGACAGATTTTTTGCCAACCGGTCTTGATTCAACACAGATACAGCTAACAGATAATTATGTAACTTCTTTTTATGTCAATGCCAACTACAACAAGCCATTGAATGATACGGGAACTACTTTTCTTTCTTTAGGGAGTTCCTATGCTTCCAATACCTATCACAATATGCTCAACACCAGTTTCCTCCGCAGAACGGATCATGTGTTTGTGGGGAATGAATTGCTGAGCAATGATTTTTATTTTAATCAATCCATCTTTACCGCCCGTGCTTCTTTGATCTTTGGGATGACACGTAGCATTAAAGTGATTATGGGAGCTCAGGCGGAGCATACCTTAACGGATTTTGAGTTCATCAAAGGGAATGCACCCAATGCCAATAACTCTTACTGGCGATTATTGCCCAGCCTTACCATCCGTAAAGAATTTAATAAGGATTTTAATATGTCGTTTGTATTCAGGGAAACGATACGCAGACCGGGGATCACAGAACTCAATCCCAGTATCGATTACAGCGATCCATATAATATCCGTTTTGGAAACCCGTATGTGCAGCCATCGCTTACAGATAATTTTGATCTGAACCTGAGTTATGTGAAAAAGAATTTCAACATCAATGGCTCATTGGGTTATAACCGGGTAAAGAATGTATTTAATTCTATCCGCACATTGGTTGACAGTGGTAAAACACAGATCACTTACCAGAATATATCAGACCAGGAAGAATACCAGGCAAGTGTATGGGCGGGAATTACTGTCGTAAAAAAATTACGCATCAGCATTAGTGGTGGATATAATTATTACAAATACAGTGAACGCGAAAAAATATTGTATAAATATGTTGACCGGGGAACTTTCTATACCACGTTCAATTACAGTTACTCTCCTGATAATGTAACCAATATCGAAGCGAATAATCGTTTTACAAGTTTTGCAGGACCGCAGGGACGTTCACGCAGTAATATCAATATGAGCATTAGTGCACAACGAAAATTCTTTAAGAAGCGGTTGACCATCGGGATTTCTGCGATAGATCCATTTGGATTGCAGAAGTATAATGGATTTACTGCGGGTACGAATTTTAATATAGAAAGTTATAGCGTTACGAATACACAGAACTTTCGAATCTCTCTGAGTTATCAATTAAGCAGGGTAATGGTGAAGAGTAATTTGAATGCACAGCAGAAGAAAGAAGCGCTGGAGAAACTGAAGAAATAATTTCTCTTTTATTTTAAATGTTGAATTTTAAATGTTGAATAATTAGCTCGGGCCTTCATTTAAAATTTAGCATTTAACATTCAAAATAATCAATTCTTAATCTCGTGAATAGATAGTCTCCCCGCAAGCCAGCTGTCTTTCACAGGCTGCATCCATTCTGTGAGAAGACTTTCTTTATTGGCAACCAGGTTATTGAAATATAAAGTTTCTGCATTGATAAAGTTATTCTCAAATGCATATTTCAATTGTGCCATGGGTATCATCTGAATCTTTTCATTAACCACAAAAGCCAGGTTCTGCCGGTTGAACATGTCTACCTTGAATTTTTCTTCTACCTGTTTGATGAGACGTACAGAACTATCGGTACTGCATCCGCTAACACCTGTCGCTGTTTCATCGGCCATAATAACAATGAACTGGCCAAACAGGAGATTGGCATAACCTTTTACGGGTGTGCCATGACTGTTCCAGTTTTCTACAAAATTGTTCATCATTTCCTCGATTTCCAAAGCTTCGCTGATCAGGAACAGGCGGCTGCTCTGGTAGATCCAGACACGGGAGGAGGCATTGAAATCTTCGGGTATGTGCTGCTGGTATTCGAAATTCATACCGCAAATTTACTGTTTTCGGCATTATTCTTCGCGGGTGGGCCCGGATCTTCTTTCTATGTCTATGTTCATGAAACTGATTACAAGGCCAACTATCAGCGCCGTAACCCCTCTTCGGATCAATGAACTGCTGCTGGTTAACAAATGTTTTGATTCACCGGTTAAACCCGTCAGGTAGGCGATGAGGAAAGTAATGGAAAAGAGAAAGAGGGTGAGGAGTAACCATTTTTTTATAGTGAAATGTTTGAGGGAGAACATGGAGGTAATTTTAATATTGAATGTTGAAGTACAGATGCGCACCGGAGTCGTCATTGCGAGGAACGAAGCAATCTGTGTTACGAATGGCAGTCACTTCGAATAGCGAAGCACAGATTGCTTCGTTCCTCGCAATGACGTTCATAGCACATACAGCTTTTAAAATCAAAATCCTTATTGCATACTTGCAGCGATCAACTCCGCAACATCCATCACAGCCACTTCATTTTCTTTTTCGCGGTTTTTTACACCATCTGTAAGCATCGTATTGCAGAAAGGGCAGGCTGAGGCGATGACAGATGCACCGGTTTGCAGTGCTTCATCTGTGCGTTCGATATTGATGCGTTTATCACCGGGTTCATCTTCCTTGAACATTTGTGCACCACCGGCACCACAGCACAGGCCATTGCTGCGGCAACGTTTCATTTCAACCAGTTCAGCATCTAATGCTTCGAGTACTTTGCGGGGTGCTTCATAGATCTCATTGGCACGGCCGAGATAGCAGCTGTCGTGGTAGGATATTTTTTTCCCCTTGAAGCTGCCGCCTTCTTTCATTTTTATCCTGCCCTCATCTATCAGCTGCTGTAGTAAAGTGGTATGATGTATCACTTCATAGTTACCGCCCAGTTCGGGATATTCATTCTTCAAAATATTAAAACAGTGCGGGCAGGTGGTAACAATTTTTTTGATGCCATATCCATTCAGCACCTGTATATTCTGGTAGGCCATCATCTGGAACAGGAACTCATTACCGGCCCTTCTTGCAGGATCGCCGGTACAGGCTTCTTCTTTGCCGAGGATGGCATATTTGAAACCTACTTTATCCAGGATAGTAGCAAATGCTTTGGTGATCTTCTGCGCGCGCTGGTCGAAACTGCCGGAACATCCCACCCAGAATAAGATCTCTGGTGTTTCGCCGTTCGCCATCATTTCCGCCATCGTGTTAACCTTCATGAGAAAGATTTTTACGAAAATAACGGAACTATTTTGAATGTTGTATGCTAAATGTTGAATGAGCGGGCTTTCTTACAATCAACATTTAGCATACAACATTTAAAATAATCATTCGTATTTTCAACATCCATGATCTACGTACTCTTCATCGGTTTCATCGTCAGCTTTCTCGGGCAACTGCCTTTGGGGAATATGAGTTTTACATCAACACAGATCTGTATACAGGAAGGTGCTAAAAAAGCCTGGCAATTTGCGTTCGGAGCCTCTATTGTTGAAATGATCTACCTGCGTTTTGCATTAACAGGTATGAACTGGATCGTTAGTCATCGTATCTGGTTCCTTGTATTGGGTTGGCTCACGGTAGTGATGTTTCTTGTATTGGGGGTGCTTGCCTTTAGTGCAGCAAGCAAACAGAAAGGCGAAAAAAAAGCATTGCTGCTGAATAATAAACTGAACCGTTTTTTACTTGGATTGATGATGAGTGCATTGAACCCGGTACAGATACCATTCTGGTTTCTCTGGACATCCACTTTTATTCAAACAAAAGTATTGCCCGTTGAACCGGTTCCTTTTAACCTCTTCACTGTTGGTGCAGGTGCCGGAACATTGTGTGGTTTCGGACTTTATATACATGGCGGTAACTGGCTGGTTACAAAAATGAACACGAGTAACAAAACGTTGAATAAAGTAATGGGCGTGATCTTCCTGGTTACTGCGTTGATACAGTTGTGGAGGATGGTGTTTAAGCCTTTTATATAAAAGCAATTAGTAATTAATAGTTAGTAATTAATAGTTAGTAATTAATAATTAACAGGCTTCTACGTAATAACCGGTATCGGTTTCTTTAACACGTGTATTTAATCTACAATAAAAATAACACAGCCTTTTTCTGAGTAGGTTCGGTGTGCATCGCTATTATCTCCAACTGTATACATCAATCCTTTGGTGAGTAAATGTTTGCTGCCATTCTCGAGTTCTGTTTCCATTTCTCCCTCGTGGCAAAAAATGATATGACCTTTGCTGCACCAATGGTCGGCTAAATAGTTTGCTGAGTAGGTTACCAAACGAATGCGGATATTATCTCTAAACAAAGTTCTCCATTCTGCATGGCCGGTGGTGCCTTGTTTGATTTCGGGTTCGATGGTTGAGAAATCGGTGATGAAGAATGGGAAAGGGGAGAATTGCATCTGGTGATTATTATAGTTGATTTTGAAAACAGACCATGGTCCATGGACTATGGTCAATGGACTGTTATTGCGTACCCATCTCCACCGCCCACTTATCCCTGTCATCCGGAGAAAATTTCCATGGTGCAAAATTGTTTTCAATATTGCTGAAAGTGCTGTTCCATTCCTGTGGTGCATTGCTTTCTTCCATGATAAGTGAACGGCGGAGTTCGGTAATAATATCGAGGGGAGAAATGCTTACGGGACAAGCTTCTACGCAGGCATTACAGGTGGTGCAGGCGCGTAATTCTTCTACAGAGATATAATCGTGCAACAGTGTTTTATTATCTGTTGTGAATTCCTTGTTTTGTTTGATGTTCCTTCCCACATCTTCCATCCGGTCGCGGGTTGCCATCATAATTTTCCTGGGACTAAGTAATTTGCCGGTGATGTTTGCGGGACATGCTGCAGTGCAACGACCGCATTCTGTGCAACTGTATGCATCCAGTAAATTCTTCCAGCTTAGTTCAAAAATATCTTTCGCACCAAAATGTGCGGGTGGCGCTGCATCGGTTGGCGCTGTTTCCGGTTGCATGGCATACAATACTTCATTTTGTACCGCGGGCATGTTTTTCATCTTGCCCTGTGGTTCGAGTCTTGTATAATACGCATTAGGAAACGCCAACAGGATATGCAGGTGTTTAGAATATGGCAGGTAATTGAGGAAAACAAAAATACCGGTAATGTGCAGCCACCAACAGGTTCTTTCTATAGCGATCAGCGTACCATCGCTCATGCCGCTAAACACCGATGTGAGCATACCTGAAAAAAAGAAGCTACCGGTTTGATGATAGTGCTCATTTCCATTTGCCTGCAGTGCCTGATCAGTGGCATTCATGGTAAGAAACAATGTCATTAAGATGATCTCGGTGAGCAATATATAATTCGCATCACTACGCGGCCATCCATTGAGGTCCTTGCTGATAAAACGTTTGAGTTTGAGGATATTCCTGCGGATCAAAAAAACAACGCAGACAAAAATGACACCTACGGCTAAAAATTCAAAGCCATTGATCAGCCAGTTATACAATTGCCCGAGAAAGGGTGCGAATAAACGATGGGTTCCCAGTATTCCATCCAGCACGATCTCTAATACTTCGAGGTTAATGATAATAAAACCGGCATAGATCACCAGGTGCATCATGGCCACCAGTGGGTTCTTAAACATTTTCTTTTGCCCGAGCGCCAGCAGCAGCAGGTTTTTCCAGCGTTTGGCGGGCTGGTCGTTCAGGTTCTCATCTTTCCCCAACAGGATATTCCGCCTGATCTCGCCGATCTTTTTAGCGAATAGCCAGGAAGCAACTGCCAATAAAATGACGAACCCGATTTGCTGTATATAATGCATGGTAGCCAGTTATTTTGCTAAGGTAACAGTTTTGCACACTTGTAAACAGGATTGCGGGATGGTTTTATTGTTGTTACTTTTGATGACCAAATGAATGCTATGGCAGAAAAAAACTATATCCTTAACAAAGAAGTGGCGGAACAGAAATTACAACGTATGGCACTTGAACTGGCTGAACACCTGGATGGCGATACGGCCCCGGTTATACTGATCGGCATCCGTAACAGCGGAACGGTGATTGCAGAAAAGATAGCCTCCTTGTTAAAACTGGATGTGCCCAATGAGATTAAAGTGATCTCGGTGATCATGGATAAAACGCACCCCGTTATTGTTGAATTAAGTGAAAAGATCGATCTGAATAATTTGCATGTTGTGATCGCCGATGATGTAACCAATAGCGGAAGAACACTCCTGTACGCCCTTAAACCTTTACTTGATTTTCATCCCAAAAGCATACAGACATTGGTATTGGTTGAAAGAATGCATAAACTCTTTCCTGTAAATCCGGATTATGTAGGATTATCCATAGCAACCACGATGCAGGAACATATACAGGTGGAAGTAGTAAATAATGAAGTGACAGGCGCTTATGTAGTGTGAAAATCAGATAAAAAATATCCTTCGCCTTAATTTTACGAGGTAAAAACTGCCAAATACCAATGGTGCACAAAGTATCAATACTGTCCAGTCTGATTTTTCCCTTCGTGTAAACTGTTCCGATCCGCGTAACTCGTAAATGGCAAAAGCGGCGAAAATAAATTGTAATAACACCGCAATAGCGAACACCGTCATCGGGCTTGCGGAATCATTTGCTTTTGCGTAGAGCGCAAAACAGAGTGCAGCAACGGATGCGGCATAGCTCCATGGTACGAGATTTCGAATGCTCATGTCTTAAAGATAGTTAAAAATGCAACCAGTTCCATTCAATACCCTTTTTTGAAAAGCCAATGGATGGCGTGGGGAATTTTAATGAATTCAACAGGAAGAAGGTTGACTTCAGGAATTTGCTTTTGGTTTTGATCTTTGTCAGATCAATGTCTGGCGCCAGATACCATTGCCTGTAACGTGGCACATCCGTTCTGTCGAAAAGGGTAAAACCGTTTTTATCTTTTACCCTGTTTTCTGTTCCCCCGAACATCCCCTCAGCGCCGTAGCCTATAGCGATATTTAACCAAGCCGGAAGATTTGCCTTTTTGTAAAATGATTTGAGGTTCGCACTCACCCAATACGTCTGGCCATTGTAATCTTTGAGCATCCGTTCCGGTGTATGTGTACCGAATAACTCATTTGCACGGTTGTTCAATGACAGATCAGTATAATCGTTTCGGTGAAAAGAAAATTTTACCTGTATTCTTTGCTCATTCCATCCCAGTTCCTGCGCAATGAACAGGCTGCTGCCGGCAAGATCGGCACCCAGGTCGCCGATACTGAATCCCCAGCCGGATGAAAAACCGTCAAGAACTTCTACAACAGTGAGGAAAGCTGTTCCGCTTAATCCGCCCACCCATATTCGCTGTTTTTTTGAAAGGCCCGCCCATCGCCACATTTCCATGCTCCATTTGGCCGTATTGTACGCGCTAAAAACATGACCGGCTTTGTCTACCTGTAACCAGTCGTCGTTATCATTAAAAAAATGAAAAGAAGACTGAGGATAATCTTTGTACCAGGCATTGGATAAAGCAACCAGGCTGCCTGCATATATAGCAGCGCTACCCGCAGCGGCAAGGTATATTCGGCCCCTGTTTGGTTTTATTTGCTTCCCGAAATACTGGCGATGATTTACTATCGAATCTTTAATCGGGTTTAGTTCGCCGGGAACAAATACAGGTTGAGATGCAATATCCTGTGTATGGGCAGAACTGTAACATAAGAGCGTTAGTATGGCCAGGAATTTCTTCACTGCTCCAAACTTACGCCACTAAATCATGAGAGTTCCATTGATTGGTTGAAAATGCAAAAAATATTCATAAACTTGCTGCCTGATAGACTAAAACAAATTCTATGGAAACTGCCATTCAGGAAAAGATCAATACCTGGTTAAACGGGAACTACGACGAAGCTACAAAAGCGGCGATTACCAAACTGCAAAAGGAAAACCCTGATGAATTGGCGGATGCTTTTTATCAGAACTTAGAATTTGGTACCGGTGGTTTACGCGGTATCATGGGCGCAGGTACCAACCGCATCAACAAATACACCATTGGTATGGCAACACAGGGTTTTGCCAACTATCTTAAAAAAACATATGGCGATGAAGAAGTGAAGCTGGCAATCGCACACGACAGCCGCAACAACAGCCGTTTCTTTGCCGAAACCACGGCGAATGTATTTGCGGCCAATGGTTTCAAAGTTTTCTTATTTGAAGCATTGCGCCCCACACCCGAACTCAGTTTTGCAATCAGGAGCTTAGGCTGTAAAGCGGGAGTGGTTTGTACCGCTTCACACAATCCAAAAGAATACAATGGTTACAAAGCGTATTGGAACGATGGCGGACAATTGGTGCCGCCGCATGATAAAAATGTAATCACGGAAGTAGAAGCGATCAAAAGTGTGGATGACGTGAAATGGGAGGGAGGCGCTGCTAACATTACGCTTCTGGGTAAGGACATGGATAATAAGTACATGGACATGGTGAAAGAGTTGAGTGTGTATCCGGACGTGATCGCGAAGCAGCATGATCTTAAAATTGTATATACGCCAATACATGGAACCGGTATCATGCTGGTACCTGAAGTATTGCAGCGTTTTGGTTTTACCAATGTAACCATCGTTGAAGAACAGGCAACACCGGATGGTAATTTTCCTACCGTGAATTATCCCAATCCTGAAGAAAGTGAAACAATGAGTATTGGTTTGAAAAAAGCCAAAGAACTGGATGCAGATATTTTATTGGGAACAGATCCTGATGCTGATCGCGTTGGTATTGGTGTAAAAAATCACAAAGGCGAATGGGTTTTAATGAATGGTAACCAGACCGCTGTTCTTGCATTCAGTTATATGATGGAAGCACGAAAGGCGAAGGGTATTGCACAACCCAATGATATGGTGATTACCACCATCGTTACCACGGAAATGATCAATGAAGTGGCGAAGCAGAATGATGTTGCCTGCTACAATGTGCTTACCGGTTTTAAATGGATAGCAGAGAAAATAAAAGAACTCGATGGTAAAAAGAATTATGTGATAGGAGGGGAAGAAAGTTTTGGTTTGATGATCGGCAACCAGATCCGTGATAAAGATGCGGTGAGTGCGGTTGCCTTAATGTGCGAGATGGCCGCTTATGAAAAGAACCAGGGAAAAACTTTGTTTGATAAAATGATTGAACTGTATATCAAATATGGTTTTTATTACGAGAACCTGATCAGTATTACCAAAAAAGGAATGAATGGCCAGAAAGAGATCGCAGATATGATGGAAGGATACAGGAGCAGTCCGCCTAAAACCATTTCAGGCGCACAGGTTACTACTTTATTGGATTACCAGTTACAGAAGGGAACCAATTTGGTTACAGGAGAAAGCTGGACGATTGATCTTCCTAAAAGCAATGTGTTGCAATTCGTTACTGCTGACGGAACAAAGATCTCAGCGCGTCCCTCGGGAACAGAACCCAAGATCAAATTCTATTTCAGTGTAAATACCAAACTGGAACGCAAAGAAGATTTTGATGCAAAATTCGCGGAGCTTGAGAAAAAGATCAGTGATATTATTGCTGATATGAAATTGAAGTGAGTTTTTAGTGCCACAGAACACTCAGATCAGCACAGATTTTTTCTGTGTGAATCTGTGTATTCTGTGGCATTTTTTTTGAATGTGTGTTATTTTATGCCGAGTCTTTTTCTATTCACAAAGACTTATCTCTTTTATATGCCTCATTACTAAACAGTATATTCGCTATGCTATGAGAAAGTACGAGGATACATACCAGCATAAGGGTCTCCGTAAACAGCTGGTGAACCTGCTGAAAGAAAAAGGCATTACCGATGAAAAGGTACTGGAGGCTATCAATACCATTCCCCGTCATTATTTCCTGGATTCTGCGTTTGATAAGATCGCTTACGAAGACAGGGCCTTCCCGATAGCCGAATCGCAAACCATTTCACAACCCTATACCGTTGCGTATCAAACACAATTATTGCAGGTTAAAAAAAATGATAAGGTTCTTGAAATAGGTACCGGAAGCGTTTACCAGGCAACTGTATTGGCTGAGCTAGGTGCATGGGTTTACACCATCGAACGACAGAAAAAATTATACGATCTGCAGAAAGAATATTATTTCCGCAATAAATATCCTAACATAAAATTTTTTTTCGGGGATGGATTTGAGGGACTACCTACTTTCGCTCCATTCGATAAAGTAATCATTACCGCAGCAGCGCCATTCATTCCACCCAAACTGGTACAGCAATTAAAAGTTGGCGGCATGATGGTCATCCCCGTAGACGAAGGTGAATCTCAACGCATGCTCCGCCTCACGAAGCTGGAAGATGGATCAGTGAAGGAAGAAGCTTTTGAGCAGTTTTCGTTTGTACCGATGCTCACGGGGAAGAATCGGTAATTAGTAATTAGTAGTTAGTAATTGTGCTGGGTACAAATAAATGTAATTAGGATTTCTACTATCGAAAAGAAAGAAGCCGCTCAATTTTGAGCGGCTTCTTTCTTTAAGCTTATAATTACTAACTACTAATTATTAATTACTAATTATTGTTGCCCTCCCATCATATCCGCTCCACCACTCTGATCTGCTTTGGTGTTTTTGCGTTTGAATAAAGTAGCATCAAACTTACCGAAACGGTAGCTGAAGTTCAAACGAAGGACCTGCTGGTCCCTTCTTCTTTCACTGGTTTGTGTGAAGTAGGTGCTTTCAGAATATGATTTGAAAACCTGTGAGCGGAAAATATCATTTACACTTAAAGTCAGGTTACCGCTTTGTCCGTTCTTCCATGTCCAGTCTTTACGGATAGCAAGATCAAATCCATAACGTGGCATGTTATAACCTTGTGAGGTAGATTGTGGTCCACCACCAAACATCATACCGCCGCCGCCACGGTTACCACCGCCACCACCGGTACTTGGAGGTAAAACGCTTTTAGCCTGGTAATCACCGCTTAACTGAACAGACAATCCTTTGGCAACTTTAAATGCACTGTTCATTTTTCCAAACCAGCTTACCAATGAATTGTTAAGCGTTTGTTCAGGTGTAGTAGCCGTAGCTGGTGTAACTGCATTGATCTGTGCGTAGAAAATGTTCACGTTCAATGTCAGGTCCCACCATTTGGTTACCGGCATTTTGTTAGTCAGCTCCAAACCTGTTGTATAACTGGTGTTTGCATTGATATAGGTGCTGAAGTAAGCACTGTCTCCATTTGTCAAACCGCTTTTATCCCTGTACACATAACGTGTGATCAGGTCGGTTGAATGTTTAAAGAATGCGGTAACTAAGAAGTTAGCCTGGCGCTTGTATGCATTGTTATAAGAGACTTCAAATGAATTAGTGAATTCTGGTCTCAGCCCTGCATTTCCGATATTGATATTCTGCGGATCAGTATAATCAGGGAAAGGCATCAGTTGGAAGAAATTCGGACGGTTGATACGACGTGAGTAGTTCAACTGGAAATCCTGTTTATCATCCACTTTATAGGTAATGAACACACTTGGGAAAAAGCTCAATGGGTAGCTCACTTTAAATTGCGCGGAATCCAATCCTTTTGAATTCAGCAAAGTACCTGTGTAGCTTGAACTTTCTGCACGCAGACCCAACTGGTAACTCAGTTTGTTTACTTTGAAAGTATAGGTAGCATATGCTGCACTTACCGCATCATGAAACTTGTATTTGTTGCTGATGAATGGGATCAATACATAAGTACTCGTTGTATAATCGTACCTGTATTGGTCGCTAAGGTTGGTGAAATCCCTAACGGCTGTTCTGGCACCTGCTTCAAGTTTGTTATCATCAGAAATAGGGTTCTCATAATCAGCCTGTATGGTATAGAACTTATTGGTACCATTACCAATGGTGCGCTGTAAAAGCGCCTGGCCTTTGGGAGTGCTATTGGTATTATACGTTTGCGTAGCAATGCCCGAAGTATTGTCATTTGTGCTTGAATTGTAGTTGAAATCAGCAGAGATATCATGACCATTCTTCGCAAAATTGTGTTTATAGCCTACCTGCGAACCAAAGTTCTTAAAGGTTGCATTACTGTTTGTGGTAATGATATTGTAATTAGAGTACACACCTTTAATAGTGGAATCAACACGCTGTGTCTGCAGGTTCTCAAAAGTTCCTTTTACTGAGCTTGCGCCAAAGGAGAATGTATTCCTGTTATCAACGAACCAGTCAAGACCGGCACGTACAAATGCAAAGCTTCCTATATTGGTACCATCGCTGATGTTGTGCACAGTGCTTGGGGTGCTTAATAAATTATTCCTGTCTGTAATGCCGTTCGAAATAGATTTTCTTTCGTTATAGTTACCACTTAGACTGAAATTAATCTTATTCTGACGAAGGTTGATATCGCCGCCCAGGTTCAGTTTACCGCGTGAATCGATACCTGTTCTGATGCCTCCGTTATAACCGGTCTTTTTATTTTTCTTTAAAACGATGTTCAGGATACCTGCATTACCGCCCGATGCATCAAATTTCGCACCCGGGTTAGTAATCATTTCTACCTTATCCATGATATCGGCAGGAATCTGATCGAGTGTCAGGGTAGTAGGACGTCCATCAATAAAGATGGTTGGTGCTGCATTGCGCAGGGTTACATTACCATCAATATCCACGTTCAATGAAGGGATACTTTTCATAATATCGGTTGCTGTTCCACCAGTACTCACCAGGTTCTTATCCACGTTGAATATTTTCCTGTCAATACCCAGTTCAAACTGTGGTTTTGAAGAACCAGTTACGGTTACGTTACCCAGGTCGGTTGCATCTGCTTCCATTTTAATGTTGCCAAGGTCCTTGTCGGCCATGGTCAGCATCTGCATGCCCGCATTTGCCCCGCCGCCACCACTTGCGTTGGCAGCTCCGCCTTGTGGCATTTTCAGATCGAAAGCAACTGCTTTTTCTAATGGTTTATATCCCAATACGCTGGCTTTCAGGTTAAATTTGCCCATTACAGACAGGTTATCAAAACTGAAATCACCATTTGCTTTGGTGATAAGAGTACCGAGAGTAACCTCTTTCATTTTCTTTGTTACCGTATCAAAACGACTGCCTGTTAGCAATACCGTAACGGCTTCAATGCCTTTATTGGTCTTACTGTCCACGAATTTTCCGTAAAAATGGCCGATGTTCATGGCCTGCGCATTTCCGCCACCCGGTCGTCCGCCGCCAGGCATTTGTGCAAATGCTGACAGAAATACCAGGTTCAGCGTAATAAGGGTCAAAATTTTTCTCATGATTGTGTGCTTATATTATATGATGCAAAGTTGCGATGCTGTTGTTTGTCACTCAATTGTCATTACACCAACGGTAAGATGGCAATTTCGAGTGGGCAAAGCTGGTTTAAACCCGCCATTTCATCCATTTTTGTCGGTGATCAGACGAAAAGGACCAATAAAACCTGTAAAATACCGATCAAAAAACCGATCCCGGCGCCCAGAAGCCCCAGTTTTTTGAGCTCTTTTGGCATGGCCAACCTGAGTGCTTGTTCCAGTTTAGCAGGTGAAAGGCCATTTATTTTCTCTTTGACCATTTTCCCAAGGTCAAGATCAGTACCCAGGTTACCCAGGTAGCTTTTCATAATTACCGGGAAAAGGGACTCGAGTTCTGTTATAAAAACAGTTTTCAGCTCATTGATCGTTTTATCACCGATAAACATGCCGATCATGGGCATTTGTTTGGGTAGTTTTATACGGAGAAATTCATCTACATGTTGCTCAATCAACGGCATCAGCTTTTGAAAATTGTCCGCACCGGTGATCTTAGACTCAATTTCAGTAAACGAGAACAGCTCTCTGTTCACCATTTCACCGATCTTTTCCGCCAATAGCCCCTGGTTCTTAGGAAAAATGCCCTGTAAATGAAACCCTGCTATTATTTTGGGTTCTTTCGGGTGAAACAGCATTTTAAAAAGGATCCAATTAGTGAACCAGCCAATAAAAGCCGAAAGAAAAGGGATCAGGGCCAGTCCATAACTCATGTCAATAAATTTAAAAACCTATCCCGCCTTTAAGCAGGATAGGTTTTAAGAGGGAGAACGAGGGGTCTCGAACCCCCGACCTTTAGTGCCACAAACTAACGCTCTAACCAACTGAGCTACGCCCTCCGTTTTTTGGTCGGCAAAAATAAGCATTTAACATTTAACTGGTATGCATTTTTTATACTCTTTTTTAATACCCTCTATTTACCACCCATCAAAACCTTTGTTAATTGAGATAAACGGGTGATAGGAAGAAGGCTTTTTAGGTTATTTTTGAGGATAGTCATGCAAAAATTTACGCAATTTATGAAGAGTAGAAAAGGTTTATTGCTATTGGCCATCGTATTGTTCGGCGGCCTCTTCTTTGCTTTCAGGTCATCTGTTACCGGTTCAGCCGATATAGTGGTCACACAAAAACAAAGATTATTATCCCAGGTTGGCCAGATCCTTACGGAACTGCATTACAGCCCGAAAAATATTAATGATGATTTTTCGAAGAAGGTGTTCAAAAAATTTCTTGATGAGTTGGATGGAGATAAATCTCATTTCCTTCAATCGGATATCAATGAACTGAAGAAATATGAGACCAGGATCGACGATGAGATCCATGGAACGGCGATCATAGAATTTGCACCTGCCGTAAGCAAGATCTATGACCGGCGTATGAAAGAAGTGATGGCTATCTATAAAGAGATCCTCGCCAAACCCTTTGATTTTACCAAAGACGAATCCGTTACACTCGATGGAGATAAATTGGGCTATGTAAAAAATGAAGCGGAACGTAAGGAAAGGTGGAGAAAGAAACTAAAATATTATGTGCTCGAGAGATATGTAGATGAGATCCAGACAAGAGAAAAAAATAAAGACTCTGCCAATTTTGTTGTGAAAAAAGATTCAACGATTGAAAGAGAATCGAGACAAAGGGTTTTAAAATTCATGAATGAAAATTATGAGCGCATCCAGAAAACATATAAAGAGGAGGAGCGCTTTAATTCATTTATTAATGTGATCACTAACCAGATGGACCCGCACAGTGATTATTTCCCGCCGATAGAAAAAAGAGCGTTTGATGAAAGAATGAGTGGAGAATTTTATGGCATTGGGGCAACATTGGGAAAAGATGATTATGGAATCAAAATTACCAGTATCGTTACCGGTGGTGCGGCTTGGAAATCACAAAAAATAGTAGTGAATGATGTGATCACGAAAGTAGCGCAGGGAAATGACGCCCCTGTTGATGTAAGCGGTTTTGATACACAGGATGCAGTTAAAATCATTCGTGGAAATAAAGGGTCAGAGGTAAAGTTAACGATCAAGAAACAGGATGGGGCAGTGATCGTTGTGAGTATGATCCGCGAAAAAGTGGTACAGGATGAACTGGATGTTCGCAGTGCTGTGATCCAGAATGGCAAAGACAGGATCGGCTATATATGGCTGCCTGATTTTTATGCCAACTTCGAAGATGAGAACGGCCACCGTTGCTCACAGGATGTAGCACGCGAGATTATTAAACTGAAAGGAGAAAAAGTGGACGGTATCGTAATGGATATCCGTAACAATGGCGGTGGTTCTTTGTTTGAAGTAGTAAAAATGGTAGGACTCTTTATCAAAAGTGGTCCCGTAGTACAGGTAAAAGAGAAAGGCGGAAAGATCGACCAGAATACATGGCGGGATGATGACAACACTGTTTTATACGATGGCCCATTGGCAGTAATGGTTAATGAGTTCAGCGCATCGGCCAGTGAAATATTTGCAGGCGCCATACAGGATTATAAGCGTGGTATCATCATCGGAAGCACTTCTACTTATGGAAAAGGTACGGTGCAAAGACAAATACCTTTTGGTAACAGGAACGATCTTTCCAGCAGCAGAACGGATATGGGGGCAATGACATTGACCTTCCAGAAATTTTATCGTGTAAATGGAGGATCCACACAATTAAAAGGAATTGTTCCTGATGTGGTATTGCCCGATGCTTACGAATATTATAAAGGGCGTGAAAAAGATAACCCCGAAGCTTTACCATATGATGAGATTCCGAAAGTACCTTACCAGACATGGCAGAGTGGTTATAGTTTTGAAACACTTGTTCAACAGGAAAATGCCAAGATCAAAAACAACCCCTCGCTTATTTTGCTGAATACAAACCTGCAATGGCTGTCGCAAAATGCGGAACTGCCGGTAAGCCTCAACATAAATACGTACCGTGAGCGCCAGAAACGCATTGTATCTACAGTGAACCAGAACAATACTTTATTAAAAAGTAAAGAAGAAATGAATGTAGCTGCTTTGGCTTTGGATAAGGATAAGTTTTACAATAATCCTGATCCTCAAAAAGGCGAACGTTACCAGGCCTGGTTAAAATCATTGAAGAATGATATGCATATTGATGAAACGGTGCACATGGTAAGCGATATGGCTAAAATGCAGGTGCAGACAGCTTTGAATAGACCTTGATTTTATAAGAGTTGACAGATGACAGATGCTAGTTGACAGACAGTAATTTATTACTGTCATCCGTCAACCAACATCTGTCATCTTTTTTTTTGTAAATTGCCGAGTCTAAATAATCCCTTAATGCAAGCAGAGAAAAAATGGTATGCGCTCTACACAAAGCCCCGTTGGGAGAAAAAGATCGATAGCGTGCTGGTTAGGAAAGGGGTGGAGAGCTGGTGCCCTCTGCAAAAGATCGAAAGGCAATGGAGCGACAGGAAAAAAGTAATCGAAGATCCATTATTTAAATCCTATGTATTTGTACGGATAGATGATACGGAACGCGCCAAAGTATTAATGACCGATGGCATATTGAATTTTGTTTACTATCTCGGTAAACCGGCGGTGATCAAGAATGAAGAAGTAGAAATCATCAAAAAATACCTCGCAGAAAAAGACGCCAGTATCTTTATTATTTCACAGGAAGGTTTTAAAGAAGAAACAAAGATCAAAGTAAACCACGGCGTATTCATGGGTAATGAAGGAACGGTATTACGTGGGGGGAAGAAAAAAGTATATGTAAAACTGGAGAGTTTAGGGCAGGTGATGGTGGTTGAGTTTCCGGCTGAGTACTTATCACCAATCTAATATCGCGGATTGGGGAATTTGAAATATGATTGCACGGATTTGGGTGCAGGCATCATCAAAATTAATAGACCTCAAATTCGCAGATTGAAATAATAAATTGCTGTTTATATTTTTCGCGACTAATCCGTGAAATCATATAAAAATCAAAAAAATCAGAGATTCCAGTCCACAACCTCATTCGCCCACTCCTTCCTATAAGGCGTACTAATGCGTAAGTAGTTATCTGTGTATCCTTCCATCATTCCATTTTTCTCAAATATTTCAAACAATACTTTTCGTGTTTGTCCCGCGTGCAGATTGGTAAAGTATTGCATCTTCATATAAGAGAGATTGCGGAGTGTTTTATTTCTTTCGTTGCGGGTATGTATGGGAACAATGGGTTTGATCTCTACCGCTTTTGTATTATCACGCTCTGAATAGGTAAATACATGCAGGTAAGAAACATCCAGCGAATGCAGGAAATCAAATGTTTCTTTAAAATGCGCATCCGTTTCTCCCGGGAAACCTACGATCACATCAACACCTATCGCACAATGTGGCATTAATGTTTTGATGAGGCTCACTCTTTCAGCATACAGTTCTCTTTTGTACCTTCTTCTCATCAAACCCAATATCTCATTACTCCCGCTTTGGAGTGGAATATGAAAATGAGGCATGAACTTATCGCTGTTGGCAACAAATTCTATGATCTCATTGGTTAGTAAATTGGGTTCAATAGATGAGATACGGTAGCGTTCAATACCCTGAACTTTATCCAGCGCTTTTACAAGTGTAAAAAAATTCTCATCGTACTTATCATTACCATCAGCGCCCTTTCCGAAATCGCCGAGGTTAACGCCGGTCAGCACAATTTCTTTTACGCCATCTGCTGCCAGTTTTTCTGCATGAGCTACCACATTCGCCACATTATCACTCCGGCTTTTACCTCTTGCCATGGGAATGGTGCAGAAAGAACAGTTATAATCACAGCCATCCTGTACTTTTAAAAAAGTGCGGGTACGGTCGTTTTGTGAGAAAGATGCGGTAAAACCACTTACATCCTCAATATCGCAACTGCAGATCTTCGCGGCATCGCCTTTTGCCAGTTCGCCAATATGCTGGGCGATATTGAACTTTTCAGCAGCACCCAAAACCAGGTCAACACCCGGAATCGAGGCGATCTCCTTTGGTTTCAACTGCGCGTAACAACCGGTGATCACCACAAAACTGCCCGGGGCCTTCCGCTGGATCCGTCTTACCAGGTGGCGGCATTCCTTATCAGCATTATCTGTTACAGAGCAGGTATTGATCACGTACACATCGGCCAGGTCGTCAAAACCTCGCTTTTCAAACCCTTCATTTTCCAGCATGCGGGAAAGCGTAGAGGTCTCCGAAAAGTTCAGTTTACAACCCAGTGTGTGAAAAGCGACTGTACGTTTTTGATTCATAAAGTGCGCAAAGATAAGGAAGGTTTGTAGTTTATGGTTTGTGGTTCGTGGTTTCCGCCAGTTTTTAACGAACTACAAACCACAAACTACAAACCACAAACTGTTCTAATGTTTCCTAAAAAAACAAGTTACTGCATCCCATTTTAGGATTAAAAAGTTATGTTTGCCAGTCTTAAAAAACCAAAACAAATGCAGTTTAAGAAGATCAATAACATTGTTGGATGGGTGGTATGCCTGATTGCCTGTACCGTTTACATTTTAACGGCTGAAGCTGGTGGCAGTTTCTGGGATTGTGGCGAGTTCGTAAGCAGCTGTTTTAAACTACAGATCCCGCACCCGCCGGGAGCACCTTTGTTTGTGATGCTGGGCCGTATGTTCATCGTTATGTTCGGCGATAACCCGCTTACTGCGGCCAAAGCCGTGAACGTAATGAGCGCATTGGCCAGTGGATTTACCATTTTGTTCCTGTTCTGGACCATCACACACTTCGCAAGACGTATTGTGAATGTGAAGACAAGCGATATATTAACCACCTCGCAGATCTGGTCCGTGATGGGCGCAGGCGCTGTGGGTGCTTTGGCGTATACGTTTAGTGATTCATTCTGGTACAGCGCTGTGGAAGGTGAGGTATATGCCTTATCTTCTTTCTTCACCGCTATCGTATTCTGGGCCATTCTCAAATGGGAGAACCATGCCGATGAACCGGGTGCTGATAAATGGATCGTTTTTATTTTCTTCCTGATGGGATTGTCTATCGGTGTTCACTTATTGAACCTCCTTACCATCCCAGCTATTGTAATGGTGTATTATTTCCGCAGAAGAGATAGTTTTAAATATGAGGTTCTCCGTAAATGGTTCCTGCGCCTGTTAATCATAGGCGGAGCCGTCGGTTTCGTAGGCGCATTGATCATGGCCAATTCAGAATCTACCGAAGTAGTTCCGCTGGATGGAACCATGGCCGGTCTTGTATTCATGGGAACCCTTATCGGTATTGGTCTTCTATACCTGGTTGAAAATCTTGGTAAAAAGAACAAAGCCTACTACGGCGGTGTGTATATTTTCTTTGTACTGGCTTGTGTGATCACAGGAGCAGTGCAGGTGGGAGTGATCCAGTACACCGTTAAATTGGCAGGTACTTTCGACCGCTGGTTTGTAAATGGTTTCGGCATGCCTTTCTTCACGGGCTTTGCTTTCTTCTTTGTATTGCTCGGTGCTCTATGTTTATATGCTTTAAAATTCGCCAATAAAAAATCATGGGCCTATCTGCGCTTGGGCGTTTGGTGTTTTGCATTTATGTTGATTGGCTATAGCACTTACATAACTACTATGATCCGCAGTAATGCAAATCCATCAGTGGATATGTATAACGTAGATAACCCCAACAGCCTTGTCGGTTATCTCGGTCGCGACCAGTATGGAGATTTCCCATTGTTATACGGGCAGAAATTTACTGCTGATCCTGCCGATGTAAAAACAACCGGTATGCGTTACCAGAAATCAAAAGACAAATACATAGAGCTGGGTCTCGACAGGAAATATGTTTACCAGGCTGAAGATAAAATGGTGTTCCCGCGTGTATGGGATCCAAGTAATGATCAGAACCACGCGGATTATTATGGATACTATCTCGGTATCAATAAAACACAACAGGGTAAATATGAAAGGGCCCCTACACAGCTTGATAATATTACTTTTTTTGCAGGGTACCAGGTGTATTGGATGTATCTCCGTTATTTCCTTTGGAACTTCGCAGGGAAACAGAACGATAACCAGGGATTGTTTGCAGGAAACAGGAGAGATGGTAACTGGATCTCAGGCTTACCGATCGATAATTTAATTTATGGTGATCAAAGCACTATGCCTGATAGCCTTAAAAATAATAAGGCACATAATAAATTATTTGCATTGCCATTGATACTTGGATTGATAGGTCTTGTTTATCAATTTAAAAAGCGAGGAGACGATGGTATGGTGAACATGCTTTTATTCTTTTTTACAGGGATCGCTATCGTATTATACCTTAACCAGGCCGGCTACCAGCCACGTGAGCGTGATTATGCTTATGTAGGGAGCTTCTACGCATTTGCTGTATGGATTGGATTGGGTGTACTGAAAGTAAGGGATTGGTTAAGCAAAGGATTATCTGCAGCTACTGCCGCTTCAGTTGCTACAGTGATCTGTTTGTTAGCCGTACCAACGCTGATGGCGCAGCAGGAATGGGATGACCATGACCGCAGCCAGAAACAATTACCACGCGATCTTGCCAAAGATTACCTGGAAAGCTGCGCACCTAACGCCATACTTTTCAGCTACGGTGATAACGATACCTATCCCTTATGGTATGCACAGGAAGTAGAAGGCATACGCCCGGATATACGCGTGATCAACTTCAGTTTATTGGGTATCGACTGGTACATTAATGAACTGCGTTATAAAGTAAATCAAAGTGATCCGATCGATGTGATATGGACGGCCGACCAGATAGAAGGAACCAAACGCGATTATATTTTATACCGCCCGAAAGCAAATATTCCTGAAACATCTTATTATGATCTCTATGACATGATGAAGAATTATGTAGGTAGCGATGACCCTGCCAAAATGGATGACAGGGGTAATGGAGAAGGATTGAATACCTATCCTGTTAAGAGAGTATTTGTTCCGGTAGATAAAGCTGCGGTACTGAAGAACGGAACTGTAAACGCAAACGACAGCGTGGTGAGTGAAATGCGTTTTGATATCCCTAAAAATGCATTGGTTAAAAATGACCTTGCATTGTTAAATATCATCGCGGCCAATAAATGGAACAGGCCTATTTACTTCACCAGCCAGGGAGCTGATCTTGGTTTCGATAGGTATATCCGCAGGGATGGTATGAGTTACCGCCTGGTACCTGTAGAGAACAGCCGTGTAAATACCGACTGGGCCTTTGATAAAGCCATGAACAAATTCGCTTTCGGAAATGCGGATAAGAAAGGCGTTTATTTTGATGAAGAGAACCGCCGTCACCTGAACAGTATCCGTACCGCTTACACAGCAATAGCGCTTGACCTGATAGAGAAGAACCGTAAAGACGATGCGAAGAAAGTATTGGAGAAAGCCGATAAGATGATCGACCAGGATAATTTTGGTTACGGGATGACCAGCCGCGGCAACGGTCATAACCTGACTTCTTTGCGCTTCCTTCAGGCATGTTATATGGCGGGTGATACAACACTGGCCGCTAAAGTATCAGCTTCAGTTAAAAAAGATCTTCAGCAGCAGCTGATGTACTATAATTCTCTGAGTGCAGAACGCGCAGAACATATGGCTGATGAGAAGCGTTCATCTGAAGACTACCTGAAAGGCATTGAAGAAATGCAGGCCGCCTTCAATCCACGCATCCAGATCCCGGGTAAATTAATGACTCCTGCGGATTCGGCAGCTGCGAAGGATACAGGGAAGAAAAAATAATAAGTGATTGAATGATATAGAGGCTGTCCTTAGAAAGGCAGCCTCTTTTTTATGCTTCCTATTCACAACCTTGTGTGAAGTTTTGTGTTATTAATCCCAACAGGCATTATACATTTCATTCTATTTAGTAGTTTACATATATGATCGGCCACAGGTTTGTACATTTCGATCCCAATGAGAACGGTAAAAGCAAATTTGAACAGTTGCTCGACCTCTTTATGCAATTACTCACCTATACCAACGGTGATGCGGGCGAAGCATTGGAATGGCTGAACCAACTCGATAATAAATACCAGCTCACCAATGACGATTATGGAATGGGCGATTTTATCGATGACCTGAAACAAAACGGTTACCTGCAGGAAAATGAACTGGATGGAAAGTTTACCATCACCGGCAAATCAGAACAAACCATCCGCAAAAAAAGTCTCGAAGAAATATTCGGCAAACTGAAAAAAACAAAACAGGGTAATCACCAGACATTTAAACCTGGGCAGGGTGATGAGGTCAATCCGGATACACGTCCCTTCCAGTTTGGCGATATGCTGGAGCAGATAGATTTTACAGAAAGCATCCGCAACGCACAGATCAACCGCGGTATTGAAAGTTTTTCCATGCAGGAAGATGATCTGCAGATCCGCGAAAGCGATTTCAAAACACAGACTTCTACTGTTTTGATGATCGATATTTCGCACTCCATGATATTGTATGGAGAGGACAGGATCACACCCGCTAAAAAAGTGGCGATGGCTTTGAGCGAACTCATCACAACAAAATATCCAAAAGATACCATTGATATTGTTGTGTTTGGAAATGACGCATGGAGTATTGAGATCAAAGATCTTCCTTATTTACAGGTTGGCCCGTATCATACCAATACCGTTGCAGGATTAGAACTCGCGATGGATCTTTTGCGGAGAAGAAAAAACCCCAACAAACAAATCTTTATGATCACGGATGGTAAACCTACCTGTTTAAAGATTGGCAAGAAATATTACAAGAATAGTTTCGGCCTCGATAGAAAAGTGGTGAACCGTTGTATCAACCTTGCTGCACAGTGTAAGAAATTAAAGATCCCGATCACCACATTTATGATCGCATCGGACCCTTACCTGCAAAAGTTTGTACAGGAATTTACAGAGATGAATAACGGCAAAGCATTCTTTGCTTCATTAGATAAATTAGGCTCTTTTATATTTAAGGATTTTGAAAGCGGGAAGAGAAAAACAGTTTATTAAGCATGTGATCACATAAACTCTCTATGTAGTTCTGTGCTCTCTGTGTCTTTGTTGTGAAAAAAAGATCGAATCGAAGGCTTTACCACAGAGACACAGAGAGCACAGAGTTTCACAGAGAAAACCAATAGATACTAAAAGTATAACCTATCAGCAACGCTATTATGAGAATTGAAGAAATAAAAACACTGGGACAATTAAAGAGAAGCGGTTATCAATCCCGACCGATCAAGGAAGAGATCAGGACTAATCTTATTAAGAGTATCCGCAGCAAAGAAAATCCATTTGAAGGGATATTGGGTTATGATGATACAGTGATACCTGATACAGAAAGAGCTTTACTCAGCCGGCACAATATTCTCTTTCTTGGTTTGCGCGGACAGGCAAAAACAAGAATGGCGAGACAGATGGTTGACCTGCTGGATGAATACATTCCTGTTATTGCGGGTAGTGAAGTGAATGATGATCCATTGAATCCTTTGAGTAAATTTGCGAAAGACCAGATTGCGGAACATGGCGATGAAACGCCTGTACAATGGCTGCATCGCAGTGAAAGGTATGGAGAGAAGCTGGCCACCCCGGATGTAAGTGTTGCTGATCTGATCGGCGATATCGATCCAATCAAAGCCGCAAATTTAAAACTGAGTTTTGCAGATGAGAAGGTCATCCACTATGGCATCATCCCGCGCAGTAACCGTGGCATTTTTGTGATCAATGAACTGCCCGATCTGCAGGCGAGGATACAGGTGGCACTCTTTAATATTTTACAGGAAGGCGATATACAGATCCGTGGGTTTAAACTTCGTATGCCCCTGGATATCCTGTTTGTGTTCACCGCCAACCCCGAAGATTATACCAATCGCGGAAGCATTGTAACGCCTTTGAAAGACAGGATAGAGAGCCAGATACTAACGCATTATCCAAAAGATATTGAAACATCCTTATCCATTACAGAACAGGAAGCGGATATTCTTGATGAACAGAAAGAAAGAGTTCTGGTAAGTGATCTTGTCAAAAGATTGGTAGAACAGGTAGCATTTGAAGCAAGAGCTAATGAATACGTTGACAAGAAAAGTGGTGTGAGTGCACGTTTAACGATTGCTGCTTATGAAAATGCAGTGAGCAGTGCAGAACGCAGGGCCATTATTCACGACGAAAAAAATACACAGGTATGGATCAGCGATCTTTCTGGTATTATTCCATCCATCACTGGTAAAATAGAACTGGTGTATGAAGGAGAACAGGAGGGGCCTTACCAGGTGGCTGTGAATTTATTAGACAGATCCATCCGCTCACAGTTTATACAATACTTTCCTAACCCTGACCAGTTAAAAAAGAAAAGGAACACTGGAAAAAGATCAACAGAAGAAAAAGAACCGGATAACCCTTACAAAGCCATTACCAAATGGTTTGACGTGGGCAATCATCTCGATCTTTTGCTTGACATGAAAGATGCCGACAAGATCGCTCATCTGTATAAAGTAGATGGATTATATGGGTTCGTAAAAAAATATTTTCCGCATGCCAATGAAAAAGAAAATGCTTTGCTGATGGAGTTTGTATTACATGGTCTCTCATCTTATTCTATGATCAGTAAAAAAGTGATCGATGGCAGAATAGAATTCAAGGACCTGATGGGGAGTATGATGAACCTGGGAGCGATGCATGAAGACGATGATGAACTGAATGAAGATGATTACCAGTAGAATATTGAATCATGAATGTTGAATCCCGCCTATGCGGGAAATGTTGAAGCATTGCCCACCCCATCATTCAATATTCCTTGTTCAATATTCATGATTTTTTGATAGTGTTATCACCTGCAACTCATCCGTGATCCCTGAGAATGATATTGGTGCCAACACCAACATCGACGGAATGGCGAGGAAAAACTTTCTTGAATTTTGAAGTTACTCAGAACTTATACCCTGCAGAAATACCTCCATAAAAAGGAAACAAACCCTCAGTGTTGAACATTGGGCAAACAAATACACGTCCGGTAAAACCTTTCTTTTCGGGCTGGTAGCGGTAACCAATGTTGAGATAGCCAAAAACAGCGGATGTATTATTTGAAAAAAAAGTTGTTCCATCAGAAATGGTAACAGCACTTGCACCGGCACCCAGTTCCAGATAATTTCCGTTAGAACCGGAGAGGTAATTCAGTCCAACCGGGAAAGCAAAAATGCCGGCAGTTAAAAAACCGATTCCACCCATACCTGCACGGAAGCCCAGCCCTTTCTGGCCTTTGAAACGTTGATCGTAATTCACGGAAAAAATCCCCGGCCCACCTATTTCTCCAAACACAGATCTGGCACCCGGAACATCTTTGTCAATATCATTTTTTTGAGCATAAACCTGTAGCGATGCGAAGAAACAGACAATTACTAAAAAAGCTGTTTTGTTAGGGATCATGTGGAATTGATTTGATATTAAATTACAAAGGATACTTATAACACAGATTTTTTTAAAATTATGCAAGCTATCAGCCGATAAGCAGGTTCAAAAATCAGATCAGCTCTTTCAACTTCTCCACCACCATATCAATCTCTTCTTTTGTATTGTGTTTACTAAAAGAAAAACGAACCGTAACCTGGTTGGGATTATTGTTGATGGCCCTGATGACATGAGATCCCTGGTCGGCGCCACTGGTACAGGCGCTGCCGCCGCTGGCGCAGATATTATTGATATCGAGATTGAAAAGGATCATCTCACTTTTTTCTGTTTTCGGAAAACTTGCACTCAATACTGCATATAAACTTCTTCCCAAAGGATCGCCGTTGAATGAAACACCTTTGATGTTTTTCTTCAAACGTTCAAGCATGTATATTTTCAATCCCTTGATATAATTGCTGTCCTGCTCATGGTTATCCGTTGCCATTTGTAAAGCTTTGGCAAATCCAACAATACCATATAAATTCTCAGTGCCCGCACGCATGTTCCTCTCCTGGCTGCCACCGTGTACAAAAGGTTTGATCTTTACATTCTCATTAATGTATAATAGCCCCACACCTTTTGGCCCATGAAATTTATGTCCCGCCCCCGTAATAAAATGTACAGGTGTATTTCTCAGGTCGAAAGGAAAATGTCCAACGGTCTGAACAGTATCACTATGGAAAATGGCATTATATAATTTACATAAATTACCAACAGCATGTATATCGAGCATATTGCCGATCTCGTTGTTGGCGTGCATTAAGGTTACCAGACATTTCTCTTCACTTTCGGCTAATAATTTTTCCAGGTCCTCAAGATCTATATGCCCGTTCGGTAACAACTTTACATAGCTCAAAGAAGCTTCGCCGTTATGGTATAAATATTCTACCGTATGCGTGGTTGCGTGGTGTTCTATTACAGTAGAAATAATATGCTTACAACCCAGGTCGCGAACTGAGGCTAAAATAGCCGTGTTACTGCTTTCTGTCCCGCCACTCGTAAAAAAGATCTCTGCCGGGTGTGCATTCAGTGTTTTAGCCACGCTTTTACGTGCATTCTCAATAGCCATACGCGATTCGCGGCCATAGCTATATATAGAGGATGGGTTACCAAAATTACTAGTCAGGTAAGGCATCATCGCTTCCAATACCTGTGGATCAAGTGGGGTAGTGGCGGCATTGTCTAGATAAATTCTTTCCATAGTTCAAAATTAAGCAGTTAATAATTAATAGTTAATAGTTAATAATTAGCGGCCCAATTATTAACTATTAACTATTAATTATTAACCCGTATTCTTACATCGCTTCGCGAATATCTTTCATCAACTTCTGCGCAATATTAGAAGCAGTTGTTTCAAAATTACTCTCAGCGTAAATACGGATGATGGGCTCGGTGTTGCTGGTACGTAAATGCACCCAGTCGTTCTCGAATTCTATTTTCAAACCGTCTTCTGTATTGATCTGATTCTTCTTGTATTTTTTCTTGATATGATCGAAGATCTTCTTCAGGTCAAAGCCTGGCGTGAGTTCGATCTTGTTCTTGCTCATGAAATAATCAGGATAGGTATTGCGTAACTGTCGTGCTGATTTTTTTTCTTTTGCAAGATGCGTAAGGAACAAAGCAATACCGATCAATGCATCTCTTCCATAATGAAGATCGGGAACAATAATGCCACCATTGCCTTCTCCACCGATCACTGCATTGGTAGCCTTCATTTTATTTACCACGTTCACTTCGCCCACGGCGCTTGGCGTGTATATTCCACCATGTTTTACAGTAACATCTTTCAATGCGCGCGTTGATGACATATTACTTACCGTGTTACCTTTTCTTTGTTGTAAAACATAATCAGCCACGGCAACCAAAGTATATTCTTCTCCAAACAGGGAGCCATCTTCACAAACAAAGCAGAGCCTGTCAACATCAGGGTCAACTGCAATACCCAGGTCGGCTTTTTGTTTATTTACTTCATTACATAAACCGAGTAAGTTCTCAGGAAGCGGTTCCGGATTGTGTGCAAACTTTCCGTTCACTTCGCCATTCAATATGGTTATTTCTTTCACACCCAATTGTTTCAACAAAAGTGGAACTGCAATCGCACCGGTGCTGTTGATGGCATCTAATACAACAGAGAATTTTGCTTTTTTGATCGCGGCAATATCTACCAATGGATAAGCGATTACCGCATCGATATGTTTCTGCAGCATCAGATCATCTGTTGTATAAGAACCCAAATGATCAACGGATGCAAAAACAAAATCTTCTTTGGCAGCGATCTCCAATACTTTTGCACCGATCTCACCGCTGATGAATTCTCCTTTATTATTTAAAAGCTTCAGGGCGTTCCATTCTTTGGGGTTATGACTTGCTGTTAAAATAATACCACCAGTCGCTTTTTCAAAGACCACAGCCATCTCAACAGTTGGGGTGGTACTCAGGCCAAGATCTATTACATCAAGTCCTAATGCGTTCAGGGTGCTAACCACAAGACGCTGTACCATTTCACCGCTGATCCTTCCGTCACGACCAATAATGATCTTTTTATTGTCAGATTGCTGTAACAGCCAGGTGCCGAAAGCAGCTGTAAAACGAACTACATCCAGCGGACTGAGGGTATCGCCCGGTTTACCGCCGATGGTTCCGCGAATACCTGAAATGCTCTTGATCAATGCCATGAAAATGGGTTTTAAGGGATGCAAACATAATAGAAATTTTTTGTTTGCCCCGCTGTCGTAATTTTGCAGGATAATGAGAATATATGCCGGATAAAGCGTGGTACAAAGATTGGTTCAATTCGCATTATTACCATTTGTTGTACCAACACAGGGATGAGGAAGAGGCATTGCAGTTCATCAATACGCTGATCCAATATTTAAACCCTCCCAAAGGCAGCACCATGGTAGATGTGGCCTGCGGAAAGGGAAGGCACAGTAAAGCACTAGCGGATATGGGTTTTGATGTAACGGGGATCGATCTCTCAGCCGCATCCATCGAAGAGGCGAAAAAGGATGAGGGTGAACACCTCCATTTTTACCAGCATGATATGCGCCTGCCTTTCTGGATCAATTATTTCCATTACGCATTTAATTTTTTTACCAGCTTTGGCTATTTCCGCACAAAACGCGAACACGATAATGCCATACGCACCATCGCACAAAGTTTGCAACCCGGTGGTATTTTTGTGATCGATTACCTGAATGTGCATTACTCCGAAGAAAGACTGGAAAAAACATTTACCACTACCATCGAAGGCATTACTTTCCATATCACCAAATGGCACGATGAGGAGCATTTCTTTAAACAGATACAGGTAACGGATGATTCAAACAAAGCACCTAAACATTTATACACCGAACGAGTAGCTAAATTCTCACTTGGCGATTTTACAGACATGCTTGCATACCAAAATATGCAGGTACAGGAGGTATTTGGTGATTATCATTTGGGAAGATATGATGTACGGAAATCACCACGGATGATTATTATTGCGAAGAAGAATGTTAATTAGTAATTAGTAATTGTGAGAGACGCGGTATTTAATGTTTTGTAGTTTTAATGAAAAGTGTTCAACCTGGTTAAAAAATAACGGCGGTCTGTTCCTCTAAGCTTTAATTACTAATTATTAATTACTAATTCCTAATTATCCCTCGTATGCCATCAGCCGTACTCATGTTGTCTTTTTTTCAAAAATTATGGTATTCCATTGAGCAATGGGATACCTGGCTTTTCCTGAAGATCAATACCCAATGGACAAACGGTTTTTTCGACAGTGTATTTCCCTGGTGGCGCGAGGCCAATGCATGGGTACCCCTGTACCTGTTCCTGGTTGTTTTTGCATTTCTCAATTTTAAGCAGAAGGCATGGGGGTGGATCCTGTTTATCATAGTAACATTAACACTTACCGACCAGATCAGCGCCCACCTCTTAAAAAATCTTTTTGAACGGATACGGCCCTGTCGGGATGAGGCTTTAATGAACCAGGTACGGCTGATCGTTAACAACTGTTCCGGCGGCTATAGTTTTCCATCTTCCCATGCCACCAATCATTTTGGTTTTGCCATATTTCTCTTTCTTACCTTGGGGCAGGTCATAAAAAAATGGAAATGGGTTTTCATTGCCTGGGCCGCTTCTGTTTGTTATGGGCAGGTATATGTTGGTGTCCATTATCCCGTAGATGTCTTGTCTGGAGCAGCATTAGGTTGCTGTCTTGGATATGTAACGGGATGGTTTTATAATAAGAAGATGGGAGGAATTTTAATTAGTAATGAGTAGTTAGTAATTAGTAATTGTGAGAAGTGATATTTGATGCTTTGTATTTTTATTAATGATACAATTATTAAGCGGTCTATTTCTTTAGGCTTTAATTACTAACTACCAATTATTAATTACTAATTATATTCTCCCCGGCATGATTTTTTAAGTAACCATAGTACAACACTATTCCTACACTTAAAATCAAACACCATGGGATTTGATCAGTACCACGAACCAGCTGGAGAACTGTCCGCAGCCACCCGAACCTTTGCAAGAATGATCACTTCACTAACAGAAGAAGCAGAAGCCATTGGCTGGTATGAACAAAGAATTTCGCTTGAAAAAGACAAAGAAGCCAAAAAAATCATGACGCAGACACAACAGGAAGAGTTCATCCATTTCGCAATGGATCTTGAATTTCTCCTGCGGAAAAAACCAAAGTGGAACACGATCATGAAGAATATTTTATTTAAAACCGGCGATATTGTAGAGAACGGCGAGAAGGCCGAAAAAGCAGTAGAGGATTAGAACTTTAAGACACTAAACCGTGCCTTTGTGCCTTGGTGTGCAAATCAAATTTCACACCAAGGCACAAAGGAACGGTTTTAATTTGCATTAATTCGTAAACACTGTTTCTTTGATTGCTTCCATTAATGGATACACATCCTCCACTAATTTCTGCGCACGTTTCTCAGGGTAGCCTGTAAAAATATCGTAGTCTTTTGGTCCTTCATTATTGGGCGAATGATAGGTAAGGGTAATATGTTTCTCCTCGTTAAAACGCGTAATGATATTGTAGTCAAGTGGGCCGATATAATTTTTTACGAGTACATCCAGTCCATCCAGGTCCAACTCAAAAGAACGTGAAGTAGGCAGGTAATCCGTTTCAAAAAAAAGCGCATCCGATGGATCTATGATCAGCACATCGTCTTCACTGATAAAAACCAGGCGGCTGGTTTCCGCACTCGTAGCCGCATAAGGATACAAACTCGCCCCATCTTTATTCACCAATAGATATAGCCGGAAAGAGATAAGCATGTAGTTGGTTGAAGGTGTAAAATTACACTTTTTCTTCCTCCCCTCCCACGGGAGGACTAAGGAGGGGTAAGAGGGGTTAAAATTCATTATTTTTGCGCTCAATTCACCTCCAATGATCACCACCCGTTCCTTTTACATTGTTTTACTTCTTTGCATAGTTACTTACCTGTTGGGCATGGTTCTCATTCCGCTCATGGATATTGATGCATCACAGTATGCATCCATGAGCCGCGAAATGCTTGATAATAAAAGTTACCTGCAGGTATTTGACCTGGGAGTTGACTACCTCGACAAACCGCCAATGCTGTTCTGGCTATCTGCATTGAGCATGAAGATCTTTGGCATACACGATTGGGCATACCGGCTGCCCTCTTTTTTCTTTGCGATATTGGCGGTATATGCAACTTACCGGCTGGCTTTACTTTTTTATAAAAAAGAAATTGCGCAGTTAAGCGCTATGGTACTTGCCGCATCACAGGCAATGTTTTTAATTACACATGATGTACGGTGCGATACAATGCTGATGGGCTGGGTAGCATTGAGTTTATGGCAAATGGCCGCATGGTACCAGACAGGTAAATGGAAATATTTCTTTGTTGCATTTATTGCCATCGCCTGTGGTATGATGACCAAGGGCCCGATCGCTTTACTCGTTCCTGCCTTTGCTTTTGTGCCGCATTTTATTTTAAGAAGGGAATGGAAACAATTGTTTCGTTGGGAATATATCGTGGGCGTAGTGGTCATCGGAATCATGCTGGTACCTATGAGCATCGGGTTGTACCAACAGTTTGATATGCATCCCGGTAAATTCATCAATGGAGAACCTATCCAGTCGGGATTGCGTTTTTATTACTGGACACAAAGTTTCGGACGATATACAGGGGAGAATCATTTCAATGAAATGAATCATTTTACTTTCCTGCTGGAAAATATGGTATGGAGTTTTTTACCGTGGATCATTTTCTTTATACTGGGATTGGTGTTTGCGGTAAAAGACCTTATCACTAAAAAGTTTAAGTTATCAGGAAAAGAAGAATGGATCAGCACCGGTGGTTTCATCATCACCTATTGCATACTGGCAAGGAGCCAGGCACAATTGCCGCATTATATTTTTGTGGTGTTCCCGCTGGCGGCAATTGTTACTGCTAATTTTTTATACCGTTTGTTATTTGCAGAGACATTGATCAAATGGGAAAAACCTTTGTTTGTTTTTCATGCGGTAATATTTGCTTTGTTATGGATACTCTGTATTTTCCTGGTAGTATGGCCGTTTAAAGTTCCGTTGTTGGCGGGTGTGTTGGCAGGTGCTTGCCTGGTGATATTTTTCATTATCCTTTTTTCCAAACGACATGTCATGCCTGTGCTGTTGCAGACCGCATTTTTTACGGTGATCGGGGTGAACATCTTTCTCAGCACCACATTTTACCCTAATGTACTAAAATACCAGTTGGGTAATGATGCTGCAGCGTTTATCGATCAGCAGAAAATAGACAAAACACAAATAAGGATCTATGGTGTCCATGAAGGCAGGGCACTGCATTTTTATGGGAAATATATCTTCCCGGAAAAAACATCCATACACGAATTGAAACCAACAGATATTGTCATTACATCGAAAGACAGCATCCCGGTTTTTCAAGACCAATTTCCCGGAGTAAAAGTATTACATGAGGGCGGTGCATTTGGGGTAACAGCGTTGTCGTTGCCATTTCTTAACCCGGCCACCCGTGACAAGGAGGTTCCAAAATATGTGATTCTTGCATTGGGAAGCAGGCAATAAATACCAGGATAAAACCGTGTCTTTGTGCCTTCGTGTGCAAATTATTCTCTCGCCAAGGCACCAAGGCACGGTTTGTTGACTTAAATTTGAATGAATCGAAAAGTTTGAAGCGATATTATGACCGAGATACTTATTCTTTTAGTATTGATCATCATCAACGGATTGTTCTCTATGTCGGAGATAGCGTTGGTTTCTGCACGTAAAGCAAGACTGGAAGCGCAGGCCCAAAAAGGCGATGCAGATGCCAAACGAGCGATCGAACTGGCCAACCACCCCGAAACCTTTTTATCCACGGTACAAATAGGTATTACATTGATCGGGGTGTTAACCGGTATTTACTCAGGCGATAGTTTTAAAGTGCCTTTACAGCATTGGCTGGAAAAATTTGAATTCATCAGGCCATACAGCAGTTCTGTGGCAACCACGCTGATCGTGATCATATTAACCTATTTATCGTTGGTTTTGGGCGAATTGGTTCCTAAAAGAATCGGCTTGAGTAATCCTGAAAAGATCGCGAAAATTGTTGCCGGGCCGATGCGGATTGTAACATGGGTTACTTTTCCTTTTACATGGTTATTGAGTATTACCGCCAACCTGATCATTAACATATTGAACATCAAAAAAAGTGATAGTCAGGTAACAGAGGAAGAGATCAAAGCTATCATCAGTGAAGGAACGGAGCATGGAACCATTGAAGAAGCAGAGCAGGATATCATAGAACGCGTATTTCATTTGAGCGATAGAAATATTACTTCATTAATGACGCATCGCAGTGATATTATCTGGATAGATGGCAGTAAAACCGTTGCAGAGGTGAGAGAAGAAATGCAGGATATCATACATTCCATTTATCCTGTTTGCGAAGAAGACATTGATCATATCAAAGGAGTGGTAACGATCAAAACCCTTTTTTCGGCTGATTCTTCAGCAACCGTATTTTCCATTATGGGCAGCGCAATGTATGTTCCCGAGAACAACACAGCTTACCAGGTATTGGAAAAATTCAAGGAAACCAAAACACACCAATGCTTTATTGTGGATGAATATGGTAGCGTACATGGTTTAATGACATTGAATGATATTCTTGAAGCCATTGTTGGCGATATACCACAGGAAGAAGATGAGGCTTACGAGATCACCGAACGCGCTGATGGCTCTTTTTTGGTAGATGCGCAGATCCCTTTCTATAATTTCTTAACGCGTTTTAATAAAACCGAATGGATGATGGAAGGCGACCAGGATTTTGATACACTCGCCGGTTTCATTATTCATGAACTCGAAAAAATTCCTGTTACGGGCGATACACTTGAATGGAAGATCTTCACTTTCGAGATCGTTGATATGGATAATCACCGCATCGATAAAATCTTAGTAACGTCGAAAGAATTACCAGACGAGGATCTGGATTGAGGTGTTGAGATTCATTAGTATACCACAGAATCCACAGCTCAGAAAAAACTGCAATGCCTTTACCTCACGGGATGCGATGCTTACTATCTGCATCCGATACAGATCTTGAGATTTAAACAGACAATGTATTGTGCTATTGAAATGAATGACATTTCCTGGTTCCGGCAGTATTGCTATGTGTTTTTTACAGCCTGTACCTGTTGATTGAAAACTGTTGATCTTTAGAACCAACAAACAAGCGCAGCTTACTTTATCATATATGTAAAAATGAAGAGAGGCAAGCATAAATGCTCGCCTCTCTTTTGCTTGCTAATATTTATTTAGAAGGAGTTCTATAGATTATCCGTCCTTATTAAATATTAACGAACAGCTTGTTTTAACTGTCCTGTACCATAGGTAAGGTTTACAACAGATGTTTGTCCTCCTGTTACCGAAGTAGTGGTAATTAAAGCACTAGAACTTGCGCTATAGCCTGCTGCAGTTATACTACTGGTTGTTGCAATACCCTTATTAACTACCGCTAGGTTTAGGTTATTGACAACTGAAGGATTAATTGTCGCCCATCCTAACGGATCGTAATTATTATTGGCCTGCTGGTTGGCTGTCCTTTTGGTCATCAGAACAAAAGAGCCTGTTGCTGATCCTGCAAGATTGTTGATGTTCCCAGTCTGTGTCGTAACACCCTTATTAGGACCAGCGGCAACATAGAAATTCATGATTAGATTTCTTGTGAAAAGTCCATCAGCATTAGCAAATACATCCACAAACCTGGCGGGTAAGCTGTCAAAAGCATTGTTGTTAGTTCCGGCAAATTTTGGGGAGATAAAAGTTGATGTTACGGCTCCGGATGCATCATAGGTATTTGCGTTTGACGGTTGAAAATTGTTTGGTGCAATAAAACCGTTTATCACATTAGTAATATTGCTCAAAGTCGTGTTAAACGAAAGATTCTTAAAGTAGTAAACACGGCCATTGCTGTCTACCGGTGTTACAGCATGGTATCTTGGTACATTTAATGGAACTGATAGAGGTGAACCTGCAGGATTTAGTGCTAAACCTCCTGTACCACCTGGTACACCCAGGTAATAAGTTGCCGGAACATTCTGAATAGATGGGATGGTATCAATACCTGGGTAGAAACTGTTGATAGCGAGTCTTGCAGTAGTGTCAAATGCACTATGGGAGAAATTAAACACGCCTCCTGTCGGAAGATCCGGTACGCTGATACTGTAATTTCCGGTAGCATTTGTAAGGGCTGACCAGTCGAATCGCTGGCTTTGTCCGTTTACGGTTACAGTTGAATACACATTAACCAGTTTACCAGTGGCAAACTCAGCTGTTGGATTCACAAAGTTGGTTTGAATTGTAACAGTACCCTTGATGGTATTTCTGTTGTTTGTCTGGTTCCAGAGACTGATCGTTGCCGTTCCTGCTGCGGTGCCTGATCCGAAAATGTTATAGAATATAGAACCACTTCCATAACCGGTTTTAGTAACAATGGCGGATGCTGGATTGGCTACATTAATATTTCCTGCAGCAGGAAATGTGGCTATACCATTCGCGTCGGTTGTAACCTGTAAAACAGTATTCACCAATGTAGGAATAGTTACAGTGGCGCCTGCTATCGGTTGAAGTGTAACCTGGTCACGTACCGCAATAATAATATCACGTCTGCGTGAGTCTGAACGATTCACACTGTCATTGTATTTTGTATTTGTACGGGTCAAACTGTCAACGTAACGGGTATAAAGCTTGCTAAGGCTGTCTTTTAACCTTTCCTGCGAAGCATTGATCTGCAAAGTAAAACTGTATTGTAGTTGGGCCAATGCAGTTGCTCCTGATTGTTTAAGCTGCTCCAGTTTGATTTCCTGGTCGTACTTCATCTGGATCAGTGAGGTTTGCGCAGCAATAGCGTCCTTCTCGCTGAATGCGTCCTTTTTACAAGCGGTAAATGTTGCCCCCACCAGCATAATTGCTGCAATGGTTCTAATGGCTCTAAATTGTAACATAATGTGTCTGTTTTGGTTTGTGGTTAAGATTTGAATAGGTTAGTTTGTTTTTTTAGCTTTTTTACCAAAAGCCGGAATAGAGTAGCCCAGGCCTAAACGGAATGAACTCGTTCTGATATTACCCGAAACACCACTGGCTCCGATGTAGGAGTAATCATCGAGAACAGGAGATAAACCCCATACATAGCGGAAATCGATAACTATTTCGTGCGATTTTTTAACGGGAAGACCTATCTGTAATCCGCCTGTTGCAGACCACCAGTAAGGTTTGAATTTATCTACATACTGATTGCCGTTGATCGTAGCAATCACACCAGGTGAATTGGAGATTCCGGAAATCAGGTTGCCCGTTTTTTCGTAATTTTCCGTTTCGCCCGTTGTGATGTTAAGGGTTGGCGCCACATAAACTTTCACAGACCACAAACCTTTTGTTACAATGGAATATGCAGCGCCAACGCTTGACTCCAGGCTGTGTATTAGATAATTACTCTGCTTTGCATTTTTGAATGTGATGGTAGGATCGAAACCTAACCAGGTATTATCTGTGAATTTAGTAAGTGACCCACCTGCAGCAACATACCCCGCTTCTGCATACAAACTGAAATGTTTGGATGTTGAATAGTTTAAACGGAATTGTGCCGTTGCCCCCACATCCATGCCTGAATGCGGTTGTTCATCGGTGAAATAATTAAAGGTCGCGCCTGCGGTTGCCTGTAAACGCCATCGCGGTACAGGTTTCGTTTTTTGAGCTATGCTGTACCCTTGCAGGCAAATGAGCAGCAGCAGCAGCTTTAGTTTGAGGTTGTGTGTCATGGTCTGTATATTTGAGTTTAGTCAAAACAATTCCGTTCAGGTTGCAAAGTGTTTTTTTGCAGCCTGTTATTTTTCCCGGATCAATACCCGGTATATATGCTTTTAGAAAATGCGGGAACTAAGCCCTTTGCTCATGTTTTAAAGTATTTGCATATTGCACAGCTTCTATTCTGTTCCTGGCGTTGATTTTCCGGTAAATGTTTTTCAAATGCTTTTTCACAGTTTCAATACTGATGTTAAGGGATACACTGATCTCTTTGTTCAGTTTGCCGTCAACTAACTCCCATAGGATCTGTATTTCTCTTGGCGTAAGTGGTTCTTTCATTACATGTCCCATAACAGATCGTTTCTTCTAAATTATAAGCAAAAAAGTGGCATCCTGTCCAGTTTTTAACTGATCAGATTAGGGATTCCGGACTCCTTGACAAAGAATAACTCGTACTAATTGGGGGTAAATAAAAGCTTACTTAGATAGTAAAGACGAGGTTGGGGCAAAGTCTAATTTACCTTAGTGGTAACAGATAAAAAAGGAGGGATGGATGATAAAGAGTAATAATTGAAAACTTCTGTCAATTATTAATTAGGCTTTTTACTCAGTAAATGTATTACTTAAATGTTAAGACATACTACCTCTTTAGGGTACCATGCAAAATCTTAAGCATTCCTTAATAACGAGTATCATTATCATCATTCAACTGTTTGTGTCTTTACCAGGATTAAACCGTTTATTTACAATTACAAAATAACCGGTCTGCATTGGTAATGTTCAGCGTAGAAGTACGCGATTTGAAAAACAGGTATTTCTACCTGCTTGTACAAAAAAAGTAAAAAGAAGTAATTGCCTGTTCAGAAGCTCACTTCGAAGAGGTTTGTTTTTACGGCAAACAATACCAGCCCCGCGGTATTATGGCAGCCGGTTTTGGCGAGAAGATTAGTGCGATGGCCCTCTGTAGTACGGATACTGATAAAAAGTTTGTTTGCTATTTCAGCATTGGTATATTCTTTACAGATCAGGATAAGCACTTCTTTTTCACGTGGAGTAAATTCGATAGATAATTGGGCGAGATTATTTCTTGACTTCGTTCTGCTTCCCGAAGCGCCCTGTATGGCTTTTAACACCTGTGTATTGATATAAAAGCCCGTTTCAGCAACGGTATGGATGGCAGCCAGTAATTCTTCTTTATCACAATTTTTTATCAGGTACCCACAGGCACCTGATTCGATCATGCGACTGATCAGCCTTTCTTTTGCATGCATAGAAAGTACAATGACTTTAATAGCGGGATACTTTTTTTGAAGTGACTCGTTCAGTTCAATACCATCCATGCCTGGCATTTCCATATCCATCAGTATGATATCCGGCAATATATTCATTGCGCTTAATTGTGTGAGGCAATCGGTGCCGCTCTCTGCTTCCATCACTACCTGGTAAACGGGTACTACTGCCAGCAAAGCAGAGAGGCTTTGGCGGAAAAGTTTTTGATCATCTACCAGGGCTATGCGTACTTCTTTCATTTCGATAAGTGATTTTCGGAAACAGGTAAGTCAACAGGAAGCTGTACAGAAATTTGATAACCCGGTTCGCCGGCATCGGATAGGGTAAATGCCGCCTGTAACATATCAAGTCTGCCCGCAATATTACTCATCCCCATTCCCCGAGAAGTCGTTTTGTTTTCCCCGGTAAGTCCACGTCCATCATCTTTATATACAAATAGTAAATGGGTATCCATTTTTGTAATAGAAAGTATGATGTGTTTTGCATCAGCATGTTTGATCGTGTTGTTAACCAGCTCGGTAACCACACGATATAAGGCAAGCGCTTTGTTATTGTCTAATGCTGCTATCTGTTTCTCTGCCTCATTAATAAACCTGAAACTAAGCTTTCCTGTTTCATTAACCGAATCGCATAAGTCCTCTATCACATCGTTCAGGTTACAGGTTCCCGCGGTAAGCGGCGACAGGTCGTGAGCTATATTTCTCACATTGCTTATTACATTATCAATGGTTGATTTGCACCGGCCGCGCAACGCCATTGTTTCTGTTTCTCCCGTTCCCTTATCCACAAACATTTCGATCATCATCCGTAGAGAGGAGAGGGCAGAACCCACTTCGTCGTGCAGATCGATGCCGATCCGTTTTCTTTCTATTTCCTGTGAGTTGATCAGGGCATACAGCATTTCTTTCTGGTGCTCCATTTCTTTCTGCTGCAGTTTTCTTTGCTGTTTTAATATTTTATTTTGATTCCGTATTTGCAACAACACAGACAATACCACCAGCAGCACAGCACCTGCCATGGCGACCGCAACGAGTACATATATATTATCGGTTGAGTTTTCCATTGATCACAAAGCCTATGGCGAATAGCAGGTACATAATAAGGATAAGGGTTGCGTGAAAATTCCAGACAAATACCAAACCTGGTAAACTGAGTGTTGAAGCTAGGTAGTTACTGAAAACAAAAAGAAAGAATCCGCTTGAAAAATATAATAAAAGTCCGCACACCATCCAATTGGAGGGAACACTGTACCATGTTGTGTTGTCATTTCGATAGATCCAGTACAACATGCTAAACGAAATAAACAGCATGGATTCCACGGCACGTGTATAGCTGTTGAAACTATAAATACTTTGAAAAAAAATAAAATTAATACAGCAGAAAACAGGGAAAACGATCAGTAAGACCCTGATATATTTTGTCAACCGCTTGTTGGCAAATACAAGATCAAAAAACCGTAAGAGGAACATGGTTTCAACGATCGTATCAATATGGATCAAAGGCGTGTTCCTGATATGTTTGATGGCTAGTACAGTGGTTGCAATGCTGATTAGGGCCGTTACCAGTAGATAATAAAACAATACCCGCATGGCCCGGGTCAATTTATAATAATATACTCCCGCTATCACCAGCGGGAGTAAAATAAATGACGGTGCTACTACCCGCATATATACATAATTCATACTGGCTGTAATTATTTAGCTGGAGGTGGAGGAAGAGGAAATAACGCGCTGCCTTCCGGATCACACAATGGCGGGCACGGACTTGTAACATCATAAATGGTGTAGTCTTCGTCTTCGCCGGTTTTATTATTACCGTTTTGAATCGGCTCGATAATATCCTCACCATGCTGGCCTACTCTAACCAATACTACTTTTACAGAAGCCGGATCATTTTTATCAGTAAGGGCCATGTATAACCTTGCGCCATTTAATAATTCAGCCTCTTGTGCGAGGTTAAGAATATCTGAAATAGGGATAAAAAAACCTTTCAGTACATCTTGCGGTGGCACTCCTTTTCCAAGCATCCAATGACGCCAGTTAGACGTCCATTCTTTTGCGGCTTTTAGTGACGTACCTCCGCCATAAACTGTTTGTTTGTCATAACTCATAAATTATCTGGTTTAAATGGTGACACGTTTGGCTGCGCTGATTTACAACGCCCTTGTTTGGCCTTGATAAATTGTTTACTGCTTTCCGGAAAAAGAGGGGGAAAGAATAGAGGATAAATATTGTGCGCGACCTTACTTTTCTCTTAGCACCAATATTTGCATAATGATACCGATTTTATTTGAGTTCCTCGTTTTATTTTAACGTAATTACATGATCAGATGGCTGATACAATTTATTTTATTAGTATATGCGGTCTATTTCGACCTCGAAAAATAAATGCCATTAAATGAAGGATAATAGTGGATGCAAAAAGGATCCTTGAAGCAGTAAGACGAAAGAAATAAGCCGCAGATTTTTTTTAATCTGCGGCTTATAAATGCATAATAGGCGATCAGGCAATCAGAAATCAAACACCGCACTATTCTTCGGAAAGTCCAGCTTATAACTTTTATCCGTTCCCTTATTCTTCACATGAATGATATTGCTCTGCGATTTTTCAAAATCATATAAAAGCGAACAATCCACTTCTATCTTTTTAACATCACTCATTTTTTCAACTTCCATATAACTCCACACACTTTCTTTCTGCACTTCATGCCCGAGGTAATGAAAAGTTACCGGCTGCCCGTTCACTTTCAATTTTATTTTCTCTGCTAAATAAGCACCGATCTGTTTATCAAGAAAAGCATTGTCGGGAGGTTTGATAATATCCAGCCGCGTAGTCGTTCGTTTCTGAAGTGTTTTTTCGAAGTCCTCCGTAAAAACGCGAACGCTGATCTCTACGGTCGCTTCTTTTGCATTATGATTTATTTCTATAACAGAAACAAAAAAAGGATGTATCAGCGATACAAATCCCGTCATCAGCCATTGAACCATTATATTTACCATTCAAACATCACATTTGTTTCAGTACAAATATCCTGATTAATTTGGGTTCTGCACATGAATGATTTCGGACTATATTTTGAGATAGGCTATAAGCATATTGCCGACCTGCGCGGTATTGATCATATTCTCTTTGTAATGGCACTTTGCCTGCGCTACCAATTCGCCGACTGGCGTAAAATCATCATCCTTATTACCGCGTTTACCATCGGGCACTCCATTACGCTTGCATTGAGCGTATTTGATCTGGTGAATTATTCTTATAAATGGATCGAGTTCCTGATACCTGTTACGATAGTTATTACAGCTATCAGTAATGTGTTCGTGAAAAAGTTTGCTTTCAAATCAAAATTCCCCGTCATTTATTTCTTTGCACTGTTCTTCGGATTGGTGCATGGACTGGGTTTCAGCACCTACCTGAAAAGTCTTTTGGGCAGTGATCACAACGTGGTGGCACAACTGCTGGCTTTTAATCTTGGGCTTGAACTGGGACAACTATTGATCGTTAGTATTGTTCTGATCATTTCCTTTATATTCGTATCCATTCTGAAATGCAACCGGAGAGAATACCTGCTCTATTTATCAGGCGGTATTTTTGCCATTGCACTTAAAATGGCTCTTGAAAGAATACCTTTTTAAACTAAACTACAAATGAGAAAACTGCTTTACCTATCCCTGTTATTGTGTTGTGCAGCGGTCAACGCGCAGGACATCCGTAACAACCCCGGTTCAAACCATGGAAACAAATTTGAACAACTGGGAAGTATCTTACCAACACCCAATGAGTATCGTACAGCAAGTGGCGCACCCGGTGCCAAATACTGGCAGCAACGCGCGGATTACAATATCAAATGCGAACTGGATGAACCCAATCTCAAATTAAAAGGATCGGAAACGGTTACTTATTATAACAACTCACCTGATGTATTAACGTATATCTGGTTACAATTGGATGAGAACGAGCACAGCAATATCAACAATGCCAATTACCAGAATGCAGGAGAAATGGCAAGATCCGTTACTACTGCAGCTATCGACGCAGCTGATAACGCGAAAGTGGATAATGGTTATGGTGATAAGATCACCAAACTCACCGATGCAACTGGTAAAGCTTTGAAATACACGATCAACAAAACCATGATGCGTGTTGATCTTCCGGCACCTTTGAAACCCGGACAAAAATTTATTTTCAATCTCGACTGGACCTATAAGATCTCCGACCGTAACGCATTTGGCGGACGTGGCGGATATGAATTGTTTCCTGAAGATGGCAACAGCCTTTTCACTATGGCACAATGGTTCCCGCGTTTATGCGTGTACAGCGATTTCCAGGGATGGCAGAACCACCAGTTCACCAGCCGCGGAGAATTTGCTTTGGCATTCGGAAACTATACCGTTCAAATGACAGTACCTGCCGACCACGTTGTATTGGCAACAGGATCCTGCCAGAATTATGCACAGGTTTTATCTCCGGCACAAATGACCCGCTGGAACCAGGCACAAACTGCAAAAGAACCTGTTGAAGTGGTAACACTGGCAGAAGCAACAGCAGCAGAAAAACAAAAAAGCACCAAAACAAAAACATGGATCTTTAAAGCAGAGAACGTAAGAGATTTTGCATGGACATCGAGCCGCAAATTTATCTGGGATGCGATGCCTGCTTATGTGGAAGGGAAGAAGATCATGTGTATGAGCGGATATGCAAAAGAAGCTTATGGTTTATATCGTAAGTTCTCAACCAAAGTGGTAGCGCATACAATTAAAACCTATTCTAAATTCTCTATTCCATATCCATACCCTGTTGCACAAAGTATTGAAGCAAGCAATGGTATGGAATACCCGATGATCTGTTTCAACAATGGCCGTACACAGAAAGATGGCACGTACAGCGAGGGAACCAAGATCAGTATGCTGGGAGTGATCATTCATGAAGTGGGACATAATTTCTTTCCGATGATCGTTAACAGCGATGAGCGCCAGTGGACATGGATGGATGAGGGTGTGAACTCATTTGTAGAATACCTCACAGAAGAATTGTATGATAATAAATTTCCTTCGCGTGGAATGGGCGCCGGTTACCAGATCGCATCTTATATGCGTTTACCTAAGGACCAGTTAGAACCTATCATGACCAATAGCGAAAACATCATCCGATTTGGCCCGAACGCCTATTCAAAACCGGCGACCGGTTTCAATATACTCCGCGAAACGATCATGGGCCGTGAGCTGTTTGATTTTTCTTTTAAAGAGTATGCAAGAAGATGGGCATTCAAACATCCGCAACCTGCTGATCTTTTCCGTACGATGGAAGATGCCAGTGGCGAGGACCTTGACTGGTTCTGGAGAGGATGGTTCTTTGGAACTGATGCCTGTGATATTTCACTGGATTCTGTAAAACACGCAGTTTACGATCCTAACGCAGCACCTGTAGCAGGCGGTGGATTTGGGAGAAGAGGTGGTGGAGGTGGTAATTTTGGAGGTGGTAATAATGGCCCGCAAGGTTTAGCCAAACCAGACGTACTTACTTTCGAAGACATTACCAAGATCCGTAACAGGGAAGACAGGAACACCGTTTTCTTAACCGATGCAGATACCAGCCTTCGTGATTTCTACTGGAGATACGACAGAGGTATTGAACCTTATGATTCAATTACAAAATTACCAACACCGGCACCAGGTGGTGGCATTACAACGCCGGAAATGAGCGCAGCAGACAAAGCAAAATATGCCGATGTTCATATGTATGAATTATCACTTTCCAACAAAGGTGGTTTGGTAATGCCGATCATCATTGAATTTACTTTTGCAGATGGAACCAAAGAAGTTCAAAGGATCCCTGCGCAGATCTGGAGGCAAAATGAGAATGCGACTACCAAGGTTTTCATCACCAGGAAAAAAGCGGTAAGCATTAAACTCGATCCGTTAAGGGAAACTGCTGATACCAATGAAAGCAACAATGTTTGGCCAAAATCAGGTGCAACCGATGAGCCAAGCAAATTCTCGATCTTTAAAGCAGCCGGAAGAGGTGCACGCGGCGCAGGTGGCGGTACAATAAACCCGATGCAGGCAGCACAACAGAAAGCAGGTAAATAATATTTTGATATTATAGATAATTATAGAGCCACTTGAATTAATTTCAGGTGGCTTTTTAGTTGAAAAGCAATTCTCTGTTAAACTCTGAGCTCTCTGAGTCTCTGTGGTGAAAAAAAGATCAAAGCGAAGGCTTTACCACAGAGGCACGGAGTTTCACAGAGAGTTTTCGATTAAACAACATACTAATTATAGAATAATATGAAACCGATTCTTGTCTTGTCATTTTTGATCCTTGTGTTTTCTGCAAAATCTGCAACAGTAGACACCGTGGCGATTCCCAGTAATAGCATGCATCGTTCGGTGAAAACAGTGATCATTCGCCCATCTTCATACAATGAGAACAAACGTTTCCCTGTGATTTATTTATTGCACGGCGCTTTCGGCAGTTACGCTAACTGGATCAGTAAAGTGCCGCATATACAACAGCTTGCGGACCAATACCAGATGATGATCGTTTGTCCTGATGGTGGCTATACAAGCTGGTACTACGACAGCCCAATCGATCCAACCTATCAATTCGAAACTTTTGTAGGAACCGAGGTTCCTCAATACATCGATGCCAATTACAAAACCATTGCCGACCGAAAAGCAAGAGCCATCACAGGTTTGAGCATGGGCGGTCATGGTGGATTTTTCTTAGGCTTCCGCCATGCAGATATTTTCAGCGCGATTGGTAGTATGAGTGGCGCATTAATGTCTAACGTGATCACAAAAGGTTATGGTGTGGAAACCCGTTTGGGCGATACCGCCATCAACCGAAAATACTGGCAGGAGTGGAGCGCATTGGCCGTAGTAGATAAATATCCCAAAGACTCCGTACTCATCACTTTCGATTGCGGTACAGAGGACCAGGTGATTGCTATGAACCGTGCGATGCATGAAAAATTATTGAAACTGAAGATCCCGCACGAGTACACAGAACGTCCCGGTAAACATGACTGGAAATATTGGGAGAATTCGATTGATTATCAGTTATTGTTTTTTAGGAAGTATTTTGATAAAGTGTTGAAGTAGTAACAAGTCTGGAGTGAGAAGTCTACAAAAATCAGAAACATGGATGAACCCTGGATTGAGCGGTGGAACGACAGGTATCGTAATGAAGCGTTTGCTTATGGCGAGCAACCCAACAATTATCTGAAAGAACAATTAGAAAAGTTAACTGCGGGAAAAATACTTTTTCCTGCAGAAGGTGAAGGACGTAATGCCGTTTTTGCTGCTACACTTGGTTGGACAGTTTCAGCGTTTGATATAAGCGATGAAGGGAAAGGGAAAGCGCTTCGGCTTGCAGAAAAAAATAAAGTGGCCATTGACTACCAGGTTGGTGAATTGGAGGTATTGAATTATGATGCCGGTCAATTTGATGTGATCGCACTGATTTATGCGCATTTTCCTGCTGAAATTAAATCAGTATATCACAAGACACTTGATAAATATTTGCGTACGGGGGGATTCATTATTTTTGAAGCGTTTAGTAAAACACATATTGACTATCTCGCGAAAAACGAAAAGGTTGGCGGACCAAAAGATATCGCCATGTTATTCTCCATCGACGAACTGGCATCTGATTTCAGCGAATATGAAATTATTGAACTGGTGGAAAAAGAAATTGAATTGAGCGAGGGTCTGTTTCACAATGGAAAAGGTTCAGTGATCAGGTTTGTTGGACGGAAGAAATAAGGCTGTGCTTGATTTTCACTTTTCCACGAGTCCCCGATAGAAAACTCGTCGATTTGCAGGATTAAACATAAAGCGAGAATTAATTTATTGGTATAACTCCTCTCTTTTACAACTGACAAAAAAATTATGAACGAAACAAAACAAAAACTAATTCTTGCAGAGCAAAAAGCAAAAGAATTATTTAATACAGTAGAACAAAGAGGATTGATCATCCCAGGAAAATCTGAGAAAACGCTTTGCGATGAAATAGTAAAAATTGCCGAAGAAGAATTCGCTATTAAAGATCATTGGCATAAAAAAATTGTGAGAGCAGGCGTCAATACATTACAGCCGTTCATTGCTGATCCTCCGGATCGGGTAATCCAGGAAGATGATATAGTGTTCTTTGATTTTCATCCTATTTATGAAGGTTGGGAAGCAGATCTCGGAAGGACCTATGTTTTGGGTACCGATCCTTTAAAATTAAAGCTGAAGAAAGATATAGAAACCGCATGGCACGAGGCGAACGACTGGTACTTTAAGCAATCCAACCTTACCGGCGCTGAATATTTTAATTACATTACCGATCTTTCCAAAAGCTACGGTTATGAATTTGGAAACGCAATCGCCGGCCATATTGTGGGCCGATTTCCCCATGAGCAACCCGATGATCCCAATGATCCTTGTTTAGATGTACATCCTGATAATCATACCGATATATTTCAGCCGGATCAAAACGGGAACAAAAGACATTGGATACTGGAGCTTCATTTTGTGGACAGGGTAAATAATATTGGCGCTTTCTTTGAACAGTTACTGGCAGCGAAATAACCAAAGAATCGCTGGTCATAGGAGCTAAACCAAAACTATGAATGCCGTAAACATCGAAATCTATACCGATACTTACAAAGATGCTGTGGCGCAATTAATTCTCAGCATCCAAACCGAAGAGTTCGGAATACCTATAACCATACAGCAGCAACCGGATCTGAATGAAATAGCTAAATTTTACCAGGTAAACAAAGGAAATTTCTGGATCGCGAGGCTTGACGACAAAGTAATTGGAACAATTGCGTTGCTTGATATTGGTAATCAAACAACCGCTCTACGTAAAATGTTTGTTGCTAAAGATTATCGCGGCAAAGAATTCAGCGTTGGACAAAATCTTTTGAATAGTTTACTCGCGTGGGCCAGGAACAAAAATGTTACAGAAATATTTTTAGGCACAACAGAAAAATTCACCAGGGCACAACGGTTTTATGAAAAGAACGGTTTTACAGAGATCCCAAAACAAGACTTGCCTAAAGAATTCCCTGTAATGGAAGTAGATGTTAAGTTTTATCAATTCTCATTTCCAGCACTAAGTAAAACTGATAATCATGAAAATTAAAACACCCGAACAGCTAAAAGACGGAGATCAATGCAAGGTTGTTGGAGGAACACATGCCGGGAAATCCGGTATAGTAAGAGATATCAACACCAGTAAAACAGGCCACATCACCATCACCGTTGAACAAAAGAACGGCGTTCGGTTCAAGACATTAGGCAGGAATGTGGAGGTTCAGGCAAACAGTACGAAATAGCAATCGCGTGAATAAAGATAGAAGCAATTTTAAAAAACAAAAGCAACCCCAAAGAGTTGCTTTTTATTAATGCAGCCAGGTATAATGAAGCCCCGTTAATAAATCATTACACCGTCAACCGCATTAAATATGGTTGATCATAGAAAGCCTTTATGTAACTATCAGTACGCTCTTATTTTTTTGAAGGTTGCCTGTACTGCACGGAAAAATTAAGCCCGAAACTGCTGAGCCTGATACTACCAAAACCAACACCACCCAATGGAATCTTCGCATAAGGTTCTACCTGTAACGACAAGTTCTTGCTGATACGATTCTCGAAACCTGCCGATAAATGCAGGATCGACATGATATACGAGTCAGCTGAACTGTACTCCATATTACGCGTTGCAATCGAACCACTATTGGTGTAATACGTATAATCGTATTTCTCACCCGTCATAAAATAAGAAGAGAGACCCGTGCTGAGAAAAATACTTTTCCTGTTAGACTGGCTAACCGTGTATCTCGCCATCAAAGGAATTTCCCACATGCGGCAGTATCCTTCTACATTGTCTATTTTATAATAGCTGGGCCAGCTGCCTTTTGGTGCGGTGAAATCGGTTCCGGCTACTTTATAATTTTTCTGCGTGTAGATCGCGCCGGTATGTACTGACCACCGATCGCTGAAATGATAACCTGCGAGGAAACCAATATTTACACCTGCATCATTAGAATATTTGAATTTAACGGTACTCTTATCGACACCTGCAAGGATACCCAGGCTGAAACCTTTGCCTCTTTTTTGAAGAAGTACAGGTGTTGTTGTTGGTGCCTTGACATCAGGTGCCTGTTGTGCTATTTCTGGTGCCGACTCCGCTTTTTCGTCTTTTACAGGTGTACTGTTTCCCATTGCAGGTTGCGCAGGTTGGTCAGCATTGTTCTTTGCTGTTTCGCTCACCGGATCTGTTACGGCTTTTGTAGTAGCTGTTGTAATTGGCTGATCCTGTTTCACAGGTTGATCAGCTGTTTTACCAGGAGCATGGCTAGTTGCAGGTTGATCTTTACCCGGCATAGGAACAGAAGCTGTTTTATTTTTACGCGAGCTGATCGTAAATGATCCATTACCAGCTGATGCTATTCTCTCGTTTGTCTTCGCAATGTTTTTTCTATCAGCTTGTTTGTTGAGCTGTATGGTGGTTGTTTGCTTTTCAGTTTGCTCTGTTACGGGTTTACCATTTTCTTGCTGCGCATTGATGGGTGTTTCTGCCGGTGAAGCCGTTTTGTCTTCCTTTTTATTGACCTGCGTGGTAACAGGTTCCTTGATAGTTGTTATAACAGGAGCACCCTCTTTCTGTACCAGCCAATAAGCGGCACTGCCACCTATTAATAATACAGGCAGTAACCACCAATAGAATATGCGTCTTTTCCTCTTTTCTACGGGCATCACTTTGTCAAGCTCTGCGCTGAGTGCTTGCCAGTCTGGATCTCCGGGGGGCGCGTATCTATCGGCTGCTTCCCTGCCCGCACGATCCAGTTCGTTATCGTCGCCAAGATTAAACATATGCTTTATACTCAGTTTGTTGGGTAATGATTTTTCTAAGATTATGTCTTGCTTTAGACAGGTTCGATTTTGACGCGCCCACACTGATGTTCAGTTGCGATGCAATCTCTTCGTGACTAAAACCTTCTATCACAAACAAATTAAATACAGTACGATATACCGGGGTCAGTTTGCGGATCGCTTCAATGATCTCGCGGTACATCAGCTTGTCTATTCCGCTCTCCTGTGAATCAGCAAACGTTTCTCCTTCTTCACTTATTTCCTGGCTCACCAGTTTTAAATGCGTTCTGCGCAGGTGATCGATACAGGTATTCACCACGATCCGCTTGAACCAGCCTTTCAGCAGGGCCTCGGTTTCGCCACCGCGGCTTCCATCAAACTGCTGGATGTTCTTAAATAATTTGATGAACGATTCGTTGGCCAATTCTTCCGCTTCCTCCGATCGGCTCACATAACGGTAGCATATCTTCAGGGCATAATCATACAGCCAGTGATAAAGGTCACGCTGGCTGTTGCGGTCGTTTTTACAGCAACCGGCAATTAAGCTCGATATCTGGTGTATCTCCCGGGGCAATTTTATTAGAGTACAGTTACAAAAATATACTGGCTATAAAGCTACTATTATTGCCAGCTATACGCGAAATGATAGGCAGGGGTTGCCTGTATCGGGGTAGTTAAAAGGGTAAAAGGGTAAAAAACAGGTCTTTAGCCGCCTGTTCTGCCATCGCGGACGGCTTTTTTCTTGCCGGAAGTCTTTTTTTCGAAATCCAGCACCTCTTTGGGTTTGGGTTTTTCAACCGGCTTGGCCTTGGTGGTATCGGTGGGTGCTTTCGCGACTACTTTAACCAGCCCGTCGGTAGGATCGGGAGCGCCGGGTTCGAGCAGCCTGTCCATGAAATAACGCTCGGTGCCGACCAGTGCACTGTTTCGCGGGTCATAATATTTCCAGGTACCGTGGCGGAGTGAGTTGCCCTCATTCTTTACCACTACTTTTTCATATTTGTTTGGGGTCATCGGATCCGGTACATCGATCGTATCATACAGTTTATCGGGGTTGATCGCGCGCCAGCTTTCTTCGCGTTCGATGCCTGTGATGGTATAATAACGGCTGATACCGTGTTTCTTGCCCCATTTGTAATTCTCGGCAGCAAGCGGATCGCCCATGGTATTGAAACGGATCCATTTGCCTTCTTTACGGTCGTTCACAAATATACCCTCCTCATCATAAGCCGGTTCGCCGCGCAAAGCATTTACATGAAGGCTCCATTTGCCCTGCTTCATTCCTTTCAGGTCTATGGCATTCAATGTATCTCCCTTATCGCCAAGACGAAAACTTTTATACTGCGCACTTGAGGCGACGGCAAAAAGAAGGAATAGGGATAACAGGCGGCAACGCATACTTGTGATTTGAAGGATTAAAATTACAAATATTCCGTAGGGTGCAGTAACTCTTTAACTATTTTAACCTTTTTAACTGGCCTGGTTAAAATGGTTAAAATAGTTAAAGAGGTTAAACACGTTAAGAGAACTGATTTTTCCTTCTTCTCAACCACAATAAAAAACCGGTAATGCTTAACAACCCGCTTGATAATCCGAATAAACTGTACAATATTTTAACAGGCAATCCACCAAATTTCCCAAAATGTAACTGCGAATTAATGATATCGTGGCGGTCAGCCGGTTCTATCTTGTTTACAAAAGCGGTTTTAGCAATTCCCCCCACACTGTCCAGAAACAACACATCCGCGAATTTTTTTGAATGAATGAATGAGTTGGTTGACTGGCTGCCATATACCGCCGTCTTTCTATGAATGGTTGGTGCGAAATAGATCACATAACCGGTAAAAGCAGGATACGTTTTTTTTGCTGCAGTCAAAGAACTGTCGATATTAAAGAACAGGGGAGAAGATGGTTTGATCACAGGCGTATAAGGTTGTTCCGCTGCATAAAATTGCTTCTTAAATACGTAACGCTGCATCCAATACCCGCTGATGCCGATCATTAAATTAAATAACAAAGCATACACACCAACCAGTTGATGAAGATTGCCTCCCCGAAACATTTTTTTTCTGAACAGCAGAACTGAAACAATATTCTTTCGATATAAAATGATACCGGTGCTGATGCTTAGTACGAAAACCAGGGCAAAAAAACCAAGCAGCCATTCTCCTTTTTTCTCCAGGTGAAATGAATTATGGAAAACGGATAACCAGCTCATGAAATTATGTCTGATGTCTTTACCGCCACCACGAATATGTAATACCTCTGCTGTTTGCGGATGGATAAACACCTGCATACTTTGTGTTCCCTTCTTAAACGAAGAATCGTAAACAGAAAAGATAAAAGGGTGCTTCGCATCTTCCGCCATGCTGCAACTGCTCACCTGCGCATGCGGATATTTTTTTTGTAAACTGCGGTAGCAGCTATCAACCGGTAATACAGGTGCATTCTCTTTTTGTGTGATGGATGGATATTGTAAGCTATCGAGCTCATCATGAAAGACAAGGGCCGCGCCTGATAAGGACATCAGTAAAATGAACAGACCTGATAACAGACCTGCGAAAGAATGAATGGTAAAGATAAAACCTCTTTTCATGACAGTTTTCCTGGTAGGGATCAAATGTATTGCAAACGCGGCATTCAGAAATTAAAACCGCGAATGCAGTAATTAAATAACATGAACACTGCCTCGGTTACATAGGGATGTGAAAATAGAGAGGCACCCGGTAACATCGGTAATCAAACCTTAGTAGCAAATATGGAGTATAAGACTAATAACCTTATTACCTTATTTGTGACACAGTGGGTTTCAGAATAAGGTAATAAGGTTGGTTTCTATTGTTTGATTTTTCTACTAAGGTTGAAGAAGGTATGTGATGACCCGCCGTAAAGCTATTTATTAGAGGTAAGCCAGTTGTCCTAAATGATAAGCCTGGTGACTTGTCCGGCTGATCAATATGCTTAACTTATTCCTGTGCGGCTCCTTACTGAAATCTTCTTCTGATACAGCTGTATGCCTGCTGAACCAGTCATCGGTTGAAAGGGTCTTTATATTTTCATCAAGTTTTGTATTGATCTCTTTCCAGTATTTTTTGAGATCATCTAGGGAAGGAAATACATGCCCTGTTTTATCGCCATTGGTTAAGAAAGGCGCTTCCAGTTCAGGATGCAGTTTTTCTCCGAATCCGAGAAGTTTAATGATCCCGTCATTTACGGCAACAGAGTGTCCCAATAAATAAATGCCACTGTTCCTGCCCGGTGCAGTATCGGCGTTCCATTGTTCATCAGAAAGTTTTACGATCAGGTCGTCTACTTTTTTATTTTGTCCCTGCCAGGCGTTGATGGTGCTTTTAACAAGTAATTCAAGCTGTGAAATGTTTTGCATGTGGGTGGGTTTTGGTTGAGATGTAAAGATGATTTAAAAGCAGCTAACCGGGTATTAATTTTACGCCATCACAGAAACCATAGATAACACTTTTTCTCCCAGTTGCCTGTTACCAGTGATAAGAATAGAATTCATTACCTGCTCCGGTCGTATACTTTTGGAAAATAACCGCCAGGCTATATCCGGGTCGATCGATACAATAGTGGACGGTGTTGCCGTGTTTGATTTATCTAATACCCATTTATTTTCTTTTCCCGATAAGAACCAACTTCCGCCGATCTCACCGGTAATAACAATTTGAATAACTGTTTGTACCTCTACAGGAACTTCTCTAAAAGTATAGGGAAGTGCCTGCATAAAAATATTGATAAAGGGATAAAATAAATCTTTTGTCATCAGGCCAGGCTGGTTCACTGCATCCCTGATCTGTTGCTGGTGGAGCCATTTTTCTGTGTACTCGCGCGCGATATGCATCCAGTTTTTACTTTCCTGTTCGCCCGCCCAGTCTACCGCAAAACCGGATTTGCCAAAAGGATCCAGGGATGCATAATAATCGCAGTAGGCTTTAGCTGTTGCTTCATGCAATAAAATCAACATGGTCGGACTCACCCGTTTCATCGCTTTCACCCAATCTGCATTCAGGCCATTTAAATAATCAAGCAGGTCCTGGTATGAATGGATGTTTGGAGATTCGCCATGATAATCATCACGCAGCATCGATAAGATCCTGATATTCCCGTCCAGTAAATGTGTGGCCACGTCTTTAACGGTCCATAGTTTGGCAATGGTTTGTTGCTGCCATTCTTCGGGGGTTAATGATTTCAATAACGGGATCAGTTTCTCATCCAGTACAGGAAGAAGATGAACCACATCTATTGGAATGTTTGACCGGTCGCTCATTTGTAAGGCTATAATTCTGTGTTATTCGATAATTGAAATATGGTGAACATATGATGTGCTTCATGTAAAAGAAAAAATTCTGTCCATTGCCCAATGGTTAACCGGCCGAATTTTTTGTGTACGCCCACCATATCTAATTGTGTATAGGATAGATCGGCGATGAGTTTATTGATCTGTTCCCTGTCTGCATATAGCGTATCGAGTAGTATCTGTAGATCCCGCCCTTGCCATACTGCGAATTCAGGATCATTTTCTGCACGGTAACTTTCAAATACAGGTTCGTTGCTTAAAAGAATTTTGTGGATCCTGTTAATAAAAACAGGTTGGTATTTTGCCAGGTGCGCAATATTGTCTTTGATGCTCCATTTGCCGGGCGCTGGATACAAGAGGAGCCTGTCTTTGTCTGTCTGTTCAATCAGTATTTCTATCGCTTCATGTTGTGTTCGTAACCTGTCTGTCAAAGATCGGGAAAGGAGCATGTGTTTTTTTGGATTTTTGGGGGTTAGTTTTGGATTTTGTGTGCCCAATTTAATGATAAATGTGACACAAACGAAAGGGTTGTTTCACGTAAAGGCGCAACGGAGCAAAGGCGCAATGTTTTCACGTCTTTTTGAATGTAATTAAAAGCTGAATAGAGGACCATCTGTACAAGTGTGCGACGCAACAACAGCTGAATAAACAACAAATGCCTGGCCTATTTTCTGCAATAGATTTCTGAAGATTCTACAGGATATTTTTCATCTAGGTCCACATCGTTGAAACTTTTTTTCGATCCCCATGAAAACACCTTCTCAAAAAATGGGAGCAGTTTGTTGTATTTAATTTTATCAAGAAAATAGATCTCATGCTCTTTTTCTTTGATACCCATTTCATACAATACCTGGTCGTGTTCTTTGATACCGAGTTCATGGAAATAGTGCATCATCCGGAAATACTCACAAACATTCCCGCTTTCAAGGCTTCCTGCAAAATAAAATGGCATGAACCAGCCAATGATATAACAACTGGCAGAAATGGTCTTGCCGATCATATGAAAACGGAACTCATAATATTTTGACACAGGTATTTCATAGTGCCGCATGATCTCCAGTACTTCTTTTCTGTGGTTCCATTCATCAATTTCTATCTGGCGTATCGCTTGCTTTTGTGCTTTATCTTTTACAGAACCTGCATGCCCTTGGTAAGCAAATGCGGCGGCTTTTTCAGCAGAATAGGCTCTTTGTAATAAATCAGTTAATTCCGGGTGCTTAAGTTTCATGAATTGGGTTTTGCAAAATCAAATGCTCCTTTTCTCAAATTAATTCCATACTCGAGCCATGCTTTCAGGCAGGCGAGAAAATTGGCCCAGCCTTCTGTATTACCCTTTAGCCATTTAATGCCGGCTTCATCATTAGCCCTGCTTTTTTCGGTAACAGTCACATGCGTATCGTTGTTTCCCTTGGCAACGAGCGTAATCTCTACCAATTGTTCATGATTATGATCGTCCCAATGGTAAGAAATATATTTATCAGTTTCTATTTTTCCAACACGTACAGGAACGTTCATATCAAATTCAGGAAACCGCCAGACCAGTTCTTTTCCTTCTTCCATTCGCCCTGTACTTTCAGAAATAAAATAGTTAGACATTTTTGCAGGATCCACGATCGCTTCAAATACTTCGTGTGGTGGTTTCTGGATCTGGATGCCTGTTTTGATCTCTAGTGTTTGGTTACTCATTGGGAAAAATTTATTGAATGAGGAGGTATCTTTCTTTGATCACCCTTAAGTGATGATGATGGTGTGCATATAGATGATTCACCAGCAATCTTGCTGATAGCGTGAATTTATTTGCTGTGCCTTCCCTGTCCAATGCCTCGTCAGAGAGTGTCTGGATAAAAGCAATACTTGCCGCGCGAATTGCAGTGAGCTCGTTAAAGATATCTGCCAACTCTCTTTCGCCGGCGTTGGCATTGGCAGCGAACAGGTCCTCATCAAATCCCGGAAGATCCGTTCTATCGTTCCTTGCGATCCGCATGGCCCTGTAAATGATCACTCTTTCACAATCTGAAAGATGTACAAGAATATCTTTGATCGTCCATTTCCCCGGTGCATACCGATAGTTTACTTTTTCTTCAGGAAGGGCATTGATCAGTTCTTTGCTCTCATCAAGGATCTCGGTGAGGTTGAAAATAAGGTTGCCGTCATCAGGTACCTGGTCCATATACACCTGGTAAAAAGCAGGGATATTGACGGTTGGTTTGCTGATCTTTTCCATAGGGACTAAGTTACTTAATTATTTCTTCTGTAAAATCTTAATGGATCAGCAAAACTGCTTTATCAGATAGTCAAAACCGTGCCTCTGTGCCTCTGTGTGGGATTTTTTTTTGCACACGGAGGCACAGAGGCACGGTTAGGCCATTTATATTCCAGTGTTACCATTATTTTTTTTAGATTAGTATTCTTTATTACCAACTTATCTATCATGAGCCAATCCCAAAAAATACTGATCATCACCGGCGATGCAGGTGAAAGTTTCGAGATCCTCTACGCCTCACACCGTTTACGCGAAGCCGGATATGAACCCGTGATTGCAGCGCCATCAGTAAAACGGATGAACCTCGTGATACATGATTTTGAACCGGGTTGGGATACGTATGTTGAACGAAAAGGTTACCTGGTAGAATCGCAGATCTCGTTTGATGATGTGAATCCTGCTGACTACCATGCATTACTTTTCCCGGGTGGCAGGGCACCTGAATATTTACGGAACGACCAGCGTGTGATCGATATTACCCATACATTTTATAACAGTGGTAAATATGTATTCGCTATTTGTCATGGTTCACAAATATTGGTTACTGCAGGATTGGTGGATAAAAGAAAGATCGCCTGTTACGAGCATGTAAAATTTGAAGTGGAATCCTGTGGTGGTATTTATGTGGGCGATGAGACGGAGGCTGTGCAGGATGGAAAAATCGTAACAGGTAAAACCTGGCAATCGCATCCGGAGTTTTATAGGCTCGTGTTCAATTGCCTCGATAAACCCTCTGCGTAAACTCTGCGTTCTCCGCGACTCTGCGGTGAATAGAGCTTCAATTAATAGCGAGCAAGTATTATTTTGGGATTTTTTTTTCACCGCAGAGTCGCAGAGATTACGCAGAGATAAATACATAGCATGCTTATTTATAAACAATACGATCAACCGTCACTCGATCAACAATACAATAATCGTTTAAATGTTCCCGATCATGAAAGACATTTAGCGAGATGGGAATTATTGAGCAGGGAGGCAGAAAAAAAATACAGGCTCGTAAAGAACATCCCTTATGGTGAATTGCCGGATGAGAAATTAGACATCTTTCCTTCAGACAAACCCAATTCAAAAACGCTGGTCTTTATTCATGGTGGCTATTGGTACAAACATGTTGCCTCAGATTTTTATTTGATCGCTGAGGCTTTCAGGGCTTATGGAGTAACAACTGTGTTGATAGATTATCCGCTGATGCCCGCTTATGATATGGAGCAGCTTGTGCTTTCCTGTCGGAATGCCATTCATTGGGTGCAACAAAATATTTCACGTTATAATGGTGATGGCCAGGAGGTATATGTATCCGGCCACAGCGCAGGCGGACATTTGGCTGTTATGATGATGGTTGAAGCGAAACAGGAATTTGCTTATCCTCTTAAAGGTATTTGTGCGATCAGCGGATTGTATAATTTATTGCCTGTGCAGTTAAGTTATGTAAACGAAATATTGAAGATGGATGAAGAAACCGCATTGCGGAACAGCCCGGTGCATTTATCTCCTGTTTCCTGGTGTCCATTGATATTGGCAGTGGGTGCCAAGGAAACGAGTGAATATCTTGAGCAGAGCCGTGAGTTGTATTATGCATGGACAAACCAGGGTATCAAAACTGAGATATTGGAAATAGAAGGAGCGGATCATTTTTCTATATTGGAGACGATGATTGACCACTCATCTCTACTGCATAAAGCAATGTGGAGGTTGATGGAGATCAGATAATCATTTCTAACAAAGCCACATTCAAATTCCGGTTTTGAATAGGAAGTTCAGGCGCATTTGTAGTTTTATAATATTCAATGAATACAAATCCGAAAGACTTGTAGTAATCAATGATCTTATCGTTATCTGCCCATGTATCCATTCTAACAAATCGCAGGTTGTTTTGTCGGGCAAAGTCCTTGGCCCAATTCAATACTTTTTCAAACTGTTTTTGGCCCTTGAAATTTGAGTTCACAACGATCCTGTGTAAATAGATAGCATCATTTTTATCCTTCTCGCGCCAGATAAACGGGTCATTGTGCTGGATACTAAAAATGCATATAATATCGTTGCCACTTATGATTTTAAATTGAAGCTTGTTCTCAATATCTTTTTCTAAAGCTATCTTGTCTATGTGGTTCCAGACCTTATAACCATTTTTTCCCTGCAGGTCCATTGCCTGTTCAAAAAGCAAGAGGATCTTATCTAAATCTTCTTTTGTTGTGTTGATGATCGTGAATTCGCCTGTCTTGGTTGTTTCCATTGCTTAACGAATCTGTTTTATAATGATCATTTCTTCTGCGACTCCTTCACACTATCCAAATACGCAGCACTATCCCCCTTTGGAATACTTAAAGATTTCCACCCCTCATTCTTCACCATCCTCCCTATATAAACGATCTGCCCAACATGGTAAGGATAATGCGCTAATTGGCGAAGTATTGCATCATATACCGTTAAAGGCTCTGTTCGGATGGTAACAGTTTTTGCCAGGTCGGCAGGTTGTAAACTTTCTAATGTATCGAACATGCATTTCCATCCATCGTTCCAGAAAGCAAGTATATCCTGTTTGGTGCATTGCATGGGTTCGAACTCTGCATCGCGTTTTCGCCATTCTTTTTCGCCGTCTTCTGTGAGAAAATTTGTCCATCGGCTGAGCATGTTGCCGTATAGGTGTTGCACGATAATGGCAATGCTGTTGCTCTCGGTGGTGGGTTTGTAAAAAACAGCAGCTTCCTCTATTTGCTCAAATGTTTTATCGCCTAACTCTTTGTAGTATTTAAAACGTTTGATAGAATCTTTTAAAAAACCTTCTTCGAAATTCATAAGCCGGAATAGTGGTTAATAGTTAAGAATTGATATTCGGTCGTCATTGCGAGGTACGAAGCAATCTGTGTCTCGATATACAGTCGGTCCGAAATTTTGTAGCACAGATTGCTTCATGCCTCGCAATGACGGTCTCTCAGTTAGATTCTAAAACCCCGCTACAGAATCATCTCCTCGTTTATCGGCTACTGTCTCTCTTTTACCATTACTCAATACCCTTATCGCTTCTGTTCTTCCAATACCCCCACGTTCAACGATCTTATAGCCCATGGCCTGTAATTGTTTTTTTGTTTCAATATCAAAATCTCTTTCTACCGAAACTTCATCAGGCAACCATTGGTGATGGAACTTGGGTTTGTTAACTGCATCATCCGCATTCATATTAAAATCAACAAGGTTCACAATGGCCTGGTAAACAGAAGTAGGGATGGTAGTTCCGCCGGGTGTGCCGATGACCACATAAGGTTTATGATTTTTTAATAACAGGGTAGGTGTCATGGAACTCAGCATACGTTTCCCCGGAACAATGGAATTGGCTTCACCGCCATAGGCACCATACATATTAGGTACGCCTGGCTTGGCGCTGAAATCATCCATTTCATTATTTAGTAAAAATCCGGCACCACCCACAACGGTCCGGCTGCCATAACCGCCATTCAGTGTTGTGGTAACAGCAACCATATTACCTGCCGCATCCATTACACTTAAATGCGTGGTTTCTTCACTTTCTTTGGCAACGCCAGCTTTTATATTTGTACTCACACTTGGTCTGTTTGGATCATAATCGTTCATACGCGATGCAGCATAGGCCTCACTCATTAAAGTTTTTACCGGAACTTTATAAAAATCAGGATCACCCATATGTTCTGCACGGTCAGCATAAGCGCGGCGCTCGGCTTCCACCATTAACTGTACAGATCTTGTTGATTGAAAGCCATAAGAGCCTACGGGATATTTTTCAATCATCTTCAACATCTCAGCTATCAAAAGTCCACCACTGCTCGGTGGCGCAAAACTGATCACCTGGTGGCCACGGTATTCAAACTCGAGTGGATTTCTCAGTTTGGCCGTATAATTTTTCAGGTCATCCAGGCCGATGATGCCGTTACCACGGTTCATTTCGTCAACAATGAGTTTAGCAGTTTCTCCTCCATAAAATCCCATTGCACCATCTTTCTGAATTCTTTTTAAAGTGGCCGCCAATTCTTTCTGTACCAATGTATCACCCGCTTTCCATTTACCTTCTTTTACCAATGCGGTGGGTCTTGTGCTGTATTTTACAAATGCATCGTGTGTACCGTTGAGGCTGGATGCTTCTCTTTCACTGATGGCAAATCCTTTTTCTGCAAGATCTATGGCAGGTTGTATCAGTTGTTTAAAAGGAAGTTTTGCATAAGGCAGTGTGGCAAATAAACCTGCAACCGTTCCCGGTATTCCTGAAGCGAGATGACCGTTTAATGAAAGCGTAGGTTGCATATTTCCATTCTTATCAAGATACATATCACGTGTAGCTTTTTCCGGTGCGGCTTCGCGATAATCGATGCCGATCAATTCTCCATTCGCTTTTCTCGCCAATAAGAAACCGCCACCACCGATATTGCCCGCGTCGGGATATACAACCGCAAGTGTAAGTTGTGTAGCGATAGCAGCATCGAATGCATTACCACCTGCTTTCATAATAGCTGCACCCACCATGCTCGCCAAAGGATGCGCACTGCTTACGGATGCTTTGCTGTAATCAGCTTTTTTTACGATGGTATATTTGTAAGGATCAATGGCTTTCCTGGCTCCTACAATAGAAGTAACGGTCTGTGCCTGCACCAATAATTGGGAACTGATGGCCAGGGCGAAAAGGGCATATTTTCTCATGGCAGAAAATTACAGTATTTTATAACACCCAAATCGCTATTGGGGTTGCTGTGTAAAAAAAAGCACAGCAATATGTGTGCTGACTTTCTTTCTTGCCTACATTCACAACTCATTAATGACTCATATGAAGAAACTACTGTTTGGATCACTGCTTTTACTGGCAGGTGGTTCGTTTGCACAGGGATTACAAAGTCCTGAACAATACATGGGATATAAGATCGGTACACGCTATACCCGCCACCATAAAGTAGTGGAATATTTCCACGCTGTTGCCCAGGCAAAACCTGATATGGTAAAAGTGGAAAAATATGGCGAAACCAATGAAGGCAGGGAATTGATGCTTGCCTTTATTTCTTCCCCGGAGAACATCCAGAAATTAGAATCCATCCGCACGAATAATCTTGGATTGGCTGGTTTGAATAACACAAAAGCAAATGCTGACGGGGCGCCGGGCATTGTATGGTTAAGTTATAATGTTCATGGCAATGAAACCTCTTCTTCAGAAGCGGCGCTGATGACATTGTATGCGCTGGTAGACCCGACTAATGCACAAACCAAGGAGTGGTTAAAGAATACAGTAGTGGTGATCGATCCATGCATCAACCCTGATGGACGTGACCGCTATGTGAACTGGTACAATAGTATGGTGGGCATCAATTACAATCCCGATCCGGCATCGAGAGAACATGCAGAACCATGGCCGGGTGGAAGAACCAATCATTACAATTTTGATCTAAACCGCGACTGGGCCTGGCAAACACAGGTGGAAACACAGCAGCGCATGAAAAAATACAACCAGTGGATGCCACAGGTGCATGTGGATTTTCATGAGCAGGGGATTAATGAACCTTATTATTTCGCACCGGCAGCAGAACCATTTCATGAATCGATCACCCAGTGGCAAAAAGATTTCCAGGTAATGATCGGGAAGAATAATGCCAAATATTTTGATCAAAATGGCTGGTTATATTTTACAAAGGAAAGATTTGATCTGCTGTATCCTTCTTATGGAGATACATACCCTGTTTACAATGGAGCCATCGGCATGACCTTTGAACAAGGCGGTGGCGGACGTGGTGGGTTGGGTGTGGTGAATGGAGACCTGGATACACTTACTTTATTGGACCGTGCAACACATCACTACACAACCGGTCTTTCAACCATTGAAACTTCTTCAAAGAACAAACAGAAGCTGATCGATGAATTCAAAAAATATTTTGAGGACAGTAAGAACGGGAAAATAGGGGAATACAAAACCTATGTGCTCACTTCAAAAGATGAGAATAAACTTAGGGCTGTTATCAGTCTTTTAGAAAAAAACGGAATTGAATATGGAACGGTAAATAACAAATCATTCCATGGATTGAATTACAATACAGGCAAAGACGATGCGTATAGTGATGAAGGCTATACCCTCGCTATCAGTGCGTATCAGCCAAGATCCGTGATGGCAAAGGTTTTGCTTGAACCAAAAACGGTTGTGACAGATTCAAATACCTATGATATCACTGCATGGTCTGTACCTTATGCGTTTGGTGTGAAAGGATACGCGGTGAAAGAAAAATTAGATATCGTTGCGTGGAAAAATGCGGCTACTGTTACAGATGTGCGTTCTTCTTATGGGTTGCTGATCCCTTATCAATCATTGAATGGGGCAAAAATTGTAGCTCATTTGTTGAAGAACGATATCAAAGTTCGTTTTACAGAAAAACCATTTACGTACAATGGCAAAAGCTACGACAGGGGCACGCTGATCATTCTCAAAACAAGTAATCCATCTAACTGGAACCAGGTGGCCAATGATGCGTGTAAGAAATATAACATACAGGCAACTGCAGTAGAAACCGGTTTTATGGACAAGGGTGCAGATTTCGGCTCATCCGATATCAAGATCATCAGCAGCGCTTTAAAAGTGGCGATGCTCAGTGGCGAGCAAACTTCTTCAGGTGGCGCGGGGGAAATATGGCATTTTTTTGAGAAGCAACTGGAATACCCGATCACATTGATCAATGCAGCGGATCTTGCGCGAGTGAACCTGAAGAATTACCAGGTACTCATACTCCCTGATGGAAATTATCGTTCGTTGAGCGATAAGGCTGTTGCAGATAAACTAAAGGATTTTGTAAGAACGGGTGGTAAACTCATCGCTATTGATAATGCCGTATCCCAAATGGCAAGCTCTGATTGGGGTATTAAGTCAAGAGAAGATAAATCGGAGGATAAAAGCGAATATGCCAATGTAAAAAAATATGCAGACCGTGAGACTACATCTTTGAGTAGTTCTTTACCTGGCGCAATTTATAAACTGGAGCTGGATAATACACACCCGCTTGCCTTTGGTTATCCTGATCACTATTTTACTTTGAAACAGGATGCCGGTGTATTTGAATTCCTGAAAGAGGGATGGAACGTGGGCCTGATGAAAAAGGACGCATATGTTACGGGTTTTATCGGTAATAAAATAAAGAGTAAAGTGAAAGATGGCGTTGTATTCGGCGTGCAGGATATGGGTAGTGGCAACGTGATCTATTTTGCCGAAGATCCGCTGTTCCGAAATTTCTGGGAGAATGGGAAGCTCATCTTTTGTAATGCGGTTTTTCTTGTAGGGCAGTAACCGTAAGAACTTAAAAGGGTTAAAGAGGTTAAAAGGGTTAGAGAGGTATGTTACTTCTTTAACCCTTTTAATTTTTTTAACTGGCCCTACAGTATTTTGTCTTCACCGAAAGCTGGTATGTTTTTTGTTGAACGGTGAGCGGTGTTACCTAACTAACATTATCTTCGGAAATATATAAAAAGAGCCAGTTTTATGCGCCTAACCAAAACAGCGTTCTGCATCCTGCTTTCAGTTGTGAGCTTTTCACCGTCTTTTGCCCAGGTACCCGAAACCTTTAGCAGTGCTGATATTTACATGCAGCTAAAAAAGCTGAATGTACTCGGCAGCGTTTTATATATAGCGGCACATCCTGATGATGAGAACAATGGTTTTCTTCCCTATCTCGCCAAAGAAAAAATGTACCGCACCGGTTACCTGAGTTTAACAAGGGGAGATGGTGGACAGAACCTGATCGGAAGTGAACAGGGTATTGAACTCGGGTTAATACGTTCAGAAGAATTATTGGCAGCAAGACGTATCGATGGCGCGGAACAATTCTTTTCTTCTGCGTATGAATTTGGCTTTAGTAAGAGCGCGGCAGAAGCATTGAGCATCTGGAACAAGGACCAGGTATTGGCTGATATGGTGTATGTGATCCGCAAATTTCAACCCGATATATTGATCACCCGTTTTCCCGGAGATGCACGTGCGGGTCATGGCCATCACTGGGCCTCAGCTTTACTGGCGAATGAAGCATTTACTGCTGCTGCTGATATCAATAAATTTACTGAACAGTTTAAACTGGGTGTGAAACCCTGGCAGGCAAAACGCATTATCTGGAACGGTTTCAATTTCGGTGGTGCCAATACTACAGCAGGGCCATTGCGTTTGGATGTGGGTGGCTATGATCCCTTACTGGGCAAGAGTTCCGGCGATCTTGGCGGTGAAGCAAGATCTATGCACAAGAGCCAGGGAGAAGGAAGGCCGAGAAGAAAAGGAGAGATCATCGAGAACTTTATGACAACTGGTGGTGATACGGCGCGTACAGATATTATGGAAGGAATTGTTACCGACTGGACAAGGATTCCCGGTGGAGAAGAAATACAAAAAAAGATCAATGACATTATCAAACAATACAATTTCGAACATCCTGAAAATTCTGTGGATGCGTTGGCAGAAGTATATAAAAGTATCCAACGCTTAAGCTATCGTGGCATGTGGTGGCAGCAAAAACTGGAAGAATTAAAAAACCTGATCATCAACTGCAGTGGAATTTTTGCAGAAGCAACCACCCGCGAAGAATTTGTTTTACGGAATGATACGGCTTCAATTAGTTGTGTGATCAACAAAAGAAATAATGTAGAAGCATCATTGATAGGAATAAATATAAACGGTGCATTCGGTGGGGCCAGAAGCATTGAGCAACCTTTAAAAATCAATCAAAATAATACGTACGAGATCAAAAAGGAAATTATTGAACCGCAAATTGGTAATGCAACTCAGCCTTATTGGCTGCAGGTTCCGCAAACAGCAGGCAATTTTACGATCAACAATCCATTACTGGTTGGCAAGGCCTGGAACGATGCATTATTGGATGCTGTATTTGAAATTGAGATCAAGGGTATTAGGTTGTATGTTCACAGACCTGTTCAGTATAAATATATCGACCCCGTGAAAGGGGAGGTGTACCAGCCATTTACGTTGATCCCGCATTTGTCGATGTCGGTGAGTCCGCATGTAGCTTTACTTAATGTTACAAAAGTGGAGAAAGAAAAGTTTAGCGCCGATTCAATTTATGTAATCTATAAATCTAATTTCACGGCTAACAATGTGCCTACGACATTGTACATATTGCAGGATACCATCAAACCTGTATTTGAAAAACAACCACGCGATTTTGAAAAAGGGAAAACATATACGATCGCATTACCATTGAAAAAGTGGTACAATACAAATAAAGGTGAATACATTGAAGCTGCCATCCGTTTTAATTTGAATGGGAAGGACCATGTATACTCACAGTATTTTAAAACGATAGAGTATGATCATATCCCAACCATACATTATTCATTTAAAGATAGGATCAGGTTTGTAAACGATGAAGTAAGAACGGCTGGTAAAAAGATCGGTTATATTAATGGAGCCGGTGATAAAATACCTGAAGCATTGAAGGAAATGGGATTTGAAGTGAAAATACTGGAGGAGTCTGATATTACGGATGCAGGTTTGAAATCATTTGATGCAGTAATCATTGGCATACGCGCGCACAATATTTATGAATACCTGAGTGATAAAAATGATGTGTTCAGTAATTATGTAAAGAATGGCGGTAACCTCATCTCGCAATATATCAAGAGCAATAATATCGGTTCGAAAAGATTGAAGCTTGGGCCTTACCCTTTTTCTATCAGCGCGCAATCGCGTGTAACGGAAGAAGGCGCAAAAGTGAATTTCTTATTGCCGGAACATCCTGTGCTCAATTATCCAAACAAGATCACGGATAAAGATTTCGACGACTGGATACAGGAGCGCAGTACCTACCAGGTAGACCAGGCAGATGCCCATTTTGAAATGCCTTTACAGATGAATGATACCAATGAAAAGCCCGGTAATGGAAGCCTGGCGATCGCTAAATATGGAAAGGGTAACTTTGCGTATGTAAGTCTTGTATTGTTCAGGCAGTTGCCTGCCGGTAACCCAGGTGCGTACAGGTTATTGGCGAATTTAATAGCGCTTCCAAAAAATAAATAAGTGTAGATGCAACCAAGAAAAAGGATCGGGTTTGCAACCCTTCTGTTGATAGGATTAGGAATTGGATTTTTTCTTAAGAATGTAAAGATCGGCCTGATCGTTGGGCTCATGCTGGGATTACTGGCGGGTGGATTGATCAACGGTAGAGGTGGCAGAGGAAAATAATCTGAACCAAAAGATACATACATCATGGACGACAAAAATAAAATACCTGTTTTCTCTACCTGGCGCAAGTGGTATGCATTTGTGATAGGCGTATTGGTATTGCTGATTGTCTTCTTTGCATGGTTTACTAAATATTTCTCATGAGCCAACTCGACTGGATAGTACTAAGTATTACATTAACCACTATCATAGTGTATGGTTTGTATAAAAGCCGTACTTCTAAAAATCTCGAAGGATATTTTCTCAGCAACCGAAGCATGCCATGGTACCTTGTTCTCTTAAGTATCATGGGCACACAGGCAAGTGCGATCACTTTTTTATCAGCACCTGGCCAGGCATATACAGACGGGATGCGTTTTGTACAATATTATTTTGGTTTGCCTATTGCGATGGTGATCCTTTGCATCACATTTGTTCCGCTCTTCAATAAGGTGAAAGTATTTACCGCTTATGAGTTCCTGGAAAAAAGATTCGATCTTAAAACAAGAACATATACTTCCTTTCTTTTTTTATTATCGAGGGGATTGTCAACCGGCATCAGCATTTACGCGCCTTCCATTATCCTTTCTTCTTTATTAGGTTGGGATATTTTCTGGACGAATATTGTCATGGGAGGTTTGTTGATCATCTATACCGTAAGTGGCGGTGCGAAAGCCGTAGCCTATACGCAGCAATTGCAACTCATTATTATTTTTACCGGGATGTTCGTTGCCGGCTATTGCATCGTACACTATTTACCCGAAGGAGTTGGTTTTGCAGATGCATTAAAAGTAAGCGGTGCATCCGGTAAACTGAATGTGATCACCACGGGGATCTCTTCAAAAGGGTTTGACTGGAAGGATAAATACAATATTATCAGTGGGGTGATCGGAGGATTCTTCCTGGCGCTTTCCTATTTTGGAACTGACCAGTCGCAGGTGGGCCGTTATCTTACAGCCAAAGACAATAAAGAAAGCAGGCTCGGTCTGCTCATGAATGGGTTGGTAAAAGTGCCGATGCAGTTCTTTATTTTATTGCTGGGTGCTATGCTGTTTACTTTTTATCAATTCAATTCTTCACCGGTATTTTTCAATAAGGCAGTTGCCGACAAAGCAATGGCCACCCCTTATAAAGATTCCCTGCAACGGTTGGAAAATAAATTCAATGTGCAACAGGTATCGCAGCAACAACTGAGCAGGAATTATATCATTGAGAAAAAAGAAAATTATAAAGACAGCCTGCGGGAAGGTTCCGCTAAATTATCATCTATTCAAAAAGAATATAAAGCGGTGCTGAAAAAAGCATTGCCTGCCGATGATACGAGTGATACCAATTATATCTTTCTCCGTTTTGTAGTGGATTTTTTACCGAAAGGAATTGTAGGATTACTCATCGCTATTATTTTCCTTGCGGCATGGGGTTCTATTGCTGCTGCTTTGAATTCACTGGCATCCTGTACCATGGTAGATTTTCATGTAAGATTCCGTGGGGCCAAATATGACAACACAAATCTTGAACAGTGTCGGGATGAATACCGAACATCGAAATATTATACATTGGCCTGGGGCATATTTTCGGTAATTACAGCGGAGCTGGCAACCGGCATGGGCAGTTTAATAGAAGCAGTGAATGTATTGGGGTCTTTATTTTATGGGGTGATACTGGGTATTTTCCTAGTGGCCTTTTATTTTAGAAAGGTAGGCGGCCATGCAGTGTTTATTGCAGGTATCCTTGGTGAGATAATTGTAATAGCTTTTTTCCTCCTGGATAAATACGAAATCATCGGTCTTGGTTTTCTGTGGTTGAATGTGGTTGGAGCTGTAGCTGTTGTATTGATTGCTCTGTTACTACAGCTATTTATGAGAAAGTCCAAACAAGCATTAGCCTAACTCTGCGAAAACTCTTTTAACTCTGCGGCTCCGCGGTGAATAAGAGTCTACAAAAACAGCCCTTACGAATTTCTCAAGCTCTATTCACCGAGGAGCCGCAGAGAAGCAGAGTTTCTCGCAGAGAATAACACCCTTATCCCTGACAAACAATTATTGCAAAAGGCTTATCTTTCTTCCAGATACATAGCTATGGATACGAATTTTTCAACTGTTGGTTGGGCCACAGGTTCAAATATATACGAGGTCAATATTCGTCAATATACAAACGAAGGAACATTCGCTGCTTTTGGCAAACACTTGCCGCGATTAAGAGAAATGGGTGTTGAAATTTTATGGTTCATGCCTATCACACCTATCAGTGAAAAAGTGCGACAGGGAACATTGGGCAGTTATTATGCGTGCAGCAGCTATGTTGAGATCAATCCCGAGTTTGGTAACCTGGAAGATTTTAAAAAATTAGTAAACGATGCGCATGCACTGGGTTTTAAATTGATTATCGATTGGGTGGCCAATCACACAGGATGGGATCATCACTGGACCCACGAACACCCCGGTTGGTACACAAAAGATGCCAACGATAATTTTACCGAGAAAAATGGATGGCATGATGTGATAGATCTTGATTTCGACAAAAAAGATATGCGGCTGGGCCTGATAGATGCAATGAAATATTGGGTCACCGAGTGCAATATCGATGGGTTTCGCTGTGATATGGCGCACCTGGTACCTCTTGATTTCTGGAAAGAAGCGCGTACTGCCTGCGATGCAGTAAAACCCCTGTTCTGGCTCGCAGAATGTGAAACGGTGAACTATCATGATGTATTTGATGCGTCTTATGCCTGGTGGTGGATGCATGAAACAAATGACAACGCCAAAGGACAATCTTCCTTAAGTAAAGTGAGGGAAGTATTGCATGCCTATACACAATATCCAAAAGGAGCCATCAAACTTTTCTTCACTTCTAATCATGATGAGAACAGCTGGAACGGAACAGAGTATGAAAAATACGACGGAGCCGCAAAAGCGTGGACAGTATTTACCTGTACCTGGCAGGGAATGCCGCTGATCTACAGCGGGCAGGAGAGTCCGAATAAGAAACGATTGAAATTCTTTGATAAGGATATCATTGAATGGAACGATCCTTTACAATTGCATGGATTTTATCAAGCTCTTCTGCAAGTCCGGAAAAATAAAGCCATTGCAGAAGGAGAAACTTTTATTCTTCCATCAAACCATGATGGAGAGTTAATGGCTTACCTGCGAAAAAAAGATAATGATGTGATATTGGTTATATTGAATGTTTCCAAACTTGACCGTTTGAGGATAAATGTGGTCAATAGCTGGTTAAAGGGAAAATTCAGGAATGTTTTTTCAGGGATAACGTTTTCTTTTTCGGGTGACGAATCATTTGAATTACAAGCTGGTGAATACACGGTCTACGAGTCAGTGTAACGTCTTTGCGAGGAACGAAGCAATCTGTGCTACGAATTTCGCTGTACCTGTATTTGCAGGACACAGATTGCTTCGTTCCTCGAAATGACGGTGCATGCCTTTTATCGAATAGTATCATCCTGATAACGCGAAAGCACATAAAAAAAGCGGCGATTCATTGAATCGCCGCTTTTTGTTTTATAACAGAATTTATTTCTTAATCAATATCACTCAAATCCAAAGGATAAGGATACGTACTCTCAAATCCGGGATACACACCTTCGATCTTTACTTTCCTTCCTTTGTTGATAGAAAGAATTTTATCAAGATCTGAAACCGTTTTGATCGGCTGGTCGTTAACGCTGGTGATGATAAATCCTTCCTGCATTCTTGTTTTCTTCAGCAAACCATCATTGATCTTTTTCACAACCACACCGCCCTGAATAGAATTGGCAGACGCTGTTTTACTATCAACCGCCACTAATTCGGCGCCTAATTTTTCAAGGATACCTGTGGTCTTAACGATCTCGGTAGTACCTGCTTTATTCTTCAATATCAACGGAACAGTACTTTCCTTACCGGCACGGATATAGGTCAGTGAAATTTTATCACCTGGTTTGAAACGTGTTACCTGCTCCTGTAATTCAGGACCACTGAGAACGGTTACACCATTTACCTTGGTAACCACATCGCCTTTTTTCAAGCCTGCAGCAGCAGCTGCACCATCAGCAGGAACATCGATAATGAATACACCCGGCTCACCTTCTTTGTAACCGGTGCCAAGCTCTTTTTTCTGCTCTTCCGTAATGTTCTCTTTGGGGTATTGAATACCGATATAAGCCCTTTGAACAGCACCGAATTTTACGATATCGGTTACTATTTTCTTTACAATGTTCACCGGTATCGCGTAAGAATAACCTGCATAAGAACCGGTTGGCGAAGCAATGGCTGAGTTGATGCCGATCAGTTCACCATTGGTATTGATCAGGGCACCGCCGCTGTTACCCGGGTTAACCGCGGCATCGGTTTGAATAAAAGATTCGATAGCCGAATTGCTCTGCCTGTCATTGATACCGATTGATCTTGATTTCGCACTTACGATACCCGCAGTTACGGTAACATCAAGATTTAAAGGATAGCCAACGGCCAATACCCATTGGCCCAGTTTGGCATCATCACTGTTGCCATACACCATGTAAGGCAAACCTTTTGCTTCTACTTTGATCACGGCAAGATCACTGCTGGCATCACTACCAATCACAGTTGCCTTGTATGATTTTTTGTTGGATAAGGTTACATTGATCTCATCCGCACCATCCACTACGTGGTTATTGGTTACAATATATCCATCATCTGTGATGAGTACACCGCTACCGCTTGCACGTTGCTCAGGTATGACCCTTGGTCCGCCAAATACATCTCCCATATCATCGCCGAAAAGATCAGCAAAAGGATTTGAATAACGCTGGCGGCTGTTATTGCTTACCTGTCTTGCTTTTGTTTTGGTTTTAATATGCACTACCGCAGGGGTAGCGCTGCTTGCTGCAGGGCCGAAATCAATCGTCGCTCCCGCAGGGGCATTACCGAAAAAACCGGCATAGTTTACCGGAACCTTGGTTGGATCCTGGATGCCAGCATACTGGCGCTCCATGAATTTTCCATAGCCCCACACACTCAAAACAGCGGTGGTAGCACTGATGAGTACAACTGCTAAAATGTTCTTGAGTTTCATATTCATTCCTTTGTTTTTAATAATTGGGTAAGTTCAAATTGTGTGCCTTTCTGATAGCAAATAAACGAAGCTGTTTAATTGACAGTTCACCTGTTCTACCATTTAACAAATAATTTACGGTGAATTTCGTACTTGGCTGATAAACTCAATACTAAGTTACTGCAAAAATCGGCGAATATGGAATTGTGAATGGTGAATGGTCAATGAAGAATAATGAGCGGGTTAAAGGCACATTAACAATTCGTTCCGGCTGTCGCTGCTATAGTGCCATCAAAAATGCCATCGTGTCAACTCCATCCGCATAATCGTTCAGCGAAGGGCTCTGTGCCATCCCGAAAGGAATATGGCCATGACCCACCACGCATTGGATATCATCATTGCTTTCCAATGCTTTTTCTGCCTCTGCTCTATCATCATAAAAAACATAATGCACCTGGCTAACGGGAGAGAATGGCGATTCATTTTCCGTTAATACGAGGCTGTCATTGTTCATATAATAACGATTGCCCATAATAAGCAGTGCAAGATGGTAATCGTAATTGTGTTTGTATTTATGGAAGTCGAGAAAATGTTCATACTTACGCAATGCATTCAGCAGCGGTAAGAAATCATATTCTTTTGGTACGAATAACTGGGTAATGTTCCGGCAGCCCAGGCCGAAGTACAATTGAATATCATTGGATAAAAGATCCAGTTCTTCCTGTGTTTCAGAACCGTCCAAAACCGCTACAGACGTTCTGTTGCGGCGGATGATATGCGGGTATTTGCCAAAATAGTAATCAAAATACCGGCCAGAGTTATTACTGCCTGTGGCGATATATGCATCGCAGTTATTCAATCTTTCCGCAAATGAAACGGTGTTCTGAATAGTGATCTCCCATTCGTAGAGTTTTTTTACCAGGTGTTTGATCAATACTTCGTCTTTGGAAGATGTTTTGATCACCACCGAATGACCACTCACAAACACACAAAGAAAATCATGGAACCCTACAAGGGGAATATTACCAGCCATTACAAGTCCAACTGTTTTTGGGCCTGGCTGGTCGTCCGGAACACCATATTTTGCCGCCCATTCCTGCAAAAATGTCGGGTTCAAAAAGTTAAGGGCAATATTTTTGACTGATTGTTCTACAAATTCGGGTACAAACCACTGGTTTTCCCGGTAGGATCTTTCTTTTACAGCCTGCCAATCCTCAGATTCCCCCAACATATATTGGCCTAAACGGCCCAACAATTCAATTCGTTCTTGTAAAATCATTTCTCAACCGTATTTTTGGTATGCAAATGTAGAATCACTAACCCAACAAACCCATTTTGTATGGCAATCAAAATT
>JAZKBT010000006.1:432500-511448 GCA_040388475.1 Bacteroidota bacterium | reverse complement strand
GAACGCATAGTATCGGTTTATTAAATGAGGAGCAAAAATATAAGATTATGGGGTATAAAACCAAAAAAGGTAGATGTCTATAGACCATAGCCCATGGACCATGGTCTATGGACTATGGACAAAAAAAGAGCCCTGATTGGAAACCAGGGCTCTTTTGCGAAAGAAAAATATGATTAGAATACATTCCATCCAAAGCTAACATAGTACAGACCACCGATCTGTGGGCTGCCGAAAGCTGAACGGTAGTATTTATTGAAGAGGTTGGTTGCGCCTACTTTGATCAGAGATTTGGTAGCCGGCAACTTATAGCTAACCATCGCATCAACTGTTCTTGTGTATGGCAAATGGCCCACTGCGAAAGTTCCTTCGTAGTTAAAGGCATTGGTCCACCTGTAAACAACACTGAATCCAAACCTGTTATCCTTACCAAAACCGCTGTTATTCAGCGCCATGTTCACGCGGTATTTAGGTGTATTGAAATAAGAAACAAAACCGGCAGGCAGATCACCGATCTCATCGTGATAAAGGTTACCGCTTACTGAGAAATTCTTAGGAAGCAGGTATTCAACCGATGCACCCCATCCGCTTGTTTTTACATCACCCGGTGTATTTACCGCAATGCTGTAACCGATCCTTTTGTTCGCATCGAGTACATCGAAAACATTACCTGGTACTCTTGCCTGGATCACCTGTACACTACCGATGAAATCATGGTAAGTTGACCAGTAAGCATATACATCGATCAATAATTTCTGTGCGATCAATCCTTTATATCCAACTTCAAATGAGCTGCTTGATTCGGCTTTGAACTCACCGAACTGCTGCTGCTGAAGCAAAGCAGCATTAGGAGCACCCGCCAATGCACTCGCTCCAAAAGCCTGAACACTTGGTACTGTATAAGCCGGGTTAGAGCTGAATTTGTAGAACTCTCTCAATTGTGGTAAGCCACCCATTAAACGTGTACCGCCACCGATGGTCAGGTTGATCCACTGGTTCTGGGTTGTTGGGAAGCGATACGCCTGCTGGTATGAAAAACGCAGGTTATGATCTTTCGCCAGTTTTACTACCGCAGAAGCCCTTGGTGTAAAACGTCCTTTGAAATTGGTGTTCTTGTCATAACGTCCTGAAACGGTCAGTTTCAAAACATCATTCAGTAATTTTTGTGACAACTGTATATATGAACCGAATTCGTTGATCTTGATAGGTGCTGCTGTATCTGCAAACAAAGTACCCTGTGAGTTCAACACATATTGTCTTGAACTTGCACCGATCAAAAGATCCGTTCCGTTTTGTGTAAGGTTCAGATCATCCGAAAGATTGTACTGTCCTTCAAACACATTCAGTCTTGATCTGTCTAAGAACAGACCACCACCTTTTGAAATAGGTGTTGAAGCTACTTTTTTGAACAGGTCGGTATTACCTATAAAACCTGTTGGTCTGCCTGCATCAGCTACCGCCCTTGCTGCATTATGTGCGGCATTATCGCCCATTCCGGCATCGCGGTAACTTGCATAAGCTACGAGATACTGAGGATACCATGTAGCACTCGCTTTCCATGCTTCATTGAATAAACGGGTAGTAATGGTTGCATTGAAGGTATTACCGGAATTTTCATGAGTAGTATAGGCTCTTACGAACCAGTTCTTACTTTTTACTTCCAGTTTATACTGGCCCATTTTTAATTCATTCAGGGAATAACGGTCGCTACCGGTATATACACTGTTACCGGTACCCCAGTTGGCAGTGAAAGAAGCTTCTGTTTTGTCTGATAATTTGTAATACAATCCACCTGTTAATTTAACATTCACAGTAAGCGGATCAACTACATCTTTTTCATTATAACCGGTACGGCTCACCGCCTGGTTATTATAATAATTCCTGCTCGGGGAAGCTCCATATAATACAGGAGAATAACCTGCGGTAACCAATGCACCGGCTCCGTTGTTTTGTAAGAAAGTATTGAAAGCCGCCAGGTTAGCAGTTGGCTGCGAAGCAAGAAAATTATTAAATGCTGCAACATTACCAGCGGGAAGCCCTGTGGCGGCGATTACCTGGCTGGCGATCGTGCTCATGTTTTGTGTAGTTTCATCACCATACACGTTTACACCATCATAATTGGGATCAGATTGTCTGTTTCCTGGAATAACAAAGCCATTACCACCCGGCCCGACACCACGTGCATAGTTATCTGGATTATTTGCCAGCCAATCGTTTGCCTGAACAAACTGTGCACCGATCTTAAACGCAAATTTCTCGCTTACTTTCTGTGCCCAGCGAAGACTCCAGTCGTAATAGGGAGATCTTCCACGCTGGTAATTATCAACGTCTTTCACACCCTGTTTGATCTGGAAGCTAAGACCCTGATATTTGAAAGGACTTTTGCTATTGATCAGCACAGTACCATTCATACCACCTGACCCGTATAAAGCCGATGATGCACCGGCAAGAAGTTCGATATTGTCTACATCCAGCTCAGTTAAACCGATCACACTACCAACCGAGAAATTCAAACCCGGCGCCTGGTTATCCATTCCGTCAACCAACTGGTTTAAACGGTTATTACCACTTACATTAAAACCACGTGTACCTACACTGCGGAAAGTTAAACTGGCAGATACGGCATCCACCCCTTTCAGGTTGGTGATCATATCATAATAGTTGGTGGCAGGTGTATTTCGGATAGCAGTTGTACCGATCCTTTCAATAGAAACCGGGGACTCCAAGATCCTTTCAGGAACCCTTGAAGCGGCAACAACCACCTCATCGCCTAAAATAAATGAGGGTTCAATTTCTACGCTAACTTCCTGGCTACCGGTTACGGTAACCTCTTTATTGGTATAACCCACGGAAGAGATCACGAGGGTAAAAGGAGTTTTTTGTAAAGTACTGAGCCTGAAATTACCCTTATCATCGGTAAAAGTGCCCGTTGAGCTCCCTTTAATGGTAACGGAAACGGCTGAAATAGCTTCTTTGGATTTACTGTTCTTAACGCTACCGGTAACAGTAGTCGATTGCTGGGCTGTTGCGGTTACGCATATTGCGGCACCAATTGCCAGCAACCCATAACGGGGTAGTCTTCTCATATAAAGCAAGTTTTAATGAATGGTAATTAAAAATAGCATTTGTTGGTTTGGTATTAAAATTTAATTTGTTCACAAATAACGCTTGTCTGTTGAGAAAAATTATGTTCACTACTCCTTATTTATCAATGCCGTAGCTAATTTTGGGCATGCCATTCTTTCAATTCCCTTTTCAGACCAACTTATACCACGGTAAAGTAAGAGATGTTTACAGTATTAAAAGCGACTGGTTGGTGATGGTTGCCAGCAACAGGATCTCTGCTTTTGATGTGATCCTGCCCCGCCCCATTCCATTTAAAGGGCAGGTTCTCAACCAGATAGCCGCTTATATGCTGGAAGCTACCCGCGATATCTGCCCCAATTGGCTGGTAGATGTTCCCGCGCCAAATGTATCCATCGGCAAACGTTGTGTTCCATTCAAGATCGAAATGGTGGTGAGAGGAAACGTAGTGGGCCATGCGTGGCGAACGTATAGCAGCGGCAAAAGAGAATTGTGCGGAGTAACCCTCGCTGAAGGATTAAAAGAAAATGATTTTTTCCCGACTCCCATTATTACGCCATCTACCAAAGCGGATGCGGGGCATGATGAGGATATTTCAAAAGAAGAGATCATTGCAAAAGGACTGGCCTCAGAAGCAGACTGGAAAGTGCTGGAAGATTATACATTGAAATTGTTTGCCCGCGGAAAAGAAATAGCCGCCAAACAGGGATTGATCTTAGCCGATACCAAATACGAGTTTGGAAAAATAGGCGATACCATTTACCTGATGGATGAAGTACACACCCCCGATTCATCCCGCTATTTTTATGCAGATGGATTTGAAGAAAGACAGGCATCGGGTGAAAAACAAAAACAATTAAGCAAAGAGTTCGTTCGCGAATGGCTCATCGCCAATAATTTTATGGGAAAGGAAGGACAAACCGTTCCAGAGATGAGCGATGAATGGATCGATACGATCAGCAAAAGATATATTGAACTATTTGAGAAAGTAACGGGGCGTTCTTTTGTTCCCGAATCTTTGGAAGATAATGTGATAGAAGAAAAAGTAAACGCTGCATTAATCAAACTGCATGCTGTCTGATACGTCTCTCTGTGAAACTCTGTGCTCTCTGTGTCTCTGTAGTGAAAAAAATCGAAGCGAAGCCTTTACCACAGAGAGCACAGAGTTTCACAGAGGGTTACTTAAAAGTATATCTCAGATTTATTCCACCATATAGGGTTGACATTGGCCCCGGTGTAAAATATCTCGGCGCCACTCCACCAAAAGAAACCAGGTTGATCACCACAAATTGCGCATATCGTGCATTGAAAATATTGTTGTTGCCACCGAATATATCAAAGCTGAAATGTGAATTCCCCAGCTTACCAAACTCTTTGCGGTAACCGGCTTTTACATTCACAAGATTGTATGAATCCGCAAACACCGTATTATCCAAAGTGATCGGCATTTTATCTGTGAAGAGGTTTGTAAGATTCAGGTAGAATCCGCCACCGGCTTCCACATCCAATCCCATATTGAGAATATTTCTTGCCAGTCCGCTCACGCGCAGGTTCGAATAATTTCTTGTGAAGTTGTTATTGTTGTTATCACTTTTCAAATCCGAATTGCGACTTCCGTTATAGGTATAGGAAAGAAATGGCCTGACCAGTTGAAGAAAACTTGTTTGCCTTGGAATGAACGCATAATTCATCGATAACTCCGCCCCTGTAAAATTTACAGCGCCTGCATTTACAAATGCTGTATACGCCGGCTGACCACCCGATGCAGGAAAATTTTGTGTAACGATCTTGTCCGTTACATCCATATTAAAAAATGCGAAGTTGAGGTACATGGCATCTTTCAATAAACTCGCCTTGGTACCCACTTCAAATGTATTGCTAATCTCGGGTTTGATATTCTCATTCACTTTTCCTGTTTGTCCGATAATGAATTGATTGGTGCCGGGCTGCGCATAACCCATGCTGTAATTGGAATACACGGAAACGTTTTTACTTACCAGATGATTCACTACCCATCGTGGTGTAATCAATGGTTTGAAAGATCGGTAACCAGATTGATTGATATAACCGCCACCTGTTGCGCGCAGGTCCTCATTATCATAGGTAATAAAATTAGCACTGCCACTGAATACCATCAATGTGTTTTTAGCAATGGTTAATTCAAGCATGGCAAAACTGTTCCATTGCAGCGGTTTCAATTCCTGGTCGGTACGTAATGTGCCCAACACTCCGTTAGTGAGATTGTATGATTTCTGGTAGATGATATTTTTATGGATCTCCATTCCCAAAGTAAACCGCGAGTCAACAGTGGGGCCGAGTTGCGGTGTGAAAATAAACGCCGTGCGCATACCAAAACTACTCTTATGCGTTTTGGTAAGGATGGTCGAAACCGATTGTCCGATCTCTTGCGTGCCAACAAAAAAAGTAGTCTTGTTGCTCAATAATTTATTGAATGTATATTCCTGCGATACGCCCATCCGTATACTTTCTAATTCACTGCGTGAATCATTCCTGATATAATTAATCTCGGCGCTGTCAGGGTAATTGATCAAACCCAAACTATCCACCTGCCCCGATAACTCATCATTCGATTTGGTATAGTACGCAAAAAAGTTAATGGTACTTTTTTCACTGTTATAAAACGCAGCATTCAAATTCCAGAAATCTTTTTTGGAACCACTATGCATCCTGTAACCATCTGTCCGCTGTTGCCCGTAATTGAACAGGATATTCGATTTATCATTTCCCACACCAATAGAAGAAGTGGTTCTGAACAAACTGTTTGAGCCAGTGAGTAAAGATTGACGCGCACTGATGCCCTGCGGTGCTTTCTCCGATAAAAAACTCACCACACCACCGATACCGGTTCCATATACACTTGAAACGGGACCACGAAAAACTTCGATCCTTCCCAATGTAGCAAAATCAATATCATCAAGATTAGTAGTACCATCGGCTTCCGTTAAAGGAATATCATTGTAGTAAGCCTTGTATCCAATACCGTTATTATTATTCTGATTACCATACCCACGCAGAATGATCCTCGCACCGGTATTGATGTTACGGAACTCCATACGAGCGCCGGGTAATAAATTAAAACTCTGTTGTAATTCTATCTGGTTATTTCTCTGGAGATCGCGTGTAACCAGATTGGCAATAGAACCGGGTGTATTCAATAAATTCTTTCCATTATACAAACCTCTTACCTGGATAGAATTGGTCTGATAATTCATGGGCTCAAGGAAAACGATAAATTGTACAGGCGTAAATTGTACGGTTACTGTTTTGGGGCCATACCCTTTTGAAGATACTGTTATATCCACGTGCCCATTATTTTTAACAGGCAATTTCCACTCACCTTTCTCATCTGCCCAAACAGAATCTTTTTCATTTATCAATACCAATGCACCGGGAATGGGTTGAGAAAAATAAACATCCTTAACAACACATTTTACAGTATTGGATTGAGCACCCACCTGTGTGATCCAGGTGCTGATCAGTAAGAACGCTGCCAATTTCTTCATACTTGTTCTTTCGGTCATGTAAACTATCGGAAAGCCTTTAGAAAAGAAAATCCGCGCTTGCTTTATCGGTTAAGAGGGTTTATTCGCGGACGAAGCCTTGATTGGCTTTTGTTGAATATATTCTGTCCATTCTCCACGCCCTTCCTGATCTCTTTCTGTCTTTCAACAGGCAGATGAAGGGTGTCTTTGCATTCTATACTGCAACAACCATTAAATGTTTGGGCACATTCTTCACATTGAATAAATAATAAATGACAACCATCATTCTTACAATTCGTATGATCATCACAAACCTTACCGCATTGGTGGCAATGTGCGATCACATCTTCTGTGATGCGTTCTCCCAGTCTGTCATCAAACACAAAGTTTTTACCAATGAATTTACTTTCGAGTGTTTCTTCTTTTGCCTGTCTTGCATAGTTGATAATACCGCCTTCGAGATGAAAGACATTTTGGAAACCTTTGTGCAGCATATAGGCACTCGCTTTTTCACAGCGTATACCACCGGTGCAATACATAATAATGTTCTTCTCTTCTTTTCCTTTCATCATATTAGCAGCCATCGGTAACTGTTCACGGAAGGTATCTGAGGGAACTTCAAGCGCGTTTACAAAATGACCCACTTCATACTCGTAATGGTTACGCATATCAACCACAATTGTATCTGGGTCCTTCAACAGTTCATTCATCTGTTGCGCATTTACATACTTTCCCTTTTTTTCCATACTGAATTCAGGATCTTCAATGCCATCTGCCACGATCTTGTCGCGTACTTTTATTTTTAGTACCCAGAAACTCTTGCCATCATCGTCAACCGCAATATTCAGCCGTAATCCGTTGAGGTGTTCTATGGAGAACAAAAAAGTTTTGAATGCTTCAAAATTTTCAGTGGGCACACTAATCTGCGCATTGATCCCTTCTTTTGCTACATAGATCCTTCCGAATACCTGTAAGGCATTCAAATGTTTATACAAAAAATCACGAAACTCTTTTGGGTTCTGAACAGGAAAATACTGGTAAAAACTGATGGTGGTTCTCGGGAAGGATTCTTCCATCAAACGTTTCTTGAGTTCCTCGTTGGAAACGCGGTTGTGTAATACAGGCATGTTGTTTTCATTTTAGACATCCGTTTTGCAACGAATGTTCCATTAAAGTTGGAGCCACTTGCAGGGTAGCCAAAATTTCGGGGCAAAAGTAAGGATTTATGAATTACTGGATTGCGGATTGTCGGATTGATTTGCATTTAGTTAACCAACAGTGCCTTGGTGCCTTCGTGTGAGATATATTTTGCACACGAAGACACCAAGGCACGGTTTAAGCAGAGTTATGCTAGAAGAACGGCAATGACAAACGGAAGCCGCTCGGTCTTCCGCCACCTTTCTCAAATCCCTGCACAAAATCTACACGAATGACCTTGAGGATATTTTCGATACCGAATAGGAGTTCATAATAATCGGTTCCCTTGTCTACATGCAACGCATTCACACCCGCAACAAAATACCAGTTGAGTTTTTTGAAACCCGGGATCTTGTTACTCAGCAAACCATTCAGGTGATACTCCGCATGCGCAGCAATATTGAATTTAGCAGTATTACTGTATTTATAATATGGAGCCAACTGGAAACTTGCCAACTCGCGTGAAGCAAAAATGGTTTGGTTACCGAGGTAATGTTGATAGTCGGGAATAAAAGTTTTTGCCGCATCAAAGAACCCGCCAAAATTCATATTGTAACTGAACTTGCCACCGAGTTTCAGATCGAGTTCATCGCTGATACCGATTCTCCATTTTGTATAATCAATATCACTTCCCAAAAATCCATTGATGCCTTTGGTGACCGTGGCGCTTAGGGTTGGATATTTAGAGCCCAATCCTATTTTTCTATCGGGCAGTTCCAGGTAATCCATACCCGGTCTCCATGCAATGCCAACACTCAATGTGGCCGCCTGGTTGCGCGGCATATTGGTTGTCGTTAGATCTGTTGGATAGTTCGGTGTGAATGATTGGGTTCCATTCTTTTTCCAGCTAACCGGATCCACAAGATTTTCAAGTGGAAATCTATCCTGGAACTGGAAACTGGTACTGATATTGAAACCGTTCCCGATACCTGCGTTATAGTTGGCCCTGAAAAAATTAGCCTCATAGAGCTTCATGTAATTATTTCCGAAGAGCAGCGTGGTCAAGGTATTGATGCGTGGCGTGATCGGATTTGCATTGTTAAACTGGTAAACGTTTCGTCCCCCGGAAATCGAAATACTCTGCTGGTATTTTTTTCCAAAATTATACCCCATACTGATCGATGGATTCAAGTGGCCATTCGTGATACCATAACGAATATCGGGATTGATGAAGATCGAGTTTCTTCCCTCGAAACGTCTGCGATAGCTTGGTGAAAAACTCACTACTGCACCTTCTACCGTATTATAATTCAATGAACTGATCAGGGCGTTAAAACTGATGAACTCTTTTTTCTTTCTTACCGAATAAGATTGCCCGGTAAACAACACCCCACCGATAGTGATCTTATTTCTTTTCTTATCCAACGAATCAAGGTAACGCGGGTCCTTGCGAACCTGTTCAAGACTATCCTTCTTCTTGTAATCGCGCATCTCTTCCGTTAACAAAGGAACCGGGCGGATACTATCCCAGTAGGCTGCTGATTTTTTGTTGGAGCTATCGAAGAATTTAATGATCGTGTGATCAAAGAATTTAGGTTTGAAGGCAGGCTCCATATCAAACTTATCATATACCTGCACAAATGTTCCAAAGAAATCAAAACCGAATAATTTTCCTGCGGGATAGATCACCTGGTTCTTGATCACCCACATATTATTTCCCGATGGAACATATAACTGTTGTATCCGCAAGGTATCGAGATACTGCATTTGCTGTTCGCGAAGCAAATAAAGATCAACACTCTGAATGCGCCATTCATCTTCTATGATGTTGATATAACCATTGAATAAGGGCTCGTATGCGCGTCTTGGGATTACTTTGATCCGGCTTACTTCTTTCCCATTTTCAAAAAAGGTTCCTTCAAATTTATATTTATAAAAACCGATGGCACTATTTGCAATAGGTGAAATAAAACCGCGGGGGTTCAGTCCCTCCCCTACGGAAATATTATTCTCGTAAAAAGAAATGATCTGCGGATCACTCAGACCAAACCCGCCACTACGGCCGCTTACTTTGGTGGAGATCACTTCTACTTTGTGTTTTTCTGGTAATTGTACAGAATATTTTGCAACGGTTTCAGATAAGAAGATCATTTTCCGTTTACTCGTATCGCCATCTTCAAAATCTATTTTCTGCCCGAAAAAAGATTTGGGATAATTACGCAATTGCATCTGTCCCTTAATATATACTTCGCATTGAAATTTTTTGATTTCTTTCAAATGCTCCTCTCTTTTAGCGATCGCTTTGCGGATGATGGCATAAGCAGGGTCTTCGCCACCCGCTTTTACTTCCACATCTTTCAGGTTGTATTGTTGTGCCTCTAATTCAAAATCGATCGTCTCATCCTCTCTGCCCACTTTGATCTTTTTCTCTTCTGTCTTATGACCAATGTATTGACAAACCAATGTGTACTCGCCCGGTTGCAACTGAACAGCATATACACCTTTGCTGTTCGCAGAAACACCCTGTGTGGTGCCTTTTACTAATATAGAAGAAAAAGGAAGTAAGGTTCCGTTCTTATCCTTAATGGTACCGCTGATGGTTGCGGAATAAACGGACAGGCTGGCAAGTACAGCTATGAAAAGAATTAGCAGTGATTTCATGAGTTCTGGTTACAGCGAATTTAGACGGTTATCTCTCGCTTTTGTTACCTTCTAACATAAAACATGCCGGGTTTAACGTATTGTTAGTTTTTGCACGCAAAGGCGCGAAGTAGGCAAAGAGGCAAAGTCTACATCTAAATAAAGCATTATAAACGCCAGGGACTAAATAAATAAAGCCGCAAACGGAATATCCTTTTTGCGGCTTTGCATACTTCGCGCCATAGCGTGAAACTTATCTCGATCTTCTCAAAAAACTTCCCGTCAATGCCGCCAACCCACTCACCAATCCACCAACAACACCCGTCACCAATATCAATATAAGATAAGAACCGCCCAAAGGTAAAATACCTGCTACTTTGGTAGATAGAACATGTTCATTCGCTGCATCTTTTAGCACTGCCATCCCCGCCCATAATAAAAATAAACCCAGGAAACCTGCAAGAAATGCTTTCCCCGGGCGTTGATGAATAGCAACGGCAATGATCAGTGAGGTGATGGCAAAACTCCACCAGGGTAATGTACTGTATACGCCCACAACATAGGCAAGGAATGCAGTTAAAATAATCGCTGTAAGTATTTTCATATTTCTTTTTTATCTATCAGGAAAAAACCATGTGCCATTTGATGTGTTGATTTTTGGGAGCATCTTCTTTTTTCAGGAAAAGCATTTTGTAATATTTTCCTGCAGCCCAGGTATCGATAAATGCATCATAATATTTACTGCCCGGATTACCACTCTGCCCACCCGGGTAAACGCAATACGCTTCTATCTCATCCGTTAAATGGATCACCATCCGCCAGCTGGGACCATGAGATTCCTTGGTGGCATTCACCATATTCTCTCCACCGCCGATCGGCAAATGCATCCTGCTTAAAACAGGAATTTTCAATAAGTGATTTACACGGGTATCTTTAAATTTGCCCCATGCAAGCGAGCCGGCATTCTCAAGATATTTTAAATTTTTGCAGGCTTTCTGGCAGGCTGCCAATACAACCTCTCTAATGGTTTCTTTTTTATCGGTCTTGATATTGTCTACAAACTTGTAAGCAGAATCTTTCAATAACTTTTCAACTAATGTAGGTCTGTCCGGCCATGGCATGGGTAATTTGCTGTTACTGTATTCATCGGCAAACACTTCTTTTTCAAGACTGTCCCACATGCATTTGAATATAGTCATTCCTGTTTCGGCAACATCACCTTTCAGGTTCCAGCTCTTCAATGCATCCACATATTTTTTATCTGCAGCACTCAAACCAGATTCATCTAAATATTTCAGGAACACCGGCCGCGCCATTTCAGCAAAAGAGTTGTAATTATTCATTTGCAATTGTTCCATGTTTTCCGGCGTAATATCATTCATCCCGGATAAAGCCCTGTTGATGGTGATGCCACGATATACGGCAAAACTGTTGGCCGCGCCAAGATAATAAGGATACGTAGAATCGGTGGGCATCTGGTTGGCACTACTTACAAAACCTCTCAGCGGATTTTTTATCATCGGGTTCTCATCAACAGGAATAATGCCCTGCCACATATAATTGCTGTCTGTTCCCGGCATCACAAAATCTCCCTGTCTTTTCCATCGTGCAACAAATGCGCCCTGTTGTTTGATCGCGATGTCTCCACTCTTGGAAGCAAAAGCAAAATTCTGGCCGGGGCATGACCATTTGTTGATCGCACTTAAATACTCATCATAATTTTTCGCACGGTTCAGATCATAAAAAGTTTGTAGTCCCAAACCCGCTGTATGCGCCGTCCAGTGTACCGCAAGGTATTTTCCTTTTGTGCTGATGTTCTTATTCACTCCGTCATACATCACGGGTCCGAAAGCGGTCATTGCTATATTCTCAACTGAATCGCCAACACCTTTTATTTTGATCACTTCTTTCCTGTGTTCAGCTTTTGTCCAAACGCCATTCAACATGTATTCGTTCATGGATGAATCTTTGAACTGTATATCATAAAAATCGATCACATCCCTTCCCGCGTTGGTAACACCCCACGCGATACTATCATTAAAACCAATGATCACCGCAGGCGAACCGGGAAAACTCGCGCCATAAGTATTGTGTGTGGGTGTACTGATCTGCACTTCATACCATAATGCCGGAAGATTCAAACCAAGATGCGGATCATTCGCTAAAATCGGACGGCCACTTTTTGTTTTGGTTCCTGCAACGGCCCAGTTATTACTGCCGTTATCCCTGTCGGGAACGATGGGCGCCATAGCAGTGCTGTTCACTATTGTACGCAGGTATGCTGAATCAATATTTTTTGGTGAATGAGGTAAAATGCCCGGCGCACTATAATCTGTACCCCGTGGAATAATCGGATCAAGTGAATCCTGCACATTAGGGAACAGCTGATCAAAATCATCATACCCGAAATAATTTTTTGCATTCGTCATCTGCAGGTCGGTGGTTACCCCGCGCGCAGAAAGATCGTACGACATGTACATCAAAAACAAATAAGTTTTAAAAGGCGTCCATGCTTCGGGTTTGTAATCGAGCAGTTTGTATTCGAAGGGGATCTGTTCAGGTTTTAATGATTTGATATAAGCATTCACACCATCGGCATATGCATCAATGGTTGCTTTCATTTCGGGATTTTTATCTACCAGCGCCATGGTTTGTTCAGCGCCATATACCATACCTAGTCTTCTAAAAAAACGATCAGTTGAAACACGTTCCGGCCCCAGTATCTCGCTCAATCTTCCTGCCGCCACATGTGTTTGAAACTCCATCTGCCATAAGCGGAATTTGGCATGTAAGTATCCCTGTACATAATACGCATCCAGGTCGCTCTCGGCATAAATATGCGGCACCAGCCTATCGTCCATATAAACATTTACCTCGCCATGCATATTGGGCAATGATATCTTATCGTCAAAACTTGTGTTCGCGGCTTCCGCATTCTGCCAGAAACCCAATTGGGGCGAAAGAAAAGAACCCAGCCTCGGCGTTTTGGAACTACCCACGCTAAGCTGCATATTCAGCACAATAACCAGCCCGGTGGTTAACAACCCGGAAACCAGGAAAGGAACAATCCTCATAGCAAACGTTTAGGTATTGAAAATACTGATTTTTATGTACGGAGCGGCGGTTTGTGGTTTGTAGTTTGTGGTTTGGGTTAAGGTTGCCGAAAATTGTAAGTTCTTCTCTTGCTTTAACAACTACAAACTACAAACCCCAAACTACAAACCGATTTCTTAATTTCGCCCTTCTATGAAGCAGTTCAACGTCCCCAACATATACCGCAGCTCCCTTATCAGTGCCATTAAACAGCAACGCAGGCAGGAGGACAAGCTAAAAAAGGATTTTACCCCAACCCTGGTCGATCTTGGCCCGATACAGATCTACCTGGCCAGGCATTTCGGTTTTTGTTATGGTGTGGAGAATGCCATTGAGATCGCTTTTAATACCATTGATGCAAACCCGGGCAAACGAATATTTTTATTAAGTGAAATGATCCATAACCCGCAGGTAAATGCCGACCTGCAGGAAAGAGGCGTGCAATTTTTGCAGGATACTTACGGAAAACAACTGATCCCTTTCGAAGAGATCAATTCGGAAGATGTGGTGATCATTCCCGCATTCGGTACTACTCTCGAAATTGAAAAACTGTTGAGCGCAAAAGGAATTCCTATTTCCAAATACAATACTACCTGTCCCTTTGTAGAAAAAGTATGGAACCGCAGTGAACAGATCGCCGAAAAAGGATACAGCATTGTAGTGCATGGAAAACCTAAACACGAAGAAACACGCGCCACTTTTTCGCACGCATCTTTACACACACCCACCGTTGTGGTAAACGATATGGCAGAAACCGTTGAACTCGCAAAATATATCACCGGTGAAAAGTCTGCTGAACAATTCTATACAGAATTCAAGGGACGTTATTCCGAAGATTTTGATATTACCAAACACCTGCAAAAAATCGGCGTGGTAAATCAAACAACCCAGTTAGCAAGCGATACGCAGGCGATCTCGGATTATCTAAAGAATGTGATCATCCGCCACTATCATCTCACTGCAGAAAATATCGGGGATCGTTTCGCTGATACGCGTGATACTTTATGCTATGCCACCAATGATAACCAGACCGCTGTTACCGGTATGCTCGAAACACCAGCCGATCTGGCCATCGTGATTGGCGGATACAATAGCAGCAACAGTTCACATTTGGTAGAACTCTGCGAGAACAAGCTCACTACTTATTTTATTGATTCAGCAAACAGGTTATTAAACAAAGAATCCATTGAAACACGTAACTGGCAAACCAAAGAGCTAAGCGTTCAAACAAATTATCTTCCTGCAAAAACTCCACTAAAAATATTGATCACCAGCGGGGCAAGTTGTCCTGATGCGGCGGTAGAAGATGTGATCAGGAAACTGGCGGGGTTTTATGGGGTGGAAGAAAAAGTAGATGCGTTTATAGAAGTCTTAATTTAGAAAAGTATTCCTCGTAATCATCTCCTGACCATTTTCGAAAATTCATATACCATAGGCATAACCGCTTTGTAACACATAGTTGACGATAAACACCTAATGCCCCATCGGGCAATGTCGTTAAGTTAAGAAACGTTGTGCCTGATATTATAAAGCAATCTGCTTTATAAGTCTCTAACCTTAGTGGCAACCAAATACGATCGAAAATCACCTTATTGACCTTATTTAAAGACTGCAACCCGAACAGTGCTAAATACGTGATTCAAATAAGGTAATAAGGTTGTGCTATATAAATTCATTTTTCTACTAAGGTTGAAGACAGAAATTTGAAGATTTCCTATAATTTTTTGGAGAAATCAGTCTTTCCCGGCTAAAACCATCTGCCGATTTCTTGACTTAAATGACATTGCCCGATGGCTATGACATGGCCAAACCGCAAGAGCACTTTTAATAGCACATCGCATCAGTTTTGCTCCCATCCTTTCGCGTGCATTTTCATTTACCTAAATTTTTTTTGAAAAAAAATGCGTAACCAATCGGTTACTTATCTATATTTGTAACCGATTGGTTACATAAAGACCGATCCTACCCCATGAGAAGAGACGTGTTCCAGGCAATTGCCGACCCCACCAGGAGAGAAATCATTAACCTGCTGGCACATCAATCACTGAATCTTAATTCGGTTGCTGACCAATTTGACGTGAGTCGCCCTGCCATATCCAAACATATTAAAATACTCACCGAATGCGGCCTGGTAGTAATTAAGCAACAGGGTCGTGAAAGGTATTGCGAGGCAAAACTGGATAAACTGAATGCAGTTTCAGACTGGGTGGAACAATACCGGAAATTCTGGACAACCAAACTCGATTCTCTCGAAAGATACCTGGAAGAATTGCAGGCTAAGAACAAGAAACATAGCAGGAAGAAAAAATGAAATCATTTATTAATCTCAAAATATAAGTATGTCAACAACAACCAATGCTTCAGATCGTGAGCTGGTCATGACCCGCTTGATCAATGCGCCACGTGAACTGGTATTTACCGTATGGACCGATCCCAAACATATCGCCAACTGGTGGGGACCAACCGGTTTTACCAATACCATTCATGAAATGGATGTAAAACCCGGGGGAACTTTTTTATTAACCATGCATGGTCCCGATGGAACAGATTATCCGAACAAGATCGTTTACAATGAAGTGATCAAACCTGAAAAACTTACCTGGTCGCATGGTTCGGGTATTGAAAATGACCCGGGGCAATTTAAAGTAACGGTCACTTTTGAAGCGCAGGGACAAAAAACACTGCTTACCATGCGCATGCTTTTTGTATCAAAAGAAGAAAGAGATATGGTAGTAGAAAAACATGGCGCGGTAGAAGGCAACAGGCAAACTATGGACCGACTGGAAGCGTATTGCCAGAAAATTATCCAGGCATCGTAGTCATTGTTGCTCAATTGTTGTCAAAATAAATTCAATATCTAAAATCAACAACTATGCAAAACGAACCGATCGTGATGGAGCGAATCTATAATGCACCCATGTATACAGTATGGAACGCTATCAGCAATAAAGATGAAATGAAGAAATGGTATTTTGATCTTGCAGAATTTAAACCTGAACCTGGTTTCGAATTCAGTTTTCTCGCAGGAGAAGAAGGAAAAGAGTACCTGCATCTATGCAGGGTTACAGAAGCTATCCCGGAAAAAAAATTAAGTTATACCTGGCGTTATGACGGATATGAAGGCGATTCTGAAGTAAGCTTTGAATTGTTTCCTGAAGGAGATAAAACAAAACTCCGTTTAACACATAAAGGATTGGAAACATTTCCTCCAATCCAGGATTTCAAAAAAGAGAATTTTGTTGCGGGATGGACGCATATTATCGGTACTGCATTGAAAGAGTTTCTTGAAGTTGCACCATAACTCTGCGTTATCTCTGCTCCTCTGCGACTCTGCGGTGAAAGGATCTCGACAATAGTGTGTCTTTTTATTGTGTCGAAAACTCACCGCAGAGCCGCAGAGTTTCAGAGTTTACGCAGAGAGAACAAATGATTGTCGTAATCAACCCCTCACAAAGTCGTTTTTGCACCCGTATCGTTTCTTTATGTCGTGGTAAATTTGGTTATTGAAATTGATAACTTACTTAATCAAAAAAAATGACAACGATAAACGCATACATCAACTTTGCAGGTACCTGCCGCGAAGCAATGACATTCTATAAAGAATGCCTGGGTGGAAATTTGACCTTCCAACCTGTTGCAGGCACTCCGATGGAAACACAATCTCCGGCAAGTATGAAAGACAAGATCTTACATTCCAGCCTGCAGAAAGATAGTTTGGTGATCATGGGTTCGGATATGACATATCCGGGCTTTATCCAGGGAAACAATGTTTCACTTTCCATTAACTGCAGCAGCGAAGATGAGATCAATACTTTCTTCGAAAAGCTTTCGGAAGGGGCCCAGGTATTACACCCTTTGGCCGATAGTTTCTGGGGTGCAAGGTTTGGGGTGTTAGCAGATAAGTTTGGAACCAGGTGGATGCTTAACTATGAAAAATCAAAATCATAAATAGGTTTGTTATATTTAGTAACAGGTAAACTTTCCACTATTTATCACGCTTAAACTCAACCACATGATCGTTCTGCAAATCATTATCGTCATTATCGCCATCATATTGCTAGCCGCTGCAATGCTCTCAAAAAATTATACCATCGAAGCAGACATTGTTATCAACAGGCCAAAACATGATGTATACGACTACCTGAAATATCTGAAGAACTCCGAGCATTATAATAAATGGGTTATGACCGATCCCAACCTGAGAAAAGAATATATAGGAACCGATGCCACTGTGGGTTTTGTATACAAATGGGACAGCGACATGAAAGAAGTGGGCCAGGGAGAACAGGAGATCAAGGGTTTAACAGAAAATGAAAGGATCGATTTCGAGATCCGTTTTGTAAAACCTTTTAAAAATGTATGTGGATCTTCACTTGTTCTCAAATCAGCAGGTGATTCACAGACAAATGTTTTCTTCTCATTCTTTGGAAAAAGGAATTTTGCTATGCGTATTTTCCATTTGCTGTTCAATCTTAAAAAGGTATTGCAAAAGGATCTGTATGCAAGTCTTGTGAACCTGAAAAATGTTTTAGAAAAATAAATAATTAATCAACACTCAAAAACTATTGTATGGCAACTAAAATATTTGTCAACCTGCCAGTAAAGGATCTGCAAAAATCTATCGCGTTCTTTACCAAACTGGGTTACACATTCAACCCACAATTTACCAATGAGGATGCAACCTGTATGATCATCGCCGAAGACATTTACGCGATGTTACTGGTGCACCCATTCTTTAAAACTTTTACGAAAAAAGAGATCTGCGATACTTCAAAAAATATTGAAGCGATCATCGCATTGTCTGCCGACAATCGTGAGGCGGTAGATGGACTGGTTGATAAAGCATTGGCAGCCGGTGCTGTTGAGCCCAAACCCATCAGTGACCAGGGTTTTATGTACACCCGCAGTTTCGAAGATCCTGATGGACACCTGTGGGAGATTTTTTATATGGACCTCTCTGCTATCCCGCAGAATTAATTTGAATCAACCAATGGTAGAAGTTTTCAAAACAAATGTTCAGGAAGTTGCCGAATCAAAAATGATCATTGGCAAACTTCTTGAACATTTTCCCCATAACAGGATCAATTTCGATCTCTCCGACTGCGACAAGATCCTACGCGTAGAGGGCGATACCATCTGCCCCGAAACCATCATGCAATTACTTACCTCCGGTGGTTATTATTGCGAAATACTGCTTTGATTTTCTTCTTTGTGCAACTCTGTGCCTCTGTGTCTCTGTGGTAAAGCCTTCGCTTCGATAATGGCAGAACTAAAATCTGAGATTTTTTTCACCACAGAGACACAGAGGCACAGAGTTGCACAGAGGGTGGTTTATATTCCGCAAGTTCCCTAACTTTAGCGATACAAGATTTTATCACACCAGCTTAATCAATCACCATGTATCCATTCCGAAAACTCATTTATGCAGTGCCTGTTTTTTTACTTGCATCATGCAGTCAGAAAAGTAATGATGAAGATGGCCTTGCCGCTTTCAGCGCCGACAGTTTAAAAACACATATTGCTGTTCTTGCATCAGACTCGTTCATGGGACGCAAACCCTTTACACAAGGAGAAACAAAGACCGTTGCTTACCTGCAACAACAATTTGCAGCCACCGGTCTTGAACCGGGCAATGGTACAAGCTTTGTACAGGAAGTGCCGATGGTGAATATACTGGCAACTGCTGCACCTTCCATGCAGGTAAAATCTGCCAAGGGAAGTTTTGCATTAAAAGCGTATGATGACTATATCATCTGGACCGACAAAACAGATCCAAACATCAGCCTCGAGAATTCAGAACTTGTATTTGCAGGTTATGGTGTGGTAGCGCCCGAATATAACTGGAACGATTATGCGGGTCTCGATGTAAAGGGTAAAGTAGTTTTGGTAATGGTGAACGATCCGGGTTTCTGGGCCGGCGATACCAGTTTGTTCAAAGGAAAAACGATGACATATTATGGCCGCTGGACATACAAATTTGAAGAAGCTGCCAGGCAAGGTGCCAAAGGTTGTTTGATCATTCATAACACTGCTGCAGCAAGTTATCCTTTCAGTGTGCAGCAGAATAGTTTCAATACTTCCAGGTTAAGGCTTGATACACGTGGCCTGAATACAAAGAATTGTGATGTGATCGGCTGGATGCCGGAAAAGATCGCCAACAAATTATTTACAGAAGCAGGTTTCGATTCAACATTGCTGGTAAACGCAAATAAACCTGGTTTTAAAGCGGTGCCATTGAATCTCCAGTTGTCTACTACTATGAAAGTACAGGCCACTTACAATAGATCCTATAATGTGATCGGGAAAATTACCGGCTCCAAACATCCTGATCAAGTGATCATTTATACCGCACACTGGGATCATCTGGGCATTGGCAGACCTGATAAAACAGGCGACACCATTTACAATGGCGCGATGGATAATGCTACCGGAACAGCCGGTCTTCTTGAATTGGCGCGTGTTTTCAAAACCCTGAAAACAAAACCTGAACGTACCGTAATATTCCTGGCTGTTACAGCCGAAGAGCAGGGACTTCTTGGATCGGCTTATTATGCACAGAACCCCGTGTACCCCGCTGATAAAACTGTTGCCAATATCAATATGGACGGTCTGAATGCATATACCAGGACAAAAGATATTGTAGTGGTGGGTGAAGGGCAATCGGACCTGGAAGATTATCTAAAAACGGAAGTAGAAAAAGCGGGCGGTTATGTTTCTTTTGAAACACATCCTGAAGCAGGATATTACTACCGCTCAGACCATTTTAATTTTGCAAAAGCAGGTATCCCGGCGCTCTACACAGAAACGGGGATTGACGTGGAAGGCAAGGGCAAGGAGTACGGACAAAAATTACAGGATGAATACAACGATAAACATTATCACCAGGCCTCAGATACCTATGATGGATCGGCATGGACAATGGATGGCGGTATTAAGGACCTGAAGTTATTGTTCCTGGTGGGTAAACGTCTTTCATTTGAAGAAACATGGCCCAAATGGAAAACAGGATCAGAGTTCAAATCGATAAGAGAAGGGAAAAAATAGGTAAACAGGCTCTGTCAACTTTTTTATCAATTTGATAAACCCGTACATTTAAGCAATACAAATTACCATACAAACAAAGACATATGAGAGATCTTTTTAACCGCAGAAAATTTTTAAAGAACACAGCCGCCACTGCAACAGGCATGGCGCTGCTTTCTTCTTTACCTAAAAAGAGTATCGCAGGATTTTCTCCTGAACCAAAGATCCGTTTCTCAGTGATCGGCATCAATCATGGCCATATCAGCGGGATGGTAAATGCGGTAACAAGAGGTGGTGGTGAACTGGTAGCTGTATATGCCAAAGAACCTGATCTGTTGGCGAACTTCACGAGGCAGTTTCCCAAAGCAAAAGTGGCCACTAGTGAAAAAGAAATCCTGGAAGATAATTCCATACAACTCATATTAAGTTCCGGTATCCCTGATGAACGTGCTCCATTGGGTATAAGGGTAATGAAACATGGAAAAGACTATCTGGTTGATAAACCCGGCATCATTACACTTGAACAACTGGCCGAAGCGCGTAAGGTGCAGAAAGAAACCAAACGCATTTATTCGATCATGTTCAGTGAACGTTTTGAGAACAAGGCAACCGTTAAGGCAGGCGAACTTGCAAAATCAGGTGCAATCGGCACCGTAGTACAAACAGTGATCATGGCCCCGCACCGTGTATCTCCTAAAACAAGACCCGACTGGTTTTGGGATAAGAAAAGATATGGCGGGATCATTACAGATATCGGCTCGCACCAGTTCGACCAGTTCTTATATTTTACCGGATCTACCCAAGCAGATGTGATTGCATCGCAGGTAGGTAATCTCCATTATCCCCAGTACCCGAAATTTGAAGATTTTGGTGATATCATGCTTCGTGGAAACAATGGCAGTGGTTATATCCGTGTTGACTGGTTTACACCCGATGGATTGAATACATGGGGTGATGGACGCTTAACAGTGCTCGGCACAGATGGCTATATCGAAGTACGCAAGAACACAGATATTGCCAGCGACCATAAGGGTGGCAACCATTTATACCTCGTAACCCAAAAGGAAACAAAATACATTGATTGCAACCAGGGGCCGTTGCCTTTTGGAGAAGCATTTGTGAACGATGTTGTGAACCGAACAGAGAATGCGATGCCACAAGAACATTGTTTCTTAGCTACCGAGCTGGCTTTAAAAGCCCAGAAAAATGCACAGTGGATCAAAAATATTCCTAAGTAAATGGGATTGGTATATACACTGATCGTATTGATCATTTTTGTGATTGCCGTATATCTTTTTATGCGGCAATCTTCATTTGGTGAATTAGCAAACGGTGAACGATTGGAGCGGATCAAAAGATCTTCTAACTACCGGGATGGAAGTTTTCAGAACCAACACCTGACGCCTACTATGACAGAGGGTGCGAATTTTTATAAGGTGATGAAGGAGTTCATTTTTGATAAAAGTGAGAGACTCAAACCTTCCACAACACTTCCTGGTAAAAAAACAGATCTCCACTCTCTTCCTGCTGATAAAAATGTATTGGTGTGGTTTGGTCACTCATCTTATTTTATACAGGTAGATGGAAAGAAAATACTGGTTGATCCGGTGTTTAGCGGTAACGCTTCTCCTGTGAGCTTTACTACCAAAAGTTACCCGGGTACTGATATCTATACAACTGATGATATACCCGTGATCGATTATCTTTTTATCTCCCATGATCATTGGGATCACCTGGATTATCCAACCATCATTGCATTAAAACCCAGGATCAAAAAAATAATAACAGGTTTGGGAACCGGTGCGCATTTTGATAAATGGAATTTTGATCAAAAAATAATTATTGAAAAAGACTGGAATAAAACAGTTGAGTTGGAACAGGGTTTTATTGTGAATACGTTACCAGCAAGACATTTTTCCGGAAGAGGATTTAAACGGAACCAATCTTTATGGATGTCGTTTGCGCTGAAAACACCCACTACGAATCTTTATCTCGGTGGTGATTCAGGTTATGATACGCATTTTGCTGAGATCGGAAAAACATTGGGACCTTTTGATCTCGCCATACTTGAATGCGGTCAATACAACCGTAACTGGAAATACATTCACATGATGCCGGAAGAATTGCCACAGGCAGCAATCGATCTAAGGGCAAAAAAAATATTACCCGTGCATTGGTCAAAATTCTCTTTGGGACAACATGCATGGGATGAACCGATCGTTCGGGTAACAGCTGAAGGAGAACGCAGGCATGTACCTGTACTTCATCCCATGATCGGCGAAGAAATTAACCTCGATCAACCCGGGCCGTTCTCACGGTGGTGGGAGAATGTATTGTAAGCCTCCCTATTATATTTTTGAAACACATAGGAAAATAGGTTAAGGTCAAGCTCACATAAATACCTATGTGTTTCAAAAAAATCTTGATTTCTTATCGTACCTTAACACACTAAACCCTGCATATGCAACGCATTATCTTTATTGCTTGTATCCTTATCCTTGCAACCGGAACCAAAGCACAGCAGGCTGTGAATGCCGTCAATCAATTCATTAATACATTAAACAAAGAGCAGAAGTCAGAAACCGTTTTCCCTTTTGATATTGAAGAACGGTATAATTTTCATTTTGTTCCTAAGGATAGGAAGGGTATTACATTTAATGAAATGAATGAGGCACAAAAAGCAGCAGCGATCAACCTGATGAAAAGCTGTTTGAGTGAGCGTGCGTTTCAAAAAACACAGGATATCATGGGGCTTGATCTTGTGTTGAAGGAACTGGAAAAAAGAGCGCCTGAAGATCACTTCCGAGATCCTGGCAATTATCATATTTCTGTTTTTGGTATTCCTTCATCCGCTACCATCTGGGGATGGCGCCTGGAAGGGCATCATATCTCTTTCAATTTCTCCATGGATAAAGGAAAAGTAGTTGCAGGCACACCCGGTTTCCTGGGAAGTAATCCGGCGGTTATTTTAGATGGTCCCAAAAAAGGTACACAGGTTTTAAAGGATGAAACAGAAACAGGTTTCGCCTTATTGCATTCGCTGAATGAACAACAATTAAAGATCGCTGTTACAGACAATACTGCACCAAAGGATATCATTACATTCAATAACCGCAAGGCCATGCTTGATGGCGCTGCAGGTATCGGTTATACAGATCTTACTCCTTTACAGAAACAAATGCTCCTGCAACTGGTCGATGTATATGTACATCGGTTCACCAAGCTATTCGCAGATGATATATTGAAGGAAATACAGCAGGCTGGTCTTGAGAATATACACTTTGCCTGGGCAGGGCAAAAACAACCGGGTATTGGCAATCCACATTACTATCGTGTGCAGGGTCCCACTTTTATTATTGAATACGATAACACACAGAACAATGCCAACCATGTGCATTCAGTTCTTCGCGACCTGAAACATGATTTTGGCGGAGATGAATTACTGGAGCATTATAAAGCAGCACATACCAATTAAAACATGATTATGAAACGCGGTTTACTTTCCATTGTTTGCTTTTTCCTGGTAGGTTTTATTTGGGGACAGCAAAAGCCTGCCTATATTTTATACAATGCAAAAGGAAAAAAAATAGGGTATGATAAAATGATCCGTATGCTCGCAGAGAAGGATATTGTATTATTCGGCGAGTTTCATAATAACGCGATCGCTCACTGGCTCCAGCTGGAAGTAACCACATCGCTAAAAGAAAAAAGAGAACTCGTATTAGGCGCTGAAATGTTTGAACAGGATAACCAGGAAGCACTTGACCTGTACCTGCAGGGAAAGATAAAACCTAAGGGTCTTGATTCAATGGCAAGGTTGTGGAAGAATTATCCAACAGATTATGCCCCGCTTGTAAATTTTGCCAAAGAAAATCATATTGCTTTCGGTGCAACCAATGTACCCAGGAAATATGCTTCCATGATCGCCAAAGGAGGATTTGAAGCATTGGATACCATTTCCACCAAAGAAAAAAAATGGATCGCCCCCCTTCCCATCACTTATGATGCAGAATTACCCGGCTATAAAAAAATGGTAGAAATGATGGGCGGGCATGGCGGCGCCAATTTACCCAAAGCGCAGGCTATAAAAGATGCAACCATGGCCCATTTTATTTTACAATATTATACACCCGGAAGCTTGTTTCTTCATTTCAACGGTTCGTATCATTCGGATAATTATGAAGGCATTCTTTGGTACCTGAAAAACAAACAGCCCGGCCTGAAATACGCAACCATCACAACCGTATCTCAAAAAGATGTGAATACACTTCTTGCAGAAAACAAGGGACGTGCAGATTTTATTATTTGTGTTGATGAAAACATGACAAACACTTATTAATATTATTTCGTTCGTTTTACAGCATATAAAAATTAACAAATAGACCATGATAGTTAAGATAAAATTGCTACGCGTCATTATTATAATAACTATGCTAACATCAGGTTTCAGCAGTAGCCTATTTGCCCAAGATAAAAACCTGGTTATTCGAATAGCGAAACTCCAAATCGACCCGGCTCAATTGGAAAGCTATAAAGTTGCTGTGAAAGAACACATAGAAACTGCTGTCCGCGTTGAGCCCGGCGTGCTTACATTGTATGCAGTATATGAAAAAAATAGTCCTTCACACGTCACAGTATTTGAGATATATGCCAATGCAGCAGCTTACCAGGCACACTTGCAAACGCCGCATTTCATAAAGTACAAAACAGGAACAAAAGACATGGTTAAATCTCTTGAGCTTGTAGAAACTGTTCCCATTGCCCTTGAAAGCAAACCAAAATTGTAAACTGGCACATTCCAGAATATACAATGATGAAACTTATGATGAAAAAGGCTTATTTTGTTTCTGAAAAATTCCTGTACTCATGTTTCGAAAGTTTTTCCTGGCCAGTTTATTATTTGCAGCCTTGTTGCCTCGTGCAAACAGCCAGTCGCTTACTTTTGACACCTATGCCAACCAGTTACTCTTTAATATTTTTAAGGATCAACCGGATACAGCTATCCGTCTTTTTTTACGTTCGTATATCCCTTCTTTACTGGATAAAAAAGTAACACCTGCCGACCTGGGCTCCAGTGGAGGAAGCAAGAACCAATATAGTTTTGAGATACATTCCTTTCTGTTTACCAGCCACCCGTATTTCAACTACTCTTTTACAAACGGAAAGATAGAATTCTATTGCAGGCGCTCGCTCGATGGAAAAATGATACAGGTATACGATGTAAAATTCTGGCTGGAGTTTAATGAACTGCAGGATGCTGAACTGGCATATCAAAAACTGGTGGAGACGTTCACGCCACTAAGCAACAAACAAAATCATACAAGCGGAAATGGTTATCGTAAAGCTGAATTTTCGGATACAAGGGCGCCGAAAACTGGCCTTGGTAAGATCCAGTTCCGTTTAACGGCTGATAACCTTGATCGCCGGAGATTCAGGATCCTTTTTGAAACGGATAACGAGTTATAAAGAAATAGTATTGGCTTATTGCATTTTTCCCCTGGCCCATCCCAGTGCAATCGATAACTGTTCTTCTCTTGTCATGTTGGAGTTATCCAGCTCAATCGCATCCTCCGCCTTACGCAAAGGACTGAACTCGCGGTTACTATCAATATAATCGCGCATTTCAAGGTTGGCTTTTACTTCTTCTATGGTGATATTTGGATTTTTTGCAAACATCTCTTTAAATCTTCTTTCCACACGTATCGCAGGATCGGCGGTTACAAATATTTTCAGTTCTGCATTTGGGAAAACAGTGGTACCGATATCCCTGCCATCCATTACAATACCTTTTTCTTCTCCCATTTTTTGCTGTTGCGCCACACCAAACTCACGTACTTCTTTTAAAGTTGATACTTCGCTCACATGCTCACTTACCAGCATATCGCGTATCAGTGCCTCTACGTTTTCATCATTCAGGTACATATCGCTTTGGTTGCTCCGTTCATTATACTGGAACCCAAGCGTGATCTCACCAAGTGCCTTATGAATTTCTTTTGGATGTTTCCAGTCAACATGCTGTCGAAGAAAATATAAAGTAATGGCACGGTACATCGCACCGCTATCTATAAATACATAATTCAGTTCATTGGCCAATTGCCTTGCCAGTGTACTTTTTCCGCATGATGAATAACCGTCGAGCGTGATGATGATTTTTTTCATTGTTACCGGTCAGGCCGTTTGAGCGCCCCGATCGGGTGCAAATTAAAGAGAACTTATCCAAAATAAAAGCCCTTGTTTATAAAATAGGAAAAGGGTTAAAACAGTTAAACAAACTGTTTTAACCCTTTTAACTTTTACAAATAGCAATGTTATTTATGAATTACGGGTTTTCGTTAAGGCATTAATACTGCATCAACTACATGTATTACACCATTACTTTGATTTACATCTTTAATGGTTACGGTAGACGTGCCACCTTTTTCATCTGTCAGAACCAATTTGTCTCCTTTCATCCATGCAGTTAACGTGCCACCCGAAATTGTTTTTAATGTAACGCTGCCACCACCCTCTTTGATCATCTTTGCAATAGATTCTGCATTCCATTTTCCTGATATAACATGGTAAGTGAGAATTTTGGTAAGTGTTCCCTTGTTCTCAGGTTTTACCAATGTTTCTACCGTTCCTGCAGGCAGTTTATCAAACGCCGCGTTGGTTGGTGCGAATACGGTAAAAGGTCCGGAACCCTGTAAAGTTTCTACAAGATTGGCAGCTTTTACAGCAGCAACCAATGTGGTGTGATCTTTTGAATTCACTGCATTCTGAATAATGTTCCTGGTAGCAAACATAGGTGCGCCACCTACCTGTACAGGTTTGTCCATTTGTGCCATCGATGCATTTAAAACAAATGCAGACATAAGCAATAAAGCGATCTTTTTCATAGTGTTTTGTTGAAATAGTTTTTAAAATATTTACAAATACACTTACGGTGTCGGGGAAGAAACGGATTTGCAGGAAGTAAAAAATTGTCGGATTTGCGAATTAACGGATTGTCGGATTAATCCGTTTAATTCGCAATCCGATTATGCAGGGAAGAACTGGTCTTTTCTTTTGTGCATTTCATTTGCAACTGCCCGCGCGTCTGCATCACCTGCAAACAATTTCTCAAGGATATTTTCAAAGCTTTGCTGGTCCTTGTTCTGGCTCAGCTTAAATACATGCTCAATAGCGGTTACTTTTATTTCAAATGCCACAATCGCTTTTACCATTCTTGAAATGTACTCCTCAGGAATGTGTTTGAAAAGAGCGGGTGACTCTTCTTTTTCATAAAACGAGGTCAGTTCATTCAATAAACCCGGCAGTTCTTCATCAGGTAAAAAACGCATTTCCCCTTTGGCATGAACGGTCATGTAGTTCCAGGTAGAACCTTGTTGCGGATTAGTGTACCAGCTGGCACTTACATAACTATGCGGCCCCGTAAAAAGAACCAACACATTATTATTGGTGCTAAATGCTTTGTGATGATCATTCCCCTTCATGATATGACCGCGAAGAAAAAGTTGCCCTTCTCTTTCAACAAACAAAAACGGGATCTGTGTAGCAACAGGTTTTTGTTCATCATCCACACCGGTAAGCATAGCAAAAGGATGCTCTTTCATGAATGCAAGCACAACGGCCGCGTCTTTTTCTTTGTAGTGGGGCAGGTTATACATGAACCGAAGATAGTAAAAGAAAAAAAACATTCGATACCACAAAATGATGAATGGAGATCAAATTTTCTTCTCAATGGTCCACACGTGTCCGAAAGGATCTATAATATCACCCTGCCTGTATCCATATTCATAGTCCTGTGCAGGTGAACCTTCTTTGGCGCCTGCTGCAATAGCAGTAGCCATTACTGCATCCACATCATCCACGAGCAGGCAAATAGTGGTGGTTATACCCTTAAACCTGTTTGGGCTGAAGCTGCCCTTAGCAGGGTTTTCTTCATGCAAACGGAACAGGGCACCATCGATCTCCAGTTCTGATACATGGATACTGCCATCATCATTGCTGAATCGTCTTAGCTCAATCGCATTGAACGCATTTTTATAAAAATCAACATTCATCGTGCCGTTGCTGATAACCAGCATGGGTGCAACCCTTGTTTTACTGCTCATATGTTTGTTGTTAAATAAACAATACTATACGGTTCTTACTTCAACAGGATGTGTTGTCGGCATATTCGCATTCCTGATCGCAATATTTCTTACAGCGGCAGAAACAAAATCCCTGAAGGCCTGCTGGCTCACTGCATCATCTCCTACCATAGCGGGTACGCCATTATCGCCACCCTCGCGTATACTTTGCACAAGCGGCACCTGCCCGAGGAAAGGCAAATCATATTCATCAGCCAAACGTTTACCGCCTTCTTTTCCAAAAAGATAATATTTGTTATCCGGTAATTCTGCCGGGGTAAAATAAGCCATGTTCTCCACCAATCCTATGATCGGCACATTGATCTGCGCCTGTCCAAACATAGCGATCGCTTTTTTCGCATCAGCCAAGGCTACATTTTGCGGAGTACTTACAATCACCACACCGGTAACAGGTATGGTTTGCATAACGGTTAACTGTATATCGCCGGTGCCGGGTGGCATATCTATAATTAAATAATCAAGGTCGCCCCATTCCACATCAGTGATGAATTGCCTGATCGCACTGCTGGCCATCGGTCCGCGCCATACCACTGCATTTTTTTCATCTACCAATAAACCGATGCTGATCAAACGGATGCCGTATTTCTCAAGCGGAACAATCATTCCTTTGCCATTCACATCTTTCATCATAGGCCTTTCACCACGAACACCAAACATAATCGGAACACTCGGGCCATAAATATCTGCATCCATCAATCCTACTTTTGCCCCACCCTCAGCTAAAGCAAGTGCAAGATTTGCGGCAATAGTGCTTTTGCCTACTCCGCCTTTCCCACTCACTACCGCGATAATATTTTTAACACCCGCCAATACCTGTTGATTGTCGGTACGTTTAGTGGTTGTATTCGCTGTAAAATTCACCTGTACTTTGGCTTCTTTATTCACCAGTATCTTAACAGCATTTTCACTGGCGGTACGCATCATATCCTTCATGGGACAGGCCGGTGTGGTGAGTACAATGGTAAAACTCACATCATTGCCATTAATGACTATATCCTTTACCATATTGAGTGTTACAAGGTCCTTACCCAGGTCCGGTTCCTGCACATTGCTGAGAGCCTTGAGAATGTCTGCTTCTGTCATCACGAAAGTTTTTGTTAAAAAAGAATTCAGGCTGCAAAGTTAACCGCTTGCAGCCTTACTTTGTTGGAATTTCAGAGGAGAAAGATCCCGGGGTGAATTTTGTGTACAAAGGCTTTGTATTTTTGAACTGAATGAAGAAACCGTTACGATACTTTTTACTGGCAATTACATTTTTCCTGTTGCAACAGGGCTGGTCGCAGCAGTTGAGCCCCTACCGTGATTCTGTGGTGCAGTTGTATGGGGTTGTGATGACCGCAGACAGCCTGCAGGGTATTCCATCCTGTAGTGTGATCGTAGAAGGTAAGGGCCGCGGAACGATTACGAGTTATGACGGGGTTTTTTCGATTGCTGTTTTAAAAGGTGACCGGATCAGGTTCTCCAGCGTTGGTTTTAAAGACAGGACCATCGATATCCCAAGAAATCTTACTGAAAATCAATACAGCGTTATTCAATTACTTGTAAGCGATACGGCTTACCTGCCAGCTACCATCCTTAAACCAAGACCCACCCGTGAACAGTTTGAGCGCGATTTTGTGAACAATAAAGCACCGGATGATCTTTTGGAAACAGCCCGGAAAAATACGGATGAGGCCCAGAGAAGACTCCTTCTTAACAGCCTGCCTGCGGATGGAAGAGAAGCCGTTAATTACCAGCTCCGCCAGCAATCTACCAAGGCTTATTACAGCGGTCAGCTACCTCCTATGAATATCCTGAATCCTGCGGCGTGGGCAGATTTTATACAGGCATGGAAACGGGGTGACTTTAAGAAGAAAAAGGATTAAAATAAGCCCTGCCATTACCCTTTTTTAAAATATGTAAGATAAATCCGTCTTCTCGTTACTAAGATTTTACATTTGCCATGAACAAATAACAAGTTAATGGCTCTACAGAATATTACAGTGATCGGTGCAGGAACCATGGGAAATGGTATTGCACACGTATTTGCACAAAACGGGTTCAAGGTAACATTGGTTGATGTGAATGCGGGGCAATTGGAAAAAGCGATACAAACGATTGAAAAGAATTTAGACAGGCAGATAACAAAAGGCGCACTCACTGCGGAACAAAAGCAATCGGCGTTATCTAATCTCAGTACCCAGACTGATCTTGTAAAAGGAGCTGCGAATGCCGATCTTGTTGTAGAAGCAGCCACCGAAAACATAGACCTCAAACTAAAGATCTTCAAGCAACTGGATGAATCAGCACCGGCGGGTGCTATCCTGGCAAGCAATACCTCATCTATTTCTATTACAAAAATCGCAGCGGTTACCAAAAGGCCAGAGCAGGTGATCGGCATGCACTTTATGAATCCTGTGCCTGTTATGAAACTGGTAGAGATCATAAATGGTTATGCAACAAAACAGGATGTAACGAATGTGATTGTTGACCTGAGCAGACAGTTAGGCAAGATACCCTGCGTAGTTAATGATTATCCCGGTTTTATTGCCAACCGGATCTTAATGCCCATGATCAATGAAGCCATTTATAGTTTATACGAGGGTGTTGCCGGAGTGGAAGCGATTGATACCGTAATGAAACTCGGTATGGCCCATCCAATGGGACCATTGCAGTTAGCAGATTTTATTGGTCTTGATGTATGTTTAAGTATATTGAATGTGCTGCATAGCGGTTTTGGCAATCCTAAATATGCACCTTGCCCTTTGTTGGTAAATATGGTAATGGCAGATAAATTAGGAGTAAAGAGTGGCGAGGGCTTTTATCAATATACACAGGGTAGTAAGGAGTTGATTGTGAGTGAGCGATTTGCATAAAACCAGCCGCAAGAATTCATTTTCATTAATACTATACATTTATGTTTTTTATACTCTCGAAAGTTTTGTTCTTCCTGCTTGTTCCTTTTTGGTGGATTATTATTTTATTGATCTGGAGACTATTAAGCAAAAATCAAAGAACAAAGAAACTATTATTGCTTTTTGCCATTATCATCCTTGTTGTTTTTACTAACCCCTTTTTATATAGGGCGACAGTAATGCTTTGGCAGCCGCTTCCAACGCAGCTATCCGACAATCAAAAATTTGATGCGGGAATCATTTTGGGAGGGCTCTCAAGCCATGACAAACAGGGAATTGGTCATTTCGGTACCAATGCAGACCGGTTTATACAAACTGCCAATCTTTATCATAGAGGCATCATCAAAAAAATAATCGTAAGTGGTGGTACCGGCAAACTCAGCCAGGATGAACCACCTGAAGCTCTTTTTCTCCGGCAGGAATTTATATTCAACGGAGTACACGATTCCGATATTATCATTGAAAACAGGTCAAGAAATACTTCTGAAAATGCCATTTTTTCGAAACGTATCAGCGACTCATTAAGGTTAAAATCTCCTTTTATTCTTGTTACTTCGGCACAGCATATGAGACGATCTGTAAGTGTATTTAAGAAGGTAGGATTCGACTGCATTCCATTTCCATGTGATTATAAAATAACTTCACAAAAATTTTCACTGGAAGATACGGTCATTCCAAATATTGCATTACTTAAGGATTGGTCAGACCTGCTAAAAGAAATGGTAGGTTTATGTGTTTACAGGCTAACAGGAAAAGCGTAACCTCTTTAAATCATTTTACTTTTTGAATATCCAGCGACTGGATCTCTTTTAATTTATACAGCACTTCATCCAATCTTGCTTTTGGAATTCCGATTTTTAAAAGACAAAACAACTGCATTTCCTGACCCACGACGCTACAGCCGTATTGCTTTACAATCATCATCACTTCATTCATTAATGTATAATCGAAGTGTAATTCATACATCACTTCAATAGGTTTTTGAACAACAGGTACCAATTGAAGCGCCATAGATGTAGCTGATTTGTAAGCCTGTATCAGGCCAGGCACACCTAATAAGGTGCCGCCAAAATATCTTACAACGATAACTACAATATTGATAAGCTGCTTACTATCTATCTGTCCCAATATAGGCTTGCCGGCAGTTCCCGAAGGTTCGCCATCATCACTTACCCTAAACAAGTTACCATTCCATCCAAGGCGATACGCAAAACAATGATGTACCGCTTTGGGGTGTTCTTTTTTTAGTTGCTGCAGATATTGTTTACACTCTTCAACCGTTTGGACAGGATAGGCATAGGCAATAAATTTGCTGCCCCTGTCTTTATACTCGGCGAAAGATGTTTTTTCTATGGTCTGGTAATATTCCGGCTCACTCATAATGTATCACCAAATGCAATGAGATAAATAGCGATCAATGAAAGCGCAATACCTACCCAGTTGATCTTTGACAATTTTTCTTTGAAAACTAGCCAGGCCACTAATGAACTGAACAAAACAATACCCATATTATTTACGGGTATACTTACGCTGCTTTGCCAGGGGCTTTGTTTTAAAAAACGAACAAGGCACCAGATAGAAAAATAATTCGGAATGCCTATGAGAATACCTGCAAGCAAATGCTTAAAAGAAAATTTTTGTTTACCTCTTATATACTGTATCAGCAATAACACAAAACCAATAATAGCAGCCGATAAAAACCCACTGATGAGATAGGCGTTCTTATTCTCTTCTGTTACGTATTGCTGTTGCACATGATTGATCAATGCATCCAGTAACCCGCTGCCAATAAATAATACAAAAGGCAACAGGTACTCCCATTTTTTTATCGATATGTCCCTACCTGATTCCTGTTCTTTACTTTGGTAACAGGTTAATACTACAGCTGCCAATGCAAGAATAACCCCGACAAGCTTCCACCCTTCCACCGATTCTCCATAGAGATACACAGAAAGTACTACGGGTATGATCAGTGATAACTTGTTGGCCACAGAAGTAACTGCCACACCAATTTTCTGCGCGGTGATACCTACGATATTAAAAATGGAGACAAACAAAACACCCATTACACAGGCCCATTTAAACCAGGGGCTTTCTATGGTGGATGCATTTACAGGAAAAGAGCCATTTACAAAAGATCCTGTGATCACACAGGTGATGTAATTAAAAACAATCGCCTGGAAAATATTCACTTTATATTTTTCACATGCTTTAAAAGCAAGCGTCAGGTAACTGGTTAATATGATACTTCCGGCGAGATAAAACATTAGTTGCGGTTGGTTTATTCGTTTATTGGTTTATTGGCATAGTAGTGAATTGTGTCTGATGATATTTTTTGTGAGCTGGTACTATATTTATCCAGTAAAGGTGCAGATAAACCATTTGCCACAATCATTTCTTCATTGGTGATTACACGTGCCTCATCCCATAAATCCATATCAATAAAGGATTGAAGAAGTCTTGCACCACCTTCTACAAGAATGCTTTGCAAACCGAGTGAATAACAGGCATCGGCCAATTGATGGGTAATCTCCTTGTCCTTATTTATTTGATAATAAAGGAGGTTATCACTCCCTTCATTTTTCAAAGCGTTGAAAACAATGGTACGGTGTTGCCTGTCAAATATTTTCAGGCTGGATGGCAAGCGTAAAGACATATCGATCACCAATCTTACAGGATTTTTACCGGGCCAGAAACGATTGGTTAATGACGGGTCATCGAACAGCGCAGTATTGGTTCCAACCAGTATAGCCGTTTCTTCTACTCTCCATTGATGAACCAGGCGATTGGTATATTCATTCGTGATCAGCAGACGCTTATCAACATTACCCGCTATTTTTCCATTGCCTGTTTGCGCCCATTTTAAAATAATATAAGGCCGTTTTTTTGTGACGAATGTGATAAAACGTTTATTCAGTTCCCTGCATTCCTCTTCTGCGATTCCTGTCACAACTTCAACTCCAGCTTTTTGTAATTTCTCCATTCCTTTTCCATCTACTTCTGTAAACGGGTCACGGCAGCCAATAACCACAGTAGGGATCTTTTTTTGAATGATAAGGTCGCTGCAGGGTGGCGTTTTACCAAAATGTGCACAGGGCTCGAGAGAGACATATAAAGTTGAGAAGGGAACCAGTTTCTCATTAGCCGGCAGTATGCTATTGATACAGTTTACTTCAGCATGTGCCTGTCCATACTGTCTATGATACCCTTCGCCTATGATCCTGCCATCATGCACCAAAACAGCTCCTACCATGGGGTTGGGCGCTACCATGCCTGCACCGTTCCGGGCAAGCTCAATACAGCGGTACATATAAGATTGATCAATATCTGGCATAAGAGAATTGGCAAAAATAGCCAAATGGTGCTAACATTGCAGCATGACTACCCGGGAGGCACAACAAAAGGCACAGCTACAACTAAAAATATTGTACGATGAAAGGGAAGCCGTGAATATAACTGATTGGGTAATGGAGCATATTACCGGTAAAAAAAGAATAGACCGCTTACTGGATAAACAGGCAATGCTTACCACATCACAGGAAGTACAGCTTGATACGATCCTGCAGGAACTGGCAACACATAAACCCATTCAATACGTTTTAGGAGAAGCATGGTTTGCAGGAATGAAATTCCTGGTGAATGAACATGTGTTGATACCGAGGCCGGAGACGGAGGAGCTGGTTGATTGGATTGTTGGAGAAAGTAAAAAGTCAAAAATCAAAAATCAAAAGTTACTCGATATTGGGACAGGGAGTGGATGCATACCTGTTTCTTTGAAGAAGTTATTGCCGGAATTTTCTGTAAGTTCTGTAGATGTGAGCAAAGAGGCTCTAGAGGTTGCACAAAAAAATGCTGCCGGTTTACATGCAGATATCAATTTTTTGCATTTTGATTTTTTAGACCAAGCAAATTGGGATCAGCTTCCCGTTGTTGATATTATCGTAAGCAACCCTCCTTATATCAAACAATCTGAACATGGCAGCATGTCTAAGAACGTGCTTGATTTTGAACCTTCGATTGCCTTATTTGTACCCGATGAAGATGCATTATTGTTTTACAGAAAGATTGCCTTATTCAGCAAAACCCATCTTTCGAAAGGTGGATCTATTTTTTTAGAAATCAATGAAGCTCTTGGGAAAGAAATAATAGAATTGTATGAAAGTAATGGCTATACAATTGAATTAAGAAAGGACATGCAGGGAAAAGACAGGATGGCCCGCATTTACCACCCTCGTTGATTGTCTTCGACAATTAACGGGTCTCTCCTGGGAGGAGGGACAAGGTTCTCCAATTATTAATTACTAACTACTAATTATTAATTATTGTTCACCGCCATCACCGGCGTAGCCCCTAATTTCTTAATGATCTGCATCACTTTGATAGCAGTGCCGAGATGTGAGGTGCTGTCGCCATTGATGACCACAGAAGGTTTATCGGTCTCTTTGGCTAAATAAGCTTTCAGTTCTGTTTCCAGTTGATCTATGGTGAGTTGTTTCTGCGCGAGAAAAAGATGCTGGTCCTTATCTACCGTTATTACAACAGTTTGTTTAGATTTTGTATCGCTTTTGGCTTTGGGATTAGAAACCTTGATCACATTAGGATTAGCCAATGTAGAAACGATCAGGAAGAACAACAGGAGAATGAACAGGATATCATTCAATGCGCCTGTATGGACTTCGGGATGACTTTTTAATCGTTTCCTGATATTCATGTTAATTAGTAATTAGTAGTTAGTAATTAGTAATTGAAAAGCGGATACTTTCCTGCTGAGTAATGGTAATACAGTACAAGTGTGCGACGCAACAAAGCTCAATGCATGTTCTGGTGTTGGGTCGATTCTTGTTCTCATAATTACTAATTACTAACTACTAATTACTAATTGGTTCTATCTTGTCGGTTCTTGCAATACATCAATAAACTCCGCGCTTGCGGCTTCCATTTTATTGGCGGTTTTATCGATCTGGGTTGTTAGGGCATTGTGGCCGATATAGGCCAGCAGGCCAATGATGAGGCCGGTTCCTGAAGTGATCATTTTTACATAGATACCACCGGCAATATCGTTCAATGTGAATTGGCCCGAACTGGCAATACCATAGAACAACTGTATCATACCAATGATCGTTCCGAGGAACCCGAACATAGGAGCAATTCCTGCGATCAGGGAAAGAATGGAAAGATTTCGTTCCATACTATACATTTCCAGTTTACCCACATTCTCCATACTTTTTTCGATAGCATCAATAGGTTTGCCTATGCGTTGAAGCCCTTTATCGATCATTCGTGCCACCGGGTTATTGGTATTTTTTGCCAGATTACGCGCTGCACTCACATTACCAGTGATGATATTATCACGGATAATGTTCATAAAATTAGGATCGATTCGTGAGGCTTTGCGGATGGCCATTAATCTTTCAATAAAAACAAAAATGGCGGCAACCAGCAAAAGGTATAACGGATACATGATCCATCCCCCTTTTTCGAGGAGTGACCATAAAGATATTTTTTCGGCAGCGGCAGGTAAAGCGCCGGCAACTTTTTGTAAGGTATCTATCTGGAGCAGATCGAACATCGCTTAACAATTTAGGTAAGGCTAAAATTAGCTGCTTCTACGAAAGAACGGTATTACTGTGAATAAAAAGAGTGGAGGGTGGTTTTTTAGGAAAGCTTTTACACATATTGGGGTTATTGGGTGTTGGGGAGCTGTCAAAGGCAAGAACTACAATCATACAACCGTTGGCCATTACCACTGACCGTTACTGATATTTCATCCCTAGGGATTTTGTTGATCCGTTTCATTTTCCTGGCTACCGGTATTCAATCCCTAAAGGGATTAGAAAGCTATCACTATCCCAATAATGCGGGGAATAACAGGTATTAAACGCAATAATTACATTATCTCCAACTCTTAAATTACATCCCGATTTCAAATGCATTCTGGGAACACAATTCCGTAGAGATAAAATATCGGTAGAGCCGGCAATGGTTCGCTTTAACAAAATCCCTTTAGGGATGAAATATAATTCGCCATGTCAAACACATACATAGAAATACATATTCAGGTTGTATTTGCCGTTAAAAAAAGAACCGGCCTGATTCAACGGGAATGGAAAGATGAATTATACAAATACATAACAGGTATTATTCAATGTCATAAGCATAAATTATTGATCATTAACGGAATGCCGGATCATCTGCACATTTTTTTTGGTATGCGCCCTACGCAATCGCTTTCTGATCTGATGCAGGATATCAAAGCTGGCTCTTCCAAATGGATTAATGAGAAGAAATTCATCAAAGAAAAATTTGAATGGCAAACAGGATATGGCGCATTCTCCTATAGTAAATCACAGATTTCAAATGTGATAGGATATATAGAAAACCAGGAAACACATCATCAAAAAATGAACCTTGTTGAAGAATATAAAATGTTTCTTGACAAATTTGGTGTTGAGTATGACAATCGCTATATTTTTAAATTACCGGAGTAATTGGAACCTTTTTCTAAGGGAAAAGCCATCCTTTCAGGATAGCTTTTCAATGATTTATCGTTTTTCTTTATAGTAAGGTCTGTAGCTATTAATCAGGTGACCAATAAGGGCGGCCCACTTCCACATTCAATATTTCTACGGTTTCATCTCTTTCAACCGTACCATCGCCATGATTTGGCGCATGTTGTTTTCCATGCCTTCGGGACTACCGTCTAGGAAGATCACGTTGCCCTTGCCGATTTCGGCGAAGTTCTTGATGGCTTCTGTCCACATACTGAACAGGATCACATTGGTATCGAGATTTGCCTGTTTCATCTGTTCGGCAGCCTGGCTCATACCCTTGGCCACTTCTTCTCTGAACAGTGCCACACCCTGGCCACGTAAACGGGCGGCTTCTTTTTCTGCATTCGCAGATATTTTGATGGCATTACCTTCTGCTTCGGCAGCCTTGGTTTTAGTGATTAACAACGCCTGTCCTTCATTTTCAGCGGCAGCTTTCAGGTTATTACTGGCCACTACCCTGCTCATACTTTCCATGATCACCTGGTCGAATGTGATATCATTGATCTGGAGATCCTGTAAATGATAACCCCAGCTTTCCAATGATTGATCGATCTGTTCTTTTACAAACTCAACGATCTCTCTTCTGAGCAATAATATTTCAGCCTGTTTTTTCGTGGCAACAAATCCGCGGATGCTTCCCTCTACTGTACGGATAAGGGCCTGCATCAGGTCCTTATCACTCACAAATTTAAATGCCACGTTCTTGATCGATTCTTCTTCCTGGTTAATGACAGAATACAATAGCATGCTTTTGAAATATACATTCGCCTGGTCGAGTGTTACCGCCTGGAACTCGAGCTCTACAGAACGGTTTTGTATACTCACTGTTTTAAAAACCTGTTCAAGGATCGGCACTTTGAAACTCAGGCCCGGGCGTAAGATGCGGCGGTATTTACCAAACATGGTGATCACAGCTATGGTTCCCTGGTTCACCGTAACCAGGCCACTGAAGACGATTATGACGATCGCCAGCACCCACCAATATTGTGCAAGTATGTTCATCGTTATGATTTTACTGTAAGTTAATAAGAATAGAAGGTTAGTCGCAAAAAAGATCAGTTTATTACATGAAAGACGTTTGTAGTTAAAATACCGGATTATGAAGAGCTTTTTGTCAGTTACATCTCTGTGAACCTCTTCAACATTTCCGCTGCGGCGGACTCAACATTTATTATTCAATATTCACCCCCTCTCTTCCCAAACCTGCACCAGTTCCACCAAAACTTCCACTGCTTTTTCCATATCTCTTACTCCTATCCATTCATGTTTACTATGTATTGCCTGCATACCGGTGAAAATATTCGGGCAGGGCAGGCCCATAAAACTCAGACGGCTTCCATCGGTTCCACCACGAATAGGTTCTTTGACCACTTGCAAACCCACGCGCCGATAGGCTTCTTCTGCATGGGCGGTTACCTGTGGATGCTGATCCAATATTTCTTTCATATTCCTGTACTGCTCCTGCACATCAAACTGTATGGTTGCTTTGGGATAGTTGATCAGTATCTTTTCTGCCAAAGCTTTTAATCTTGCCTCATGCACTGCCAGTTGTGTTGTATCAAAATCTCGGATCAAAAATTCCATCACGGCTTTTTCTGCAAGGCCGTTCACATGCAGCGGATGAACAAATCCCTGTTTCGCATCTGTTGTTTCAGGCGACCATTCTTCTTTTGGCAATGCGGCCAATATTTCTCCTGCGATTTTTAAAGCATTCACCATTTTCCCTTTGGCATAACCGGGATGTGAGATCACCCCATTGATGGTGATCGTTACGCCATCGGCACTAAAGGTTTCATCTTCGAATGTTCCGAGTTCGCCGCCATCGAGTGTATATGCGAAATCAGCGCCGAGTTTCTGAAGATCAAGTTTCGCAGTTCCCTGTCCCACTTCTTCATCAGGCGTAAATAATATTTTTATCGTACCGTGTTTGATCTCAGGATGTGTAACCAGGTAATGCGCCATGTCCATGATCTCGGCCACGCCTGCTTTATCGTCTGCACCTAATAAAGTTGATCCGCTTGCAGTGATGATGCTATTGCCGATGTGTTCTTTGAGATAAGGATATTCCTCAATGCTGATCACCTGCGATGCATCATTGGGCAATACAATGTCCTTACCATCATAGTTTGTGTGAAGTATTGGTTTCACATCCGTTCCGCTGCAATCGGGTGCCGTATCGATATGACTACAAAAACAGATTACCGGAACTTTTTTATCTGTCGTTGCAGGAATAGTAGCATATACATATGCATATTGATTTGTCTCCACATCTGTAATGCCCATACGTAATAATTCCTGTCCCACCATTACTGCAAGAAGTCTTTGTTTGAAACTACTGGGATGTGTGTTACTCTGGGGATCACTTTGCGTATCCACCTGCACATAACGCATGAAGCGCTCAACAACTGTATGTGTATAGTCTTTCAGCATTTAAAAAATTTATACCAAGATAAGATGAAAAAATGGCACGCGGGTGACGCGGATCAAGCAGATTAATACTGATTTGATCCGTGCAGATCCGTTTGATCTGCGTCATCCGCGTGCCATTCAATTTACGTCCTCTATTGCAAATACAAGAACCGTTTTATATTTTGTTGCCCTAACCAAAACACCCCATATGAAGAAATCAATTATTGGAGCCTTTGTTGGCGCGGTACTTATTTTTATCTGGCAAACGCTGTCGTGGACCGCACTCGATCTTCACCGCCCTGCACAGGATTACACGCCTAAGCAGGATACTATCATGCGTTTTCTTAACGCCACGCTTGATAAAGAAGGAGGTTACCTAATGCCTACTGTACCCAAAGGCACTTCTATGGATGAAGCAACAAAATTGGGAGAAAAGATGAATGGCAAACCATGGGCATTTATACAATATCACAAATCATTTAATGGCAATATGAATGATATGTACATGAATATGTTCCGTGGTTTTGTAGCAACATTTGTGATGGTATGGTTGCTCTGCTGGATCCTTGGTAAATGGGCCAGGCCAAGTTTCTTCAACATATTCCTTGCCTGCATCTTCACCGGGCTCATCGTATTCATCAACGAACCTTACAACAATTATATCTGGTATAAATTATTTGATGTCCGCGCACATCTTATTGATGCATTGGCGAGCTGGGGGCTGTGCGGGGTTTGGCTGGGATGGTGGATGAGCAGGAGATGATTGACTAATTAATAATTAGTAGTTAATAATTAATAATTGTGAAGAGTGCTGCTCTATGTTTTGCATTTCTAAAATGAAAAGTAAGAAGCCACTCAATCTTGAGCGGCTTCTTACTTTAGGCTAATTATTAACTATTAACTACTAATTATTAATTAAAATTATGGCATTATAATCAACGGCTTGCTGCCACTGATCTCTACCAGTTCAAGATCAAATATCAAATCTTCACCGGCTAATGGGTGATTGGCATCGAGTATTACTATATCGTCTTTTACTTCAACGATCACAACAGGGAAATTTTGTCCCTGGCCGTTGCTCATGTTCAATTGCATGCCGGCTTCGGGTACCATGTCTGCAGGAAAACGTTCTTTGGGAAATTCCATGATCATTTCTTCCTGTTTAGATCCGTATGCTTCATCAGCAGGGATCTGGATGGTTTTCTTTTCACCAACAGTCATACCGGTAACCCCGGCATCAAAACCTGGGATCACCATACCACCACCTACTTCAAACTCCAATGGCTCGCGGCCCTCAGAAGAATCGAAAGTTGTTCCGTCAGTTAACTTACCATGATAATGTATTTTTACAGTATCACCTTTTTTTACTTGTTGCATGTTTACATTTTGAAACCTGACTCGCGTCAGGCGGTTTGAAATAATGTGGCGGCCAGCTTTGGATCTTTTCTCAACATCCGTTGCGTCGCACACTTCTACTGAAGGAATACTAGTCAACAAATCAAAAAAGAAACACCGGTTTCCAGCCGCAAAAGTACAATCCTAAATCAAGAACCGGCAAGTATTTTTAACTAACTTTCCCGCTCTAAAGCACTTCATATGAAGAAATTATTGATCGTATTGATACTCTGCATATTGGCTATTCAATTGGTTCCCCAAAAATCGATCGGCCAGGCCCTTGAACCAGGAGTTCCAAAATCCGGACCAATACCCGCCGCCTACCGCACGCAGGTATACCTTCCTTTACTTAAAGGCAAACGTGTGGGCATCTTTGCCAATCATACCGCTACTGTTGGAAACAGGCATCTTGTTGATACTTTATTATCCTTAGGAATAAAGATCATCAAAGCTTTCGGACCGGAACACGGGTTTCGCGGAACGGCTGATGCTGGTGAAAAAATAGAGAATTACAACGACCCTGCAACCGGTATTCCTGTTATTTCCCTCTACGGAAAAAAAAGAAAACCTACTCCCGAAGATCTTGCTGATATAGATATCCTGTTGTTCGATATACAGGACGTGGGTACCCGTTTCTACACATTTATTTCTTCGCTCCAGGAATTTATGGAAGCTGCATTCGAGAACAGTAAACCGCTGATGATCCTCGACCGCCCCAACCCCAATGGATTTTATGTTGATGGCCCCGTACTTGATACAGCTTATAAAAGTTTTGTGGGCATGCAACCCATCCCAACTGTTTATGGTATGACGATTGCCGAATACGCATTCATGATCGCCGGTGAAAGATGGTTAACGGAAAAAGCAAATGAAAAACATGATTATTATAAACGTGCACAAAACTCCGCAGACACACTGTTTCATTTCCAGGTGATCAAATGCGCGAACTATACACACAAAAGTAGATACATCTTACCTGTAAAACCATCGCCAAATATCCCTGATATGGCTTCTGTTTACTGGTATGGCAGTACCTGTTTATTTGAAGGAACCGTGTTAAGCGAGGGCCGCGGAACGGATCATCCGTTTGTGATATTCGGGCATCCATCACTACCAAAAAATCTATACGCTTTCACACCCACGAGCCGCGATGGTGCAAAAACACCCAAATTAAAAGATCAACTCTGTTATGGATGGAACCTGTATGGAACCAATGAAGAAGTGCTGAGCAAAGTAGACAACAAAGTGCAGATCAAATACCTGTTGGATGCTTATAAAGCCTTTCCAGATAAAGCAAATTTTTTCGTTATTCCCAAAACAGGGAACCCAAATAACTCATCCTTTAACAGGCTAGCTGGAAACAGTGAATTAATGGATCAAATAAAAGCAGGCAAAACAGAACAGGAGATCCGTGCAAGCTGGCAGCCGAAGCTGGATGCGTTTAAGGTGATCAGAAAAAAATACTTACTCTACCCTGATTTTGAATAATACTTTCTCTGTGAAACTCTGTGCCCTCTGTGTCTCTGTGGTAAAGCCTTCGCTTCGGTCTTTTTTTTCACCACAGAGACACAGAGTTTCACAGAGATTTATTCAAGTATATTTGTGTCATGTCAACCATAGATTTACGCATCATTTTCATGGGCACACCGGATTTTGCAGTGGCATCATTGGATGCCCTGGTAAATGCGGGTTGCAATATTGTGGGCGTTATCACAGCACCTGATAAACCTGCGGGCAGGGGAATGAAATTAACAGAGAGTGCTGTAAAAAAATATGCGGTTGAAAAAGGCCTGCACATTCTTCAACCCGAAAAATTAAAGAGCCCTGCATTTATCGAAGAACTCCGCGCATTAAAAGCCGATCTGCAGATAGTGGTTGCTTTCCGTATGCTTCCCGAAATGGTATGGAACATGCCGCCATTGGGAACCGTAAACCTTCATGGTTCTTTATTGCCGCAATACCGTGGTGCCGCTCCTATTCATTGGGCAGTGATCAATGGAGAAAAAGAAACAGGTGTTACTACTTTCAAATTAAAGCACGAAATAGATACAGGCGATATATTGCTGCAAAAAAGTTTCCCGATAGGTGATGATGAAACAACAGGAGAAGTTCACGACAGAATGAAGATCATCGGAGCAGATCTATTGGTTGAAACAGTAAGGGGTTTGGCTGATAATAGCTTGCAGAAGATTGATCAGTCATCAATCGTAAGTAGTGAGTCGTCAGTGCTTAAGCATGCACCGAAAATTTTTACGGAAACATGCCAGATACATTGGGATGAAACTGCAGGTAAGATCCATAACCTGATCCGTGGCCTATCTCCTTTTCCCGGTGCATTAACGGTGTTGGATCAGAAAATATTGAAAGTATACAGGAGCAAAAAAGAAATAATAACACATACATATCCCACCGGGAAAGTATTTTCTGATGGAAAAACATTCCTGAAATTTTCCTGCACAGATGGCTACATCCATATTCTCGATCTGCAACTGGAAGGAAAGAAAAAAATGCTGACAGAAGATTTTCTTAGAGGCTATCGCCTTACCTCTGTGTAACACTGTAGCTCAGTGCCTCTGTGTTGAAAAAAAATACAGGCTATAGATGCTTTTCAACACAGAGATACAGAGTAACAGAGGTATACAGAGAAAAGATTAATTACCCAGCTTTGCTTTTAATTCAGAAAGTTCGACTACACCTTGTTTGCGCCAGGTTTCTTTTCCGTTTTTATAGATAATGAAAACAGGAAGTGTTTCTACTTTTTGTGACCGCATGACATTGATATCAATACCCCCGTCTACTTTTACCAGTTTGAATTTACCTGTCAGTTCTTTTTGCAGTTGCTGTAAAACAGGTTCCATTTTTTTGCAGGGCGGGCACCATTCAGCGCCGAAATCAACCAATACTATACCATCTGATTTTGAAAGTTCTTTGTATTGTTCAACGGTTAACTGTGTTTTTGCATCGATTACTTCCACTGGTTTCCCTTCCAGTTTCCATGACATCATACCACCCTTGAGGTTTTGAACATCTGTAAACCCATTTTCCAGTAACCATTTGGCAGCAGCGCCGCTACGCACACCCGATGCGCAATAAACCAATAAGGGTTTGTTCTTATCAAGGTATTTGATCCGGTCAATAAACTGCTCCTTGCTCAGCCAATCAGCCTGTAGTGAATTTTTGATATGCCCGGATTGGTACTCACCTGCAGTGCGTACATCCAGTAATTGCGGTTGCTGGGTATTGATCCTTTTTTCAAATTCAGCGGAGGATAAGCCATCCTGTGCATGAATTGAATTCAGTGCGAAAAAGTTCAGGAAGCAAATAAAAAGGCATAGTCGTTTCATTCTTCAAATATAAACACATAGGAACATAGTTTAAAGCAAAGAGCACATAGTTTGTTTTATGTGCCCTTACTTTCCTATGTTTCTATGTGTTTCAAAAAATCACTCAAAATAAGTAACGGTAACCGTAAACTTAGGATCGGTCAATCCCAATGCAGATGCGGCAGAATTGCTGAGACGCAATAACAGCCCATTTGCACCTTTGGTTTCCTGCAAAGGGCCAAGCACCATGGCACAAATACTTTTATTTCCCGGTGCGGTGATACGGACAACCGTTTTGGGGGCCACATCATTCATCAACACATAGAATTTTCTATCTGTCCAGCCGCTGATGGTTTTAAAAATAGCGGCATCCCCGGAATGAAACTGTTGTGTTTGATCCTTGCCATGGTCAGCATAACCTGATGCAAAATATCCTTCATCACCATCCTTTGGAGAATAGTCTGATGAAGCAGATGCTTCTTTTATCTTTACTTCTGTTACGACCGGTTTATTCTCTACCGGTTTTGAAAGCTCTTTAACCTGAACCGTGGTTGTATTATTCGCGGGTAATTCTTTCGTAGCAACTGAAGCAACTGGTTCGGCGTTCAAAGTCACCACCTCTTTTTTTGAATCTGTTTTCTTTTCTGTTATAGCTGGTACTTTAGCATTCGCCATATACCCGATAATTACCTGTTGCCCTTTCTTTACCGCATCTTTCTGCAGATGGTTCCATTCACGCATAGATGCCAGCGGAACTTTATTATATGCCTGGCTCAAACGATACAGGTTCTCACCTTTCTTAATAATATGATACACCGGTGCACTGTTATCACTGCGGTGTTGCAGCAGGTTATCTTTAGTAAGCGGTATTTTTATTTTAGTTCCTTTTGGAAGAACAGCAGTGGATTTAATATTGATCTTATTGTATATAGTTAATTTGGTTAAAGAAAACCCAAATCCATTACTGATAGTTTGCAGATTTTCTTTTCCGTTTGCGGAATGTACTACATACATGTCTGATGCTTTGCCCATGAGTATCAATTTTTCCTGGGCAGAAACAGTGATTGTAAAGAAACAGGCTATCAGCAAACAAAATTTGGTCATGATCTATAGGATTGTTATTGCAAATTTACTCTTTTAATATTCTCCATTCAGCAGGATAATAATTATTGACACGGTTGGGTAAAACTTTCACCCAACCCAATGGTAATCCACCATAGTTTACAAGGTTCCAGCCTTTGGGTGCGTCATCAAGCAGCAATTCTTTTCTTCGCAGGTATTGCAAAGCCTGTTCTTTTGTTAAAGTGATAGAAGTAAAGAACCGCGACAGGTTACTCATCGCCAGTTCATGTGCGGGTATTGTATCCTTTCCTTTAATTGTGCCGATCTCAATACCGGCTTTTTTTATATACAGGCATTTGGCAAGTACCTGCAGATCCTGCAACCATTCTTTTTTAATGGCCCGTATCGATTCTCCCTGTTTGAATAAAGTAAAACTGTCCGGCAATTGAATAAACGATTCGATTTGTTGTATTTCAGTTTTGGAAGGAAAACTGAGTGACTGTTCTTTTAAACGGTTGTATGCTGTGATTTCTTTTTTTTGAAAAACAGCGATGAAAAACCCTTCCCCTTTTATTTTATCCGGGTAGAAACGATAACCATAGGCATGTTTAACCGGAGAAATGGTTTCTACGATATCCCATTCTTCGTTAATCCCGATTCGTTTTGTTTCCATATTCATCTCACTCACTAACCAATCAGCAATCACTTCATCTTCTTCTACAGAATAAGAACAGGTAGAATAGATCAATATCCCATCTTCTTTTAACGCAGGCAGCACATCGGCCAGGATCCTTTGCTGGCGCTGGCTGCAGAGTTGTACATTATCCTCACTCCATTCATTTACCGCATTGGGATCTTTGCGAAATAGCCCACTGCCGCTACAGGGAGCGTCTATCACCATCACATCAAAATAGCCGGGCAGGGATTGAAAATGAGAAGGATCATTGTTGGTAACGATCACATGATCACTCCCCCATTTGGTGATATTCTCAACAAGAACAGCTGCCCGTGATTTGATCACCTCGTTGGCCACGATCAACCCATTTGTAAAATAAGAGGCGAGTAAAGTGCTTTTACCACCGGGCGCAGCGCACAGATCCAATACTTTTTTGTGCGTATCAGAACCCATGGTTTCTTTCAGTGCCTGCCATATAAACATACTGCTTGCTTCCTGCACATAGTAAGCACCTGCATGAAAAGAAGGATCGAGTGTGAAGGAAGGCCTCTCAGTTAAATAAAATCCATGTGAACACCACGGCACTTTGTCCATGGTCCACGGTCCATGGTCCATGGTCTTGTCCGGATTCAGCCTGACAGAAGTTACCTGCTCCCCCGAAGCATGCACCTGTTCAAAAGCTTCACGATCAAAGCCTTTAACATGTTCAAGTGATTGCAATAATTTTTGAGGAACGGACATGGGCAAATATACTAGGGTTGACTAGTAATAAACGTATTGAGTTATTGTTGTTTTTGATAAAATGTGACTACGCTGGAATCAGATAGAATTGCAAGCAATGGTGTAAAGCCCGAGCACACGCTCATAAGATTTTCAGAAAAGTCACCATCAGTGTTGTGGGTCGCCGTCATTGCGAGGCACTCTACCTCTATTCGAAAGTCGTAGAAGTAAATTTCATTTCTTCACCTGCACAAATAGCCAGCTCATTAATTCAGGCTCTGCAAAAGCATTTACCCAGCTGCTGTGTTCCACTCCCATATATTCTGAGTAGCGTACTACAGAACCGGATCTTTTTAATCGCTTATAGAACTGCTGAGAGAAGTCTTTGGGTACAACTGGATCCTTACTGCCATGAAATAGCCATAAGGATACCTTTCCTGCAAATAATTTTGTGGTACTGGGCTCCCCTGCTCCACAAATAGAAAGACCGGCTGCAAATGTTTCGGGGTAACGCGCAATCATATCCAATACGCCCATACCTCCCTGTGATAGACCCGCAATATATATCCGCAAAACATCGATCTTCCCTGATGCACGCATTTGATCAATTAACTTTTTCAGCATACCCGATACCGCGGTGGGTTCTTTGCGAAAAGGGAAATTCCAGTCTTTCGCATAACCTGTTGTAAAATCTACCTGGTTCTCAAAATAAGCCCAGGTAATATCTGCGGGGCATTGAGGGAAAAGTACATAAGCAGGATATTTCTGCCGGATAGAATCGCGAAGAAAAAACCTGCCTCCTATATTTAACTGCGATTCATTATCATTGCCTCGTTCAAAAGCGCCATGCAGGAAAATGATCAATGGAAATTTTTTACCACTGTCATTTAACGGTGATAAAAGACGATAAGGAAGTTCATTTCCATTGTCAATAAAAACGTGTTTTGTATAAGCAGAACGATCCTGCGCCAGGGTGAATAGGGCGGTGAAACATACCATTCCTATCGTAAGCAGGTGTCGCATATTAAAAACGGATCACAAAATGTTGTTTTGTTTTTTGTTCTTGCCGGAAAAAAACCAGGCCGATAAAGAACAGGTCGATGCTTAAAGTTACAGCATCATCCTTTCTTATTTCATCCCATGCCTGTTCCATTTCTTTGCTCCAATGAATATCATCAAAAATAAGTACCGAATATTCATGCATAGCGGGCAACAGTTCGCGGTAGTAACGAACGGTGGGTTCATAGCGGTGGTTCCCGTCTACAAAAGCCATGTCGATCGAATTCATTTTTTTGATCGTTGCCGGAAGCGTTTCATCAAAGTTGCCTTCGATCAATTCAATATTTTCCAGCTTCAGCTTAGAGAAATTATCCCTGGCAACTCCAGCAACAGCTTTGGCACCTTCCATCGTAACTACAATCGTGTCTTTTTTAGCAGAGGCGAGATAAGCGGTGGTAATACCTAAAGAAGTACCCAGTTCAAGAATATTTTTTGGTGCATACGCATCAACTATCCGGAACAACAACTGCCCAAATTTTTTTGGCTTGAGTGAAGAATGTGCAATATCACGCACGCTGCGCACATTATTTTTTTTAACACGTGATCCGGCACCAAAATCTTCTATCGTTAATTGTCTTTGATCACTTAATAAAAGTTCACGTAAATTCTCGATATGGCTGTAGGCATAAAAGCTCCGGTCATCATTCAACACTTTTGTAATAAAAGAAAATACAAAAGGAGAATGCATTCCATGCCCCTTGCCATTGAATGCGGTGAGATAATACTTTATATATTTTGCTCCTAATGTGAATGGTGAATACATCTATACAACCGGGGATTGATAAGGTAATTTATTTAATAACCAAAGTAACGCATAACCTGAACACAACAAGCAGAGATAGGGAAGTATCTTAAAAGTGAGTCCGTATGTGTTCCAGGTTGATAAAGGAAAAACGGTAACGATCAGCACAGTGATGCAAAGCGAAAAGAATCGATTCTTTCTAAAAAAAGAATGCAATGAAAGCAGGGGCAAAAGAATTACTGCCAATAATCGTATGATAAAACCCTGCTGGCCGGAAAGATAATCACCGTAATCAAGAGACAATGATTTTATCAGCTGGTACATCCCCATCAATTGCCGGGTCAAAAATACCGAATGGCCTATTAATAAAACATTGGTGACCGCCAATACATTGATGCTATTTCTTTTCCAGCCGACCATGGAAAGGAATAACAAGAATGGTACAGTAATGCAATAAGCGATCTTGATAAATTCCATCTAACTTGTTTTTCTCTGCGGTTAACTCATGTTACTCCCTGCCGCTGCGGTTGGAAAAAATCTCTATGATTGAATCTCTATCCCACCGCAGAGCCGCAGAGTTACAAGAGTTTTACGCAGAGAGTTTCTGCCATAGTTGAAAATGATAGGAATATGCGTGTTTGGCATCGGCAGCACGGGAATCTTCAGAAATTAATTGCCATTGTGCTTTATCAATCACAGGGAAGAAAGCATCACCTTCCAGTTCTGCATCAACCCGGGTCATATAGATTTTATCAGTAACAGTCATGGCTTCTTTAAAGATCTCACCACCACCAATAACAAAAGCTTCTTTGTAATCAGCTGTGGATGCGGCTTTGATGGCATCTTCCAATGAGTGAACAATCGTTGCACCTTCAGGCTTCCAATCTTTTTGCCGTGTGATCACGATATTCAATCTTCCCGGCAAAGGTTTTCCCAATGATTCAAATGTTTTTCTTCCCATCAAAACAGGCATGGCCCAGGTGGTGTTCTTAAAGAACTTCATATCATTCGGCAAACTCCAGAGTAATTGGTTGTTCTTTCCGATAACGTTATTTGTAGAAGCTGCAACGACCAGTGATATCAGCATGTTGTAAGTTTGATACCTAACTATTAATTAGTAATTAGTAGTTAGTAATTAGTAATTTTTAAACTGCTACGGGTGCTTTGATAGGTGCGTGGTGTTGATAGTTTTCTAAAGTGAAATCTTCAAACTGAAAACTAAAAATATCTTTTACCTCCGGATTGATCTTCATGGTTGGCAACAGATATGGCTCCCTGGTTAATTGAAGCTGCGCCTGCTCAATATGATTATTGTATAAATGTACGTCACCAAAGCTGTGAACAAAATCTCCATATGCAAGACCGCAGACCTGTGCAACCATCATGGTTAATAAAGCATAGGATGCAATATTGAAGGGCACACCTAAAAACACATCCGCGCTGCGCTGGTATAGCTGGCAACTCAGTTTTCCATCAGCCACATAAAATTGAAATAAGGTATGACAAGGCATTAAAGCCATCTTGGGCAACTCCGCCACGTTCCATGCACTAACGATCAATCTTCTGCTGTCAGGATTTGTTTTGATCTGTTTGATGAGGTCAGTGATCTGATCTATCACTGTTCCATCAGCTCCTTCCCAACTGCGCCATTGTTTTCCATATACAGGACCCAACTCACCATTCTCGTCGGCCCATTCATCCCAGATACTTACTTTATGATCGTTCAGGTATTTCACGTTGGTATCGCCCTGTAAGAACCATAACAGTTCATACACGATACTTTTCAAATGAAGTTTTTTGGTTGTCACCATCGGGAAACCTTCCTGTAAATTAAAACGCATCTGGTAGCCAAAACAACTGATGGTTCCTGTACCGGTACGGTCGGTCTTCTGTGCACCGCTCTCTAATATATGCCTGAGTAATTGATGGTATTGCTGCATAGGCTGCAAAATACACCCGAATACAGGATGAGGAAAAAAATGATAGTCACATCAGAGGAAAAACCTGTGAATTGTTACCCTTTCCGGCGTTTTAGTTCCTTGTTAATGAGCGATAGTTCCCGTCCGGTTTGCCCGCTAACGCTGCTGTTCTCCTGCGCCCTGCGCATCAAATATGGAATTACATCCCTGATGGGGCCGAAAGGAAGGTATTTGCTCACATTGAACCCTTCTTTGGCAAGGTTAAAAGTGATATTATCACTCATACCATATAATTGTGAGAAATGAACATGTGAATGGTTATGAGGTATCCCTTTGTCGTCCATCAGGCGGGCGGCAAGCAGGTTACTTTCTTCATTATGCGATGCTACGATCACGGATACCTGCTCGAGGTGATTGATGCAATAGGTTACCGCTTCATCATAATCGCGGTCAGTAGCGGCTTTGCTGGATTGTATAGGGCTGGCATAACCTTTATCATTGGCCCTCGACCTTTCCTTTTCCATGTATGCACCACGAACCAGTTTCATTCCCAGCAGAAAACCCTGTTGGCGCGCAATCTGGTGAGATAGTTTCAGGAAATGCAGCCTGTCGTGCCTGTATAACTGGATGGTATTATAAACGATTACTTTTTCTTTGTTGAAGATCTCCATCATTTCCATAGTGAGCCTGTCAACAGGATCCTGTATCCAGCTTTCTTCCGCATCTATCAATACCCCGATGTTTTTTTCGGCCGCAGCTTCACAAATGGAATACATCCTGTCGCGAACCCGGTCCCATTCTGCTGTTTCTTCTTCATGGTCATGAATACCGCTGCGTAAACGCGGTGCTTCATCCAATGTTTGCAAAAGACCGAAACGTGCCAATCCAGTGACTTTCACGCTCATAAAAGGAATGTTGCTTTGAGTGGCGGCATAGTTGATCACGCGGATAAATTCTTCGGTGGCATGATCAAAACTTTCTTCTCCTTCTTTTCCTTCCACACCATAATCCAATATTACCTGAACACCATATTTGCCTAAAACAGAACCCACGGTAGCTGTTTCTTCCAGTGTTTCTCCTCCCACAAACTGTTTAAAAATGGTTTTGCGGATAAGCCCGTGAATAGGCAGGCCCGTTTTCATAACAAAAGGCGTTAACCGCGTACCTACCTGAACAAACCAGGGAAATTCCATGGTTTTAAACAGGAAGCGCGCACCTTTCAGTTCCTTATCCGTTTTATAAGCGAAGGCATTCTCAGTGTTGTCGAAGGAAATATTCATGCTAACAGATGTTCGTGGTGCGAATATCGGTACAGAGACGGTAAGTAAAAAACGGTTTTGACAGAAAAGGGAAATTTATTTTAGAAACTACGATAAAACGCAGGTGGCTGCCAGATCAAGTCACGAAAAGTTTCACGCAAAGGCACCAAGGAGGCAAAGGCGCAAAGTGATTGCTATAAGGTCCGGCCTCTGCACGCCTTGAAACTTTACTCTTGCAATGTCACAGCTTTGATTCTTGAGCTTCATTACCCTCCTTCTTTGCGCCTTTGGCCCTTGGCGCCTTTGCGTGAAACCACCGCGTAGCGGATTTTGTAATAAATTCGCGCATGATCATAACGCATACCGAGGTTTATAAATATACCATACCCATGGTGCCTTTCACCATCGCTACAGGTACGATGGAATTCGCACAGAACCTTTTTATCAGGATCCATACCAATGAAGGCATTACCGGTGTAGGTGAATGCTCTGCTTTTCCAATGATCGCAGGTGAAACACAGGCCACCTGTTATGAAATAGCCAAAGATTTTGCCCGGCTCTGGAAAAACAAATCCGCCACCGCCATTGGTGAGCGATTGCAGGAGCTGGATCTTTTCACAGCCGGCAATTACACCGCCAAAAGTGCATTCGACCTCGCTTTATACGATATCGCTGCCAAAGCTGCCAATCAACCATTATATCAATTCCTCGGGGGCGAACGTAAAGACATTGAAAGCGACCTGACCATCGGTATTGATATACCCGAAAAAATGGCAGCCACTGCTGTAGCATTCAAAGCCAAAGGGGTGAACATCATTAAAGTAAAGCTTGGTAAAAAACCTGCGGATGATATTGAACGGATCAGGCAGATCAGGTTAGCTATCGGGAATGATATCAAATTAAGGATCGATGCCAACCAGGGATGGAGTTATGAAGATGCGGTAACAGCACTAACAGCGCTTGGTGAATTCAATATCGAATTCTGCGAACAACCCATGCGTAAATGGAACGATGAATTATTGCCCGGCTTATGCAAGATCTCTCCCATTCCATTAATGGCTGATGAAAGCGTATTCACACATTATGATGCTGAACGGATTATACGCAATAAAGCCTGCACATATATCAATATAAAATTCGCCAAAAGCGGCGGTATACACGAGGCATTGTTGATCAATGAAGTTGCTGAGAAAAATAATATTTCCTGCATGATGGGTGGTATGCTCGAGAGCCGTGTTGCATTAACAGCGAAAGTGCATTTTGCAATGGCAAAGAACAATATCAAATTTTACGACCTGGATACCTGTTTGCTTGGACATCTTGCAGATCCGGTTACCGGCGGTGTTAGTTATTCCGGAATGCATCTTCAGTTGTCTGATGCGCCAGGTATTGGAGCTGATGTTGATGATGCATATTTAAAAAAACTGGAGCAGGTAACTATATAAAACGCCGTTACACATAGACAAACAAACCGTGCCTCTGTGCCTCCTTGTGCAATTTAATTTTCACACAGAGGCACAGAGGCGCAGTTTAAGTTTCTTCGAATAGATGGATGTATCTTTACCAGATAAAAGCAAAAAATGGACTCAAGGAAAGCAAGTGAAAGTTTTATCGTGATGAATGAACTGGTGTTACCCAATGATACCAATACATTCGGCAACCTGATGGGTGGACGTTTGATGTACTGGATGGATATTGCTGCCGGCATGGCTGCAGGAAAACATTGCAACACACCGAGTATGACGGCTTCTGTAGATAACCTGAGTTTTAAGAACCCGATCAAGCTGGGCAATGTGGTGCATATCGAAGCAAAAGTTTGCCGTGCTTTTCATACTTCGATGGAGATCCATCTGCGTGTTTGGGGAGAAGACCTTTTACATCAATATAAATATGAGAGCAATGAGGCTTTTTTCACTTTTGTAGCCCTGGACCCGAATGGCAAACCCCGCCTGGTTCCGCAACTGATCCCTGAAACAGAAGAAGAAAAAAAATTGTTTGACGGTGCGCTCAGAAGAAGGCAGTTGCGTTTGATACTTGCTGGAAAAATGAAACCGGATGATGCGACGGAGTTGAGGGCTTTTTTTATAAAGGATTAGCGGATTTACGGATTACGGATTTACGAATTGTTGACAAATCCGTAATCCGAGAATTATTTTTCCAGCAGGTGCATCAAATGATGTTTACTCCTCATCATATAATTTCTGCTCTGTTCTATCGCCTCCATTACCTGGTCGAGTATCGCTTCAACAGGTTGTGTGTAATCTATGATCATCGGTTCTTTAAAGCGGATAGACAACTGTGAACCTCTTTTCTTAAATGATAACCCCGTTTTATTAAATGCACGCCAGAACCCATTGATCACAACAGGAACCACTACCGGCTGGTTATTTTTTATGATATGCGCTGTACCTTTTCTTCCGGGTGCAAAAGGTTTGGTTGTGCCTTGCGGGAAAGTGATCACCCAACTGCTGCCAAGTGCTTTATCAATTTTACAGGTATCCGATTCATCCCGCTCACGGTTTACATCCTTTCCGCCCACGCGCCAGGTGCGTTTTACCGTTAGTGCCCCGGCCAGTTTAAAAAAACGGCTGATCCAGCTGCCATTCATGGTTTCTTCCGCAGCAACAAAATATACATTGGTAAATGGGTTCAATAAATAATAAGGCACACCCAGTTTGTTTTGCTTGCGCCATTTGACGGCACAAAAAATATGGATAAAAGCGATCACATCAGCAAAATAGGTTTGATGATTGCTTACAAAAAGTACATTTCGTTTCGGAAGATTGTGTAAATGTTCGGTGCCTTCTATACGGATCTTGTTAAACAAAACCAACCCGGGATAAGTGATTACTCCTACCGTTCCATAGATCAATGAACGGAGCAGTTTAATATACTTAAAACGTTCAGCTAGTTTCATACGCTCTGTTTAACAAGCTTTGCAAAGTAATCATTGTGCGTAAATGTTGGCTGAATATATAAAAATAACTCAAATAGCCTCTTTCTATCCATATCGCCAATACATTTGCGTTTTGCAAATACCCAATATGGAATTAAATACAGTCATTTTTGATATCGATGGATTATTGGTAGACAGCGAGCCTCTCTGGAACGAAGCCGCAGCCGAAGTGTTCAAACAATATGGTGTGAACCTTACGGAAGAGCAATACAAAACAACCACTGGTTTACGTACCAAGGAATTCACACAATGGTGGTTTGCTTATTATAATATAGGTAACGAGGAACTGGCAAGGGCAGAAAAAAAGATCGTTCACAGTGTATTGAACAAGATCGAACGCAAGGGAAAGATCATGCCCGGTGTACATTATATTTTTGAATTCTTTGCGAAGAAACATTTTAAAATAGGCCTCGCAACTTCTTCTCCGCCGGAATTAATAGACCTGGTGGTTGGTATGACAGGAATAAAAAAATATCTCCACGCTACTGCTTCTGCTGAAAATCTTGCGTATGGCAAACCACATCCCCAGGTATACCTTGATTGTGCATCTGCATTAAACAGTCAGCCGATTGAATGTATTTGTTTTGAAGATTCATTCAATGGCATGATCGCCGTTAAAGCCGCGCGTATGAAATGCGTAATTGTGCCGCATGTTTCCCAAGCAAAAGATGAACGCTGGGGAGCAGCCGATCTTAAACTTTCTTCTTTACAGAATTTTGGTGAACTGCATTTTAATTTACTCAATCCGTAACTTAAGTAATGTTGAATTTTAAATGCTAAATGTTGAATGAGGTACCTTAATAAATGGAATCCTTCATTCAGCATTTAGCATTCAACATTTAGCACAATAAAAACCTCATTCTATTCAAAAGAAAAGCCCCGCAAATGCAGGGCTTTTCAAGTTATATCTAAGTCTCTAAGAGATTAGTTTTTGCTTCTCAGGTTTGGATGTGGAGCTGGTACGGTATTCGGACCGCCTTCCAATGTTCCCTGGAGATCAACGGTATTTGAATCTCCATCCTGTGCGTATACAAACAGTAATCTGCTTTCAGAAACACCTTGTTTTTCAGAAAGGTATTTGATCACGGCATTTACTCTTTCCCAGCTTAATTGCTGAGCAGCTTTGCTGGCAGCGCCATAACCTACTACTTTTACTTTGCAGGTAGGGTTAGCGTTGATTCTTGCTGCTACACCATTTAACAGGTTCATAGCGTCTTTGCTCAGTTTTGCATTGCCTTTGAATTGGATGCTAGGCAAAGTACCGATAGTGCACTCAGCCGGAGCTGCAGCTACTGGTTTAATGTTAGCGATCATATCCCTTAATTCTTTGCAGCACGCAGGTTCTGGGCAGCTACCAACACCATCATTGTTTACAGGGAAACAAGATTTTTGTGTCAGCACTTCTTTATCCCTGAAATCAGGAACACCATCACCATCGGTATCTTTAGCAACACCATGGCTATCAACAGGAGCGCCTTTCGGAGTGTTTGGTTCGAGGTCGAATTGGTCAGTTACGCCATCTCCATCAGCATCAGGTAAAACCACTTTAGGCAGTTTCATGTGCTTAGGTGAGTTCAACTCGCTGTATATGAAGTTGTTTGGATTGAGCCACCACAATGGTTCAACTCTTTTAGCTTTATTACCAATGTTCACGTTTACACGGAAACTGGTGAATCCATAATAGTCATCGCTGGTAAGTCCTGAACCATTACCGCCTCTATACGCATCCAGCAGATCGTAGCCAGGGAAGGTAAAAGTGAATTTGTGTTCAAACCCAATATTTACTTTATTGGACACTTTGAAAGCAATACCGGCACCAAGGTTTAAGCCATGGAACAGCCTGTAGGCATGACTGTTATTAACAGTTGCACCACCGAAAGAGGTAATCGTACCACTTTGGCTGTTGGGACTGCCGAGTCCGTAAAAAGTAGAATAACCGCCTGGCTGAGCACCACTTGGTGTTTTGTAAAGTACTCGTGCAGCATTCAGCGCGTAACCCGTAACCAGGTAAACATTTGTTTTAGGATTACCACGGTAGTAGCTGCGGGTGTTCAGAGAAGTAAGCACATCAACACTCAGCTGGTGAGTCTGATTTTTGTAAGCTACCTGACCTGTTGCAATTCCGTATGCATTAGGTGCTCCGGAAGTAAGAAGGCCCGCAAGCCCTGCACGAATAGAAAACGTATGAGTCAACGCTTTCCTTAAAGTAACCGTACCACCAAATCCGGCTTTTGATTTAACATCACCGGTAACTTGTGCATACCCAACGCCAAAACCTAATTCCCACTGGTCGCGAGGACGTGCAGGGTAAGGAAACTGGTTGTTGAGGAATTCATTGTGCTGGGGCAGGTGTTGCACTGCAATTTTGGAAGTGTCTTTCCAATCCCAACCCCAATCTGTTTGAGCTAAACCGACCGACTGTATCAGAACGATCAGAGCTAATACTAACATGTACTTTTTGCTTGCCATAAGAAATGTTTATTATTAAAAGAATATTGCCAAAAGGAAACATTGCGAAATTATACATTATGAACCACTCACACAATTTTTAAGCCGAAATAATCGGGTATAATTGCTACGTAATGACCGTAATGGATGAATTAACGCTGCTTTGATATTACTTATTGTATATATCAATACTATATTGCAGCATATTTTGATCCATGAATTTAGCAAAAAAGGTCCTGGCGGAAGAATTGAACATGTTCGAAACACACTTTAAAGAAGCTGTGAAGAGCAGGATACGGACATTGGACAAGATCATGCAATATATTGTAAGACGCAAAGGAAAGCAGATGAGACCCATGTTTGTTCTGTTAAGCGCAAAATTGGGGGGTAAAGTCAACGAAGGCAGCTACCGTGCCGCTTCTCTTGTAGAATTAGTTCATACCGCAACCCTGGTACATGATGATGTAGTGGATGATTCAATGGAGCGACGCGGTTTTTTTTCAATAAATGCCCTCTGGAAGAATAAAATCGCCATATTGGTAGGTGATTATTTATTATCAAAGGGTTTACTGTTGTCGCTCACTAACAAGGACCACCAGATCCTGGAAATTTTAACGGAAGCTTTTAAATTAATGAGTGAGGGTGAGCTCTTGCAGTATGAAAAATCGCGAAAGCTTAACCTGAATGAGGAAGTCTATTATGATATTATCAAGGGGAAAACAGCTTCACTGCTTGCCTCAGCCTGTGCCGCCGGAGCCTCTACCACTTTCGACGACCCGCAAAAGGTTGAACAGTTAAAACTGTTCGGAGAAAAAGTAGGCATGGCCTTCCAGGTAAAAGATGACCTGTTTGATTATGGTACCCAGGATGTGGGTAAACCTACCGGTAATGATATCAAAGAAAAAAAATTAACCCTGCCTTTAATATATACACTCAATAATTGTCCGCCCGATATCCGGCGTAAACTCATCTATATTGTTAAGAACGAGAACACGCAAAAAGATAAAGTACAATTTGTGATAGATTCCGTACAGCAATACGGCGGAATTCGGTATGCTACTGAAAAAATGATAGCTTTTCGTGACGAAGCACTACACATCCTGTATCAATTCCCCGACTCTGATGTGCGCAAAGCTCTAGAAGAACTGGTTCGTTACACTACAGACCGGAAATACTAATGCAAAAAAGGTGGAACATATTACAGACCGATGAAGAAAGAATCCAATTACTTCGCGAGGCGCTGAAAATAAATAAAACGCTTTGCAGTATTCTTGTTCAAAGAGGCATTGATGATTTCGAAAAGGCTAAACAATATTTCCGCCCGCAACTCTCCGACCTGCATGATCCATGGCTGATGAAAGATATGGATAAGGCAGTGGCACGTATTCTAACCGCATTTGAAAAAGCAGAAAAAATTCTTGTTTTTGGCGATTATGATGTAGACGGCACCACTTCAGTAGCCAGTTTGTATCAATTCATCCATACTATTTACAGCGATACAGATTTTTATATACCGCACCGTTACCGCGAAGGGTATGGTGTTTCTAAATTAGGGATCGATTTTGCGAAAGAGAATGGATTTACCTTAATTGTTTCATTGGATTGCGGTATCAAATCGGTTGATCTCATTACTTATGCAAAAACATTGGGTATCGATTTCATCGTATGCGATCACCATTTACCTGATAAAGAATTACCGCCGGCTATTGCTATTTTAAATCCAAAACAAACAGATTGCCATTATCCATACAAAGAATTATGTGGTTGCGGCGTTGGTTTTAAATTGATGATGGCGCTTTCAGAAAAACTGGGTCTCCCGGAAGAAAGCTATCTCAATTATCTTGACCTTGTAGCTACAGCCATTGCCGCCGATATCGTTCCCATTACCGGGGAAAACAGAACACTTGCTTTTTATGGTTTGAAAAAAGTAAATGAAAACCCATGTGCAGGTATCAGGGCATTAATACAACTGGCAGGCGTACAGAAACATATGCATATCACCAACCTTGTTTTTGTGATCGCACCAAGAGTAAATGCAGCGGGAAGAATGGATGATGCACGCAAAGCCGTTCAACTATTTGTTGAACAGGATTATACCAAAGCACTCGAATTTGCAGAAATGCTCCACAGCGATAATGTTGACCGCCGCGAAGCCGATAGCAGTATCACCGAAGAAGCGTTGGCACTTATTCAGAATGATCCGCTTTCTGTAAACCGTAAAACAACGGTTGTATACCAGGAACACTGGCATAAGGGAGTAGTGGGCATTGTGGCCAGCAGACTGATTGAAACCTATTATCGCCCAACGATCGTATTAACACGCAGTGGCGAATATGTGGCAGGCAGTGCAAGAAGCGTGACCGGTTTTAATTTATATGAGGCTATTCATGCATGCCGTGAACACCTGTTGGGATATGGCGGGCATTTTGCTGCAGCCGGAATGACACTGCTACCCGAAAACGTGGAGGCCTTTGCTGCAGCTTTCGACAGGGAAGTCAGCTTATTGATCACCGAGGAGTTACTGATTCCCGAGATCATTATTGATGCGGAAATCAGTTTTTCAGATATCACCCCTTCCCTGTTCAGTATTCTTTTACAGATGGAGCCTTTCGGTCCTGAAAATATGCGACCGGTTTTTATTGCAAAAAATGTACACGATGCCGGGTTTTCAAAAATTGTAAAAGAGCAGCATATCCGTTTTGTGCTCAAACAAAATAATATCACCCTAACAGGTATCGGTTTTAATATGGCCGCTAAATTTCCACTTCTTCAAAACAGGCAGCCACTGGATATCGTTTTTACGATCGATGAGAATGAATGGAATGGGGAGAAAAATTTGCAGATCAAAATGATCGATCTGAAGCCGGCGGGGGATCATTGATGCCGGATTCACAAAAAATATGACCAGTTCCACATATCCGGGCAATAGTTGATATGCGATAGAATAGTTTTAGTGCATAAAACATCGCTATGACACTTGTATCTATGAAAAAAAATATACTGGTTTGTTTTATGTTCCTTTTGTTCTTTGGCAGTAGAGGTCTTGGACAATCTTTTACTTTTAATAAAAAAACTTCGGAACAACCGGAACAAATAGGACATATGTCTGTTTTTAACTATGGTTTTGACAGATCATATATGGTTATAACAAATGAGTATGCGAAAGAGCCTGCTATAAAATATTCGCCTGCCTATATTCATTATCCGTATGAAACCAGGAAGATACAGCTCTATGGACCTACGTTAGGGTTTACAATCACTGCGAATGGTAATTCATCTGATTTTCCAACATATGCTAACTGGGTTGGTGCGGGAATACCGATAATGGACAGTATATTTAAAGGTGCTATAGAAGCGCGTTTAAAAAATACGCCCGGTATTTACAAGAGACTTTCTAAGCTTGATTTTGATAGCATCGCAAAAAACAAAAAGAAGTTTGATCTTGCTGCACTACAGGTAAGGATCATAAAAAACAACAAAGTAGTACGGGATTGGAAAAATATTTCACAATTAGGGACGTTAACGCAGGCTACTGATGTTGCAAAAGGAAATTTTGTAGTTTACTACGACGCCCTCCAGGTAAATGATCATGTTGTTATAACATTCAGAAATAAAAGCGATACTTCGCTGATAACCTTTGAATTTGAAAGATTAGATTCTCCTTTATTTCCGTTCCTTGCAGCATTTCAACGTGATACCACATCGAAATCGTATGCAGATTTTGTCAAGGGCGTACTGGAAAAAGATATCAGTAAAAAATCAAATGTTGATGAATTTTACCAGTACTGGCCTTCTAAAGTATACAACATGGAAGACAGAATCTCCAAAGACCGGATATTTGACAATACAAAACTTGCCTTCACTTTTAGAAAACCAGATCCAGGTTATGTTGATACCACAATGGAATACCTGCTATCAGCCGGACCGATTAAAGACAGCCTATGGCAAACTACCGGGCATAGGTTATTCCTTTCAGATTTTAAACCCGGCACAGATTATACGCTATTGATCCGCTACAAATCGACTCGCGGCAATATCCAGACTTACACTTTCCATACATTACCAAAATGGTATCAAACCACTAAATACAAATACGCAATTGTCGGTGTTATCATTTTAGTGTTGTTCTCTTTACTGTTCTTATTATCCCGCATCCGTCTCAAAAAAGAAAAAAAGAAAAATGCCTACTTACAATATGGGCTGAAATCGATCCGTTCGCAATTAAATCCCCATTTTATCTTTAACGCGTTAAGTTCCATTCAGGGGTTGATCAATAAGAATGATATTCCCGGAGCCAACCACTACCTCACCGAATTCAGCAGCCTGTTACGTGAATCCTTACGAAATAATGATAAGGAACTTGTTCCGCTGGATACTGAATTGAAAATACTGGAAACCTATCTCAAACTTGAACAACTCAGGTTCCATTTTCAGTATGAGATCATAGTAGATGCGGCCATTGATAAAAATGCAGTAGAAATTCCTGCACTTCTCCTGCAGCCATTGATCGAGAATGCTATTAAACATGGCGTTGCAGGCTTACAGGAAAAAGGAACGGTAACAATCGCTTTCAACGCAAGCAATAAAAATCTCGTGGTTTCTATTGCCGACAATGGAAATGGTTTTATACAAAATACCGCCACACAGGGATTGGGTCTCAAGCTCACCAAAGACAGGATACATCTTTTGAACCAGTCGTTTAAAAAACAACCTATACAATTGTATATCGAAACTGCGTACAATAACGGAACAACTGTACATTTAGGATTCGAAAACTGGCTATAACATGCTGATCAGTGCGGTTATTATTGACGATGAACAGAACAATATTGAGAATCTTGAAATATTGCTGGAACAATATTGTCCGCAGCTAACCGTAGTAGCTACCGCCTTGAACGCAACGGATGGTAAATCGATCATACTGGAACATGATCCTGATATCGTTTTCCTTGATATACAAATGCCGGGCAAAAATGGTTTTGCATTATTACAATCTTTACAAACACATAATTTCGAACTCATTTTTGTAACTGCATTTGATCAATATGGGATACAGGCAGTTAAGTTCTCGGCATTGGACTATTTATTAAAACCCATCAATACAGAAGAGCTAAAAACCGCCGTTCACAAAGCCATTTACCGGAGCTCAGAAAAAAAGCAGAATAAAAAACTGGAGAACCTGTTACAGGTACTGGAGCACCAGCAACAGAAAAATCTTCATCGTATTGCATTAACATCCGCCAAAGAAACCCGTTTTATACGAACGCAGGATATTATCCGGTGTGAGTCATCCAATAACTATACTACTTTTTTTCTTTTTGGCAGGGAAAAGATCATGACTTCGAAGCCCATTTTTGAGTATGAGGAAATATTAGTGAATTATGGATTTATCCGTTGCCATCAATCGCATCTCGTGAATAAAAAACATATCAAGAGTTGGGTAAAGGAAGATGGCGGGTTTCTTTTATTGGATGATAATACACAAGTGCCTATTTCGAGGCAGAAGAAGGAGTATGTGAAGATGGAGTTGGAGAAGGATTGAATTTGAATTTGCACACAGAGGCACGGAGGCACAGTTTGGTTGATCAACTACAAAGTTCCATTAATGATTCGTTTGATTCCTTTTTTTATCAGCTCTTCATTAAAATTGATCAATATCCCCACTTTAACACCCGACAATCTGAGATATGTCAATAACTGCTTATGATGAACGGGCGCCAGCAATTCAATGGATTTTATTTCAACTATCACTTTGTTTTCTACCAATAAATCGGCTCTGAATCCCAGCTCCATTTTAGTATTATTCCAAATAACAGGGATGGGAAACTGCCTGGTTACTTGTAAATGATGTTTATGAATAAGTTCATACTCCATAATGGTTTCATAAACCGATTCAAATAGTCCAGGCCCGAGTTTTGAATGAATGTCATAGGCGATCGAAACAACGATCCCGGTAAGTTGGTTCTCATGCATAAAACTATTTTTTGATCCCAAAATAGTTTCTTTCGGCATGTTACCATTTAGTATTAATACCTGAAAATTTAGGGTGAAAAAACTGTGCCTCCGTGCCTCTGTGTGCAAAAAAACCTAATACTCCAACCTAACATCCCCTTCCACCGCATACCCCGTGCAAGTCAACACCCTCCCTTTCGCGATCTCTTCATCTAACAGTACATCATTCCGCCACATCCATACTTTACCGGAAACGCAGGTGGCCGCGCATGTTCCGCATTGCCCGGCTTCGCAGCTGTAGGGCAAAGAAATATTCAATGCTTTTGCGGATTGGAGAATCGTTTCAGGGTATTGTGTGTCGAACCGGTATTCTTTGTAATTGAGTCTTGCTATGACCGAATGCAACTCCTGGTCGGGTGGCTCTGGTTTTGTTTTTGGTTTCTCAATAGTAAATGTTTCCTTACGTATATGCGATGCAACAACTCCATTGTTCTTCAGCACGATCGTTATCGTCCGCATATATTCGAATGGACCGCATAGATAGAACAGTTGTTTTTCAAGCGGACCCGTGATGTATTTTTCAAGAAATTTTTCCAATACATAAATACCCAGTCTCCTGTTCTTAACACTGGTAGCATTGCTGAAAAGAAACTCTATCTTAAACTTTTCAGGATTTGCTTTCTGCAGTGCCTGGAGTTCTTTATAAAAAATGGCGTACTCTACAGAACGATTGCTATAAACGAGCAACAGTTTTTTTGATGGATGATATTGCAAGATTGTTTTAATGAGTGCATACACGGGTGTGATACCGCTTCCCGCCGCGAAGAAAACAAACTGGTCATACCTGTCAATGTTATCCGGTAAAATAAAAAATCCAGAAGCGCCAATTGTTCTCAACTCATCACCTTCTTTTGCGCTATCGATTAGCCAACGCGAATACGCTCCATTGGGAACTCGTTTTACGGTGATCGTTAATGAATCATTATCTGATGGAATGGAAGAGATGGAATAATTTCTCCTTTCATCTTCTCCATTTTTTTTATTGAACAGAAACGTAAGAAACTGACCCGATGTATAATTGATCTTTTTGTCATTTACTTCTTCCAATACAAAAGACTTGGTGTCGGGCGTTTCAGTGATGATCTTCCTGATACGCAGTGAATAAGAGTTTGAATTTAACACATCATCCATACTATGAAATTAATATAAAAAATCAATGGTACACGGATGACGCGGATCAGGCAGATTAAAACAGATCAGATCCATGCATATCCGTTTTTTCCGCGTCATCTGCGTGCCATTTCTCCAAAACAAAAGAGGCTATCCTTTTGGGGACAGCCTCTCTATTAAATATAAATTGAGAATCTATGCTTTCTTCTCACCCTGCAACAACTCAACGCTTCTATTAATAAAATTAGTAAGCGCATTGCCTTTCAATAATCCCTGTGATAACAAAGCCAGATCAGCCAGGTTTCGCACCTGCTTCTTCTGAACATCCGCATCATTCTCCTTGAGCAAGGTTTGATAGATCGGGTGATTGCCATTTACTGTTAAGGTAACCTCATCCGGCATCTGCGCATAAAACGCTGTCATGCCGCCACCTACAGCACCCATGTCTTTCATACGACGCATAAATTCAGGGCGCGTAGCAACAACCGGTGCAGATTCAGTACTCAATCCCTTGATCTCCGTTGTTACATGCAGATCTGCTATTTCAAGCGCAAACAATTCTGTTAACTTGCTCTCATCGTCTTTACTAAGGATACTTTCATTGCTTTCTTGTTTGTCTACCAGGTTATCAACGATATCTGCATCCACACGAACAAAACTCACATTATCCCATTTCATCTCCATGGTATTAATGAAAGCGGCATCAACCAGTGTTTCCATTTTTACTACTACATATCCTTTGGCTCTGCATGCCTGTATATAAGCATCCTGCTGTACAGGATTTGTTGTATAAAGTAATACCTGTTTGCCATCTTTGTTCTTCTGCAAAGTTTCGGTAGTCGTTTTGTATTCTTCGAGTGTATGAAATTTACCATCGGTATCTTCCATCACTAAGAATTTATTGGCTTTCTCGAGGAACTTGTCATCGGTCATCATACCATACTTGACAAACAATCCGAGGCTCTCCCATTTTTCTTCGAGGGAGCTTCTTTCATTGCGGAAGATCTCATCAAGTTTATCAGCCACTTTTTTGGTGATGTGGGCGTTGATCTTTTTTACATTCGGATCTCCCTGCAAATAACTGCGGCTCACATTCAATGGAATATCCGGGCTGTCGATCACTCCCTGTAATAACATCAGGAATTCAGGTACAATATCTTTTACTTCATCTGTTACAAACACCTGGTTGCTGTAGAGTTGAATCTTATCTTTTTGTATTTCGTAGCTCTGTTTGATCTTGGGGAAATACAAAACACCGGTAAGATTGAACGGATAATCTACATTGAGATGAATCCAGAATAAAGGTGTTTCATTGTAAGGATATAATTCCTTGTAGAATTTTTCGTAATCTTCTTTGCTAAGCTCAGAAGGTTTTTTGATCCAGATCGGATCAGTATTATTGATCGATTTTTCCTCTTCCTCTTTTTTCTCTCCTGCTTCAGCAAAATAAATAGGTATCGGCAGGAACTTACAGAATCTTTCCAGTATCCCTTTGATCCTTCCCGCTTCTAAAAACTCTTTGCTTTCTTCATTGATATGGAGAACGATCTTAGTACCGCGTTCATTGTAATCAACTTCGTATAATTCAAATTCAGGACTACCATCGCAACTCCAGTAAACACCGCTGCCTTCTTTGTGGCTTTTTGAAAAGATCTCCACTTTATCACTCACCATGAATGAGCTATAGAAGCCCAGTCCAAAATGGCCGATAATGCTTGCGTCTTTGTATTTTTCCATGAACTCTTCGGCTCCGCTGAATGCCACCTGGTTGATGTATTTATCAACTTCTTCCTGCGTCATACCCACCCCACGGTCAGTGATACTTAAGGTTTTTTCTTTCGTATCCAATACCACATCTATGCGCAATTCGCCCAATTCGCCTTTTGCTTCGCCGATGGAAGAAAGGGTTTTCAGTTTTTGGGATGCATCCACTGCATTACTTACCAGTTCCCGAACGAATATTTCATGATCACTGTAAAGGAACTTTTTGATGATGGGGAAGATATTCTCCGTCTGAACCCGTATCTGGCCTTTTTGCATAGTCTTTGTTTTGCTGCAAATGAACAAAGAAAATACCAAATGCAGTTTTGCTGACAGGATGACAAGCTAAATGCTGTTTAAGAGCTAGTCTGCTTGTTTTGACAGTTCAGAAACAGCTGTGAGCTTCGAGCCATGGCTGTGAGCCAGTTAAGAATTGTGCAGATTGCGGCTCATGTCTCACGGCTCGACGCACACAGCTACTTTCAATTACCCTCAACCCTGATATTATCAATTTGAAAACTGGTCGTTCGTTTATCAAGAGGATTGGCCGGATCAGCACCATCATAGCGAAACGCGATAAATACCGTTCCCGCATAGCTGGCCAGGCTGATACTGCCCGAAGCAACCCAATCATTCCTGACAGAAGAAACTGATCCTTTTGCAATGGTGGCTTTTAGAGGTGTCCATTTGGCTTTCCAGGGAGTATTGCTTCCGTCATAATTGGTGGAAATAAATACCTGTAGAACAGCACCATTGTCAAACCCATCTTTTGTTTGAAAACTCAATGTTTCATTGGCTGAGTTACCCAGGTTCATCGGTGGCAGGATTAGCCAGGAAGCAATTAACGGTTTATTAGTTGCGAAAGCATTTATTTCGGCAGATACATTATTGCTGCTCTTTTTTGCCATGAACAACAGGCTACCATTTTCTGAAATATTTTTTCCGCCGGGGATCTGTATATCCGCATTTACAACCATGTTCTCAAAATCCTGGTAAAATAATAATTTAGATCCTGTACCTGTACAACGAAGCCCGTTCATCTGCACATCAGCAGTGTCGCGTATCAATAGTTGTTTGGTGGTGCCAAAAACAGAGTAGACAGCTGTGAGTGTTCCATTGCCTCTGGGCGTTTTTATCGCTGCAAAATTAGCAAAACCACTGGTACGGAGATATGCACTCCCACCACTGCAGGATCTTACTGTGGCATTTTCTGATGTTTTATTTATAGCATCGGCATAGTGCCTTCCTGTATCTGATACTGCAAATTCAACATTATCAACAGCGATAAGGCAGCTCTGCAAAGAATCATTCAGCTGGTCAAAACGCACATGTTTTGGGATAACAGTATTGTTCAATTCCTTCCTGGCAATATACCTGTCAAACAATATGGAAGGTATCGGCATCAGCTCGGGAAATAATGGATCCGATCTATCTACTGCAGCACCCAACTGTACCATCTTTGCATAGTCGCCCAACCATAGATCTTTTAATTTAACGGCCACTCTTCTGCCTACCGGATAATCGGTATACAATCCTGAACGATCCATGCGGATCGTAATGCCTGCTGTACTATCCTGTATCACGATCGATTTATAAAAATTGTCTCTGCTGTCATCGGCGATTATAATCCCTTCAATAATATAATCATCAAGAATCTTTTCAAAATTTCCTTGAAAATGCATGTTACGCAGATCCCGTATGGAAAGATTTGCCTGTATCAACGGACCGATATACGCGGGAGGTGAATCAAATTTTTTATTGCAGCAGATACTGATCAGAACAATAATAAAAAAGCACCATTGAAATATTCTATGCATTTTTTGTTTCATGATCTTTATTTATAATCGCAAGGAACAATTGAAAGAAAAATTCAATCCCGCTGCATAAAAATATTTGGGAGGAAATTTTCCTGTGTCCTTTGTATCGGTGTCAAAACGCAGTTGTTCATAACCGCCTGAAATAATATCCTGTTTATTTAAAAGATTATTCATACTGAGATTAAACACCAGCGTCTGTTTATATTTTCCCTGGAATAGTTTTACCCGCGTAGAAATTCCCCCCGAAAGATCAACCGTATATTGTTCAGGCAACCGGGTTTGGCCGATAATGCGGTTCCATTGTTCGCTTCCTTCAGCAACATTTTCCAATGCAGCATAAGTCCGGCGCAGGGGATTCATATCCAGCCACTGTTGCCTGAAATAATTCCCGGTAAGGTTGAGATAAAAAGAACCGGATTGTGATTGATAGCCAACTCCCAAACCATACGCTTCCTGTGGTGTACCGCCAACCCGGAAATTTTGAGAATAAATAAGTGTCCGCTCCAGAATATATGCATCATTATCTGCGCTCACAGAAACCTGTTGCCGGCTATTATAATAATAACGGCCCACCGAAGCCGCGGCATTCAATGTGAACCTGTTTGTTAGTTTGCATTCCGTACCAAATTCACAACCATAATACAGTTTACCAATTCCTGATAAAGCATAGTTCACAAAATTTCCATAGCCATCATGATAAAAGGTCATGATGTTCATGCCATCCATAAACTCAGTAGCATATAAACTCAGCCGGCCTTTTATTCTCGGCGCATTCAATATATAACCGGCCTCAATGGTTTTGATCTTTTCGTTTTGAATATTTTCCTGTTTCGTATCTCTTGTTCTCGGCGAGATAAAAACATTATCGAACAATGGAGGCTTACTCAACACAGCGCCATGCAGGTACAAGTATTTTCTTCCATTGATCTTGTAAGTAATGCCTGCTTTCAAAGCATAATGACTGAACTCATTCATCTCCGATCTTCCATATGAATTGAACAGGAACAATCCATTTCTCATTTTCCCATCCCGCAGGTAATTGGTGTAGGATAATTCGATCGCAGCAAAAAAATCAATCTTCTTTTTACTACCTGCTACCTGGGCCCACCCGGATATTTTATTTGTGTTGACCATATAATCATATCCATACACATCGCCCGTTCTGATGATCCTGTTTGGGTGTTCAAGATCATTTTGAATGGCAACAGGATTATCGGGAAAATCTCTTTCTGCAAATTGGTTCCAGTCAACCGAATATTCTGCGCCTAACAGGTCATTGATCTTTTTATAATAATGGGTTTGCTGGATCTGCACCGAACCGCCGCCGGTAAAAGAAAGTCCATTGGCAAGTCTTGTATTGTACACACTCTGTATACTCAATCTTTTTAAACCCGCTACTCTTTCTTCCAATACATAATGAGCGCGCAGACCTGTAAAAGAACTTCCTGATATACCATTTGCATCATGCAAAGTTTCGAAGCTATTCCGGTTCACATCGTAGAGATGATCCCAGTTTACCTGGCGCAAATAGTTATTGTTTTTGATCGCATCCATCACACGCAAACGCAGAACAGTATCGGTTTGATAACTGGGTAAGTAACGATAATAATCTGCTCTCGGATCAGGTGCTTTATACCAATCCAGGGCTGTACTGCTTTTATTTCCTGCAACACAACCTATGGTTGTTACCAATGTGGTATAGTTGTTAATCCGGTAATCATCTGTCAGGATCAAAACAGGCTGATGTGTCCCGCCCGCATTTGCATTACGTTTCTGACCCGACTGGTATCCCCAATAAGGATTATAATCGTATCCAAACATTTTGACCGACTCTTCCAGAACAGACCCCTGTTTCCCGTTTTCTGCTTGATTACCAAAAAATACCATTGATAATAAATGATCCTCGTTCAAACGTTTGTCGATCGCGATAAAATAGCTGGCGCCTTTATAATAAGTGCCCGGCGTATTCCCTTCCACCGCAATACGCCAGCTTCCGGATAGTGAAAACGCCCATCCGTTTTTATTTATGGCCGTACTTTTTGTAAACATCCACCGATGTGTATAGGAACGGTTGGCGAATGAATAATTGAATTGTGTTTGCGTTCGTTGTTTCGATGCGCGCATATCCATACTCACCATGTTGCCGATATTTCCAAACGACTGCTCGCCAGATCGTAATCCCAATACTACCTGTGAATTGCGTGTCACATCGTTTAACCCACTCCATAAACTCCATTGTGTGTTTCCATCATCAGGATTGTTCATATGCATACCATTTATTTGTGTACTGAATAATTCTCCGTCATAACCACGCATCCTGAATCGGGTAACAGAAAAATGAAAACCTGCTACCGACATAAACGCATCACGATTCGCAAATAATAAAGACGGAACAAAAGGCAGATTATTTTCTGAACGTTCACTTTCATTCACAGCAATAACAGGCATATCATCAACAGGCTCTTCGTTTAATTGAACAGCCTGTGAACTATCGGTTAATTTATTTTTAATTGGTTTGGGTCGATACTGTGCATTACTTTCTGTTTGTAACAGTATACACAGCAAAGCCAATCCCGATAAGCTTTTCAGCATGGGAATATTTTTACTGATAAATAAAAGGGGAGTTATTTGCGAAGCATTACAAACAGGATGTAAAAATAATGAGTTGTTTTTCTCAAACAACAACTGTTTAGATTTTTGCGGTAAATACTATGTGATATAGCGTATTAACACGGTGCTTTCGGCATGAAAAAAACCGTGCCTTTGTGCCTTGGTGTGCAATTCAAATCTCACACCAAGGCACAAAGGCACGGTTTTGATTTACTAATTTTTATAGATTATGAAAACCACATTTCTTTTTTTTCTGTTGATACTTTTTGGGATCAATACACCCGCCCAGGAAAAAAAATACAAAGCATGTGTTATCGCATTTTATAATCTTGAAAATTTTTACGACACAGTTAATAATCCAATTGTGAATGATGACGATTTCACTCCTTCAGGCATCAAACAATACAGCAAAGAAATTTATTTGGATAAAGTAACCAAACTCGCCACAGTCATCAGCCAGATCGGAACAGAAATTTCTGCATCGGGTCCGGCCATCATTGGTGTGGCAGAAATTGAAAACGATACGGTATTGAATGATCTTGTTCATCATCCATTAATCAGTTATCGCCATTACCGCATCATTCATTTCGATTCAAAAGATGCACGCGGAATTGATGTCGGCTTTTTATACGATCCGAAAATGTTTACTCCCGAAAAAGCGGAGAAATTATTTGTAAAAATGCCCACCAACAGCAAGGAAGCTTTTTATACAAGGGATATATTGTACGTAAAAGGGAAACTGGCCGGCGAAACCATTCATGTATATGTGAACCACTGGCCCAGCCGCCGTGGTGGCGAAGAAAGAAGTGCACCGGCACGCGCAACAGCTGCATTGGTTTGCAAAAAACATCTTGATTCTATATTTCACAAGGAAGCCAATGCCAAGATCATCGTAATGGGCGATCTGAATGATGATCCCGACAGCCCCAGTATTACCGAAGCATTGGGTGCAAAAGCAACGATCGCAGAAACCGGCCCCGGGCAATTGTTCAATCCATGGGCCGCTTTATACGCAAAAGGCATTGGTACGCTCGCCAACCGGGATGCCTGGGGTTTATTTGACCAGGTCATCATTTCACACCCCTGGCTTAACCGGAAGCAGGACGGGCTGTTCTATCACCACCAGGAGATCTTCAACCGATCCTATCTCAAGGAAAACACCGGCCGTTACAAAGGCTATCCCATGCGAACCTGGGACGGAAATACCTACCGCGGCGGCTACAGCGACCACTTTCCAACCTACCTTGTACTCATAAAACGGCTAAATTGAGCTAGATTTCAAAAAAATCAGTGTTTTCGCCTAAAAAACCACAAACTACAAACCACAAACCACAAACTTTTTCCTTACTTTTGCAGCCCCAAATCTGTATTTGGCAGATTCGTCCTTAACACGGATGACCACTGGGATAAACCAATTTAAAACCTAAAAATTCAGTAAATGAACAGTTACGAATTGATGGTGATCTTTACACCGGTTCTTTCTGAAGAAGATTTCAAAGCTTCTCAGAAAAAATATGCCGACCTGATCGCCGAACTGGGTGGTGCATCTGTGCACAGCAACCCATGGGGATTGAAATCCCTCGCTTACCCTATCCAGAAGAAAACAACCGGTATTTACTGGTTACTGGAATTCCAGGGACCTTCAGATCTTAATGAGAAATTAAAGATCCAGATGTTGCGCGATGAGCAGATCATGCGCCACATGATCACCCGTCTCGATAAATACGCCGTCGAGTACAACCACGTTAAAAGAAATGGCGGATTTGCAATGCAGGATAAACAACCACAGGAGGCTTAATCATGGCAAAGAATGAAATAAAATACCTGACCGCCATCAAACAGGAAAAGCCAAAGAAAAAATTCTGCCGCTTCAAAAAATATGGCATTAAATACGTTGATTATAAAGATGTCGAGTTCCTGAAAAAATTCATTAACGAGCAGGGTAAATTATTACCACGCCGTTTAACAGGTAACTCCCTGAAATACCAGCGTAAAGTTCAGGACGCAGTTAAGAAAGCCCGTCAAATGGCTTTGTTACCTTACGTAACTGATTTATTGAAATAGACAATTATTAGTAACCATTCCCTAACTCGTCCACCGAAGCTTTAGCGCAGGTGGATAAGGACAGTCAGAAAGCCCTCTTTTAAAAGGAGACAAGACTGGGCACCGGGGGACTAAACCAAAAAACAATGCAGGTAATATTAATTCAAGACGTAGATAACCTGGGTGGACGCAATGAACTCGTAACCGTAAAGAATGGTTATGCACGTAATTTCCTCATCCCTCAGAAATTCGCTGTAGAAGCAAGTCCTTCTAACTTAAAGCAGCACGAAGAGCGTCAGAAAGTACACGCTAAGAAAGAAGCGGCTATGCTGGCTGAACTGAATAAAGTAATCGAAGTGCTGAAAGCATCTCCGGTAACTATCGGCGCAAAAACCGGTACCAGCGGTAAGATCTTCGGAAGCGTTACCTCTTTACAGATCACTAAAGCGATTCGCGACCAGAAAGGTTACGAAATCGACCGCAGACGTATCTCTATCGTTGATGAAGTGAAAGAACTCGGTACGCACAAAGCGTCTATCGACTTCGGTAACGGAAACGTGGTAGAAATTGATTTTGAAGTAGTAGCTGAATAAGCACACACTTATACAACATGAGAAAGCCTGTTCTTAGGAACGGGCTTTTTTGTGCCCCGGCTGCAGGGGACGAATATTGAATATTGAACAAGGAATTTTGAATGCTGAAGTCGGAAACCCCGCTTTTTGGGCCCGCCTCACAAACGAAGGCCACAATTCAGCATTCAAAATTCCTTGTTCAGCATTCAATATTCAATAATCCTTAGGTCTAAAATTTATCCAGAAACTATCAAAAATCCCTATCTTCGGTAGTCCAATGACAGTCGTTCCATATTCCGGAAGGTTTTTTACGTAAATGCTTCAAGGTTTTGGTTACTGTTTTACTCATTGGTTTTTGATCATTTAATTTTTTTAGAACATGAACATTTACGTTGGAAATCTGAACTGGAACATGTCCAGCGAAGACCTGCAAAACCTGTTTACCCCTTATGGAGAAGTAACCAGTGCCAAGATCGTTACCGACAAATTCAACAATGACCGCAGCAAAGGTTTCGGTTTTGTTGAGATGGCTGATGATGAAGCGGCTCGCGCTGCAATCGCGGCTTTACACGACACAGATCAACTGGGTCGTAAGATCGTTGTTAACGAATCAACTCCACGCCCTGAAGGCGAAAGAGGCGGCTTCAAAAAGAAGAGCTTCGGTGGTGGCGGCGGCGGAAGCCGTGGCGGCGGTGGTTATGGCGGCGGCGGAAGTCGTGGCGGCAGCGGCGGCGGTGGCGGATACAATCGCGACCGTGGTGGCAATGGCGGCGGCGGTGGATACAACAGGTATTAATTCCACACAACAATCAAACTATTCAAGTCCGGCTTTCGCCGGACTTTTTTTATGCATTTTGGAATTTTGGATTGGGAAATTTTGAAATTGCTTCGATGCCGGCACCTGAACAAATCTCCCAATTTCCCAATCCAAAATTCCAAAATCAAAAGGACGGTAGTTTATTTTTTATATTTAGTATATGAAATCAACCAATATTACTTCTCCTATTGCCGGCTGTATGCGTTGGGGTATCTGGGGTGCCAACTTCACCACGACAGAATACAGGCAAATGATAGAGACCTGCCTGCAATATGGCATCAACTCATTTGATCACGCAGATATTTATGGCGATTATACAACCGAAGCTGAATTTGGTGATGCATTAAAAGAGAATCCATCATTAAGACAACACCTGAAGATCATCACAAAATGCGGGATACAAATGATGACTTCGAACAGGCCCGCATACAATATCAAATCGTACAATACTTCAGCGCAGCATATCATCAGTTCAGTGGAACAATCATTGGAAAATTTCGGAACTGATCATATTGATGTGTTGCTGATCCATCGCCCCGATCCCCTGCTGGATCCTGCAGAAATTGCAGAAGCTATTGAACAACTAAAACAGTCGGGTAAAGTGTTGTCATTCGGTGTTTCCAATTTTCTTCCACATCAAACGGACCTGCTTGCTTCTTATACATTGATCGAATACAACCAGGTAGAAATTTCCATCATCAGGCTGGATGCATTTTCTGATGGTACGTTGGAAAATTGTATGAAACACAAGATCATACCAATGGCATGGGCGCCGTTGGGTGGTGGATTGTTTACAGATGAAAGTCATCCGCATTTCAGAAGCATCACTGCTGCAGCTATTGAGTTGGCAGAAAAATACAATACCGGTTTGAATGAAATATTACTGGCCTGGCTGCACACGCATCCTTCCAACATTTTATCAGTGATAGGAACCACAAAAATTGAACGGTTACTGCAGGCAAAAGTGGCTACTTCCATCAGGCTTGAGAGAGAAGACTGGTTTAAGCTGTTAGCAGCGTCTACCGGTGATGATGTTGCTTAATAAATAAAGGCTATGATTCATGAAGTGGTAAGCGCACAAAAAAACAGGTGCCTTTTCCTTCTTCGCTTTCCAGGGTAATGGTTCCCTTGTGTTCTTCTATGATCTGTTTGCAGATAGAAAGCCCCATACCAAAACTTGTTTCACCTGCAGTTCCTTTGCGTCTTGCATGCGTGAACATATCAAATATCTTATCGTGATTTTCTTTGGCAATGCCGATGCCTTTGTCAGCAATACGGATCAATGCATCTTTTAATTCTTTGTCAACAGTAATGGATATCACAGAATTGGCCGTACTGAATTTGATGGCATTGTTTACCAGGTTGGTAAGTACTCTTTCAATTCTGTTTGTATCGATAGACACTATAATTTCCTTATCGGAATACGCCGTTTTTATCTGTATGCCTTTATCAACAGCCGTTAAACGCAGCAAGGAAACACATTCTTCAATAAATGAAACAAGATTAATTTTTTTACTTACAGCCGGATAATCCAATGGGTCATTACTCTGTAAAAGTCCTATAATCAAAGACTGCGAAGATTCGGTTGCGTGAACAACCATTGATACCAGTTCTTTGAGTTCGGGCGACAAATTTTTGTCGGCTAATATCAACTGGCTGATTCCTGCGATATTATTAATCGGGCTTCTTAAATCGTGTGCCACAGTATTCAGTATCCGTTCCTTTTGCTGTTTGGCCAATGAAAGATCCTCATTCGTTTTTTCCAGTTGCAACAGGTTACGGAAATAGATGTGTTTAAAATAAAACAGTGACATGGCAAAAAGGAATAATGGCAGGAGCATTTTAAGAATCCCCCCCACAAATCCTTCATGTGGATCATCGGCCAGGCTTTGATCATCTAACCTGATCCATACAAATGCGATGGAAACCATTGCGGAGAAAAGCAGGAACTGCCAGGTCTTATCAAAAATAACAACTGCTGCGATCATCATTACAAGCAGCCGGTATTCACTTCCGTTTTTATAATAATAGGCAGCGATAATAGCTATGATCGAAAGGATCAATAATAACAAGGGGCGCAGGTGCAAACCTTTCTGCATTTTTGATATCCAGAAACACAATGCAAAAACGCAGAGCTGTACTACATTAAAAAGAGCGGGTAACCAGGTTTGTGCGGTGAGATTGATCACCAAAGAAATAATTGCAAAAGGGGAGGCAATCACCAGAAACAGGTTAAACATGTATGTTTTCTGTGTTTCTATAAATGAAGTATCCTCACGGATACCCAGCCGCAATAATTTTTGGATAGAGAATTCAGAATTGTTGATCACGCAGTTGGTAGTTGACTAACCGAAAATAATCATAAAACCCGTGAGGTTTGGAAATCATTTTATGAAAGGAGTATTTTGCGCAGAATAAAAGATCGTTACAAAGCTGTTAGCTATTAACAAAAGCCAATGGCCAAAAGCTTGCGGCTAAGAGGCGGGATATGGGACAAAAAAACCCAATCAGTAAAACTGATTGGGTTTAAATAAATATGCTTGTGCCAACAGTAGTGTTGGGGGCAGCTACCTACTCCCCACAGTATTGTGGGGACGGGTATCATCGGCCTTTTTCAGTAACCAATTCGTTCAGTTATGAGCACAAAAAAACCCAATCAGTAAACTGATTGGGTTTAAATAAATATGGCAGCTACCTACTCTCCCAGCGTGATGCGAGTACCATCGGCCATGGGGGACTTAACTTCTCTGTTCGGAATGGGAAGAGGTGAACACCCCCGGCAAAACCACCATAAGATCTTCCTATCCACCTGCGCTAAAGCTTCGGCGGATAAATAAGTTACATATTGGGAAGCTAGAAAAATTACAAGAAAAAAAATAAAGCTTACGGGCAATTAGTACTACTTGGCTTTACTATTACTAGTTTTACACCTATAGCCTATCAACGTCATAGTCTTTGACGACCCTTAAAAGTAAACTCATCTTGTGGAAGGTTTCACGCTTAGATGCTTTCAGCGTTTATCCTTGCCGTGCGTAGCTACTCTGCATTGCACCTAGCGGCACAACAGATACACCAGCGGCACGTACGTCCCGGTCCTCTCGTACTAAGGACATGTCCACTCAATTTACTAGCGCCCACCACAGATAGGGACCGAACTGTCTTGCGACGTTCTGAACCCAGTTCACGTGCCACTTTAATCGGCGAACAGCCGAACCCTTGGGACCTTCTCCAGCCCCAGGATGTGACGAACCGACATCGAGGTGCCAAACCTTACCGTCGATATGAGCTCTTGGGTAAGATCAGCCTGTTATCCCCGGAGTACCTTTTATCCTTTGAGCGATGTCCCTTCCATACAGAAACACCGGATCACTTTAGCCAGCTTTCGCTCCTGCTCGACGTGTTTGTCTCACAGTCAAGCACCCTTTTACTAATGCGCTCTTCGTACGATTACCAACCGTACTGAGGGTACCTTTGCGAGCCTCCGTTACTTTTTAGGAGGCGACCACCCCAGTCAAACTACCCACCATGCAATGTCCCCCGCAAGGGGTTAGGTTCTAAGCAACAAAAGGTTGGTATTTCAACGATGACTCCACAACACCTGGCGATGCTGCTTCAAAGTCTCCCAACTATCCTACACATTTGTTGCTCAAAATCAATGCAAAGTTGTAGTGAAGGTTCACGGGGTCTTTCCGTCCCGTGGCGGGTAACCGGCATCTTCACCGATACTACAATTTCACCGGGCTCGTGGAGGAGACAGTGTTCAACTCATTAGACCATTCGTGCAGGTCGGAACTTACCCGACAAGGAATTTCGCTACCTTAGGACCGTTATAGTTACGGCCGCCGTTTACTGGGGCTTCAGTCAGGAGCTTTGGCTTGCGCCGAACATCCTTCCTTAACCTTCCAGCACCGGGCAGGTATCAGGCTCTATACGTCATCTTTCGATTTTGCAGGGCCCTGTGTTTTTGCTAAACAGTTGGTTGTACCATTTTACTGTGACCACATCACTGCGGTACGCTTTATCCCGAAGTTACAGCGTTAATTTGCCTAGTTCCTTCTCCACGGCTCACCCGAGCGCGTTAGAATACTCATCCCGTCTACCTGTGTCGGATTCCGGTACTGGCTGCTATGCTCGCTTTTCTTGGCAGGGATTTTATGGTTTCGCTTCGTCCGAAGACTCCA
>JAZKBT010000006.1:0-427500 GCA_040388475.1 Bacteroidota bacterium | reverse complement strand
GACGATCCCGTTAGCTCAAATGTTTGCCGGAAAAGGGTTTGTAAAGCTTTTGCTACCTCAGATTGTATGGTTGTGGCATTATCCTGCACCTGGAAACCACTGTACGCAGTGCCTTTATAGGATAGTTCCAGGAAATAACGGGGCATAGGCTTATTTTGATAACGCTATTAAATAACGTGGCCTTGCAAGGATCGTTTGGTCTGTATTACTATATAATGATACAGGATATTGAATGAACGCAGATGGATTTGATCCTGTATTAGGCTCATTTTTCTCTATTACGGGAATGAACAGTGCAATCGTATCTGATTTGGCACCATGGTTAATTACATATACCTGGTCAATGCCGGCTGTCCCGCTCTTATCGAAGATCTTTAAGATACCGGTTGGTTTCAGACCCGTTTTCTCTTTCGTGATCACCTGTTCTTTTTTAACAACTGGCTGTTCTGTTGGCTTTTGAACAGGACTCTCCTCTTTACCCGCCGGTTCCCTATCAGGAACAGGTGCTTTTGCCATTGGTTCCACGATCGTTCCTTTTAAAAGCGTAAGATCTACCATATCAAACAAGGACCAGCTATTGTCAATCCCCTGTCGCAGCGAGAACCCACGTGGTATTCCTTCTATCCCAACTGTAAACTGGTACTCTGTAATGGCTCCTGTTTCATCTGAATAACTAAGGCTCAATATATGCTTACCGGCCGGTACCTGCGGGATAACAAGGTATCCTTTTGCGGAAGAAGCATAGTTTTTCCCGTTCCATACCATTTCATAGGGCTGGTCGTTCTCTGTCTGGATATGTATAAAACTCAATGGTTGTGCCATTGCGCTTGTTGAAGCGATCAACAATAACATACCTATTAAACAACAGAAATAGCTTTGGGGTCTGAACCTGATCATGCTGCAAAGTTACTTAAATATGGCTTCGCGTGGAAAGACTGTGTTTACTATACAAGCACGTTTTAGCAAAATTCTGGCTAACACCTAGCCCAAGGGATTTATCTTTATACCTTCTAAAAAATAATTCATGAAGAAACATTTATTAGTATTGGCGTTGTTGGTAAGCGGTTTTACGTTTGGTCAGCACGCAACAGATCCCTCAAAAGAATACCGTGCGTTTGTAACCAAGATCAATGACCTTGTGCATACCAAGCTGGATGCAAAATTCGATTACAGTAAATCTTACCTGAATGGTAAAGTCTGGCTGACATTGAAACCACATTTTTATGCGACCGATTCCCTGCAGCTTGATGCAAAAGGAATGAACATTCATAAAGTGGAGCTGGTAAAGGCGGGAAAGAATATTCCGTTGAAGTACAGTTACGACAGTCTTTTCCTGAATATTACGCTTGACAAAACCTATAAAAAAGACGAAAGCTATGTTGTGTATATCGATTACACGGCAAAACCCGATGAATTCAGATCAGAAGGAAGTGCGGCCATTACAGATGCAAGAGGATTATATTTTATCAATCCAAAAGGAGAAGAAAAAGATAAGCCTACACAGATCTGGACCCAGGGTGAAACAGAAGCCACTTCAGTATGGATCCCTACGATCGACAAGACCAATCAAAAGACCACGAATGAATTCAGCTTAACGGTTCCTGATAAATATGTTACGCTTTCGAATGGTAAACTAACCGCGCAGAAAAAGAATACAGACGGAACACGCACCGATACATGGGTGATGGAGCTTCCGCATTCCCCTTATTTATTTTTTATTGGGGTGGGAGATTTTGCTGTGGTAAAAGATACTTACAAAGGCAAAGAAGTGAATTATTATGTTGAGAAGAGTTACGAAAAAGTAGCGCGGAAAATATTTGGTCTTACACCTGAGATGATGAAATTCTTTTCAGAAAAAGTTACGGGTATCGAATATCCCTGGATTAAATACAGCCAGATCGTAGGGCGTGATTATGTTAGCGGTGCAATGGAAAACACCACCGCCACCTTACACCAGGAAAGCGCACAACAGAACGCACGTGAACTGGTTGATGGAAATAACTGGGAAAGCACTATCGCACACGAATTGTTCCATCAATGGTTTGGTGATTATGTAACTGCTGAAAGCTGGAGCAACTTAACCGTTAATGAAAGCTTTGCTGATTATAGCCAATTGCTTTGGTTAGAATATAAATATGGCGCTGATGAAGCAGGGTTTGAGAATTTTAACGAGATGAACCAGTACCTCAGCCGTGCGGATGAAAGCAAAAAGGATCTTGTTCGATTTTATTATGATGACAAGGAAGATATGTTCGACCTGGTGAGCTACCAAAAGGGCGGCCGGATTTTACACATGCTCAGAAACTTTGTAGGTGATGATGCTTTTTTCAAATCACTGAACAAATACCTTACCGCCAATAAATTTGGCAACGGAAACGCACACAAACTACGCCTGGCATTTGAAGAAGTTACCGGCAGGGACCTGAACTGGTTCTTTAATCAATGGTATTTTGGCAGCGGCCATCCAAAGCTGGAGATCAGTTATGGATACGATGCCCCAACACAAACCGCCAAAGTATTCATCAAGCAAACACAGGCGGGAGATAAAATATTTAAACTGCCAATGGCGATTGATGTGTACAATGGCGCCAGCAAAAAACGCTACAATGTTTGGGCAGAGAATAAAGCGGATACCTTTTCTTTCAAAGTATCCTCCAAACCTGACCTGATCAATGTAGATGCAGACAGGATCACATTAATGGAGAGAAAAGATGATAAAACGCTTTCTGAATACATTCATCAATACAATTACGCGGGTAAGTACCTCGACAGAAGAGATGCACTTGAATCTGCTTTGAAGAACATCAAAGAACCTGCTGCTTATAATTTATTAGTGAAAGCATTAAGCGATCCTTATTTCAGGATCCGCTTACGTGCCCTAACACACCTGGGTGCTACTAAACTAGATGATGCGACGATCAGTAAAATAGAATCCATCGCAAAAAATGATGACCATGCTGTAGCAAAAGCCGCGGCCATTGATGCACTGGCCAAACTAAAAAAAGATACTTACAAAGATTTTTTTATCAAAGCCACCAGGGATTCTTCGTACTCCATTGCAGGTGCTGCTTTGGAAGCATTAGGGCAGATTGATGGTGAGCAGGCTTTTACTATCTCGAAACAATTAAAAAAGGATGAGAATAGGGGCCGCTTAGCAATTGCCATCACCAATGTTACCATCAAATACGGCGATGAATCATCTTATGATTTCATCTCGAACAAATTTGATGAAATGCCATTGACACTTAACAAAGTTACCATGGCAGGTACTTACAGCGAGTTCCTCGCAAAAGTGACCAATGCGGCCAATTTCAAAAAAGGTGTTGACCGGATTATACAAACACGTGATGCGATACCATCGCAGGCAAGACCGCAATACAATACTATTTTTGATAATTTCCTGAAAGCCCTGGCAGATAAAAAAGATGCAGCCGGTGCAAAGGAACTTGCTGATTATGCAAGATCTAAAATGACTAAACAACCATAGAGGTTTATTGGTTTATCGATAGCCCACCAATAAACAAATAAACCAATAGACTTTTTAAAAGATCAAAGCCATCCCGCTTACAGCTGGATGGCTTTTTTGGTTGATGTTGGGAAAGAAAAAAATATACCTGTAATGATTACTATCGCAGAAAACTGATCAATCGATAGTTGTGATTATTTTCCCGGTAATATTTATCGGCGATGTTTGTCCAAGTGTTTCCATTGTACCATTGATGGTTACATCCGTGTTCTCTTTAATAAGCAAACCTGTTACGGTGTTGTATTGCCTTCTTCCATTCACTGTTCCTTTGAGAGATTGTTTTACATCCATTCCCATTTGCTTATCAGTCATATCAATCTTCATATCGGCTGTAATGAGTAGTTCGGTAATTGTTTCGTTGGTTTTTAGAACGGTATAGTTATATACGATCCTGCTGCCTTCCGCTATTGATGAATCTTTCCATTGGTTACCTTCTTTTAACCTCATTAATTCTGCATTTGACAAAATAAATTTCACCTGGTCGTTGGCAATACCGGGAACACCACTCATTCCTGAGAGCTTGTCGACTGCTTCTCCTTTGATCGTTGTCTTGCCGTTTTCAATATCAATTTCATAGGGTTTGTTTACCTGGTCGAAAGCGCTTTCGAATTGCGGATCATTGCGTGAAGAAGAATCATCTGAATCAACTTCGTTCTCCTCACCCATCACGGCAGTTTTTACTTTTATACGTTTTAACGTGTTGAGGAGTGTAAAACCATGATCAGTAACCGTTTTCACTTCGGTTTCATAGCTGTTTGTAAACTCGGTACCGAATTCCATTTCCTGGCCCATGGCCGAGGCTTTGGTTTTCATCTGCGTTACCATGGTAACACCAAACTTTTTACCTGCCGGAAGTTTAATGTATTGTGCATCTGCCGATACACCGGCGAGAAGCGCCAACCAAAGAATATGGATTTTTTTCATGCACTTGTATAATAAGATTTGCCTGTATAATTTACCAATCGCTGCCTGCACCACCGCCACCAAAATCACCGCCGCCAAAGCTTCCGAATCCACCGCCTGAATCATTTCCACCACCTCCGCCGCCACTACCGCCACGGCCACCGCCAAGCATAGAAGCCAGGAAGAGGGCTTCAGCTACACCACCCATTCCCCTGCGGCTCATCATTCGTCCGCCACCGCCACCACCTCGTCCTTTGCCTATGACAAATACCAATACAACGATCAGCAGTACCACAAACTGCAGTATGCTTTTTCCGCTGGTGCCTTTTGATTTCTTTTTGGCGTAATTCTCAGGGGCCTGGTATTCACCTGCAGCTGCTTTGATGATAGCATCTATGGCCTTATCAAAAGCATCATAATAGTTACCTTCTTTTAGGGAAGGAACCATTTCATTATCAACGATCCTTTTCAGAAGAATGGAAGGAAGAGCACCTTCCAAACCATACCCTGGTGCGATAAAAACTTTTCTTCTGCCTGATTCGTCCTTGCCGGTACTCACGAGAATCACCACACCGTTGTCTTTTTGTGCCTGGCCGCCTACGCCCCAGTAATGTCCTATTTCGGTTGCATACTGGTCAGACTCATAACCGTGCAAAGTGGTAACCGTGACAATGACGATCTGGTTACTCGTGGTATCATTGTATGCGGTGAGTTTTTGTATTAAGGCAGCTTCTTCACTGGCTGTTAAGATATTGGCTGCATCAACAACGGGTATTGCATTGGCAGGTTTTGCCGGCAACAGGTCATGCGGAACTATCTGTGCATTTGACACAGAAAAGTTTAACAATAAAAGAAAAAGAAAAAGCTTCCGCATGAGATGCTGTTTACAATTTATTTACCGAACACAATATCGTCCGGCAATTCGTTCTTGTCACCTTCGAGGTAAGGAAAATGTTTTTGCAGTTTGAGACCGATATCGTTGATCGCCCCTACGATACCGCCAGCCATATTGCCGCTTTTAAAGTTTTCGGTGAGACGCATGATGGTATTGTTCCAGTAATCCTGTCCAACTATTTTGTGAATACCTTCATCACCATAGATAGCGAGTTGTTTGCTTTCCATTGCGATATATAACAGAACACCATTGCGATCCTTTGTCTGTTCCATCTTCAAAGAATGAAAAACAGCCACCGCCCTCTCCAGGGGAATGGCCGTTTTACATTTTGGTTCAATATATATTCTTACTTCACCACTGGTAGCATATTCCGCATTGCGGATTGCTGCGAGGATCTTATCCTGCTCAGGTATGGTGAAATATTTCTTTTTGAAGAGGAATTCAAACATGTTCCTGCTTGATTATTATTTACTGAAATCAACGTTTGGAACTGTTTTCTCTGCATCTGTAGCCTGGAAGAAACCTCTTTCTTTAAAGCCCAGCATTCCTGCATAGATCACGTTAGGGAAGTTGGTGATCTTGGTATTGTAATTCTTCACCACTTCATTATAACGGCTACGTTCGGTAGCGATCTTATTTTCAGTGCTTGACAATTCTGTTTGCAGGTTAGCAAATGCCTGTGTGGCTTTTAATTCAGGATATCTTTCAGATACCACCATTAAACGGCCCAAAGCCTGTGATAACTGGCCCTGTGCTGCCTGGAACTGTTGCATTTTTTCAGGAGTCAGGTCATTTGGATCTACTTTGATAGATGTAGCGCTGGCCCTTGCCTGTATTACCTGTGTTAAAGTTTCTTTCTCGAAATTAGCAGCACCCTTTACGGTATTCACCAGGTTACCGATCAGGTCAGAACGGCGCTTGTACTGGTTGTCGACGTTGCTGAATGCCTCATTGGCCTGTTGCTTTAAACCGTTCATAGTGTTATAACTACTACAGCCACAACCGCCTAACAGCAGGATTAAGCCTACAATGACGATAAGGGTTAAGTTTTTAGTACTCATACTTTTGATTTTAATGTAATTTACTTGTTTGTCGTAAAACAGGTAATAATATTACAAAACAAATGCCATGAGGGGAAAGATGGCATTTTGGCGGGCTGGAAAGCCGGGGGGAGTCAAAATTCAAAATAAAAAAGGCAGACCGGGGTTTCACCTTTTGCCTTTTTAATTTTGACTTTTTATTTGTTTAAATTTATTCATTGATCGCCGCAATCCCCGGCAACACTTTTCCTTCAAAATATTCCAGTAATGCGCCACCGCCGGTAGATACATAGCTTACTTTATTGGCAAAATCGAACTGGTTTACTGCGGCTACGCTGTCGCCACCACCTACCAATGAGAATGCGCCGGTTTCTGTGGCGGCTGCTACTGCTGTAGCGATGTTTTTTGTTCCGTGTTGAAATTTTTCCATTTCAAAAACACCCATCGGGCCATTCCATAAAATGGTTTTGGAACGTTTGATGCAGTTGGTGAATTGTTCGCATGCATTCATGCCGATATCGAGGCCCATCCAGCCTGCAGGAATTTCATTGCTTGGTGCTGAAGAAACATTTGCGTCAGCTGCAAATTTATCTGCGATTACCGAATCAGATGGCAGGTGAATGCAAACACCTTTGGCTTCTGCTTTTTTCATTAGCTCCCTGGCTGTATCTAAACGATCATCTTCGCATAAAGAACTACCGATGCTGCCGCCCTGTGCTTTCATAAATGTATATGCCATTCCGCCGCCGATGATGATATCGGTAGCGCGTTCCAATAAATTTTCAATGATCAGGATCTTATCGCTCACTTTTGCTCCGCCGATAATAGCGGTAAAAGGTTTCTCACTTTTATGCATTACTTTTTCTGCACTCGCAACTTCTCCTTCCATTACGAGGCCGAACATTTTTTTATCACCCGGAAAAAATTGCGCGATCACTGCTGTTGATGCGTGTGCACGGTGTGCTGTTCCGAATGCATCGTTTACATACACATCACCAAGTTTGCTTAGTTTTTCTGCAAAAGCCGTATCACCTTTTTCTTCTTCTTTGTAAAAACGGAGATTCTCAAGCAACAACACTTCTCCGGGTTGCAATGCTTTCGCATCCCTGTATGCTTCTTCACCGATACAGTCTGCTGCAAATTTTACTGTAGCCCCATCTAATAATTTGATGAGGTGATTGAGCAGGTGTTTCAATGAATATTTATCCGTTGGGCCATCTTTCGGGCGGCCGAGGTGACTCATGAGTATCACGCTTCCGCCATCTGCCAGTATTTTTTTGATGGTGGGGATGGTTGCTTTCATCCTTGTATCATCAGTGATCTTGTAAGATGCATCTAACGGCACATTGAAATCTACGCGGATCAATGCTTTTTGTCCTTTGAAGTTGTGGTTGGAGAATCTGCTCATGATATTGGTGTCTTAGGTGTAAGATACGAAAAGTCAAAAGTCAAAATTAAAAAGTCAAAAGTCGAAAATGATGTTTTGACTTTTGACTTTTTAATTTTGACTTATTTAATTATTTAGAGATCAACCCCGCGAAATATTTCACTGTGCGAACCAGCTGGCTCACATAGCTCATTTCGTTATCGTACCAGCTAACGGTCTTTACCAGTTGTGCATCACCCACGGTCATTACTTTGGTTTGTGTTGCATCAAATAAAGAACCGAAATGGGTGCCGATGATATCTGTGCTTACAATTTCATCTTCGTTATAACCGAAGCTTTCGTTGCTGGCTTCTTTCATGGCTGCATTGATCTCATCAGCAGTTACTTTTTTGCCGAGGATACTGCACAGTTCAGTTAATGAACCGGTAATAGTTGGAACGCGTTGTGCGCCGCCATCCAGTTTACCTTTCAACTCAGGCAATACCAGGCCAATGGCCTTGGCAGCGCCGGTGCTGTTGGGAACGATATTAGCTGCAGCAGCCCTTGCACGGCGAAGATCACCTTTTGGATGCGGTGCATCCAATGTGTTCTGGTCGTTGGTATATGCGTGAATGGTGGTCATGATACCCGTAAGGATACCATATTTATCATTCAACACTTTAGCCATTGGCGCCAAGCAGTTGGTGGTACATGATGCGCAGGAAATAATGGTTTCAGAACCATCTAAGATTGTGTGGTTCACATTGTAAACAACGGTTTTCAGATCGCCGGTTGCCGGTGCAGAGATCACTACGCGTTTAGCACCTGCTTTAATGTGTGCTTCTGCTTTGTCTTTATCGGCAAAGAAACCGGTTGATTCGATCACCACATCCACACCATGGGTTCCCCATGGAATTTGCGCAGGATCTTTCTGTGCATATATTTTAACGGTTTCACCGTTCACAATAATTGAATCGTCTGTAGAGGTAACAGTAGCGCCTTCAAAACGGCCCTGGGCACTGTCGTATTTTAATAAATGAGCCAATACCTGCGGACTAGTTAAGTCGTTGATGGCTACCACTTCAATTCCTTCCATGTTATAGATCTGGCGAAACACCAAACGGCCGATACGTCCAAAACCGTTAATGGCAACTTTTACTGTACTCATTGAATTCCGTATTTAAGTGATTAAGAAATCAAAACAAGTTGCAAATTTACGAGGATTGAGAAGAAATATGATGATATTTTTTGATTAACGGCACTGAAAGGATCAAAAAGCAACAACTGCCAATCATGAAAGAATTTTGAAAGAAAATGAAAGCAATTGATGGGTATCATCCTCCAATTCGTATCATACAGTGCTCGAAAACCCTTGTAAACACTGGGAAATCAAGGAATCTTAAAAATGTTTTGGAAGAAAAGCCCCATGAGCCTATTTTTGCGCTCCGATAAACAAAAAAGGCCGGTTCGTCTATCGGTTAGGACAGCCCCCTTTCACGGGGCAAAGACGGGTTCGATTCCCGTACCGGCTACCATACGGGACAATTCGATTTTCTCATCGTTTTGTCCCGTTTTTATTTCGCTCAAACCCTTATCAGCATTATATATCAGCCGGATTGGCTCACTTTCCCGAACGGTTCGAAAATCATTTCCGTCAAAAACGACTTTTTCAGGGAAAACCGAACCGATTATCCTCCTTTTTTTTGCATTATTGCCGGTTTCAAACAAAGTGCGCAGGTTGATCAGGTTGTCTACAGATTGCTGCAGCAGTTCATCAAGTCGGTTTTCCTGATTAGTGCCTGTCAATACCCTACTTTCCAGCCTTTTAATTTCCTGATCACACTCTTCCTTGAACTCTATATAATCAGTTTTTGAAATTTCATCGTTCATGAATTTGAAACGCGCTTTTCTGATTCGATCATGTAGTTCATCTATCCGTTCTGTAAACCGATTTTGTTTTTCTGCTTTCCTGGCGAAATCACGTTGATATATATACTTCAACGCTGCATAGTATGTTGGCGCAGCTGCTTGCCTGGCAGTGTACTTTGCCAGGTGATCTGCAAACGATTCATTAATAAGGTCTGACTTAAACCTAACTCCGCAGGAATGGTTGCAGTGATAATAAGGATATCTTTTATTTTTTCTGCCAACAGAGGCACTGGCGGTTAATACCCGGCCACATTCATGGCAGATTATATAACCACGAAGAAGAAAATCTTCGTTCGTAAATGCAGAGGTGCGTCTTACCTTTTTCTTTCCATCAAGATAATCCTGCACATCATAAAATAAGGTTTCTGAAATAATGCCTTCATGGCTTCCCCTGACATCACAGGCAGCCTCATCTTTGTATTCTTTCAGGAAGATCCTGCCACAGTAAACAGGATTCCGTAATGATCTCCATAACGTTGATTTGGTGCACTTCAAGCCACGTAGCTTGGCAAGCTTAAATATCTGTTCAACATGTAGTCGCCCTTCGGCAACTTGTTCAAACACCCACCGCATTACTGACGCTTCCGGCTCCTTCGGTGCAATATACTTCTTACCCTCCTCGGTGATTCGGTTCTTGTAGCCAACCGGCGCTCCAGACACCCATCTTCCTTCTTTCATGGCACGGCGCATTCCGTTAAATGTATTCAACGCACGGCGATCATTCTCTACCTCCGGGGCAGCGAGATAAAACGCTAACATGATTTTATTTTCCGGAATATCAAGATCCAAAGGTTGTTCCACTGCGTGCGGCTCGACACCCAGTTTGCGGAGCTGGTTAATCATCTGGTAAGCATCACCAGCGTTACGGCTGAATCGATCCCATTTGATAAATAGAATGCGGTCAATCTGGCCCGCGCGCTTTTTTAGGCCATCCATAAATTTCATCCACGCCGGCCGGATGAATGTTTTAGCAGAATGATCCTCGTAAATGACATTACGGATCGCGATGTTTTGAATCGCACAATATTTACGCAGCCGCTCCTCCTGGTCACGCTGCGAATAGCCTTTTTCGGCCTGTTCATCCGTACTCACACGGATATACAAATCAGCTTTCATTTTCAAAAATTTGTTCAAGTGAAATGGTGGCCAAATTAATCATGAAGGAGAGTATGATTTTGGCCTCGTCAAGAGTTACTAAGGTACCATTTTCTTTGAATATTTCCCTGACTTTTTCAGGTGTAAGTTCTTTCATTTTCCACCTCACAATTTTCAATACCACACAATAAAAAAAGCCAGCACCTAAGTACCAGCTTCACATAATTCATAACCGTTTGAAAACGACTTCCGCCTTCAGATATTCATTCTCTGCAGGAATATATCTCACGTATCCAAACTCACCCAACTCACGCAGACTTTTCAGGTAAGTATCCCGCTTCCTGATCTTCGCAAACCGCATCATTTCAAACGAATCCACCGCAAGTACATTTGGATTTCCATCCAGTTCCCACCTATACCGAAGCGCCAGGTACACAACAATATGATTCGCACCAATGCGCGGATCATCCGCAATTGTTTCAAAAAAATCTGCCAATGAAAAACCCGAATCCATTATGTCTTATCTACACGCCGACTATTTCTTCTCGGGTTCTTCGTTAGTAGTTTGCCCACCGGTGCACCTGCAGAAGTCTTATCAGTCCTTTCTCTTTTCACCAGCAGTTTTCTTTTTACCACGAATTGCTTTTCCATCCACTTGCTGTTCAGATACCGGATCGCATCGGCGAAGCTGATCACCTGCCCGTCATCAAATAAATAAAACCGTTCCGCAATCTCCCATTCAGACTTTAGCACTGCTAAATGCTCAATCGAAGATTCAAGCGAAGTCCCCGACCAGTATTTGAATTTCAAAAGATCCGCATCAGGCCCAAGTAAATTAAGCTGCTGCAAAACATCAGCTACCTTCAAAATACTTGCAGCAGAAATATCCATCACCCGAAATTTCCCATCCGCAATTATCCCCCAATCAATCGCGCCCATCGAAAGATCAAGTGACAACAACCCAGCGGGAACAATGATCTCCTTGCGCAAGACCGCAGCATAATAACGCGCGTCATACATTTCCTTTTCATTCCTTTCAACATGCACACTAAAATGATAACGATCATTGCCGATCCGTTTCGGCATGGACAGTTCAAACGAAGAAACCATAAAACACGCATTGCACCTGATGCAACTCTCCACCGCAGGCTCAAAGCCCAGCGTAACCATCCGGGCTTTGAGCGACTCAATATTCTTTTCATTCATCGCAGTAAGAATTAATGTTTCAGTTTCTTTCCGTTACCACGTGTCCTGGTTTTCTCCAGCAAACCGTTACTCGGCTTATTCTTCGCCAGCAGATCTTTTTTCTCATACTTACCTGGAGGCTCATTTAAAACGGAAGTATCAGAAGTTGCCTTGCTCACCCCATTAGACTTAGCCGCATCCACCGGCGCCTGCCCATACTTCTGCTCCACCTGCTTCATCGGGTAATACATTTTCTCTCCGGTCTTGTCATACATATTCAACGTACGCTGCTGCGGGTTCGCTTCAATAAACACCGGAACCTCCGCACCATTTTTAATCAACACAGCCGGCGCAAGATTCCCCTTTTGTAAAGTCTTCAGCATTGACTTCAGCTGGTCATCGTATTTCATGCCCTTAAACTCCATCCTGCCCAGCGCTTCCTTCACATCGAAACCATAATTGGTATGAAACGGCCGCAACTTCGGGTAACCCGTTTTCGGATCCATGTTTTCGTGATCGATCTTGAACCAGGCTTTATACGGAGACCCTTCTTTCGGAGTGATCTCTTTGTAAACAGATCGGCTGTTCAGCAAATTGCGCGACTCCTTAAAGGTCATGCTCTGCCCCTTGTTGTTTACATAAATAAACTGCGAACGGTTCTGATCCTCACGCAGAAGTGTTGAGATATAATGGTTACAGAAATACGCCTCCTTGCCATCCTTCATCGAATGCCTGAAATGAATCACTGCCTCCATCTTGTCCTTATCAAATTCCCTGGCCGAATCTAAAGTGAACTCACTCTTCCCTTCTTTCATTTTCTCCAGCAAGGGCTGGTTAAGACTTTCATCAAAGCCCAAAAACATCAGTTGATTTTTCAAGTACTCATAGTTCTTGTTCAAACTTTCTTCGTTCAGCATAATTTTTGATTTTTTTATTAATTGATCCTTCGGGAAATGACGCAGCCCATCTTCCGCAACCATGGCCTCCTGAACAACAGGCGCATAAACTAATCCTGGCACAATGGCTTCTACTTTATTTTTCAGGTCCTCGAGATCAGCAATGCGCACCACATGCCAATGCTCCCCGTCATTACCATTGTCAAAGGCAAAATCTTCCGCATCATCCTGATTCGTGAAAAAATGTATATCCGTTTCATGTACAAACAAAAGCGTGTTGTTATACGCGACCCAGTTCTCATGATTCGCAAAACTTGCCGTTGCCTTCTCCCACACAGCAGGCATAATCAAATCAGGAATTTCCATCACTTCAATATTTACAGTTCTTTCGCAATCAATACCTGCCTGTTATAGGATTTGATTGACACGTGCCGCCCGCCGTTCCTTTCCAGTATTTCCACAGCAAAATGTTTTTCATCCGGTATCGTGAATTTGCTCATGGCCACGATCCATACACGGGAGCTGTGCGCCTTAATGGTTCCGCTGTCGCCCGTTACACACAGCGGCTGGATGATGCTCTCCTGGTAAGCCGTCCGCTTCGCCGCATGATTATCCCGCAAATAATAATGTACCTGCTCAATATCATACCCGATCTGTGAACGGTTATCGAGTTTCAGTTTGCAGAATAATTGTTGTCCCTTCACAAACCAACCGAGTAACTGCAGCGAAACTTTCCCTGAAGCATACCTCAATCCGATTACATTTCCTTTCATCGAAGCAATCGAATCACACAACCTCATCAGCTTATTTTCCACCTTTGCAGAAACAGTGTTACCGAAAAACAGGTCTAGATGCGCGGGAGTGTCACAGTAAGAAACGAGGAAAGAATACACTTTCCCATCACTGGTTACAACCGATAATGAAGTCGCACTATCAAACACCCTCACCGCTTTCACGCGTAAAATATTTTCAGGAGATTTCTGAACGATCACCTGCTCTGCACCTCTATCCACCGCTACAACCGTTGAAGAAAAAATCAAATTCACTGTTTTGCCGGTCGCAACCTGCAACGGCAATGGCGTAGTATATACCTGGCCTTTACAATCAATACACAACAACAAACAAAAAATCATCAGCAGCTTCATATATCACTTTTTCTGCGAATACAATAACAACCTGTATCCTGATTTGATCATCACCTGCACCTGCTTTGCTTTTTTACTCAACAAACTTTTTGCTGCACCGGTGATCGCAGCAGCCGCCTGCGATTTCAGCGATTGATCCACACTTAGCACACCCACTGATTGCACGCCCTGCTCCATAGATTTTTTGACCACATCACGCGAAACTGATCCGGGAATGTAAATTCCTTCCATACCATCCATATCAAATGCGTCCAGTTGCACAGGGTAGATCCTTTCTCTGCTTTGAATGGATGCCACAACCACTTTGATCCTTTCATTATTGAATGAAACGGTTCCATACACAAATGAACCCGCAGGAATTTTTTCACCAGCCACCCAAACATCTTTCAGCAGCCGCAACTTGATCACGTTTCCATCGACTACCGTTTGTGCAGCATGAACAACCGCGGGTATATAATCGCCGGAAGAAGTATCGCTGCTTCCAACATCCGCAGAATAAAAACCTGTTGATGGCTTTTCGCCAGTAAAAGAACTAACACTAAATATTTCCCGTTTATGTTCAGGTATCCGTTCCTTCAATCTTTCCGGGTGCTGTATATCCAGTATTTTTTCCAGCGTTCCATTGATGGCTTCCATTTCCGGATCAGGCGCAGGTTTTTTTGTGACACGCAATGGTTCCGTTTCTTCAGGTACATACACGCGCCTTTCTTCCACCGGCTTCGCACTCACCATTTTCCGTAAACTTTGAACCCGATCATCTGTCGCAACTGAAGAACTCACTGGAACTTCCCGCGAAATAATATTCGGGTCCATCCGCTCCTGCTCTTTCTTCTTCACCGAATCCGCATCCGCCTGCGCATAGAACCGCATCTTATCTTCCATTGATTGCGAATTAAATTTTGCATCAGGCAACTGCGTATTGAGTCCAGTTGAAACAGCAACAGTCGACACCGATCCCGTACCACCACCCAGCAACCAGAAGATCAAACTCATAAACGGCAACACGATTACGGGTAGCATTACCATAAACCGCCGTTGTTTTAAAAATCGTTGTGAATGTTCCATATTATTCATTTATCTCGCTTCACTTGACAGATCCTTGTTTTCAACCGTCTCCCATTTCTCCACGAGGAACCCATGCGAATTATGATCACTACGGGAAACATTTCTTAAATTTCCTTGCGTGACCAGGCTCCTGCGAACAACACTTGTCGGCCTGGTAATTTTCAAAACAGCATAACACCGGAATGCATAAGGTTCCATTCTTGTATCCACCACGACACTGTCAATGGAAATCTCCTGCCTGATGTTCCCTGAAATCACACCGGCGTAATAACCTGTTTCCTTCAGAGCATCGTATTGCTTTTTCGCGGAACCATCCGCGAGGTACAATGCACGCGCAATATTTAACTCGATAGATTTTTCATCAGGATCAAGCGAAAAGAAATAACCATGAAATGTTCTTACATGATCCCTTGCCTCCACTCCTATATTGTCCTTGCGTGTTGATGCATATGCATCCAAAACTTTATCACCCGCCAGCACATAAATTTTATTCTGCAAGGCTGCACTCAAAGCATAACTCTTTGCAAACACATACCCGCTCAGGATCAAACATCCTGTTACGACCAAAGCCGTAAAGCTGCGCACATACCGAAACGCCGAATCAATATTTCTCGCCTTCTCAAACATCACCTACTTCTTGTCTTTGAAATATCCGTTACTCATTGAATTGTCCGCCATACTTCCGCTCATGCGCGACGCCCCATTGCCGAATGCATCCGCTGCCATACTGCTTCCCCCGCTCATTGCCGCACCCGCCGTTTTTGTCGCTGAAGAAGTCAGCGTGCTGATCTTATGCACCAGCGCATTGCCGCCACCCGCATTCACGATATAATTGGCAACTGAAGGAACCGTGAAATAACCCACGATCGCGATCAACATAAAAATGATGTAAGCAGTATCATCCACCGAAATGCCCGGAGTAAAAACGCCACCGAATAAACCGGTATTCGCCTTCAGCATATTCTCCTGGATCTTAGCGATGATGGCACCAAAAATATTTGACACCGGAAGCCACAGAAACACATTGATATACCGGGCGAGCCAGACCGTGATCGTATGCTGGAACCCGTCAAATATGGAGAGGCCAAAAACGATCGGGCCGATAATGGCAAGCACAAGCAAATAAAAAGTGCGGATGGTATTGATGCAAAGTCCCGCTGCTTCAAAAATCAGTTCGAGAAATTCACGCACCAGTTCCCGGATCCAGTTAGCGGGGTTTAACGCACCAACGCCGAGTTCACCGGTGTCACTCAACTGCAAATGTTTTTGTATCGCATCGTTCGATCCTTTCACCATCGCTTCCGTTCCGGCAACAGTGGGTTGCAACACGCCGTTGATAATCGCGATCACCGAAGGAAAAAGCATAATACACAAGCCAATTGCAAAGGGCCTCAGCAAAGGAAAAAAATCAACCGGCTCCGCAGCAGCGATATGTTTCCATACCCTCGCTGCGATAAACCAAAGGGCTCCAAATCCCCCGATCAATCGACCCACGCCGATCAACTGGCTGCACATCGGCAACATATCTTTATACAACTGCGCAAGCACCAACTGCAGACTCTCCATCACTTAATTATTTGATTCCGTTCAACACTTTCAACACTTCAATTCTTTTCTTTCGATCCGCACGTGCAGCAAGCAGCGCCTGTTTTTCACTAACCAGCTTCCGCTCCTGCTCCAGCAACACACCCACATCATGATCGATTCGGTCAATCGCCGAGATCCGTTCAGCATCACTCATCCGCAGCATACCAGGCGTCAGCACTTTTTGCAGTTCATCCAGCTTGCTATTACCCGCAGATTTTAAAACATTCAGTGAATTTTGAATCCCGATCAATTCACTGGAAGTAAATAACATACTCTTTACAAAAGCTGAATACGCTTTTCCCGATTCCATTCCGATCAGCAAATAATTCGATAGGACGGTTTCAATCCGCGGATCATTCCTCACAGGCGCATGTACTTCAAACAGTTGGTTCAGGAAATCATCGTGCAGGTCAAAATTGCTTTTCGACACACCAATGATCTTCCCGTAACCATTCACCAGGTTCGCATAACCACTGTACATATTGTTCAGCATCATTTTCATCTGCGCCAGCTTCTCCAGGTTCAGCGACAGTTCTTCAATGGCCTGTGCTTGCCCGAAGCAGGCACAAGAACAAACAAGCCAAACACACACAATTAATAACTTCCTCATAGTTTACTGTTTAGTTGCTGCAATGATTTTATTTTCTGTTTTTCCAATAACTCAATGGAACTGATCTCCCGGATGGATTGCTTGACCATACCCAGTTCCTTAAAATAGTTCTCATACAATTCTTTCTGCTTTAACGTCCAGTCGCTGATCTCTCTCATCTTCAGCACATGCAGCTTATTTTCGATTTCTTTCTGCACATTCTGCAGCACCAATACTTCATTCTGCATTCGCTGGATCTTCAGGTCGATCACTTTGATAGCTTTACTGATCACGGTACCAATGATGGGAATCTGTGCGCGCGATCCAACCGAAACAAACAATAGCAGCATCACAAGCACCAGCGACCGTATTCCCTTTTCAATCCCGCCATGTTTCTCTGAAGCATTCATCACTTTCATTTTTTCTTTTTCTTCCGTGGTATACGCCCAGTTTTCTTCCGGCGATACTTCCACCCGGTATACTTTACCGTGCCCGCCAAGTGAAATAAAAACTTCCTTGTATCTTCTCACCGGCTCGTTCGATTGGTTAACCGAAAACAACTGCGCCATTTCATGATCAGTGAGTCCCATCATTGCCTGTAGCTCCTGACTCCGGTGCCTGAACTTGCGCATATCCATCAGGATTTTACAGTCCGAATTATTGATGATCGTTTCCTTCACGATCACCGAAGAAAGTATATCATCAATCTCCTGGGTCACGACCCATGCCTCGCCAAAATATTTCCGCACGGTCTTATACAGGTACTTGATATATTCCGCCATACCTGCTTTTGCAATCGCCTTCCATGCTTCCTCGATCAGGATGATTTTCCGCATCCCCTGTAAGCGCCGCATCTTGGCAATAAACAGTTCCATGATAATAATTGTCACGACCGGAAAGAGTATCGGGTGGTCCTTGATATTATCAATCTCGAAAACAATAAAGGATTGTCCCAGCAGGTCGAGATTTTCAGTTGCGTTCAGTAAATAATCAAATTCGCCACCTATATAATATGGGCGCAGTACATAGAGAAAATTGGATACATCAAAATCCTTGTCCTTCACCTGCTGCGAACGAAGCACTTCTACAAAATCTTCAGAAAGAAATTCATAAAAACTATTGAAGCAACGAAAGAAAACCTCCCGCTCATAATATAGCTGCAATGCATTCGACAGCGCCACGTATTCGGAACGCACAAAACTTTCATCATCCTTTTTCCAAAGCGCGAGCAGCAATGTTTTAATACTTTCCTTTTTCTCTGTATCAGGCTTTTCACCCTGCGTTAAATAAAATGGATTAAACGCGATCGGTTCCTTTTCCGAATATGTGAAATAGTAACCCTTCACCAGTTCACACAGACCACGGTACGAGTTTCCCATGTCCACCACGACAATATGAGACTGCGCTTCATGGTAAGAGCGATTAAGATGATTGGTGAGAAAAGATTTACCACTACCCGACCCGCCAATGATCACTTTGTTGCGGTTGGTGATGATGCCACGTTCCATCGGTTCATCCGATACGTCCACATGGAGCGGCCTGCCAGAGAGCCTGTCGCCCAGCCTGATGCCAACAGGACTCAATGAACTCCTGTAATTCGTTTCTAAATTCAGAAAACAACACACCTGGTTCACAAACGTGGTAAACGTTTCATTGATCGGAAGATCAGCCCCGTTACCAGGAATCCCTGCCCAAAAGATCTGCGGGGCACCGATCGTTTCAATATGCGGCACCGCATCCATCGAACTGATTGCCGCGGCACATTGATTCCTTAGTGCAGAAATTTCTTCCACATCATCCGTCCACGCCAGCACATTACAATACGCCCGCACAGGCGCTCTTCCCATACCTGCCGCTTCCTGCAGAAATAATTCAGTGGCCTGCCGGCTAACTTCGTTGTTCCGCGAATACGCCGACAAACTCTGCAACCGCAGTTTTCTCGATTCCTGTTTTTTCAAAACCACCGTAGCATCCTCAATCAAAATATATTGGCTGTAAATATGATCGCAGGATAACAACTGCCCCAGCGGTGAAACAAAACCAGTAGGAAAATGCCTTTGGTCGCCTCCATACTTTTCATAATTACGTTTTGCATCACATCCTTCCGGTAAATTCATCGCATCCGAAAAAGTAAACAGTTCGCAATGCTTCTCACCAACATCAATTCCCTTCTCAAAACTGAGATCACGTTGAATAAAATCATTTCCCAGGTTCAGGTATTGCGACACACAATTTTTCAAAGAACCATTGTCCAATCTTTGCAGTTTCACAAAACCACTGTCCGATAAGATCTTCGCAAATTGTCCCACAGCATTATTCAATTCAGTTAAAAACGCCGCATCCAAAGTTTCCACCGGCACAATATGTTTCCTTAACAGCGTGGACAGCAATGAATCCGCAACGGTCCTGTTCTTCGGTTTCCGGGTAAGGAACACATAACACTCGTGTTCGAGATAGGGCCGTTCACAAAAGAATCGTTCGCTGCTATGGCTCAGAAAACTCCGCTCCTTACCAAAATCACCTTTATACTTCCTTTGCGTGAACCAATCCTGTTTGCAGAACACTGTACCAGCGGGCAGGATCTTCATCGCCCTGACCCATGCCTGGTGAAACGCATCATACTGTTCACAGCTCAGTGTAAATATTTCCGGCAGTTCAAGTCTGAACCCAACCGTGATATCACCCATCTTTGACAGGATCGCATCCTGTTCAATCGAATACAGCGGTAATATTTCAGACAATGATTTCATTCTAACATGCAACCTTTAATTTGTTTAGGCATCAAACGCGCCGCAGTTTTTTTCTTTAACCCATCCTTCCCGTATTGCTTACTCATCCGGAACACCAGCCAGAAAAGCAGTGTTCCTAACACAATAATGACGAATACACATACAAGCAATGAAACACTCAGCAAGTAAAGGATCGCAAACAGGAACAGTAAACCAAGGATCCCTCCTCCCAGCCACCATAACCATTGCGCAACCAACCCTTTAAATTCAACCGGGCAATCGATTCGTTTGTGAATGGTATACCTCACAACTGCAGGTATTCAGCGATCACGCAGGCAACCGCATGATCCAGCTCCGGGTTATCCATTCCATCCACTAGCGGCATTTCTTCAAACAGGTGATGGCAGGCCGCAACCATATCCAGCAATTCGTAAGGCAGTGTGCCCGCCGAACGCATCAGGTCACACATATCCGTAAACTCCGTTTCAAACAGGTCACGCACAAATCGGTAACGTACGGGGTCCAGGTCGGAAGTAAGCAACTTCAGGTATTCCACTTCGGTCGTATCAGGTTTTGATATAAGAACCGATTCTACTTCAGCGATCTTGTCCATCACAAAAGCATGTAGGCTGTCGTCTTCCTGCAGTTGCTTTAATAACACCGGGTTCTGCTCACGTATATATCCAAGCAGCAGGCCCTGTAATTCTTCTCTCATAATCGTTTGCCTTTTTTATTTGTTAGCGCCCGTTCTCTTTTGGGCAGCAGGGAAATCTTTTCAGGTTTTCTTTGCAGGATCATTCCGCTTTCGTGTACTTCGTAATCATTCAGCATTTCTTCGGTCCGTTTCTTCGCTTCATCAGCACTGAGACAGCCCAACTCCTCCTCCCACCACAGGTGCCCGAGTGGGTCCATTTTTTTTATCGATGGTAGCGTAACTATGATGGCGTCTTTATTCGCCTTGAATTCTTCCGCAGTACCAACGAACAAATTCTTCTTAGCTGTATCAAAGCAAAGTTTAAAACCACGCGCCGTTTCAAAGAGGTCATCAACCTGGAACTGGTTGGCCCAGTTGTCGACATCGCGGAACTGCCACAGTCGTAAGTCGAAATAGAATTTCGTTCCTCCTATCTCGATGATCGGCAACTGCCTCGCTCTCCTGCTGCTCATGATTCTTTTTTGTTCTGATCGAAGCACTTCTCTGATATGAACCGTATCGTTGATCCGTTCCATCAGATCCCGAAAAATGCTTTGATCACCGTTACCACTACCACCAGGAACACACAGGAACCGAACCACGCTGCGGCAACCTTACCCGTATCATGATCACCCGCGTTCCACTTCTGGTAAACTTTCACCGCACCGATTAGCCCGATGATCGCGCCAACCGCATACATAAGCTGCGTACCCGAATTGAAATAACTCCTGACCTTGTTATTCGCATCCTGGATCCCCGCATTACCATCCTGCGCTCTTACAATCACACACATAACGAGGTACCACACTATCAAAACACATTTTCGCATCACCGCACATTTTCATTATCACAAAAACTCCATCTGCACCGTACACACCTTTCTACCTCACGGCAGACGGAGTCATTTACTTCCACAATGCATCATACTCTTCCATGCTGAGATCAGGTATTTTCCTGATCTCCAGTTCATGGCTGATATATTGATTAATCTTGCCTTTATACTCCGTTGGTTCAAGCACCAGGTAATTCTTCACAGTTTGCTGAATAGAAAAGAATAATTCAGGATGCGTAGTGTTGTCCTCTGCCGCATTGCGGATGATCACGCCCAGTTCACTAACAAGTTCATGCACCAACCGGGTGGGATCAGCAATTTCTTTCACCGGCGCATAGACCATTTCGTTCAATGCATCACGTTTCGGCGCAAAGAGTTTGGTCATCTCCTTCCTGTAGTACAGGAAGCAAATGATCACACAATACACAATAAGGAGAATCCCAACGAATAAAAAATAATTTGTCCAGGAAAAAGAAGAGAACATTTGCTTTGCTTTTGTTACACAAAGCTCATTCAGAAATGCAGGGAGGTTTATCCATTACAATGGATGAAAAGAAAATAAAAATCGGTTGGGATGGACATAAAAAAAGAGAAGCGGTCTGCTTCTCTTTATTATTTTAATTTTTAAACTTAACTCACACTCGCTACTTGTTTGACAAGCCCCTCTATGATTAAATGAAAACGATCGTACAACTCACCATTTTCTGCAGGGTAGTCTTCTTTATCAAAAGCCATCACATACACCAGGGGTGGCGCAATCTTTAAAATCTCGCAGATCTTATTCAATGTTTCTTCGCCGGGTTTTTCGCCGTTTTCAATTTGCGACAACCTTGCCTGCGTTATGCCTGATAAAGAAGCAAGTTCTTCCTGGCCGATTGATTTCGATTTCCTGATTTCGCGTATGGCTCTTCCTAAATTCATGTGTGATGATGTATCAGCATTCCTAACGAAATCGCAGTGTGTAGCATTTCTGCAAGCTTTACTGCGTTTTCAATAGTACAAATGCTGTTGGGTTTTTCAAAATGCTCCTTGCACAATAGCAGGAGTTGTCTTAATTCAGCTGATAGATTCTCTTCTTCAAGCTGCTTCTCTATATGGTTTATTAAATAATCTTCTTGCGACATCTTTATAGTAGTTTACTGTTACATAATTACATTCAATTGGTTTGAACACAACTATGCTGTCATGTGAACTATCATCCATATTTTTAGACAATTGCCGCAATATATTCCTGAAGTATCGCCGGATATCACGTGTGATCAGTTTGAAAATACCGATCGTCTTTGCGGATAGAAGGCGTATCGACCATTTATTATCAAAGTCAGAATTAGATACCGACTCTTCTGAAATTGTAAGGTGGCTAATTAGTTGTTTCTCTGAAAATGAAAGAATGGTATCGAGCTTTTCCTTTGCCGCTAAAAAATTGTCCAATTTCTTTTGCTCGAAACTGCGGTTATAACTTCTTAAAGCCCGTACAACTCTTTTTACTGATTCGATTTTTTCAGTTACCAGCTTCAAGTCTTTATAGAGTTCACCAGAAAATAAAGGCATTGATCCAGGTGAAAACAGCTGGTAGGATTGAATTGAATTTTTAAGCGATTTCTGATCTGACTTCAGTTTGCTTAATAATTTTTGATAACTTTTAATCGAAGAGCCTGACCTGTAAGATTCAACCTCCCTGACAGGAAGCCAAAAGTCAGCCCAATCCAATGAACTGATTGTAAAAACAACATTCTTGACATCTTTTATTTCAACCGCTTCAAGGAGGTCTTCTATAATAGGACTGTACGATTCCCCCTTGTCCTTAGCCGTTTTATTTAAAATTCGTACCATCATTCTCTAATTATTTTACAAAGATAAGGTATAGATTATATAAGTCCCAAATTATATTTTGTTAATTTTTTATGATTGACTCATAAGCTATAAGCAAAATTACAACTTTTTCCACAAACAAATCGCATCGGGTCCAACTCCTAGATAGGCAGCAATTAATCGGTCTGGCAGTTCTAAACTTCTGATTAAGAATGACTTATCGCTCATTAGGATAAAATATCGGGGTTTGGCTGGTATAAGCTGAAGACCCAAATGTTCTTCATACCCGGAACATATTCGGTAAAAAATATTACCAAAATGAGCGTTTAGTTCTGGAAATTTCTGTGTTGCCCATACCCAATCTCGTTCAAGTATATAACAGATAACCGTTGGATCAACTGCCCGGATGGTGTAAGGGGACGCGTTTTGATTGACAAAACTCTTAACGGACACGATAAATTCATTATTCCCTGCGAAATGTACAATCAACTCTTTATTGCCATTTTCAAAATACAACTTCATCAACCCCTTCACCACAAAGGTCAGTTTATCACACACCGCCCCCTCCTGCAGCCACACCTGACCCTTCCGTAATTCTTTCGCGTGAATCACTTTCATTAGCGCCGCAGTCGCCTCAGCCGACAAAGGATGCAGACTGTTCAAATAATTAAAAAACTCAATCATTGAAAATTCCCAAAACTTAAATGCAACGTAAACCCAAACGCATTCTGAAAAGGCGAAACACCAGTTGCAACACCAAAAGGAATAAGATAATGAAAATCCAGCCCGCAACTTTGATCCGCCACCAGTCCTTTATAACCCACACCGATGCCGATGAATTTTCTATTACCTGCCGCAATACTTTCATAACTCACCCCGCCGCGAAAAAAGAACTCACTGTTAAATCCATATTCACCACCTGCAGAAAATCGCATCCCGCTCCCATCACCACTAATCAAACGGTTTGCATCCACACCAACTGAATAACTGTCCCCATTATCAGCATCGATACTCGCATAACCAAGGCCAACACCAAAAGAGGCCGGCAATGATTCATCATTGAACTTCGGCCCGAGGTTAGACACCACCAGCCCCCATTCCAGTTTGTTGTCAACTGAACCCAGTTCTCTACATCCATAATAGCTGAGATCAGCACTCACGCCCAATGCATTCTTACTGGTAGCGGAATACAGGTTCTGCCCGATCACCCTGAATGCAGCGCCTAATGATGCTTTGCTTCCAAGCTGCAACGCGTAAGAACCAAAAAGGTTATAAATACTTCCATGGTAGTTGCTAAGTGTCGCGCCATTATCATCACGGATCGAAAGATTGCCAAGACTCGTATAATTAACCGCGACACCCATCGCCGAACTGTTGGAAATATTAGCAAGATAATTCGCTGACATAAATTTTGTATCATCGCTGATACTGCTGAGCCAGGGCATATAAGAAACGGATACCTGGTGAAAGTTTTGCGTAAACGCTGTCTTGGCCACATTGTAATACAATTGCTGGTTCGCCGTTGCAGAAGCAATGCCCAGATCACCCATCCCGAGTCCACGGCTCGATATGGGTATGCGCAAAAAAGAATTTTGTGCAACACTAAACACTGGAATCAATAACAGGAACAATATTTTTTTCATGGAATGATCAGTTGATGGTGAACGGTATCTGAGTTCAGCCCCAGGTCATCGGTAACAAACAACCCGATATCATGTGTCCCACGCGCATGAAATGTATAGTTCATCACAGGCGTGTTTGTGAGAATTTCTTGCCCGTTAATCGAATAATGATAAGAGACTATTATACCATTGTCTTTGTGGCTGAGTGAGCCATCTATCACATACGGCCAGTTCTGCAGTTGTGTAGAACCCAGCGCTATAAAAAAGAAATTCGCGGAAGCCGGCTGATTCGCAAAACATTTTACGATGAGTTCCTTTTCAGTGACCTTCCCCAGCCGATCCGTCAGCAAACAATCAACGGAATAAATACCCGCAGTATCGCCCGCACAAAACACAACCACACTGTCGATCACCGGCAGTGGTCCAATATTCACAACATCAACCCCACGATACATTATATGAACCTTCCCGCTCGTATCCGATAATTGCAAATTCAGATCCGTATTCGGACTGCTGCAATAAAACACCAGCCTTCCGTTATCCGAGTGATTAATATTCACATAATCTTTTTCACGGATCACTACAGTGTCTTTATTAAATGATAATCCGGGTGAAGGCGCACTGTTATACAATGACTCATATTTATCACTGCACGCACCAAGGATCACCAGGATCGCAAAGGCTATTTGTTTTTTCATGATTACTCTTTATAGATTTTATCAAAATGCTTTTGGCCATTGTAAACTGCGGTAATGAAGAAGACCTGGTGCAACGGGAGATTTTCAAGTCTATCCAGCACAAATAAATTCTCTCCTTTTTTTCCCGCGAACCCGTAAGCTTTTACCCATCTTCCGTCCATAGCAAACAGGTCAATGCGTACGGTTTGGTTCCTGCTTAGTATCATCGATACTTTTAACTCGTTGTGAAAAGGAATCGGAAATACGTTCCAGTCTTTCAGGTTTCCCATCACCGAATGATCCGGTATTGTATCGAACACCAGCGCGCCGACTTTAATTGATCCCAGAAAAGAACTGATGCAGTTTCGCTCACTGATCGCTTTGACAACAACCGGTAAACTATCGCTGGTATGATAAAAATGCTGGATGATGGTATCTGATGGTGTTTGAATCAACGGATCGTTCCCGATCTTCCATTCATATTGTACCGCACCTTTTACAGCAGCGATAAGTGTTGCTTTACCACCGTAGGGAACTTCCTTCGGCGTGATGATTAATTGACCGGCCGGGTAAACAGTATCATCTGCTGTAACAGTTACACTTGTACTGTCAGCACATCCTTGGGCCATGACCCAAACTTTATACTGCCCGGCCAAAGCCGAAAAAATGCTGTCCCCGCTTAATACTTTTTTATCCGGCGGCTCCGTCCATTTCCATACATCATATTGCCCCATGCCTTCTATGGGTTGAATAAGTAATCTTGTTTTTCCCTGCGGGCATACATGGAGATACCCGGTGATCACAGGTGTTGTCACACTTCCGGTTGTAATGGTAATCGGATCAGAAACAGTTGCGGCATTACATCCTTTATCCGATGTTGCCATTACGGTATAATTTCCCGCATCGGTCACATGAATGGTATCAAGTGTAGTTGTTCTGAACAAAACACCATCTTTATACCATGTATAGGTAAACCCGCTGGCATAATTCGTCACAGTAATAATTCCTGTCTCGCCGTTACAGAGATGCATGTTCGGCGCTGCAATCGTGGCCTTGACCGGCTGCGGATTAACCGTGATCACCACGCTCCCTGTAACTGCATTACTGCAGGTAGTACCACTGGATTCTTTCACACTGATCAACGAATAAGTAAATGTTCCTGTCGCAGTAGTCGGAGCGTTGACACTCACACTATTTCCAGAAACCGTGGTTAAAGTTTGCGCCGGCCCGTTGTTGATCGAGTAAGTAAACGTGTAAGGCGCGTTCGCGTTAGAACCAGTGAAAGTGATGAGTGGACTCGCACCATACTGACACACCGAAGTTGTTCCCGCAACCATCGCAGAAGGCAGCGCATTCACCGTGATCGTTGCAGAACCACTCACTGCATTACTGCACGAATTTCCGCTCGACTCCTGCACACTCACCAATGAATAAATGAATGTTCCCGCCGCATTGGTTGGTGCAGTGATCGTAACACTGCTACCAGATGTGGTCGTCACAGTCTGATTCGCGCCACCATTAATTTTAAATGTAAAAGTATAAGGAGGTGTAGCACCGGCTCCTGTAAACGTTAATGATGGTGCCACACTATTCTGACATACCGATGTTGTTCCCGCGATAGTAGCCGTAGGTAAAGGATTGACAACAACTGTCGCAGAACCCGAAGCCGTATTGCCGCAACTCACACCACTAGATTCCTGCACACTCACCAAAGAATAGGTAAAGGTTCCCGCAGTTGTTGTAGGAACAGCCACCGTAACACTGTTACCTGATGTGGTAGTAACAGATTGATTGGCTCCACCGTTAATTTTATAAATAAATGTATAAGGTGCCGTGGCGCCGCTTCCGGTAAAGGTTATAAAAGGTGAAGAACCGTTTTGACAAACAGAACTTGATCCCGCGATCGTGGCCGTTGGCAATGGATTCACCACAACCGTTGCATTACCGCTAACAGCGCTAACGCAAGACGTTCCGCTTGCCTCCTGCACGCTCACAAGTGAATACACAAAGATCCCTGCAGCATTGGTCGGCGCATTAACTGCAACTGAATTACCCGATGTGGTATTAACCGTCTGTATCGAACCCCCATTGATTCTGTAAGAGAAGGTATAAGGCGCTGTGCCGTTACTTCCCGTAAAAGTTATCTGGGGCTGCGCACTGTTCTGGCAAACAGTGGTATTACCCGAAATAGTTGCACCCGGTAATGGGTTAACTGCAACCGATGCTGAACCGGCTGCAGCATTATTGCACGAAGTATTACTGGATTCTTTAACCCCAAGTAAAGTATACGTATACACTCCAGTAGTTGAAGTAGCAACCGAGACGGAAACACTATTCCCCGAAACAGTAGTGATCGTCTGCGCACTTCCCCCATTAATTGAATATGTAAATGTATAAGGAGCTGTCGCACCACTGCCTGTGAATGTGATTGAAGGAGCTGCACTATTCTGGCATACTGCAGTTGTTCCTGAAATACTCGCAGTCGGCAATGGATTCACAACAACACTTGCATTTCCACTCGCTGAATTGGAACAGGTCGTGCCACTCGATTCCGAAACGCCCACCAGTGTATAAGAATACGTTCCGGCAGACGAAGTAGGAATGCTGATCGCTACACTATTACCCGAAACAGTAGTGATCGTTTGATTACTGCCGCCATTTAATTTATAAGTAAATGTATAAGGAGGTGTCCCAGCGCTTCCAGTAAAGATCACAGAAGGCGCAGCACTTCCCTGGCAAATTGTAGTTGATCCCGAAATAGAAGCATTCGGCAATGGATTCACTGTAACAGCAACAGGCGCAGAAACCATCTGGCACCCGTTCGCATCAGTAACCGTAACAAAATAAGTTCCCGATGCATTGACAACAATTGATTGCGTATTCGCCCCACTACTCCAGGCATAGGCCGATCCAACACTCGATGAAAGAGTCACGGAACTGCCTGCACAAAAACTGGTAGGCCCACTTGCAGTAATAAACGAGGAACTGACCGTATAATAACTCACGGTGACAGTGGCCGAATTTGCATAGCATCCATTCTTCATCACAGTCACAGAATAGGATCCTGGTCCTACTGTGATCGTTTGTGTCGTTGCACCCGTGTTCCATAAATAACTCTCGTAACCCGCACCTGCATCAATGGTTTTCATCGTGCCTGGACAAACAAAAAAAGACGTACCCGGTGCAGGTATCGGGCAAGTGCCGGTAGTGATCACCACCGTATTACTTGGGCCACTGTTACCACAAGCATTGCGATCAATTGCATAATAATTTCCTGCAGCTGCAGTCACTAATGTATTGCCCGTTGTTCCATTTGACCAGGTAATCGTGCTTCCCGAAGAAGTAAGTGTGGCACTTGCACCATTACACAATAATTGATTGGTGGGTGGATTCACAGAAGGTGCAGGTGGTGTATTAAGTGTCGTGATCGTAACCACCGCGCTGTTCGGCCCCGTACCGCAGCTGCCATTGGTTTCCCATGCATAATAATTTCCCGGTGCAGTTACGGTAATGCTGTTTCCTGTTGCACCCGTTGACCAATGCAGCACACCGCCACCGGTGCCGGGGGATGCACTGATGGTTTGTCCTGCCCCATCACATAAAAGTATCGTACCCGATACATTCAACGAAGGTGCAGGTGGTGTGCTGTTGGTTACTATATTGACTACATTACTCGCGCCGCTTGTGCCGCAGGAACTCAGTTCTTTAGTAGTATAAGAACCTGCTGCACTCACATCATATGTCGCACCGAAATGACCGGTTGATGAACCATTGAAGAACCATAAAATATTGGGAGCTACTGTTCCCGTGCTGTTTAGTGTTGTCGATGCACCACCACAGAGTGCAACCGGCCCCGCCGGTGTTACAGTTGGAGCAGCAGGCGTATTAAGTGTCGTTACATTAAGGGAGGCACTGTTCGCGCTGTTACCACACGCATTGGTTTCCCATGCATAATAAGTGCCGGCACTATAAACAGTAATACTGTTTCCTGTTGCGCCATTGCTCCAATGAATCACACCGCCCGAAGTCGAAGGACTTGTCGTAATCGTTTGTCCCGAACCATTGCACAATATTTCATTACCTGAAATACTTAAAGTAGGGGCAGGTGCCGTGCTGCTGGTAGTGATCGTAACGATATTACTGATAGAACTGTTTCCACAACTGCTCGCTTCCCAGGCAGAATAACTGCCGGCAGTGCTGACAGTATACGTGGTGCCCATTGCGCCCGTGTTCCAGTAGATCGTTCCACCAAAGGATGGACTCGCACTTAAAACAGTAGAGCCGCCATTACATAACAGCGTTCCGTTACCGCTTGAAACAACGGGAGGTGTTGGCGATGATGCAGTAGTAATTGTCACAGGATCACTCTCCGGCCCCGCCCCGCAACCATTTGATTCATGCACAGAATAATTTCCTGCAACCGAAATAGATAAAGTATTCGCTACTGCACCTGTTGACCAGGTATATGTTCCTCCACTTCCATTCGCTGTCATCGTTCCTGATGCACCATTACACAAAGGCAATCCAGGCAAACTGATCGTTGGCTTCCCCGGCACCGTTCCCGGACTGATTACTGCAGTGCTGGAAGTTACCGTCTGGCAAGCGTCATGCACGATCGCATAATAACTGCCGGTGGCAGTTGCACTGAAATTTCCAGTATTATCATTTAACGCGATCGGGGATCCATCCTTATACCAGTCATAGAAAAATCCATTGCCAGCATAATTCGGTGAAGAACTAAGTTGAACCGTGTTACCGGAACAGATAGTTGTTGAAGCCGGGTTGATGGTGGGTGAAGAAAGTACAACCGGGTTCGTATAAAGCAAAGGCACATTCATAAATGTTTTGCTTGAATGAACTGTCGTACTCCCGCCCTGGTCGATGGCTTCCACATCGACGACCAATTGTTGCCCGGTATTGTTGTTTGGAAATGTAGAATAAGGAATATCAATACTCATCCATAATAAGGGTCCGCTTTGCAGAACCTTGGTAGCGTTAATGATTTGGCTGCCGTTAAAATACGTCGGATCAAGATTCCCGTAACTGGTGAAGATAGTTGCACCCACCAGTTGCGCGATAAAGTATCCGATCTCGTTATACACACCGGAGTTGTAGTAATAGAAATGATACTTGAATCCTTTGAATGTATTCGCGTTAAACGATTGCACCTTACCCAATTCACGCATCACAGTGGAAGGTGTACAATAGAACAGCCTGTCCACATCCTGTGAAACACTATACTGTGCATTTACAATACCGTACATGCACAGACAAACGAGCAGCAGCCAAAGTTTTTTCATAAACAGTTTTATTAATCAGCCATTAATTATTTTGTAACCGGAATTTCAAACCGAGTCCGAGTCCAGATCTTGTGTGACCAAGTGAGTTATTGAGTAAATATTTTTGATACAGAAAAACAGATAGGCAGAAGTTCTCACTCATCCACCATTCGCCGGAAAGCGAACCCACGCATCCATAATTTATTTTTTGATTTCCTTTCAAAGCGCCATAGATCCATGGTTCGCTTTCGATTTGCCCCGTTGCGCCAATGCCGACACGGAATGAGAAAATACTGGCAGCAATATCTTCCTGGTTGCTCCCATACTCTGCCAATAGATCAATGCCGTACGCTTTGTATCGAAGGCCATTTAGCATGGAACCTTCTGCGAATAGTTTACCGGAAAAATTGAAGAGGTAATTGGAATAATGCTCATATCCGAAAGAGAGATAGGTGCCTGGCATCAGGTTGGTTCCTGCGCGCAGTTCAAATGATTGAGATTTACATCCTGCAGTGCAGAAAAATAAAATACAGGCCATCAATACTCTGATTGGGGTGCACTTTTTGAAGTTTACCATGATACTTCAAAACTACCTTTGAGTATTGCGGCCATTTTTGACATGGATCAAAAAAATAAAAATAGATTTTGATCCATGTCAAAATTTTATCTTTAGCTCAATTAATCATCCATGGAATTTTTTGGAAAAAATGTAACGCCCGCTATTCTTAATGATCATCTCTGGAGATTTTCACGATCCCTTTTCCCTTATTATGGCCGGTACACGCCAATTTTAAAACAGGATAAACCCTTTTTTATTCACAGCAATTTATACGTGTGCCCGATGTGCACAGAAAAATATGTGCTGGCGATGGGTGAAAGTTTGCAGGGAAACGGGGAGTTTTCAATAGATCATGTTCCGCCAAAATCCGTAGGTGGAAAAATCGAAGTAATCACTTGCAAAAAATGTAACAATGATTCCGGGCATGCTGAAGCGGAATTACAGGCTTTTCTTGATTTTGGTGAAAAAGACAAGGACAACACATTTTATCCAAAGGCGAGGATACGATTTCCGGGTATCGGGAAAACATTTCCGGTAGATGCAAAAATAACCGGCCGTGATGGCTTTTTTGAATTTAAAGAAAAAGCGAAACAATTCAATCCGCAGTTAAAGGAACTGATTTCTAAAATGCATGAAGGGAAAATTGAAAAACTACAGATTCAATATCAGGTTCCTGATCATAAGAAAATCTCTTTTGCGCTTTTGAAAGCGGCTTATCTAACCTGCTTCTATTATTGGGGTTATGAATTTGTGTATTCAGACATCGGAAATAAATTCAGGGAATTCTTTAACGGAAAACTTGAATACCCCGTACAGGCACCAATCATTATGCGTCCAAAAAACGAGCATCCTTTACAGCATGAAGGAGTCGGGATCCTCTACTTTAATAAACAGAAGCAGTGCTATTTTGCAAATATGGAAATAAAAAAAGGAGAGGAAGTTTACACGGCGACGGTCCTGGTTCCACCACCGGTTGAAAATGCATGGGAGAATTTAGCTAATGTGAAGTTTACATATAGCGATGATCAACTTGTTTCATGGGACATATTTCCTTCGTATCTCCCCCACCGGTCTGATGCTTACTCAGGGATTTGGGCATCGGCTAATTACCATACTTCAGTCGGCTAAAAGTTGCCTGGTCAATTCCCAGGTAATTTGAAATCATATATGCTTTCAGCCGCTTGTCTTTCAACATCCATTCTTTTTCTTCTCGCAGCATCTGCATTTTTTCTTTTGCAGTAAGTGCCTGGAAAATAGAATACTCCTCGATGAGTCCACTTTGCGACGCAATGATCTTCCTGAGATGAATATTAAATTCGGAGAATCTTTCACAAATAGCTTCCAGTTCAATTTTCCTGATCTTCCGGATGATTGTTTCATCCAGTGATATGATCGCAAGTTTAGAAAGTTGGTTATTAGTGAAACTTTTGATCGAACAGGTCATCTCCCCTGTTTTGGCAAAGCTGATAATTTTCTCCTCCCCTCCTGGTGTATCATAGCAAACCTTGACTAAGCCTGTTTCAATAAAGGCGATCCAGTCGCAGAAATTACCGGCGTTTAACAAGGGCCTGTTTTTTCGGTAGGTTTCTTTTTGTACCCTGCCGACAAGTGCTGCTTTCAGTTCATCTGAAAGCGGATACAACTCGCTTAGATATTGGAAAAATTCGTCCATTGTTTTTATGGTTAAAAAAAAGGACGGGCTCGGCTCCCGTCCTAAACCAAAACCAACTGCCGGGGGTAAGACGGATCGAAAGTAGCGCAGGATCAAAAATGTTGTATGGCGGCTTTTACAGTATTGTTGGCGGCACTTCCCCAACTTTATTAAACTCCGCTGTCATCGAGAATGACCAATTTGTTTTTGATGGCATAAACCACAATTCCGGCTCTTGTCCTTACACCAATCTTCTCCTTAATCTTGGCCTTATATCGCTCAACAGTTCTGTCACCCAGACACAGTGCCGCAGCTATTTCTTTCATGTTCTTATCTTTTACGATCAATGCGATGATATTCTTCTCGCTGGTGTTAAACAATTCCTCGTATTTCAGTGGCTTGCCGATATGACTGGCTTTGATCATACGCAATACTCTTTGGGAAGTTGTATCGCAGTAATGAGGAATCCCGTTTAGGGAAGACTCAATGGCTGCAAAGATCACTTCCTTCGTCATCGTCTTGTTTACGTAACTGAATGCGCCTGCTTCAAGTGAATTTAAAATCAGGTGATCACTGTCGAAGTTCGTAAGGATAATACAAAGCATGTCAGGGCTTAAACCTTTGATTTGCCTGACCGCTTCAATTCCATTGAGTATCGGCATACTGATATCGGTTAGTACCAGATCTGGCCTGTTAAGTTTAACACTCGCCACCAATTGTTCGCCGTTTTTCACGGTGTCGATGATCTCGTATTCTGGATGGCTCTCAAATGCACGCAACATTCCATCAATGAATACTTCGTGATCGTCAGCTAGAATGATTTTGATTTTGTTTGTTTGCTCCATGGGTTAGGTGTCTTAATGGAATATTGATGAAAAAATGAGTGCCTGAACCGGGTTTGGATTCAACGAAAAGAATCCCGTTTAATAACTCAAGGCGTGATTGTATGTGTTTCAATCCCGAACTCTTCCTTTTCGTTTTTGCATTATCAAAGTCAAAACCACTTCCATTATCTCGCAGTTCAATAAATAACCGGGTGACTTTGGAAACAATGCCAATTTCAATTATGGAAGCGGATGAATGTTTGATTGCATTTGTCGTTAGTTCCTGAACTACTCGATAGACAAGCCTTGCTTTTTCAAGTTCAAAAGCGGAATCATCAAAAGAGGGAGTGTATTTAATGGTCAGCATTGTGAATGCATTCATACGTTCCACAAGCGTTTCAATCGCTACATTCAGTCCTTCGGCCTCAAGCTCAGGTGGAAAAAGATCCAGCGATACTTCGCGAAGCTTCCCGATTGATTCCTCTAGTAAACCTGTAGATTTCTCCAAATACATATTGCCCGGAAATTTTAAAGATAATTCCCGTAGTGATAGCTTAAAGCCCGTTAGCAATGAACCGAAATCGTCATGAAGATCGCCGGCTATTCGCTTGCTATTTGCTTCAAGATTGGATTCATCCTGGAAATTCTTTTCATTCATTTGAATGCGTTTCCTTCGCACATGATAGAAAATCGAAAATGCGAACACAAAGACGATCAGTGTTAAAGATGCAAGTACAGCTATGTAAGTATCGAATAAGTCGGCTTCTCCCGGTGGCATATAAAAGCTATTGAAATCAAAACGTTTAATAAAATGCTTACACATCCTTGTATATACCATAATTGGGGGAAATATGGGTATTGAATTTGTGAAGGAAATAATTCAATGGTTTCGACAAATGTTGAATACAGAAAATATAAAACGAACCCGCCCTTTATTAGCATTCGGGAAACAATAATCGAATTATCGCGGTTGAGCAATGTATAATTGATTTGATCGACGATCACATAGATCAACAAAATCGGGCCAAGCACCCTGAAAAGTGCACTATTTTCCACAAGAGAATGAAATACAAAAAAATCAAGGGTCCAAATCACGATTCCGAGTGTCATGACAATTTGATGAAAATAATTCCTTCGCACAGATGGCCACCTTCTGAACAACCAGACAATCATAACAAATTCAACAAGTTGGTAGATGTTGCTATTCAATGTATTGGTATGACGCAGCTTGATTGAAATAAAGCTGACAACATCATTGAATCCTCCAAGTATTAGAATGATTACCAGCAAAGAAAATTTCCGCCAGATCATGTGCCGCTTCCAGTAGGTAATAGCTAATGGTAGCAGAACTGAAAAGGCGGAAATATGTGAAAATTGATAGGGTGTCATTAATTGTTATTCAACGGTGACTCAGCTGGACATGCGTAAGGGCATTGGTAAGAATTTTCTAAAACCAACGCATCATCCTCATCGGCATTGTTTGCAGAGGCTGGAACAGATTCAGGAGGTAAAATATCATTGTTATCTGCATCTGCAGCTACCAGCACTGCGCATACTTTTCCATTCTCTTTCTTCCCGTAATAAATCCGGAACTTTTCTGCGCCAGGTTCCTGGAGCAGTTTGAGAACAGACTCTTTCTCAAAGGTTTCGCAAATAGGCATGTCCTCCGGACGGCTTGCCTGGAAATTACTTGTTAACTGGATCGCTTCCTGGAGCGAGATGGAATGTGGAATCGGGTTGTTTTGCATAGTATTTTTTTTGAATTGCAATACTATGCTTACATGCCGCTGGGAAGGTGGCGGCATTTACAGTTTTATAGGCGGCTTTTACGCATTTATCGAAGTCTGACCAGGTAGCTTGATTAAACCTTTTACAGATAAACCCTGGATGATGCGCCAGTACGTATCATTTGAAACGGGAAGACAGTTATTTAACGTTGGCAGTTCAATCAGGGAAATCTGGCCGTTTGTTTCGTGGATTATGATTTTTTTCTGCTCCATAATTTGATATATCGGCGAAGATATATCAAATAAGTCATTGTGACGAAGAAGCGACACAGTTAAGTTTCGAAATTCTTTGACTTTTCACCTATGGTTGATAATCAAGAAACACTCGTTTTGGTCCGAACTGCTATTGTCCTCACTAAATTTTTGGACGAGGCTAAAACTAAGGGATCGAGCCATGAACGTATAGCAAATAATCCCGACTACCCAATTAACTCTTTTGGCAAAATAGCTTTAGAAGCAGGAATAAGAAAACATACAGTTGCCGATGTATTCAATGGCAAACGAAGTGCAAGAATCCCAACTCTCGCAATAATCCTGGAGGCCCTCAATAAAACAATGTCTGACTTTGGAAAAGCCTATGACCGTGTCACCGATTCCGACATTCAAAAATTCAAAGAGCGATCCAACTTGAAAAAGCCTGCTACGGCTGTAAAAAAGAAAGCCAAAAAATAACAATGGCTGAACTCACTTCGAGGAGAATTATATCTTAGCTAATCGCCCATATCGATCTCGTTTCTTTTGACTGCCGCAATTTTCCTCGGTATTTTTCTTACGCAACATCCATTCGGGTAAAGAGATCTCTTCCGATTCTTCCGCAAACAGGTATTGGTAGAATACCGAATACGTTTTTGTTCCGACGCTGTAATAATTGACGATTGCTTCCCCTGCTGGCTGGCATTCGGTATTTAAAATGATTACAGTTTCGCCTTTCAGGAAATTCATTGGGCATGTTTTAGTTTACGTGCGTCACGTTTTACCTTCCTTGAAAAGCGGAAACTAAGATTGATCTCACGTCCCTTAAAAAAGTAAAGATCACCAGCGATATTGGGCACTTCCGCAATTGGCAATACGAGTCCATCTGCAACGCGCTGAAATAATTCGGACGGCAGCCTTTTCAGCCAGTTCTCCATGCTGCCAAGTACCAGGAAATTACCAACCCTGGTGTGGAACATCAGGTACATGGTATCCTTTCTTTCAATCATCTCTATCTCTTCAAACATTAATTTGCGCCAGCGCCTGTCACACTTCAGGAACATAAAATCAGTTGAGTTGATAGATACTAGTTTAGGCATGCGGATCTTCAGTAAAATAATATCCTTTGCAGTAAACGGCTGCTTAAGGTAATTAATCTGGCCCAGCATTTCTTCTTTCATGAATTCACGTGGGTTACAAAGGATCACAAGTGTAGGAACTTGGCCTATCCTTCTGAACACCGTATGATCCCAAAGGCCAACGCCGATAAAAGCAATACTCACAGGAAAGCTAAGCAACACGTGGTGGACAGCACCAGCCGATTGAACTGTATGCACTGTCACACCATCGTGCGGATCTGAACCAACAAATTGTTCAAGCAGCAGTTGCTTTAATTGTTCCGCTGCTTGTATGTCTTCATAAACAATCAGAAAATGTTTCATGCTATGAACTATAATCTTATAATTAAAAAGAGGTCCGCATGGAAATGCGGTCCGCACACGGTCCTTTAAACTTTTCTAACATTCCCCGTGTCAATATTTGGTTTATTCGATTAATCATGCCTGTCGATTACAAATAACTCTTCGCTCACTTCCATGACAAGATTCTCTCTGAGCAACACCTGCCATGCTTCATCCACAAGTTCAAGATCAAGCATACGTGCAGCAATGGTATGGAGTTCCTTCGTCCGTTTCTCTGTTAAAGGCAACTCAAGTAAGTAGCGCATGCCGAGATGGTTGAACTTTTCATTGATCCCAGGAATGGCACTCACCATCGCCAGTTGCCCAAGTTGATTGGCAGTCAGAATGGTACTGCGTAAAATGTTCGCGGGTAGCTGATCAAAGCCGATACCCAGGTGCCTGTTAGGTTTTGCCATCGAAAATAAATTGGCCTTGCTGACCTTGATATAATAATCGGCTCCTAACCTTGCCACAGGCTGCAGCTTACCCGGATCGATCGCAAGATCCTCATTCAAGACTGTTTCGTTCACATGCATCTGGATTACTTCAGCAAAACACACTGTTCCCGCCCCGCCCCTGTTTCCCAGGCTTCTCATCTCTTTGATCCTGCATTCAAACTTGACTTGACATTCCTTAATGAGCCATGGCCTTACCGAACTTGCTTTTTCTTTGGTGAATCCAGCCTTCAAAAATTCGTCAATTGTTTCTGGATACTCGCACGCGGTCAGGTTCATCTGCTTTAGCATCTCATAACTCACGATATGGATCACCGCTTCCGGAACCTCGCGGATATTTTCAACCGTATGCTTCGTCGTATTATCACGGACCCGCCTGAGTGGAGAAAAAATAAGAATCGGTGGATCAATACTCACAACGTTAAAAAAACTGAATGGCGCAAGATTGGGAACGCTATCCTTGTCAATGGTACTAACCAAACCGATTGGCCTTGGGCTTACTGCGCCATGCAGCCAACCCTGTTTTTGTTTTGCATCGATATTGGAAAAATCTATTTGCATAAATAAATATTTTTTAAAAAAGGGCGGGTGATAAAAATCGCCCGCCGGTCTTTTCCATAAACTACTGCGCTTTGGGGCGCATTAACTATACAATGAGAAACTGTATAAAAATGTAAAGCCGATCAGTGGCCCTGTCCGTTAATTTTTGTTTTCAACCAATCCCTGTAACGCTCAACCGCTATTAATCCAGCAACCCAACTGTCCCGCGCGCTTGTATACCTTGGGTCGGTTTCCCATTCCAACAAAATCAACTTCGTTGGCATGGGCGCCTGGCCTTGGGCAAACCATGCATGATCTTCACAAGTTTGTCCATTATGGTAATACGAGGCAAATGATGCGTTATGCGCCAGTAATCTTTCTATTCTTTTTAATTCATCTACATAGAAGGAAACGTTACCAACAGAAAAAACTGCTGCGTGATAAAGTCGCTGGTAAAATTCTCCTTCAGAGCTAAATAAAGGTTTGAACATTTTGAAAAAAAGTATCTCATCTGTTGTATCGGCAAATCCTTCAGCGGGTATCAAGGCATATAATCTTTTTCGGTAAGCTTCTGCAGCAAACACAGCTTCGGCAAATACCTTTTCATCGCTTTCTCCATTGCAGATACACGAAAGTTTTTCCTGCAGTTCCTGGTGCAGAAAGATGATCGGTTGCCACATGGGATGTTGGATATTCATTCAAAAAATATTAGGCCTACGCTGGTTTCGAATAGCTTGTCGGTAGATATTTCTTTGTGATCAGAATATTTTGCACCCCGTTGATCCGCTCCAACATCGACTGAATTTTGGCACTATCTGCGTACAGCGGGTTTATGTCACCTCGCAGCTGGTAAATGCCGAATACTTCTATGCTTCCGTTGTGCATCTCCATGAACCAATTAATCACTTCCGTTTGTGCATCAGGTGTCTCGGATTGAACAGTTACCTCGTAGTGCCATGGTTGTGCAGGTGGCAACATGGGTGCACATGCCACTGCAAATAAGCAATAGAATAGTATGATATGTTTTGGTCGCATTTTATGTTCAGCCAACTTTCCCAAATAAGGGCCCGTATAGAAATACGGGCCGTTGTTTATAGTTATCTTTTATTCAAAAACCAACAACTACAACATGAGAAAAATTGTCTTTTTTATGAGGAACCACCAGCAACGGGGCTGAATCCGCTGCTGGTTAATTTCCTTTTGTAACAAAACCAACTGCTTGTTTATGCTTGTTCAGTTTGTTTCAATCCACTCAATACACCATTTGGCGGAACAATATTTCCCGGCAATGGATGCAATACAAGTGGGTACCAGGAATCTGCTTTGTTGATTTCTACCAATCCATATGCAAGCACTATGATCGTATCGCCTACCATTCCTTTTCTTGCTGCAGGTCCGTTCAAACAACAGATCCCACTTCCTTTTTTTCCTTTGATGAGATAGGTTTCCAGTCTTTCGCCGTTATTTACATTCACTACATGGATCTTTTCATGCTCGAACATTTTCACAGCTTTCATAATGTCCTCATCCAGCGTCAAGCTTCCCTTGTAATTAAGGTCAGCTTCTGTAATGGTGAGATGATGGACCTTGGATCGTAATACTTGAATCAGCATGGCTTATTGGATCTTTGTTTTGGTTTTAAAAAATGCCAGGACGGGCGAACCGCCCCGGCTCCTATTATAATGCACATGAGAAAAAAAAGTATTAGCCTGATGGCCATTAGATCCAGTTAGTTTGTAGTTCCATTTCCTTTCTTGCTGCTGAGGCAAAACGGTAAGTCAGTTGAATATTCCTACCTCGAAAAACATATTCATCAGATGAAATTTCCATTGCAGCTTTCAAAGGAAGAACCAGGGTATCTGAAACACGTATAAACTGGCCCTGCGGTAGCTTACTTAGCCATTGAGTCAATGTTCCAGGCACCAGCATTGAAACATGATGTGCCCATATTTTCACATAGTTCATCTGCATTCGCTCGATCATTACAATATCCAGAAAACATAACTTGTGAAACTGGCCTTCAAACCGGACAAAAAAATAGGATGGGGATTCGGTGATCCTTTCTTTCGATAACTTACAAACCAGTTGTTCTATTTTAGTAACGGTATAAGGTTCACGCAAACGGTAAGGGACGGATGTGTTAAGTTTATCCGTGAGCTTATCCTTACCACCGCAGAGAAAAACAAGTATAGGCATCCGTTCGAGTCGCTCAAACAGGCGATGATCCCAGAGTCTTACACGGATAAAAATGATTTCCACTGGTTCACACGCCATCAACGAACGCACCAGGTAAGGTTGCACAGCTCTATGCACATGAGTAATTCCCCTTGTTTTTACAAGTAGTTCCGCAAGTTGTATGGCGGTCCTGGGATTATCATCAATAAGCAGGCAATGCACGGAATAAAAAATAAATAGATCTTAAAAAAAGAATGGTGATTTCTGGTCGGAAATATGGCTCGACCACGGGCACGGACCGCCAGCGCAACCAACAGGAAAGTATAGCGGTTGCGCTGGTCTGGAAATATTTTATGTCCGTAGTCCGGTCTCATTTTTTCTAGTCCAGCTTGAGGTTGAATGGAAGAGTCTCAGGCTTTAAGCACTGCTGTTTTGTGCATGCCATATAAGTCACCGAACCGGAAATATTTGTTTTCATCGCGCTTTTAAGTTTGACAGTCTGGACAAAATCTACAGAATCCTTAAAAGCAAATACATCAACTTTGAATGTATGGTCATGGTAGACTTCAATTTCACCAACCTCCTTCGGTTTATCCACAAGCGACAGAACCGGATTTTTTTTGAACACAAAAGAGGTTGGCAAGGGCCCTCCCTTGGGAGTACCTTGTGAATAGATATGCCAGGGTTCATCAACTGTTGCATTGAAATGCAGCTCATAAGTCTTATCAGCAATTTTCTTCGCAGTGAATTTCCAGGTTACCTGGCTATTCACACTAATGCTGATTAAAATCATAGAACAAATAAAAAGAACATGTTTCATCTTCATTCAGAATTAAAAATAATTAACAGTGCTGACGCCTAATGCTGGTGTTCCACCTTTTAAACCTCGTACCAGGATTGCTACATTTTTAAACCGGTTTGTACCAGTTACACTAAGTGTAAACGTGGTAAGTACTGTTGTTCCTTCTACCACGTCGAATTTATAACTGGTGTTGGCAATTTTTGCAGGATAGGAAACAAAATCGGTATAGCCTTTGTAGGCAATTCCAGTTGCTTCATTATTTGTTGAGCCGGTTATTCGAAAGTTCAGTGGTGCGGCATTGGGCGAAAGGTTTATAAACCTGATCCTGATAACACTATCCGCAGCTGTGGCTATGAAATCCTGTCGGATATAGGGATAATTGATTTCCTTCACCAATACGGCTTCAACATTGGGTGCCTGTCCAGCAATAAACAGGCTGTAAAAACTATTGCCGCTTAGGTCATAAGTAGCAGAAAGAAGCGAGGTCGAATCCGTTCCTTTTAACACCCCGATCTGGTTGGATGCTTTTGGGCAAAAATAAAAGGCTCCGGTTCCATAGTTAACACTCGAAATACTACTGGTTCCAGTCATTCCGGAAGGGTTTAACTTCCCATTCATAGATAGGAGTAGCGAAAAAGTGGGATTACTGCTGACACCGTTTACCACGATAACGGTTGAATTATTATCGGATTGATAAACGTTTTCTTTTTTACATCCTGCTGAAAGCAATATAAATACTGCAATTATAGCATTGATAAACTTATTCATAGCGGTAGTTTTTTGACTGATAATAATTATTGTTTAGTTATTGCTATCAAAGACAACATTATCTTCCCAGCAATTTTCAAATTGGAACGCTGCTGGGTTTTTCCTTAAAAGTGAATTCACATTGAACAATTTTCTCAATAAGGATTCTCCATCGTCAGCATTCTTATTTTTATTTGTTGGAGCGTCTGGGCTACTTGGTGCACCACTCAAAGCCTGCTTCAACCTTTTTTGCATGCGTTCCAGATGTGTTTTTGAAAGCTCATCTTTATACAGTGGTATTGCATTATTGATGATTTTATAGACCGACTGCGCATGCATTCTGATAAGTGTTGCAAGATCAGTCGAACTTATAGGATCTGCTGGCTTTACATTTAATGAATATACCAGCTTGGAAACATAACTTTCTTCTGTAAACCTTTCAAAACTTCCAATCTGTTTTTTTGTTCTTAAGTTCTCCCAAATTTGATTCTCCAGGTCTGTCAAATAATCCTTTACAGCATAACAGCCTTTGGGGTCTGTACTTTCAAACCAGCTTAATTTAACCAACGTATTATAAGAAAGTAGTTTACCAAGAATAGTATCTTTTAAGGTTATGAATTCCAATTCCGGGGAGTAACCCGCGATCATGGAAAAGTATTTCGTATTCTGGTCATAATTACTGAGCCATTCGGGTTCGTTTATCAATAGTTCATCGGCTAGAAATTTAACAGCTGCTTTTTGAAGGCGCGAGGGGGTTGGTGTTATAAGTCTACCTGGTTGTTCAATTACTTTGTTGGTATAATTAATACCTCCTATGTTCCTGGCAACATGATAAATGTACCTAGTGTATTGATTGACTACCTGGCTTCTCATAGAACGCAATTCATCATAGTTTTGATTAGGCTCTTTGGTCCACTCTGGCAATTGAGACATAACACGCTTAAGATTCTTTATTCCATAGCTGCTTGCCAGAATCGGATCATCACCAAGGTCTTCAGATTGAGCTCTTGATTCAAGGCCATACAAAACCTCAGGGAGAAACAATAATCGGTTATCGGAACTAGTCTTTTTAATTACCCAGTTATTTAAATATGTCTCTTCCTCTTTCCTTGTTTTAAATTGATCAAACCAGCGGTACCCCCATTCAATAGCAAATTCATCATATACTCCTATCCTGGGAAATATTCCCTTTTCGGAAATATTATCTTCAGGTTGCGCTACATAATTAAATCTCGCATAGTCCATAATGGATGGGCAAAATCCATTTTCTTCTACCCAGTTTTTATCACGTAATTTTTCCACCGGAATCGTGGAAGAAGCACCAAAATTGTGTTGCAGCCCGAGCGTATGCCCTACTTCATGAGAGGACACAAAGCGGATCAGTTGTCCCATGAGTTTGTCGTCAAATTGCATGCCCCTGGCTCGGGGATCGTTTGGACCCGCCTGAACCATATACCAGTCATGAAGCAAACTCATAACATTATGATACCATTCAATGTGAGTTTCTAAGATTTCCCCGCTCCGTGGATCCTGAACATGCGGTCCGGAAGCGTTAGCAACGGAAGATGCCTTATAAATGATCGCATTGTGGGTAGCATCATATAAATTCCAGCTGGAATCATTCTTAGGTGCCTCAAGCGCATATATAGCATTCTTAAATCCTGCCTTTTGAAATGCAATCTGCCAGTCATTAACCCCTTGAATAAGAAAAGGAACCCATTTTTTCGGTGTTGCCGGATCGATGTAGTATATGATAGGCTTAGCCGGTTCTACCAGTTCTCCTCTCCTATATTTTTCAACATCTTCAGGCTTGGGTTCCATTCTCCAACGATTTATTCGGAATGGGGCCTCAAATTTTTGCGAATTAGCGTCTAAATCTCCAAACATGCGAAAAAAATAGCCCACCCTTTGGTCGTATGCCCTTTCGCCCATTGGAGTTTTTGGAAGAAGTACTAATGAAGTGTTGAGTTGATAGGTATTTGCACCAAATTTACTTGCTTCTTTATTATAGGTTCTCATAGTTTCAATTTCAAGGTTAATAGGGAAAGACTTGACTGAAACAATATAAGATCTCTCTAAATCCAAGGCACCAAGGTGTGCCAAAGTTTTAGCCCCTTTGGAAAAATATAATAGGTTATTATCGCTGTTTAGAAAAGTAGTCATATCAATAACAACTCCAGATGAATCAGGGCTGTAGGCACTGACGGGAAAGGAAGCGACAATTGGTTGTACACTTGAATTTTCGAGCGCCTTGCGCATACCATTTTCTGTACTGTCTTTCGCCTGAACCAAATGGGAGATCATCTTCAAAAAAATCTTATCCTTGGGACCTCTTGAGAATCTTAAAATAAATTCGCCGACTTCGTCACCGCCATAAAACTCTGCTTCAACTGCTCCTTTTGCAACCCTTGTAACAAGTAGCATGTCCCTGTCTAGCAAAGAATCCGGTATTTCAAAATAATATTTTTCGTCAACACGGTGTAGCGTAATAAAGCCATTGTCAGTTAAAGTTTTTTCTGTAATAACATCTTTATAAGGTTTTGGTTTCGGAGCCTTCTTTGTTGTATCTGCTTTAGGAGTTAACTGGCTAACGTTAGTAGTCGTATTGGCATTTGTGCTTGCAAATGTGGTCGGTGCATTAGCTTGCTTTGGATCACTTTTGGTATACACCACACATGAAAATAGAAACACCGCTAATGCTACAGGAAAAATGATTTTTTTGAACATAGTTGTAAGGTTTGCAAATTTTCTTTTGATATAACTCATTCCCTTGGAGCATTTATGATAAATCAAAAAACTAGTTGCGATTAATTAATTATTTTTTCTTTAGTATCCTTTATTACCAACATATCAAGGTTTCTATTCTCCGTGATAATGTCTAAACCATACGGCTGTAGAGAAGCTCTTAACTCTTCAATATTTTCAATCTCATTTGGATCGGGTAATGTTAAATTGACATAATCTGTAAAGTTGGTTTCATCTAAAAATGGCTTCTTTTTTGTAATTTTAAATAATATCGCTGCATAACCTTGCAAAAGCGACGACAGTTCTCCCGTTGCTTGTATCATTTTTTTTCCACCTTCCTCATATTTTCGCCAGGTAAACCTTTTCTTAGGCGCCTTAATTTGTTCAGGATTAAATGAGCTTGTTTTAACAAGTAAAAAACAAGGTAGAATCTGCTGTTCTATTTTTGCAGTTGTCCCAAATAGGTTACCAAAATACCGGTTCAGGTCTTCCAGCATATATTGATTGCTCTCTTTTTCTGAAAGACTAGCTGGAACAAATTGCTCATAGCAATACTGACTTTTCACCCAGTCGATATCTCTACGTTGTGAAAAATAATCTGTGTAACGAAGTGTGTCTTTTACTTCAAGAACATATTTATTCAAATAGGGACAGCCATCATAAGGAGTAAAAATTTCATTTTCCCAGCTTGCAGAAAAGTCCTTTGAATATACTTGGTTATATAAGGCTAATAAACCATAGTTAGCATACCGGGAAGTCTTGTTATTACGTGTCGGGTCTATGATGTCCCGGTTCTCACTGCCAGAGCATCCAATTTCTTCGTTGTATGGAAATATGGCACTTTGAATTAGCGGAACAAAACCCGTTTTTGAATTATATAGTGAAGAAAATTGTGGAATGTTATGGGAATAATTTTCATGTTTGCCCAGGCTTACATAGGTGATGCCCTTTCCTGCAAGGACTTCGCGGATTTTTACTTCATGGTTATTCATTGAGCTGCCGCCAACGATTCTGACAATTCCTTTTGGGTCTATCCATACCTGGGTACCGGAGTAGAAGAAAGGGAACAACTTGGCAAGAATTTTTGCATTATCTATTTGCAGTACTTCGAAAGGAAATCGTTCCCCTTGCATGTTTTTTCCAAGGTACTTCACTATCTCTGCCTTGTTTTGCTCAGCATTGACAAATATGATCTGGATGCTGTCTTTAAATTTTTTTTGTAGTTTTTCCATCTTCGGAAATCCTTCAATGCAGGAACCACAATGAATATTCCAAAAGTCTAGTATGACAAGCTTGCCTTTAAAATCAGAGAACTTCTTACTACCAGTTTTATTATAGACGACCTCTCCTATTTGATCAAGTACAAGGTTTGGCATTTGGTCGCCGATATTAAGTGGGGTTACATGTATCCCATTTTGGGCATTTAGAGAATTTGTAAACAAGACTCCGCCCACAAGCAATAGAAAGAATGCTTTTATCATAATAGTGATTTATAAATTAGTTTGATTTTATCTCATCGCGGATTTTGAAGGATCTCAGAATGATCAATTACATATTGTGATATAAGATAGGCCCAGCGCAAATCACCGGGTGGTAGTGTATAGGTGGTACCGTTGATTATTCTAGTAAGGGTAATATTGGCGCCGATTGCATTCAGTCGCCTGATATCTGTCCATCTAAGTCCTCTGCGTGTCAGTTCTTTTCTTCTTTCAGTTAAGACGGTTTTTAACGCATCTGCAGCAGTGGCAGCAATAAAAGGAGTGAATGTGCCGGTTTTCCATCGAGTTTGAAGAAGTGTATTGAGATCTGCTATTGCAGCATCTTTGTTACCTGACCTGGCTGCAGATTCTGCCCTGATCAAATACATTTCATCTGTGCATATTCCATCGAATATTCCCTGGTTATAATAATCAGCGTCGTAACTTCCCACAAAACGATAAGTGTTATCGCCATTATCTTTATAAAAAATGGTTTTGCGCATATCGTTGGCAGCATAAGAACTATAAAGTGTGCTGTCAACTTTGCCGATCGAACCATTGTATATAAATGAACTCGCAGTTGTCATATTGTAATAGATGGTCTCAGTATTAAAATGCGGGATTGCACCTTGGGTCAAATTGTTGTAGTTCATTAGTGTACTGTACAATTGCAGGCATTGGTTTGCATAATTGCCTGCATTCACATAATCATTCATTGAAAGATAGACACGGGCTAGCATTCCATAGACTGCGGCTTTGTTAGGTCTTGTAGGATAAAGCGTAGTAATCGGAACCAGGTCTGCCGCAATTTTAAGGTCTGCAATGATTTTCTCATAAGTTTCCTGGAGCGTCGCTCGAACGGATTTGGTTTCGATGTCTGGCTTGGTTCTCAATACGATGCCAAGTCCAGACTTAGTGTTATCGGCATATGGAAGGCAATATACCTGGGCCAATTCGTAAAACTGGAATGCCCTGTAAAAAAGTGCCGAGCCTTTGATTGAGTTAAATTGTGCGCTGTCTTTGGGGTCATAAACGATCTTCGGCAACGCATCCAGTACAACATTGTCACTATAAATGACAGAATAAGAATGGTCCCAGCTAAAGTTATCATTTGTCCCTGCATTTGGATCCCACAGATAACTTAAAAGGTCGGATTGAGTGCTACTGAAAAACCCTGTAGTTGTTGCGTAATAATCATCACAACCGATTTCAATTAATTCATTGCTAAGTCGGTTTTGTCTCAAAATATCATCCAAAACTGCCTGAAGATCTTTCAAGGTGCTTGGCGTTGCCAAGGATAATTGTGGTTTCTCATCCAGGTATTTTTTGCAACCTAATAAGCCAGAGACAAGAAGTACTAGTGTCAGTATTAATATATTTTTCCGGTGCATATTTAAAATTTTGTAGTTTGGGTTTATTATTCCAGCATGGCTAAAAATTTACACTTAATCCACCTGTCCATGTAACAGGTGTCGGATATGTGTTCAGACCATCGGCAGAGCCTCCGCTGAAATCAGGATCCAGGTTCGATCTGTTGGCCCGCCATAGAATCAAATTCAAATTATTGATATAGACGAAAAATTGGATACTCTGAACAGGTAACTTTTTAAATGTTCCTTTGTTCAGATCATACTGAATACGTATATCCTGCAATCGAACGTTATCGGCTTTTAAATAATTGATTTCAGCATATCGATAAAATTGATCCCGGTTATTGTTAAGTGGAAATACGTACGATGGCACATTGGTGCGCTTTTCATCACCTGGTTGTTGCCACCTCGAAAGATATTGCGGGTTGCCGCTGGTACCGTTAAACATGGAACCGTAATCAAGAGCCGGGGTGCGGAAATAATATTTTAACCTGTAACTGACATTGACACTCATGGTTAAACTCTTCCACCTTACAGTATTGTTGAAAAATCCATAATAAAGTGGAACGGCAGATCCGACTAAAACCTGTTTTTTTGCTGAATCGCTAAAAATGCCTGTATAATTCTTGCTGACCTGTCCGTTCAGGTATCCTTGGGGATCTCCTGTGATCGGATCGAGTCCGGCCCATCGATACGCACCCATGGCATATGCCATCTGTCCTTCTGACGCATGTAGACCAGCCAAAACAAAATCAGATGATTTGATTGCCCCACCATTTAGCTTTGTTACAATTGTCTTAACATTACTCAACCCGAAATTGGTGGTCCAACTAACTTTGCCTGTGAGAATTTGGGCATTTAGACTAAAATCAAACCCAGACGCTTTTAGGCTTGCGTAGTTGATATTTGCATTGTATATTCCTATGGTAGGATCTACTGGGAATGCAGAGATCAGGTCAGTTGACCGCTTTTGGTAATATTCAAAACTTCCACTCAGTCTTCCACCAAGTATACCGTAGTCAATAGCAGCCTTGATTGTATTTACCTGTTCCCAACGCAAGTCAGGATTGGGTGGATTACCTATTGCCGCCCATGGAAAATTGGTATAACTGGCGTTTGTTACTGAATAGGCTATAGTAGTTACTGTTGGAGTTCCATTATTCACATTTCCCATATAACCATAGGAAACCCGCAGTTTCAAACTTGGCAACCACGCTAACTTGTAATAGGATTCCCTGGAAATATTCCATGCGACCCCAGTTGACCATAGGGGTTTCCAGCGGTTATTCGTATTAACACCAAAAATATTCGCTCCATCTTTTCGTGCACTTGCGTAAATGGTATAAAGATTATTATAGGAATAAGAAATATTGCCTAATACATCAACAAGTCGCGTCAGCGAAGTATTATCATTTACTGATTGCGTAGAAGGTATCTGCGCAGTACCACTAAATCCAAATTGCGGATAGAATGTGGTATAATTTATCGGATTTGCAAAGGAACCAGTATTGGGATCATATCCATAGAAACTGCTAGAATTCAAACTGGCTTTAGATTCAGATATCTCTCCGGCTAATAGAGCGGTTAATACATGCTTACGGCTCCATGTTTTATTGATTTCGATCTGCCCTCTACAGTTTTCCATGCTATTAAGTGAATTCCGCAGTTCAAGCTGAGCACCTACTGGAAAATTATAAGTAATGGTGTTGCCGGAAATTTGGGTGAATCGGTTAATTTTGTTCCGCATAGTAAATGTTTGTAAACTATACAGGTTGCGGTTTGACCCAATTATTTTTATCGATGAATAATTAGCACTCACAGTGACAAATGGCAGAATTTTATAGGAAACTTTAAAACTAAGTTGTTGAAGTTGGGTTGTGGCAGTATTATCTGCAAGTCGTATTTCTTCAAGTGGTCGGTACAACCAGTTGAATAATTTTCCACCACCAACAGTGTCGGCCCAAGATGTACGGAAACCGTTTGCTGTAGGTAAAAAATTACCATTGTCGTCTTCAAGTTTGCTGTAAGGATAATAACCGCCTAGGTTAAGTGCCGCTGCTTTATTGATGCTTTTGGAAATATTGATATTAGTGCTGATTTCAAGATTGCGAATCGGCTTGACATTATGTCCTACTGCCAGCGTATATTGATCATTGGCCTTGGCCCCTTGAATATTGGTAAGGGTTTTGTTATAACCCCCCGAAATAGTGTAACTGGAAACATTATTTCCGCCGCTGATAGACAAGTAATATTGCTGCTGTACAGAAGGCTGATAAACATATTGGTTCAATTCATTTCTTAAATCAATCCCCCGCAATGGATTGATCTGGTCATCAGCCTGTGCCTGGGTAATAGTTCCACTTCTGAGTTTAGCAAGGATCTCCACCACACGGGAAATGACAGGATGGCTAGTTGTGTTGTTCAGGCTAGCATCATAATAACCTTTACTGAACATCAATTTTTCATAGTCGATATAATCGGAGGAGGACATCTGTGGATAATAAAACAGGTTGGGCTTTTCCTGGACTGTCACATTAGCTGTGAAATGCATTTTCATGGCACTGTTATATTTGCCTTTTTTTAGTGAAATGACAATCACACCGTTACCTGCGAGGGGCCCCCATACAGATGCAGCGGCTGCATCTTTAAGAACCGTGATGTCTTCAACATCATTGGGGTTGATCAAATTAAGATCACCATTGTATGGAAAATTATCAACAACGACCAAAGGACTACTGCCGCCTTGTTGGCTAAGTGTACTTAGGCCCCATATCTGGGGGCCTCTTTGACCAAGTAAATTTTTCTTATCAAAATAAAGTCCATTTTTTCTGCCGTCCAGCCTGTCTAGAATAGACATTCCTGGGCGGCCGTGGAACTCGGCACTGTCCATCTTTTCGAAGGAGCCGGTCATACGCGCGGCAGAGATCCGCTGGTATCCACTACTGACAGTATTAACACCTACTTCATCAAGTTCTGATATTTTTAATTTTACGTTGACGGTAATATCTGTTCTTCCTTTAACTTGTACTTCGTATGCTTTCTCGATGCTGATACTGGAAATAACAAGCGTGGCGTCTGAGGGAACATTGGCTATTATGAATTCCCCTTTGTCGTTGGTGACAATGCCGCGGTTGGCGCCTTTGATGGTAATTGTTGCAACAACTGCCTTTCCGTTTTCATCAATTACTTTTCCTTTTACATCGATGGGTGGTGCTGGTGAGAGTTCTGCTGAATTGACGCTGGAATTATCTAGTGCTGCTTTTTTTTCTTTGAGGACAATAGATTTGTCCGAAATTTCATAAGTGATTGGTTGGCCTTCCAGGCATGTTTTCATGAATTGGTCAAGCGGCATCTGGTTGGCATTAACCGTGATCGGCTTGGCGATTCCGGCCACGCGTGCTGTCAGGAAATAATCATACTGGGTTTGCTTTTTCACTTCTCTTAACACTTTTTCCAGTGAGTAATTCTCAGCCTTTAGGCTAACAGTTTGCGCCGAGATATTTGCCTGCGCGTAAACACTGAAGGCAAACGTAAAAATCATGAGCAGTTTCATGACCAACAGATTTTGGCGTGAAAGAATGGGCAAATAATTGCCGGAAGCAGATTTCTGCATAGTTTTGGCCTGTTTGGGGTTAAACAATAATTGATATGTCTCCTCGACATTGGATTTTGGGGAACCCCATTCAATCGACGGCAGGTGTTAGCGCACTTGCCGTTTTGTTTGGAGTAACCCGCTCGAACCTTTATTGCTACGGTCTTACTGTTACTTTTCTTCCATTGATCTCGAAATGTACTCCACTCACCTGTTCGATTTTTTGTAATAGGTTGGAGATTGGTTTGCTTCGGTCCGCACTGAAGATGAGTTTAACATCTGTTTTCCCTTCATACACCACTTCTACATCATACCATCTTTCTGCCTGCTTCATCACATCTTCGATACTTGCATTGGAGAAAGTAAATTGTCCATCCCTCCAGGCGAAAACCGTTTCGATGTCTGCACTTTTTGAAAGTTTTACATTGCCCTGCGCATCAATCTTTGCCTGTTGTCCAGGTTGAATTTGCGTGTTGCCTGTTTGAACCAATCCTTCTGCTACTGTTGTGGTGATCTCATTTTGATTATAGGCGTTCACATTGAATTCGGTTCCCCTGTCTTCAAACATTTTATCGCCTGCATAAACACGGAATGGTTGTTGTTCGTTATGGGTTACTTTAAAGATCGCTTCTCCGTTCATGGTTACTTTGCGTTCGTTGCTGGCAAAATGAATCGGATAACGTACACTTGATGATGCATTCACCCATGCAATCGTACCATCTGGTAAAGTAGCGCTCGACATTTGTTTTTTGTCCGCGATCAGTTCGTTATAGATCACTTCTTGTTGCTTACCTGCTTTTCCTTTGTAGATGATCTCTCCATTCTGTTTATAGATCTGGTAGCCACCTTCACTTGCGATGAGACCATCTTTCAGGCTGTCCAGTTCAAGTGTTCTGCCACCTGATAGTTTTAGCTTGGCACCTGGTCTGCCGGGAGCAACATCGTTCCTGAAAATGCTTGCAGTTAGTTTGGGTTCACGTTTAGGTCGGAGCAGGAAAAACATGGATCCCGCTACGAGGAGTAAAATCGCTGCCGCTGCCCAGCGGATGGGAAACAACCGCTTCACAGGGGTTCTTTCTACCTCCTTTGGTTCTAAGATATTAGAAAGACAGGCCTGCAGAAACTGTTGCAACTGTTCATCCTTTAATTCCTCCGCACCAACCGGTTCATGCAACTTAGCTTCGATTAAATCAAGAGTGAGTTGATGATAGTCAGCCTCACCAGACAGCTTAAGCAATTCATGCGTCTCCTCGCTCGTGCACTTGTTCTCGACAAAGCGCTGGAACAATAAGGCGAATGCTTCTGGTGTAGGTTTGGTTGCCAATGTTGGACGGGTTTATATATACTAAATACGTGGACGTGCCAGAAACTCTCTGCTCAATATGAAGTTTTCTTTAATTTTTTTTTGGGGGATGGATCCTGCTCAGTCAGCCAAACTGTCCAGAAGTACGATCAGGATCAACGCAACCTCGCCATGTCCGCTCAAATAATCCCGCACCGATTTTTGCCCCTTGGCCATATGGTCCTTAACGGTACCCATCGATAAACCTAGCTCCTCGCAAACCTCACGGTAAGACTTACCCTCGATCCTGCAAAGCTCAAAAACGCGCTTGCGCTGAGGAGGTAAATTATCAATGGCTCTACGCAATAGCCCAAGCTGTTCCTGCAGAATATCTTCCGCGGTGCGATCCCTGTCGTCAGTAAATGATGCCTGCGCGGCATGTTGCAATTGCGAAAGCAGGGTCCTGTCCTTGATCACCTTACGCTGGTGATCATAAACTGCGTTACGCGCTGAGATAAAAAGGTAATTATCAATGCCCTGGTCAGCATCAATACGCTCCCTCGCTTTCCAGAATCTTTCAAATACATCCTGTATGATTTCTTGCGTAGTAAGCACATCCTTCGTGAGCCGGAAAATATTTTTGTAAAGCGAACCCGCATACCTGTTATACAATACGGAAAATGCAGCATCCGAACCGTCCCCACCGGAAATAACGCGCATGAGCGCCTGGTCGTCGTATGTAGAATAATCGATCACGGGGGGAACTTTTTTTGGTCCTCACTTGGCTTGGATTGTAAACGGAAGGTAACAGAAAAATAACAACCGTTAGCAATATGACCGTTAAAATACCATGAAAGCTGCTTTTCCATACTCGCTGTATTTACAGTTTCAATTTAGAATATATACTTCTGTATAGGCGTTTTTAAACGTTTAAAACCAATTCGCTTACATCTACAGCCAATGCTTCCGCGATTCTGGCCAAAGTATAAAAACGCAAATTGATTTCTCCTTTTTCAATCCTTTCCATACGCACGGCACCGATGCCTGTTTTCCTCCCAACAGATAACAGATCACAGTTTTTACCTTTTCGTATTGTACGGATCCTTGCTCCCATTTGCTTCAGCATCTCTTTTTCTTTCATTCCGGAATTTCCGTTGAATCGTTGTAACAATTGACGTATGTGTATACGTCGCAAGGTTGGATATATAATATTTTGCGTAAATACTTGCTTTTGCAAAAACAATCTCCTTATTTTGGGCTCTCCCCCCACCAACAGTCGGCCTTCCTTTCAGCAGTTTTATGTATTAAAAAACAACAACCTCATCAAACTCATATATTTTATGGACCTCTTCTTCATTGAAAAAGATGCGATTGCATTCTTAGGGCTCATGTCATTTGCCAATAAACATTTTGACGCACAGTTCACGCATCCCGACGGTGCACAGAGCCATGCCAATGGACTGAACATTTTTGCGGCCATCACTGATAACATAGATGGCCAGGTGATCGGCCAGCAACAAAACGCGATCCACAGCACCTGCAACCCGATGATGCATGCAGAACAGCTTGCACTAAAAGAAGCGATCGGAACACTTGGCCAAAAACGCCCGCGTGATCCCGCAACAACATCTGTAGAAAACTACTATCGCAAAAAATTATTTACCGAACCAGGCACAACAGGCAATTACAATGTCGGCGGCACGATCTATACGACTCTCGAACCCTGCCCCTTCTGTACCGCCGCCCTCCTGGTCAACCGCATGAAAAGAATTGTCTACATTATACCGGACAAAGTGTACGGTGACACTTTCCCTGTACTAAAACAGAAATATGCATCATATGATATGGTCTACCAGCAGTTACAGCTCGATACAACAATGCCAGGCACAATCATTGCCTTCGCTGCTTACCAGCTTGGTGTTTTACAAAATTACGTAGCTGCACATCCAGACACGATCGGTACACTTTACCTTGACGACCTCAAACCATTTTTACAGGAATGCAGCAATACATTTTTGCAGTTCACGGATGCTGACCTGGCTACCACAGGTAATCAGAAAGAACGAAATGCCAAAACTTTAAACGATCTTCAAAACAATGCTGGCTAACCTATTTAAACTGTTCATATCAGTAAAAAAACAAGATTTGAAAAAATCATTGTTAAAACCACGCCACGGCAATTTCTATTTCAGTTTGATTTTAACCCTGTTAGGAGCAGGTGCAACAATAACATTATACCTGTTTGCTTCTCAGGAAAAATACCTGGTTGCGATTATCATCTCCCTATATATAACATTGATTGGACTATCGGGGTTCCTGGGCGATAATACAATAAGCAACAGGGTCTCATTTGTCATTTATTTTCCACTATCTCTTATTGTTGCTATCGGCCCATTGGTACATGCTTTTTATGCTGCGCTATATGCGTTCGCCGGATCCATCGCGCTTGGTGTGATAATTTCAAAGGTAATTTACCATTCACAGATTTTCGGGCTGATCCAGCCAGCCACCTACTATTATTTACTGATTACCATTTCCGCCATCAATATTACGCTTCTCAATGACATCATCATAAAATGGGTTCACGCAAGGAGAAAGGACAAGCCTGAAACAGCATTCAGCCAGGAATTGTCTATGCGGATCGCAAGCAGGAAAGTTGGCAGGTTATTGATTTTTGTTTGCTACTTTGTATTAATTATCGTTTTTACTTTTGCGAAACTCAATCAGCGACACCTGGATCTGCAACCTGACATCGATTATGCTATTCTCCAGTCTTTCGCAACATTTATCGCTTTAGACAGGATTCTTTCGACTTTAAAAACAATGAAAGAAAAGAAATAGAGCCAGGAAAATTTATGTCACCAAGTTTTGATTTTAAACCGTTCACAATACTGGAATATGCCGGCAACGATTACAACAAGGAATATGTTGGGATACAAAGAATTTTTCCCAAATGAACAACAACGTCCGATTGACGAATATGTTGAATTATTGGGCCAGGACCTTATGCAGAAAACCTGCAGTCATTTTTTAAGTATGTTCCGGCTAAATGGTGTGCCTCCGGTTGAACAATTACTCTGCGAATTTTTTACGTTTAATGAATTAAAATGTAACGACGTACCGGAATACCATAAAGTAGCAGAACAATATCGTTTTATTGTTAAATCTACAGGTGTAAATAAATTTTCCCTTATTACCGTGGAGCCATTCCTGCGAATGTTCATGTGGTTATGGCAGCACCCGGAAGTCGGAAAAGCAAATAGAGAATCCAGTCCGGAAAATATGCTGTCGTTTTTTAAGCTGGTTTTGATTTTTAATACCAAAGTGGCAAAAGATATTGCCTCCGCAAGAAAACAAGCAGAAACCTATCTGGATCAGACAAGGTATCATCGGATACAATTGGCTATGACTTTTCCGCAAAGCGATTTTCTGAATGTAGATTATATGCAATTGCTCGTTACACAATTTTATAAAGCCATTGAGTTATTGAATTTCATCTCGACAGAGCCAGATTTTGCTTTACTCAATACCGCATTTCTTAAAGATTACAATTGTGACTCGAAAGAAGAATATTTTAAGAGCCTGGCGCTTGCCATTATATTGCCGTTACAACGGATGACTGTAGGATGGAACGTAATCAATGTTCCGAAAGAAGATAATTTTGAAAAAAGCTGTGACTTCCTGGAAAAAATTGCGGTGAATTGGGATGAGGATGCAATCTCTGATCAGAACGACTATCTGCCTTTGCGGAGTAACCCATTGCTGAAATTAAAACGTGGTGAATACCGTGTGATTTACGATAGCTTTTTGATCAAAAAAATGTATAACGGCCTTGTATTTATTTTATCGGGCCTTGTTAAAAAGGACGAAGCTTTGTTCCAGGCCAATTTATTGGGTGAACTGAGACGCCGGTTTTCTGAAAATATTTTGCTGTATACCGTTATGCAAAGGATTTATGGAGAAAGTGGTTTTAAAACAATTACCGGGGAAGAGTTTCAGAAAGCCCAACTCAAACGCGAACCGGATTATTTTATGCGTGATATGAATGACATCTTCCTTTTTGAATCGAAAGATTTTTACATAAAAGGGAAAACCAAGTTATCATATAACTTTAGCTTAATCGAACCGGCACTGAAAAAAGATCGTTTGGAAAAAGCCACCCAACAATTAGCTTGCAACGTGGCACGTGTTTTTAGAAAGCAATTGATACTTGATGACAATTACGACGTTGCTTTACTAAACATTTATCCCATCGTTATTGTACATGATCCATTATATAGTTGCCCTTGCCTTAACTATTGGGTAAATGGGTGGTTTCAGCAGGAGCTGAAAAAAATCAAGGCAGAAGCTGGAATGGAAGTATTGGATATGCAAAGAATAATGCCGCTAACCATTGTCGAAGTCGATACACTCATTCTGTATCAACCCCATTTCCAAAACGACCTGATGAATCTTAAAGCTTTGTTGGACTCGTATCACAAGCAGGTTGACCTGAACCATTTTACTTTTATCTCAAAAATGCAGGCAGAAAATCATGCGCTCCAATCATCCATTCCATTCGCAGAATATGTACGCAGGCACCAATATGACAATGATATAGAGCCGAATATTAAATGGCTCTCTGAAATGTTGAAGGGCTATGGGATTAATTAAATCAGATAACCTTGTTGGCAGCTCATAAAAATTCCTTGCCGGTTATCCATTCTTTCATATCATCGTAGAAATTGCTCACAACGTGCTTATATGTATAATCCGGATCGTCCTCATTGATGTCGAAGTCTACCCATTCATCATGAAACAATTCAAGGACCTCAAATAATTTGCCGTCAATCTTCTCCAATTTTTTTAAGCAATCTGAGTAATCAAAGTTTTTATTAAAGTCGCCTTTGATAGAAAAATACCTCCCGATGAAAGCGTCAACAGCTATTGAGTTGTAGCTGCCTTTAACTTTAAAATGCTGCTGGATAAGTTTCATTTCATTTGGCTCGCACTTATATTTATGATAATCAAGGATGAATTTTTCAGGATCGCAACCCATCTGCTCATAGATCGGGTACATCTTAATATGATCAAGAATATTGCCCACCTGTTCCACCAGCCCTGGTGTTAACAGACGGCTCATGACCTGGCTTCCCGCAATAGTCTTTGTCAGATTTGCGCCAATTAAAATCCCCTTACTACGTAAATAAACATGCAGGATCTCGTGGGTGAACGTATCGGGATTTGATGCACCGTGAGGAACAAAAAAATTGATATCGTCTCCTTTACTGAACACTGAATGTTCATCACTGGATACAGAAGCCACCTTGATATTGTATCTCGCGGAAATTTCTTTCCAGATTGCTTCGTTCTTTCTATCTATTAACCCCGGAAATCCTTCGATCATATCTTATGATTTAATTTAAAATGGCAGACCTCGCCCCTTGGCAAGTTGTTCAAAGTTGTCGTTTCGGTTGCACATTTTTTTCAATAATGGTTCTTCAATTCCAAGTAGTCGCAACAAAGAAAGCTCGAAGATCATTTGCAAAAGCGGATTAATACGTTTGTACTCATCAGCGCTTATATGTGAATGATCCTCATTAGAATGATCATGAGCAAGGTAGTTGCGTTGTCTGAAAACCTTATCTACAAAACCTGGTTCATCGATCTGGTATTCGGAGAGTATGTCTTTGTTTTGTACAATCAGCTCTTCCAGTCTTTTGGAGAGGTGCATAGATCTTTGATTGGCGAAAAATGTTTTATGCAGGGTTTCTAATGCAAACACGAAATTTAAAAACAACTGTGTCTGCGAGGGAAAGCTTACATATTTGGTCTGCATGAATAAAGACAGACCGCCCGTGGCATATTCCCGCATATTAATCCACTTTATCATAATTTGACCAATGTCGTTTTTAATTTCATCGAAGGCAACAAGCGGGTGAAAGACACTGGGGGTACGTCCCACCTGGTCTGTCGGTTGCCGGTAAATGAACCTGAACTTTGCTTTATTATCTTCCGGAGCTTTTAAGAAAACATAGATCCTGTCAAAGGACAATATTTCCTGCGAAAACAGTCGGAAAAAATCACCATAGAATTTGAGTTGTTTGGTAAACTCTTTAAAACTGATCATCCCGGGTGGACTGATATTGAGGTAAATTCTTTCCTTAAATGTAAAAGCACCATTGGCAATATCATTCATGCCTGAATACTGGTACTGGAAATAAAAATAAAGATTAAGAATTTCATTGTTGATGATCTCAACCGGGTCTGGCTGTTGATAAGTGAATTGCACTTCGGTATCGGTCGGATGATCACTGATGAGACGGTTTGAATAAGTGCGGAAAAAGTTTCCAAAACCATTCATGCAAAAATTAAAGTTGGTGATTTCCATGTCTTCCACTGCCCAATGGCGGTCTTCAGAAATAAATACATAGTCAGGGTAAAGTTCCATAGACACCCAACCTGTCCTGCCTACCTCCCACCCTTTTACCTCATACAGCGTTATGCATTTATTTTCATCAGTCAGTCCATACACTAGTGGAATAGGTATATTGTGATTGGATTCATGAATATTGGTGGTTCCAAAAAGGCTTTCGTCCATTGTGACGATCAGCTTCCCCGTCGTTTCAAATAGCAGGGTACCGAACACAGTTTTTTCTTCGCGTTTTCCTGGAAGCCACCATCTGGCTTTGATAGTAAAGTTTTCACGCATGGTATTATTGTTAACTGGTTGCTGTTACCGATTGTAAGTATTCGCCAAATCTCTTCCGGATGGCCCTTACCTTAAATTGTTCCGAGACAATATCATCTCCATCATTTTGATAAATACGAAAATTTACCCGCCCCCAATGAAGAATAAAATCCATCATAAATTTTTTGTCATCGAAACAGGGGTTTATCAAAGTCAGCTTGATGTCCGCATTGTATTTTTTGGCGTTACGCACTATCTCGTTGATATGTTCGTCGCCGTAGGAATAACCAACCAGGAAAATCTCGTCAGCTTCCAGGCAATCCCTGTCAAAAGAACTGAGCATCTGCCTGATTGGTGAAAGATAAGTACGTTGCACCTTCTGGTATCCTGAAACTATATTCGACAACAGTATCTTTCTTCCTTTTTCCAGTTCAACAACTGCGAGCGATGTTTCAATATGCGGAAAGGAGCTTAAATAATATTGGTAGCTTGAAAGCCCATTTACATTTTCGTCTTCCACCCTCCAATCAACACAACCATGCAGGTTATAATATACGTTTGGGTCTTTATCACTTACAATCCGCTTTGGATCAGGTGCAAATAACCCCGGTTCTTCAGCCTCCCCGTCTTCGTTCATGAACCCTTCAAATACATCAATACCTGCATCGACCAGCAGGTGCTTGAATATCCGGTCATAGTTCAGCGTATACATTCTGACACTATCACCTGCGTCTGCAAATCCTTTGATCCATTGGGTGAATGCACTGTTTATTGCTGCATTTGTTTCGTTCACTACTTCGCTATGGTTGCCGCTCCAGAATGAATAATTGGACACATGGCCAACTATGCCACTGATGATATCTTGAAATAAGTATTCAAGGAATTTTTGTTCCGGCGGGACATCTGTCGCAACACCATAGTCATTTGGAAATTCTCTGCCGGGAATGGAAAAGGAATAATGATGGGTGCCATCGCCAACCGGCTTTGTGATGTAGCTGAACAGGTCTTTGATCCAAGCAGGAAGTTTCCCTTCTCCATGTACACTAAAACCTTTGGAGATATTTCCGGCATAATAACTGAACAACTCTTCTACAAAACTGATGATCGTCTCGAAATTTAAAAGTTCATCAGGAATTCCCCTTTGCTGCAGATGGGAATAAATAGATTCAGCGACTGGTATCTTTTGCTTGTTCAGAAATCCAGTTTCCCGGATCATGTGTGTCAGGCAACAAACACGGTTAGTAATCTCGTGGGGAGGTAAATGATCAGGTAGAAATGTTAGTTTATCACCATCACAGGTAGTTTTTGGACCACCCCAGTCAAGTGCCGCTCCTGCACCGAACAGGAATACTTTTTTCCGGAATAGATCTGCGTTGCCCATAACCATGATGCTGATTCATCCAAATGTAACCCGCTTTTTGAATTACTAAATAATTTAGTCGTACATTTCTATCCACATTGAACAACATGGTTGAAAACCCGGCAATATATGAATGGCTGATCTCCGCTGGAAACGATGCCCGCGCAGCAATGATACTGCATCAGGCCGGCAGCTTCCCCCAGGGTCTTTATTGTCTTCAACAGGCAGTTGAAAAATTGAACAAAGCAGTTGGATTATGGGCGAATTTCTTGGAAAAAAAAGACTTTCAAAAAGTCAGTCACAGCCACGACCGTCTGCACGATCTGGCACTGGAACAGCAGGAAAAAGTAATGGGTGAGTTCCAGGAACTCAATATAGATTTTATCGGTATTTTTTCAGAAATGATAACCGGTGAAAAAGTAGAGATGGCAGAATATAATTCTGAATTTGCCAAACTAAAAAACATCCGCAAAACAGCCCAGTTTGGTGATATACGTGAACTCGGATATGAGCAATTAGAACAATTTCTGAGCGAACTGGAGTCCGCACCCGGTGAATTAAAATTTGAGATTGATAAGTCTAACATAGCAGGCAGTTGGAACCCGATGGTTCGGGCCATGCTGGACAAAATTATATTGGACGACGAAAGAGAGGTTGAACCGGAAGAACAGTCGTTCATGGTTGATTTCATTGTATCTCATACGGCTAAAAGCGTGAATGCGTTTTATAAAGTATTTCCTTATTTTATCCAGGTGCATTTGCTTGGCTTTTTCACCAGCCCATTTGCTTACACCCGTTACCCTGATGAAGCTAAAGGGTTCAATCCCGTCACTGCTTACACAACAAATTATCCATTCGTTCGCCTGTTCCCGCGTTTTCACAAGGTGGCATCTGAAAATATCCGCAGGCTGACACTGCTTGCTCGTATCGCAACTCCCTTTTCCATACCAAGTCCTGATAGCGATGAGGACGAAGGAATTGACAATTAATACCTGTCCAGGTCCGATGGTTCGTGCCCCTCATTCATGCCGAAGCGTATCAGTTCTTTGCCCAGGTTGCTGAATTCATATTCTACCTTGGGTACAAAACCAATTTCTTTTGGGGGAGCGCCTAAACTTACTCTTTGCATCATTCCCTTCCTGCTCTCGTCGTCTTTGATCGACATCGTCATAATTCCAATATTGTAAAAATGCTGATAGCTGTCTTTACCCAACGCATAATATATCTCACGAATGCCCCAGTTATCAGTAGATTGTCCTTTTAGTTGTTGCAGATCCGTAAAGAAAGCTTTGTCAACGATCGAACTCAGTTTTAAAAAATGTTCGTACGGAATATATTCTTTAATCGCTGCACGTAATAATCTCCCGACAATAGTTGCTTTATCAATATCATCGAGCCGTTCCAGGATCACAATGATCTTCTCGCCTACCTTGTGGATTTTATGGGTATCAGAATCGAGTCCTGCAATAAATTTTTTTCTTTCTTCCCCAGGTATGCCTTTTAACTCAATCAGGAACTTCAATACTTTTTTAGCAAAGATATTTTCACGGATACCCATGGCAACCTTTGCCAGTTTATATAGCGAACCGATCACAGGAATGTCTTTTACCACGCCATCGGCCAAAAGGCTGTCCAGGCCAAGTTCTGCAGCATCTGCCGCGAGTTCAGAAAGTTTGTCGCTAACAATGGAGTCCTTCAAATCTTTTTCAAGCATAACCTAAAATAAGCATTTCCATCCTAGTTTTTACCATTTGGCAGATGATGAATTCGTTTCAATCCTTCAATCGCGCTTTCCAACAGATCCATAAACACGGGCTGCCTTTTAATGATTGGCATTTTAGTGGAATACTCCTTCAGAGGGTTACCTGAGCCTTGCGGATAACGTGTGGCTGAACTATGTTTAATTGTCAAAATCGCGCAATAGAAGAGGACCATCTCAATAACACCAATTTCCACCGACAGTGAAAATATCTTCGTAACGTATCCATAGACTTCTGCGGATGCTTCCTTGTCTTTTACAAAATCGATATATTCCTTTTCAGCAATTTTTGCCTCTTGGGTTGGAAACTGGCCCATCCAGTTTGCAACGTCCAGGAATTTAGTATCAAGAAACTTGTTTAAGTCCTTTGGTAGTTTGACTTTTGTATTTTTGATTGTATTGATTTGACGTACTATCCCACCTAACTCGCCTAATGAGATATCCTTTAAATTTCTGTTACTCAGGCTGTCGATAGAGGCGATCCCCAAAGAAAGTGCTCCGGTTTGCGTAGCCAAGGTGTCTGCCTCAAAAAATGGGTGCTCGTTTCCTTTTGGGAAAATTTCAAAGATTTTTTTTATTTCCTGGACCTTTGCCTCCTGCTTGACTAAGCTCTTTCGATATATTTTTAATTGGTCATGTTGTATATCTGCCAGTTCCTCGGGTGATAAAATACCTGCCATTACAGCCATTGCCTTATTTGCTTTTTCTGATGCCTGTTGAAAATGAAAATAGGAAGACCTGTATTTACCATTTTCATATAATATACGCGAAGAGTGGAGATCATCCAGTGCAATATCCAGCCAGAGTAAAATATCAGTATTAAATTCTTTTTTCATTATGTACAATTGTTTGCCTTCGTCTTACTTTATCTTTTTACCGGCCTTTTTTTTGGCAGCTTTCTTTTTAGCTTTCTTCACTGGTTTTTCCTGCTTATAATTTATATTGATAAAAATATGATACAGTAATGTATCGGGCCCATGCGATCCTTTTGCTACTTTGATTGACTCGCTCCTCGAGAACTGATCCAGCTCGTCGAGTTGGGTTTCACGCAGCGGATACTTATCCGGAAACTTAACCACTTCAGATACGGCTGTTTTATATTTTTCCCACGCTGAAACAAAATTTTCCGCTTCACCTGTATAATAGACCAGCATATACATGTGTCTCCGGGCATGACCATAGTTAAATATCTTGAAGTTATGTTTCTGCGTTTCAGCGGTATTCTTACCTGAAAGTATCATTCCTTCGCAGATACATATCTTGTCGTTCCCCGCATCGAAAATTGCGAAGTCGAGTTCTCCGGGGTTCCGGCTATAGGAATCGGCAAATCCAGCCCTTGGGTCACCGGTATGCCAATGGAACAGGGCGAGTTTTGCATCAAGACCCAGGATAATAAGATCTGAGAATTTATCTTCATGATCAATCGACGATACGCTGTTTATTTTGGTAAGCATTCCGTCAGCAGCTCTCACCAATTCAAAAAGGAGGAACATTGACAACTCTTTATAACGGTTGACATTATCGGGAATAATTTGGGCCAGCACCTCAGGCGATTTTGACAAAAGAAATTGCAAATCTGTTTTCAATCGACCTATATCTTCTTTTGAATCGCATATGTCTTTCAATTCCTGGATAAATGCAGGATATTCGCCCGTTTCAGACTGATGATAGGTCTTAGCATGCCGCAGTTGTTCCTGGGCTTCAGGAATTAGTTGCCTTGCGATCAGGTTTGTAATACGTAACCGCAGAAAACCCTCATTCAGTTTTTCAGCATCTAATAGTTCTCCATATGTTTCGTCAAAGTTGTCATGGCTTTTTAACTGGCTATATACATAAAGTTTATTTCTGAGAACATTTTCTCTCACCTGGGTGATGGTCGTGCCCGGTGCAAGGTTCTTTTCAAATAGGTTCCATTCGTCTATGGCTTCTGCATATATCTGTTGGCGGTCAGGAATGGCTTCTACTGTATCACCATGTTTAAGTTTAGAAGCAAACCTGTTAAGCGCCAGAACCGGCCTGTCATCGTTTGAATCTTTCACCTGTGCATCAAATATCCTGTATGCTTTTAACGGCTCTTTGTTTTTTAAATAATAAAGCGCCCTGTAAAAGTCTTTTTCTGCCTCTGCATTGAAGACTGGCAACGAGGAACCGTAATTTTCCTTTTTGGGTGGGGCCACCGCGGTGTTGATCAACGCCAGGTCGTTTTTATAATACGCCAGCAACAGTTCAATTTTAAAGGCACGTTCCTTGTATTGCCTGCTGTCGGGCATCCGCGCGGTCCGTTTTCGCCAGGCAGCCAGCACTTTTTCTGTATCGTTCACAAAGTCATCATCCTGTATCATGTCCTCTAACAATACATCAAGTTCGAGCTTGTAATTACCATCGATATAATCTTCAATGTTCTGCTTCTGTATAATTGTTTTTAACTCATTGCGTTTATTTTCATCAATGAGATGATTCACCAATGTATATGCCCGCTCTATCTTGTCTGTCTCCAGCAATGCATTGATAATGGCGTTGCGCCTCTCTTTACCGAATGAATTAATGTCAGTGGCGATCAGTGGCAACAACGTGGCATTCTCACCATAAAAATGTACCTGTTCGAAGGTTTTGTCAAGGATATTTATTCTTGCTGCGGATGTATCATTTGAGCTATATTTTACAATCAAGGTTTGTACAGCCGTTTCAATTTTTAACAGTACCTGGGCCAGAACATCCTTTTCCGAATAAAGGCTGGCTGATTTATCGCCAAGTGCCCGGTAAGTATGCAATAAAATAAATAGGTGTGTACGCATTTTTGCAGCAACATATCTGTTACCCTCATCGTATTCATTTAAGTTCTCCCTGAACCGCAAACCGCCCGGTTGTAACAGATCATCCAGTAACTTTCTTTTTTCAAGTGAAATAAAAATCAAGGGCCATTCAATCAATCGGATATTTTCCGGGTTAAACTGCCACAACGGTGGGCGGGGTTGAAATGATTTTAATTCATGGTCCCAGGTTTCTATCGTTGATAAATTTAGAATTCGCAGATAAACATCACGCAATCCTTTGCAGATATCCATAGCTATATCAGCTCCCGTCCCTTCCTCTTTGTTTTGGCTTACATTGCTGGTATATTCATCTGTCAGGCTTAACCGCAAAAGCCAGCTTAACATGTCAAGTTTTTCAAATGGAATACTGATCGATGACCTGTTAAAAAAATAATTGTCCTTGTAATCTTCCAACGCTGAAAGGAAAAAAGGAAGCATCTCAACATAGGCCAATTTTTTGTACGGGCTATATTTTCCTGAATGACTGCCCGGTAACTCTTGTGCCCCCACAACTAATTTGAGTTCATTGAAAAGTTTGATAGCTGCTTCCTTCTCACTGTTTTGTCTCTCAGTATCCTGGCCACGCGGAATGCGAAATTTTTCCTTGACAGCCCTTACCAGGCATTGAAAGATCGATCTGGCGATCAGCTTTTTGTCTTCATTTAAGTAGTCAATGTTATCGGCCAGGTATGAGAATGATTCGGCGATCATTTCAGTGCGGACCGAATCGCTGTTCTGAATAATTTCTTCCTTCAATTTCACCTCCCATAAAAGGCTCAGGCCAAGGGAAGCATATGTCCTGTCTGCCAGCAGAAATGGCATCAACGATGGCTTGAAATAAAAAATGTCAAAGCATGTCTGCCAGAGCAGGTAAGGTTTTTTTGATCCGTTTTTCAGTAGCCTGAATATAAACGGATACGTTTCTCGTTTGCTGTTAAAAGGCTGATCACCGAGTACAATTTGTTTCAACAAAAAGGTCAGGGGGTAACGGGCCTCCTGCACGTACAGCAGTTCCCCTTGGAATTCATCGTCCAGTTCAGAAAGCCGCCTGTACAACTCGTATGGTTCTTCCGTGGCCGGAAAATCATCTTCAGACCGGGTCATGCCATATTCATAATGGTCCAACCTGCTGTGCGCCATATCAAATATCAATTTCCTGAATTCCTGTTCACCCTTGGCAAGATCAGGGTCTTTTGATACTACTTCGAAGGCAGCTGCAATAAATTTTTCTTTTGCAGAGTCATCAAAACAGGATGTCGTCTCCGGCCAGCCGGAAGATTTAAGCAGCATTCGGTTATACCAGAACCTCAGCCGGTGAACATCATCTGTAAACTTTTTTGAAGCAAGGACTTTCCTCCATAAAATGCCGCCGGTTTTATTCAGCACCAGGCGATCAAATTCGGATGTCCTGTGATTAACATGTACAATGTAATTGGATCCATTGTGAATGATCATTTTCCTCTTAACCATTTCTGTAATCCCAGGTGAATCAGGGTACACCGCTTTGTGTTTTTTTATAATGGCATTGCAGGTCCTTTTCGAAATCGTTAATTTATTAAGCAGGTTATCTTTATAAATAAAATCATATACCGACTTTAAAAATTGAAAATCACCAAAATTATCTATCAGTGGCTTATAATATTCAATATTCTGAATGGTAACAAACCCACTCGCCTCCTTGACAAGATGCCTTTGTTTTACCAGCGGAATTTTTAATGAAACATCGTTTAAACTTTCGTACACACTGGCCAACGAATCAAAATCGGCGACGGCTATTCCCTTCCCGGATTTAATTTCTTTTTTTGTGTTCACAAGAAATTGATACTCCGGCAAAATATCTTTAAAGTTTTCAACCTCATAGATCGCTGAGATAAATACGCGCGGTATGCGGACGAGTCCATAAACGATCCGTAGAAAGCCTTTGTTAATAATCGCATCAACATCTATAGCAATACCTGTTTCCTTGTAAAACTGCTTATTGATTAGATCAAGGGTATCTCGGTTAGTAACAAAATTGGCCTGTTCCTTTGAATGAAAAAGTATCTCTGCAAACAATTGAGACGCACCCCAGGTGTTTTCCGCCTGCAAATCATTATCCTTATTATTTGCAAACTCGTTTTTGTCGGCATATAGCTCGATAGCCCGACCTAGCTTTTTTGCATCCTCTGTTTTGTAATACTCCATGATGTCATTATAATCTACCAAATTATTAAATTTTCAATTGACGGATAACTAACTGATAATCAAACAATTAAAAGTATTCAATTCATTTTGCTAAATTATTTAGTAAAGTTGTACCGGATTGGTTAGTAAATATTGTTTCTATGTACCTGAATTGCAAGACATTCTATTCGTTCTGTTATGGGACCTTCTCAACGCACGCATTAGTAGAGACCGCGGTGGAAGAACGCGTTTCCACACTGGCATTAACCAATATCAATTCTACTTATGATCACTGGGAGTTTGTCAAGCTCTGCCGGGAACAGAATATCAAGCCGGTGTTAGGTATTGAGTTCCGCAATGGTGATGAATTTTTGTATATACTTCTCGCAAAGAATAACAAGGGACTTGCATGGATCAATGAATTTTTATCGGAGCATTTATTAAACAAGCTCGAATTTCCTGCAACACCTTCAGCGCCTTCGGATGTGTTTGTGATCTATGATGGAAAAAAAAATCACGTTGAATTATTAGCGAATGAACGCATTGGCATCCGTGCAACAGAAATTACGAAATTGTTTAAAGTTGAAAGTTTTGACCAGTATGTAATTTTACAACCGGTAACGGTTCAGGATAAGGAATATTTTTATTTGCACTGTCTCCTTCGTGCCATTGATAAAAATGTTTTGCTATCCGGTTTGCAGAAAGATAGCTGCTGCGGGCGGGATGAGACATTTGTGAGTCCATCGAAATTGTTGAACGCTTTCAAACATTATCCGGCGCTTGTGATGAATACGATCCGGTTACTGGATCAATGTTCGATTGAAATGGATTTTAATGTTGACAAGACAATGCAGGTCTATGGCGGGTCAAAGCAAGATGATAATATTTTATTGCACAAACTTTCAGAAGCAGGGCTGGTTCGCCGCTATGGTAAAAAGAACAAACTGGCCATTGAACGTTTGAACAAGGAACTCAAAGTAATTTATGACCTTGGCTTCACCACCTACTTCCATATCAACTATGATTTTGTTCGCTATGCGGATAGCCAGGGTTATTACCACGTGGGCCGCGGCAGCGGTGCAAACTCCATCGTAGCCTACTGTTTAGGTATTACGGACGTTGACCCGCTCGATCTGAATTTATATTTCGAACGCTTCTTAAATCCAGAACGCACCTCCCCACCCGACTTTGATATCGACTTTTCATGGACAGACCGCGATGATGTGATGGATTATATTTTTTCACGCTACGGCAAAAAACATGTGGCGCTGCTCGGATCCTGTCCCACTTTCAAACACGATTCCATTGTTCGCCAGTTGGGGAAAGTATACGGCCTGCCAGATGAAGAGATCAAAACATTGCAGCGAACCAACACACCTACCTGCGCAAAATCAAAAAAGATCTTCCTCTATGGTGCTATGATGCGCGGCTTCCCATACAACCCATCGCTGCATCCATGTGGTATTTTAATTTCTGATCGACCCATCTATGAAACGATGTCGCTGTTCATGCCACCCAAAGGTTTTCAAACAGCTTTGATGGATATGTTCACAGCAGAAGATATTGGTTTAAACAAATTTGATGTGCTCTCGCAACGCGGTCTCGGCCATATCAAAGAATCATTGCGTTTAATAAAACAAAACCACAACAAGGAAATTGATATTCATAATACCAAAGCATTCTTTACCGATGACCGGATTAGAACACAAGTCCGCGACGCCAACACCATCGGCTGCTTCTATATAGAATCACCTGCCATGCGCGGTCTCTTAAAAAAATTAAAGTGTGATGATTACCTCACACTCGTAGCTGCCTCATCTATCATCCGCCCAGGTGTCGCACAATCCGGTATGATGCGAGCGTACATCGAACGCTTCCACGATCCTTCGACTGTTGAGTACATACATCCCTTATTCAAAGAACATCTCTCTGAAACTTTTGGCGTAATGGTGTTCCAGGAAGATGTGATCAAGATCGCACATTATTACGGTGGCTTATCACTCGGTAAAGCAGATATCTTACGAAGAGCGATGAGCGGTAAATACAGGTCGCACAATAAATTCAACGAGATCAAAAATGAATTCTTTGCATCCTCGATCGCATTAGGCAGGGACCCAAAAGAAGTGGCCGAAGTCTGGCGCCAGATGGAATCTTTCGCGGGCTACTCTTTCAATAAGGCACACTCAGCATCCTTCGCAGTAGAGAGTTACATGAGTTTATACCTCAAAACATATTACCCGCAGGAATTCATGGTTGCTGTCATTAATAATTTTGGCGGCTTTTATTCCCGCGAATTATATTTTTTAGAACTCATCAAATGTGGCGGACGCATCAATGCTCCCTGCGTCAATTACAGCGACCTCTACACCAACATACAGGGTCATGCAGTATATATCGGCTTTATTCATATAAAGAGTTTACAAAACAAATTGGTCGAAAAAATGCTCGATGAAAGAAAAGCAAATGGAGCATACCTCAGCTTAACTGATTTTATCGAACGCACTGCTGTTGGCCTGGAACAACTAAATATTCTGATCCGTGTCGGAGCCTTGCGTTTTACAGGCAAATCAAAAAAGACCTTACTGTGGGAGGCAAACTTTCTACAAAAGAAAGCAATCATCGAAGCACCCGAAGTACAATCAATGTTTAATGAACCACTCTCATTTGGTTTTGAATTACCACAACTCGATGACCATCCCATTGATGACCTCTATGACCAGATGGAAATTATGAATTTCACGATCACCAATCCATTTGCGCTGGTTGATGACGACCCATTGAATTATGTTCCTTCAAAAGACATGCACAAATACGCCGGTAAAACCATTTCCATGCTGGCCTATTTTATCGCACGCAAACACGTGACTACAAAGAACGATGACCAGATGTTCTTCGGAACTTTCGTGGACGCCAACCTTGACTGGATCGATACGGTACACTTTCCCGATTCTGCAAAACGTCATCCCTTACACAGCAGTGGGTTTTATAAAGTAAAAGGAAGAGTTGCAGAAGATTTCGGCGTATACAGCCTCGAAGTTTCTTACATGGAAAAAATTGGCTACAAAAATCGCTCGTATGTTTCGTGATCCGAACCGACATATTACACACCTTGACCTTGACACATTCTTTGTGTCAGTTGAGCGCCTGCATAATCCGAAACTGATCGGTAAGCCAGTAATAGTTGGCGGTGATGGTGGCCGCGGCGTCGTCGCATCCTGCAGTTACGAAGCCAGGAAATTTGGCATACACTCAGCCATGCCAATGTACCAGGCAAAACGTTTATGTTCTCACGCCATAATTGTGCGTGGTGATTATGAAGCATACAGCAAATACTCCCAACTCGTAACAGATGTGATAAGGGATACCGTTCCGATGTTTGAAAAATCTTCGATCGATGAATTTTATATCGATATGACCGGTATGGATAAATTCTTCGGCTGCAGTTTGTTTTCGTCTGAACTGAAAAAAAAGATCTTGAAGGAAAGCGGCCTGCCTATCTCCTATGCACTTGCCAGCAACAAACTACTTTCCAAGGTTGGCACCAATGAAGTAAAACCCAATGGCCAGTTGGAAATTCCTTTCGGTAATGAAAGATCCTACCTCGCGCCCTTAAAGATCGACCGGCTTCCAGGTGTAGGTGATAAAACTAAATTATTGCTGATCAACATGGGCGTACACAAAATAGAAACCCTCGCAAATATTCCTGTTGAATTAATGGTCAACCTGCTCGGCAAACCCGGTGCCTACTTACATCGCTCCGCCAATGGCATCGATGAATCTCCCGTCGTTCCTTTCCACGAACAAAAAAGCATCAGCACCGAAAACACTTTCCAGGCAGACACAACTAACTTAAACTTTCTCCGAAGTGAGCTTGTACGCATGACAGAAAAAATTGCCTTCCAGCTACGCTGCGATAACCGCCTCACCGGTTGCGTCTCAGTCAAAATTCGCTACACCGATTTCGAAACCCACAGCATCCAGAAATCAATCGACCCATCTAACCAGGATCACACCCTCCTCAAAACAGTGCTGGAACTATTCACCAAACTCTACACCCGCCGCGTCCTCATCCGACTCATTGGCATCCGCTTCACCAGTCTCCTTCCCGGCAACTATCAGATCAATCTATTTGATGATACACAAGAAAAGATCCGCCTTTATCAGCGGATCGACTCCATAAAGCGTCAATTCGGCGAAAAATTCATCCAAAAGGCTTCCGGATTTCAAAATCGATAACTATCTTTCGATTCCCTCTATCCGGTTAATATTCATTACAACATGAATTACTAAGTTATAAAGTCTGAACGAAGCGACTTGCAGAGATAAAATCCAGCGGCTAAAAATTCTATGTTGGCACATTCTTAATCCCTCTAAATGAGAAAGGAAATAAAATCTGTTAATGCAATGCCCTCCAAACGGCTTTATCAGTCGATCATTGCCGATTACAACACGGAGTTAGCAATATGTGAATTAATTGACAACTCGATTGATCTATGGACTAAGGGTGGTAAAAAATACCTACTAAAAATAGCTATACACCTGGACACTGCACAACAATGCATAAAGGTGGTTGATACAGCCGGCGGTCTCAAAGAATCTGATGTTAAACTAATAATAGCGCCCGGACACACTTCAAATAGCGCATCTAACGAAACCATAGGAGTTTTTGGCGTTGGTTCGAAAAGGGCAGTCGTGGCCTTGGCCCAAGAAATAAAAATCAGAACCCGGTACAAAAAAGAAAGGACATTACTTATCGAATACAGTGACGAATGGCTTGAAAAGGAAAATTGGGACTTGAATTATCACTTAGATTCTACAGATATCGAACCAAACAGCACAATTATTGAATTAACAAAACTCAGATCTGTAATTGACGATTCTTTGGAAAAAGACATGATTGAGCACACAGGTGCTATATATGCAAAGCTACTTTCCAACCCCAACTTAGAACTTCAAATAAACGGTATAAAAGTCGTCCCAATTCAATTTGATCAAGCATGGTCATTTCCGCCCAATTATGCGCCACAAGAAATAATTTTTGATACACCAATAAATGACACAGAAGTTATCAAAGTAAGATTGTTAGGAGGATTAATTGCAAAAAGCGAAGTTGGACAAGGTGATTACGGAGTTTACTTTTATTGTAATGATCGAATGGTATTAAGAGCAGACAAAAGTTTTACTTTGGGTTTTTACACAGGAGGCGCAGGCTTGCCACACCCAGATATTAACACACTTCGAGTCTTTGTTTATCTCCACGGGAATCCAGAGAGGATGCCATGGACAAGTAGCAAATCAAGCATCAATTTTCAGAACAAAGTATTTCTTGGAATTCGCGATAGAATATTGCAATTGGTATTTTATTTCGCAAGGCTCGCCAGGAAATTTGCTAACAATGCTGATGAAAACATTTATCAATATACATCTGGCACGATAGATAAGGTTGAACTCAAGCCTAATGATACAGTGAAGCTATATCCACTTCCTACTCCTCAAAAACAGGCATCGTATCAGGCAATAGTCAAAGAAAAAAATAAAAAAGTAGCTGAGAGCAAACCTTGGGTAATTGGGCTTTATGAAGGTATTATTCTAGCTGATGAATTATTTAATTCCAATTTCTCCAATAAAAACCGATTCGCTTTAATTATTACCGACAGCACATTTGAAATCGCCATTAAGGAATTCCTAGTACATGTGGTTGCAAAAAAACCGCCTGTCATTGGATCGGCTAGGTTAACTGCAATCTTACTAACCAGAACACAGGTTGAAGCCGAGGTAAAAAGACACCTCGGAAGCAAAATTTCGGCAAGAGACTGGGTATTATTGGATCACTATTATAAAATGCGCTGTAATCTTATTCACCAGGTAGCAATATTAGAAGTAAAAGATTCTGATATTGAAAAACATAGAAGATTAGTTGAAAAAGTCCTTAGCATTATGTTCAGACTTCAATTTTAATAAATTGCATATAAGAAATCGCTTTGGGGAAGCAAACACACTATCAGTCAAAGCATATTAAATCATGATTTCAATAAAACACTGCTTGCCAAATAATTGTCCAGAAGTTACAGCTTAAAAACTTTTAATTGAAATGCCTAAACTACCTAAAGCAATTACCGAGGGTGATAAAATTTTTAAACAAATTAGTAGGAAAACAGAATGGACAGCTACCACTTCAATACTGGAAGCAAACCGATTGTTAAAACAACTGATCAAAGCAACTGACGGCCTGGTAATCGTTGATTTTCTGGATTCCGGTAATTGGGATTACATCGATGGAATAGAAATTGATAAAAAAAGACAGCTACTAAAGTTAATTTGGCGCGACTACCGAAATGTATCAGAAAATGATGAAGATAAAATGATACGAGCAGTGGCTTTTCCTGGCGCTCTCTATGCTTTGTTTTTAAAATTTAATGAGTTACGTAAGCTGGAAATTAATGGTAATACATTTTTTTTATTAAGGGGTTTTGCACTTAAAGACAAAGAACTTGCTGAATATTTAAAAGTAGATAGCTCGGAATTTCAAATTCAGGATAATAACGACAACTTCTCAAAACTGGTACTCCGGCGAATAAAAGATATTGCCGAGGTATATACTTGCTTAAATACCCCAATATTTTCGGTTATCATCTTACCTAAAAATTCTACATTTTCTTCATTAACATCAAAAAAGGTTCTACTACAGTATAACATATTTGATTCCATTAAGAGACTTGACTCCGTATCAAAAATTTTAGAAGATGTTGATCTGGTTGATATTGATATTATATGCGAAAAAAGTAACACAGTTCGCAGAATAATGGAATACTCTCTAAAAGTGGAGTTATGCTACCGTTTTAGGCAACTTAACGTTAAAAAAGATTATTCAGACTTAATGCTTGGCGATCTCATAAAATTAATAAAGCCTTACCGCTCAGAAGCTGAAAATACCATTCTGAAACACGTTGTTGTTTTATCAAATGAACTTTCGCATGACACCGGGAAAAAGATTTTAAGAAAAAAGGCATTGTGCTTAGCATATCTTGCAACATGCTACCTGCGCTTGCTTAAATATGATGTTATGCTACGCTCGTTCCCGGAAGAGCAAGGTATTAATGATGACGAAGATAGCGATGATTAATGGCTTGATTCTACGAGCCGTAAAAATCAGAACCTAATCAGTTTGACATATTATATACTTCTAAAAACTCTTCAAAAAGGTGTGTATTTTAGCAACACAATGTTAGAAATTATCGAATATGAGCAAAAAAATACGACAGCCGAAACAAAAAAATATTGGTGTTCAATCTCCTGCTAACCTGCCCGTAAAAAAAGATAATTTCTTCACTAAGGGATTTGACCACAAAACAATTATAGCCCTTGTCGCCTTGGCTGTTGCGATATCAGCATTACTCTTAAATAGGTCATTTAACCAACGCAGGGAAGAAAATGAAAAGGCGACTATTAGCGTACAGATGGGCATAAAACCATCTGAACGTACAGACTCATCCGGCCGGCACAAATACTACGAAAGCTGGTATCTTTTCATGAATACAGGTAAAGCGACAACTAAACTGGCAAACATTGCCTGGTTACTCAATAACAAATATGTAGATTATCATTCTTCTCCCAATGTATCAGGCACTACGCATGGAGTTGATATAGAAACAATCAAAGATACTTCTCCTGATTTCCGTGAGATTAAAATAAAAGATCTCCCACCTGGTGTTGGATTTTTAGTCACCATTCTCCATCGGGTAAAGGATGAATACATCGACGAAATGTACCAGACATGGAAAATAAATATGTGGGATAAAACATTTTCAGAACACTTCCTTTCTGAAATTACTATCGCAGGAGAAAAAGTTGAAATCAAAAATGAAGGAATAACAGAACTTAGAAATATGCAATAAGTGATGGTTTAAATTAGAGCGGTTCAATTTCGTTGAGTTCATTTGGTAAACCCCGATTCCTATATTCAGAGGCAAGTTGTAATTGAACACACTTCATTTCTTTCCTAAATGAATATTTTACCGCAAGCATAATATTCAGCAATGCGTACCTACGCAGATTTTTATCGCTTTGAGTATCTTGTATGGAATCCCTTAATTCAGGAAATTGATTAAGATCAAGAACAGATGCATACAAATTATGATCTTGGTCAAGCAATTCCAGGTGATAAGCTTGAATTTGATTTTGATCTGGCGGATTGAATGTGACATTAGGCAAATCTTCTGCATTCAAAACAAACACGGAGTCTCCAACAAAATTAGGTTCAGTGTATGGATAGTGAATGACTGTGATATTGTCAGGTAGTTCAATATTTTTTTGCCTGTATAGTCGACGGATATCCTTACCAAAACATACCAAGACAAATTCGCCGTCACTTAGATTCAACTTTTGAATAGCAGCGATAAAATCTTTTTCAAGTAATAGATAACGCTTGGTGCTGATTCGTGTAAAAATAGCTCCAGCGCTAGTTCTGATTTTGTTAACCAATCCCTCACCAAGGGCAGAATTATAATTAATGTGCTCAGCCTCCTGATCATTAACAAAAGAACTTTTATCGGTCGTATTTCTTACTCCCATTGTAAACAAATCGAGTGTTTCGCCTTCAATTTGCTTAGGATTATTAAATCTTTTGAGTTCATCAAGTGCAGGTACTATTAGATTCTTTGTTGTTTCTTTGAAATTAGCTACTTTTTCTTCTGATAAAGGCTGATTGTCTAGCTCATTTTCAAACGCTGCCGACATCTCGTCTTTAAAATTAGTAAGGTATTGTTCTGGCGCAACCTTCTGATTTTCCTCACACCACTCATTTGTAATATACTCCAGCCCACTACCGGTCATTAATTCTTGGTTGCGTCTTATTACTTCAACCAATTTTCTCATACCATCAATGTTGTTTAACCACAAAGTCTTCACGGATTGTTTCTGAGGTATCGCTGGATTCCTCATCGGTTTCTGGTAAACCATAAATTCGATTAGGCTATATTGGCGTACAAAAAGCAAAGCGATGTATTTCAAAATATTATGCCGTATTTGGCCTCCTGCATTTACGCCCTCCATTCCAGGAAATGGATATTTATGTTCAATTGGAGGGAAATCTAAATAGTACGGATCAAGAAACCTGAAATACCAATAGAAAATTTCATCCATACCACCTGGCAATAAAGGATATTCAGGAGGGATACTCTGTGTATAACGAAACATCCTCCCGATGAGGTTATACTTTCCTTTATATAAAAGCAAGCCGCCAACGGCAAACGTAAATTCAAGGAAGCGCATTCGATCATTCTGCCGCTCCTTTTGTTGTTCAATATTAATTTGGTCTCCATTTGCATCAAACTCACTTCTAAGCTGTGCCATTTGATAGCTATAAAATTGTGTTGCATGCCTCCAGAATTCCATTACATAATCATCCATGTCCGAATCTATCGCTACCCTGAGATTATTCCACATCCAGGAATATGTAATTTCCGATATCTTACTTTCATTGAGTTCTCCTGTAAACCAAATCCCACCTATTGAAGCAGTGGCGATATCATCAAATCTTTTATCTTTTACTACACACAACTCCTGAGCAGTTCTAAAAACAAAAAAGTAATGATTGCTGGAATATTCAACGGGTTTACCAAGATTTGCTTTTCTCATTTCATTAAAGGATTCATACATATACTCCTTAATCCTGCGGGCAATTGAAAAATTGAGATGCCTAATAGAAGTGGTAAGAAGATCACTTAGGGCATCAATATATTTTGGCGTATCACTTTTATCTTTCTTGTCAAGTTCAATCAGATATCTGGCAAAACTCACTGGAGTGTAATAAACCAATACCTTTTTAACAGTGAAAAAGAAAAGTATAACAAGAAGAACAGTTAAACCAGCAGCAACGCGAAATGCTGAATCAACAATTACATTATCAACAAACTTGCCTTCTGGAATAAACGGCAACACTGGAATTTTAAATGCCCAAACAAATATTGAACCGGTTGTTATATATAACACCCGAATAAACCATTTTCTTATTGGTTCAGCATTAAAAAGTTCTACGATTCGGTCTGAATTGTATTTATCATCTAATCGCGATTCCACTTGTAATAGAATTGGGTATGCCACGCCCATGATGCCTACAAGGATGTAAACACAAACAGAAATTAAATCCATTGAACTTATCATTTAAGACATGTTATAATACTGATTCAATCATCGGCAGATCCTCATACACAAAGGGTTTTGCCGGTTCCAGTTGCTCTTTAAAATCTTTAGCGATAGTACAAGCAGTCATCTGCTCAGACGGAAATTGTGTTCTTCCGATTTCAGTAATTCGTTCTTCTGATAAATTACCGAACATCCATTCCCAGGCAAGGTCTTCATTTAAGATGGCAGGCATCCTGAGCTTGCTGTTATGGATTTTTGCCATGATATGTCCTTCCGGTGCCGAAGTGGTAACGATTGAAACCGTTTCCACTTTTTCATGAGTTACTTGGTCTTCCCATGGTTGGTAGATCCCCGCCATGAAAAAATAGGGTTGATCTTTGACTGTTATATGATGTGGGATCTTGATCGCAGTTTTCACGAACTCACCTGGTTTTCTTTTGTTTGGTGGAAAATAATGCCGCCATTCAAAAAAGCCTGAAGATATAACCAGGCATCGTCTTTTAAGAGCCGCCTCCCTGTACATTTTTCGGGGGAGTAACATTTCTTCGCTCATTGCATTTAGGGTAAGGTATTGCACCCATTTGCCAGAGGTGTCTTTGAATCCGTCCCTGTATTTCTTCACTTCCTCTCGTGTCTTCCAATAATAAGGAACAAAGCCCCATTCCATTTGTACGATTTCAAAATCTTGTTTGTCCTGTTCCGGCTTTAACACCGCGACAGGCCCATAGGCAAAACCGTCATGCAGGTCGCGATTTAAAAAATCATAACTCGCTATCAGCTTCTCAATTCCTTTTAAGCGGATAAATTCTGCGTGAGTCACTTTCTGTCCGTTGTAATAACACATAAAACCCTGGTTTTTAAAGAAAATTATCTGTCGCCAAGTAATAAATTCTAAGATAACCAATTTGGGCGAATCGGTATCTTTATAGGGTATGTTACCACCAGAGCTAACTGATATTATCATAGCGCTCCTGCGCCAGGAAGATCATGTCTTTTTGGGTTGGGAATATGGCATTCCTGCAGAATCAGTTTCAGGTTATATAGCTGGCCAGTTATTCCGTGTAAAAGATTATGATGAACTTAACCACGTTCTGTACCTGAAGCCCGAAGGCAATGCACCGGGCAATGCGTACCACGACACGTTTAATCGCTATGGGAAAATGTTTGCTTCAATGGAAGTAAAACGCATCGTGATCAGCAACCCGCGAATGTTGGTGTTAAAACAAACCGCTCCGGCATATTTTCCGCCACCTGTACCACAATATCATTTCGAACCACAACCACAAGCGCCACCGCGAAGCACCCGTTTTACGGACATACTGACCTTTGACATCCGTGATGCAGTCTTTGATGATGGAATAATCAAATTCCAGGTCAAAGTAAAATCTGTTGGCCAGAATGTTGATGTGGCTATAAACAATCACGCTGTTAAAAAATATTTCGATTCGGTTAAAAATTATATCTGGAAATTATTTGGATCAAAGAAAACATCCTGCACGATCACCTTCGACATGCAATTCAGTAAATGTGTGCCTGTATCCGTTGACAGCTGCGACTTATTACACCTGGATGAAACCATCCTGCATAATATTCAGGAAAGCTGGGTGGATCAGTACATCCTTTCAGGCGACCGTGAAGATATCATGGCACTCGATGATCTTATCGAACCCTTGAAAGATGGATCGCTGAACGGCGAATCTTTATTCAATCATCTGGTGCAGGAAACCAAAACCAAACACCACCACCACCTTCGATATCTCTCCGCTAGACAGGCAATCGATCTGCAAAAGCTTTCGATTACAGGCAAACCAATATCCTTCGCATTCGTCATTCGGGAAAAGGAAAACATCTTTCTTGTTTGGGAGACCTACCTGACACAGGAAGCAACATACATCTGGAAATTAACCGCTGCTGCCGATATCAAGAAGACATACGGCTTAATCCTGGAAATGCGCAAGGGTAAACGAATGATGTACCGAAAGAAAAAAGAAGATGGTTTCTATTTTATTGAGCATGATTACCAGGAACAGAAAATGAATGGTTTTCTAAAATGGAAAGAGGAGCTGGAAAAAATCATCGGCAATGAATAGTTTTTATTCTGCCGCAGCCAACTCTTTATAATGGGCAGTAATTAATGGCCCTATCTTTTCAGCTTCCTGTTGTCTTCCTTCCGGTATCGATGTCCAGAAATGCCCACCCTTTTCCTGTGAAGCCATTGTTAGCATCAAAGGCGGATTGGATCCTTCAAAACGGACAATATATACCCAGTCCTTGCCAATTTTTTTTGGAACGACAGATAATTCTTTGCCCATGTGCTTTATTTCAAATGGCATCGTCAGGTCCATAGGATTTCTTTTTGATGAAGTCTGCAATTCGGAAAGTAAGGTTGATGCGTGGACCCACCGGTTTGGCAGTTTTGGGAACATGGTGCTCGTAAAAATATTGCATCATCTCGCCCATAAACAGGAAACTGCCATGAGTTAAAGGTATGTCCACCTGCATGCTTTTGTCTTTGATGTGCCGCACTTTAAAAATCCTGGTATCTCCGAAAGTGACTGACGCAATCGCGTGGTGTACACCATCTGATGGAAGAGTATCCGCGTGCCATGCCACTGAATCGCTGCCGTCCCGATAATAGTTGAGCAGAACCCGGTTGAATTCTATCCCGCACTGTGCCTCTACCCTTGCCTTGATCTCCAACAGCATCGGTGTCCACTCGTGTCCTCGTTCCCCACCATAGTATGCCGTGAGTCTGGGATCGAGTACCACCTTATCATACATTGGCCGCCTTCGCTGTATCCATGGGCTGGTTTCCAGCAGTTCTTTATAATATCTATCCGAATCCTCCTTCTCAAAAAACTGCTCCCACAACTTCATCCCCGCATCAGGCAAAGCAAAATCCACGTACCGCTTCTTCCCAACATCAAACAGTGCCGTATCGTCAAACAGATTCATGAATTAAAAATAATCATTTTTTTGGATAAACTAATATTTTTAGTATTTTAGTGCTACAAATCATAGCAATGGATAACGATGACTTTTTAAGCGACCTGGCTGAATCCTTTAAGGAAGAGCCGATCGATACATCAGATGAGACCAAACTATTCGATATGGTAGTAGCTCTGGGTAAAGGCCTTCTGCCCTGCGAGGTTTATTTCGCGCGCGCGACAGATGGCAGCACATTTACACGGGTCGTGCTATACCCAGGCGTGGTGGGTGAAATGATCGTTGATATGGACAAATGGGAAGACGAATGGATAGATATGTATTCTGGCGAAACCTCACCCTGGACAAAACTCATCGGCGCCGCCATTGACTTTAAGATCACCGAATCCAAAAAAGACTAACCATGCAATCACTCTCACTCAGGTATATGCTGAACCAATACGAAACACTGAAGACCTTATCTATCATTGCCGAGGAATCACCCAAGCCCACGCAGTACCAGTGTACCCCTCGTGAGATGATCCTCAATTCCAGTTCCGACTGGGACAAGATCAACCGTGACCTTCTTACCCTTCAGTCCGAGTCCCTCGTCCAGATCACCCAGGCGGACACCATCCGCTTCTCCATCACAGATGCCGGAATCAGGAAAATCCATTCATTGGAAGGAAGGCCGCTTTGGAAATAACATACCAAGTTAATATCTTGATTTTCTTGGTATTATGAACTATTTTACTTATTATATATTGTAGGGAACTTAAATCCCGCAATTATAATATGAAAACTTTCAGACACATCCCATCCTTGGGATCAGTATTCAAGGTAACCGAGGGTTGCTGCTACCACCAGGTAATTTACGATGGAAAACAAATCGGGGACAGGTACGTGATGGACGAGCCAGGCTTACCCCTGAATTCAGCCGTTCTATCATGCTATTGCGACCTCGACATGGAAATCCTCCCCGTTTCAGAAGAATTTTACCTCGCCAAGCTCAAAGATGTGAACCAACGCCTGGCCCACTTGCGTGTAAACTGACCTGGCTGGCATCATGGTTTTTCCAGCAACGCTTTCAGCTTGTTCATTCGGTACCATCTTCCCGCTGCGGCAACCTCTCCCATTTCACCTGACCCCAAAACCTTCAGGTTGTTCTCGACAAACTTTGCTACATCTGGAATATGCGTTCCAGGCTCCAGTTCTATGCTCGGAGGCAAGCTTACTTTTTGAAAAAACGCGCTGAGTTTAGTAAACTCCGTTGAGGTATTGGCCATACGCCAAAGGTATCACCCTGAAAGCGACCTCAGCATCCAATCAACCAGGTATTTCAGGATCGAACCCAAACCCAGGATCCCCGCGATCCATTTGGCGGTTCGTAGCCGCTGTTCATACCTGATCAACTTCCTGCACTCGGCACTGTTTGGGCCTTCTATCTCGGTTTTCCCGCTCTTGTATTTCAATGGATTATTTGTCGCCATAAGGTCTATTTTTTATTGTTCTTTCAAAGCTATTTTGAACCAATCAGGTTTGAAAGGACAATGAAAATCACCCTTCCGGGACAAACCTAATTTGAGAGGATCAAACGATAAAGGACAGGTAAGGCCCCGCCTGATTCCAAAGCCATTTGGGACAGTTTGAACCGCAAAGGACAATGAAATGACACCGTTGGAGGAGCGTGTTCGGGACCGGAGAACAGCAAATGGGAAGCCCGATAAATAAAAAACCCCGCTCGAAAAAGCGGGGCCAATATCATGAAGGGTTAGTCAGTACTGACATTAAAACGTCTGCCGGTTTATTTTATTGTGTCGGGTTAAAACACCCAACTTGCCTGCGTACTAATACCTGAAGTATTTTGGGCGAAATGGTATTTTTATTTCCATGAAATGGAAAACTAAAATGCTGCAGAAATTGATCCAAATGGAAAAGGACAATGAATGCATCAAAATGCGCGCAGAAAAAATCAGTTACCTCCTGCCCCAAGGCTTCATGCAGTCAGTGGTTCAATGTGGACTGCAGATTGGCCAGCTGAAACTGGCGGTAATAAATGGTGATGCTATTCAAGAAGCAAATTCGCGAGCGTGGTAGCCATACCCTGTTTGAATGCATCATGCAGGTCAAACCAGAACAGTTGGTTCTTTTCCTTCTTATAAAATACAAACACATGCTCTTTGTTATCAGACAACCGCAGCCAGACCCTGAGCATTAGCGTCTTGACCGGGGTAAACATCGACAGATGCGCATGGTATTTCCTTCGTTCGTAAATAAAATCAAACTGGGTATTAACAACTTTCATGGCTGGCTGATTTCCTTATCCCTAAGTTAGCAAAAGAGACTTGGTTTGCCTATATTTAATACTGTCAATAAATGAAATGATATGCCCAAACATGGAGAGCCATCTACGCATTTTTCGCTTTTATTAATAGGACCCGATGGACAGCCTGGACCCACCATGGGAAATTATGATACCCTGCAGGAGGCCGTTGATAACTGGGTCGAAATGTATACAGAAGATGGGCCTGATATTGCCATCGTTCGCGTTTTCAGCACATATGATTCAAAACTGAAAATTCATGAAGTTACTAGCATGGAGGTAGTACCCGAAGAAGAAGTCGAATCCGTTCAGGTGAATGAACTATCCGACACCAGTGTTGATGACCTTCTAACAGAGATGAATGAAAACAACGATTTTGTCGCGGACGAACACCCGGACTGGACGATCAAAGAATTTTATGCAATTGTAAATTATACCGCCGCCCTGGATGATGAATCTATCGGGTTAGAAGTGCCACCGGTATCAACGCACGACACACTGGAAGAAGCAAAAACTGCATTCGCTGAAAAAAAATATTCCAGCGATTATTCAATTGTAATAAGACAACTAAAAGTGAATCCTTCCAACCCGAAAGAATACTACTTGTTCGATGAATGGGATGTAGAATAGAAAAATAAATATTTCAAAATAGTAAAACTGCCGTGATGACTATTGGTGATATAAGAAATTCATTAATGCCCCTAATTGAGGACGCTGCTGAAGCCGAAAATGAGCTTAGCAAAAACGAAGATTCTCAGTTCGCGCGTAGAACTTATATTCGGAGCATATTCTCTTGCCTTGAAGGGACAATATGGATATTGAAAGATGTTTGTTTTAACGCCAAACCACAAACCGGAGTAAGAAAAATGTCAGTGGCTGAATACACCATGTTAAAAGAGATTTCCTTTGAATTAAAAAACAATGGCGATGTAAAATCTGCAGTAAAATTTCTCCGGCTTCCTGATAACTTGAAATTCACCTTCAAAATGCTGAATAAATTATTTAAGTGTAACATCGATTTGGAAATAGGCAAAAAGAACTGGACCAACTTTATCGAAACATTAGAAATCAGAAACAGAATAACTCATCCGAAAGATTCCACTTCCTTCACTATAACGGATTCAGAAATTGCTCAGTGCAAAGAAACCTCTGGCTGGTTTAATGAACTAACCCACAAATGCTTTCAAGCATTTATGACAAACCCAACCTCATAAATTTAAGATTCAATCCAGTTTCAGAACACTCTCAAAGCCCTTGGAGATTATATAGCTTCCACCCCCTTTAGCTGTATAGCACATATAATAAACATAACGGTATTCGCTGTTCTCCTGAGTAAAGAAATTAAAGTTGAATCCCTTCTTATTCAGCTTCTCTGTATCAACAGACAGATACTGACGTTTCCCGAGTAAAGATTCCATTATCTCCAGATTCTTGTAAAGGATCTTATTTATTTTGACCACCCGCGGATCAATGCCTGCACGTTTTGGATTGTGATAAGCAGCCCTGCAGTATTCATTGCAAAATTTACTGTCTTTCCTCTTTTTTGCATCCAGTGTTTTGTCGCATGAAAGGCATTTCCTATCAATGGTAGTTTCAGGTTTCATACCCACAATATACGAATTTTTAACCGTATCAGATACGTATACTACACGAAACGGATACGCATAGAAACAGCTTGTTTCCTTGGAGAATTCCAGTTTTGCTGTTCACTAAACGAATAGCAATATGAAAACAGAAAACAGCATCCAGCTTATTGGTTATCTCGGTCACGAGCCAACTTTGAAGAAAGCATATAACGGCTCCCTCTACACAAGATTGCGGGTGGCTACTGATTATTTCAGAAGAACCTCGGACGGAACCGTTATTAAAAAAACGACCTGGCACGATGTAATGGTCTGGGATCAGTTGGCAGAAAAAGTGCCGGACAATTTTAGCAAGGGAAGTCACATCCTAATCCGTGGCTACTCCCTTAATCGCACTTTTAAAAACAAGGAAGGGATATACAAAAAGATCACTGAGGTCAAGGCCAATCATTTACTCAACCTCGATCGTTAATCCAAATCCACACCTATGCCTTCCAGAAAAAACGCCTTTCCTTACAAACAATCGCGAAAAGTCTCTGCATGGAATTGCCAGTTCGATTCACTCACCGAACTGAAGTACGCCATTTCTATCATGGACAAATACCATTTTCTTCGGTCTCCGGTTTCCATTTATTACCATCCCGGGACAAAAATCACCCTTGACAAGATCAGGCGCTGTCATTTGCGCTACACACCCGATTTCCTGATCCGGCACAAACAGACTTATCAATCTTTCCTGGTCGAAATAAAACCACGCGCCTTTGAAAATCATCCGCAGCTCGCATTAAGAAAAGCAGTAGCAGAAAATTATATCGCGCGTAAAAACCTCGACTGGATTTTCAAAATCGTATTCGATGACCTGATCCTATTAAATGAAGAGCAATTAAAATCTTTCGAAGAAGTCAAAGCCATCACATCAGACAAATCGCTTGCACTTTGGTTCAAAGATTACTGCCTACGATCCGGCCAGGCTTTCCCCGACAACATGCTTTCGGACCTTATCATTTCAGGACCCCACCGAACACAATCTCATTGGAAACAAATGCGCTTACTCTAAATCAATAACAAAATGAATTTTACATATACTTCTGAAGGAACATGCATATTCTACAATGGATGTCAGCTCGATTCTTTACTCGAATTAAAATACATTTTAAGTATAGAGCATACACACGCATGGATACGTGATGGCCTCGAAATGTATTACGGTCTGCATGGCCTCGCAAACGGTGTCAAAGGACACGTGCATTGTTACCGTCCCGATTTCCTGGTACGCGATTGGAAAACAGGAAATTCCAAACTCGTGGAAATAAAACCTTACGGATTCAATCACGACCAAACCAAACGCCAAAAGATTGCAGAAAAATATATTAAACGGTTCGGTTACGATTGGTCATTCGAAATTGTCAACGAAGCTGAGATCAAACTCACAGACGACCAATGGCAACATTTTCTAACAATCCAGTCGCAGCAAAAAGATTGGCGTCACAAACCATGCATGAAGTTGCTCCAGAACACTTCCCCATTTTCCGATGCCGCCTATGATCAATTTGTACGAACAGGAGTGTTACCAGCATTTGTTCCCTGATGGATCATCCGTTGCGACGCTTCATTCATCTTTCGGTCAAAAGGCTGAAGAAGTAAATCATTGACGAATTAAGGATTTTCTTATCAACCCCTCCGTCGCGCTCGTTAGGGGATTGATAAGAAAATCCTCATATCTATTCTTCAATAAAAACTTTTAAAAAATGGAATTCACAGGAACAATCACAGCAGATGCAACTGTCTCCACAGTTAAAGGAGATAAAGAAGTAGTCAACTTCTGCGTTGCCATCAACGACCGTTACAAATCCAAAGGTGCAACGGAAGCAAAAGAATTTACAACCTTCATCAACATCGCCTGGTGGATGGGAACTGGAATCGCAAAGATCCTTACCAAAGGTTCGATCGTTACCATCAATGGCCGCCTGTTCATCAATGCTTACAATGACATGAGTGGGAATGCGAAAGCCAGCATTAACTGCCACGCAGATTCAATCAAACTGATCCGTGGTAAAAAAGCAGAGCCTGCCAAAGAACCGCAGCCGCATGAACTCACCGAACCTATTCCCGATCTCCCATTCTAATCCAAATCTAAAAACGTATGGAACCGATCACTAATCGTCCTTGTAACAATTGCGGGCGGCCAGTACATGGTCGCTCAGACAAAAAATTCTGTAACGATGGTTGTAGAAACGATTACCATAACAAAGTCAGCCGTACTGATAACATCACGGTCAGGAATGTGAATCATGCGCTGGCACGCAACAGGTACCTGCTTAAAAAAAGATTGGAAAATAAAGGAACAACGATCTGCTCCCGGTTGCTGCTGGTGAATGATGGCTTTCACTTTGACTACATCACCGGTATAAAGTCAAAAGACAACAGGACAATCTGGTATTGTTACGAGTACGGTTACTATCCCATTAACCAGACTACAATAAAAATTATCAACGACAAAAAAGCTGAGATATGAAACACAACTTTCACGATAGAAAAGCAAACCGCATCGCTAATGCTAAAAAGCAGGCGGAAAAAAATGAAAAATTATCCGAACAGCTCTTTAACCAGGCCGAGAAAATGGCTTCTGTAATTCCCTTTGGGCAACCCATCCTGGTAGGACACCACAGCGAGAAATCTGATCGCAAATACAGGAATAAAATTCACAACACATTCGGACGTGCTTTTGAAGCTGGTGACAAAGCAAAATATTATGAGGAAAAGGCCGAAACCATCGAATCAAATACAGCAATTTCCTCTGATGACCCTGATGCTTTGGTAAAGCTGAAAGAAAAGCTGGTCAGTTTGGGAAAGACACAGTTATTTATGAAGGCTGCGAACCAATGCCTTCGTAAAAAGAACAAAGAAGGCTTCCTGGCACTTGATTCTGGCACTGAAGAAATGTGGGAAGAATTGAACCGCCCCAACGAAATGGGTTTCCCACATTACAAATTTGCCAATAATTCAGCAGAGATCAGGCGTGTAAAAGAACGTATTGAACAGATGACTAAAATTCAGGCGCTAACCAGCACTGAGACACGCATCGGCGATGCCCGTATTGTGCTGAATGTCGAAGCAAACCGCGTGCAAATCCTGTTCGATGCGATTCCTGCAGAAGAGATGCGTAAAAAACTTAAATCCAACGGTTTCAGGTGGTCACCTTCACAAGGAGCATGGCAGCGCCATATAACAAACTATGCTATCTATATCGCCAAACAAATACTCACTCCCTCTACCGACAACAAATTGTAAATAACTAAAATATTTGATTGTATGCTAACAAACTTTTTCCAACAGATCGCCGCGATGAATCTCACAGGCAATATCAGGCTGAACATTCAGCCACAGGATGATGCAACAATGACTGTTTCGCTGTTGCTTGTCAATGATTCTTTAAAAGATAAATCGGCAAACAAAATACCGCCATTGATCCTGAAAGGAAGTATTGAAGAACTCGATCAAAAATTCTTCGACACGATCAAAGTGCCCGTTCAAAAAACAAACCAGTTGCTCTGTAATATGAAAGAACATGAGGCTGCATTGAAAAATATTCAGAATAATAATAACAAAACAAGTTCTGCACCAGTCGGCAGTAAGGATGCCAAACGAAAAAAGTTTGACGAACAGATGAAGAAAGTATCTGACCTCGAAAGACTAAATAAGATCGGTGAGGCGATTGGGCAAATGCCTGATACAAAAACCTATCCAGAATTTGAAACCGAGATCAAAAATAAAATGCAGCAATTGCGTAGTAAACATGGTACACTCTCTTTGTTCGGGGACACCCCAACCGAAACTGTTGTCGAACCGGAGGAAGACACAACTGTAACAGATCCAGACGAAGACATTGACCCTGACGAAGACACAGATCCGGACGAAGTCGATGAACCGGGGGAAGAAGATGATCTCGATCCAAACAGATAACCGAAACTCTAAAAAACTACTCTATATGCTAATTACAAATGAACTTCCTCGTGTATTTAGGTTTGACAATGCCGGTACAGAAGTAGAACTGTCAGATCCGCACGAAATATTTTCTCCTGAATCAGTGCTGAATTTTTACTCGGCAACCTACCCTATCCTGACAACCGCAAAAATTGAAGGGCCCGAAATCACTGGTGATAAAGTGGCTTACAAATTCGTAACAACACTCGGTACAAAAGGATAGCCATGAAAAAGAAAAATACCACACACTCATTCATTCAGAAACAGGACGAAATATGGACAGTATACAAGAAGCTCGGAAAATTCGCCCGCAACATAAATTATCTGCCGGACGCATCAGCTGTAAGAAAGATAAAGCCAAAATGCGCACCATTGGCGAACACGCCCATGATTTTCTAAAGCAATCCTTCAGGCCGGTTACAGCATTGATGAACCCTTCCCGGGTTGTCATTAAAAAGGCAAAAGAATCCTTTATCAATTCCATACAGAATCTCGCTTCATTATATGGTTTTAAACCGAATCTGGTCTCAATAAAAAAATATCCTTTTTGTATTGCTGAACTTTTTGCAAACACACAGGCGGAAATGATAAAACGTTCCGCCAATGTTGAATTGTTAATCGTTCAGGAAGATGACGGTTACCCTGTTATTGCAACAGTGAAAGAAATCGATATTGGATTAACCCTGTATTATGTGCCACTTGACGCGCTGCGTTTCCTTCATCAACGAGAAAAGGGCGACACATTCAACCTGCTGCTCTCTGTCTATTCCTACCTGCACCATATCGCGGGTATGCCTCTCCTGAATACTTCCTCCTACATACAAGGGGAATATGACATGATGGAACAGTCTTATTCCGATAATGAGGATGAATTTGAGGAACAAGAATATCGCGGCATCATGGAGGTTTTTACAGCAGCAAAACGATACTCGTCAATTTTGAATAAGCATATTGCAAACACGACCAACCTGTTAGATTTTATTAACAGAATTGAACAATTCAAACCGGCAGATGATTTCGATGCCAATCTGCTTTCCCTTTCAAAAAAAATCCATGCACTGTGGCGGCAGTTCCCTGATGAAAAATTTGCATCAAACAACGCTGGTGAATTTCTCCATCCTGACGAGGAAGACGACCGCGCCTACATTGATCAGTTCTTTTCGTTTTGCTGGGCATCCGATGGCTGGATGATGGATCAGTTACTCGAATGGGTTAACTGTGAGCTACAGGAGAAAACAATTTTCGATGTTCCATTCTCTATCCAAAAGTTTGAAACTCCACATACAGAAATCATCCACGAATTCAGTTTCCAGAAACAGTTACTCGAATTGCTTAATGAATTAGCTGACATCTTAAATGACCTATATGCATAACCTAACCAAATTGTTTACCGATCCCTACCACCCGATCAAGGGAATTGTCATCTATGCTGACCAGCAAAACAATGAGAATTTTTTTGTGGAATCGTTTGATATAAACGACAATGGAAAAATGATCAACGCGCATCCATTGGGTTTGCAGGAAAGCCACGAACTCGGGGAAATACTATTACATAATGAAGAAGAAAATAAAGGATGCTTTCAGGGTTCCGGTTTACTGCCTGAAAACATTGTATACCTGCGAACAGGTAAAGATGGTTACGTAATCTGGTACACGCCGGCACAGAAAAAACAGCTCTATTTTATCCCGGATTTGAAAATCGCCGATGGCGTCTATCCAGTTCCACCTTTACTATGGATGGCGAGCCGCGACAAACTGAAAATATTTGCACTCAAAAATAACGAGCGGCCATCCACGGAAACACTGCTATACAATGCACCATTTTTCAATATCCATACAGGCGGTTTGGTATGCATGGGAACCGTAGAAATTGACATCGGCGCAAATTGCGATCTGGAAGAATTTATGGACGAATGGCATAACTATTTTTTCAAGAGCAAATTCTCTCACCTTCTCGGGGAACGATCCCCGGTTAAATCAAACATCATTCAGTTATTCAGTAAACTCTCAGGCTCTAAAAAACAGTTTCCACAAGTAGAGCTATTGAAGTCAGGAAAAAAACTAAAACAATTATTACATGGAATCGACTAAACCCTCCGTTCATTTTACTGACAAATACCTGCTTACTCCTACCAATCCGGTGATCGTAAACCTGATCGGTGCAGGTGGCACAGGCAGCCAGGTCTTAACGGCGCTTGGGCGGATCAATATTTCCCTTGTAGCTCTCGGTCATCCGGGAATTGCGGTTAAGCTCTTTGACGATGATTTGGTCACCTCTGCGAATATGGGAAGACAACTCTTCACCAAAAATGAAATCGGTTTTCCAAAGTCTGTTGTTCTCATCAACCGTTTGAACCGATTCTTCGGTACGAACTGGAAGGCTCATTGCAAAAAAGTATCATCCAGGTCGGACAAAAATGAGTTGAGCGGCAACATTATTATCTCCTGCGTTGATAGTATCAAAACAAGATTCGAGATTGCTTCTGTTCTTAAAAAAATGGATACCAAAACACAATCAAGAAGCAGGCCGGTGTACTGGATGGATTTTGGTAACAGCAGGCAATCGGGCCAGGTAATTTTATCAACCATTGGCGAAGTAAAACAACCCGCCTCGGAAAAATATCTCACCCACGCCAAATTGCCATACCTGACTGATGAATTTAAAGAACTCCTGAAATCCCAACCGGAAGACCTTTCGCCAAGTTGTTCAATGGCAGAAGCCTTACACAAACAGGATCTGTTCATCAACACAACTTTGTCGGCGCTCGGTGCTTCCCTTCTATGGTCAATGTTCAGGGAAGGAATGACGCACTACCGCGGCTTTTTCCTCAATCTCAAAGATTTTAAAACACAACCCATCCCAGTAAAATAGATCCCCACCTAAAAAATACTATATGATCGACCAATACCAAACCCTGCCATCATTAAACATTGTATCCGAAATCGAATTGGTGTATGTTTCGCAAGTCCCGGCATCAAGACGATTCCAGATAAGGAAGTCTCTTGATTCCTGGTGGCTGTTAAAGCGTTCATGGAACCGGAAAAGAATACAATTAGTTGAACAATTCAAAGTGATTTATCTTGATACAACCAACCATGTGCTTGCAATAAAGAAAATGTCAACAGGTGGTATCACCGGAACAGTTGCCGACCCGCGGCTTCTGCTGGCTGGCGCCCTGAAGTTGAAAGCCACGGCTATGATCATTTGCCACAACCATCCTAGTGGAAACCTGCAACCCAGTGAGCGTGATAAGACCTTGACAGCAAACCTGAAACAGGCATCCCTTCTCATGGAAATAAAATTGATCGATCATATCATACTAACCAGTGAAGGTTATATGTCGTTTGCAGATGACGGGTTGCTATAAGAAAAATAATCGAACAAAATTCTGCCTTCCCAAAAAACGGGTAGGCTCTTCCCTGCTCATTCTTCCACTCTAATTTTACTCCATCAATTAAAGATCATTAGCCACGATCCGCGTTTCAGCGGCCTTAACAGCGCGCGGCAAGATGTACAAACGTCAGACGTTTGGGCATCTTGCCCATGCTCGGGACTCGCATGGGTGAAATGAATTAGTGATTCAAATGAAAAAAGAGGAAGCCTATGTAAGACACAAAAGAGTGTTTGTTCGATTGAACGAAGGTGAATACGAGAAACTGAAAAAGTTCCAGCAAAATTCTACTGACAAAAATATCAGCACTTACCTGCGCCGGGTTGCGATTCAACAGCCGGTTACATTGTTTTATCGTAATGCAAGTGCAGATGACTTTTTGGAACAAATGCTTCTGATAAAACAGGAACTGAATGCGATTGGAAACAACTTCAATCAGGCAGTGCATAAACTGCATACGCTTGACCGCATTCCAGAGTTTAGAAATTGGTCTGTGAAATATGAAACTGCCCACCACCAGTTTTTATCTAAGACAGATCAGCTCATTTCAATTGCGAACCAGGTTTATCAGTTATGGTTGCACGAATAACAACACCGCACAGCCTTCAAAAAACATTGAATTACAATGAACAGAAAGTAAAAAAAGGGAACGCAACATGCATTGGGGAAAACGGCTTTTTATTGCCGTTAAAAAAAATGAATTTTTATGACAAACTGGACCATTTTGAACACAGGAACAGGCTGAAAGAAGGCGTAAAAACAAACACCATTCACGTATCGCTCAATTTCAGCACCAGGGACTCCTGCGCACCGGAAACCTTATTGCAAATCGCACGTGAATACATGGCTTTGATTGGATTCGGGGATCAGCCTTTTCTCGTCTATCACCACTACGACGCAGGGCATCCGCATGTCCATATTGTATCGACAACAATTCGTGCGAACGGAGAGCGGATCAATACACACAATATGGGACGAAATCAATCCGAGCTCGCAAGGAAATTTCTTGAACAAAAATACGGCTTGATAAAAGCAGAAGAATCGGGAGTCAATAAAGCCTTAGTTGTTCCATTTGACAACACAAAACTGTTGTATGGAAAATCTGAAACAAAGCGTGGGATTGCCAATGTTTTGCAGCAGGTATTGCCTACCTACAATTATTGTTCACTACCGGAATTGAACGCAGTGCTAAAGCAGTTTAACGTCATTGCCGATCCAGGTGCAAAGGATGGATTTATCCATTTAAAAAAAGGATTGTTATACCACGTACTTGATCGGAACGGAAATAAAATTGGTGTCCCAATCAAAGCAAGTTCGATGGCCGGAAATCCAACGCTTACAACTCTCGAAAAGCGGTTTGAAAAAAATCATACGCTTCGGGAAGCATTGAAAGAAAAAGTTCAGCAAAAACTTGCAAGTGTAATGCAAAATAATCCGGGTTCAATTCATGAATTATCTGCGATGCTTTTGGCAAAGAATGTCGCTACGGTTATACGCCAGAACGCAGAAGGTAGAATGTACGGGATTACGTTTGTTGACAACGAAAATAAAATGGTATGTAATGGTTCTTATTTAGGCAGGCAGTATAGTATCGCCGGACTTCTGAAACAAATGAATAATCAGATCGAACCAGTTAGTCATAAAATACACCATGTAGCAAAAACCGGGTTGATAGAATTTAATGGGTTGTCGGCTGTCGAGTCCTTGATGCAGCCTGAGAACGAATTTAATCCAACGCCGTTCGCATTGAAGAAGAAGAAAAGAAAGAGGAAACGATGATTGTTTAAACAGAAAATGTGTGTGTGAATGTCATCTACTGGTGAGAATGAAACGGATTTACGAAAGATCCTGGACCTGACAAGATTTTCTAGTGTAGGAATGCTTGGATTGCATATCTATTATTCATGTTATGCTGCATTCCAGGAATGGCATTTTACTTCGTCAGTCTCTGATAAGATACTTGCGCGGATCGCTGCAACTGGATTATTTGCCAATTTCACCCGTGCTAAGTGGTTTTGCCTTTTACTATTGGTTATAGGGCTGGCAGGTGTGCAGGGTAAAAAGGAAGTCAGCCAAAACTGGATTTCTATCTGCATTTGTATTGCCGCAGGGTTGCTGTTATTCTTTGTTAGTGCTCTTGCATTCAGGCTCTTTTCAACGCCGCAATCGATCACGCAGGCGTATCTATTTTTTGTAACAATTGGCTTCCTGCTAGTAATGGCTGGAGGTACTATGGTGAGCAGGATCATTCGCCAGAAATTAGCCACCGACATTTTTAATGTAATGAATGAAACTTTTCCGCAGGAAGAGCGGCTGATTCAGAATGAATACTCGGTAAATTTTCGTGCAAAGTATCAGCTTAAAAACAATAGTCGATTCAGTTGGATAAACATACCCAACCCATTTCGGGGATCTATTGTATGCGGCACGCCAGGTGCCGGAAAATCCTGGTTTGTTATCCTGCCGCTTATGCGCCAGATGATTGAGAAAGGATATGCAATGTTCGTCTATGATTTTAAGTATGACGACCTTTCCCGTTCTGCTTATAACTGGCTGCAGGCTAACAAAAAAAGGTTCTCAAAAGCACCCACTTTTTATACCATCAACTTTGACGACCTTGATAGCTCCCACAGGTGTAACCCGCTCGATCCAATGGGCATGCATGATATCACAGATGCGACTGAAAGCGCGCGCACCATATTGTTAGGATTGAACAGGGAATGGATAAGAAAACAAGGTGATTTTTTTGTCGAGTCACCAATCAATTTCGTTACTGCAATTATCTGGTTTCTTCGCCGATATGAAAACGGGAAATACTGTACGCTACCACATGCAATTGAACTGATGCAGGCAGAATACGATGACCTGCTGCCGGTGCTGAATACAGTTCCTGAAATAGAGGTTTATATTAACCCCTTTATTACTGCTTTCCGTAATGATGCGATGGAACAATTAGAAGGACAGGTTGCGAGTGCAAAGATTGGCATGGCGCGACTTGCTTCACCCCAGCTCTATTGGGTTCTATCGGGGAACGACTTTACGCTTGACATCAATAACCCGGAGGATCCCAAAATTGTATGTGTTGGCAATAACCCGGAAAAGCAAGGAATTTATGGCGCTGTTATATCACTGTATGTTTCGAGGTTGGTTAAACTGGTAAATAAAAAAGGGCAACAGAAATGCGCTCTGGTATTCGATGAATTCCCCACACTGTTTTTTAATAACATGGATTCACTGATTGCAACTGCGAGAAGTAATAAAGTAGCAACCGTTTTGGGTATGCAGGATTTTAGCCAGCTTAGGAAAGATTATGGCAAGGAGCAGGCCGATGTGATCATTAATATTTGCGGCAACATTATCAGTGGCCAGGTAATGGGAGACACTGCAAAAACCTTGTCGGATCGGTTTGGTCGAATAAATCAGGATCGGGAAAGCCTGTCGATTAATCGGACGGATACTTCCGTCAGCTTATCACAGCAATTAGAATCTGCAATTCCACCCAGTAAAATATCATCTCTTTCATCAGGCGAATTCGTTGGAATGGTTGCTGATGATCCACATGAAAAAATCGCACTTAAGATGTTTCATTCTCAGATAATCCAAAACACCGAAACAGTAAACAAGGAAATGCACGGTTTTACTTCCATACCGGTAATAAAAAAAGTTTCTCGACAGGAAGTAATGGATAATTTTTTCCAGATCAAATATGAAATACGTAGCTTAATTGAAACCGAAGTAGCGCGTCTGATCAAAGAAAAAGAACGTAAAAAACAAGATACAGGCAATGCATAAAACGGCTGAAAGTGGTTCGATTCCCATACGGTACAAATTGGCATTTTTCGAATCGATGCTTTTTTCGAAATTGTGATCTAAAATACTAACAATCAATACTTTAATCAATGTGCATCGTTGCTAATAGCTTTAAATCAGGTATAAAATGCTCGGAAATGTCTACCGGATCCCTACTTAGTTAAAGGAAAGTTAATACGACTTTCCTTTTTCATTTTATACCCCTGAAACCCTTTGTGGTATTGGGTTTCAGGAAAATCATTGAAATGAAATTCTGATGATTTTACAAGAAAATAAAAATCGATTCCTTCCTAAGCCGATTTCATTTAGAACCGCCTACCGGGTTTATAACCGCTTGATCTTTAGCCCTCCTACACTATTCGATACACGTTCTTCCCAAAAAGTTCAATAAGTTGACCTTTCGAAAATCGAACCATTTCTCTACTGAACGAGTAATAACTCAAGATTTGCCATTGTTTCTAAAGTAGATCTTACATCAACTTCGCTCATTTTGGCTTCAATCTCCTGTTCATCTAAACCGTAGATGGCGCGAAACGATTGCTGGAAAATATGGTTCGAATTTCCTTGCTCCCAATTTTGACTCCGGACTAAAATCCTATTTAGTAACGAAGGCCTGTTCATTTCATCAAGTGCTTGAAAAAGTTTTTTAGGGTTTGAAATAAAACGCGCACTTCCCTTAATCTTGTCGGTAAGATCAATTTGCTTTTGTGAATAGGCTTGTACAGTATATCCTAAAACCTGAATCTTACTCTCCAGATCAGATTTGATATCATTGTATCCTTCAAAATCGATATGAGTATCCAGCAATAAATTCTTGGCTTTAGCAATTCTATCAGTGAATAATTCAATACTGGTCAATGCTTTCATTTTCTTTGTTGCCAAGCGTTTGTTCTCTCTTGAATAACTTTCATTAACAATGCTTATATACAGATCAACATATTCTTTTTTAGGAATTAGGCCGGTTAATTTTTGAAGAAATCTATCATATATTTTTTCTGCTCTAACCCTGTAGCGGCAAGGCCATATACAATGATAATAGGGATATTTATACGTTCTTCCCGAAGAAACACTTGCGGTCAAGCGTTTACCACAAATAGGACAAGACATAAAGTCACGCATAGGGAATCTGTTATTGACCAGAAGAAATTCTAATCTGCTTTTCTTTTTACCGAAATATAGTAGTTGAATTTTATCAAAAGTTTCCACCGAGACAATTCCTTTGTGTTGCCCCGGAATTATATAGGAGCTGGCACTAGCATCATCGGTAATTCTTACGTTACCTGCATAAATGGGATTCTGTAATAATTTCCAGAAGTTGGATCTACTGCAGATGAGCCCTTCTTTTAATATCTCTGAATATGCATCTGTGATTTTACATTTCGAATTTGCCAACCGTGTAAATGCATTTTCAATGATAGCGGCCTCCGGGTATTTAAGAACAATACCTTTAAAACCGTTAGGATAACAATAATTCACATATCCTATTGGCGCACGGCCTAGAACACGGCCGGTTTCTCTCGCCCGTTGCATACCCATTTTTGTATTTAAGCTGCGGCGGTCATTCTCAACTTCCGGAATTGCCAGATAAAAAGCCAGCATCATTTTATTTTCTGGTACTGATAAATCCAAGGGTTGTTCGACGGCTTGAGGATCGACTCCTAGGTTTCGGAGAACTTTAATAGTGGAGTAAGCGTCACCAGTGTTCCTGCTAAATCTATCCCATCGTGTAAAAAGCACCAACTCTGACGGCGGCTTAGTGCTTTTTATTTCTGTAATTAATTTTTTCCACTCAGGACGGTTGAATGTTTTTGCTGAATGATCTTCGACATACACTCGTTTGATTTTAATATTTCGAAGACTGCAGTATTGGCGAAGTGTATCTTCTTGAGTTTTTAAAGAACCGCCTCTGATAGCTTGTTCTTCTGTGCTTACTCGGACATATAAAATGGCGGAGAGTGAATTTGGCTGTGTATTAATCATATTTTGAGCAAAAGTTACTAAATCAGTAAACAATTGCTCTTATTAGATAAAAGGACGTTTTACTTAGTCATTTGCCTACCCGAAAAACGGGGAGGCTCAATTTATTTTCCGTCTTCATTATATTTTTACCAAACAATTGAAAGCTTTCTTGCAGCGGCTGCTATGTGTGAGCAAACAGTTCTTTGACATATTGGGAATAAAAATAGTTAGTAATGTATTAATGATTGAAATCAGCCCATCGATTTCATGGAAAGATTGCATTAAAGAATATCATGGATAATCAGTTTATGCCACTTATTCAAATGAACTGATGCTTTGGCTCGTCGTAAAAATGCTTTTAATGCTGTTTCACTGATACGGTCATCGGCATCAATGAGTTTATCGTCAGGATCATTTTGTAACAATGCTATGGCTGTTTCACGCGGGATACCGATTTCAATAAGAGCGCGTAATCGCTGTTCAAGTCCCCCCACTTCAATACAGGACAGAATAGCCGCTGTTTTTTGCTCTTTTAGCAGATCATATATCTGGAACAATGGTTTTAATAATTTAGGAATACCATAAACAACCTTTGTTTGAATATCATTGATCCTTTCTTCGATCTGTTCTGGTGATTCTATGGGAAACCCGATTGGATTGATCACATCTTTTAACGGCCTTCCTCTCCCGTAGCTTTCAGCATAAATAGATAAAGACTGTACTTTCCTCACACTAAATTCCGTGATTTCTAATTTGGGAATATAGCGCGCGTAATACATCGGCGCGAACGCAGCCATTTTTAAAATGCATTCATGAATCGCACCCGATGAACCTATAATGGTATTGGGTAAGTCGGGCCATTCATCGTTTTTTACCTGTTTGTAAAGCTGATCGAGTACCAGCGGATCCCAGTAAAAATTATTGCGGCAGATAATAGCCGGCACTTCCAGGTTATTGAGGCCAGCGGTAATGGAATCAATAACAGCCTTATCGAGCACGATTCCTACTTCACCCAGTCTTATGTCTGCGCTTAGGCCGTATCGCACAACCATATTGCGGATATAAGTAACGATGTCATTGGAAACCTCATTAGACATCACTTTATTGTTGGTAAGACAATCAAGGATAACATTTTTATCCATCTCAAATTTACCGGCATACCCGATTATCAATTCCTTTTGCTGTGATACACCAAGCTTAATACCCACTTCTTCGCAGGCCCCTTCATTGATGATCAGCGCCCGTCCGACAAAATCCTGCATCAATCTGCCGGCCCTTCCTTTCAGATTGGAAAATTCATAACCGGTCAGCTCCCCAAGACCTACTTTAGGTGTTTTAATAATGATATTTTTTGCCGGCAGGTTTACGCCTTGCATTAACGTTGTGGTAGCCACTACAGTGTTTAAATGCTTGCCGATAAAAAGCTTTTCAACCAAACAGCGGATATGTGGAGGCATCTTTGCATGGTGATAAGCAATTCCTTTTTTTACAGTTTGAATTAACTCGTATTTCGGATGTACGGTTGATTCGATAAATGCAGAGAAGCTTTCGGTATCTGGTGACAGGTCGTTATCGTTTAAAAGTAAAGCAATGCCTCTGGCAATTTCATTAGCTGATTTTGATTTGTCGGCAAAAATAATATTGCCTTCTTTTTTAGTGCTGTTGATGATGCCGGCTAAGAGTTGATTTTCTTCTGTACCAAACTTCTGGCGGTCAAGCATTTTGGCTTTTACCTTAAAGCGATCATCTACCAGGATAGATTGATATACATCTTCTGAAATATATTGCACGAAAGAAAGTGTTCCCCGACCTTTTTTGAAAGAATACGTGAGGTTCAATACTGCCGGCAGTTCTTCAGATACACTTCGCGCCTCATCACCAAACCATTTTTTCATAATACCCTGCAGTTTGTCGAGTCGCGGTCCACTTAAAACTATCTTATCAGGGTTCAGGTCGTTTTTGAATATCTGAATTACATCGAAGAGGATCTTGGCCCGTTCTTCGTTTTCGTTAGCTACTTTTTCAATATTCTGTATCTCATCAACGATCAGCATTCTTACATCTGAAAAATCTGCGTCCGGATGATTGATCGCAGAAAAAGCCCTTTCCTGCGTGAGTACATAAATTGCTTTTGCTGACTTAAAGAGTGAAATATCGTTTACCGTCTGGGCGACTTCGATATTATAGATCGATAACTCTTTTAGTTTTTTGCGGATATCATTTGATACCTGGGTGATAAGGCTGATCGTAGGCACGATAAAGAAAATCTTTCCATCCTGGTTTATTAATGTTTGGATGGCCTTATTAACCAGCACAAAAGACTTTCCTGCAGATGTCGGCGCTGAAATCCCTACGCGACTATATTGATCAATACTGTCCCACATCCTTTTTTGAAAATCAGACAGAGTCAATTTTTGATCTGCAATAGAAACTTCGCTATCCATCAGTTGCACCGTGGCGCAAAGTTCTTCCAGTAAACTACCGAAGGAATTAAACAGCGCCAAGTCCTTGTTCCAATTGACCATTTTAGCTGACGTTGTCAGGCCTAAACGAATCAATATTTTTGAAATAAAAGGCGCAAGCGCACTCCAGGCCTCATGCTTATTTTCCCATAACAAAGCACAGATGAGGAGGCTCTTATATCGCTCTTCGTTAGTGGGCTCAAAAGAATATTCTTCTGCGCGGTTCAGAAGCCGGCAGACAGTGTCCTCCTCTAATGCCGGCGGTCCCTCATCCACCAGCCCGAATTTAAGGGCTACCTGGTGAAGGTTATGGTGGAACAATTCATATTCTAGCGGCGAGAAAGTCATTTAAGTCCCAGTTTAAGTTGGAAATCTGCGAGCAATTTTTCAAGCTCGTTAACCGGGAACAAAATGTAATGGATCTCTTTTAGGAGTGCGGGATGAATTTTATTTTTTTCTTCGTCTTTATAATGATCCTCCGTTATTTTTTTACATGCCTTTAGAACTTCACCGATATAATATTGCTCGTAGTTTTCCTTTGAATCCTGCTGCGGGGTTTCACCGGTGCAGTAGCTGATGATCACAACCAGCTTCACCGGCAGATCTATGGCACCACTGAGGTATTTCTTCATCAAGTCTCTTACAGGTGTCTCCAGAAAATCTGAATAGCTGTGTAGATGAAGTTCCTGTCTGTGGTCATTATATGCTTTGATGATACTGCTTATAGCTTTTGTAAAAGCCCCGGTAAACCCTGATGCGTACGTTTTGGCTTCTCCTAAGTAAACACAATATTGATTGTCTGAAAGTTTGCCTAAGTGAATGGCATCGGCACCATTTCTCTCCATTTCTGGGTTGGTGGTAATTTTCATTTTTCTTACCACCGGTACCGCGTCAAAATAATATTGCAGAAGATTGAACAATAACAGTTCGGAAAATTGTCCTTTGATTTCGGATTTCCTGAAATAATGCGTTGCCTGCTGAAAGATTTCCGCACCGGCATCACTTTCGTCAAAGCCGTCTGCTTCCAGTTCGTCTTTTCGGCTCTGGTACTTTGATTTTTCGATGACGTATTTAACGATGGAACTTGTCAGGCGCTGGATGAACTCCTGGCGCATCTGGTTTATGCCCTGATACTTGATAGCTGTAACAATATGCTCGTTGCTGGGTGAGAGACCCACTTCCATTTTCGCATGCTGCATGGTTCGGATCAATGGCTCGATCCGATCCAAGAGAGGTTTGATGTCTATGAAGGTCTCATTTTCCATCTAGGCAGTTTTTGGTTAACAGCTTGTGCAATGGTTATTGGACCTTGTCTAAAATTATGCCTTTTATTGCACAACTATAATTTGTTGGTAGTCAGCATATTTGATGTTTGGATGGGTTGCCAAATTGTCATCGATGGGTCAAAAGACATAAAATTACTATTTATAAACAGCTTACTTTTAAGACGGATAAAGTTAATTCCGAGGCAAGTTAGATGCACCGAATTTGCTGAAGTTATAAGCCCTTTTCTCAACAAATTCAAGTGGAGAGATTTAAATATTGTGTTTTTAAGCCGTTTCGAATACGATAGTGTAAATATTTCTTCTCAATATGCGGGTAGACCAAATACGCAGGTGATATAGGATTTTTTGCAAAACATCAATATTACCTTGAGCGAATTTTAGCCGGAGAATACTGAAAAACATGGGGCAAATATTTTGAAACTCAATTAATACTATGGCTCGTCCTTTCCCATCAGATACCATCATGCCAGAAGGCAATCTTGATATTCAAAGTATCAGTGAAAGCGTTTATTGGGGATATTTTACACCTCCAAACGAGGCGCTTCCGCATGAGGGCTATGATAGAAAGGATTTTAAGAGACGAATTTTTGAGGTAGATGTCGAAAAAAAAAGTTTGACCATTTTTCCTTTTCAGGTTTGGGGATTGAGGTGTATGCAACCAAAATATTACGTATTGGAAAGTATACGGCTGGATCTAAAAGATATAGAAGCAGCTTACTTTAAAGCTGATAACGTTGAAGCCTTTTTTAATTCGATACTCCCCGGTGCATTTGTTGAAGATCATAATTATGGTTTGGGATTCAAGAAAGGCTATCGGTCAATAGTTTCGATGTTGGAACATTTCGGAATGGACCAATTGCATATTACCCTGACGGGCAAAATGTCACTGGACCCTACAAATAATAAAGCAGTGATAAGTCGGCAGGATCTGCATAAAATGACCAAGGCTATTGACAACCTAACTTCCCGCACACAAAGAATTTCCTTAAAATTAAAAAAGGAGTTGGTAGGTGACTTGTTTTTTGACTTGCTTGATTACGAACCGCTAGGAATGGATAACGGTAGATCCACTGCCGCAATCACGAAGTTTATCAAAGACAAATCCATTCGAAAAGCGAATGACGATAAAGAAGAGCGAACCAATGCCGTTAAAATCATTAAAGAACAGGGCAGGCAAATAGCCAGCGAAAACCCCGAAGTCCTTGTTAAACTTCGTCAGGATATAGAACTAGTTACACTTGAAGAATTGATTGCGCGGTTTGAAGACATGATGAATAAAAAATTAGGCGAAAACCACTGGCAGAAATTACTGAATCAAAATCCGTTCATTCTTAATATGGCGTTCGGTGTGCCTGTGATTAGTGTTGAGGAACAGGCTTCGGTTGGAGGTACTAAATTTTCAGGAACAGGCGGGAAAATTGCCGATTACTTAATGCAAAATAGTGTTTCAGGAAATGCAGCACTCGTAGAAATTAAAACACCGAGCCTCAAACTTCTTTCCGCGCAAGAATATCGGGTTGGCGTGTTTGCCCCAGCCCCTGAAATTAGCGCGGCAGTAAATCAGTTACTCGACCAAATTTATGTGTTTCAAAAGAATTTTAACCATCTAAAAGTAGATAGTCGGAATAACACTATCGAGTCTTTCGCTGTTAGAGGTATTTTGATTGCCGGAAGATCTTTATCAAATTCAGACGAACACAAATCATTCGAAATGTTCAGGGGCAATTCAAAAAACGTACAGATCATAACTTTTGATGAACTGTTGGGAAACTTAAAAGCGCTGCATAAATTTTTGTCTCCGGGTATTGATAAAGTTAAGCCGTTCGGAAGCGTTCCAACTATCGAAGATCCCGATTTGCCTTTTTGACACTAGTAGTGGTGTCCTTATGCTTTTTGTGTAACCCTCATTTTCTTTGGCTCGATCATTACGTCATCTATAATGATTAGTTCCCAATTGGAAGGAAATTTCATTTTCTCCCAATCCTCCCTGATTTCCTTCATTGTTTTATTGACAGCTGTCGAAAGGCAAAAAACCGCAATACATTCCCGGTTAAGTGGATTACCTGCATATCTTTTGGCATCGATGATTAGTTCATCCATCTTTGTACCAATCTCGGAATTATCCCTTATAAGCTTATATTCAATAGCGGTACCGGTTTCCTTAATGATAAGGTCAGGCTTGTAATGTTTAAAATTGTGCTCAAAATAGCCTTCCGAATAAGCGCTCACATCACTAAAATAAAAATTGGCCACACTTCGCATTATCCTGTTGATGTCATCCTCTTTGAACACTTTTGTTTTCGTCAACTTTAGAATTTGATTTGTACACTCTATAAGCTGCTTTACCTTGTGAATTTCTTTTTTATCGAGTTTCGTCCAGAAAAAATCAAATGGTGCTAAAAATTTTTTCCATTCAATTAGCAACGTCAAGTCTTCCTCGCTGTCACCAAATGTGAGTGGAATAGATAAAATATCAGTCGCTTTCTTTTTGTCGTCAATAATAGGTTGGAACTCCTTAATAAATCTTTCTAGGTAGTGGGGCAGGCCCAATGTTTCAAAATAAGCACACAGGATATTGTACATCCTATACAGGTACTCATAACTCCAGTATTCAGAAAATATTTTCTTGTCATAGTTCGTAATATCCATGAAATTCATCATTTCAAACATATAGGACGAACTGTCCCTTAGGTACCGGTAATACTGATTGAATTCCTTTTCGAGGTATGCGACGCGTTGCGCAGTTGTTTTTTCCATATTCTCAGACTGTTTTTAATATGCAAGCTCCCAACACCTACCAAGAGCTTCAAAGCAGATCTGTAGATCTTCTTCAAATTGTGCCTGTGTGATAGTATTACCGACATGTTTTGCCAACTGCTTCTTTTTTCTTCCGGTAACAATCTTAGCGCCTTGCCCGTTTACGGCATCAAGTTCCTCCTGGGTCTTCCGCCAGTTGCCATATATCTGGCAAACTTGGTCCGGGTAATATTGCTCAATGTCTCTTGCCGGTAGAATATGCAATTGTGAATTGGCAGCAAGATGGGGGTTATTGTCACGGAACTGTTGTACCCCTCCTTGAGTTTGTTGGCTGGGTTGATCAAGAAGTATTACAGTCCGTGTACCGTAAATACTAGTACTCAATGGCATAAATAATTTTTCCACAGCGTTGATCGTCCGTTCCACTTGGTCAATATCACCATTTGCTTTGAGTATCTGGATCACTTTGCGCTCATGATAGAACCGCTTTATAACTCTTGTCAATAATTCAAATTCCGACTGCCCTTCAACGATCAAAAAATTTCTTGGCAATAGCAGATCGCTGGGACTTCCACCTAACAATTCAAAAACGATATAGGGCTTCTCCAAATCCCCGGTCAGCACAATTTCAGTTTCACCGTTTTGTTTTTCAACCCGGAAAATAGATTGACTGTCATAATTGTCCGCAACAAATACAGATGAATGAGTATTAATAAATACCTGGTCAGTATCCTGCGATAGCGCGTGCAGTACATTTTTAAGATTGCGCTGTGCTGTTGGGTGCAGATGCAACTCTGCCTCATCAATAAAAAATAAAAAAGATTTTCCCAAATCATCATTAGCTTTTCTAAAATCGGCATAAGCCTGAATGATCGCCAGCATAAGCGCTCGTTGCATACCGTCACCTTTCTCTTCCGCTGATGTCTCAACCCCATCATCTATTGAGGTCTCAAAATTTTTGAGTAGGTCGTCAAATGCAGGGGCAGTCACTTCGAACTTAACCTTAGTCGTATCCGGGAACTGTTTTTCCAGGTATACTTTAACTTTTGTACCTATTGCCTCAAACTCTTCCCTGATTTCTGAATCTTCATCTTCAAAAAGTTCTCGGAACTTATCTTGGAAATCCTGGTACTGCGCATTGTTTTGAAGAATTGTAGTCAGCACGCCCGATAACATAATCCCGATCGGTGTAGTTTTGGTATACTTTGCAACCGAATCGTAATATTGCTTGGTACTGATATATTCAAATTTCGGCAGGAAGTCATTGAGAGCAGCATCAAAACCAACACCAGGCGCTACTTCGCCGCCATTAACGAACACTTTGCGTTTATTAATTACCTGACTCGTTCTTTGTAAAACAACTGTATCATGTTCTTGCAGAATGTTTTGGATCTTTGTACGATTTGCTACATTCTGCATACTCGCTGCTCCTGCTATCGCTCCAGAGAACTCTATCTCAACAAGAATTTCATTTCCTGGTTCTCTTCTAAATTTTAGTTCCTCAATTGCTGTACCTTTTTTAAGTCCATTGAAGAAAAACTCCATTGCCTCAAAAAAGTTGGTCTTCCCACAGTTATTCTGGCCAACAAAGATGTTAAAGTCACTAGTATTGAATTCAGTATCATGAATAGATCTGAAGTTCATAATTTTAATACGGGAAATTTTCATGTTCGAACATTTTTGTTTTATTAGGCATAAAGGGGGGTCTATAAACAGGAATATTGTAAAGCATCTTGTTTTTTATCTATCAAAAAGCTTGAATTCTTTGGAAACCATTGTCGGACTTCAACTTGTTACCTTAACTCTAGCTGGCCACATAATTAGTCATATTCAAGTAGGCTTGATAATTTTTCGATGATTTCAACATATAGCTGCGTCCTTCAATCACAAAGCCATCCAAATTATGTTCTATTGTATAAGCCGATAGATCGGCTATGCTGTTTATGAATCCCTTTCCTTTAAAATTTAGAGAAGTATTACACAAGACGCCGTAACCGGTACGTGCTTTGAACGCAACAAGCAATTCATACAAATGGCTGTTGGTCGCAGAGGACACCGTTTGAATGCGCGCCGTCCGGTTGACATGCGTCACCGCAGCTAGCGCATCCGTAGAAACGAGTTGCGTGTATAGCATATATGGGCTCGGGTGGTTGCAGCCAAACCATCTTTCAGCATCTTCTTCCAGACACACAGGCGCAATCGGACGATACTGTTCGCGCTGTTTGATCTCATTCAATCGCACCCTCGTTTTTTCCTCGAATGGTGAAGCAAGAATCGAACGATTTCCCAAAGCACGTGGTCCAATTTCGTATTTTCCGTTTACCCAGCCGATGATTAGATTGTTTGCCAACATGTCGGCAATCATTGTGTAGTTCGTTTCATACTTATCATATAATGATGATTCGAATGAATCAGTAGCAATAAATTCAAGACCAGAGTAGACATTCCAATCTATCTTAGGGTTCCCTGTAAAATGGAATTGGGCATCGATCGCTGTGCCGATTGCCGATCCTGAATCGTTTGCGACAGGTGGCACAAAAACCTCTGAAAATAAATTGGTCTCTCTCCACTTGGTGTTCCAATCACAATTTAGTCCGCACCCCCCAGAAATCAGCAACGGCAAGCCCTCTTTCATATTTGACTTAGCATATTCATAAAAACGATCGAATATTTTATCGCTGACGATACCTGCAAAGTTGCGGAACTCCTGATCATCAAGCCCCACGTTGAAGTGTCGGTAATGGCTTAGGGTTTCACATTCGTTCGGCTTTAAGTGCAAGCAATCCTGCATTAGAAATGCGATTATTTTCTCCTCGTCATCCGACGGCTTCCTTCTCTTCGAAAATGAAGCCAAAGCCATAAGTTTTCCTGCATCAGAAAATCTAGAGAATTCGGCGCCGCTTTTATCAAAGGTTGGATCTGCCAGACCGTAGAGCAGAGCATAACGATGTCCGGGTTCAGGCATGACATCGGCGAGCTTAATCACGTTCAACGCAGTATCGATTTTGTAAAATGATCCAATTACTCCTTCCCAAAGCAGTGCATAGCACGGGGTACCCTTGGGCAGATTAGACATCCCAAAGGCACAGAGAAGATGGGAACGTTCATGGGAAGATGAGAAGTATTTAACCGTCTTCCCCAAAAGGCGTTGTTGGCCAACAATCATGTCACTGTTGCTGACGCCATGATATCTGGCATGAAAGCTCTGTTCAGACAGATGTGTATCGGCAGGCCACCACCCACCTCTGCAAAGCACGTCAGGAACTTCTTTGAGTTCGCCGAGAACGCTGAACACATCTGGAATTGACAGTGGTGAATGGCGATAACGAGAGTGTTTCTCGGCCTCAATGGAGGTAATTAAATTGCCATCTTCAAGATAAGCGAATGCGCCGTCATGGCCCGGATTGAATGATAGTATTTTCATTGTGCTAGCTGGCTTGAATTAAAACTTCTCAACCTGTTTTGTGATTGCTGTTGATCACTAGGTCTGGAACAGATAATAATGGAATTTGCCTCCAGAGCGATCCCGCGTACTATTGTAGTTGCAGGAAGACGTCCGTTATTTATTCGCCCGGCAAGTTGGGTAGAACGAGTTAGCCAGCTGTTGACATGGAACGTCATTGGAAGATTCGGGATTAGTGTCGGATCCCAGATTGCACGCCTATGGACCAGCTTATCGTCAACTAACCAGCGGATCTCGCATGGGCTCCATTCTATAGCAAAACGATGGCATGCTTTTGATGCATCGAACCCAAGTTCAATATAGGTTGGTGCACCTCTATAGCCATAGTCAAAATTTGCTCCTTCATCACCTGGGTTATAGAAAACATTCACTAAAAGGCGATCTGGCCGGTTACCTGCAATCTCGATATCTATTTCCTGTCGTGGTGAATTACGGTGTAGGAATATGCCGGTAACTACACCTGGCACATTAGACGCTTGTATGGTAACTTCGAATTTTCCGAACAAATATTGATCAAGACTGCATAACGATGCAGCGGAATAATCGCGAACACCAAGTGACTCTTTTTTAATTGAAAATACTGCCCCGATCCCTGAACGGAATTCTACGTTTGAAGGTCGAAACAATGCTAAATTGTCTGTGAAAGTATCGCTCCTTAGAAGCCAGCGTCGCGTGTCAAGATTTTCCAAACAATCGGTGATCTTAACCAAGGTTCCATTTTCTTCCTGCCTATCTTTTTCTGGAACAACGTTAATACCTTTCCACCAACTCCGGGGTTCAGCTAGCCATGGTGAATTATCATGTCTGGGTATTTTCCGTTTTAGAACCTGGTTCGCTTCGATGATTTCGTCAAGAATTGGTCTTTGACCGAGATCCTTCAGCACCGGAAAAGAGCATGTAGGTGGAGCACATCTGAGGTGTTTGCAAACAACTTGCCATTTATTTAATTCACCCAAGTGAAGCACAGCGATGTCGGCACCTTTAATGTCCTCCGTAAGACCAGGAAAAGTGTAATCTGCTGTAATATCATTGTCTGCTGTAATTATAAATTTTGCGTTTGGATAGCAACTTCGAAGTTCATTAACCTTTGCGTTCAAAGATCCAATGTTTACATATGCGTTAAAAACACGATCTTCTTTTCCTTCAAGAAGTCGCTCCATCTCGGGAGTCGGTAAATTATTAAAATCACTGCAACATCTGTATCCTAGCATGGACAAGGCCATAGCAAGCGATGAGTGGCCAGAACCTTCTGGACCAAAAGCAAACACAGGATGCTCAGTTGGGCGGTAATTGAATAAGGATGCCCCTTCACTATTGATTGCGCCGATTTTAGTGAGCGCAGGAAGTATCGAATATGAGTTGGTAGATCGAAAGTCGCGTCGTTGATTAATAAGAGATCTTTTAGTTGCACGTACATCCAATCCTTTAAAATGGTGATTTATCCAGAGGTCAATGGGGCCGCGGCAAGGAAGCAGGTGAAGGAGCTTCTCTGCACCTTCACGCGAGAGAACATATCCCGACAGATGCCAGAGTCCGCGCGTTGGCTGGAATACATTACTTGAAAGAAAGCTTTTTGGGGCTCCGTGTTTCACTTCAAGATACGACACATAAAGAACGTCGAATTTGCCTCTCACATCATTCTCGGCCACAATTTCGGTCCACGCCTGATCCAGATATTTGGCAAACCTTGAATGAAACCATGTATCGTCTTCAAGGATAAGTACGTAATCATAATTACCCGCGGCAACTTTCTTCCAAACATTGATGTGCGACCGTGCGACTGCAATTTCCGCGCGGCTCATTTGAATTGGGGCATTTAACTCGAGAGACGTAGGGAGAACTAACGGTTGAGGTTCTACAAAAAGCTGATCTCCAAGCGTATAAAACGGATCAATTTCGGCGTCCTTGTCCGGCTCCTGTGAGAATTTATTGGCATCGACCGCGACATGGCGCTCAGTGAGCCTCAGAATTTCAGCTCCCGATGAATCCAAAATGCGCTTAAGCTCTTGCTCCATCTTGGACCAACGACCCTGTTCACGATCGAGGTTGATGACATAGATCATGCCAATTGAAGAGGCTGTTCCCGTACCTCGGACAGCGAAAACTTTACACTTTCGCTTGGGCAGGAGCCGGCGAAGATTCAACCAGAATCGGAAAGCATAACCGACAACTGCTATAGAGGGGCGCATTAAGTTCATTGTTCCTCCGCCCTCCTTGACGCCTGATAGGTTTGCTGATTTGATAGTCTCCAGTTTCTCTTATCGTTCCGGTAACTAAGTGGCCATTCACTGGTAGAAGTCTTCTCCCAATCGTGCAAAACTAGCAGCGCTTCCTCTTGGCAACTTCCCTCGGTCATCACCTCAAATATCGATCTGGTTAGATTACCCGGGCCCGTGGTTGCCTGGACTTCAGGTAACTCGCCGTTTGATTCTTGTTCAAGGGCTGCCGTCGCGTTTAGCAATGCACGTTCTATTATAGGATGATTGGGACCTGCGATCATTGGGGTGGTATTGAAGTAGAAAATCCAGCTATTGTTGTCTGCCCCCGAATTGACAAAAACTGGAGGTGGGACCATTTGGGCCGTTGCAATGTCGTAACAGAACGGTTGAAGTTTTAACCTTCCATCAATGAAGAGGTGATCTATTGTCTTGCCATGATAAACGTCGTCAGCATCAATATAAAAGCCACCCTTTACATAAATATAGCTGTAACGGAAATAGTCTGACTTCATTGAAGGGTGATAGCACTTGTCAAAAGCCTTCTCATATCGTGAACCCAAATGAACTCGTATAAATTCCCGCGTTGAGTTCTCGTCAAAAATCTGAAGTTCGAATCCGGATCCTTCAAGTTTCTTCCACGATGCCATGCACTCCTTAACATCTTGGGGCAACCGGTCAAGATCATCCCAGAACTGCACAATGCGTTTTGGTGGCGGTGTCAGTAAGTACACTGCGGGTTTTAGAACTGGTTCATTACAGCGGTGTACTAATTCTCGTACGAAATTGGAGCGGATACGCTCGTTTTTTCCTAAAGGGTCTACTTCATTCGTTTCGTTGACATTCATGTGATCATTTATCGTATGTGTTGCCTCTAAAGATTGAAGAGAATATTTGTAAAACCCTCTTTATTTACAATCCAAGTGCTGATGACTTGATCGATACAATTTTATAATCGATACTAGTTCCTCGGTCGCTATCTGGCGCACGTAAAGTCATCTTTCGGTTGGGTGGAACAAGCGCAAAATCCAGCACTTCCTCCTTCCACGTTTCCCCATTAGACTTGATATATCGGATTTGAACTCTCACGTTGTCCAAGAGATATTCTGTATTATTAGCTACTTCGATGGATAAGCCATTAATACCGCCAAGACCAAGTATTTTATATTCACTGTTGCCAATTGTAACGTAAGAACGAATATTGTCTCTGATATGAACTCGTCTGTCTTCTGTTGCCTGATTGGTTTGATACTTATTATAAAGCCCATATGCTGTAGCTACTAATACAACAACTATTATTGCGGTTAATAACGGCTTGAAATATGAAGATGTCTTCGCCACTGTACGTCCTGCTACAGTACCGAGCAATTCAGAAGAACTAGCTTTTGGTGGTTCGGATTTATGATTGGCCTTTATCGGTAGTGGAGGCGGTGTCTTGAAAAAACCTTTTAATTCTTCGATACTTCTGGCAGGTTTCCATTCGGGAATCCCTTCATACCAAATTAAGGTATCAGGTTTAAACGCGGGACGTTTACGCAGCTCATCAACTGAGAATGGACCATGCTGTTCCTGGCCATCATGGAGATAAAATTCCATTGGATAGTTTTGGTATTAGCTAAAATGAGGGGGGAATAGCTAAGGTTAGGAAAATTTATGATAAAAGCAAATAAAAAGTGGACTCTTGATTACCTGCTGAATTTTTGACAAGCAGTAAAGGACTGGCATATGAAGCCGTAGCCATATCCTGTTTGGTAAACTCGGAATGGGGTAAGCATGGGATTATAGATAACCTTCTAAGAAATTTATCTACTAGAACCAAACATTTTCTTCAGGATATTCATCATTAGTCCTATTGAATGTCTTGCTTGCCTGTTTTCAATAACTGAGTAACGGGTCCTGTTTTTCATGAAGCGGTAGAAGAAATCGCAATACTCAAAATCGTAACACACAAGATCCAGGAAAAGTTTTCCTTCGGAGATATCGGTGGCATCGAAGATAATCTCAAACAATGGAATATCGTCTTTGTAGGCCAGTGCGCGCCAGAAAAAGCGGGGAAGTGATTTGGTTAATATAGAAGTAGCGTAATCACCGCTGAGGGAGGGATGTCCCGGGTCCTGTCCGAGCAGTTTTTTCTTGTATTCACTATTCCTATCCAGGAGAATGTCCCATTCATCGATCAGTGGGTCAACCGGGGAAAAATCATTCAGATATTCATTTATTGCAGCAACGATTTCCAGTACCTCATCAAAAGGGATCCTAATTTTATGATAAAGAGTAATCAATACGGTATTGGGAACTGCTCTTACACTGGTAGGTTTTTGCTCCACCTGATTCCAGTCTGTAGACAACGATGAGTAATATGCGGTACCCTCATTACCTTTCAGGCATACCAACTTGTTGAACGGGTCATCGAATTCCATTCTGGCGAAAGGACCTACTTGGTCATCATGTACGAAAATTTTATTGATCCTTGATGAGCGAAGGTAGAGCCGCTGGTCGCTGCATCCCTGGCCGAAGTAATTGGTGCTTTTGACAAGTGTTCCGCTGAACCCGTTCACGGCCAATGCATGTTCGCCCAAGAATTCCTTTTTGATATTGTCAAAAAGGCTGACCCCGAGGAACACAGGGATCTGGGCATTTAAGTACGCTTTGATATACCCCTTGAGGATATTATAAGTGTATGCATCGTGGTACTGTGTTTCCAGCTGTAGTTGTTTTACACACCCGGCGATCTGCTCGATGGTTAGACCCTTGGAAGGGAAGGACCGTGCAGGCACGGTGGAATGTTCCGTTGCCATGCGGGTAATCTCTGCGGGCGAGGGGATCTTATGCTGGAACAAAAAGGCGGTTGACTGGAAAATAGACCAGAGTGCGCTGGTTGCACAGGCGGCCACCGCGTTATCCTGTTCCTGGTAGCCAATGGTGTCTACCTGCAGTTCGATACCAAAAAGATGCGTATGGTATTTTCTTTTGACTGGGTAGATCCGCCCTTCTTCTTTTTTGTCAGGGTAGGTCTCTATAACCGTTTTGCCAATCATTGTTTTCGGAATAGGCCTGACCACCATATAACCCACATAGGCTTTCTGTAACCTGTCATGATTTGTCTGCTTACGGTTCAGGTGGTTATTGATCACGTTCATGGTTACGCCCTTGCGGAAAAAATGCAGCCGGATCGTTCTTTTCTTATAATCTGAATAGCTGCGTGCGTAATAGGCAGAATAGTCTTCTAGGTAATCCTTATCTATGTAAGGATACTCCACCAGTATGCTGATTACGTTTTTTTTCTTGAAATATTTGTCCAAGTAGTTGATGTGGTTCTTGCTGTAGACCTCATCATAATCAGTATGGCTGAAATAGGAAAGAATGGTAGCAAGCATCCGGCGGGAATACTTTTCTATTACCGGTTTGTCTTCCTTCAATTTATAATTGGGAATGTTATGGTAAGCAGTCATAGAAACAAAAATACGGCATAGGATGTACCATACCGTATTTTCTTAATATGATTTACCCACTGACTATCGCAACTTAAAAGGCGTGAAAGGGCGTCTGCAGGGAATAGGAATCGACCTGCGTATTTTTGATCAGCGCTTTTAATGCCACTTTGCCACGATTTGCTTTTGCACGAAATCTTCTTTGGTCAGAAGCGGTGCTCATACTGCGAACCGGGGCGCCGGCGAAGCGCTTGTCCCAACGATTTTGTTTTTGTTGTGCCATAACTAAAAATGGATTGCAAAGTTAAGGGTTAGGATGTTTATATATGTCCTCGAAGAGAAAAAAACTTCGTGTGTCCGTTTTGCTGGTTCGGTTTGGTTCTGACAGCGTCCGGAACGAAGTAGGCTTGATCATCAACGCGGGTGAAAAAACCTTGCTCAGGCGGAACAGCGGCGTAATCAGTTCCTTTCCAAAGGATTGAAAACCAAGCTGTTTACTGCTTTTGATGCTCATAGTGGCATCCAGTTTCTGCAGAAAAGAGGCTTGGGTACCGGAGGACAGGTTAATGGTTACCTGCGAACCGGATTGTTTAGCAATATAGATCAGGCTCCTTTTCACACCTACCAACTCAGTAATTACGTGCCAGCTGTCTTTCCAGCCGGACCTTTCCCGTAACTCAAGGACCGACTCACCGACCTGGGTATAATTTTTCACTTTTGCAATGGAACAATCCACAAAATGAAGATAATATGAATTGGCCTTTTGAAGATTAATGGTAAATGCGCCTTTAGCACCCTTTTTGGCGGGTCCGGCAGTTGCTTTGGCGGCAACGTGAGCGATGGTAACATCTGATGACTGAAAGGTAAGCGGGTTGCTTTTTTTCTCCTGCGGGTGCAGGTCTATGCCGAGGTCGGCGATATTACCGATCCTGATGAAATTATTCTCCTTTACGGTTCCATAATCGCCCAGCGCAAATTGTTGGGTAGGCAGCCAGCAGGCAAAATAGCCGGTGTCTTTTTTTACAGAAGCGCAGTAGGATTTATAGAAGGATGCCACAAGTAATTATTACAGTGAAAATATGTAAGTTATTCTTTTAATGCAACCAAAGTGGATAAATGGGGTTTAAACGTGACGGCCAGTCAAAAAAATGTGCATAACCGATCTAAACAGGTTTAGGATTGGCCTTTGACCCATATGATACTAATGCCAGTTTTTCGAATCAAGTTTTTGATGACTAAACTGATCACTCTTTCCATAAATAGTTCAATATCTATCTATTAATCAATATGCATCCTCGCCAATAATTTTAAATCAGGTATAAAATGCTCGGAAATTTCTACCGCATCCGCTACTGTTAAGGAAAGGTTAATCATACCTTTCCTTTTTTTATGTTTTCCTCTGTAATGCACACTGGTATTGAGTTTCAACAAATACCTGTCCCCAACTCTTCTTTTCTTCCTAATATATAGCTACTAAATTCCTTTTTAAACCGAAACCCCTGAAATGCCTACTAATAAGGGGTTTCAGAGGTTTCGGTTTTATTTTTTCTAAAATGGTTCGACATTCCCGTATGGTTGACCTAACGGAAATCGAACCATTTTCATGAAACCTTATCTGTGGATAGTTCAATTTTCGATAAGTTTTCAAGCAGGTTTTTTACATGTATTTGATCGTCCTTGACTGTTTCTATCGCATATCCTTTGTTGTAAATCTTTCGAAATGCAGGATTAAATATGTGATGAAGGTTTTCATGGTGCCAAACGGTAGCTCTGACTAAAATTTGATTTAGAAAACTTCGCTTGTTCGGTTCATTAAGGTTACAAAAGAAAGCATCCATTTTAGACAGAAATTTTCCGCAATTGTTGACCTTTCGGGTGAATTCAAGTTGACTTTTTGAATAGGATAAAACAATGTCGCCCAGGATATCAATTTTTGCTTCGAAATCCGTTTTTATTTTCTCGAAGTCGCCAAACTCAATAAGACCATCCAGTAATAAATTTCTTGCATTTGTTATCCGGTCAGCAAATCTATCAATAGCCTGTACCGACTTTGCTTTACCCGATAGAATCCGCCGGTTTTCCTGCTGGTAAAAATTATCGACTATACCTTTATATAGCGTCAAATATTCTGGTTCCACCCTCAACGTCTTCAGCTTTTGAAGAAAGATCTCATTCAACGCCTCTACTCTGATTCTATATCCACATTTAGAAAGGCAATGATAGTAGTTGTACTTATTATTTCTCCCTGAAGAAGTGCTTGCTTTCAATACTTTGTTGCATTGGGGGCATTTCAAGAACCCCCGCAAAGGAAATCTGTTAGAATAGGCTATATCATTTTTTGTTACTTCTTTGCAGAATAGTTTTTGAACCTTATCAAAGGTTTCCGAAGAAATAACTCCAACATGCAATCCTGGAACAGTATGAGAATCTGTCTTTCCAATTCCTGTAACCTTGACTTTGCCAGCATACGCCGGATTGCGTAGAATTCTAAAGAAGTTAGACAGACTGCAGCTTAGACCTGACTTCACTGCATTTCGATAAGCATCACTTGCACTATGTGTGAAACTTGCGACCTGCTCGAAAGCTATCCGAAGGATTGATGCCTCTGGTTCCTTTTGAATAATGGATCTAATCCCATCTGGTGAACAAATATTTTGATAGCCGAGAGGGGCCGGTCCAATCCATTTACCTTGTTCTTTAGCATTTTGAATTCCCCTTTGGACATTCAAACCTCGGCGGTCGTTTTCAACTTCCGGAATTGCAAGGTAAAATGCCAACATCAATTTGTTTTCAGGAATTGTTACATCCAGCGGCTGCTCTATGGCAATGGGATTAACGCCTGATTGTTGAAGAGTCTTAATGGCATAGTATGCGTCGCCGGTATTTCGACTGAACCGATCCCATCGAGTAAAAAGTAATAAATCAGGCGACGGCTCAGCTTTCTTGATTCCAACAATCAGCTTTTTCCATTCTGGCCTGTTGAATGTTTTTGCAGAGTGATCTTCAATAAATAGTTTATCAACAGTAATGCCTTTTAAATGGCAATACTGACGCAACAGTTCTTCCTGGGTTTTTAGGGATGACCCTTTAATTGCTTGTTCATCAGTGCTTACACGAATGTATAAGATTGCAGATTTTTGAGGCTGACTAGAATTACTCATGTTTTCCGCCAAACATGGGTCTAATTTAATTATTGAATAGGAAAAGTCGTTGCGACCGGACTTTATCTCTTCTGAACAATCAATTATAGATATAGCAAGAAAAAATATATAGGTTAACGAGATATAATCATTCACGGTAATTTACAGTTTAGATTTCCACCATAATTTATCTACCGTAAAATTAGGTCACCAAAATTGCTTTAAAGCTGCCTACCCTTTTTTTGGGAAGGCTTGACTTTCGTTTATATAATGGAATAGTTTTTGTCCGCGCTTAAAGCAACTTTATATCATCAATAAATCCTGATTAGAAAGTTCAAAATTTGATTGCAACGACCAACGGACTCTCGACTGAAGTTTATTAAATTAACAAAAATTGACTCTATAGTTATAACCCGTCTTTAACAACAAAAACTAACTTTGTTGTTGAATCCGTGGCTTTTTAGCTTCTTACAAATTATTATTCTTGTATTTAGTTGTAGACTTTCAGTTTAAAAAAGCTCCCCTGAAGAAGGAATATCATGTGAAATAAGTCCCATATGCTTCATCGCTACAATATATCTTTTCGCCTTGTAGGGATTAGCTCCTACATTATTTGCGATTTCTTCTATTAGGTCGATTGAAAGAGAAGTGATGTCTGTTGGAATCATGGAGAGTATTTTATCCCGTAGTGACTCAGAAAACTCTTCAGAAGCTGTCGATCGATATATCGCCCCCTCAATTAATTTTTTTGCCTCGTTATCCAGACGAGAAAATACTCCAATCTCTTTAAGTCCTTTTTCGACAGATGTATAAATTTCTTTTTTTGCAGTGTTTAGTCCTGTTCCATATACTTTTTGTCTAGAGACATTATAGATTATATCACTAATTCCGTCAATTTCTATATCTAAAACCGTATGCATGTTTTTTTTTCCACGCTTGTACATCCCCCCTATTTTCTTAAAACTCATAGTTATTCCGTTTACTGTCACTCGGCTACCACCCAAATAATTTTCAAATAAAAACGAATTTTTTAAAGGGTGTCGCCCCCATGATAAATACACTCCATTTTTATCATAGAAAGAAAGTGATTTATCTGGGTTAACAAAAAAGAACAATAAGCCTTTGCCTTTAATAAGATTGCTAAATCTTTCAAAATCAATTTGAATTACTTCTATCCCGTTGGCTTCTAACTCCGATTTAATAGAATTATTGAGTCTGATAAAATTATCAGGTTCGATTTTAAAAATGGTTCCATCCAATTCAGTTGCCATTATCGATACTTGCGGACGAATTATTGTGTCTCTAACGAATCCAAATATTCTATTTAGATACTGCTCATTTGCCTTATCCTCACGCAATAAAACCTCCATTGTCGTACCTTGATTGCCTTCTTCATTTTCTGTGACTACAGCTAACGAATCCACACCATCGATAAAAAGTGTTCGTTCCTTATGATCCTTTCGTGACGAAAAAGAGTTTTTAGTGGTTACTTTTATCATCTCGCCTATCATAAAAACCGAAAGCAGTCCGATGCCAAAACGTGATATCGGAACAAAATCGTTCACATCATTTTTTATCGAAAATCGTTTAAACTCTGTTGAGGAATAATAACTATTTCCAACTTTAAAAAAAAAGTTAGAAAGAACATATTCATCCATACCAACTCCATTATCAACAATTTTTAGCCAAAATCGCAAATCAGCATCTTGGTGAACAGAAATTTTTACGACTGGTTTATAACTGTCGTTTTCTAGCTTACGTCGTAAATTGCATGCATCAATCGAATTTTGTATTAATTCTCTAACAGCAGCGAATGTGTTAACATATAGGTTTTCTCCCATTAATAGATTTACAATTGCAGATTCGTTTAATTTAATGGAATAGTCTTTGTAAACATAGTCTATGGACCGGATCTGAGCCCTAACAATAAATGGCAGGTTTAGCTGAAATCTTTCTAATATTTCACTTTTGTTTTGTTTGAGAATAGTCTGGGTTTCTTTTATTTCTGATTCAATGATTTTACAAAACTCACGAATTGCATGTTCAATTGTTGGATGATGGCTATCCCCCGATATTACTATCTCGTCCCCGTTGATAGAAATTGTATGAATTGAAAGATGCTTGTCCCACTCCTTCAATGAAATTTCAAAACCAGGAAGTAATTTATTCTGTATCCCTAGAGCGTTAAATAAAGATCGGGGTGTACGCTCCCGATCAAAATCTAAAATATCAACCAATCTTAGAATAGCGGCACAATATTGAAGATTAACAGCCAACCCATTTATTATATGTTCTCTTGGAAATCGTTCCTGATGGATACCAGTGGTTTCTATCAGAACGCTGGAATTTAGATTATGACTTATACAAACATCGACAAGTTCATTTTCAAACGACACACCCGAGATATTAAATAAATCGTTTTTTGTAGAACTTGCGTTTATTAAGGAAATTAATTGTTGATATCTAGATTTTGTTGCATGCAATGGGCGCAAATATTCTGCAAGAGCAGCTTCAATTAACTGAAATATCGAAGTTTCAATTAATAATCTCTCCTTTTCCATCATTTCGCCGGCATCTACTTTCTCGCGAAGTCGTTTAAGTTTATTACCAAATTCAGGCCTGACCTGCAAAAAATCCTGAAAGTCATCCGATGATGTTATCCTTTCCCTCTCTGTTTGAGTTAATACCATTCCTAAATCATGCAAATAAAAAGACATTATCATTATAGCAAGATCTAAAGCAGAGAGATCTGCCTGTGTAGACTCGGGTATAATATATCCTGCTAAATGAAGTAACTTCTTGGAATGATTTGGATTATGAAGAGTATAATCTCTAAAAGGTCCAGCTATAATTAACTCTTGCAATGGTTTTACCGTATTAATAAAAGATGTAACCTTATTTAACAGTTCATCAGCTGGCGTACTTTTAGTTGCTAAGAGTTTATAAATCTTAGTTTCTTGATAATTTTCAGGCGGGGAAGCAATTATCATCTTTAGAATCTTTTGTTGATCGTATTAAAATATACTATTATCAGAATAATGACTACATTTTGCCATCGTTATATTATTCATATCGATATCTTAGCCGCAATTTATTTTACATTAGATGCTGAAGGCTTGTTATTTTCAGCATCAATTAAAACTATGCTTTTCTCATTCTCCAAATTCAATTCCTTAAGAATATCTCGTACTCTTAAGTATTCCGGTGTATCGAAATAAAGTATCACCTTAATACTTTTGTCAGTATTACTGGCCTTCTGATAAATTTCTACCTGATTTGTTAAATTCATTTTTAACTTCGAGTTTGATGCCAGCTTAAATTCTACTAATGATTTGTCTCTTGCACCTTTCGATATGCTATAATCAACTGGACCACGCCCATTATTAACTTCTCGATTCACATCATACGGAGATGAAAACCAGGTTAACCGATATATTACCTGCAAGTCAGATTCTCGCTTTATAGGTAATCCTTTGTAATAAAAAAGCTTATAGCCATCTTTATTTTCAATTACGTCTTTTAAAAATTCAACACGCTTAAGAGCTTCATCATAAGCATTAAAGTTAGCTGCATCATAGAACCCAGTTTGAGTCACCAATTGCTCAATTAACTTAGAAACATTTTGTTTGAAAATTATTTCTACCTCTTTGACTTTTTCTTCAGCGGTCTTTTTCGCCTCATTCTTTTTATCCTCTTTCCTATTGATATAAAAATCGAGAATATCGGGAAATTCTTGAATGGTATCATTAATTGCTTTAGCAATTTCGGTTTGAGTAGGGGCTTTTGGTTTTTGATTTGCACCTTTTCCGATTAAAGTAGGCGCCGGAAGTTTAGAGTTGTAAAATCTATTAATTTCACTTCTATACTGACTGTTAGGAATAGAATTGCAAATACCATAAAAATCACCCCGCAAGTCATGGCTATTTATCCAAGTATCATCTTTTGTAAGAATATCCTTAGGGGTTAGTAAAATGTAATCTCCGCGAAAAAAAGGAAGAAGGTATTTTTTAGGCATCCAGCGCTCAATCCTATAGTCGAAATAAACTTTATCGACCATTACTTCTTTAGTCTGAAGAGTACTTAAATAATTTTTGGAAAAATCTTCAGTGTATTCTAACAAAAATGATTTGATCAAATTGCAAGCGAAATCACTTATATTATCTTTTCCAACACCTATTTGAAAAAGTCCAGCTTTTTCAAGATGTGAAGTAACAGTAGTAGTTTCATTATTAAGATCTTTAAAAACAATATGCATATTCGCTGACATTGCCTTTCCGAACTGGTCTCCTAGCCCTGACCCCCCATTCCCACTAATGCTATAACCAAGCCAGTTCTGCCTAACCTCCCGAAAAGAGTACCAGGAGGATATCTCTGCTGCTGTAATATTGCCTCGTTCAGATTTTGTCTTTAAAAAAGTTAGATAATCAAGAATATGTTTATGTATTTCCTTGTATTCATCTTTATCACTACCAAACAATAAAAAAGGATCAATAAAAAGTGGGAGATCATTAATTAAGGAAATATTAAACGCCCCATACTCTTCTAAGGTCATTTCGTCTATTTGGAAAAAATCGGTAAAAAACACCATATGGAATTCTATTATTGATAAAACTATAAACCTAGCACACCGCTCTTAATCTTTTACGCCCTCAAATACTATGGCAGATACCTGCCCGTCAATAGCCTCACCCTCACGTTTCGATTTTGTTTTAAAATGCTTGGTAAATTTTACTTTTTATCAAACGTATTTAACCTCGGAACGCCAATCAGTCATAGGAAATATTTATGCTTTATAAATGACAATACACAGACACTATTCATCTGTCTCTTCTTCACTCTCTTCTTCACTCTCTTCTTCTTCTTCTTTTTCTTCTGCCGCAGCTTCCGCTTCTTTAAGAATTTTTTTTGCAGCGTTTTTACCAAGAGGTATCGTTTTGAATTCATCTCCCAGGAAAGCGAATTTTTGAGCGAACAGGAAAGCCAGATTTTCATTTGCAGTTGCAAAGAATATCTGCCGGCTACCTTTTGCTGCAACTTCTCTTAAATAATCAAAATACGATAGCACATTCAGGTCATCAACGTTTGCAACCGGATCGTCAAACATGAGCAGGTTCGGCCCATTTTTCAATTTCCTGTTGAGTGCAGAAAAAACTGACAGTGATAAAGCAGAACGCTGCCCTGTGCTAATCTCGCTTAAAGTAGCAGGATCGCCTTCTTCCCTGGTAAGTTCAATGTTGCCGTCCGTATCAAATCGAAGGTCAACAAATTCTGTAGGCGTATGAATCATACGGAAAATTTCCAGGATTTCTTTTTTATTTCCCTCAATGAAATCTTCAAGATAGGTTTGTTTATTGTGTTGCGACAGTAACGTTTCAATGGCCTTTGCACCAGCGTCTGTCCTGCCGTGTAGCATATTGTTTTCAGCAATATCGGATTGTAGCTTTACAAGGTGTTCACTGGAAGTTTTCAGGCGCAGTTCGTTCTCTGCTTTACGCTCAGTCAATAGATCGTACTCATCCATCATTTTTTTAAAAGCATCTATCTCTGACTTGATTGCGGAAAACAATTGGCCCGGCCGGAATTCTTTTAATGTATACAGCTTCTCGCAGTTTTTTTCTGCTGTGGATAAGATAACAGAGCGCCTGACCACCTGACCGGCTGAGCTGACAGTCAGGCCAAGTTCCGTAAGGATTGTTACTTTTTTATTCCTTGCCTGCTTGATCGATTCAGCAATTGCTGGCCTTTCCAGTTTCAATTTTTTGATCGCGGCATCAGTCAGTTCTTGCATAGCCCGTAGGTTTGCTGCTTTTCTTATGACAAGACCATATTCTGCAAGACTTGCGGTTAACTCGTTAAATTCATCTTCATCCATACCGGCCAGTTCAAAGCTTGTAGCCAGGTTTTGCATTTCATCCAGGCTGAATATGTGCTCATCAAGTAGTGCGATCCTTTTACCCGCCGTGTTCCAGGTAAACAGCGGACCACGTGTATAGGTATCTGATTCATACATCAGATCGAATGCCTGCTTTAATTGTTCGATGATCTTTTTTTGCGCGTTGATTGCTTTTACTTCGCTTTTCTTTATTTTGATTTCTGCATCCAGTGCATCTATTTGACCGGAAGAACGGATGCTTTTTTTGCTGCGTTTGATCTGCGCTACGAGTTCACCTTGTTCATGTGGTGCCTGACACAACGGGCACTCTGTTGCACCTGGGTTTAACCCAGCAAATTCTAATCCTTTTGATTTGATTTCCTTGATCACCTGGTCAAGTTGTGTAAGCGCACGCATCAAGCTCTCCTGCCTGGCAGACAGATCACGCACGGCTTTTTCAGCAGTCCGCAAACGCTGGTTAAGTATGCTATCCTGGTTTTGAAGATTGACCGATGAATCAAACGGCTTGAGGTCTTCAAGTGTAATTTTATCATAGATCGTTTTAAGTGCGATCAGTCGGTTGATCTCCGATCGTTTATCTTTTATTCTTTTTGCGAGTCCCGGTAGTTCTGCGACTCTCGTTAGTTTGTAGTATGCTGAAAGTTTAGTAAGCAACCCTGAAACCTCCGTTTCCTTTTCTAATGATTCAGCATTTTTTTCCTCGGCCTGTTCACTTTTTTTTATTGCAAGGTCGTGTTTGCTTATTTCCCCAAGTGCATCAGTATATTTTTCTATGAACTTTCCCAGTTCTGTCCTTGTTGTGATTGTTGACCATTTAAGTTCCTGTACAATCGAAGCTAACAGCGTTGATGCAATGGTCAGGTTTTTTTTGAAGGCCAGTTCCTGCCGTGTTTTTGGCAACACCCATTTCGCTACCAGCGCATCCTTTACAACAGATGCAAGATAGTTCGCAGGGTTCTGGTTATTTGCCGAGATATCTTTGACCAGTTTTTTTTCTGTAGCTTCCTGTTTGCGTAAATCCGTTAACTTTTTAGCATACCCTTTCTCTTCTTTTTTGAAGCGCTCTAGGTATTTGCGCATATCCGTTTCCAGCTCATTCACCCCATCTCCAAGTGCAATATCCTCGAAAGCTTCACGGATGCTCCTGCCTTCTTTTTTATTTGCCAGTACATAAGCAGCATCAGTATTGTAAAAATTATATTTACTGAAACTGATGTCCAACCGATTGTGCAACTGGTCAGGATTGTTGTACCATTCACGATCCCGCTGTTTGTATAATTTGGTACTGCCTTCCGAGAGTTTTAATGGCTTTGCTCTTCCATCAATAGTGGCGTTGATGTCGGCACCTTTATTAGATAGCGCGATATGACGATTGCGGTATACGACGCCACAGAGCAAAAGCTCAAGCGCTTCCATCAGCGTTGTTTTACCACTGCCGTTGCTTCCAGTTAAAAGGTTTACTTGACCGAATGAAAATTGTTTACCCTTGGGAATCTTGCGGAACTTATATACTTGCAGTTCACGTATGACAGAAATTGGATTTTCTGTCAGTGGCTTTCCTCCTTTTCCTGCCAGTGGTGGCGTTCCTGTAGCCTTATGTCCCGCCATATATCTGCGGTAACCATCTTCAAATGTTTTGGCAGTATAGATAATATCCAGGTTGTTCTTTTGTAAGTCACTCATCCAGATTGAACTAAGGTCGCGCTCAATTCCTCCTGCGGCAGATTTACTTAAATTCTCTACTTGCGTGAGCCATCGATCAAGGTCAGCCGGTGACCAGACATATTTTCGGCTGTATAGTTCGTCCGATTCTATTTCAAGTTTACGTTCCCCGGATTCTTTTATGCGTTCTTCCCTACTGACAAATGCGTAATAAAAATTCCATTGCAAAGAACCAGATTGCTGATAATAATCTTTGAGTAGGTATTTTTCAATGTATGCCTCCAGTTGTTTTTCACCGAAATCTTTTCCCAGCCACGAATCGCTACAATCGATGTATAACACCTGGTAAGGGATTTTATTAAACGATTTGGTACAGCGGAATACGCCTAAAGAATCGTTGAGGGACTCGACAGCAGTTTTGCCGAGATGGGTTTCCAGTATTTTTCTTGTTTGCTGTATGATCATCTTCGTCTCCCTGTTTTAATAGATCGCCCGGATTTTTTTGTATTATCCGTAAATTTTGGTTTGGCTAACGCGTATTTTTTTTTGAGTCTTCCGCCTGCATCGCGGTACCATACCACGACTCTTTTTCCATCCTCAGCTTTTGTAAACGTTTCAACCATCTTATTGAAAATATCAGCTGCATATTCAGGAGTTTTTGTTCCCAGATAGATCCCTGTGGCTGGTGCTCCCGTACCATCCGCGGGATACAGATTCCAATGAAAATCATCCTCGTTGCCCGCCATTCTGTAACCAATGATACAGTTGCCTTTCAGGTTGCTGATGCTGCGGGGAAAATGTTTGGCAAGGATAATCACCTCGTATTCAAGACTACCTAAATTCATCAGGTAATCCTGTCGGAACTCCGCCATCACTTCGTCGGGGTTTTGAGTGACCGTGATCCTTCCTATAATCTCTCTATCATCGATGCCAAAATAACTGATATTGAAAGGTTTTTGCCAATCCGCTTTAAGTGCCTTGCCGTTGGACAAGTAGACTAGTCTTTCAACATCAACCGGGCTTACATCATGCAAAGCACGTACTACAGCATAGTCGCCCACGGAATGAAGTGCATCACAGGCGAGATCGAAACCTGCCGAACACGGATTTTGTTGTTCCCATGCTTGGTTTGCTTCATTCCATTGATAAGTATTCAGCATCTCAGGCCCTGAGCGTCTGCGGGCGGGCAACCCTGCATTCAGCTGTGAGATCTTTTTGTTCCTATATTCAAAAACATATTCTTCATAGTTAAAAAAATACACATCCGCATAGCGGTCCTTCCACCGTGTATAATAAAGACCCTTACGATCATTATTAATCATCCTTGGATCACTTAAGTTTAATTCACCAGGATTTGGTTTCATGTATATTCCGGATCCACCATAGAGATTCCATGGATGAATGTTCATCATCCGTAGGTTCCTTGCCCAGTTCAGGCAAAGGAATTCTTTGTTCTCCCTGCCTAACTCATAAATATTCCTTCGATAAGAACAATAATTCGGGTTATTAGGTTCAGGGTTAAGCTGGATATGAATTATTAGGTAGGGAGTGTTTATAAACTGAGGGAGTAGTGTAAGTTGTGCCCTGGGATTAAAAATGTCAGCACAATTGATCGTAACCATTCGAATAGATTCTCCTTCATTTTCAAAGACATAGATCCGTCTTCCTTTGATCAGGTTGTCACGTTCCCATTCCAACGCCGGGCCGCCCAAATGGTGCGTCTTGAATTGGATAACAACAGCTATTTGTAACTGATTATCTGCCACTCTCCTTGTCTGAAAAACATGGTATACAGGATTGAAGAAAAAGTTGTTATCCAGATTATGCGCGACCAGTTGCGTTTCCAGGAACCAGCAAACATCAGGATTGGCATCTAATAGATTTTGCAATTCTCTAGCCTTGATTGAAGCGCCACCTATGATCCAGATCTTGTTTTCCTGTGGCAGTATTTGATTTACAAATAAAGACGCAACGACAGCCGTAGGACAAGAATATTCAGGAGTGAGCGCTAGTGCTACATTCCTGTTAAATGCCAAGTTAAAAAATTCCGTAAATTTATGTAAAGCTCTCTGAGTATTGGTAATACGGATATGATCATCTGCATAAGAAAGCTCTTCCCGTGGTTGGAATAAAAGCGAACTATATAGCTCAGCATCCATGCTAAGCATTTCCAGTTCAGGGTTATGCAAACCTGCAGCAGTAAGTAATGGCGTGATCAGCTCAAACATGAAAGTAGCATTCAGTATAAGATGCAATAAAACTCGATCCGGAAGGGGGGCCAATAAATGGTACCGGAACAAAGCCTATAAATATAGGATGTGTAATCCAGATAAGCAAGCCCATGTTTTTGGATTTGTGTGGTTGCGGAGCGGAGAATTCCATACTTTAGTACTCCCCTCCGCTATTTTGTATTTGTGAAGTACATGAAACGATTACTAGAGACTCTTGCTACTCCTTTTTCCTAAAAAAAGCCTGAAGGTTTTATGGCGGTCAATTAAAAGTAGTGGACGCCGACACACTATTAACTGAAAAAGGGATACTATTCATCTAATATGAAAAAGGCAAAAAAAAGAATATACGACTCTCTTCAATCTGCATTTGATTTTGAATCAGGTCAATGGCCTGATCACAATAGATACCCGCTCAACCGAAAAAAAGGAAATGCAACTGTTGAGGAAGTTATTTATAGTGATATTGAAAAAAGTGTTGGTTACCTGATCATAACGGGTTTTACTTCGCTTTCTAATCTGGTAGACTATTTTGGTTCTAACGAATTTGAAAAATTAAAAACGATTCGTATTCTGATTGGATTTGAGCCCAATATCAGAGGTCGGCGGAAATACCAGCCAGTAAAACTCGATAAAGAAATTAAAGAATACTGGCTAAAGAAAGGTCTTTCCATTATGTCCGGAGGAGCGGTAATGAGACTCATTCAAAAGATAGATTCAGGTATCGTCGAATTTCGATATCGCGACAAGCTACATGCAAAATTGTATGTCGGTGATGAATTTGCCATGTTAGGCTCTTCAAATTTTAGTAAAAATGGACTTACAACACAAGAAGAAGCCAATATAAGAGTTAATCAAACCGAAGACGAAAAAAATCAATACCAAGCAATTAAACAAATTGCTGAAAATTATTTTGAAGAGGCAACCGATTATAACGATAAGATTAAAGACTTATTACAGGAACTTATTCAGCAAACAGGGTGGGAAGAAGCCTTGGCTCGCGCTATTGCTGAGTTATTGGAAGGTGATTGGTTAGACGAGTATCGTGAAATTCTAGACAAATTGAAAAGCGCAAACTTGTGGCCAACGCAATGGAAGGGACTTGCACAAGCCATTTCCATTTTGCAAAGGCAGTATAATGTACTTATTGCCGATCCTACCGGTGCAGGTAAAACTAAACTCAGCACGTCTTTAGTTCTTGCACTAAAACACTGGTTATATCAAATCGGGAAAAATTATAGTACCAGTTCTCTGGTTATATGCCCTCCTCTCGTCGTATCTAAATGGGAGGAAGAATTTCGTGCCTTGAAGAAGTTGAATTCATCCCAACTTTCAATGGGATTACTTAGTAACGCAGGGGGTCAGAATAAAAAAAGGGTAGTAGAAAGCTTGGAAATTGCTAAAATTCTGACGATTGATGAGGCACATAATTATTTGTCAGCCCTTTCTAATCGCACAAAGTTGATTAAAGGAAACAGGGCGGAGTATAAAATACTCGTAACTGCAACACCCATTAGCAAAAATATTGAAGATCTCCTTCGGCTTATCGAGTTGTTAGACCTAGATAATTTATCAGATGACGATTTTAAAAATTATGCTGACCTGATTCGCAACCCGCAACTAAGAAACCAAGAACAGCATATACAGAAGTTGAGGAAATTTATTAGTCAGTTTACTGTCCGAAGAACCAAAAAAATATTGAACGCCGAGATCTGTAAAGATCCTGAGAAGTATAGGAACAAACTAGACAGGACCTGCAAATTCCCTACACAGATTGAACTAACCTATGATACCAAGGAAACTTTAGAAGATATAGAAATCGTTAGGAAAATAAACAAATTGGCTTCTGCCATAAAAGGCGTGACATATCTTACCACTTTTAACAAACCTACATTTGAAATTACTAACGAAGAAAGTATTAAAGGTTATCTTGATAAACGAATAAGTTCAGCAAAAGCTTTGTCGATCTATATGATTCGTTCGGCTCTAAGATCGTCTCATGTAGCAGTTGTAGAACATATAGAAGGCACGGAAGCTGCTATGAATCTATTCAAATTCAAAGGAAAAAAAACAACAACCGGAAACAAAATCAATACAATTCAGGAATTAATAGCTACAGATAAACTTCCAAGAAAATACAAGTTGTTTAAAGAAATATTTTTTCCTGATTGGTTAACAGATAAGGAAAAGCACCTTAAAGCATGCGAGGAGGATTTGGCTTTATATATAGAGATTAGCGAGTTAGCAAAACAACTTTCCGGTAAAAGAGAATTGGGAAAAATGAAGCACCTAGCACAGATCTCAAAAAAACACAAAAATATTTTGGCATTTGATAGCACGGTCATTACACTTTATTACTTGCGACACCTATTTTTTCAAACTTATCCTGAAAACAAAGTTCTGGTTGCCTCAGGAAGTGAAAATGACAAAGACAGTAATAAAGTTATTGATGCATTCAATCTTACGTCTACATCAAACGAAAAAATCATTGCCCTCTGTTCCGATAAAATGTCCGAGAGCATCGACCTGCAAAAAGCCTCCTGTGTCATGTTACTGGATATGCCAAGTGTATTGCGAATAGTTGAACAACGTATAGGACGAGCAGACAGAATGGACAGCCTACATGAAGAAATAGATATTTATTGGCCAAAGGATTCCGAAGAGTTTTCATTAAAAGCAGATCGGCGACTTATACAAACCAATGCATGGGTAGATCAGATCTACGGATCCAATTTCAATGTCCCGGAAGATTTAAAAGACAGACATTTCGAAAACGTAGATGACATTTCAGCCTCCATTCAGGAATACAAAGAATTCATAGATAAAGATGAATCATGGAAAGGATTAACTGACAGCTTTCAACCCATTGTTGAACTTAAGGAGGGGGGGAACGCCCTCATTGATGAGAAAACATATCAGGCTTATAAAGATGTTCACACCACAGTTAGAACACGTGTTAGTTTTCTAGAGAACGATAAAAATTGGTGCTTCATTGCCTTACGAGGTGAACAAAATCATAGTCCTAAGTGGTATTTTATTGATAATGAAAACACGATATATACCGAGTTTCCCGATGTTTGTTATCAGCTTAGAGAACACATAACAAAAAAATCAAAAGGGCTACCATGGAATGATGACGTTTTAAAAAAGTACATTAGGTATTTTAAAGAGAAGGAAAGAGAGCTTCTCCCACCTAAAAAGAAGCGAGCATTGGAAGTAGCGGAACATATTCTTGATCGTAGTTTGAGACGGCAAGGGATTGATGTTACCATGAAACATATTGTTCAATCGCATTTAGAATTACTTAAAGCGAACAGTCAATATGCAGTAGATTATGAACTTTTGGCAGATGAGTGGATTAATATCTTACAACCATTTCTAAATGAAAAAAGGGATAGTCTTAAACGGAAGAGAACTGTAATAAACTTGTCAAGCTTAAAAAATGACAAGCGCGTTATTTTTTCCAAAGAGGTTTTATCAGAAATGCTGGAAAACGCACCTATCACCGATGAAATTGACAGCAAAATTGCTTCGTGTATAATTGGAATTGCAGAATAACCTCAATTATTGGAAATATGGATTCAGACTAGCTTATCGATTGAAGAATCTAACCAAAATAAATTCACAATGGAAATTTTCAAGTTCCCCAAAGCAGAACAAACTATAAGTTGCTGGACTGATCTCCTAGGGTTTGAATCACAAATGAAAACGTTTCAATGGGATCTTAGCCTCGACAAACAAGACAAAATGGCGAAAAGGCTAACGTCAATGATGTCCTTGATTGTCGAAACAGCTTCAAATTTCGAGTTTGGTACATTTATCAATGATGCAATTATCAGGACATTAAAGCCAGAATACTATTCAGGTAGAACATCATTTTCAGCCGCATCAACCTGGATTGAACATTGCCTCGAATCACATTGTAAAATAAGTCAACTTGAAAAGTCCTTTGACGACCCCGGTGTACGTACAATTATTTGCGAAGGACAAATGCTATCATGCAATTCAATAGTGGATAGTATTTGGCGGGAACCATTCAACCAGAAGGGAGCCATTGTTTCACAATTCAATACTGGTCTCACTAAATGCTATTTGGCTGACTCCCGCGGCTCAAAAATCGGACTCAAAAAGGGTTCAATCTACATTGAAGATTCAATACTTACTAACCTAACTAGTCGCTTTAAATGTCGTTCTAAGGAAAATATGTTCTTTTTCTTTCCGCATGCACTACTGGAGCCGGTTTCCAAATATTATTCAATTAGCGAAGGCTACACGATTTCGAAATATCCGAATAATTTTGATGAAGATGATGGCTACCTTCGTGCACCTTGGTTAAGATTGGGAGACAAAATAACAATAGAGGAAAGAGGATTGATCTTTACGCTTGTAGAAATTATCGCTTACAGTCCAAGATCCGATCTTAGCCTTTTCTGGTATGATACATTCACAGGTATGGGACATGGAATTTCAATGTACAATTTCATCAATGATCCGTTCGTTGATAAAAAAGTATTAAAGGAAAACTCGGAAGAATATAGTTTATTGAGGGAATTTATAGAGCTACCCAATTAAATACCAAGTTTATTTCAGTATGGTATATAAATTGCAAATTCCAATTACAAGGTTTCTATAATAAACTGTACAAATTCAGGCACCCAAACATTAATACCCGATCAAAAGGTTGACTACTCTTTGCATTAAGGATCATTTGTTTTTTTTGCTCACGAACAGTTTCGTTTTCAATTTCTTCAATAATAGATAAGAAATGCGGCTTGTCTGCCTTCCGTATTTCTGCTATTGTTTGTGCAAATGAGATCTGAATATTAGATATGGTTCTAACTTTTTTGTAGAATATTGAAGTAAAAATGTATGAAAAGGTATCCAGCTCTGGCCACTGAGCCGCTATGATCTTTGATTTCCGGTTTTGTAATAACACTGAGACATAACTAACTGCTTCATAGCTTTTAAAGAATCTATGAAAGTTTCTATTGGTCGTATCGGCGCTGTTACATGCGTTTAGAACAAATAAATCGCACTGTGAGTTCAAGAAGATATCTTGAAATGATTCTAAGCTTAATGATTCTCCATCAAGGGCAGAAAATGAGGGATCTTTGTAAAATGAAATAGGAAGACCATGAGAAATAATATGAATACATTTAGACTCTTTTAATTGACCACGCCATCCTTGTAAGCCCTTGGTATCGTCTACCATTATGCTCAAATATTTCGGACTAAACTGCTTTTTCAATAACTGCCCCTCCTCTTCGAACAAATCCAGACTATTAAATTTGTTAGTTATGACTGAAGCCGAATCTATTGGGTCTTTTCTTTCATTACTTTTAAATAAAACCGGTATGGTTTCAATAGTTAGATTGCCAGAGTAAAACAACTCCACCAATTCGTCTATTGAAAAGAAAGTCGCAAACAGCGGGAGGCTTGAATCAAAAACATCAGGTATAATAGAGATAGTTTTTATCTTATTTGATATTATAAAGCCAAATAGATCATTTAAAATATAAGACAATTTAAAAGTAAGAGATTCAAGCGACGTTCTAAATCGATCTTTAGCACTCTCAAAACTACCAATCTCTTGCGATCCAGGGCTTCTATAGGCATTTAATTTAACCGCATGATTTATAATTGTATCGATTTCGATTTCATAGACATTATCTTTAGTATCGGAAATATTATATACTAAGTATTTTCCTTGGACAATAAACACAAACAGGATAACGCTGTCTTTCATTTTTTCGGTTATTGCTGTGCTAAGTTTATTAATGCTATTCAGTTCATAAGGACTACTTATAGAATATTTTAAAGTTATTTGTTGAATCATTAACGTCAGTTCTTGCCAGGGCAGATGATTCCCCTTTATAAAGACAGTATTTGGCGTATCGATACTTGGCATTTCGAAAGGATCATCATATTTTTCTAGAAAACTATTCACGATTACACCGCCAAAATTTACCAGATTTTTAAATTTGGTGTTTAGTACATTCTTATCGTCGATGTCTATTTTCGAATCATTATTCACTTGTTCTACCCAATCAATTATTGCAAGCCAATCAGATTGAGAATTTGTTTTTAGATAAACTAGAACATGTAAAAGATTTTTGGGGGACGTTTTTGGAAAGACTACTTCTAGTATATCTACAATTCTGCGATAATAAGTTTCGCGTATCCCTCTTCGATAATGAAATCGAGAAACAGTTCCCAAATACTTTTCTATTGAAAAAACACACTTGTTAAGATAAATAGTTGAATTTTCATATTGAAAATCCAAGGCAAATGCGCTTGATAAAATAATATAAAACTCAACGATCCATTCAAAATTATCAGTTGGTTTTATTTTTTTTTCTGTTCTCTTAAGAAGTGTAATAGCTAAATCATACTTTTTCTGGTTTTTATAGCAAATCGCCAGATTTATATCGATTCTTGGATCTTTCAAGTTAGAATAGTTGGATTTAATCATTTTGTAAATTCCCTCAGCCTCTGGGTATCTCTTTGTTCTAATTAATACAGTGCCCCAATTAAAGAGATGTTGAAAAGGAATTTTCTTACTATTACTGGTATAATAATGAAACGAATTCTGAAACCCCTCTTCAGCAAATGAGAAATCACCTTCTTCCATTGCAATCGAGGCTGCAGTTGCGATTACATCCACGTGTGACTGCTCCATTTTTTTTTCAATACAAAACAATTCGGCATCGCTAATTAGCCGATACGCCGGTTGATACGCTCCAAATTTTGAAAAGGTCTGTGCAGCTTGCATCATGTTTTTTACGGCATACTTGTTTTTGTTATATTTTTTATAAAAGTCTATACTCATTTTCAATATCTCAATCATTTCGTCTTGCTTCAATAAATTGAATCCGTTATTCAAATTTGAACATATTGAATGACCAGCTCTAAACATATTGCTATTCGTTATGCAAAAAAATAGCCCTTCTTTGAAATAGGGAAAGACCAGTTCTATCGAGTTTGTTCTTAACAAACTATTTATTAACGTATTGTATGTATAACCGACCCAATGCGGTTCATTAAGGGTTTTAGAAACTTTTAAATTAATAAACGCTATTTTTTTTGCTAAAAATGGTTCCTTCTCTATTAAACCCAAAATATAGTCATCGAGTTCATCAAATTCGCGCTTTGTCATTTTCTTTGCAATACAATTATTCAGTACTACTTCATATTCCTCGATATTAGAAGTCACAGTATTTTTTAGCAGATCAAGAGTTGTCATTAATTATTAGTTTGGGCGGTATTATGGTTTATATCTTTTATTTGTGGGTTCCCCAAACCTGTCTTCTCACTTCGGCAGTCAAGTAAGTCAAAGAATTTTTCAAAGTTTGTATAGCGCCATACCTTACAATCGCCTGACGCTGGTTCATAAAATCCTTTCTGCGTTTTATACATCCTTTCCTATTTATATTTCTTATCATGATATTGTCCTCCCTCACTCTCAATCCGCATCGCATCTACAAACATTCTCGGGTTCCACCCTTTCAATATTCCATCCAGTACATAAGTATCCAATAAAGAAAGACCAACTTCCAATACCTTACCAACCCCAGCGCCTAATGCACCGCCAACTGGGCCTGCTACAGCCGTCCCAACTCCGGCACCAATCCCCATCATGCCAATTGTCCGAACGAATTTTCCGCCGGTAGATTCAAAAAAATTGTTTTTACCCATCACCTCGTCAATATACTCTTTAGTGATAGGCGTTGCATCTTCATTTTTTCCCAGTGAGTTGATCCACTTCCGGTATTCTTTGATGTTCTTGTTGTAGCGTAGATCAAATACCCTGTCAAATGGAATTCTGTTGTCTAGCACCAGTTGTTTAATATCAGCCAGTCCTTCAATTTTAAAGATCTCAGACGTGTTTTCAGAAACCTCGTATGCCGATTCAATGTTACGCACCGCGCCATTGGTTAGCGTAAAACTTTCAAAATTGTCGTAGCTCTTATATCCCTGGTCTGCAATAATGGAAGTCTGCAATACCTGGTGTCCTAATTCGAGCAGGCGGCCGCGTTCGAGGTAATCCAGTTGTTCCGGTTCTTTATTCGCTGCAAGTCCGAGTGAAGCGAGGTTATTGTATTCGTAAGCATCCATTACGATTTCGGCTGCATCTGTAGCAAACTCGTTATCTGGCAGGACGAATTTATTAACGACTCTTTTTTTGAAAATTCGCTTTCTGTCTTTGTCGATACTAAAATGGTTGAGCAACCGATCAACTTGGAATTCCGGATTACTGTCATTTTCACTTAAACGGCCTACAATCAACGGCGGCTTGCCAAATACTGCGTCATGATCAATGGAGCCATCCTCCCTTTGCATGCCGGTTGATGTAACAATGATAGGTGTCCACAAAACCGGAATAATCACCCCATGATCGATCAGTTCCTCCACTCGGTTTAATCCCAGTGCCTTGATCAGGTAATATAATACATGGCTTTCTCTGTCAATTTTTAAAGATATTTTGTCAAAAAGCAAGAACTGTTCAAACAGGAGCGCAAGCGTTCGTCTTTCATGCTCCTGTGCCGAAATACCATCCTGGGGTATCACCAGTGTTCTTGAAATGTATTTACCTGTATGCTCTTCAATCTGGTCGTTGAATACAATATGCGTCTGTGCCATTACTTAAATTATTCTTCTAGACGTAAAATCCCGTTTCAGGTGGTGAATGGCATACAGGTCAACCTATAGCCATTTCACTAATTAAACATAAACTCAATAATAAATATTCCTGTTATGGTTTTCCAGCTTAATAGATTGTCCATTATTGAATTCAGTAACTTCAACCATCGTATCATAGTCATCTTTATCAACAATATAAAATGAGACTACGAATGTAATTTCTAGCTCTTGCTCAATCGGGAGTTCTGTTGTCTCGCGGAATAACACCTCCCCTTCCTCACTATCATAAAACCCTGTTTCCGAATCATCAATAGTAAGAACGATCTTAATATTAACGTTAGCGACAACTTCAATATCAATCATTTCCTCACCAACCTGTAAAATAGTATACGTTTTTTCCACCACCTCAATTAAAGGAACTTCAATATCGTGAACTTCATAGTAATCGGTAAAATCTGTGTAAATCGAAACATCATCAAGCTCCTCACGAATCCATTTCGACAACTCGGCATCAAGATGCACACTGTTATCTGTGTATATCTGCTGTACCAGTGACATGCGTTCAGGGTTGAAACGTTTCAACAATTGGTCCATAAATACTTCAAAATTTTTTTGAACTGTAATTCCAGGTTGCATTTTTGACTTTAAAAAATCTTTGTCTTTAGAGAACAAAATGCATCTTTTCCCTTTTGCGGTACACCATTCCTCTATAGCATACAGCGCAATGGCATCTGGAAATTCATGTTTCTTATCGCCCTTATTGAAAGGAAATGCGCCATTAAAATATTTATCAAAAACAACTTTGGTATTTATTACAGGATAGTCGATTATTTTTGCATTTGCTTTTACGAGCGCTTCGTCAAGCTGCTTATTAAATTGATCAGTGATAATATCAGGTTTGGTAAACTTTTCCAATCTGTTGCTTTCAGAACTGTTTTTCAACACCCATAGATCTCTGTTCTTGATCAATCCATTATGAATTTCTACAGCCGTATGGGCACGTTTCTTGAATTGGGATTTTATTTCATTGATTGTAATGATGGTCAGGATAAGCCGGATTTTACCATCCGAACATAGTTCAAGGAATTGCTGAATCCTCTTACTGTGAAGAAAGTTTTCTTGTACAAAAATCGAAGTATCTAAAAATATATTCTCTTCCATACATTACAAGTTTATTGATTATTGCCGTTTTTCTTAAGTCATTCTACAGATATATAGAAACTCAAAAATTCACTTCATTACGTGGTTTCTCAACAATTCACGCACCTTTTCGGTTAACTCTTCTCGTCCTGTGAAAGTAATTATCTGAATATGCTGACTATTTAATACTGCAGCTTCAATTGCCTGAGGATAAACTTCCTGATCTGTAAACACAATCATTTTCTTCAATCCTTCTTTTGCCATTTCAATACATTGTTTTACCAGTTTTATGTCAACAGGTATTTGTTCGGGAAAATACTTTAAGTCGTACACCTGACTGTTGTGATAAATACTAACAATCTGAGGTTTTGTCTTATCAGCTGGATATCCAACCTTAAGTCCTGCCATCCTAAGGTTTCTTTCAATTATATTATCATAGATTGCCATTTTTGTTATTACGATGAGGTCGTGAGCAATAGTCTGAACAATCTCAAATGCAAGGCTCGCTGACATGTAAAAGAAAAGAATTAAAATAAAAACAGCGATGACCATTTCACTGACAAATCGATTGGCTTGTAACCCCGGCAGAATAGTAAAATAAAAAATAATAAATACGAAATATGTGTGCCCAAGATCCGATATCAGCGTGTCTTTATAACGGCTCACTTCAGAACGAGCCTCCTTATGGACTATTGCTTTAATAAATTCCAACAGCTCGTCTGTTTTTTCCATTGTCAATATTCGTTGCTTCTCTTCATCATAATCAAGTAGTTTAAACATTCTCAAAAATCTAAAAATTAAAGCGCCTTCTGTTTTGCCAATCTTAATTGGCTTCTTGATCAAATAATTTATAAGTTGAAAAGGAAGAGAAGACAATCCCGGTAATACGTAGAATAGAAAAAGATAGGTCAACGCAAAAAATATCATGCACATAAAAATCCTGCCACTGAGTAAATATTCTTTCCACTGCAGCAATGATGTAAAATCTATCACTTGATAATTTCCGAACGCTTTCCGATAAATCCATTCCGTAAAAACAAGGGTCAATAACAATTTAGACAAGGATAGAAATGCTTGTAATATTTTGCCTGGTTCCTCCAGCAATAGCTTAATCGCATCAATAAACATTTTGATCAATTCCGTTAATTGGCTCATACAGCATGTTAGTTTTGTGTCGCATTGACGCGAAAAGCTAAAAAGATAATTTCTTGAATCCTATCTCTGCTTTTTCTCGTTAGAGAAATCTGCCTACCCTATTTTCGGGTAGGCTCCACTATCAATTATTTAGTATAATACCTTTGCTTCACCATTTAAAGCACACTAAATCAAATAGTCAATGTAGATTTTAACTATGCGACTACCTACAAAAAAATCTGATTAAAAATCAGAGACTTGATCTTTGACATATTGGATAATTCACATAAAATGGACAGATAAATTGCTCTATCCATTATTTAGTTACAGCAAAATAACCTTGTCTTTTCTGCTCATCGATCAACTCATTCCAATGAAATTCCAATTCATGGAGCGATGAAAATGTTTTTATTTGCGTCTGCCCCATTGTCCCGATTCTGCCAAAACGAATATGCAGTTGATCCTCGTTCTGGGCGATCTCCCAAAACTTTTGTTTATCGGCTGATTCGAACTTTTCAAATTGGAGGTGGTTATCATTTCCGTTATCTGGTATTGCAAGGGGTTCAACTTGTTGTTCAGTTGGATTTACGTTAGTGATGCCGTTTAATTGGTCGATGAGCTTTTGCAAAATGCGGTCGCTATCTTCGACCCAATCTTTGGCAAATATGGGCACGATCTCCCAGCCGAAAGCCTGCAAAATGGTAGGGCGTTGGAAATATTGTTCGACAAGATCATCATTCTGGTAATGTCGATCATCATCAATTAGTATACCTAGGTTGTAGGATGGCTCGCCTGATGACCTTTTAACGCCAAGTGTACATTTGAAATTACTTTGCCCGATGTATTCATCAACTATGTATCCTTTGTTTTCAAGCGCCTTTTTAACCTGGGTTGTTGTTACCGAAAGAAGGTCAATGCCTGTTTTTACTTTTTGTTCTTTCAATACAAGTCCATCTAATATTAGTCGAGCCATTCTCATATTTCCAGTGCTGACCATTTCTGCGTAATGCAGAAACTTTTTAAAATAATCAGCACCTTCGTTGTGATCGTTTGTTATATGCGTGTGACGGATGCTGGTGACGATCGCCATGTGCTTTTTCGCCCTGCTGAAAATAACGTTGAGCCGTTTCTCTCCTCCCCTCCTGTTGATCGGCCCGAAATTCATCAGCATCTTTTTATTACTATCATGACCATAACAAACACTCATGATAATGATGTCACGCTCATCACCCTGCACATTTTCAAGGTTCTTTATAAACAGGCCGGTGAACTGCCCGTCATCTTTTCGGTTGAACGCTTTCTCCAGTACCTCATCAAATGCTGGATTGGCAGCGGCCAAGTTATCCATGGCCTCCTCGATTACACTTTGCTGCTCTTGGCTGAATGCAACAATACCAATGCTTTCTTTTACATTGTCAAGCAATAATTTCTGCACCATACAAGCGATGTATTTCGCCTCGCTTATATTACTGCGGTTTTCATAAATACTATTCGGCAAATAATGAAAGCTGATACTCCCATCCAAAAGTGAGATGGCCGTCCCCGTCCCGTCTTCTGGCTGTGCGATTTCGAGTAATGGTTTGGAATATTGATGAATGGTTTTATCGGGTATGGTCAACAAACCTGCTTCATAGAAAGCATGGTTTGAATAACTGATTAAAGTTTCATAACGGCTCCGGTAGTGCCAGCTTAACATCGTGCTGTTCAGTTTACGCGATCCCTGTACTAACAGACTGTCTGCATCAGCGCTCAATATCTCGTCTTCTTTCTCTCCTTCGATCGTTTCGAGATCCTCTGGGTCTTCTGCCCTGGCTGTAAAGAAATTACTGGGGGGCATTTGTTTATCATCACCCACTATGATGGTCTGTGGTGCGCGGTACAGAGCGGGTATTCCCTCCTCTAGCGTAATCTGACTTGCCTCATCAAAGATCACAACATCAAAGAAATGTGTGTCAAGGGGGAGGCTGTCGCTAACACTCAAAGGGCTCATCAGCCAAACAGGCTTTACCTCCTTTAATACCTTACCACTTTCGTTGGAAGCAATTTCACGTATGCTCTTGAAGGATTTAGATTTATTCATCTCATGTTCAAGTATTCTGCGCCCATCCGTAAACTCCTTTTTAAGTTGCCTCTGGTCAATTGAGAGGTTCGCCACCGATGCGTTACTGATTTCATAGTTGCGCAAGAATTTTTCTCGGCATTTCGAGCGAATATAATCGCTATTCAGAGTAAGCAATTCGTTGTAATTTTTCTCAATGGCCTTTACGGTTTCAGCGATTACTTTTTGATTAATGGCAGCAAAACTTAAGTTACGGTTTAGTAATAAAGCCAAGGTGTGCCTTGCCATCGCTGCTTCCGCCTGCAAGGGAGTAACCGGCAATTTTCGAATGAATTGTTGTACTGACTCGGGAAGATCCACAAACCTCCTTAATGCTGGTAACAGATCTTTTAACGCAGCTGCATTGCTTGCAATTGTAGCCAGTTCATCTTTGATTTGAATCAGCGTCTTTCCCTGGTAACCATATAGAGATTGGGCAAGCTGTGTTTCCAGTTGAAATAAAGAACTGTTCAGTTTCGCGAGTTTAACAACGAGTTCATTACAGTCAGGATGCTCCAGTAAAAAATCAACTTCATTGTCACCTTGTTTTTTTCGTAGTAGCAAAATTCCGCGATAAATGCTTTCGATATCAGAGACGTTGTATTTCTTCCCAAGCGACGCTCGCGCTTGATTGGCTTGCTCGCTTATCGCGTATTCATCCTTCAACTGGCGCAAGATCAGGCTGAACGCAGGCTTTACTTGATGTGAAGAGAAATCATACGCGCTTTTCAATTGTTTTTTTAAACGTCTCCAGTTTCCGTTTAGGAAACTAAAAAAAGACTTTTCGTGCTTGTTTGCCATTTCGATAGCCTGTTCCACTTCCTGTTGGTCGAATTTGTTAACCCATCGCGAATTGATACTGGTTGCTTTTTGGTAACTATCTTGTAATTCTTTGTACTGGTGGTAAGTATCTTCAAATTCTTTGGCTTCGAGGTTTTCAGTGTTGACCAATCTCAAATTTTTACTATTAGCCAACGGTTCCAGTACCATTGAATCTTCAATAAGATTTTTCAGGCTCGTTAACTGTACGGCAAACTGTGCTGGTATATTGTTCTGTGCAACAAGATTTGATAATTGCTGGATAGATGTCTGCGCATTATTGACAAGGCTATCCATTAAAGTAAACGGATTATCCGCTTTGATCAGCGGCACACCCAGATTACTGAACGGATGAGTGGACATTTGCGGTTCAACACCTATGCCATCCATCGCCTTTCCTAATTCGCTGATAACTTCTCCGTAACTAACCCACTGGTTATAGTTTGGTATCAATTCCGTTTGTTTTGCATCAAATTGCGGAACATGTGCTTTTAGTTCTACAAGTTTTTCGACAAGATGCCTGGTGCTGATTCCTGCTTCTGGGTTTACGTTACGTTGTTGCTGGTGATACATAGTTAGCAGATCAATCTCTTTGAGCAATTGCTTTACGACATAACTTCTTTGTGACGCAATCGCTTGGTAATCCATTCTATTTTTTAAGAAATCTTCATAAATCATTTTTAGATCTTTAAAGAATTCTTTCTTGTCGTCCTGGCTATCATGGATGTAACAACATAACTCTGCCAGTTTGTTCTGCTGCAACCTGTGGTACACAACGTCGAGTGCTGCTCTTTTTTCACAGACAAAAAGAACGGTCTTGTTATTCGCTAAAAAATCCGCTATTAAGTTGGTGATTGTTTGACTTTTCCCAGTTCCTGGCGGGCCCTGAATAATATAACTTTTGCCCGTTCTGCTATGCAGCACCGCTTTGGCCTGTGTGGGATCAGCTGTGATAACATGACACCACTGCGCAGGATCATTTTGCACAATCAGTTCATGTTCTTTTTTGGGTTCATTACTGAACAACTCGTCAAAGATGCCATGGTTGATATTTTCTTCCGCTACCCTGTTGTAATCGGTAACCAGGCTCATCTTCTTGTAATTGAAATTACCGAGCACAATATTGCAAATATCAAAGTCCCAACTGTAGGCATTAGTCTCTCCATCAGTAAGATGAAATGTACTTTTAACGGACGCATCTGATGTCTCCGCAAAGTTACCAGTGGCCTGCGGAGGCGCTGAGTCAGTAAGCAGGAACTCAAGATTGCTTTGTTTTAGCTGTACCTTCTGCCTGAACAATTCCAGCCCCAACGGTTTATAATTTTCCTCACTGTAACTGTAATCAACTTGTTGAAGACCTTGGCTTGCGCGTAGTTTTAACTTCTTTCTGTAGTTGTTGATAGTCTGCCGCGCAACATTGTGAACAATCTTTATCCGGGGTTTTTCAATATAGTTAAGTTTTACCCCTTGCTTGGCAGCGTCAATCTTTGCCCGAACCGCTTCGCAGAATTGCTCCATCGGTACTTTATCCAGGTCAATGCTTTGGGGCAAGTCTATTCCATAAAGGTCTTTTAAATGGTTTGCGAGGATTGGATTCACCATAGCATTAGTATCTACAATCTCTAGTATAAATCGTTCTTCCTTCAAAGATTTTTTACGTTCCAGCCTTACGGACAGTAGTAACAATGGACTTTGTATTCTTTCCCCGGGAGCCTCTTTGAGATTATGCCAATGAAGAAATGCGATAACAAGTTTTAGCTGGCTTGACCCGTATTCTTTTTTATCACTTTCGGCGTTTTGCCGTATGCCATTTAACTGCGCATTGAGGTAAGGATGATCTTCAAATCGAAGATATTTATTTAGTACCAAATCTTTTTGAGCGATGATATGTTCTGATATTTCCTTGTTCCAGGTAAAAAGCAGCTGAGGATTGATGCTTTGATAGTGAAGTACCAGCGGAACACTACTGACAGTAAGATTTACAAACCTGCCGTTGGGCTTGTAATAAAGTAATCTATTACGTCGGCTTGTATCAAAAAGGCGGTTTCGCAATTTGGAAAGGATAAAAGCTTTCCTGTCTGCCGGTTTCTTAGACTTAAAGATCTCAAGGCTAGTAAGGTCTGTTTCCTTTTGCGGATCATAATCACGATAATATTTGAGTCGCATGATAATCTCTTGCAGGTCACGACTGCGATCAGCGCGGTTCAGTTCTGTCATCTCCGTTACCAAAGCACACAGCGTTGGATGCATCCTGGCGTTCAATCCAGCGGGCTGATTTCTATATGCTGCGAATTTATTCAGGTCATCTTTGTCGTAAAGATCAAGTCCCATGATAACACTTCCGAGTATCAATCCTAAGCAAAAAATATCCGTCTGCGCATCGTGGTGTCCTACCTTTAGCTCATAACACTGGTATCCAGGCAAATAAACAGGGTGTTTAAAATTTCCGGCAGGATTTTCATTGACTTCGAGATTGATTGTTGCTAATGTAGCGTTGGTGGTATCCAGATCATACAGCACACGTTCAGTAATGGTATAGCCGGTAATCTGTTCATAGGCGATGAGCTCCTTAAGAACTGGCAGATTTGAAAGTGGTGCATGTGTGAAATTTTCATCGATGTCTAATCGTCCGTCGGTCAGAAAAATTGTATCTGATTTTTCAAAGGATCCGACCTGGCCATTGTCATGAAAACTCAAAACCTCTTCAAAAAGTGGCAATACGAATTCAATGACTTCGTCGGTGGCCCAGCTACCGGTGGTAAAAGCTGATTGAAGATATTGCTGAAATGTTGTGTTGGCTGTCATACACTAATTAATTAAATACAATAACATAACTGAAACTACGCGGGTTGGCTCTCTTTGTAATATGACTCGAGTGATTGCTTTTTTAGCGCTGCCACTTTTTTATCCGATAATTTCTTTTCCTTTTTTACGGCATTTTTAAATGCTTTTTCAAGATTCAATTCATCTGCTAGTGAAAAGCAATATCCCAGCGGCAGATCCTCCAACGATTTGTCTGTTGTCGCAAAATCATATAGAACATAAGCGATGTAGTCGTGGATATTATCGTGCACATTCTCAATTGCCGAACTGAGTTGAACTTTGTCTGGCATATCACCCATCTGCAAGCCGCCAAAATAGTTATTACCTAGTGCGAGAGTATGTGGTGTTCGGATCCATTCGGGTTGAAGCAATACCTTAACAAGCGATTCGGTTATAGCTGACATCTTCTGTTGACCAAACAGGTCAAGTTCATCGAGGTTTGTATAACCTTCGATCATCCGGGTGATCTCCTGCTCAGCAGAGCTGCCTTTGGTATGCCACAGCCAGATCGCCCTTGCCCTGATAAAATTTTCAGGATGCGACACTCCTGATGACTTTGTTGCGCTGTCGGTATCAAATATTTCTTCCGCTTGTTTTATAAAACTATCTGCATTCACGGTATGCAATCCAGTTGAAATCTTAACAAGTGAAGAGATGATTGGCTGGTAGTTTTCAGTTACCAGGTAAGCGCCCCTATCGCAAAAAATTTCTGTATAAAGTTTGAACAAACGTGCAGTTTCATAATATGCAGGCGAGCTTCCTTGGTTACTGGCGATTGCAGTAATGATACGATCGGTTACTTCTACTGAACCTTCAAGCTGGGTATACAATAGCACATGGGTCAACTCGTGCCCGAGAACAGCTGTCAATTCTTCATCAGACATAAGTTGAATAAGCCCGCCGCTGAAGACAATATGTGCTTCAGAGTTCAGGTACACGATAGTCGCATTCATCTCTTCGGAATTCTGAGCTTGATAAAGAATCACGTTAAGATTCAGTCCAAGTTTCTCCTTACACAGCTGAACTTTCTGATACATCGCTGCATCCGAAACAGGGTCGAATTTGTAAGTGTTCTTAAGCAAGTCCGTTTTGAATTGCTTTAATTGATCCTCCTTATGAGTATGATTAGCAAAGAAGTTCCAAACGGGTAACTCCTTCTGAAAGTAGCGTGTTGCCATTTCGTGATAACGCAATACGGAAAGCATAGGCAGTTTTTATCAGTTATTTAGTAACGATTCTAATCAAGACTCTTACCACAATGTGGGCAACAATGTGAACCGGTTTTAAATTTTTTAACTTCATCTGAGAAACCCGACGCAAGAATTCCTGCCGGTAAAGCAAACATACCGATGCCCAGTATGGAGATACAGGCAGTTAAAAATTTGCCAATACTGGTGATCGGATATTCATCGCCATAACCTACAGTGGTAAGTGTAGCGACACTCCACCACATGGTTTCCGGGATACTCGTGAATTTATCAGGTTGTGCATCATGTTCCGCATAATACATCACGGTTGAAGCAATAATTATCAAAAACATCGTAATGACAAAACTCAAAACCAATTCTTCTTTTTTTGACTTGAACACATTGCTGATAATTTTAGATGCGTTTAGATAACGCCCGAGTTTAAAGAACCTGAAAAACCGGAATAAGCGTAACACCCTTATAAAACGGAGGTCGAGGCTAGTAAGCAATGGGACGTAGAACGGCATGACTGCTAAAAGATCAACCAATGCACCTGCAGATAAAATATATTTTATCCTCCCCAAAAATGGATGGCTATACTTTTCCACCTCGGTACAACTCCATACACGTAAAATATATTCAACCGAGAAAATAACAACAGAAAATATTTCAATCCAATCAAATATTGACCGGTACGTATTATAGATCGATTCAACAGTTTCCAATATCACCGCAGTGGTATTGACAATGATCAATCCTACCAGGAAACTATTAACGATTTTATCAGCTTTTGTCCCACCGTCTCCTGGATCCAACAATAGATGGACTTTGTGTTTAAATGATTGCATAGCAGTTATTATGGATTACTGGCTTTCCAAGGTGGATATGGAATAAGGTATAATAGAAACAACCTAAAAATGGGGGATTGGAAAGATACGTATCCTATATTACTTCGTATTCAAATTTTTAGGCTTAAATATGGCACAGATTGGATGATATTTCAGGTAGATCGAATCCACAGAAACTGACTTATGTTGGGTTGTCTAATCAGATTTTGCGGTAGTGAACCATACGGTACAAATTGACTGTTCTCGAACCAAGTAGGACAAATTCAAACTTATTAATTAAAAATATCATAACATAATGCTATCAATCATTTTAGGTCAAATGCATCGTCGCCAACAGCTTCAAATCAGGTAAAAAATCATCAGAAATCTCAACCGCCTCGGCTACAAACCCGCTCTTGAGCGGGTTTTTTGTTGTTAATAAGACGACCACAATGGCGCAAAATCGCAAACGAGGCCAGAAGATTAAATGAGGATATGAAGCTCTCTAACGAGGTAAATAAATTGGCAGTCGAGGCAATGCTGCGTAGGACAATAATAATGTCGTAATTGAAATCACCACCATTCATTTAAAGCAACTCAATACGTCCGTTTTAAAATAAGGTTCCTGGTTTGACCAGAACATATAATTTATCTTCAGGAAGTCTTTGGCAAAGTCATGCAAAAGCGGAACAATATTTACGTGGGACTTTTTGTTTGTATTCTCAACTGCATCGCCTGTTTCGCCAATATAATTACCGTCTTGTACAGCAATACCAAGAGGCACTGTATAATGTCCTTCATGCATCATGGCAAGGGCATGGTTCAGTTGAGCTCTTTTTGTCACCATCAAATCCGGCCCGCCCAGCCCAACACCAATTTCTTCGCCGTATTGATATATACCACGCAGATAACCTTTGTCATCCCACGGCAGCCATTCACCGGGAATGAAATTCGCGTATATCATTGTGGTTGATGTGGGGAATCCCTTTTTTAGGGAAAGCATATTTTCTTTTAATCCAACTAAATAAGATCCCTGAGAAAAACCGGAATCTTTGATTCCGATCGAGGTTTCCTGGAGATTAACGCCTTCCAGTTTGCCATCGAATTCTTTTCCCAACGCTTTAAGAAGTAGTGCAAATCTTTCCCTTACTTTTTTATTCCAGCGTTTTGCAACCCATCCGCCCTCGCTGCCATCGTCGTTGTATTGCATTACAACGCCACCATCATATTCTGCAGTCAATAAATAATCGGGGACCGCTTTGTATTTTGGGTTAAAGGTTACATCCTGTAACTGCAGAAATAGTTTTTTATGATACTTCCTGAGGTATTCGTAGTCCTGTTTTAAAATAGAAAAATCATATTTTCCCTTTTCAGGTTCAAAGTCGCGCCATGCGTACATGATCTGCGCACCTTTCAACATTGAATTTGAAAGCAAAGGATGGTCTTTTATTAACTCCCTGTCTTTGGAAAAATATACAAAATGTTGAATACTGTCTTTTTCAACCGGGCATGCAGCATTTAAATATTTTTTATAGGCATCCTCATATCTCTCATTCTTATTTTTTTTCTGTGCTTGTACAGACGTACTTAAAAGGCAAAGCACTAAAACTGTATTGAAGAGCCTGCTGGAGTTACTTTTTTTTAATGTGAAGTACATATTTGTTTTGTTATGAAAGCAAACGATTCGATAATTGATCTTGATGCATCTAATAAATAAAGTTGAGTAGAAATTGCAGAAAATGCCTGCTTAAAATGTAAGCAGGCATTTTCAGAGAAATAAAAATATGATTTTAAAAAACAAATTTCTTACAACAATTTGTTTTTCAATTAAATAGGAGGCAAAATTGGAGTATGTATGTTGGCCAATAATTTCAAATGTTCAACGAATTCCTGGGACAGTGGTTGCGTTTCCGTTACTTCTGAAACCCTTGCCCAGCAAGGGTTTTGTTGTTCGTGACGCTTTCGATGCGCCAAATATGCGCCAGACCTTCCTGAAACCATTGATTCTATTACCACATTACAAATTTGCACATACTAAAAAGTCTCTTTTGTAACTGAATTGCCTACTTTTAGTTTACTAACTGGTTAACTGAGTTATGAGAAAGATTTTTTTAATTTCTTCTGTATTACTTTTTGCAATACAGGTCTTTGCACAACAGCTCTATTGGTATCTTTCCGCTGATTCCTCCCGGCATATCCTGCAAACTGCTAAAACCGCAGAAGAAAAATTTATGGGATATTTTAGTTTAGACCGCTATTATTATACAACCGGTTTATACGACAGTTCAAGGCTCACTCAATTAGAGATGTACAACATTGCCAAAGAACGTAAGAGCGATTCACTCCTGGCCACAACTTATCATGCCATGGGGAATATGTTGGTACACAAATCCGACTACAATTTTGCTTTAAGTTCTTATTTTAAGGCATTGGAATATGCTAAAGATGATTTTAGAAAAGCCCGGGCTTATGCTGCTGCCGGTTATGTTTATATGCTTACGGAAAATACTGAACTGGGCTATAATTATGAAAGAAAAGCAGATTCCATCAGCAGCAATCCATACCTTAGAAAAGTTACCAATATATTTTCCGGAGTCGCTTTTAATAATTTCAGAAAGCCCGATTCTGCTTTAGTGTACCTGAAAAATGCAGAGACTGATTTACAGATCCAGCTAGACCCGACGGTGACTTCTGTTTTATTAGGGCAACTATCCAAAAGCTACGAATTGAAGGAGGAGGAGGACCTGGCAGATGTATACTATAAAAAAACGCTGGCCTACTGTAAAAATCAAAAACTTGTCTCATCTTATATCAGGAATGCCAATCGGTATGCCGCTTTCTTAGTAAAACGCGGAGATTATAAAGCAGCCAAAAGTCTTTCTTTGGAAATCCTTTCACTCGCCAGGCATACGATAAGTAATGATGGCATCAGCAATGTGGCGGAAATGCTGAAAAAAATATACAGTTATGCTAACAACAGGGACAGTGCCTTTTATTATGCGGAAATGCAAATTGCTTATAAAGACTCACTCAGCAATCAAAAAAGGATTGCTGAATTCCAGAATATAACTTTTACACAGCAACTAAAAGATATTGATGAGCAAACAAAAGTAACTGAAGAAGCCGTTCAGCGAAAGCAAAACCTGCAATACGCTTTAATTGCCTTAGGCATTATAACATTTATTATTTTCTATTTATTGCTCAGCCGCAGTTTTATTACCAATGCAAAACTGATTGAATTCTTTGGCGTAATTGCTTTGTTGATTGTTTTTGAATTCCTCAATTTATTACTGCATCCATTTTTAGAAAAAATAACACATCATTCACCGGTATTCATGTTGCTGGCTTTGGTTTTCATTGCGGCATTATTAGTTCCACTACATCATAAAGTAGAAAAATGGGCAACAGCCAAGCTGGTGGAAAAAAATAAAGAAATACGATTAGCTGCTGCAAAGAAAACAATTCAGGAATTGGAGAAAGAACCCCGCAATTTGTAACACGAGAAGCAAGAACACACAATAGCCGGTTCAAAATATCAATAGTAACATAATGCATAAAGAGGTGGCGTAATGATAAAAATTCATCGACTACAACCTTATTGAAACTTCCGCCGCAAAAGTAGCTGCGGATTTTTAATATATTTTATCTTACAAATGCTCCCGTTACTCCTCCATCTACATTCAATACATTCCCGGTTGATTTATTAAGCGAACCGTTTACAAAAACAAAACATGCGTTTGCAATGTCTTCAGGTAATATAACTTCATTGAGTAAAGTTCGTTTCGCATAAAAAGCGGGAAGGTCTTTTACCTCTATTCCATAGGCTTTGGCGCGGCCGGCGGCCCAGGCGCCTTCCCAGATCTTGCTGTCACTGATTACGGCATCGGGGTTTACGATGTTTACCCTGATCCGGTCTTTTCCAAGTTCTGCAGCGTTTAACCGGCTCAGGTGCATTTGCGCCGCTTTGGCCGATCCATACCCTGCATTATTCGGCCCCGATACCAGCGCGTTCTTGCTTACAATGTTTAACACATCCCCACCCATTTCCTGTTTACGCATTACAGTAACTGCTCCCTGGGTTGTAAGAAATTGTCCTTTCACCAATACATTATATAACAGGTCCCAATCTTTTTCTGTGTGTTCTTCCAGGGGTTTTGAAATAGACAGCCCTGCGCAGTTCACTACCAGGTCTATGCCACCGAATTGGATCGCGGCTATATCAAATGCTTTTTGAATATCCGGTGAGCTGGTAACATCCAATACGAGTGAGGCAACACAGTCTTTGTTGAATTGCTTTTTAAATTCGCCAACGGCTCCTTCGAGGCGATGCTGATCATTATCATTTAAAATGATACAGGCTCCTTCGGCGATAAATTTTTTGGCGATGGCTTTACCGATTCCGCCAGCGCTTCCTGTTACCAACGCGATTTTGCCGGATAACGGTTTTGGTTTGGGCATTCGCTGCAATTTTGCTTCTTCCAATAACCAGTATTCTATATCGAATGATTCCTGCCGCGGCAAAGAAGTATAAGACGAAATGGCCTCTGCTCCGCGCATCACATTAATAGCGTTTTTATAAAACTCCCCCGCCACACGTGCGGTTGATTTATCCTTTGCGAAAGTGAACATACCTATACCCGGATACAGGATCACAACAGGATTCGAATCGCGAATAGCCGGGCTATTGGGATGTTTATGTTTTTCGTAATATTCTTTATAGAGTTTTTGATACGCTTCGAATTGCGGCGTCAATTTTTCCTTGATTATTTTTACATCCGTCAGATCTTCATCGGGTTTTAGTTGAAGCACCAACGGACTTATCTTGGTTCGCAAAAAATGATCAGGACAACTGGTGCCCATCGGGGCAAGTCGATCAAGATCATTGGAATTAATGAATTCCAGTATTTCTTTGTCTTGAACAAAATGGCCGATCATTGGCGATGCGGTTGAACAACATCCCCTGAGTATCGGCGCCAGTTTAGTTGCCTGGGCCAGGCGTTGTTTTTCCGGAAGGCCCTGTACTTTACAACCACCAAATACTGCGCACTGTTTGTTTATATATGATTCAATATATGCCGCACATTTATCAATTACTTCGAGAGAGTTGATATAACATTCATAAGAGGTATCGCCCCAGGTAAACAGGCCATGAGACCCGAGTATGATACCGCGTATGCCCGGGTTCTCATCAAGGCATTGCCTGAGTTGTAAACCAAGATCAAATCCCGGGCGTTGCCAATCCACCCAACCAATGGTGCCATTAAATAATTCTTGTGTAATGCGTTTGCCATCTTTTGAAGCTGCTATAGCTATGACAGCATCCGGATGCAGATGATCAATATGTTTAAATGGCAGAAAGCCATGCAAAGGTGTATCGATGGAAGGAGCTTTTGAATCAAGATCAAAAATGCAGTGATTAAAAAGTGCCACCATTTCATCTTCTGAGGCCAAACCGCGATATCTTTTTTTCAAACTCCGCAAACGGTTTACATACAATGCTGCGAGGCCGCTGCGGGTTAATGTACCAAGATCGCCGCCAGAACCTTTTATCCACATTACTTCTGTTTCTTCACCTGTAAGCGGATCAGTTTCTATTGTTTTGCAGGAAGTGTTTCCGCCCCCATAATTTGTTAATTGCAGATCGGCACCAAGTAAATTGGATCGGTATATCAATAAGGCAACTTCATCGCCGGCTAATTCAGCGGCCCGGGTCTCATTCCACAGATAGCTTACATTTTTGAAGGTTGTTGTAAGAGACATGTTACAGATTTTTGATCATTAAGAGACAGTTTGAATTCATCCTTTCAAATGTAAATAAACAGCCATGAGAGGAATTATACTTTTCATTGCATTTATGATATTTTCATACAATGAAAATGCATTTCCCGGGTGAGATAGGTTTTACAAAACAGCCGGTATTATGGGGCAAATAGTCATTGGTTAAACCCGGTTTTTCATATTCTATTTTTTTTATTTCGATTCGATATCGGCAGCAAATTCGTATTTTCCCTATCCAATAATTTGTAGAATGAAAGCTATAGAGTGCCGTTTGCCACAGGAGATCGACAAATCATTTATTGTTTTTGAAGAAAAGGGCAGTCATTTTCCTTATCCCTGGCATTATCACCCGGAATATGAACTGGTTTTAATTACAAAAAGTTCCGGCAGGAGAATGGTGGGTGACCATATCGGGTACTTTGATGAAGAGGACCTCGTATTTATGGGCCCTGCCTTACCGCATGTTTGGGTAAACGATGAACAGTATGTTAATGGAGAAGCCGACTCTCCTGCCGAAGCAATCGTGATCCAGTTTGTTGAAGGCTTTCTTGGTGATTTCTTTTTAAACATTCCTGAAATAGAACCCTTAAAAAGAATGTTGCAGAAATCGAAACGCGGTATTACGTTTCATGGAAAAACAAGGGAGAATATTAATGCCCTGATGAAAAAAATGGTGAATCAGAACGGTTTGCAAAGACTTGCTTCGCTGATATTGATTTTTGATATTCTTTCCAATTGTTCAAAGTATGAATTATTAGCCAGTCCGAATTATGAGCAATCCATACAGGCCGCCAACTGCTCTGACAGATTTAGCAAAATCACGGAATATATCATGCGGAATTTCAATAATGATATCTCACTTCACGAGATTGCAGCTGTTGCCAATATGGGTGTTACTGCCTTTTGTAATTTCTTCAAACAACACCACAAGGTCACATTTGTAGAATACCTTAACATTGTTAAGATCGGTCATGCCTGCAAATTACTTGGAGAAAAAGATCAGAACGTGGTGGAGATCGCTTATCACTGTGGTTATAATACCTTGGCCAATTTTAACAGGCAGTTCAGGAAAATTAAAAATATGACGCCGAGCGAATACAGGAAAACTTTACATATCTAATGCGTGCAACGCATCAATGTATGTTCTTTATTTTGTTCAAAAGTTTTACCGAAGTTTCTACAAGCATTTCACCCCCACCTGGTTTGATGATCGAATTGGTTACTTCATAACTTCCTTCTGTAAATGCTTTTCTTGTAGGGATATAACTCGTCTTATCATTACATACGGTCATAACGATCGTATTTGTAAAAGGCGATTGTTTTTTGATTGCGAGACCAAGTTCTGCAAAAATTTCACCGGGCAATCCAACGATTGCCGTTTCCGAATCTATCCTGAATACCTGCACTTCAACTTCTACACCAGATTTTCTTTCTGCAAGATTGATATACTTACTCATTTCTACACGTTTCAAAAAATCACCCGCTTCACCTCCCGCACGTTTTACATATTCGCCCGATTCTTTTTCTTCGTAAAGGGCATTGATGATGGCCCTTGCAGAATCGATCTGATCCTTGGTGGGAACCTGTAATGGCAGTATTATTTTTGACGACAACATAGTTAAAGCCGGCTTATTTACAGGTCTCAAACCTGGAACTTTATTGATTACTGCCTGCGCGATTTTTTTTCCAAAATTTTCAGGGTTTGAACTGCTGTATATGGGTTCATCTTTTTTTACGTCGATATGATTGATGTCTCCACTTGGTCCAAGTGCAAACGCAGAAATAAATTTTTTCCCGAATTGCGTCTTCAGACTTTGTTCAAGATAATAGGGATAGTCGGCACTGATCTCGGTTCCGCCAACGCCATCTGCATGCATGCCAAAAACAGTTAGTCCACCTTGTAATTTTTTTGATTTCAAATCACGAAGCAGTAAGACACCTAACGCAGGATCAACGGGGCCCGCGGGTGAAACAATATCGGGGTTCAGTGGGCCGGGATTAAAAAGCACATCACCGTTCTTCATATGATACCGACGGTTGTGTGCAATACCTTCCTGTTTAGTTGTGCCAACTTCTATACTAACCGGTAGTATATTGTTATTGGCCTGTACAAGTGCTTTTACGATTTGATTGACCAAAAATTCGGGGTAGTCGTTTGTTTCATGCGGATCCTTACCTTTTGCCAGCGCTTTGTTATGAAAATATTCGCGCTGAAATCCGTAAAATAACGGACCCGTATGGCTATGTGTTGCTGCTATCAAAATATTAGCAAAAGGGATCCCTGTTTTTGCTGCTGCAATAGAACGGGCTTTTGAAGAAATCTTAGCGGTGAGCCCGATCAGGTCACAAAAAACAAAAGCGAATTTTTTATTTTCCTGCTGAATCACCATTGCTTTGGCCCAAAGCGAATCATGGATACCTGTAGATATGCTTTCATAAAAATGGCCGGCTAAACGACAACCGATTGGTGGTGTAATATTTGTTTGTGCCAGTGCGCCCTTCAGCAGTGATTCATGCGAAGAAATTCTTTGAATAGAATTTTGTGCAAATGAGTTTATACCGTATCCAAAAAGCAAACCACAGCACACAACTAACTTTATCCTGTTTTTCATTGAATACGATTAAACATTTTTAAAATCAAGTATTACGGGTCTTTGTTTAAAGAAACGGGTCCTTATAGCCAAATAAACAAACCCGGCAAAAAACCATATACCACCAATTATTTTGGAAGGAGTTGGCAAACTAAGCCAGATAAAAAAACACACTAAAAAACCAAGCAGTGGAAGAATGGCATCTGATATGATCTTTCTTTTCTCTCCTGCTTTACGAAGAAAAAAGAATTGCCTGAACGTTGCCAGGTTCACACCCATGAACGCTATAAAGGCGCCGAAGTTTAACAGTTCCGCCGCGCCCTGGTAGCTAAATGCCAATGACCCTATGATCGTTAATACCCCCATGAAAATAATATTGTAAGTGGGTGCAGACCTTTTACTATCAAGATGTGAGAATATTTTTCCGGGAATGATCCCATCCCGGCCCATTCCAAAAAGTAAGCGGGCCGCACCTGCCTGGCCGGCAAGGCCACTTCCCAAACAGGCAATAAAGAGAATTACGGCTATGGCATTAAAAAGAAATTTACCTCCAACCAACGCAGCTACATCAAAGAAGGCTGTTTCATCATTTGGAAAGCTGTTATAATCGGGCCAGATCTGTTGGGCGATGTAAATTTGAATAATACTGAACACGCCTGTAAACAAACAAACCAATACCGGCGCGAGTAACATATTCCGTTTGGGATTTTTCACTTCTTCGGCCAGTGTGGTTACTCCATCAAACCCGATATAGGTTAGCACAGCAAAAGAAGTAGCTGTCATAACAGCCCCCATGCTGAATGTTTTCGGATTGTAAAAAGGTTTATAGGAAAGCAAACCACTCCAGCCCTGCGTTTTAAAAATATATTGAATGCCCAATACAATAAAAATCATGATGACCACACACATGATGGCCAGCATTATTTCGTTGGAACGTGCCATCGCCCTGATACCGCGCAGGTTCAAATAAGTAATTACGAATACAAATAGTATTACCCATGCAAAAAAAGGAACTGAAGGAATCAATCGCTGCAAAGTGATACATGCATACACAGTATTAATGATGGGTATGATCAGGTAATCCAGGAACATGGCCCATCCTGCCATAAAACCAAAATAGGTATTCAGCCCTTTACCAACATAGGTATACGCCGAACCTGCAGATGGAAACAGGGAAGCCATACGTCCATAGCTGATGGCAGTTAGCATCATCCCAACCATGCCAATCAACAAAGTGGTAACCATGTGGCCCTGTGAAACTTTTGATGCGATACCAAACAAACCTATTGCGGCAATGGGCTGTATCAATACAATACCGTAAAAGATCAGGTCCCACAAACCCAATACACGAACCAGTTTTGGTTTCTGTTGTTCAGTATCCGAAGTAGCACTCATGTAATTTTTTTACTTGTCTTTTATTTTGATTGAGTGGCCCGTTCTTTCTCGTATACTTTTTTCGCGTCACCTACTAACTCTATCGCTTTTAAAATGTTGGTCCTGTTATCTTCTGTTGTGGGCGCCCACAGGGTTTGTAAAAAACCATGTAAGTGTGCGTTTGAAATATTCTTTTTACAAAACTGAACCGTTTTATAAAAATTCATCATGTTCTTATCCGTTTTATAATAGCCACCTGTTGGTATTTGGTCGTACCCGTATTTTTCCAAATCAAGGTATGCTTTTACACCAGGCTCGGTTTCGCCAAATGTTTCTTCGTAATACCAGTTGCTCTGCATAACAGATTTTGGCATTTTCTTAAAGAAGTCATCTGGTTTGTGCCATGCATAATCGGACCAGATCCATGCGCGAGAACCTGCCTTCTCTACATTATTTACAAAGAAGTTGAAATCGTGCCACCAGAGATCATTCTGTCGTATCACAACATAATCGAGGTATCGCTGATCTTCTGCATTTTCTTCATCCATTCCCAGATGAAAAAAACGTGGTTTGTTAAAAATCTCTCCTACTTCTTTTATAAGATCACCGCATACTTTGTAATATTCTTCGGTAGATACCATACGGGAATATTTTCCCAACCAGATATCATGACCGGCTGCAAAATTCAATTTGGGAATCGGTTCGAGTCCCATTTTGCGAAGCCTATCCAATTCTTTCCGTAAGCGGGCAGGCGACCACGCATTATTAACGGCTATTTCAGGATGACTATCATATTTAACACCATCGCCCAGGTCTATCACAATCATATTAAGTCCTTCCTTAGCCATTTTTTCAGTCGCATCGTTCCACAGGTCTTCACTCATTTGCAGGTAAGGCCTGTATCCCCTGAAAGGGCTTGGTGAACTGTATTCCACCCAAAAATTATAGCTCAGGTGCAGCAGGCAACCCCATATTTTTTCCGTAGGAACTCCTTGCGGCGACATAGGTTTTTCTTTTGCCTGTGCCAACAAACTGTTGGGAACAGCGCCTATCAAACCTGCGGCTGATATGTTTTTGATAAAATTCCTTCTGTCTGACATCTTTTATTTTTTTTGAAATGCGAATAAAGCGAAATAGTTGTTAATGGCAATTATTTTTCAAGAAACGTATTGAGTCTGTAGTTAGAAGACTACTAACTCAATTACATTTCTTTCAATACCCTTGTTGCCACAGCTATTGCATGGTAAATCTCTTCTTCGGTATGCGCCGCACTGATATACCATAAACCTCTACCGATGATCCTGATGCCTTTATCATGCATGGCAGCTACGAACCTGCCCAGTTTTTCTTTATTATAGGATAAGGTATCCCTGTAATTTTTCACCTCCTTCAAATCAGTAAAACCGATATGAAACATTGGGCCGGGGCCCTGCACCAATAAATTCTGCCCGGTTTCGATGGCAGCTTTTTGAAGTCCTTCCATCAATATTTTCCCATATTTGAACATGCGTTCATACGGTTGCTCCTTTTCTAGAACTTCTATCGTTGCCATTGCAGCGGCGATAGTGGGGTTACTTGAGTTCATGGTGCCTGCGTGGATTACTTTTGCTTTTTCAATCGTTTCCATCCATTCTTTTTTCCCAACGATTGCACTGATGGGATAACCGCTTCCCATTGCTTTTGCAAAAATGGAAAGATCGGGTGTGATACCCATATACTGCTGAGCACCGCCGATTGAAAGACGGAAGCCCGTGATCACTTCATCCAAAATAAATGCAATACCATATTGGGAGCAAAGGCTGCGGATCCCTTCGAGGAAACCATTTTCAGGAACGATACAACCATTGTTACACATAACAGGTTCCGTAATGATGGCCGTAATTTCTGAATAACGTTCTGCAACTGTACGTTGTAATAATTCAAGATCATTCCATGGCAGAATAATAAATTCGTCTTTTGAATGTGCCGGCAAACCTTCCGACCATGGATATACATTCGGGTTTTCAACGCTGCCCATCGCTTCGGCGGAGGGAGCAGATATTCCCCAGCAAACATTATCCATCCACCCGTGATAATGCCCTTCAAAACGAAGGAATTTCTGCCTGCCTGTTTTCGCCCTTGCAACCCTGAACGCAGTTTGAACTGCTTCTGATCCATCGAGACAAAAACGCATTAATTCTGCGGAAGGAATTAACTGATTGATTTTTTCTGCCAGTTCAATTTCTTTGGTATGCTGTCCTGCAAAAAGTTGTCCCTGCTCTGAATAAGCGGCGATCTCTTTTAAAACGTGCGGGTGCGAATGTCCCAATATCAAAGGGCCCTGGCTAAGTGTGAAGTCTAGATATTCATTTCCATCTATGTCATACACATGACTGCCTTTTCCATGCGTATAGAAAAGTGCATGCGGGTGATTGTATTTTCTGAACTCCGAAGAAACACCGCCTGCCAGCACTTTTTTTGATCGCTCGAGCCAGGCTGCGGATTCAGTATAAGAAAAATTTTTCATACGCTAATTCATTTTAAGGTTTGCCTCTTTTATCACTATACCTGGGATGCATATTGTTTTACCTCCTCCGTTTCGTTCACCATTTCTTTTTCTTTTTTCCAGGGATACTGTGTGGCCAGCTGGTAAATTTCCATATTAAATACAGCGAATGCCTCATCCCATTGACGGGCCTCTTCTTCCGAATAATTGTATAACCCTTTAGCATTGCGTGTTCCCTTTGCATCTATATCAAGCATTTTCTGCATCACATCGGGTATCTCTTTGCTGTTGCAGAATTGAGGCGACAATCTTTTATATGTTTCGTAAGCATCCTTTAATCCCATAAAATCCATTCTCCTGAAAATACCCATCAAGGTCATCCACGATCCCGCATCATATCTAAATGCTTTATCAACATCTTCAAAGGTTGCTTCATCATTGGCTACTATGTTGAGCCCTTCCCTGTACACGGCATACATCAGGCGGTTTGTAATAAATCCCCGGATATCTTTTCGTAACAGCGTAGGTTCTTTGCCCCAATAATGTGCCAGTTCGTATACCCATTCAGAATATTGTTCAGCGGTATGATCGCCTTTGGTAATTTCTAAAAACCGGGTAAAATAGGAAGGTTCGGCCCAGTGAATACCAAGAAAACGCTCGGCATTTGCCAGGTACTTCTGCAATTCGCTGATCGGAATGGCCGATGTGTTAGTGGCAATAACAGTATCATTGGATACGACTGCTTCTATTTTTTGGTATACCGATTTTTTTACTTCGAGTACTTCTATCACACATTCAAGTACCAAACGGCATGTGCTTAATTGATTGTAATCTTCAGAGATTACGAGTTGTGATACATACGCGGCTATTGGTTTAGTCAGCAGTCCCGCCTTGTCACAATGCGCCAGGTGATTCGTAATCCGTTCCGGCGCCGCTGCCATATCATCGCTGATTGGTGCGATCGCTTTTACATCATGCCCTGCAATAAGCAGAGAAGTAATTAAACTACTGCCCATTAAGCCGAGTCCAACAACACCTACCGTTATTTTATCTGTTTCAATATTTCCCATCAGTTGTTTACAAAAAAGGTAAAGAATAAGTTGGCTTCACATTCCGATAGCGGTTACTCAACCGCTCCATGCATTAAGATAATTTCACTATGCAGTCAATTTCAACTTTTATTCCCTCTGCCAGTACGGATTGTACGGTAGTTCTTGCGGGTTTTATCCCGGTAAAGTATTGTGCATATACATTATTATACCGATCGAACTCATTGATATCGCTAAGATGTACGGTCGTTTTTACAACCTGGTCCATAGTACCACCTGCGGCTTCAATGATCGCTTTAATATTTCCGAGTGTGCGATGTGTTTCTTCTTCGATGGTTCCCAAAATAAATCGGGAAGTTCTGAAATCCACAGCTGCCTGGCCGCTCACAAAAAGATAGCCGTCTACCACTACACCATCCGAATACGCTCCTGTTACAAATGACGGGTCGCGATCGGGGTGCACTACTTTTATTTTATTCATAGGATATTGGTTGTTACATAGGTTATTAAATCAAATAAGTTCTCTTTGTTCTCACTCTTCGCTCCTGTTCTTCTGTGTCTCTGTGCCAATATTTTTTTAACACTGGTACCCTTTACACAGAGAGGTTTTGTTCATTTCACCCTGATCGTTTTTTGTAATAGGATCCGATCAGAAGCGGTGCCTACCTGTAATTCAAACTCCCCCGGCTCTACCACTTTCTTCATATCCACATTATATAAGGCAAGTTCACTCAATGGCAGATCAAACTGAATTTTTAGTGATTCACCTGCTTTGATCGATACTTTTTCAAATCTTTTTAATTCTTTCACCGGTGTTACTACTGAGCTTACTTTATCACGCACATATAACTGGATCACTTCTTTTCCATCCATAGCACCTGTATTTTTTACGGTTACTTCTATATGGCATGTTTCATCTGCGGTAAATAATTCTTTGGATACATTGATTGTTTCGTATTTGAATGTTGTATAACTCAACCCTGTACCAAATGCCCATACCGGGTCGGGGCTGGAGAAAACATAATCTCTCCCGGTTTTGTCAACAGAACCTCTCTTGTTGTAATATCCTTTATCAGTGGGATAGTGATTATAAAACACAGGCAGGTGACCCACGCTTTGCGGGAAGGAGACATTCAGCTTCCCGGAAGGATTTGTTTTACCAAACAAAACTTCGGCGATAGCAGTACCGCCCTGTTCACCAGGATACCATTGTGTGATAACAGCAGGAATATTTTTCGCAACCCATGGTATCGCAAATGGTTTTCCTGCTACCAACACTACTACTACTGGTTTACCGGTTGCTTTTACTGCTTTGATCAATTCTTCCTGTACGCCGGTCAAAGTAAGATCAGACAGGTCATATCCTTCGCCACTTGTTGCATCGGGGAAAATATGTCCGGATGATGCACTTTGTGAACCGACGAAAATAACAGCAACATCGCTTTTCATTGCAGCCTGTACCGCTTCGGCGATGCCATTTTTATTTTGAGAAACAATATCACAACCTTTTGCATAATTCAATTCAACTTTTCCGCCAACCAATGTCTTTAGTCCCTGCAACGGCGTTACGCCGTTCTTATTATCGTTCGTCCATGAATAGTCTCCAAACTGAACCTGGTCGGCGCTTGGCCCAAGTACCGCGATAGATTTAATATTGTTTTTGAATGGCAGGAGCTGGTTCTCATTTTTGAGCAATACAATAGACTCGCGTGCTATGTCTAATGCCAATTGTATGGATTCAGGTGAATGAATTTCTTTTTTGAAATTGGCCAGGTCCGGGAAAGGATGTTCAAATATTCCGGAAACAAATTTCGCACGTAATATGCGTGATACCGCTGAATCAATATACCGAACAGGTAATGCACCGCTTGTTACGAGGCTGTCAAGTTTTTCAAAGCAATTGGACCATACTTCAAAATCCAATCCTGCTTTTACCGATTGTAATGCCGCATCGGCCGCATTTTCTGCTACTCCCTGGAAACTGTGCAGCATGGCAACTGATTCCCAGTCTGAATAAACGTATCCCTTAAATCCTAATTCTGTCCGGAGGATATCTGTCAATACATGATGAGAAGCAGCCATTGGAATTCCGTCATATGCACTGTATGCATTCATGATGCTGAGTGGATTCGCTTCTTTGATAACAGCTTCAAAAGGTTTCAGGTAAATAGAACGCAGTTCACGTTCACCACCAGCAACGGAAGCAAGGTTTAAACCGGCGCTTGGCGAACCATGCGCGGTAAAATGTTTGGGTGTACAGATAATATTATTTTCATTGAACCCTTTAATAAAAGCCACGCCCATACGGCCTGTGAGATAAGGATCTTCGCCATAAGTTTCTTCCACCCTGCCCCATCTTAGTTCACGGGCAAGATCCAGGTCGGGTGATAATACCTGGCTGGTTCCCTGCACTTTTAATTCTTTGGAAATCGCTTTCGTCATTTTATTTACAAGCGAAGGATTGAATGTACTTCCCAATGCAATCGCCTGCGGATAAATAGTAGCTCCCGGATGCACACATCCATGCAATGCTTCCGCTGAAGTTAACATAGGAATACCCAGCCGCGTTTTTTCAAGCAGGTATTGTTGTAGTTTATATGTATCAATTCCGTATTGCTCTGCCGTTATTTTCATTCCCTCACCAACACCAAAACTCAGCCCTTTTAAAAATGTATGCATTTTTGCCGGGTCTATTGTATCTGCATTGCATATCTCACTGAAAGAAAGATCCTGCATTTGTGCTATCTTTTCCTGTAGGGTCATTCTTCCCAGAAGATCCTTTATCCTCAACTCAACAGGCGCCTTGGGGTTTTTATAAACGGGTATGCTGTTTGTTTTGGCTTGCCCAAAAACAAAAAAGGGTATCAATGCTACTAAAAAAAACAGGTTGCGCTTCATTGTTTATTGTCGTTTACGATCAGACTTAATCGTTTCAAAAGTATACAAACCCATACGAGAAGGATTAAACTTTTCACTGCAATTATGATATTTTCATACAATGCATCATTGCCCTCTTTATATGGGAGATCTATGTACAAAATGCAGGTTAACTGCTATTTTCCTATCCGGCTTTTACCTGGCAATACTTTTAGAAGGCGTGTTGTTCCAAATGGGGCCGTAATGATAAATTCGGTGGTTCCATTTTTTTGCGTGAAGGATACAGGCGTCTCATTCTCAACATCCACTATCTCTGCGGGCTGAAATTCAAGACCAGCTATTTGAACACGCGTTTCTGCTGTATTGCTTTCATGGTTAATGATAAAAATGTATCCTTCTTTTTTATTAGCCCTGATAGTTGCCTCGATATCGGGATTGGAAGAATGAATATGTGATGGTACTTGTGCATCTGCAAGCACTTTGGTAAGCAGGCTCCTCAATTGCTCACGCGATGTTTCGCTGCTATCTTTATAAGTCTGGAAATAAGTATCCTGCAATGAGAATCCAAAAAGATAGCTTTTCCCTTTACCAAGATCTTTACTGATCACTGCAGGTAAACCCGATTTCATAGCAAGCAACACTTTCGCATCTGTTATTTCCATTGCGTGCGGACTGATCACTTTGAATTGATAGGCATTTCCAAATCCATTCGCGTCAATTGCATCTGTTCTGACAGGTGGGTTAACCTGGCCCTCATCCGGCGGGAAAGACATTTTAGGAGGGAGCATTGTAAACGGAACCCATTGTCCTTCCTGAACAACACGCTTGGTTTCCGCTTTGCTTACACCAAAAAGTTTCTTCATGCTGTTTAATGGCTGTTTATATACATCCATCTGTGGCAGACAGTCTGCAATAACAATACCGCCTTTGCGAACAAATGATTCTATACGATCGGCCACTTTTTGCGGGAGCAACTTAACATCGCCAAGTACCAATATTTTATAATCATTGAGTTCATCATCTGTTACCTGGTCCTCATGCAAAATATCGAGCTCACCAAATGATCGCAGGAATAGTTCAAAGGAAAGTCCTACATTAAAATATTCTTCCTGCAACAATAAATATTGTGTGCGCGGAAAAAGAAAACAGGCATTGGCTTTTACTTTAGGTGCGGTTAACAAACCCGGTCCTGCTTTTTGTATTACTGTCATTGATTTACCATAATCTTTCCAGTGGCTCTCTTCCATGGGGATATTGGTGTCTGTAAAATTTGATGGAGAGATGAGATAGTTGGATCCTTGTGCGATGGCAGTATATGCGAGTTCACTTTCAGCCCAATATTGTTTTTGCCGTTCTTCTCCTCTGAAACGTGTGAACCATGCTTCGTTATAAGTACCCACCCAAAAACCCAGTTCTTTTTTATACGTTGTGGTAACATTGCGAAGTTGCGATATGGCATAATGCATCTGGCTGATGCGCGGCTTGGGTAATTTGCCTAGTTCACCATAACGGTAATCGAATGTGTGATAAGGATAAATATCATATACAAACACATCAGCAAAACTTCCGCCCCAGTAAAACACATCATCAATCGCTATTTTGGAATTGGATTTCACACCGGCGCCAAAACTGTTATGGCTATCGTGTGTCATGGCAATTTTTGCACGCGGGTCAAATTTTTTTGTGATGTTGTACACTTTGAACCAGCCATCACGAAAAGTGTTCGATTGAAAGTTGAGTAAATCAATCCATTTTTTCGGATCGTTTTTTACCGTTTCCAGGCTATCCGGCATTGGGTATTGATAGCGTTTTAAAAATTCGGCTTGGGCATATACACTATAATCAAATGATTTAGGACCTCCATGAAAAGGTTCATCCTGGAAAGGGAACACGGTGTAGAGTTGATTGATTTCTTTTAATTGAGCGAGACCGGAGTCCATTTGTTTTTTTACTGCTGCAGCATATTTGGGAGAATAAACGCTTACCGAAGCTGTGTCGTACCTATTGAACAGTTCAAAACCATTGGTCATAAAATCTACTTTCATTCCCTTTGATTGTGCATAGTGTATCACATCCTTCGCTTTGGCCCCTGAAAAATTACGTACCCAGATCGTATTAAAACCATGCGCGATCATATCATCTACTGCCTTATGCTGCATGGTAATAGTATCCGTAGAGACAGTCTGCTCCCTCCCGTTTTTTGGCAAGAACTGGATACTGGAAGGAAATGACTGTTGCGCGATAACTACCGCGGTTTTCGTAAGCATTACAAAAAATGTAATGCCGGTCAATAAAATGCGACACTTGTTTTTCAAAGGACAGGATTGAGTTATTTTTTGGGTTCTCTTAGTATATCATCGGGGAACTGCGCCGATCGTGATCCTGATTTATTCCGCAGGTTTGATTGCCCCCCGCTATCAGGATTTAACGGCACATACATACCTCCTGTTTTTTTCAACTGGTCGAACAATTCTTTGTTCATTTGCTGTACTATTTCCTGGTATGCTTTATCCCTCACCAGGTTTTTGGTTTCCAAAGGATCTTTCTGCAGGTCATACAATTCATCGGTATCCCATATTCCTAAATAATGGATATACTTATAGCGATCACTACGTAATGCATGTATGGTAGGTGTTTGCGGATAATTCCGTTCCCAATAATATTCATACAATAACCCGGTGCGCCAGGGTTGTTCTTTGCCTTTTAAAAAAGGAAGAAAACTTTTACCATCCATATACGCAGGTGTTTGTAAGCCTGCCGCTTCGAGGATCGTGGGCGCTACGTCAATATTGGCTACCACCTGTTTTACAACTGTGCCCGGCTTGATGATTTCCGGACAATAGGCGAGCATGGGAACACGCATGGATGCTTCATAAGCTGTACGTTTGTCGATGATGCCATGTTCTCCAAATTGAAAACCATTATCACCCATATAAATGATCAGCGTAGATTCAAGCAGGTCCTTTTCTTTTAAATATTCCATCACCTTGCCTACTGATTCATCTACACCGTATAATGTTTCCGCATACCGTTTGTAGTATTCACCAATATCGAGATCACTGTGATAAGGATACTCCACACCATGCCATGAGTTTCTTTGATTTTGCAACCACATAGGTACACCTTCATGTGTTCCCACTGCCATAGTTAATGGCGGATTGAATTTGTGCCCGTTTGACATTCCTTTATTTCTATCGGCAGGAACAAAATCAGCATGCACTCCTTTATGTGATAAGTACAACATAAAAGGTTTGTCTTTTTTGCGTGTATCCAGGAAATTCAATGCATACTCCGTTAACTCATCTGTGATATATCCTTTCTGTGCTACATGTTTCCCATTTACATTGAGCCCATTTTTTTCTGGTAAGTAAGATCCCTGTCCTTTGAATGAAACCCAATAATTAAACCCACGTTGCGGATCATCATAATCACCGCCCATATGCCACTTGCCAACCATCGCAGTTTGGTAGCCGATCTGTTGCAGGTATTGGGAAAAGAAAACAAGATTTTTTGAAACAGGGTTCTGATTGTCGACCACCTTGTGTTTATGCGCAAAAAGCCCTGTAAGAATAGAACCACGCGAGGGAGAACATAACGATGTAGTAACAAAAGCATTGGGTAAATAAGCACCTTCTTTTGCCAATCGATCGAGGTTGGGTGTTTTGATAAAAGTTTGTGCTTTCAAAAAACCAAGTGCATCAAAACGATGATCATCGGTTAAAATAAAAATAATATTCCTGGGCTTACCCGAGGATGTCTTTTGTAATTTTAATGAACCACCGGGCTGTTTAACCGGTTCATTCTGTGTCATTCCAACAAAAGGGTTTATCAGAAAGATCACAAGCGCATTTAAAATAAATCTCCGGCAATGTTTTGTTTTCAACATACCTTTTTATTTGATGGTGATTGTATAGGTACCCGATCCCAATAAAAATCTGAATGTATCTTTTTCTTTTTTAGTTGTTTTAACAAAAGCAGATTTCTCTAAATCAATATCATCCACCAGTATTTTTTTATCCAGCGGAAGTATTATTTCACCACTTGTATTGGCGGGAATGGTGATCGTATATTTTATCGTATTCCCTTCCTTTGTCCAGTCCGCGGCAATTTTACCATACATGGTTTGATGGGTGGCTTTAACCCATGTGAGATCCGGGGAGAAATAAGGTTGAAACAGGATCTTTTTAAAGCCAGGCTGCTCATTATCAGGAGCGATACCTGCAAGGTTTTTATAAAACCATGCACTCACATCACCATACATAATATGGTTACGCGATTCGGTTCCGTTCCATTGTTCCCACAACGTAGTAGCACCCTGGTCTATCCAGTTGCCCCAACTTGGAAAGGTTCGTTGGTTCACAATTTTATAGGCAATATCTGAACGGCCATTATCGGATAATGCATGCAAAAGATATTTTGTTCCGAGAATACCGCAATCCAAATGATCATCAGCTTTATTTACTGCGGTTACCAGTGAAGCAACTGTTTCATTCAAGTTCGCTTCAGATAAACCCTGGTAAATAGCGCAGGCAAGTGCAGTCTGGCTACCCTGGTCATAAATCCCTGCTCCATGATAATAGTGTTTATTAAAAGTTGCTTTGATCTTATTTGACAATGCAGCATATTTTTCTTTATCCTGTGCATACCCAAATATTCCTGCCATTTTTGAAAGCAATACCGCATCAACATAATAATATGCGGTTGAGGTAATTTCTGCCGGTGTTTTTGTTTTTGCAGGCGCCCAATCTCCCAGGCCGATCTTTATAAGATTATCTTCCGCTTTGGTGCCGAGATAATCCACATAGCTTTTTATATGCGGATACATTTGCTGCAATATCCTCTGATCACCACTGTATTGATATAGATACCACGGTATCAGCACCATTGCATTATCCCATGCGGGGCCATTGCCCCAGAAATAACCCCAGCCCGCTGTTGGTACAATGGCAGGTACTTCACCGGAAGGACGCTGTTCATCGGCAATATCATGCAACCATTTAGCGTATGCGTTTTCTCCCTTAAAATTATAGAGACCCATTTCTGCTGCGAGATGTGCATCACCTGTCCAGCCATTTTTTTCACGCCCCGGGCAATCGGTTGGATAACCCATAAAATTGGCCTGGTAAGAACTTAACGCTGCCTCTTGTATATCATTAAACAATTTATTGGAACATGCAAAAGTACCGGCCTGTTCCATTGCGGTATGCACGGGCATGGCTGTAAGCATTTCTTTTCCGGGTTTTGCAGGCAGCCCGCTTACTTCCACGTATTGAAATCCATGATACATAAATGAGGGGCGCCAGGTTTCAACTCCTTTTCCTTTACAGATATATTTATCTGTTTGAACAATCCTGCCCGCTACATGCTGTGCAACATCCTGTTGGTCTACCCTTCCGTTTGCTGAAAGACGTTCACTATAACGTAAGGTGATCTCCGTTCCTGCGGGTGCTTCTATTTTTAATTCGGCAAAGCCAGCAATGTTTTTTCCAAAATCAAATACATACAAACCAGGTTGCGGCTCTGCAATTGTTTTGGGAATTATTTTCTCTGCAGTTTTAATCGGCTGCAGCATCTGAACTTTTAGTTTACCTGCAGGGCCCGTTACCAATAAGGGTTGCGACCAGGTCTTATCATCAAACCCTGTATTGTTCCAACCCGGTGTTTCTTTACCTGCATCATAATATTCACCCTGGCGTATGCTGTTAAAAACGATCGGGCCCGCAGCCACTTTCCATGATTCATCGGAAACAATTGTTTGCTTTGATCCATCTTCAAAAATAATTTCCATCTGCGCGATCAATGCGGGATCATTTCTCCAGGGTGCATGATCATATCCCCAAACATCTTTTGAGATCATATTGTACCAACCATTGCCTAATACAACACCCAATACATTTTCACCGGATCGTATATTTTCTGAAACATCATACGCCGTATACAGAACCGTTTTATCATAACGTGTAAATGCAGGATCAAGCATCCGGTCGCCGATCTTTTGCCCGTTTAAAGAAGGTGTGTTATATCCTATGCCTGAAATATAGAGCCTGGCTTGTTTTATTTTTTTTATAATATGAAACGTTTTCCTGAATTGCGGGGCCGGATCGGGATTTTCATTTTGCCCTTCTTTCATTGCGATTTTTCTATTCGCTACAAAGGCCGCCCAGTTATATACTTTGGGTGCACTGATCCATTTTGCTTTCCAATCTTCTTTTTTTAGCAGGGCCATTTCCCAATATGCAGTTTCACTATAAGAAGAAACTTTACCATTCGCATCCCATACCCTTACTTTCCAGAAATATCGCTGGCGTGATAATAGTGTATGATTTGCAAATGCCACGAGTACAGAGTTAGCGGAAACAGTTTTGCCGCTGTTCCATACATCCGCTGCTGCTTCAGTAAGTTTTGCAGGTGATGTGGCTACAAGTACCTGGTAAGCTGATTGCTGAAATCCTCTTTCCTTACTTTGAATGGCCCAGGAAAAACGCGGTTCTTCCACATCTATTCCAACAGGATTGATGCGATACTCAACAAGAAGATCCTTTACAGACACCTGTGCCGCTACTAATAAAGAAGTAAGCTGAAAAAATCCTACCAGTGCAATCGTTAGCAAACGCTTATTCATGTTTCTTATTTATTATTTTTTTGGAGTTACTCTCAGCAGCCTGGTTACACTTGTGGGCGTACCTTCTACAGCCATGATCGTAAATTTTGTCAGATCACCTTCTTTGGTAAAATCAACTGGCCTACCCCATTCTACATCCATAATCTGTCCTGGTTCAAAACCAAGATTGGTCAGTGTTACATCAGTAATGGCATCGGGTGATTCGTGGTTGATCACAAATACAAATGCTTCCTTATCATTTAAACGAACTGTTACTTCCATATCCGGGTTGGATGAATAAGCATGTGGACGCAGTTTGGTATCAGCAAAAATATTATGTACCAGGTCATACAACTGCGTGCGCGATGCCGGGTCTTCTTTCTGCCATGTCTGGAAATAAGTATCCTGCAGACAAAAGCCGAGTAAGTATGTTTTCCCTTTCCCCAATTCTTTCTTAACCAGCATGGGCTGTCCCGACTGCATGGTAAAAACAATATTGCCATCTGCTACTTTGCAGTCGCGTGGGGTTACTATATTAAAATCATATTTCGTTCCAAACGCGTTACCTGCAGCTTTCGCGAATGTTTTTACGGGAGTGGGAGGTGGCGTTTTTAATCCATGTGCCCATTTCGGCGGCAACATAGAGAAAGGGTTCCATTGTCCTTTTTGAAGCACACGATCCGTTGAAGCGCTATTAACACCGAACAGTTTGCTCATGGTAGCTAAAGGTTGCATATACGCATCCATCTGTGGCACGCAATCCGCAATAACGATACCGCCATTCTGTACAAACTTCTCAATATTTTTTGCCACCTGTGCAGGTAACATTTTCACATCTGCCAATACCAATATATCGTACCCATTCATTTTTTCATCTATCACCTGTTCTTCGTGAATAATATCCATCTCGCCAAATGCACGCATACAAAGTTCAAAGCTGAGGCCCACATTGAAGTATTCTTCATTCAATTGCACATACTGGCTTCTTGGAAAATAAAAGCAGGCACGTGATTTTGGTTTGGGTGCTGCAAGAATTTCTGCGCCCACTTTTTGAATCGCCCGCATTCCTTTTCCAAAATCATCCCAATGACGTGCATCCTGTGGAATGTTGAGACCGGTAATAATAAAATCCGAACCATTGGCAATCGCAGTATAAGCCAATTCGCGCTCACCCCAATACTGTTTTTCCATTTCGGTATTCATATAGCGGCGGAACCAGCCTTCATTATAGGTACCCAACCAAAAGCCGAGTGACTTGTTATATGTTTTTGTGAGGTTACGCATCTGCGCCATCGTGTAATGCATCTGGCTGATGCGTGGCTTACGAAGCTTACCATATTCGCCATAACGGTAATCGAACATGGTATATGGATAGATGTCATACAGAAACAGGTCCGCGAATTCGCCACCCCAATGAAAGATATCATCGATTGCAAATTTCGAATCCGACTCTACACCTCCGCCCATGGTATTATGGCTATCGTGTGTCATTACAACCTTTGGACGAGGATCAAATGCTTTTACTTCTTTGTATATTTTTTTCCATGCCGTTACAAAACTGCCTGACTGGAAATTGATAAAGTCCAAATGCTTAACGGGATCTTTTTTTGCAGCGGCATAATTTGTTGGCATTGGATAACCATACTGCTTTGCAAATTCGCTTGCTGTTGGTAGCCGGTAATCAAACGAAGTTGTGTCTGCATGAAAAGGTTCATCCATAAAAGGAAAGAACGAATTCGGGTTCGCGATTTTTTTTACGCTGCCCAATACAGGTTCAATATTTTTTTTAACTTCTTGCAGATATTCCGGTGAGTACACGCTGAATGGAGGCGGGTCGTTTCTTTTAAATAACTGTATACCATTCGCTGTCCAGTCAATTTTCATTCCCAGTTTCTGTGCATAATCAAGTACTTTATTCGTAGTGCCGCCTCTTGAAAATTCTCCTGCAGAAATATTGGTACAACCATGAAGGATAATATTGTGGATCGTTTCCTTCATCACCTCATCGGTTAATGGAAGCTGTTCGTCTCTCCATCCCTTTCCCGAAGGAACAGGGGTAAACTGAACTGATACCGGGAATGATCCAGGCTTAACCCTTGGAGTAGTTGGCGGCAATGAATCCTGCGCATGTGAAATTATATTTCCCCCTGCAAGTAATAGCGCAACATGAATAAAACTGGCAATTTTTTTCACAATCGTTTTTTTTTAGTCTTTTAATGTTCGTATCAATCAACAACTCCTTGTGCTATTAAATACACTGTGCAACCCATGTGCTCTGTGCTTTTGTGGTAAAAAAAATCAAAGCGAATGCTTTACCACAAACACAAAGCAAAAGAGTTGCACAGAGAGCGACTACCCTTTAAAAGATTGGTTAGTACAACACATTTTATTCTTTTATAAAACCGGTTATTTTATTTCCACCTGGCATATAAGATGGCATTCAGATAAATCGGTTTCGTTGTAAGATCATAAGCCGGGAACTTAGCCGGTGCGGTATTCTTTGTAGGATCAGGGTTCGCGTCTGCTGAATTAGCATACCAGCCATCGAACTGGGCTCCCGTTCTTGAAGGAGTTGGCGCATTTTTGATCAACTCTCCCGCTGTTGCCGTAACAACCGCTGTATCAGTTCCTGCATTGGTTAAGTTAAGTATGAAAGTGACTTTACAGGTCTTATCTACTGCCACGCTATCCTTGCTACAGGAACTTAACAAGGTTGTAAAGCCCATAGCAACAAGAGCGAACAGGAATATTTTTACCATTGATATCTTCATAATTCTATGCTTGAAATTATTTATAAGAGTATTTCATCAGTTAACTGTTCTGAATTACCAGCCTGGGTTTTGTGTTAAAATAGCATTATTACGATTATAGAAATCGATCTGGTAAACAGGTATGCTTTCAAGGTAATTCCTGTCGAGTACAAATCCGTTGGTCGCGTTGCGGTCCGTTTGGGATACTTTTATGTAGCCGCTTCCTGTTGTAACATTTGCCGCAGACGTAACGTTCCCGTTAATATCGGCAAGAACAAGTCCTTTGGTTACAGTGTTTTTAGTTATCCATGCACCCAGGTTCTTTTTGGGATATAGCTGCGTATTGGTGTAATTGATTTTTCTCCAGCGTCTCAGATCTTTCAAACGGAAACCTTCATATAACAGTTCCAATCTTCTTTCACGACGTACTTCCCATATAAAAGAACCTACAGAGGGATCCCTGTCAGCATCATCATACACGGTTGTGCCAATTGCAGGTAAACCGCTGATGATCTTCATATCAGGTAATCTTGATGCTGCTGCATAACCCGCTCTTTTTCTCAACGCATTTATGGTTTGATCAAGATCGGCCTGTGATACGGAATATTGACCCATATTAGCCAGTTCCGCAGCGGCTTCGATATAGTTCAACATTACTTCACCCAACCTGATGATCGGTGCATCGGTGATATTGAAACTCTGCACAGAATAAGATTGGTTCTGTGTAAGCGTATCTAAGAATTTGTAACATTTAAACCCGGTTGATGCATAGCCGGATTCATTACCCTGGAGGTAAAACCGGCTTGTTCTGAATGTATGTGCCAGTCTCGGATCCCTGTTTGTTGTTTGATTGGCAATTGACTGGTCGCCGAGATATTGTGCATTTGCGCCGCTGGTTGTTTTAATAGGAAGACCATTGGTACACAGGTAAGCATCTACAATATCTTTCGGTGCGCCAAAACCCTGGATGGTAGTTTCATTATTGCTCGATTGAATCGCATGTGTTACTTCACCTGTATTGTAACTGCGATACAAGATCATTTCCCTGTTAACGGCTGATGTTCCCGCCATATCTGTTGTACTGCAGATTTTCTGGTAGCTGTCGCCAAGTGAATAACGGCCGGAAACCATTACCCTGGTCGCGGCATCTTTGGCTGCCTGCAAATAGGTGGCGGCTTTTAACTTATCAGCCGATGAAGTAGCAGGATCATATTTCATTTTTGTTCCTGCAAACAATAAGAAGCGCGACATAAATGCATCCACCACATCTTTTGTGATTACCAATCCACGAGGGCCGGTATTAACATCATCGATCTTTACATTCTGTGAAGCATAGAGGAAATCGCTTACGACCTTGTCCATCACAAATGAAGCGGGATCACGCGGCTTGAATAACAAGGGGTCATTATCCGTTAATTCTTTATCGAAATAAGGAACATCGCCAAAATCAAATACAAAATTGGCATAATCAAATGCCCTGAAAAAACGGGCTATTCCATTCCAGTGTTTATAAGTGGCGCTGTCAGTGAAACTCATTTTGGAAACACGGTTAACAAAAATATTGTCTTTCCTGATCCTGCTAAAATAGGTATCCCATGCTCCGCCACTGTTGGTTACCTGGCTCGGAAAGCCGGGAAGGTTGATGTTTGTAAAATCATCATTGAGTGTTTCGCGAACATAATAGGATCCACCTACATCATTATTCCCAAACCCAGGGAACCTGTCTGCATAGTAACCCATCGCGAAAGCCTTTACACTGGCTTCCGATGTCCAGAAATCGTCATCTGTAAATGAGGCCAATGGCTCCTGAACAAGAAAATCTTTTTTACATCCGGCAAGTAAGAATAAGGAACATACTGCCAGAATGAATATTTTATTTCGCATAATAATCTGAGTTAAAAATTTATAATTCTATCTGCATACCAAACGACAGTGTTCTGAAGTAAGGATAGGTACGTCCAAAACTTTTTGCGTCGTTAAATCCCTGAACGGAATTCTGTTGTACTTCCGGGTCAATAGGCATTGTTACATTATCAATTGTAAACAGGTTTTCGCCACTTACATATATGCGTGCCCTGCTGATGCCTTTTTTCTGCATCCATGCGTTGGTAAGCGTATAAGAGAGTGTTACATTTTTCACCCTCATATATGCCATATTCAACAAATAACGGGATTGTGGCTGCCAGTTTCCGTTACGGTTGTTACCACCGGGATTGGAAGGTGCCGGATAGAAAGCATTAGGGTTGTTCGCTGTCCAGTAATCCATCTGGTTTTGATAAACGGCTTCAGCCTGTGTAAAGCCTGGGATAAACAAGGAACCTGTTGCCCAATAATCTCTTTTACCAACACCTTGTAAGAAAACACTCAAATCAAATCCTTTATAATTAACCGCAGTTCTGAAACCAAAAATATAGCGTGGCGTTGTATTCCCGATCACCCGCATATCACCTGAATTAAGGTTTGTTCCTTTTCCAAAATCAACAACACCATCACCGTTCAGATCTGTATATTTTATATCACCCGGGCCATAATGAAATGCCGAGTTGGTATTCAATGCATCCTGGTTAGGCGTTTTGGAACCATAGATCCATGTTGGATTTGGTATACCATTGTTTCCGGAAAAATCAGCGTTGGTGAAAAGCCTGTCAGTAGCATATCCCCATATTTCTCCCATTGTTTTTCCCTGGTAATTTGCTACATCACCCGCCAATATGTTTACTTCTGTATTTGCAAATTTGGTGATCTTACTTAATGCATCTGAAACCGTTGCCATCAAGCTCAACCCCACTCCGTTCTTAAATTGTTTATCATACGCAAGTGTCAGCTCCCAGCCTTTTGTAACCAGCTCACCAAAGTTTCGTTTTGATGCAGTAGCACCAAGTGTTGTAGGTACTTCCACACCGGTTGTGATCATATTTTTGGTAGCACGGTTGAAAAGACCGAAGTCAACAGAAAGTGCGTTCTTGAAAAATTTCGCATTCAATCCCAGGTCGGTGGTTTCTACAGTTTCCCATGTTAATGAAGAAGCGATATTACCGAATACACCTACCTGTGTTGTGTTCTGTCCGCTGATCCACCAGCCTGAAGGCGATGCATCCATCGAACGCAGGTATGAGTTGCTGCCGATATCATTATTACCCACAGAACCCCATGAGCCGCGAATCTTCAGGAATGAAAGAGAGGTTTTCTCTTTTATATCTTCCATGAATTTTTCGTTGGTTATGATATAACCTGCAGAAACCGATGGGAACGTTCCCCATTTCTGCGTAGGTGGAAAATTGGATGAACCATCTCTTCTGATATTGGCTTCAAACAGGTATTTATCCCTGAACGCATAGTTCAAACGCCCAAAGAAACCTAATGTTGACCAATGCGTTGGATAGCCTGTTGCGAACTGCGTGCCTGTTGTAAGGTTCAGTGTTGGTTTAGTAGCCAGCATCAGGCCATTTGCTCTTGAATACTGGAACTCTGAGCGATAATATTCCAGGTCCGTTCCTGCCATCAATTTGAAATTATGGCCGTTTATTTCTTTATTGTATGTGGTGTACGCTTTTACTACATTTCTTTTTATCCAGGTAGCATTTTCAATCACATAATCTTCTGCAGGAAAAAAGTTAGGAACCACTTTGGTTAAAGTGGGATCGGTCCAGCTATCGATACCTGTAATAGGTGATGTGGCTACATTGGAATGTACATTACTTGCAGAGTATGTATAATCAACATCGGCTGTCCATCCTTTGAGAAAAGAAATAGTTGAGCCAATCTGCAAACGTGTCTGGTCCTCTTCGTTACTGTTCATATGCGCCTGCTGTAACTCTGTAAGGATATTTTTCATGGGCAGGCCATTGAAAGTTCCATAAGGATACGTTTCAGGATAACGATATACATTGAACCAATATTCATTGGCTGCATTACCATTCGCCAATCGGAAATTTGGATATTGTTTTTTCGAGATATAGTTTATCAATGATGCGCGGGCCGTAAACCAGTCGTTGATTTTTGATTCTACTCTTACTGTACCATTGAAGCGTGTAAACTGATCAGCTTCCGGCGCCACTTTTACCAACCCTTGTTGATTCATCATTCCCAGGCTCGCATAATAAGTTGTTTTGGCATCTCCTCCTGAAATAGACAGGTTATGTTTCATTTGCGGAGAAGATGGATTCAGGAACACATCATCCGCATCGTATGCGCGGTAAAAATAAGTCTGGCCGAGACGGCGTTCAAAATCGCGTCCTTCTACCAATGCAGGGCCTAGATCCATACCGCCATACAATTGTTTCCATTGTCTCATCCTGTCAATACTTAGATCATCATAGTAGGCACCAAGTATATTAAAGCTTGCCGTAGTGGGTGCCGTTCTCCTATATTGTGCGAGCATATATGCTGCACCATCGGCACCATCCGCGATCTTGGGCGTGTTCATCGGCGATGACCATGCGAAACTGTTATCATATGAAAGACGCAATGAACCTTTTTTTCCTTTTTTTGATGTGATCAGGATAACACCAAAAGCGCCTCTTGCTCCATAAATAGAAGCTGAAGCGGCATCTTTCAATACTGAAATTGATTCCACATCCTGCGGGTTAACCATCATCATATTCGGAATGGGAACGTTGTCTAAAAGAATCAACGGAGTAGCATCTGCATTAACGGATCCAACCAGGCCACGAAGATGTATTTCGGGTGATTGTCCCAAATCTCCGCTTGAAGTAGTGATCAGCAATCCCGGAGAAGAGCCTTGCAGGCCACGCGCTAGATCAGCAATGGGTCTTGAACCGATTGTTTTTTGTACATCAATAGTAGCAACAGCACCAGTAAGATCAGATTTTTTCTGTGTACCATACCCAACCACAACCACATCCTGCAATACTTTCACATCTTTTTTCAAAGACACGTTGATTGATGCGTTGGTGCCAACAACAAGTTCCTGAGTTACTGAACCCAGGGAACTAAAAATAAGCGTTTGCCCTTTGCTTGCCTTGATGGAATAATTACCGGCAGCATCAGTGTTTGCACCTTCTGAAGTTCCTTTGATCAATACTGAAACATCCGACAATGGCAGTAAGTTCTCATCGGTTACTTTCCCCTTTACCGTTAACTGTTGCCCCGATACCTGCAGGCACATCAGCAACGTAGATAGAAACAATGTTATTATTCTTTCTTTCATATGCAGCTTGTTAGTGTGGTGGTTTAATATTTCGTTAGACTTTGAAATTCCGCCCTGCTATTTGCAGGGAGTGATGTGTATGATCGCTTTTTTAATAAACTGCTTTTTTAGGTTCGGGCTCTTCTCCATATTCACCTCCGCATTTGATCAATATGCCCTGCCCTGCAGTTAACCATATTCCATTTTTATGTGTGGCGGGAACCAGTCGGCCGTTTTCACCTATATCAACGGTCCATATCTTTTCCTGGTTGATTTTTGTTTTCAGATCAAATTTTGCCGATTTCTCCAGGCTCAGATTTACTACCATTACATACTTTGTACCGTTGACGCTTACAAATTCGCCCACCATCATCGGCACATCGGTAACCACGCTGTCTACCCATTTACCGGGTAATAATGGCAGTGATGATTCCGGCGCGGGTGATGTGAAATAAACGCCTGTTGATTTCAGTTGTTTCATAATCGGCCCCAGTACACTTAACTGCCTGTTCACTTCCTGCAGGTAGCGCCAGGTAAGTGTTTTGTTTTCTTCTTTATCAATAGGATTATAACCATACGCTTGTCCATGATAAGTATACCACCTGATACCACCCGCACCTGCCGCCAGTGTGGTATATGCCTGGAACGCAAGGTTTGCCGGTGAAGGAATCGTGGTAAATGGACGGATCTGGTTTGATGAAACCACATTCACAAAAGGAAGATTATATTTCAAAGCAACCCTGCGCATTTCTACCAGGTTTGTGTAATAACTATTTGCTTTTTCTTTATTGACGAGGTCCATCGACATTTCTACCATGTAGTTATCATAACTCATGATCTGCGGCTTTACCTCGTTCACAAATCTCTCAAGATACTCAGTATATGTTTTTGTTCCGAGTTGAGATTTGATCTGGTCCATCTGCCATATCGTAGCATAATTGGGATAGAGGTTAATGGCTGCCAGTTTTCCGGGTGCGTATTTTTTTACCGCAGCAACCGCTACAGCCAGCTTGGGAAATACGGTTGAGGAAGGTTCATCGCAAATATGATATCCAATAATGGATTTGCTGTTCCCGGCTTTTTGAATCATAGCTTTCATATAAGCATCAATTGCTTCATCAGACATCTTTGCCCAATCGGTGGTTGTTAAATGCGGGCCTTCTGATACAATTACCGATAGTCCTAATTTTTCGCAAAGCGCATAATTCTGCGGATCCGCAGCATCGGCCAAACTAAAATAACAGTCTGCCATACCCTGTAACCCTTTTTCACGGTCAATAAATTTGTTGTGGTGATAATCCCGACCGATAAGAAATGCATCTGTGGAGAATAGCGCAGATTTTGTTTTTCCAATATTCAATTCATCTCCCGTAACCGGTTGATTGGGTTTTGTTACCGTCTGCTGAGCAAAAGAAGAAGCGGCAAGAACTAGAGGTATCGCTACAAGCAAACACCTGCTTTTAAACGCATGGCAAAAATCGATAGTCATATTTTATTTTTAATCAATTGAACCAAGAATCTCTATGGAACAACCAAAAATAATTTTGTATTAATTAATTTTCTGCAACTTTTGTTTGCATTCATAATACTATTTTTCAAAAAAGGCAAATATTTTCTTATAACGCGAAACAATTTTATGACGCGAGTCTTTCCTGCAATAATAAAATGAGGAGAATAGAACGGTGTTAGAAATTGATTTTCCTGTCCCTTGCGATAATTTGCCATGTACCGGTAACCACTCCTTCTTCAACAATATGAGCAGTTTCATACATGGCACAAGTTGGACAGATATGAACCGGCAAAGCATATAACAGATCCCCAATTTCCCAGGAATGAGGGACTGGGGTTTCAACTACCATATGTTCTTCACTATGACTGACGATAGTAAGATCCGGGGCATTCAAAAAATGAACGCGGTTAGTAAGTGTATTTTCTGATGCGATTGATTTATAACCGAGATCGAGGCATAGTTTCCGTTCATCGGGTAATGAAATAATTCTTGTAATGACCACAGCGGCGTGCAAAAAATTTTGATCAGGCAATGAATCACTGTATCCCTTATCCCATAAAATAAATGTACCCGGGCTGCATTCTATATCCCCCGCATCTGCATATATGGGAAACGAAGGTGATCCTCCGGCAATAAGATCCGGTTTATTACATTCGGGTTGTTTTATTTCTTCCCGTATGCTTTCAACTTCTGCAAGTACCTTATTACAGGCAATGCGGCGTTTTTCAATATCCTTATCCCTTATATGGCCATCATAGAAATGCAGGCCGACAGGCATAATACCATCAAGCAACTTGCAGCATTGATACAACTCAATCGCTTTTTCGCCGGGGACAATTCCTGTTCTATTCATTCCAACATTCAGGTCGATATAAACAGGGATAACCAGTTTTTCTTTTGCCGCCATCATTGAAATATTTGAAGCGGTTTCCAGGTTATCAACCAGGCAGGAAAAAAGGGTACGCGGGTAATGTTGTAGTAAAGAAATAAAACGCTGCAGTTTGGGCCCAACCGGTTGATAGGCCAGCAATACATCAGGGGCATTGGCCATGCCTAACATTTCCATTTCAGCAAGCGTGGCGCATTTGAATTTCTGTATCCCCTCCGCCATCATCATTACAACTGCTTCCCTTGTCTTATGCGTTTTCACATGAGGACGCAACCGTAGTGGATCATCGATCATACTTTTCAGCAGGCGAATGTTTTCTTTCATTCTTGATGGATACAGCATCAAAGCGGGAGAGTCTATTGTATCCGCATCAAGAACCGGGTACCATGCATTTTCTTTCATTACAATCAGATCCATGCTTTTCGTAAAAATCGCAGCCAGTTTTTATGAAACAGGTTTTCAATATCTTCCTGCTTATATCCTCTTTTTAAAAGAATGCCCTGGTATTTCTGCAGGTCGGCAATACTATTCATATCCCATGGCGATTGTTCAGTTCCAAATATACCGTCAAGATCACTGCCGATGGCAACATGCAAACTGTTGCCGGCTATCTGGCATATATGATCCCAATGATCAACCAGGTTTTCCAGTTTAATATTCAGTTGCCATGGATCAGATACTGTATCAATAAAACGGATATCCATGGCCCAACAATCCAACATGCCTCCGATCACCGAGTCACGATCGATCAATTGTTTGATTTGATCATCTGTTAACTGGCGCTGGTTGGGTACTATTTTTCTTACATTATGATGACTCGCCCAAACAGGCCCTTTGTAAAGATCCATCGCTTCATAAAAACCTTCATCAGTAAGATGCGTTACATCGAGAATAAGGTTCAGACTGCTCATTTCCTTCAGCAATTCTTTTCCCAATGGGGTGATGCTTCCTTCCATTCTTGTACCGGGTGCATATCTCCCGGGACCAAAATGCGACAAGCCTATGGCTCTTAATCCATATTCATATGCTTTATGCATGTAAGAAATATCCACGAATGAATCAGCGCCTTCAAGACTCAAAATATACCCGATCGGTTTGATGTGATCGGGAATGTTTGGATCGTTCCACAAAGTTAGATGAGCATCCAAACCCCGGAGATTGGTTATCTGTACCAGTTCTCCTATTGCTTCCATTTCTTTATACCATGCAAGTTGTGCCTGTGTCATTGCCCATGCCTGTTGAGGCGAGTTCCACCCCGGTAATGAACTGCCTGCAGGAGTAACACGTGAAAGTTGTGTGGCAACTACCAGGCCAACCTTTCCCGCTCTTAATTCGGGGATTGATACAGTACCTTTACCCCTGTCTGGTTTATCTTTCATGTGCATCTCCCTTTGCCTGATCTCTGCTAAAGGGCGGGAGAGATCCCTGTTCCATTCAATCGCATTCATGGCAAGATCAAGATGCCCATCGAAAATAAATATTGGTTCCATTTTATGGCAATAAGATTTTATAATTCAGCGGTAAAAAGTTTGTCCCTGTAACTAAACGGGTACCTGCTTATGATTTCCTGTATCTGGTAACTGAATTTGCCGAACATTGCTTTCCATTTGTCAACATCTCCTTCTTCATATTCATAAAAGCCTTTGTTATTTTCCATTCCTAACCCGCCTTGTTCAATAATGTCTTTGAAGAAATCCGGAACACTATTCTCTGTAGATAACTCACGGTTCAGGTCTTTCATTACTAATCCGTAAGCGTAAGTACCCATCAGGTCCATATACCTGAAATTTCCTGAAAAAGGAAGGTAGTAACCTGCATCATTCCTGCAGGCCCTGTCAATATCTTCAATAGAAGCATACCCGTTCTGCACCAGGTAAAACGCTTCACGCATCATTACGCCCAGCATTTTAGCCCTGATGCCAATACCATTGGAGATCAGGTAAGGATCTTTTTTCCAGCAATTTTTAGCAAGACTAAATAAATTACCTATCACTGCTTTATCGGTCCTGCTATTCGCAATGATCTCGAGGAAATAAGTGGTATGTGCCGGCTCGGTCCAGTTAAGCCCGATCAATCGTTCAGGAAAACTGCATGCTTCCTGTAAAACGCTGAGAGAGATACTCTCGCTGTTGATGCAGATAAACGCACCAGGAACAACCTGTTTTTCCAATTGACAGATTGCTGCTTTTTTTTCTGCTACATTTTCCCCGGTAAGGGCGAGACCGAATTCGTAAACAGGTTTATCACCGGTTACATTTGTCAGGTTTAACAGGCTTACATCAATACCCTGCACTGATGATTCGCCAAAATTTTCTTTAGCTAAATGGGTACAATGATCATTGATACTTTTTAACGCATCATCTACATCATTCGTCTGTAGGGTAACAGTGTGTCCCGCCTGTAGTAAGCAAACAGTAACACTATGCGATAGCCTTCCGTTCCCAATAATCAGTACCGGCGATTTTTTATTAGTAATATCCATTGTAATCGATATCAGTTTAGAGAAGAAGAAATAAAAGTAACAGCATAAAATACCGGGTGCCTACCAACAAACACCCGGATTTGCTAACCGAACTTTGATCAAAACTAATTTTCCCGTACCTGGCACTATGCCATTATCATTTGCATTTATGATATTATTTTTCAGACACATCCGGCACTCAATTGAGTTTCTTTTGTTATAATCCTATAATTTTTGGGGAGGGATAATTTAGCTTTACAACACTAACCTACCTAGGTTTAGCTTTTCGAATCAGATTTTGCAATAGCAAACCCTAACGGGACAAATAAGCATTTCCCGAATCAACTACTGAAAGACCTAAAGTCAAAATTATTTTATTGTCTATTGATTATCTGACAACTCACTTCACTTCATCCTAAGCGCATCTTGGCCAATAATTTTAAATCTGGTAAAAAATGATTTGTAAGAGATACAGCCAGGCTACAAGCCCGTTCATTGAGTGGTTTTGTTGTTGTTGGTAAGGCGACCAATAGCGATGTAAGATTAAAATCCCTGTTCCAGCCATTTCATTAATCCATTGCCCACTCCATCCACACTGATGGTCGTGTTTGATAAAATTACTACGGCAAATTTTTTCTGCAGGTTTACGGCGAGATAGCTTTTATAGCCGCCGGTAGCGCCATTGTGGAAGAGTATTTGGTCCTTACCGGGTTTTCTGTAAAGCCAGGCCATGCCAAGCGTTGCATCTGTAGTCTTAAAGGTTACGGTATGTGTAAGCTGTATATCGCTGTTTAAAGCTGCGGGTGCAGTACCTAATTGCGCCTGTGCATAGCGTATCATATCTGCTACAGTGGAGCGAATACCGCCTGCGCCCATAAAGGCTTTGAAATTCCATGGTGCGGCAAAGTTGCCGTCACTGTATCCTTTTGCAAACCTTACTGAATCCTGGTTTTGCAGGTACACTTTTGTATCATGCATGTCCAGTGGTTTGCAGATGGTTTTCAGCAACATGTTTTCGTAACTGTCTTTATTTATTCTTTCCAGTATAACACCCACTGTGCCTACCGCCAGGTTTGAATATTCGTATTTATCACCAGGCTTGCGTGTAGGGGTAAAGTTTTTATAAAAGCTAAACATTTTGCTGTCGTCATAATCGATATATGGGTCAGTTTTATTGGTCCCCATATTGTCAGGCATGCGGGGTATGCCCGATGAATGATTGATGAGTGATCTTATGGTTACAGGTACACCCTCAAACGTGATAGCAGGAATTGAATCCGGCAGGTACTTGTTTACCGGGTCATCTAATTTTATTTTTCCTTTGCTTACCGCATCGGCCAGCAGTGTTGCGGTAAATGTTTTGGAGATGGATCCTATTTCAAAAATGGTGCGATTATCCGGAATACTGTTGTTGCCCTTTGCCGTTTCGCCATAGCCGTAATAATAAGTTTTACCATCCTTCAATATGGCAATGCTTGCACCTACGGTATGTAGCTGGGCCATAAACACCTGCATAATACTATCCACAACCTTATCGAGCGCGTTAGTTAACGGGTTATTAAAGGGTACGCTAACGTTCTTTTTTGCATTGACATCAGTATAGGGCTTAAAGATGAAAGTCGCTATTTTACCGATGTTGTCAAGCTTTAACAACAGATCAAGGTTTACAGTTGCAAAAACCGCTTTGTATTTACTTACTCCACTTATATTGCCTTCGAAAATAGTTTCCTTTATCTCCCCGAGCGGAAACAGGTTGGTGTTGCAAACATTTTGAAATGTTTCCCAGGGAAGCTGTTGATGAAAACCCTCTCCCGTTAAATCGTACAGCTTTGAGGCATCCTTTTCATTAAAGTATTTTTTTACCAGTGCACAAACCGGATCCGTTTTTTGTTGCTGTGTTTGCGCGAGACAAACAAGATTCATGGTGATTAATACCAGGAGAGGGAGTATTTTTCTCATATCTGTAATATAGGATAAAAAAATGATGCGAAATAAGTACTGCGTCGCTACAAGCTCTCTGACCGGGTTTTTGCATGGAAGTAGATGGCTTACAACAACAGATATCATTATCTTTAGTCAAATTCCTGTTTATGAAGAAATATCTTTTCCTGGCTCTCGTTCTGGCCATATCCTGCGCATGGTACAACCTTGATTCTCCGAAAAAAAATTTCGTAGATGTACCTGGCATCGATCCCTCCATCAAACCCGGCGATAATTTCTTCCGGTATGTGAACGGCCGCTGGTATGATACTGCAAAGATCGCCGCCGATCAATCAGGTGTGGGCTCTTATTCGTTCCTGAATATTCCGCAGAAAGAACTGCTGCAACATATACTGGATAGTGTTTCAAAAACAAAGCACACCATTGGAAGCATTGACCAGAAAGTGGGTGATTTCTATGCTTCCGGTATGGACACAGCAACCATTGACCGGCGCGGGTATGAACCCATCCAACCGATATTAAAACGTATTGATGCTATCAATGATCTGCCATCATTGCTCAAATTCGTGGCTGGTGAAATGAAGACAGGGAACCGCTCCATTATCAGTTTCGGCATTTCACCCGACGACAAAAACAGCAAGATCAATATTGCGCATGTTTCCCAAACCGGGCTTGGTTTACCAAACCGGGATTATTATTTTAAAACAGATCCTGCTACTCTTCGCATACAGGAGGCATATAAAAAATATCTTGGCAACCTGTTTGTATTGACAGGCAGCGATGCTGCTACAGCAGAAAAAAATGCAACGATTGTTTACGATATCGAAAAACAAATTGCTGCATCGCATAAAACAAATATTGAGATGAGAGATGTGAAAGCCAACTATAATAAAATGGCGATCGCATCACTTAATCAAACACAACCCAACATCGGTTGGTCAACACTGCTGGTAAACCTGGATGCAAAGACCGATTCTATCGATATGGGTCAACCCGCTTATTATGGGAAGTTAAACGAGTTGCTGGCATCCATTTCCATACCTGACTGGAAGATCTATTTGAAAGCAAGCACTTTGAAAACCTATGTTGAAGCACTTAGCAAACCATTTACCGATGCTTCTTTTGAATTTTCAAAAGTATTGTCCGGACAAACTACGCAGAGATCGCGCAGACAGATCATGACGCAATATGTGGATGGTCTTTTGGGGCAGGCTCTGGGACAACTGTATGTAAAAAGATATTTTAATGAGGATGCAAAAAAACGTGTGCTTGCATTGGTGAACAACCTGCAGAAAGCTTTTGAAAACAGGATCAATCATCTTGACTGGATGAGCGACAGCACCAAGAAAAAAGCAAAAGAAAAGTTATATTCCATTACAAAAAAAATAGGGTACCCTGATAAATGGCGGAGTTACCACAAGGTGCAGATCGATAGAAACAAATACTTTGAAAACTTACTCGCAATTGGCAGGAATCAATACCAGTATCAACTGGCAAAACTGAACAAACCGGTGGATAGATCAGAATGGGGTACAACACCCTCTACCGTTACCGCGTATTATAACCCGGCTTTTAATGAGATTGTTTTTCCCGCCGGCATTTTACAATTTCCCTATTTTGATTTTGCAGCTGATGACGCCATTAACTATGGAGGAATCGGTATGGTAATTGGCCATGAGATGACGCATGCATTTGATGACCAGGGTGCGCAATATGATAAAGACGGCAACGTAAAGAACTGGTGGACAAAAGAGGACTACGACAAGTTCAAGGCAAAAACAAAAATGGTAGTGGACCTGTATAGTTCGTTCACTGTTTTAGATACTGTTCATGTGAAGGGTGCACTCACCCTGGGCGAGAACACTGCAGACAATGGTGGTATTGCCATTGCCTACGATGCATTTAAACTGACAAAGCAGGGACAAGGTTCTGAGAAGATTGACGGTTTTACGCCGGATCAACGTTTCTTTTTATCCATTGCCAGGATATGGAGGGTGAAAACAAGGGATGCGTTTATGCTAACCTATGTTAACACCAATCCGCATTCGCCTGCCACCTGGCGCGTAAATGGTCCGTTGATGAACTTTGCACCTTTTTATAAAGCGTTTAATGTTCAGCCAGGCGATAAAAATTACAAACCAGAGGACCAAAGAATAAAGATCTGGTAGCCATAATGATCAGGTACGTTTTTTGTAACCTGATGTCTTTTAATAACGCAAAAAAACAAACTCATGAAAAAGATACTGTTCATTGTTACGCTGTCAATGTTTTGTTATTCGCTGGAGGCGCAGCTTGCACCCATTGCCTACCGCGATGGTGAACAAAAACTGAACGGTCTGGTTACCTCAAATAAAGGACAAAAACTGCCCGGTGTGCTTGTTCTGCCTGCGTGGAAAGGAATCGACGATGAATCAAAAGATGCCGCACTCGCATTACAGAAACAGGGTTATATCGCATTCATTGCGGATATCTATGGTGAAGGAAATATTCCCGCCGACAATGGCGCTGCCGCGAAAATTGCGGGGCAGTTTCGTAAAGACTATTCTCTTTACCAGAAAAGAATTGAACTGGCATTGGAGGAATTAAAAAAAGCAGGTGCAGATGTTAGCAAGATCGCTGTGATAGGTTACTGTTTTGGAGGAACGGGTGCGCTGGAAACAGCAAGGGCCAATTTCCCCGTGAAAGGTGTGATCTCTATTCACGGCGGACTGGCAAAAGATACTACCCGCGTAAATGGACCACTTCCTGTAAAAATCCTGATCGAAAATCCGGCAGAAGATGCAGGTGTAACGCCTGCAGTAATGGGTAGCTTGGTTAAAGAAATGAACACCGGCAAAGCAGACTGGCAGGTGATCACTTATGCCTATAGCAAACACACATTCACTGATCCAAAATCAGCTGATTACAATGAGATAATGGCAAAAAGGGCGTGGCAACATACGTTGACCTTTTTGAGCGAGGTACTGAAGTAATTTGGGTTTATGTGAAACAGGTAAATGGTTGGAAAAATGTTACCCGGCCAATGCCATTAAGTTAAGAGACTTTTTGAACCACAATAGAAACATAGTCACATAGGAAACATAGGATTTCACATAGAAGACAAACTATGTGTTACAACTATGTGTCTATGTTTCTATTGTGGTTCAAAAGTAAAATGAACTACAATGCGGATAGCTCATACGCTTTCCCGGCAATCGTTTTAAATGAGATCACATACCCGATAGATGATCTTTGTGAACGCAGGTTCTGCCCTTTCAATGTTACCGCCCTGTTAGTGCGTATTACACAATTCCCTCCTTTTCTCGAAAGTACCTTCGATGTATTGAGCTCTCCATTGTTCCAGGTAATATCCACCACAAAATTTCCTCTTGCCACCAATCCCTTTACCACACCTGTTTTCCAGGCACCCGGTAATGCAGGTAATAAATGGATCTCATCGTTCTGGCTTTGCAACAGCATTTCGGCAACACCCGCTGTACCCGCGAAATTTCCATCGATCTGGAATGGCGGGTGCGCATCTAACAGGTTGGGGTACGCACCACCACCTGAACCATATTTGGTGCTGTTCTCTTTAGTTAAACGTAACAGGTTTTTAAAAAGCCGGTAAGCATGATTACCATCCAGTAACCTTGCCCACATGTTCACTTTCCAGGCAAGGCTCCAGCCGGTTCCATCATCACCCCGCAGTTCCAGTGTTTTTTTTGCAGCCTGTGCCAGTGCCGGTGTTGTGAGTGGTGAGATTTCTTTAGCAGGATGCAGTGCATACAAATGCGATGTGTGACGATGGTGCGGATCTACATCAGCAAAATCCCGGTACCATTCCTGTAGTTGCCCTTTGCTGCCTACCTGGTAAGGATACAGTTTGTTCAACCTGTCCAGCAAAGTATCTCTAAAATTTTTATCTATCCCCAGTATTTTCCCGGCCGCGATAATGTTATGAAAAAGATCCCGCACAATACTCATGTCCATGGTGCTTGCCACAGACATTGACGCTTTTTTTGTACCATCATAAAAATCATTTTCCGGCGATGTAGACGGTGCCGTAACCCAATGACCGCTTTCATCTTTAACCAGCCATTGCAGTGTAAATTCTGCTGCACCTTTCATAAGCGGGTAAGCTGTTTTTTGTAAAAAGGTTTTATCGCCGGTAAACAAATAGTGTTCCCATAAATGTCGGGTTAGCCAGTTGGCACCCATCGGCCAGTTTGCCCATTGTGGATCTCCCTGTCCAATATCACCCACGGGATTGCTTAGTGCCCATATATCGGAATTGTGGTTTACAACCCAACCTTTGTTAATTCCATAAAACTCTTTGGCGGTCTGTTTACCCGTTACGGATAATTCTTTGATCAGGCCGAACAACGGCTGGTGCAGCTCCGAAAGATTAGTACTTTCCACCGGCCAGTAATTCATCTGTACGTTAATATTGGTTGTATAGTTACTGCTCCATGGTGCGCGTAATTCCTTGTTCCATATTCCCTGTAAATTGGCAGGAACATCAGGCGTGCGTGATGAAGAGATCAGCAGGTAACGGCCGTATTGAAAATATAAAGCTTCCAGGCCCAAATCACTATTGGGTTTGCCATACTGTTCTAATCTTTCATCTGTTGGAAGTTTAGTGCGATCTTCTTTCGCGTCATCCAGTTTCAGGGATACCCGGTTGAAATATTTATGAAAATCATCCAGGTGATTTTTTAATAAAGAGGCATAATTTTTCTGAACCGCTTTTTCGAGATAAGCCGTTGCCAACTGATGTTCGTCTTTACCATTTTTATCCGGGCATACATCATACCCGTTAAAGCTGGTGGCTGCGGACAGGTACAAAATTACTTCTGAAGCATTGTTGATTGAAATACCGCTCGTATCCGTGACCGTGGTTCCATCTTTTGTAACCGCCTTAACCAATAGTTCAAAACGCATTCCACGGCAACCTGCTGTATCAGTATAAACGATGAGTTCACGTTTCGGCCTGTAATAACTGGGTTCAACATGCGCCGGTGCTTTGCCTTTGAGCACAAGCATATTTTTGTCAGTTTGCAAATGATACTTCAATTGGCTTTTTACAGAAAGATGTAAACTGATCATTTTTTCTTTATCAGCCGAAATCCGTACCACCATAATATTATCGGGTGCGGATACAAATACTTCTCTCCGGTAATTAACACCGTTAACGGTATATTTTGTGACAGACACTGCATCCTGTATATCCAGGTCGCGGTAATAATTAGTAACATTCACATCGGCAAATGACTGTTTTAACAAAAGGTCGCCAAGCGGCAGGTAACTTTCCGAGTACAATCCCTGCATTTTATGCGCCAGTTCATTTGCTTTTGCATAGTCAGTTTTAAATAAGGCATCACGCAAAGGTTGCAGGTAATCCGGGGATTGGATATTTACATTTTTTTTTACCGGGCCTCCACTCCACAGTGTAGCTTCATTTAACTGTATCAACTCATTCGTTACGCCACCGAATACCATGCCGCCTAAACGGCCGTTTCCAACAGGTAGCGCTTCTGTCCATACTTCAGCGGGCTTATTGTACCAGAGCGATAATTTTTGTTGCGAAAATCCATGCAGGGCCAGTAAACTGAAAATAAGAACGGCAATACAATTCTTCATCTGAACTTGTTTTTGAATTAAATGGGTTTCAGCCTTTTTGATTCTCAATATCGTTGACCGGTGCTTCGGGGGTATGCAACTTATACCCCTTCCCATGTACATTTACCAATTGTATCGACTGATCATTTTCCAGTTTCTTTCTCAGTTTTGAAATGAATACATCGAGACTTCTTCCTACGATAACGCCTTCATCTTCCCATATTTCTTTTTGAATCCTGCTTCTTTCGATGATACTATTTGGAGCGTTTGCGAAAATCAGGAGCAGTTTATTTTCTTTTGGAGTAAGCTCGGTTGTAATATCTAAAATCGTGATCTGCCGGTTATTGGGATCAAATAATGTGTTGCCAATTTGAAAAGTGTTTTTTTTAATATTATTTGTCTCAGTTTTATTTTTCCTGATCCTGAATGGACGCACAGCCAGCAATCCAATAAATGCAAATAAAGATAACCCGCCGATCAGGTACCCTTTAGGTACGCCGGTGATGACTGGATGTTGAAATTTAATGTTAACCAGGTAACATCCCTTTGGTTGTTTTCGCCCGGAACACGCCACAATATTATTCTGTTCATTTTGGGAGATGGCATACCCAAATAATATTTCCTTGCCGGAACAATTCAGAACATTGACTATATAATCATCTGCAAGATGATCCTTCTTAAGCGACCGCTTGATAATCTCTACAAGCGAATCCGTTTGAAAAGTAAATTCGTTTTCAAACCTTACCTGGTATTCATTGGCAGCTATTTCTTTTACCGGCAATACCCTTGATGTGCTATCTCCTGAATGTAAAAGTATTTCATGACCGATCTTTCTCAGCAGGATATGTTGTTTGGCCAGGTTAAAATCATCATCCCTGGTGAAACCAAACGCTGCACAAATAATGGTTATGAGCAGCAAACAGGTAAAACCTAAGGTCAATTTTCCCTTTATATCGAGGTGCTTTTTATGTTTGGTCATAACTTGTTATTATAATTTACAATGTTTACAATTTAATTTACAATATTAATGACAACAAAAGCATGGCATAGAATTAGGTTGCAGTTTCAAATTTTATAAGCTATGCTACATAAACCTACAACTATCTTATTATTTCTTCTGATGGTGCAACCTGTTGCTCATTCGCAACAGCTACCACAAACCTACCAACTCGATACCAAAAAAAGTAAGGTTTTATGGAACACCGGTAAAATAATGGGTGGCCACAACGGTTATTTTCTTTTTAATTCCGGCATTTTACAATATTCATCAGCGGGAATGCCGGTAAGCGGAGTCTTCAACATGGATATGAATAGTATTCGCAGCACAGACAACCCGGAAGAAGTAAACAGGCAAAAGACAGATGCAAATTTGAGAAAGACGGAATTTTTTGCTTCGGACCAGTATCCCGCGGCCGTTATGAACGTTAAAAAAATCACCCGCATCGGCTCTTCCACAACTTTTAAAGTAGGCGGTGAGCTTACCATCAAAGGGATCACAAACCCGATCGAGTTTATAGCTACTATCATTACAAAAGACAATGCAGTCTATATAACCGCAAATGTTGATATAAGCCGTCAGTTGTGGAACATAGATTCAAAACCCCAAGCCAACTCTTTGGATTTATTATCCGGTATCAAAGAAAAACTGGTTCCAGATATCCATGTTTCATTGGACCTTGTACTTACCAGGTAGAGTGAGTGGAGTTCTTGCTTCAGTAATGAAAGATTTCGTTTGTCAGTTTTGCCCCGCAAATTGTCCACATCTCACCCATTTTAGCTGATTGGGATGCATAGTTTTGTTGCAAACAACAAGCTACATGAAAACCGTACTTGATAAAGCTACAAGAGATGAACTGGTTGCGAGGATCCATTCGCTTACTGAAAGCAGTACTGCGCAATGGGGACAGATGAATATCTACCAGATGCTGAAACATTGCACGCTGGCAGACGAAATGTATTTAGGTACCAAAAAATACAACCGCACATTTATGGGATGGCTGTTCGGCAAAATCGCCATAAAAAATATGTTGAAAGATGAAACCCCGATAGCCAGGAACGAACCCACCAGCCACTACTTTAAAGTAAGCGAAACCAGCGGTGATGTTTCTGCTGAAAAAAAGAAATGGGCCGATCTTATTGAAGCATACGCAGATTATACAAACCCGGATTTTAAACATTGGTTTTTTGGAAAGATGACCAAAGAACAGGTGGGTTTATTTGCGTATAAACATGCCGATCATCACCTCCGTCAATTTAATGTTTAGGGATACTTATCTATCCAACAACATCTGCGCATGATCGCTGCAGGGTTTTGTGCTAAATGTTGAATGCTAAATGCTAAATGGCGTTGATGCATTCAACATTTATCCCGAATGCTCGGGACAACATTCAAAATAGTTATTTACAGTTCCGCCAAAAGAATATTCCTGTAATTGATAGACATTACATTTCCCGGGTGAAGCTGAAGGCCAACGGGACCGTTTGCCGGAATTTCTTCTGATGTATAGGTCATCACCTCTACTCCATTCAACCAAACGGTATAGGTTTTATCAACCACTTTCACCTTCATGGTGTTCCAATCTTTCAACTTCAATATATCTTTTACGTTGGCTTCAACCGGATATTTTAATTTGGGTAAATAAGGTGAAGCGGTCAGATCACGTTTCAATGAACCTGAGATGCCGATCTGGATCTGGTCGTTTTCTCCACGGAGAAAAATTCCTGAATCAACAGTTCCATCAAGCATAATGAATTCTGCACTGATAATAAAATTGGTGTATTTTTTTTCAGTCCAAAGATTACTTCCTTTTTTAGAGGTATCACTTTTCACATACAGGATATCATCTTTCACGGTCCAGTTATCATGGTTATTTGCCGGCACTACCCAGCCGTCCAGGTTCTTTCCATTGAATATTTTTTTAAGCTTAGGTTCCTGGGCAAACAACCCGGATTGAAAAGCAACAAAAAACAGTGTGGTAAGGAGTATGCGCTTCATAAACTAAATATAATTGAATATATTTAAAGATGGAAAACAACCAAAACAAATCCAGGAGAGACTTTCTCAGTTCTGCCGCCAAAGGTGCTGTGGTAGCTGCTGTTGCGCCAACCACATTTGCATTGAGCAACCCTGCCAGTGCGGTTAATATTGCCCCAGGCATCCCGGGAGCAAATGACAGGATCCGTATTGCAGTACTCGGGTTAAATGGAAGGGGTAAAACCCATGTGGAGGAGATCATGAAACTTTCCGAGAAATCGAATGTTGAGATAGTTGCGCTCTGTGATCCTGATATGGTGGTGCTCCAGGAAGCTGCTGCTGCATTTGAAAAAAAGTATAACAAAAAAGTAGCCATACAACAGGACTACAGAAAAATACTTGACAATAAAAACATTGATGCGGTAACACTCGCCACGCCCAATCACTGGCATGCATTGCTAACCATTTTTGCCTGCCAGGCAGGTAAAGATGTGTATGTTGAAAAACCTGCAACGCACAATATACACGAAGGCAAAAAAATGATCGAAGCCGCGTATAAGTATAACCGCATTGTTCAGCATGGTGTTCAGTTAAGAAGTTCTGTTGCCATTCGTGAAGCGGTTAAACACCTGCAGGATGGATTGATCGGAAAAGTTTATATGTCGCGTGGCCTGGTCTACCGCAGAAGACCGGATATCGGCAACCAGGGGATCTCGCAAATACCTGCCGGGTTGAACTATGATCTCTGGTGCGGGCCGGCACCTATGCGCCCCTTCTCAAAAAACCTGGTTCATTACAACTGGCACTGGCATTGGAATTATGGCAATGGCGATGTAGGTAACCAGGGTATTCATGAAACAGATCTATGTATGTGGGGATTGGGTGTGGACACACTTCCCGAAAGGATCACGTCGATGGGTGGTAAATTTTTGTGGGATGATTGTAAAGAAGTTCCTGAAGTACTCACTTCTATTTATCATTATCCCAAACAAAAAAAGATCATCCAGTTTGAAGTGCGCCACTGGAACACCAACCTGGAAGATGGTGCCGGTGTGGGAAATATTTTTTACGGAGAGAAAGGATATATGGTTGTAAAAGGATATGGCACTTACGAAACCTATCTTGGCGAAAAAAGAGAGAAGGGCCCCGCGAGATCGGAAACAGGTGAGCTGGGATTACATTTTCAAAACTGGTTAGATGCGATCCGTGCAAGGGATATGAGTATCCAGAACGGGCCTGTTCAAACCGGGCATTTGTCTTCCTCCCTGGCACATCTTGGAAATATTTCTTACAGGTTGGAACGTCAACTCCAGTTTGATCCTGTTGCAGAGAGATTCATCGGTGAAGGAGAAAACGAAGCCAATGCAATGCTGAGCCGCGATTACAGGGCGCCCTATCTGTTACCGGATATTATTTAATGTCTTGCGCTATTAAAAAATTAGACGGCGATTGATTTTTAGAACAAGAGGATCGCTATTAATTATAAATCAGTCCCTGTGGACGGGCCTCTTTGGGTTCGGTCACGCCGAAGGCGGGATTGAAAATGCGAAGCATATTTTCAAAGAGGCCAAAGCAGCCCGGGGACGGGGCCATGCGGCCGTGAGCGAAAATGGTTGTGCAATTGTGGCAAGTGTGCTATGCAGAGTGTATGTAAGGTTGAGTTTAATAGCATAACACATTATTATTTAGCAAGGGCATTACGATAAAACAAAAAAGATCTCCGGTATGGAGATCTTTTTGTTTTGATAATCCTATCGCAAAATAAATTCTGACTTTTACTTACTTGAACCTTCTTTGTATCTCAGAAATCAATTCACTGTATTTTCTGAGGATCCTGTCTACCGGCTCAAAACATTCATCATTCGTTGCTGTTAACGAGGATGATTTAGAATTGGTGACGTCATTTGCACTCCTGGCACAATTGGATTCCGGTTTGGTTATTTCTGACAAGATCTTGATATTATACTTATTGGTTTCACCACCATAGGTAATGATCACACGCGTACGGATCATCGATTTAAAATCAGAACCCACATTAAAGGTCTTACCCACCCAGTTGGTCTTTAAATAAGAAGTAGAAAAATCTACTGTTTCGATTTCGTCGAAATAAGATTGGATAATGCTAACCAGTTTTTTCCAGCCTTCTTGCGGAGTAATGGTCGTATTCTCAAAAATCAGGTTAAAATTTTTATTGGCGATGCTGCTTTGTTCGGATTGTAAATAGGCTTCATCTTCCTTTAATTGAATGGAATAGGCGCCTTCCGGAGCTGTGGCCTCAGACTGGTTGCACACTGTGCTTTTATAACCCACAAAGCCCGATTTCAATACCAATATTTCAGAGCATTTGCCGGCATTCAGTTTCATGGTATAACTTCCTTTTCCAACCTCTTTCCCATCAACAAAAACGCGGGCATCTTCGGGCATCGCATTAATCTGGATACTTCTGTCTTTCAATTTGATCAGGTCTGTCAATGGTGGTACAGTTTCCAGTTCCTTGTTGCAATAAGTTACTTCATTGGCAATAAAACTGTTTTTCTCTACCCTTACCACCACGCATTTATCTTTGGGAATGATCACCTGTGTGGTTCCCTCTGCCTTTTTTTTACCATCAACAAAAATAGTTGCGTCAGCGGGATCAGCCTTTATAGATATGATCCGGTCCTCGAGCTTAAATAAATAAGTTACTTCCGGTACTTCTTCTCCCTGTTTGTTATATAAGGTTTTGGATTGAGTAACAAAGCCGGGTTTCTTAACATCAATCGTAACACTCACACCTTTGGGAATGGCGACCAGGTGTGAGGACCTGCCGACTTCGGCCCCGTTTACCAGGATCATAGCATCGGCGGGCGAGGCATTAACCTGCACAAGTCTTTGTGTCAGTTCGATCGTTGCTGCCGGTTCTCCGTTCTTGTCTCTTAAAAATGATTTTTTTTCAGGAACAAACCCTGGTTTTCGTACTTCCAGTAAAACCGACTTATCTTTTTCAAGCTTTAAAACAACAGAACCAACACCTTTCTTGGTGGCGTACCCGTTACTGGCTATTTCAAATATTTCTGCATCAGATGGAACGGCGGTTACAGTAAGCTCTTTTTGGGCGTTGGATAAGCCACATATAAACAATGCAGCAATCAAAAGAATTTGCTTTCTCATGTTAGTCTTGGTTTCGTGGGGGTAAAATAATAAAAAAAAAACCAAAAAAAGTAATTCAACAGTATATAAATAATTGCAATACCCCTATCCATAAAGGTATCCGCTGAAAACACATATAAGGTTTGTAACAGGTGTTTTGTGTAACTGGGTTTATGGCCAATTAGAGCAGGTAGCCATCTGTACTGTTTCCATGTACAGTGATCATCTATTCCCCCTAAAGACAATAAGAATTAAATGTCAATATTTGTTTGTAAAGCTGGTTATCAGCTTTTTTTCAATTTATTTCCTTCTTCAGGAAAGATCACAGTCGGTTTCCAATCGGGCACCTCCTTCAGATCAATAATGCCGTAACTGATTACGATTACCACATCGCCTGTTAATCCTTTGCGGGCAGCCGGGCCGTTTAAACAGCATACACCGCTTCCTCGTTCACCGGAGATCAGGTAGGTTTCTATCCGTTCGCCATTATTCGCGTTTACGATCTGCACTTTTTCGTTCACAAACATGCCGGCGGCATCGATCAAGTCCTGGTCGAGTGTTAGGCTGCCCACATAATTCAGGTTTGCTTCGGTAATAACCGCCCTGTGTATTTTAGATTTTAAAACCTGTACCTGCATTTGTATTTTTTTTGCAAAGATACCATAATGATGTGCATAAATTTTCACGGGAACTTATGCAGCAGGAAGGTTGAAAAATAAATCTATAAGAAAATAGAAAGATCCTGTATGGAAAGAGAACTTGTAGAATTATCCAATACCAAAGGCACCCGGTATGCCATCCCGCTCCCGTTTATCGGCAAGGAAACCCGGGTAGGTGATAAGGTTGTTTCCTACCAATTACTTCGCTTACAAAGAACGGGATTTTTCACCATAGAAGAGTTATACACGATCGCCTGTTTGATCCAGGAACGTGATCCCAAAAGTTTAATTGACTGGACCGCAACTTTCATGCTGCTGGAGAACGACACAAACTCACATATCCGTAAGAGATTAATGGCCATGCACCTCGCTTAGCTAAGAGAGATAGGAGGAAAGAGAGAAAGAGTGTTAGTATATACACTATTTCCCTCTTTTTCTCTTAGTGCCAGACAATAAAAAAGGCCGTATAGAAATACGGCCTCGCTTACTTGTCATTAATAATTGCTGTAAAACACATGAACAGCAAGTTTGTTTTAGCTGTTACCAGCCGGGATTCTGTATAATTTTTGGATTGGTGGTTATATGTACCAATGGAATAGGGTAATAATAATTCTTATCATCCCATGCCCTTGGTACCGTATTTAACCAGGTAAGTTCTCCTGAATTATCATTTGATAAACGTTGTGCATTAGCCAACCCGCTGACGGTTGCGGATACGTTTATATATGTTACACCCGATACCGCCGGCGAAGGCATTGTTTTATAAAATGCCACATCCAATACACCATCACCATTCAGATCCATAGGCGTATTAAGTGTAGGCACATACATACCGTTCCATTCCATAGTCAGTAACGGTCCTCTTTTCCATCTCATGATATCATAGAAACGGAAACCTTCCATGCATAATTCAATACCACGGTCCCTTCGTGTTTCAAGGATCACGGGATCTGTAATGCCGGGGAAATATTTCGACTGCAGGTAGGCATCTACTGCTACAGGTTTAGCAGTCAGTCCTGCGGTAATACCTGCGCGTTTGCGTAATGCACCAACTGTAAGCGCCCAGTCCGCATCTGTCATGGTACCGAGTTCTGCTTTGGCTTCTGCATAATTTAATAACACTTCCGCATAACGGAAAAGAGAAACGGCATTGTTATTCAGGTCCCTTGTATCATAATACGTATCATCAAGACTCCATTTGATCGGCATATATCCTGTGTATGTATAACCGAAGGCAGGGGGTGCAGCAACCAATGAGGTTCCATTGATTCGTTTGTAATCACCCATACGGATGGTTTGTTCCAAACGTCTGTCGCGGTTCTTTACCTCATCCTTAAACTCCATTGTTGGATACGCAGGGTTATTAGTAAACGGTGTGCCATTAATATTGAGATAAGTGTTAATGAACGTACGGATAAAATTAAAACGTACACCCGTTGTTGAGCTTGTATAATACCAATTAGCAGCATGCAATGTGCTGAGTGCCGGATCCATGGCAACCGCCATCATCACTTCTTCAGTTACCGGTGCCACATTGGTGAAAATTTTGCGATAGGAACCGCCAAGTCCTGCTCCTTCATATAATTTGAACCCTGATTTATCCATCACTTCTTTAGCTGCTGCTGCTGCCTGTGTTAACCATGTATTGGCAGAAGCTGTAAGGTTAAGATTGGTATGGTATTTACGGAAGGTTCCTTCAAAAAGGCAAACGCGGGCTTTGAATGCATATGCCACCCATTTGGTGAGCAATGTACGCGTAGGATCAGCGGTGAGTTTGATATTTGCGCAGGCAAAATCAAGATCAGCCAGCACAGAATCCATTACCAGTGTGCGCGGGTCCCGTGGTTTGTATAATTCAGCATCAGTTACATCAAGCGGTTTACCTATCCACGGAACATCGCCATAACGTTTTACTTTTTCAAAATAAAAGAACGCCCTGAAAAATCTTGCGATTGCCATATAGTTTGTACGAACATCGGCAGGTACGCCGGGATCATTGTTATTGGCAATAAAATAATTCACGTTACGCAATGAACCCCAGCCCCATTCTGAATCAGGACCGAGTGCCACTGAATTATAAGCAGAAGCTGATGTGTTATCGGCAATACTCGAACTATACGCCCCTGCTCTTACAAATTGAGGTGCATCGCGTCTGGCCGCATAATCAGACATATTATCAGCGGGATGTTTTTACCGGGAAGAGCGGATTTGAACAGGCACCAAACGTAAACAAACGGGAAAAAATATACCCGCTTATGGCAAATATTTACCCGGTTTTTCGATTTCTTAAGGATTCCTGGTCCATATCCGAAGTCTGTTTAACAATATGATGAATGACTTGATCCAGTTTTACTGCAGACTCTTTAAGATAACCTGCCAGTTCTTTCTGTTTCGGACCGAAACTTTGCTGGTCGATAATATCGCAAAGACCAAGAATATTGGTAAGGGGTGCGCGTGCATTATGTGAAACCATAAATGCCACTTCCCTGAGTCGTTTGTATTGGTCAGCGATCTTTTCCGACTGCTGTTTTAATTCTGTAACATCGGTTTGGATCACGACGATGTTCTCAATCTCATTATTACTGAGGATAGGCGATAGATTAAGATGTATCCAGTATGGGGTTCCGTCTTTTTTATAATTAATGATTTCGCCGACAAATCCTTTTTTCTGCCTGACCAGTTCATTAATTTCCGCTTCAACATTTCTATCAGTTTCCGGTCCGTGAAGAAAAGTTCGTGGAAACTTTCCTTTTACTTCACTCAAACAATAACCTGTGGTACGTTCGAATGCTTTGTTGACCCATTTGATTCTTCCCTGTCCATCTGATAAAATAACACCATTGGTTGTGTTCTCTGCAACCAGCGACATTTCGCGGATCTGCTCCTGTTGCCTGGACATTTCTGTCACATCCAGTGCATCTATCAGCCTTGCGCGCCTCTTATTGAAAGTAACATCATTAGACACTATTTTAACAAGGATCTCTTCGCCGTTCTTTTTCACGTGACGCCATATATTATCCCGAGCGGGTTCCAGGTCTGTTGCCAGTCTATCCTGAAGAACAGGTATATCAGCTGCCAGGCGGATATCGAATATGGTCATATTCAGGAACTCTTTTTTTGAATACCCATAATTTCTGATAGCGGCCTCATTCACAGCAACGAATTTTAATGTGTCATTATCATAGATCCACATGGGGTTAGGGTGCGTTTCAAATAAGTTTCTATATTCTCTTGTCATACTGGCTACCTTCTTTCTTGAAAACCTCACAGCAAAAAAAACAAGAAGGGCCAACACAAAGGCCATACAGATATCAGTAAAGATATTTGAGCGAAATACGAGGTTCGTAAAAAAGATCCATCCCCAGGCAAAAACCAGAAAAAGAAAAGCCACCGTGAACTCAATGTGCCGGAACTTTTGAGTCTTTTTCATAGCAAAGGGTTTAGTAGCAAGATAAGAATCTAACGGGGCGAACATATAACTGTTGCAATGTATGTGCCATTAGCCTGCTTCTGCTACAGGCAAAAAAATAAAGACTCTTTAAGGTAGCCTTTTATTTTCAAAAAATTATCCTTGTAATGAGAAAACGGCTTATACATATTCAGCCTGCAGAAACTGTTGCCACCAAAACCCTGAGCGTTTTAGCCTTCGTTGTTGCGTTATATGGTCCACATGCACCAATCCGAATCTTGGATGATAGCCTTCTGACCATTCAAAATTATCAGTAAGTGTCCATGCGAAATAGCCGTTTACGGGTACGCCTTCATTTCTTGCTTTTAACATCGCCGATACATGTTCTTCAAAATAAGCCTGGCGGTTGATATCATTGATCATATCTTCTTTCACTTCATCTTTGAATGCAGCGCCATTTTCTGTAACAATGATCTCTTTGATGTTTTTATATTTCGCAAATTTCTTGAGTATTCGATAAAAACTATCCGGGTTGATCTCCCATCCCATGGCTGTAGCCGGTACCTTACGCGATTTTGCCTTTACCTGTGTAGCGCCGATATGCGGCATGATGGGACTATGTTTAACCACCACAGGAAAATAACTCTGCAACCCGATAAAATCAAAATCAAATTTTAATTTTTCTTCAACACGCCAGGCTTTGTTACTGAAATATAATTTTTCCATTAATGGAAAATCTTCGTGTACAGGATAACTTCCTGTAAAAAGCGGTTCGATAAAAAGCCGGTTCATAAACAGGTCAACTTTCGAAGCGGCCAGCATATCGTCCTCACTCGCAGTATAAGGTAATACTTCTGAACAGGAAAAACTGGTTCCAACATTTGCATTGCTTACTAAACCTCGTATGATCCTTCCCCCTTCTGCCTGAGCCATGGCAGCATGGTGCACGGCAGGCAGAAAATGATATAAGCCTGTTTTACCAGGCGCATGTTTCCCAACCATATATCCTAGCGTAGTAAAACTAAGGGGTTCATTCAGAATGATCCAGTTCTTTACTTTATCGCCATAGGATTTTGCACAAACTTTTACAAAAGCAGAAAACCATTCGATCACCAATCCTGTTGTCCATCCACCTTTTTCTTCCAGTGCCTGCGGAAGATCCCAATGATATAAGGTAACAAACGGCGTTAATCCTGCAGCCAGGCAGGCATCAATCACATCATGATAAAACTTGATTCCTTTGGGATTAACCGTATCCTTTCCATACGGCATGATACGCGGCCAGGAAAGTGAAAAACGGAATGAATTAAACCCAAGCGCTTTCGCGGTATTGATATCTTCCTGGTAACGATTGTAAAAATCGCATGCCGATGCGGGTGAATGACCGGATTTGATATTACCTCTTTTCCCTGCAAATACATCCCATATAGAGGGGCTTTTCCCATCCACATCGGCAGCCCCTTCATTCTGTGCAGATGCAATAGAAACACCCCAATAAAAATCATCCCCGAAATCAGATTTTGAAAATGACATTACATAGAAAAATTGAGGTCCGGTGAGTGAATATATTGACGATGCGCAAGAATATCATTTGCCCTTTCCATCACTTCCTCAACGATAGCAGCGGTTGAGTGTTCCGGTACCAACTGCTGTTGTGCTCCTGTATTCAGCCAATCGCCTATCAATTGCGGGAACGCATCTGTGATGGAATGCACAATGGGTACATCGAAATCCTTTAATGCTTCAGCGTTACAAAGCTGTTCATACTGTCCCTGTATCGGGAGGCAGATCAGTTTCTTTCCGAGATATAATGTTTCAGCAGGTGTTTCAAAACCGGCGCCTGTTATTACACCATGGCTCTTCACCATGCTTTCTGTAAATCCATCGTTGCTTACAGGCATGAAAATAATATTACCCTTACGTTCTACCTGCGTTTTTGATTTGCTAAAAACATGAAAGGGTACCTCCTTCACAGATGATAAAGCTTTTTCAACAACAGCATCTGAGTAATGGGAGAGGTATACGGTGATATGGCCGTGATCAGCCGGGTCTGCCTGTAATACTTTTTCTTTGATCACCGGTGAATAAATAAAATCGTCATACTTTTTAAAATGCAATCCAATACTATGCTTTGATGCTGCATAATGTTTTAAGATACATTCACCCGCCATATCTTTTTTAGAGGGTCTTGGTGTTTGTGCAGATAAAAAACTTGCCTGGTGACCGAAATGAATAAATGGAACATTTTTCATTTTACAGGCAAGTGAAGTGATCGATTCAAAATCATTCAGCACAATATCATATTTCTCTACAGGTAGCATCCTTGCTTCCTGTATGATGCGTAACGGTGAAAAGGCCTTGAGCATTTTCCAGTAGTCAAGTCCACCCCTGTTACCGTAAAAAAGACTCAATCCTTTACTTTTATATTTAACCGGCAGATTGGTCCGGAGGCTGCTGTTGCTCCCACTTAAAAAAATATCCACTTTCCCATACCTCGAAAGAAAAGGAATCAGTTCTGCTGCTCTTGCAATGTGACCGTTACCGGTAGCCTGTATGGAATAGAGTATTTTCATAACAGTTTTATTATGCGATCAATGAAGTGATATACATGTCTATTTCATTTGTTACCACTTCAAGCGGTGGTAGTTTTTTTCCAAACTTTTCTTTTATATCAAAATTGGCCGGATCATAATGGTAGATGTTCCATTCGTTATTAATGTATTCCAGCGAAGTGAGGTTCTCGATCCAGTCGCCGCTATTCAGGTAAGTAACTTTACCATCTTTTGTTTCTACCACTCTTTTTTGTGGTTGGTGAATATGACCACAGATCACATGGTCGTATCCTTTTTCGATAGCCAGTTCTGCAGCGGTCTGTTCAAAATTGCCGATCCAGGAAACCGCCTGTTTAACGCCGTTCTTTACTTTCTTGCTTAAACTCATTTTTTCTCTTCCGAAAAATTTCAAAACATGATTAATCATGCGATTGAGAACGATGAGAAGATCGTAACCATGTCCTCCGAGTTTGGCTAATATTTTGGCACCGCCTTTTGTCGTTGCATCAAATACATCACCATGAAAGATCCATGTCTTCTTGCCATTTATTTCCAGTACAACTTTGTCAGTCAGTTGCAGGTTTCCAAGTTGTATATCGCTGTAACGGCGAAGCATTTCATCGTGGTTACCGGTAATATATATTACGCGTGTGCCTTTGCTCATCAGGCCCATGATCTCCTTGATCACCTGCATATGTGAAGCGGGAAAATAATTTTTGGAGAATTGCCAGCCATCAATGATATCACCGTTGAGAACGAGTATTTGCGGGGAAATGCTTTTGAGGTATTGAACAATCTCACTTGCGTGGCATCCGTATGTTCCAAGATGCAAATCACTCATCACAACTACTTCAATGGATCTTCTTTCCATGTATAAAGGTTTTCCAAAGTTGTGAACTGTATGTTACCAGAAGGTTAGCTGAGCATTACCGAACTGTTAAGAATAGATAGCTATAGTGGGTTATAATGTGCGAAATTAAATACCTAAAAAACTGACCTACAGCGTGTTTGAAGTGAAATGGAAAGATTTAACCTTGGAAAACCCATGGTTTGATTTATATTTAAAATCAACTAACAATTGCAAATAATTCTATTATGGATAAGAAAAACAAACCTGCCGCCCATGCCAAAAAAGATCTCAGGGCGCGTCTCGCTAACCAACTACACATTGCATTGGCTGAATTTAAAGAATCAGTACATGAAAAAAAATTACAGAAACTGGTAAAGAAAGCTGCAAAATTATTGGCAGATGGTCTTCATCACAATAAACCGGTAAGTACTGTCGTTAATAAGACTGCTGCTCCTAAAAAAGCACCAAAGAAAAAAGCGGCTAAAAAAGTGCCAGCCAAAAAGGCTGCCCCTAAAAAAGCAGCGAAAAAAAAATAAACTGCTTACTTACTAACCCATCTCAATAAAAAGGATCCCGCTAAATAGTGGGATCCTTCGTTTTTACAAGCTATTGGATTTGCTGTATGACCAAAAAAAGAAACGAACTAAAAATAAAATAGCCAGCCCACAGTGATCAAACCTCCGCTCCAGATAATGGCTGTGCAAAAAATGATCCGTCCATATACAAGAAGGCGCACATGTAATAATCCTGCAACTACCGGAAGATAGCTGCGCACAAAAGGTGTAAGTTTTGCAATAAATATATGCCGTCCATTATGTGAAATGATCTTCGTTTTAAGCGAAGCGATCCTTTGTTGCGGCAACTTTAACCAATGCGGTTTGATTCTCACCAGCATATTCTTTGCATAATAAAATGCCAGGTAAAGTGTAAAAGCAGCCAGTATATCTGCAAGGATCACCAGGAAAAAAATGACAGGGTAGGATAAACCGGCCCGCCTGCTCAGGTATCCGAAATAAATAATAACCAATTCATTGGGAAGACCGGGCATTCCTAATTCCTGTAACAATACGATACAGAAGACAGCCAAATAACCGTAGGCAATAATATAGTTGGTAAGAAATTCTGTCATACGATTTATTTATCAGGTATTGGTGTTATCAACATCTCCTTACCGATTTTATTTGCTGATACATTCATTGGACCGGATACCGGGTGATTAGCAGTAAAATTTTCACCGAGCAGCATAGAGATTGTTGCGGCAATCTGTTTTTGATATGACTGTTTTTTTTGTTTTCCTTCGCCCCTTGCTTCAATACCCTCACCCAACATGGCCACCCATGTTTCACCTGAGCCCTTTACCCAAAAACCATGTTTGTGCCAGGTGGATGTTTTACTGCCACGTCCATGATCTGTTGTAATAATGAAAGTAGTATTGTCTTTATAAAAGGGATCCGTTTGAACATAATACCACAAGTCGGCTATCATCCGATCTGCCTGGTGTGCTTTCTGCAGGTATTGGTCATAGCGGCCCACGTGTGCAGATTCATCCGTTTCTCCCAAACCGATAAAAACAACTTTGGGATGCTTCTGCTCAATATAATTTTGTGCGCTGGCATAGGTAAGCAGGTCATATCGGGTGTGCGTTTTGTGTGCCATGCGTTGTTGCACAGTATTGATCATTGCATTAGTGCTATCCTCATTGCCTTCCAGCATTTCATAGCCGCTGTTCACGGGGATTCTTGTTTGCTTTTCATTTAAAATATAAGGCATCACATTCCAGGAACTGAAAGCAGCTACCTTCCCTTCATATCCCTCCTGCTCATTCATATATTCGAGGATATTGATATTCCTGTTCTGTACAGCTAGGTTGGGAATGAATTTATTATCCGCATAGCCAGTGAATATTTCGCTATAACCCGCATAGGATATTTTAAACAGGTTGGAAACATTCACACTGTTATCATATACCCTGTTGCCGGAGAGTTGCCCTTTTTGTGCAATGATGTTCCAGAAAAAAGGTAACAGCTTACGTCTTCTTTCCTCTGGGTCATTGCTCCAGTATTGCTGCAGCATCAATGCGGTATCTTTTACAAGTGAGGTATCGCGTATCAAAACAGAATCCGCACCTTTAAAAACCTCCTGCCACCTGAAGCCATCCATGGTAATGATGAAAACATTTTTTTGCATGGCAGGTGTTTGTGCACCCCCAATAAAACAAACAAGGCTACAAACAAGAAAAAGACAATATTTCATTTACAAGGGTTTTACAAAGGAACCATCCCTGTATAAAGCGAATGTGAAGACTGAATTAAATTAAGGTTACCGATAATGCTAATGGTAACCTGTTGTAATATTGGGTTGTATGGTCAAATATTTTTTTCCGAAAAGTTTCAGTTAAAATAGCCATTAATGTTGCGGGCTGGCCGCCATTGCGAGGCACGCAGCTCTTATTCGCAGATTTCTTTCTTATAGTTTTCCATATTCAAAAGGAGTACAACTTTGATTTCAATAGCATAACACGTTAATAGTATGATAACCTTGTGTATACACTAAGGTTACACAAGGTTGGTTATTTTATGGTATGATAGGTTTAAAACATACCCGGCTACGCTCATTACCCAAAGTGTCGGTATTAATTCCTGCATTCAATGAAGAAAAATATATCCTGAGAACATTGAATACATTGATGATACAGGACTATCCCGATTTTGAAGTGATCATCGCAAACAATGCATCAACTGATCTAACGGCAGTTATCATACAGGAGTTCATAGACACACATACTGGTTACGGGATCTCCTTCCGTCTTGTACATGAGATCAGGCAGGGTACTAATTTTGCAAGGGAATGTGCACGGATGCACGCCACTGGCTCCATCATTGCGCAACTTGATGCAGACTGTGTACCTGCATCAAACTGGTTACGCAAAGGGGTTTCTTTATTATGCGCCAATAACAAGGGACGTGTTGCGGTTACTGGCCCCTATGATTATTTTGACGGGAGTAAATGGATGCGGTTCTCTACCCTGCTTTCGCAAAAACTGGTATACCCTTTGATCAATACATTTGTACAGGTAAGTGGGAAAGCGGCGATACTAATAGGTGGTAATGCATTTATACGCTCAGAAGTTTTGGAAAGGGCCGGTGGTTATAACACGGCACTAACTTTTTATGGTGATGATGTTGACCTCGGTAAAAAATTAGCCAAATATGGCCGGGTAGATTTTATGGCTTCACTTGTGCAACGGTCATCATCCAGGCGTTATAAAGCCAATGGCTTCTGGGAAGTGAATAAAAAATACCAATCCTGTTTCTGGAACCTGGTTAAGAACAGGGAACACTTATTGCAAACCATTGAGGATAGCCATCCACGATAATAGGTATCCTATTTAAAAAATTATAAAAAGCTGATCCATGTCTTTTCAAAATATTTTACTTATTATCATAGTCATCCTGGGCACAATAGCGCTCCTGGCATTCCTGGTCTCAAGAAATAAAAAAGATAAAAAGGAATTTGAGTCGGGCATTGAGGATGTGATGGAAGAAACAAAGACCGATCAGCAACGGAACGCAGATACATTATGACAACTTCTCTTATATATAAATAAATTCTGCAAGTGATGCCGGCGCCCATGCATTCTTTGTTGTTACCCACGGGCAGGAATGATCTTTGATCATTAACAAGATCTTCCAGGCATCCATAATGCAACCTGTAACATCCATATTCTCAGGCAAAGGAAGGGATGCCCCTGATTTGCTTGCCAGTACCTCACCCGACATGTTATATACTTTTTGCTGGAACAATTTTCCCAACATTTTCGCTTTCTGGTCAAATATACAGTTGCCCAATACAAGGCCCAGCACCTGCATACTGTCGGGATGCAGGATCATATTCAGGTATTGATAGGCGATCAGTTCGCCGGAATGATTATGTAAAGCTTGCATATAAAATATTGATAATGAAAAATAGCCAACATAGGTTATGAAATTGTTATCGCAGCATTATCTTCCTATTACTAATGAGCGGAAATTTATCGCTGATTTTATTATTCATTGCCTCATTAATATTACATTCAACACTTATTATGAATCATATCATGAAAACAGTCAGCCTTTCGCATACCAAATCGATCTTTTTCTTAATTGCTTTGTTCACCTGTTTCATAACTTATGCACAGGTTCCAAAAACCTTTGCCATCGATCCTGCACGATTGGTCGAATTAAAAAAACAATTCACACAAAAAAATGCGGCAGCCATCGCTATGGTGAACCAACTGCAAAAAGAAGCAGAACCCTTTCTTACAATGAAACCGGTTTCTGTTATGGACAAGGGCATCACACCACCCAGCGGTTCCAAACATGACTACATGAGCCAGGCTCCTTATTTCTGGTACGACAGCAGCAAGCCGAATGGTTTACCGTATATGCGGAAGGATGGTGTAAGAAACCCCGAGATCAATAAAATTGAGGATCATAAACACCTGGATGAACTACATGAATCTGTACATACCTTGTCTCTTACTTATTATTTTACCGGTGAAGAAAAATATGCACAGAAAGCGGGTGTTCTTTTGCGGTATTGGTTTTTGGATGATGCAACAAAAATGAATCCTAACCAAAATTACGGACAGGGTATCCCGGGTGTTACAGAAGGAAGAGGGATCGGGCTGATAGAAACACGTTCATTAATGAATATTGCAGATGCAGTCGGTTTATTGCAGGGATCGTCTTCCTGGACAACAGCAGACGACAACGGCATACAACAATGGTATAAACAATTTTTGAACTGGATGCTTACCAGCAAGAATGGTAAAGATGAACATAAGGCAAAAAATAATCACGGCACCTGGTATTCAGCACAGGTAGTAGATTATGCTTTGTTTACAAAACAGTCAACCCTTGCGCACGAGCTCGCAGAAGAAAGTAAACAACGCATCGACAGCCAGTTCACCGCCGAAGGAAAAATGCCGCTTGAATTAGAAAGAACAGCTGCGCTTAGTTACAGTACTTTCAACCTGATGGCATGGAGTAAACTGGCTGCATTAGCTACGCAGGCAGGAACTGATCTCTGGAGTTATCAGAATGCACGTGGTGCCGGTATACAAAAAGCAATTGATTGGTTAATGCCTTATGCAGCGGGGAAAAAGAAATGGGAATACCAGCAGATCAATAATTACAATAAAGGAGAATTGTATGACCTGCTATTGTATGCCCATCATTATTACCATGATCCCAAATACCTTATTGAGGCAAATAAAACTAATCAACAGGGAAAAGATCTTTTGTTTGATATGTTGATGCAGTAAGGGTTCGTGCACTCAATAGTTCGTGGTTAAAAAGCGGTAATGCAAAGAGCGCAAGGGACCGCAATGAATGCAAAGCTAATTCCTTGCGTTCCCTGCGAAACCTTTGCGCTCTTTCCGTTCCAGCTTTACTCTTATACCTTATGTCATCTTCCCTAACCATTTTGTTACCAGCTACATCTCCCTGATTGAGCTTCGTTGCTACGCTCAGTTCAACGCCTGTTTTTCAATGGATCTTTTCTTTGTTGTATAAGTTATGATTTTAATTTTTTAAATTTCGGTAGTCATTCTTTCAAAAAAATACTACTTATGAAATTTGAAACGATCACACCCATACTGTATTCCAGCGATATAGAAAAAAGCATCCGCTATTATGTAGATCAACTTGCCTTCGATGGGAAATGGATGTGGGATGAGCCGCCCACATTTGGTGGTGTTAATATGGGTGATATTCATATTTTCTTTTGTAAAGACGGCCAGGGTAACCCGGGTACCTGGATCGCTATTAAAGTGGATAATGTAGATGAATATTACGAACTCATTAAAGCAAGGGGTGCAAAGATCGTGGATCCGCCAACCGATCATGAATGGTTCTTGAGGGAAATGCTTGTTCAGGATCCGGATGGGCATATGATACGTTTCGGACACTCGATCAATTGCGATTGAATGGCACGCGGATGACGCGGAAAAAACGGATCAACACAGATTGATCCGTTAATATCCGTTTTTTCCGCGTCATCCGCGTGCCATTTTAACTCTCATCATAAGCAAGCTGCATAAAAGACACCACTTCTTCATTAATATCCTCCTTACTGTACATTCTGAAATGATGATTAAACTGCTGTGAACCCGGCACCTGGGCTATCTTGTGAAAACAAAGATTATCGTGATATGGCTGCGCAAAAGGAAACGTAATATCAATAAAATCTTTTCCCAACCGTGTGAGATAAGCCATTCTTGTCCTTCCTGCAAAAGCGATCATGCTTTTGGTGGGATGCACTGTTACCTTACCTATCTTTTGAAATTGTTCTGTAAAATAATTGAAGAGATCAATCGTGTGTTCAGATTTCCCTTTCAGAAAATCAGCCAGGACTTTATCACCGCAGGAATGAGGTTGATTCGTTTTGATGAATTGCTGAGCACATTGGGGACAGTTCCACATAAATGAAAATTAATAATTAATAGTTAATAGTTAATAATTAAAAAAGCGGGAACCAAACTTGCATTTGATTCCCGCTCTATTATTAACTACTAATTATTAATTACACCTTGGCCTTCGGCACCTTAACATAGCTCACACCATAAGGATACCTCTGTGGCCTTGATAATAATTTATTTGCCTCAGGATTGTTGTTGAATTTTTCTTTTGCCGGATCCCAATACAATTTTTGTCCGGGGAACTTCATTGCTGCATGTCCAACCAAACAGGCACTGCATGAGCGATGGGCCACTTCTATCGGGCTGATATTGGGTTTGCCGTTCTTGATACAGTCAAGCCAGTTACGGTGTTGCTCAGGACTTTCATACAAATGAATTTCATTTTTGCCGATCACTGATTCGAGTATTTTTGGATCGCTTGCATCGAAAGCTTTCATCCTGGCAACTGCTGTGGAGGTTGGATCACTGGCTGTTGCGCCACCGCCACCTCTTGTACAGAAGATCCATCCTTTGGTTCCTTCGAATTTAATTCCGTTCTGGTATTTACCATTCACGATCATTTCAACACCTGTTGCATATTTCATTTTCACTTCAAAGTCTCCATGCACGTTCCATAAACCGGCTTTTGGAAAATCAGCTGTCGCTTCTGCTTCTATCGGGCCGGTTAATTCAGTACCCATTCCCCAATGTGCAATATCAATATGGTGTACACCCCAGCCTGTGATCATACCTGCACCAAACTGCTCAAGACGTAACCAACCCGGCCGTGAGTTCACATCATTCAACGGATGCACACGATCACGGGTGTAAGTGATATAAGGTGTTGAACCCAACCATCCATCGTAATCAAAACCATCAGGGATCGGCATTTCTGTTGCTACTCCACCGGCAGGATCTCCAGGTAAACCAACACGCACTGTTTTTAATGTACCGATGCGTCCGTTTCTCACCAGCTCACAGGCTTTTTTAAACTGCGGCCATGGATCCATCGAACGCTGCTGGCTACCCAACTGGAAAACCACTTTTGTTTTCTGGATAATATTACTCATCGTTCTACCTTCTTCAATGGTAAGTGAAGTTGGTTTCTGGCAATAAATATGTTTACCCGCCAATGCTGCTTCTACAGCTACCTGTGCGTGCCAATGATCGGGTGTACTGATCAATACAGCATCAATATCTTTATTCGCCAGCAGGTCTTTGTACTGGTCGTACATTTTCACATCCACATAACCTGACTGTCCTGTTTTTTTTGTGTAAAAATCTTCAATATATTTTTTACCGCTTACCTGGCGCGACCTGTCGAAATCAGCTACTGCCATAATACGGGCATCTTCACATTTTAAAGTGGAAGGCATATCGTGACCACGCGAGATACGTCCGCAGCCGATCGCACCAACATTGATCATATTACTCGGTGCATTTTTTCCGAATACACTGGCAGGAACAATAGTAGGAAACCCGGTTACCGCGATAGCAGTTGCTGCTGTGGCTTTTGCTGATGTTGCGATAAACTTTCTGCGGGAAAAAGGGGCATGCTTTTCTTTTTTCATATGGCAATTATCTATGTTTTGTAAAACGATTTACAAACTAAATATACTGCCTATTTTTAAAAATGCAATCGGTTTCATTTTTAGAAATCTACTATTTCGTTGTAGTTTACCTATTTCCTGCTTTATTTACAATTGGGAGTTCCCAATACAGGCTCATTTTGCTTCAAGGGTGATCGTTTTCAGTATAAGTCCGTTCGAAACAGCAGTGATTGTGATCTTGCCCGGTTTTCCATTTGACCGGATAATGGCAAGCGCCAATCCATTCAACGCCGTATGTTTATTTGATTTAAAAGATTCATGACTTACCGGGTCGCCGCTATCAACCCCTTCAATGATACCCGCACCGCTAACCTTGAACTCAACCAGGTTATTTGCTTCAGGAACTTTTACACCATTCTTATCTACAATGGTTGCAGTAATAAATGAAAGATCTTTTTCATCTGCATGGATGATACTCCTGTCTGCCTGTAACAGAATGCCTGCCGGCTCACCAGCAGTTTTGATCTCCCGTGTTAGAACAGCTTTTCCATTTTTGCGAGATACCGCTTTTACTGTTCCCGGTTCAAAAGGTATGCGCCATTTGATATGAAGCTCATCTCCTTTTTTATTTTTTACGCCAAGTGATTTCCCATTGAGAAAAAGTTCTACTTCATCCGCTTTATTATAATAACAAACCACATCCACCGTATCGCCCTGTTTCCAGTTCCAGTGTGGATATATATGCAATACGGACTTATCTGTGAATTCGCTCTGGTATAAATAATATACATCCTTCGGAAAACCTGCGAGATCAATAATGCCGAAATAGGAGCTTCGTGCCGGCCATGTATAGGGTGTGGGTTCTCCCAGGTAATCAAATCCTGTCCATATATACATTCCTGAAACATGGGCATTCTTTTTCAGCGCAAGAATACTTTCTTCATGGGTAGAGCCCCATGGTGCACTTACATTATCGTATGCTGAAACAGTATACCCCCCATTCGGATTTTTAAAAGGAAGATCCCATCGTTTGGGCCAGCGGCGGATCGTATCAGAATTCACATTATCAAAATAGCCGCGTGTTTCCAGGGCAGAAGTAGATTCTGTTACAATGAGTTTTTTACCGGGCCATCTTTCACGAAAGCCTGCCCATGCACGATGATCATAATTGTAACCCACAAGATCAAAGGCGCCTGATTGAATAATATTATTACCCTTACCTGTATTATTGTTTGCTGTTGTAATGGGCCGTGTGGTATCCAGTGCCTTTACAATATTCACCAGCTCTCTTGCTATCACGCGTCCCGAAGTATCACCTTTGGCCGGATCTCCGCCCTGCTCATTGATTTCATTGCCAACACTCCAGATAAAAACACTGGGATGATTCCTGTCGCGTAATACCTGGTCCTCAAGATCACGCTTGTGCCACTCTTTCCAGTCTAGATGATAGTCATATTTTGTTTTTGCCTTCGCCCACATATCAAAGGCTTCATCCATCACAATAAATCCCATCTTGTCACACAGGTCGAGCAATTCAGGTGCAGGTGGATTGTGCGATGTGCGGATACCATTGCATCCCATCCCTTTTAATATTTCCAGCTGGCGCTCTAATGCTCTTGTGTTAATGGCGGCGCCGAGTGCACCAAGATCATGGTGATCGCATACGCCCATTATTTTTACACTCTTTCCATTCAGGAAAAATCCTTTGTTACTATCGAATTGAAAAGTACGGATGCCAAAATGTGTTTGATAACTATCCACAGTCTTTCCATTAATGATCAATTCCGTCACTGCTTTGTACAAAGAAGGTTTTTCGATTGACCATAACAAAGGCTTGTCAACAACAATAAACTGTGTAACAGACACGGCAGGAATATTGATCACTTTATCCGAGCTTACGATTTCTTTACTGGAAGATGTTTTAGCAACCTGTTTACCCGTTGCATCATACACCGTTGTTTGTATGATAACATTTTGATTAGTTGTATAACTGTTTTGAAGACTGGTAACAATTTTAACTGTTGCAGATTTTTCCGAAACCATAGGTGTAGTAATAAAAGTGCCATAGTGATCCACATGCACTTTATCAACAGTTGTCAGCCATACGTTCCGGTAAATACCCGAACCGCTGTACCAGCGTGAATTGGGTTGTTTGGAATTATCAACTTTTACAGTGATCACATTGGGCTCATTACCATAATGCAGATAAGGTGTAAGATCATACTGAAACGATATATAACCATTCGGGCGCACACCCAGTGAATTGCCATTGATCCATACTTCACTGTTTCGGTAAACACCATCGAATTCAATAAATACCTGTTTATTTTTATCAGTAACGGGTACTGAAAATTTTTTAGTGTACCAACCTACCCCTCCCGGTAATGCACCGCCATCGGGTTTAGCGGGATTGTCTTTACTGAAGGTCCCTTCAATACTCCAGTCATGAGGAAGGTTTAGCATTCGCCAATCATCATTGCTGCTATTCGGATCGTCGTATATGTTTACACTATCGAGTTTGAATTTCCATTTCCCATTAAAGGATTGACGATTTTTATCTTGCGCATGCAAATGCACGAATAGAATGGAAAACAATAATAGCTGGGTTATTTTTTTCATAGATCTAATTTGATGATATCAGCAATATTTTAATATACACATCTTATTTATCACCACTCAATCTTCAATAATGAAACAGCTTGCCTCGGAAGGGATATGGAGAATCTTATTTCTCCACGGGAGATCTTGAATTTATCCGTCTTGCTGATCATTTCCAGGTCACCTGCTTTTTCAAGCGCCGAGATTTGTGCCGGCGTTGGGTTTTGCGGGGAACCCATTTTTTTCCATGCTTCATATGAATTGCTGTGTCTTGCATCGATCCGGTATTCACTAATGGTGATATCGATCGCGGGAAGATTACTGAGATAGACCTCTACCGGTTCATTTCCTTCCTGGAAATCCTCATCATGGTAACTCCATATCATCACCGCAAGAGAACGTTGCACTCTTGATGCGAGTACACCAATATCAGGGTCTTTTCTTACGCCAGAGTCAAGTATGTTTTGCAAACCATACATCCGGTTGCTTTCGGATTGCACACGTGTACCCTGCATCATGCCGAACATGCGAAACACATTTAATACGGGTTTATCTACGCCATTGGTGGCGAGGTCGCGAAAGCCATAGAACCAGGGCTGGTTCTCAAATTCAAATGACCAGGAAACAGCGCCTATGAGATTGGCCTGGTACATATCTGCCAATTCATACTTGCGCGCAAAACTTGCTGCGGTATAACTTGAATACATGGTTCCGTTACGATAAGCATTGGAAGGATTAGTAGCCATTCCACAGGCAGCACATCCTTCAGGATCTGATTCACCTACGATCAAAGGAAGATTTTTTGTTTGAGGAAAAGATTGCGCCATTTTCATGCCTGCTGCAATATCACGCAGTTGTGGCGCCATATTCATCCATACCACACCATTTTTTAAGGTGGGGTTTCCTTTGGCATGAAACAACAATGCTTCCAATGGAGAGCCTATTTTACCTGTAGCATAATTGGTATCATACAAACAATGTTTGATGAACGCAGTCATAAAATTAGTAGCGCCTGCAGATGACGTTCCCGCAATATTCGGTCCGCCGATCTTCGCTGTTCGCAATGCGCGTTTTAATCCATCTGCTGCATAGTCATATAGTTTAAAAAATTCTTCCTGTGTTCCTTTCCAATAGCCATTGGGTTCGTTCCATACTTCCCAGTACCAGCTTTCCACTTCCCCTTTGCCGTAACGTGCAACGCAATGTTTTACCCATTCATATACAAGATCTCTCCATTTATTATAATCTTTTGGCGGATAGGCCCAGCCGGTAAATATTTTACTATAAGGCTCACCCGGTTTCCAATCGTGTTGGTAAGGTGTTGGATGTGTAGACAAAGCCTCCGGCATAAATCCTATCTGCGCCAAAGGTTTCATACCACGCTGTATATACGCATCAAAAATACTATCTGTTATCCGCCAATTATACACCGGATTGCCGTTTGCATCCTCTGTGTAAGCATTGGTTGATCCCCATTTCAACGCAGGTGTTCCATCCCCGGTGGTTAGTAAATTGTGTACGCGCATATAAACGGGAACAGGACTCAACTCTGCCAATTCAGACAATAATTTCTTACCATCTTTCATGTAAGTATAATTAGGTTCATCATGTCCAAACCATGCCCAGATGGGTTTTAACGGGCCCATCTCGTTATCGACATTTACTTTCACAACTGCGCTTCTTCTTGTTTGCCCCTGCCCATAACTATTGATAAGCCCTGCAAGTAAACATGCCAGTAACAGTAATTTTTTTCGCATCGGTTTTATTTAATGATGTGATTAGTTTGCAGCCATTCTTTCATTCGTTGCGGCCAGGTTTCTATGCCCGTACCTTTTGCGCGCATACCGTAGCCATGCCCGCCTTTTGCATAGAGATGCATTTCTGCTGTTACCTTCTCTTTTTTTAGGGCCATGTAATAGAACAGGCTGCTTTCAACACGTACACCATCATCCTGCGTTTGTACCAAAAATGTGGGTGGTGTATTGCTGTTAACAGGTAATTCCGGTGCGATCGCATCGCCTTTATCTTTTATGGTTAAATATGCGGGGTAGATCAATGCAACAAAATCGGGGCGGCAGTTTGTTTTGTCAGCTTCATCAAAAACATCGTAGGTTCTTTGGCTGCAATTGGTACTCAATGTTGCAGAAAGATGTCCGCCGGCGGAGAAACCCATGATGCCGATCTTTCCTGTATCAATTCCAAATTTCTTTGCGTTATAGCGCACCCAACCCATGGCGCGTTGTGCATCCTGTAATGGTGGTTGGTATCTTGGAACATCTTTTTTTACAGGAACACGGTATTTTAAAAGTATCGCTGTAACACCGATGGAATTGAGCCACTCACATATTTCTGTTCCTTCAAGATCAATAGCGAGAATACTGTAACCACCACCCGGACAAACGATCACAGCTGCACCGGTATTCTTTTCTCCAGGGGTATAAATAGTGATCGTTGGATCGCTCACATTGGTGAGGCGTATCACGGGTTTACCATCCGGTTTGTTATCCGTTGGTTTGGTGTTGTCTTTTTCCGCAGGTGGATTGGCCATTTCACCGGGCGCACCATTGGGCCATAAGCGGATGGGATCGGAAATATTTTTATTCTGTGCTGATAGCATGGACGGAATTATTAAGAAAGCCAGTTTTACAATTAGAGGCATTGTTTTTCTTTTCATAATTTTTTCAATTTGAAAATGTGGCAATTTGAAAATTAAAGACCTTAATGTAAGTGGCCAATCATTTTCAAATTGCCACATTTTCTCCCGCCCATGCGGGATCAAATTCCTAATGGTGATCTTAACCTATATACTTTTACTCCATGCGGTGGGATATTGTTTACTTTAAAATCTTTTGTGATGGTGCCTGTTTGTTCTTTCGTCCACAGTTCAATTCCCACATAAGATCCGTTCCACAACTCCCACTCGGTTTTAAATACAATATCCAGTGGTGTATCTTTTAAATTAAAGAATGCTATGTATTTGCTTTTTTTATCTGGAGACTCAGCCACCCAGATCCGGTAGTCTTTATGATCAGCTCTCTGGTTGGGTTGGTAGATTTGGTGATTATTTATTGTGTTCTTATTGATCTCTAGTATTTCTTTATTACTCAGCACTGCGAAAGCACTATCGCTGCTTAGCGATGGTGCGCCACCCCACATCAACGGCGACCTGGCCATGCACCAGAGTGTCATCATTGTTTTCTGTTCCTCGTAATTTAAAAAAGATTCGTGCTCGCGTTTATCGCTTTTGGAATTGGGGCCATGTGCATAAGGATAACCCGTCAAACATAATTTTCCAAAAGGGATCATGTCTGCATCGGGCCATCCTCCGTTGCCGATAAAAGGACTCCATGTATTCAACAGATCGAATACATGTAAGATATCGCGCCACCTGTCCCATACATCATTGGATACGCGGTACATGTTCGTTTTATTATCCATCTCATTGGCAAAACCGATTACCGCATCACCGGGAGAAAGGCTCAGTACAATTTTTCTGCCGCATTGATCGATTGCATGGCGGATCAGGTTTATTTCACCTTTATGGTATACAGGTGAAGCGATATCATCCACTTTAATAAAATCAACGCCCCATGAAGCATATAAATTCAGCAGCGAGTTATAATAAGCCTGTGCTCCCGGTTTGGTAGCATCAACACCGTACATGCTTTCGTTCCATGCGCAGGTATCTGTAAGACTGGCAATATCTTTTGCGGAATATTTTGTTCCGAGTACAGGCGTATTTTTCCAGACCGCATCACGTGGTATGCCGCGCATAACATGGATACCGAATTTCATTCCTTTGCTATGTACATAATCACCGATCTTTTTAAAACCTTTTCCATCAGCCGAGGAAGGAAAACGGTTTACGGCGGGTAATAATCTTCCGTATCCATCAATCACCATTCCGTTGAACAGTCCGCGGTCTTTGTTTGTATAGGGCCTGTCTACATCAAATGTGATCCATTTATCGGGGTCCCATCCTTTCGGACCGGGATTGAACCAGCAATAATCTATCACCGCATATTCATATCCAACCGGCAATAATCTTTTAGTGATCACATCTACTTCCTGCAAAAATTGTTTTTCAGTTATGCTGCCATAATACGCATCATAACTGTTCCATCCCATAGGTGGTGTTGCTGCCCATGTTTTATGATCGGTTTTGTTTTGAGGGAAACTGGTCAGGCTGGCTGTTAACAAAATAGCCGTTAGAAGAAATATTTTCATGGCAGTTGAATGTGATACAGGTTTAAACAGGCTGGTTATTTCCGTAATTTATATCAAATACACCTTAAAAGCATCCTGTTCCCCTGCTACCACAAAAAAAATCCGGAGCTATAAGGCCCCGGATTCCGATTGTATTTTAAACCAACTGCGACGAAACTATTAGTAACCCTGGTTTTGAACCAGGTAACCTGATTCGATAGATGTTGCATCGACCGCTGTTTGAGGGATCGGGAACAGTCTTTTCTTTACATCAGTGCTGGTTTTCTCTGTCCATGCGCTTTCATACTTTCCAAAACGGATCATATCTGTACGGCGCTGGCACTCCCAATAAAATTCAAATCCTCTTTCACGGAACAGGTTGTCTAATGTGATAGAGGTAAGAGCTGTAGGAACAACTGAACTTGTTGCAGTACGTGCCATTCTTACTTTGTTCACGTCTGCCAACGGTGTGGCAGAAGTAGTGGTTCCTGCCCTGAGGTTTGCTTCGGCGCGCATCAGGTAAATATCAGCAAGACGTAAGATTACGATATCGTGTTCTCCGAAATTTCTTCCGCTTACAGATGTTTTACTGAATTCATATTTTTCTACGCGGTAGCCTGTGTTGTAATCGCTGCCCGCTGTTGTAAAATCGCATAATTCTGTAAAATCAACCGGTTTGGTTGGCTTGCTGCGGGTATCATAAAACAGTTTCCCTACCAGCATTTTTCCACTTACGCATTTCAGGAAAACACCATTCTTCCTGATCAATCCATACTGTTGTCCCCTTAAAATACCACGATTGATATTAAAGGCTGCAGCATCAACACAAGTGTCAATACCATTGGTATAGATGGATAAATTCTCCTTATAAAAACGTGGATCGGCCAACGCAGGGTCTACCGGGTAAGCGTTCACCCATGAGCGATAGAAATCCGTTGTGATACCCGGACCATCTGTTCCGTTGGCACCTGTATAAGCAGGAAGCGGGAACTGGTCACCGGAGATCGAGAAATAGGCCATCCTGTTATGACCCGCAAGGTCAGCACGCTGGTCTACTGCAAAGATCAATTCTTTGTTGGTGTGATTGTTATCATTGAACAGTGAGAAGTAATCAGCAGCCAATGCAAACTGGTTGTTGTTGATGATCTTATCGCAATACTCAACTACTTTGGCCATATCAGCTGCAGCAAAAGTGGCTGTACCGTAAATATTTGTATATACGCCATAGTTCAGGTAAACACGTGCCAGCAAACCTTGTACGCCTGCCTGTGTGATCCGGCCCGGTCCTGTTGTATTATCAAGCGTTGGTTCTATCGCCAGCAATTCCGATTTGATATAATCGATCGCGTCTTTTCCTCTCAGCACTGTTGAAGTTACAAGCGGATCTTCTTTTTTAAACGCTACACCCCAGAGATCAAGGGAAAGCAAATTATAATAAGCGATCATTCCTCTTGCTTCTGCTATGTATTTTGCTGCGTTGGGATCTTTGCTCCCTTTCAAACCGTTCACCGCAGTTACGCCTCTTGAGATCCCCTGGAGTATGTTGTTCCATGTATTTCTAACATTCGCATCAGAGCTTACATTTTCATGTTTGTGCAACTGCATATAGATCCCGTTATCACCCCAATCGGTACCACCACGGTAAGGAAGGATTGCTTCATCGGTTGAAATTTCCTGCAATGCAAAATAGTTGGTGTGTAAAAAAATGTCTTCCAGCTTTGCATAGGTAGGCGCAATGAATCCGTCAGCGATCTGCTTTTCGGTAAGACCCGCCGCTGAAGTTTCATCGAGGACCTTTTCAGTCAGTTTTGTACAGCTGTCGAGTATTGTGAGACTCACAACAAGCAACAACAGGTTCGTTATTCTCTTTGACATGTTCAATTATTTTAAAATGAAATATTTAAACCGATGATAATCGTTCTTGCTTTAGGATAGCTCAGGTAATCAAGTCCATATGAAGTAACCTCAGCAATATTCCTGTCTGTATTAACTTCCGGATCGAACCCTTTGTATTTGGTTGATACAAAAAGATTTTGACCGGTTACAGATAAACGCATGGCTGTAACATATTTACCAAAATTACCCATTTTGTTCGTATTGAAAGTATACCCAACTGCCAGGTTATTCAGGCGGAGATACGCACCATCATACAAATACCTTGTGCTTACAGGAGCTGAATTGTTTACAGACTCTGCTGTAGATGCAATCGCTTCCCTGGTAACATTTACATTCTTGGATAATTTCAATTTGTAGTTATTGGAATTGGCTGTGTTATCGTACACCTTATTTCCGGAAACACCGTTGAAGTTTACATTGAAATCAAATCCTTTATATCCCAATCCGCCATAAAAACTATAGATCACATTCGGAAGCGCTGTTCCTGCAGAGATCCTGTCTTTATCAGTGATGATATTATCACCATCAAGGTCACGGAATTTGCTGATACCCGCGGCGTCAAAACCTATAAATTCTTTCAGGAAGAACGTACCAATCGGTTGTCCGTTGAGATAACCGTTAACCGTTGCACCTGTCAAACCGGAACCTTGTGCAGAACCTGATGCAAGAATTGAATAGGGTGAGCCTTCCACATTATTCTTCATATAAGTAAGGTTAGCACCAACGTTATAGCTGACCCCTTTTGCATTCCTGTGATTATAGTCCAGTTCAAATTCAATACCCTGGTTGGTGATCTTCATATTAGGCACGTTCTGGTAAGTTAACGCGATAGGCGAAACGGGATCGAAAGGAACTACTTCCAGAAGTATATTACTTGACTGTTTGCGGAATACATCAATCGTACCTGTTAACGCACCTTTCAACAAACTAAAGTCAAGACCTAAATCTGTCTGTTTGGAAGTTTCCCACTGAAGATCCGGGTTGGCAAATCTTACATATACAATTCCCGAAGGATAAGATCCTGTTGCTGCCAATGGATAACCGCTACCGGTTGTTACATTAAACAATGCCTGTGTTGATTTTGGTTTGATCTCCTGGTTTCCGGTAATACCGTAACCAGCTCTTAATTTCAGGTTGCTGAAAATTGAGTTCTTCATGAATGCTTCATCAGAAATTTTCCATGCGGCTGAGAATGAAGGGAAATAACCATATTTATTATTACCTCCGAATTTCGTAGAACCATCGGACCTGAAATTAACGGTTAGTAAATATTTGCTGTCGTATGCATAAGTAACACGTCCGAAGAATGATTGCAACTCATTTACGATCGCACTTCCACCTGGTCTGTTATCAGCCAGCGTAAGCTGTGTTCCTGTAGCGGGGTTATAGATCGGTTCGATCTGCGAAATAGGGAAATTACTGATACTGTAATTTCTTGTCTGTATAAACACTTCCTGCCATGAATGACCGGCCAATGCTGAAAAATTATGTTTGTTTTTCGCCCAGTTATAGGTGAGGTAGTTTTCTATAAGCGTGTTCCGGTTAACGCCATTATACGTATCCAGTCTTCCGATACGTACAGGCACCGCAGCGGGCAATGCTTCTACATCACGCGTGGAAGTTGAGTTATCAATTCCGAAATTGAATTTGTAGCTCAATCCTTTTGCAAGTTTTAATGTAGTTGTGATACTTCCCAATAAACGATTCACGGTGGTGATCTCTTTATCAAGTTCAATGTTCAGCAAAGGATTGTTAAATGCGGTATAAGGAATGTATTTACCGGTTGCATCCGTTGCCGCATAGGTTGGGTTATTCGTGATCGCATCACCGATCATACCTGTGATAGGCGGGCGTTTGTTATTGGTTGCACCATAACTAAGGTTCGCATCTATGATCAATTTATCATCCCAGAGCCTTTGTGTTACATTGATCCTTCCTGTATACCTGTCGAGCGAATTGGCTTTGATGATACCTTCCTGTTTCTGCATTCCAAAAGATGCATAGTAGGTAAGTTTTTCAGCGCCGCCGCTCATGCTCAGGTTATAGTTTTGAGAGATTGCATTACGGGTGATGAGGTTCTGCCAGTCTGTACTTGTTCCACCATTATCCAGCGTACCGCCTAATTTCGGAACTTCTGTACGGAACTCATCTGCAGTTAATACGGGTAGTTTTCTTGCCAGCGATGAGAAACCAACGGTTGATGCAAAGTTTACGGCTGCAACACCCGCTTTACCTTTTTTAGTAGTGATAAAGATCACACCATTTGCACCACGCGATCCGTAAATGGCTGTCCCGGATGCATCTTTCAACACGTCTATCGATTCAATATCTGCAGAGTTAAGAAAATTCAAAGGATCGCCAACACCACTTGTAGCAGCATTATCCAATGGCAAACCATCTACGACAAATAATGGAGTGTTTCCTGTTCTTACACCTCCCGGACCACGGATAGTGATACCCTGTATCGCACCTGGCTCACCACTCACAGAAGTTACATTCACACCGGATACTTTACCCTGCAAAAGCTGTTGAGGTGAGTTGATAATACCTTTGTTAAAGGCTTCACTCTTTACGGTCTTAACCGCACCTGTTACATCTTTTTTACGTTGGATACCATAACCAACCACTACTACCTGGTTCAATTCTGCAGAACCGGGTTGTAAGGTGATGGAAAGATTGGTATTGTTGCCCACTGTTACTTCCTGCGTTTCAAAACCCACATAAGTTACCACGAGTACGCTGTTGCTGCCTGGTACTGAAATGGTGAAAGAACCTTTTGCATCTGTAACAGCGTTGCGGGTTCCGCCTTTTACACTTACGGTGGCACCGGATAATGCTTTACCACTTGCTGCATCTGTTACCGTTCCGCTGACCGTTTGATCAGGAGCGGCAAATGCGGTTCCGGGGGGGAATAAACAAATGCAACCCAGCATTACAGTGAAAATAAATTTCAGGGGATGCTTTAAAAAAATGACTTTACTCATTTGAAGTAGTTTTGTTTTGGTTACAAAAAGAACAGAAACAATCAACCATAGACCGCTAAAATGGATCAATAGTTGCGTATTTTAAAAAATTGACCTACTATTTTGTGCAAAAGTACCGGACCGGTATTTCAATGTCTTCGATCGTATATTACCTTAGTATTAAAACTTTAAAGTAGCTGGCAGGTATTTCGCAACCAGTTCCTGGTAATAAGGTTTTAATTCTTCCCAGCTTTTCTGGTTGGGATTTTTAGAATACAGATCATAGGGATTGAATTTATCAACCCATTTAAACATTTCATGGTCGTGTTCATCCATCAAATGGTTATAGGCTTTTTCCCTGTGCTGTGAATAGAAAGAGTGATAACGGAGCATGTATAAGCCTTCTTCCGGAAGATAATCCTTCATCATATGGTATACATATTCATCGTGTCCCCATGACATATGCACGTTTTTCAAACCGCAGTTGGGTGCATACACACCATACTTGGTATTGTACTTTTCGTTGTTGATATCAGGATTGAATTGGAAGAATTCAGGGTACACAATTTTATCAGAATAGGCGCACCCTACCGGGAACGTATCGCCTACAACGGCCCATTGCGGCTCGCCGAAAAGACACAATACTTTTCCCATGTCATGGATCAGTCCTACCAAAACAAACCAATCCGGGTGGCCATCATTGCGGATGGCTTCAGAGGTTTGCAGGAGGTGCTGCATCTGGTCGAGGTCGGTATCCGGATCCGAATCATCCACCAGTTCATTCAAAAATTTGAACGCATCCCAGATCGGCATTTCTCTTTTGTTGAAAGCGAGGTAGTCAGCTTTCTTTTCCAATACAAAATCGTAGCCCTGGTAAGTATGATTCAGGCGGTAAAATTCTTTTACTGTATCACGTGAAGGGTCATCATAATTTCTGAACTCTTCAGTGGATTTATTCTGGGCGATGGCATTGGGATCGGGATAACGTTCCAACACGTCCATTTCCCATTCATCTAAGTTGGCCATAGGCGCAATAACGTCCTCAGGCAGGTTGTTTTTCACTGACATGACAAGCAGTATTTTAAAAATGATAGATCAATCACCCTACTAAAATGAAGTTTTTAAAAATCATTATAGGGCTTTGGGGTATATTTTTTTACTTAAACGGTTAAGTGCTTAGTATTTGTGAATGGTTTTGCGGGTTTACCTGTTTATTGGTTTACTTGTTTGCTGGTTTATTAAGCTTTTAGTAAACTCTTAAACCAGCAAACAAATATAGTTACAGACAAATATTAAAAACCGCAACTACAACTTATTACCAGAACACAGTATACAACGCCGCCAGCATTCCACAGACGATCACGGATCCGATGATAAAGCTCATGGGGACCCTGAACATGGTGGTATCCACTTCTATCGCATGCGTGTCGGTTGCTTTTCTAGGTTTAACCTTGCTGACGATGATCATAGTTAATACGATCAGTACAAAATCGATTTCCATCCTGTTCAGGAAAGGAAGATTCGGAAAAGCCCCGTTAGTCCAGTTGGGTAAAAATTTTAGTACGGTAGAAAGCGGGATGGTAAGCAAGGCACCTGTCATTGCCGCAGCAGCGGTTGTGGGTTTCCAGAAAAATCCCAGTAAGAAAATGGCCAATACACCCGGTGAGATAAAGCCTACATATTCCTGTATGAACTGGTAAGCCTGGTCCAGTGAACGCAGCGCCGGGGTTACCAATGCAGCCACCACCATTGCAACAATTACGGCCCATCTCCCGATCAACACGAGCTTCCTGTCGGATGCTTCTTTATTAAAATATTTTTTATAGATATCAAGTGAAAAGATCGTTGAGATACTGTTTGCTTTACCCGCAAGTGATGCAACGATGGCTGCGGTTAACGCTGCAAAAGCAACACCTTTTAGTCCGGCAGGTAATAAATTCATTAAGGTTGGATACGCATGATCCGGTTTGATGGCGCCTGCTGCATCAGACATTTCTTTCTGGAACATTCCATTCTGATGCAATACATACATAGCGATACCTGGTAATACAGCGATCACCGGGATCAGCATTTTGAGGAAGGCTGCGAAGAGAATTCCTTTACGGGCAGTTTGCAGATCCGCTCCCAGTGCGCGTTGTACAATGTATTGGTTACATCCCCAGTAAGCAAGGTTATTGATAAGCATACCACCGATCAACACCGAGATACCTGGTAGCTCCGGATAGTACTTATCTCCTTTATTAAAGATCATGTGAAAATGGGAAGGCGCTTCTTTTCTCAATACACCCAAACCCTTCCATATATCACCGCCAAAGCCATAATGTTCAGAAAGCAATGAGAGCGCGAGATAGGTTGTGACCAATCCACCCACTATCAAAACAAATACCTGGATCACATCTGTATAACCGATCACTTTCATTCCACCCAGTGTAACGATCACGGAGAACAAACTCAAACCCACAATACTCCATTCGAAACTGATATTGGATATAGATGAAATAGCCAGCGCTCCGAGGTAAATAATAGAAGTAAGGTTCACAAAAACATACACCAGTAACCAGAACACGGCCATGATGGTACTCACTTTATCATTGTATCTCTTTGATAAGAACTGAGGCATGGTAAAAATGCGGTTCTTGAGATACACCGGGATGATAAATACGGCCACAACCAATAAGGTGGCAGCAGCCATCCACTCATAGGTAGAGATGGCAAGACCCAATGCGAACCCCGAACCTGACATCCCGATAAAATGTTCCGCTGAGATATTGGATGCGATCAACGATGCCCCGATGGCCCACCAGGTAAGCGACCCTTCTGCCAAAAAGAACTCCGTAGAAGTTGTTGCCCCTTTGATCCTTTTTTTCTGGTAAACATAGTACCCATAGGCACTGATAATAATAAAATAAACAAAAAATACAATGTAATCAGCAGTCTGTAATGTGTTCATTGACTAAGCAGTTTTCTTTGGCAAAATACAATCGGTTGCAATCGTTTAACAGTTAAATAAGTCATTAATAATAACCTGATACCGAATGTAAAGCAAAAAAAATTACTTAACCGTTTAAGTTCGTAGCTCGTGTAATTTTGATAATTTACACAAAATCGACTTGCTGCAATGGACAACATCACCATTAAAATGTTAGCCAAAGAACTCAATCTTTCCACGGCCGCTATTTCAAAAGCGCTGCGGGACAGTCATGAGATCAGCACCCCAACCAAGCTGCGTGTGCAGGAACTGGCAAGCAGGCTTAATTATATACCCAATGCTTATGCTGGCAGCCTTCGGCGGAGAAAAAGTAAAACCATTGCTGTTGTATTACCTGAAGTAGCGGATAGTTTTTTTTCACTTGCCATTAACGGGATAGAAGCGATCGCTGAAGAAAAAGGATATCATGTACTGATCTATCTCACCCATGAAAATCTATCCCGCGAGCAAGCGATATTGAAAGATTTTCAAAGTGGAAGAGTAGATGGTGTGTTGATGTCACTCACAGCTGAAACTGCCAGCTACCAGCATATCAGCGATCTGCATGAAAGGGAGATACCCCTGGTTTTTTTCGACAGGGTTTGTGAAGAAGTGAATACAGCAAAGATCACCACCAATGATTTTGAAAGCAGTTATAAAGCCACACAGCACCTGATTGATTGCGGGTGTAAGCGGATTGCTTTATTATCCATCTCCCATTGTTTATCCATCAGCAATAAAAGATTTGAAGGATACGAACAGGCATTAAAGGATAACCAGGTTGCCCATGAACCGATCAATATACTTTGCGAGAATGATGCAGTGGCCAATTATTCTTTCATGCAAAAGATCATGGGATCACCTGATCGTCCGGATGGAGTGATCGCAACCGTTGAAAAATTAACGACTGATATTTATCTCGCCTGCAAAGAATTAAAACTATCTATTCCGAACGATGTTAAGGTGGTAAGTTTTTCTAATCTTTCTTCTGCCAGTATTTTAAGCCCCTCACTTACAACCATCACCCAGCCTGCATTTGATATGGGTAAGGCTGCGGCTGTAGTGCTTTTTAAATCTCTTGAGAAGAAAAATTTTACGATGGAGGATGAATCGTTGATCATACCATCTGAGTTAATTGTAAGAGGGTCTACTGTTTTGAATGCTTAATGGCACGCGGATGACGCGGAAAAAACGGATCGTAACGGATTTTTCCTGCTTTATCCGTGCCAATCCGTTTTTTCCGCGTCATCCGCGTTGCTATTTTCGCTTAATTAAAAATGCCCGCTTAATCGAATCCAGTTTCGGAAAACTATCTAAGAAAGCGCGCCTGTTCTTTAGCAATGTATCATATTTCGCAAATACTTTATCACCGTACCCACTATACAACGAATCAACCACTTCCATATTTTTGGTAACTGTTCCAAGCACGGGATAACCTTTTACGCCACCCGGTGAAATTGTATCTAATCTTGGAGAATTGTTCCGGAGATTAATGAACAGGTCATTCCCACGTGATTCTTTTCCACCACGCGCAAAACTGATCGTGGCTCTTTCGCTGGGTCTGCGTACGGGCTCGTCGGGAATTTTATGTTTGGTCCATGGTTTTCTTTTCAAAGAATCATCTCCACCAAACTGTGCAACAAAAGCAGGGCGCACACGATAGAACAAGGTCTTATCGTAGTAATGATGTTTCAGTTGTGCATACAAACGGTCCACCGCCAATGGCGACCACTCGCGCGTGAACTCCGCTTCAAAATATCCTTTGGAAGTTTCAAAACCGGCCGAAAATTTTTCAGGTGCTTTTTCTTTCAGCCATTTATTTTTGAATACTGCACGATGACACCCCGCTGCAACAATGAGTATAAGCAAATAAAAGAGATACCGCATGTTTATGTTAAATGATGCGGGATAAAGATAAAGCATTCATATACTCCACCACACTAGTCACTATCTTCCAGGTGCAGTTTCTGGTGATGAGCGCCGGCCGCAATATGCAACGCAAAACCTGCAATGGCAAGGTCCTTCAGTATGTTGATGAAAGCCATCGATCTCATTTCTTTATCCCCTGCTTCCAGGTAATTGGGGATATGAATAATTACGATAAAGATCAGTAACAGCAATGCCAGCAGGTAAGCCGCCGCTTTTACCATTTTGTTGAAGATAAAAGCGAGCCCTACCAAAATAAAGGCAGCGCCAACAAAATACACCCATACTATTCCACCAGGAACAGAAGCAGGAATGTAAACGATCAGGTCGCGTGCGTTTTGAAAATGATAGAGACCAAAGGAGATCATGACAACGGCCAACATGTAAATAGCGATCCGGGAAACGATATGATATTGTTTCATAGATAACGGATTTGGTTAGTAAAATTTACAAACTTTATCCGGTAGATGCAAGCTTTCTGTTACCTATTCTCAAAATAAGGGATCTCGTCATGCGCGATCGTCTCTTTCTGTTTCCAGAAAGCAAGTGTTACCACTCTTCCCCCGGGCGTTTTTAATAAACGTCCGAATATTGCATTGGTAGGATTGAACATTACATCTGTTACACCAACTGTAAATGTTTCGGGTGGTGTTGGCGCGGCGGCTACAGGTTCTGCCGGAGTCTCTGCAGTTGCTGTAGCAGGTGCTGGCGCTGCAACTTTTGGTGGCGGACTGGCCACCACCACTACTGTATAATTATTGAAGGATAATAATTTCTGTAAAAATGCAACACGTTCAGGCAATACACTCTTTTCCACGATAGCGCATTTAACGCCATCAAGTTCGTCAAATTCATGATTTTTATTGATCGCCATATATTGTATTATTAAAAGCCTGAACTGAGTGAAAAAATATAATCATATACACAGCTTAACAATCCCGTAACAATGATCCCGGTCACGCAAATATATAATGCGAGTCTTGACCAGGCAGGGATGGATAATTTGCCAATCGGTTCTTCGTTACCATCCATGAACATGGCTTTTACCACACGCAGGTAATAATAAAAAGAGACGACCATATTCAACGCAGCAATTCCAATCAGCCAGTAATTTCCTTTGGCAGCACCGGCCATCAGCAAAAAGAATTTACCAAAGAAACCCGCTGTGGGCGGAACACCAGCCAATGAAAATAAGGCGATCGTGAGTATCCAGGTAAGTAATGGATTGGTTGTATAGAACGCTTTGTAATCGCTGATGTTTTCTCTGCCCGTGATAGCGCTTACCAATGAGATCACACCAAATGCGGCAAGGTTTGAGAAAACATAGATGAGTATAAAATAGATTACCGAAGCCATCCCCGCCTGCGAACTTCCTGAAATACCTACCAGTATAAAACCAACCTGCGCAATGGATGAAAAAGCAAGGAATCGTTTGAAACTATTTTGCCGCAATGCAAACAGGTTGCCGATAATGATCGTTAGCAATGACAAAACGAATAACATATTATACCATGCGTGCGCCAAAGGTTTAAACACAGTATATAAAACAGAAACAAATACAAACAAGACAGCGGCTTTGGAAACAACCGATAAATACGCGGTTACCGCAATGGGCGCACCTTCATAAACATCTGCTGTCCATAAATGAAAAGGAACAGCCGATATTTTAAAAGCAAACGCTGATAATAAAAGAATAAAAGCAAATACATGCAACGGATCACTTCCAATGCGTGCAGTCATTTCAGAAAAATTGATGCTCCCAGTTACACCATACACCAATGAAATACCGAATAATAATAAGGCAGATGAAAATGCTGATGAAATAATCATCTTCATGGCCGCTTCCGAAGATTTCTTTTTCGAAAGATCGAAATTTGCAGCCGCTGCCAATGGGATCGTAGACAACTCCAGGCCAAGATAAAACATCAACAGGTTACCACTTGAGATCATAAAGAACATACCCAGTAAAGTGGAAAGCAATAACAGGTAAAATTCAATAACATGTTTATGTGTTTTGAGCCAGCTATATGACTGGAGTGAAATAAGCCAGATGGCAAGATTTAAAATGTTCTTTTCAAGAACGATGAGCGGGTTTGTTCTGAACATCTCATTGAAAAGCATTCCTTCGGTATTACAAAAGAACCCATATGCAAAATTCAGGAACAGCAAAATATTTACCCAGCCAAGGATAGTTTCATTGCGCCTGTCCTTACCGAGTTTGATAAAGAGCAACAGAAAAATAATGGCTGTAATAACCAGTTCCTGTCTTAACAATATAAAAAAATCAGTTACCATAAGTCAGTTTCATTTTGGCAATACCACATTCCCCACCTGCTGCATAATATTCTTCGTTGATGATCCGATCAGTTGATTGATCAGGAAGGGTGCGATACCGATCACGACTATACCCGTCACAAGAATCACTGCTGCCAGTTTCTCATTCCACGTAGCGTCTGTTAATTCTGTATATTCATTTCCTATCGGCCCCATTACTGTTTTGCCCGCGGCACGTAATATATATACTGCTGTTACAACAATGGATGCACACGCTAATATCGTTGCCAGGCGATACCATTTATCCGGGTTTTGCCAGGAACCCATGAATACGGTCATCTCTGCAACAAAACCACTAAAGCCGGGAAGTCCTAATGAACACAAACCCGATATCACAAATATGGTTGAGATAAAAGGCATCACTTTTAATAACCCTCCCAACTGTGCTACCATTCGCGTATGCGTACGGCTATAGATCATACCAATGGCAGCGAAGAAAAGAGCCGTCATTAAACCGTGTGATACCATTTGCAGAACAGCGCCGTTGATAGATGTTTCTGTTAACATACCAATACCCAATATAACAAACCCGCAATGGCTCACGGATGAATAGGCGTTGATGTATTTAAGATCCGTCTGCATCATGGTAGCAAATGCACCATAAATAATAGCGATCGTTGCGAGTAAGATAATGATCCATGCATATTCATGTGCAGCGTCGGGCATAAGGAAGGTTGCTACACGTAAACAGCCATATCCGCCAAGTTTCATAGAGATCCCTGCGAGGAACATGGATGCGGCTGTTGGTGCTGAAGCATGTCCATCAGGTACCCAGGTATGAAAAGGAAATAAGGCCGCAAAAATTCCGAAGCCTATAAATGCAAAAGGAAAAAAGAATTTCTGCACGTCAATAGGAATATGCATCTGCGAAATCTGCATGATATCGAAAGAGTGTGTTTGATAATAGATGCCCATCAAACCAACAAATACAAGGGCAGAACCGGCCATTAACATCAGTGCCAGTTTCATGGCACTGTACTCTTTTTTACCGCTACCCCAGATACCGATGAGTAAGAACTTAGGGATTACGGCTATCTCTAAAAAGAAAAATAAAGTAAAGAGATCGAGCGAGATAAAAAATCCATATGCGCCTATGCTAAGCAATACCAACAGGAAGAAAAACTCTTTGCTGAGTTTTTCCATGGTCCATGAAACCAAAATACCTGCTACTACAACAGAAGCAGTTAATAAGATCATAGCAATAGAAATACCATCCACACCTATATGATAATTAATACCTAAAGGTTTGTACCATGTGTAGCTGGACTCAAATAACATGGGTGAATTGTTGCCGGTTCCTCTTTCGTGCCAATACAAAAGCATCAGGCAGGAAGATGCACCCAGTTGTATCACCGAACCCAATAAGGCAACAACCCGAACCTGTTTTAGTCCCTTGCAAAACAGGATCACAACAGCGGTGACCAGTGGCAACAGAATTAGTAATGACAGGTTCATACGATAGTTATTTCCATAAGTAAATAAAAAATACAGCCAATGCCGCTATGCCGCCGAAAAAATACAAAGCATATCCCTGCACTTTCCCGGATTGAAACCCCTTGATCAGTTCAGAAATTTTAGCGGTGATGGTTGCCAGCAAATTCATCAACCCATCCACAATATTTTTATCGATCCACGCGATCGGCTGTCCGATCAACGGGAAAATTATTTTTTGGGTGATGAACAGGTATAATTCATCCATATAGAATTTCCTGCTGGCTGCTTTATATAATCCACCAAATGCCGCGGCTGTTCTTGCGGGCTTATCGTTCTCATTTTTATAAAAACTTAATGCGATCAGGATAGCAATGATGGTTAGCGTAACCGGTACAATAGAAAACATGAGATCAGTATGTGTTTCCAATGCATTGCCATCGGCTGTTATGAAATTTGAGAAAGGAACAAAACCAACGCCTACTGCACAGACCGACAGTATGATCAGCGGCAGTTTCATTGATACCGTTCCTTCGCCATGCGAATCATGCACATGCGATTCTTTGCTCCAGAAAATGGAAAAGTATAAACGGAACATATAAAATGCAGTGAGTGCTGCTGTAAATAAAGCAACACCATAAATTATTTTATTGGAATGAAATGCTGCCATGAGTATTTCTTCCTTACTAAAGAATCCTGCAAATGGCGGAATGCCCGCAATAGCAAGACAACCAATTAAGAATGCGATATGTGTAACCGGCATCAGTTTTCTCAGTCCACCCATGTCTTTCATTTCGTTGCTGTGTACCATATGGATCACGGCACCAGCGCCGAGGAATAATAATGATTTGAAAAAAGCATGGGTAAATAAATGGAACATAGATGCCATATAACCCAGGCCATTCTCTCCTACCTGCTTTGAAATACCCAATGCAAACATCATATAACCTATCTGCGACATGGTGGAATACGCCAACACTCTTTTAATATCTGTTTGTGTGCATGCAATAATAGCTGCAAGCAAAGCAGAGAATGCACCCACATAGGTTACGATCTGCATTACGCTTGCATCCATGGAGAATACAGGGAATAACCGCGCAACAAGATAAACACCCGCCACTACCATCGTTGCTGCATGTATCAATGCAGATACGGGTGTGGGGCCCTCCATTGCATCGGGTAACCAGATATGTAATGGAAACATGGCAGATTTGCCCGCACCGCCAATAAAGATCAATGTGAGTCCCCATGTTAAGGCAGATACACCGAGAAAACCTGCGGTAGCAATACCGGTAAATTCTGTTGATTGCAATGAGGTGAACCGTTCTATTAGTGTACCGATATCAAGTGATTTTCCATAAAATGCCAGGATAAGGATCCCGATCAGAAAACCAAGGTCTGCAAAGCGTGTTACGATAAATGCTTTTTTAGAAGCAGCTACCGCTGAAGGTTTATCAAAATAATAACCGATCAGCAGGAAGGATGAAACACCTACCAGTTCCCAGAACATATATACCTGGAAAACATTTCCGGAAAGCACTAACCCCAACATCGAAAAAGTAAAGAGCGACAGGAAAGCATAATAGGTGGCGAATCGTTCCTCTCCTTTCATGTACCCTAAACTGAATACATGCACCATTAATGAAACAAATGTTACTACTACCAACATCATTACAGATATCGGGTCTATGATAATGCTCATATCGATAGACACGTTAGGAGAGAATTCCAGCCAGGTATATTTTAAAGCAATGATTTTTTGGAAGATGCCGTTCACTTTGCCATCCACAAAGAAATACTGTTTGGCGGCAACCAGTGAAAGAATGGTTGACCCCAGCAAAGAAGCAGTACCGATCAAACCCGAAGCTGTTTTGAAATATTTTCTTCCGAAAATACCGAGCACCAGGAAAGTTACCAGTGGTAATAAAGGGATCCATACTATGTAAGCGTAATTGGACATAGTTTAAAATTTCATTTCGGTTGCGTCCTCCACATCAATCGATCTATGTGTACGGTATAAGTTAATAATGATCGCGATCGCCACCGCTGCTTCTGCTGCTGCAATGGTGATGATGAAAATGGTAAAGAAAATGCCATCCAGTTTATCGGGATACAGGTATTTATTGAATGCCACAAAATTGATGTTAACGCTATTCAGCATCAACTCTATCGCCATGAGCATGGTGATCATGTTACGGCGTGTGAACAAACCATACATTCCTATAAAGAAAAGTGCCGTGCTTACAAATAAGATATGTGTTAATGGAACGCCGCTCATGATCTTTCATGTTCAGGTGAGGAAAAATCTGTGTGGATCATCAGCTTTGCTTCTTTTGCTGGTTCTTCTTCGAGGTTGCCACTGTTATCTTTCATAGCTATCACAATACAACCAATCATCGCGGCCAGTAATAACATACTCACTACTTCAAAAGGCAATATATATCCGTGTTCTGTTGTGCTGAGCATTTGGGTTCCTATTTCGCCAACTGAAACATTCAATGGTTGTGTTTCATTTTCACGAAACCCGTATTCTGCAATGAGGTTGTAAATAAATACCAATCCGAAGACCGCGGCCAATATAGAAAAAATGGTGCGCTTTAGTAAAGGCTTAGCCATTTCCTTACCGGATTGCTGGGTAAGAAAAATGGAAAAGATGATCAGTACAACAATACCACCTACATACACAACGATCTGTACCGCTGCAATGAACTCTACCTGCATCCAGAAATACATGGCAGCAATACCAACCAGTGAGAATAATAGCCAGATAGCTGCACGGAATATTTTGCGCGTGGTAACAGCCAGCAATCCTGTTCCTAATATAAAGGCAGAAATAAGATAAAATATAATGGCAGATGCACTCATTATTCTACACCCTCCCTGATTTTAGATCCCGGTAAGTTTAATTTTTTAGTAAGCTTGCTCCTATCGAATACACTGTGTTCAAAATTCTGCGCCATTTTAATGGCATCGGTTGGGCAGGCTTCGATACATAAATTACACATGGTACATAATTCCAGGTGATAGATAAATGTATCGATGGCTTTTTTCTTTTTCCCTTCGGGAGAAACATCAAACTTGGTGATGATCTTGATGGTCCCATTTGGACAGGCTAGTTCACATGCGGTGCAACCGGTACAGGCATGTTCATTGTTCTCGTCGTGCAACATCACCACTTCACCCCTGAAACGCTCTGACAGTTTTAATGTGGCGCGGTTATCGGGATATTGTTCTGTTATGATCTCTTTTGGATGAAAGAAATAATAACCTGTCTTCCTCATGCCTTTCAGCAGGGAAGAAACACCGGTGTAAACATCTTTTATATAATCTTTCAAAAACATATGCATTGCTTTCTTCTCTGCGTAACCTCTGCGCTCTTTGCGTCTCTGCGGTGAATTGAGTTTGCACTCACCGCAGAGCCGCAGAGTAGCAGAGTTTCGCAGAGTTTTTTAAAAATGCCAACCCATTATCGCTACCACAGTCACTAATATCAAGTTCAACAAACTAATCGGTAATAAATATTTCCATTCCAGATTCAACAACTGGTCAACCCGTAATCTTGGAAATGTCCACCGGAACCACATGATCAGGAAGATCAGGAAAAATGTCTTTCCAATGAACCAAATAGATGATGGAATATAATCCATCAAATGATTAAAACCTTGCCAGCCTCCTATATGCAATGGCATCCATCCTCCTAAAAATAATGTTGCACCGATAGCGCATACAATAAATATATTGATGTATTCCGCCAAAAAGAACAACGCGAAACGCATACCCGAATACTCCGTATGAAAACCTGCTGTCAATTCTGATTCCGCTTCTGCAAGGTCAAAGGGTGCACGGTTGGTTTCTGCTGTTACTGCAATCAAAAAGATCACGAACGCTATGATCACGGGTATATGTCCTTTGAATAACCACCAGCCATTCTCTTGTGAAGCAATGATATCAGAGATCTGCAAACTGCCCGTTAATACAACAACTGACAGCACTGATAATCCCGCTGACAATTCATAACTCACGATCTGTGCACCGCTACGCATAGCGCCTAATAAAGAATATTTATTATTGCTTGCCCAACCCGCCATTAAGATCCCGATCACGGAAAGTGATGAGATGGCTGATACATATAATACACCAATATTTATATCCCAGATCTGGAAACCTTTTGCAAAAGCAATCGGCGCCAATAATAACATCGCTACGATCATTACAACAAATGGTGCGAGGTTGAAAAGAAATTTATCCGCCAGATCAGGCGTTAATCCTTCTTTCATCAACAGCTTCAACGTATCTGCCACTGTTTGAAAAATTCCTGATGGCCCCACCCGGTTTGGTCCTAAACGGATCTGTATACGCGCCGCTACTTTTCTTTCCATTAATACAAGCACCAATCCCAGCATAGCAAACAACCCTATGACCAATAAGATCACGATCAGGCATTCGAACGCTAACGCCCAGCCCGGCTCAAAAGTGTTGTAGAGCCAGTCCTGTATGTTGTTTGTTATGCTTTCGAAACTGAACATGTTATACTATTGGTTTGCTTTATTCAATTGTTTGTCCATGGATCATGGTCTATGGACCATCGTCCAATTCTATCTGTCAATATCCGGTATCACCAAATCCAATGTCCCCATCGTTGCCATCAGATCCCCGATCTTACTTCCTTTTGCCATGTGTTCGAGTGCTGATAAATTTGAAAATCCTGGTGAACGGAATTTGATACGGTAAGGTGTGGTTCCGCCTTCACTTACTATATACACGCCAAATTCACCGCGCGCTGTTTCTACTCTTGTATAAAATTCTCCTTTCGGTGGTTTCAGTACAGCTTTTGTTTTTGCCTGGAAATCTCCTTCGGGAATATTATCAATCAGCTGTTCAATAATCCGGATGGATTGATTCATCTCTCTTACACGTACCATGTATCGTGCAAATGAATCACCGGTGGTTTCCAATACTTCATCAAACTCAACCTGGTCGTATACTTCGTATGGAAATATTTTCCTGATATCACTATGCACGCCGCTTCCTCTTGCTACAGGGCCGGTACAGCCGTAAGAGATCGCATCTTCTTTTGAGAGTACGCCCACGCCTTTCATACGGTTTTGAAAAATCACATTGTTGGTTACCAGATCCTCGTATTCGGTTACTTTGTATTTGAACTGTTTTACGAATGCCTTTACTTTTTCCTGGAAACTGGGATGCAGGTCATACATCAATCCGCCCGGAACAATATAGTTCATGGTTAATCTTGCCCCACAGGTGTCTTCCATGATCTCGGTGATCATTTCGCGTTCGCGGAAAGCATAGAAAAACGGAGTAAATGCGCCAAGGTCCATCGCCATAGCTCCCAGCCATAATTCGTGAGAAGCGATGCGTGTTAACTCGCTCATCAATACACGGATCACTTTGGCGCGTTGGGGTATTTCTATCTGCATTGATTTTTCTACATTCAATGCGCAGCCAAGGTTATTGATATGCGATGAGAGATAATCCATCCGGCTGGTTACATAAATAAACTGCCGGTAACTCAAACTCTCGCACATTTTTTCTATTGAACGATGTATGTACCCAAGATGCGGTTCTATCTTTTTGATTGTCTCACCATCCAATGTGATCACAAGGTGCAATACACCATGCGTTGCCGGGTGCTGGGGACCTACATTGATCACCAGTTCCCCTTCGGAACCTTCAGCTGTTGTATCTTTTATGACCTCTGTTTGCGAATACATTTCCCGGCTATAATTTTATCATATTAATAGGATCCTCAAAATCTTTTCGTAAAGGGTATCCTTCAAAATCGTCCGTCAATATCAATCTTCTCAGGTCGGGGTGATTGTGAAATTTTACACCAAACAATTCAAAGGTTTCTCTTTCATGAAATTCTGCAGTGCGCCAGATATCACATACCGTTTCTATCACGGGTTCGTTCCTGTCGAGGTTTGCTTTTATTACAATGGTCTGGCGATGAATAGTGGAAGATAAATGATACACCATGGTAAGATGTGTTTTCCAATCTATACATGTCAGGCAGAACAAATAATCAAAATTGAATTTTGAAAAACGAAGTGATTTCGCCAGCTGCATCCAGCTGGCCGGTTCTATGAGTACATTCAGCCATTCGCCTGTTTCGTCGAAAGTAGCCGAGGGTAAAACGGATGTGATGTGTTCTTTTGTTTCTTCGTTGGTCATAAACAGTTTTGTGCTATCCTTTTGATTCTTCTCTTATCTGCTCACGTGTTAACCCGCTTTTTATTTTTTCCTGTAAGGTGATCAATGCATGAAGCAAAGCTTCCGGTCTTGGCGGGCAGCCGGGTATATACACATCAACAGGAATAATATGATCGGCTCCCTTCACTACAGAATAGGTATTGTAAAAGAATGGTCCGCCGCTAATGGCACAGGCTCCCATCGCGATCACATATTTGGGATCAGCCATCTGATCATATAATCTTTTGAGTACGGGACCCATTTTATTTACGATCGTTCCGGCTATGATGATCACATCGGCCTGGCGTGGTGTGGCGCGGGCCACTTCAAAACCAAATCTTGAGAAATCGTATTTAGAGGAAGCGGTCGACATCATTTCAATACCGCAACAGCTGGTAGCAAAAGTGAGTGGCCATAAAGAATTGGAGCGCGCCCAGTTGATCAGGCTATCGAAGCTGCTGATCACAATACCGCCACCGGGCGTTTGGTGTATCTCTCCCGGAAATTCATCCTGCTTTACCTGTTCTGCTAACTCCATTTCAATGCTCCTTTTTTGTGTGCATATAAAAAGCCCATAAACAAAATGAAAATAAAAATGAGGATCTCAACCAACGCCACCATACCCAGCTTCTTTACCACTACTGCCCAGGGGTACATAAATACCAATTCAACATCGAAGATCAGGAACAGGAGTGCGAAAAGATAATAGCCAACATGGAACTGTTGCCAGGGAGAGGTTTCAGTAGGAATACCACACTCATACGCCTGGCCCTTCTGGGCATTGTAACTTTTTTTAACAAGTATCTTCCCAAGCAAAATGCCGCCGGCAGAAAACAGTATCGCGGCCAGCACCAATGCGATCAGAGATATAGCTCCCATGTATGGTTGTTAGTTTTACGAATGATTCCTATCAACTGTAAAATACGACTAATTCAACTGAAAATAAAATGATTCAAATCATCCTGGAAAGGTTGATTTCCGATTACATGCGTTTGCTACTAAGGTCAAAGGCTTATAAAGCAAGTTTCCTTTGAACATTCACAACAGTCTCCTAACCTAATAACTTTGCCCGCTGAAGCGGGATCAAAATGGCGAAAAAATGCCTGCCTGGACTTTATACAGGGGTGTTTTTGTTGATCAAATCCAATGCTGCCGCGGTTTCATCTGTTAACTGCTTTAACAATGCAACAATAGCGGTTTCATCAAAATTGTCCAGCATCTCAAATTTCGCGGACAGCAAAGAAAGTTTTTTTAGTCCGGCAGAAAGCGCGGTACCTTTTAATTTATGGCCTGCCTTTTTTAAGGCTCCCAGGTCTTTGGTAACGATTTTGGCTTCCAGGTCGGCCAGTGAGTTGCTGATCTCCATTTTGGTAAGGCCCAATATTTCTTTAAATACTACCGGATCATCGCCTACCAGTTCTCTTAGCGATTGCAGGTTATTATCAGGCGTTTCTTCATGGCCATTAACAGGGTTTGTATCCATAACTGTTTTTTTTGCAGGGATCCATTTATGAAAAGCGATTCGCAGTGTGTTTTCAATGATCGGTTTTGAGATAAAATCATCCATACCCGCATCGATACATTTTTCTTTTTCTCCTTTTACATTTCCTGCGGTAACGGCAAGGATGGGGATATGCATACCTGATTCTAGTTTCCTGATATGGCGCGTGGCTTCATACCCATTCATTTCAGGCATCTGTATGTCCATCAGGATAATATCAGGCATTTTTTCTTTGCAGGCCTGCACGGCTATTAATCCATTTTTGGCCTCTATGATCTCAGCATTCGGCGCAATTGTTTTTACGATCGTTTTAGCCAACAACATGTTTACCTCCCCATCTTCTGCGATCAACACGCGCATGGGTTCTGCATTGTTATTTTCAATAACAATTTCCCGGGCATAACCCCCGCTTTCTTTTTGCTTTGCCAACCCCGACAGGCTCCTGTAGAGTTCGCGCATTTTAATAGGTTTTAGCAGGCGGATGTTCACATCGAGTTCTTCACAGCCTTTGATTACCTTATCATCATCAGAAGAACTTGACAAAAGCATGATGGACTGTTCCGCAGCTGTTGCATAGAAATTCTGCCTGATCTTTTTGATAGTTTCCAATCCATCCATGATCGGCATATTATAATCCATCAATATCACATCATACTTTTTCCCGGCCCCCAGTATCTGTAATGCTTCAATTCCATTTCTCGCAATATCAGAGTGGATACCTTCCAGCAAAAGCATCTGTGTAACGATCACCCGGTTGTTCTCATTATCATCAACAATCAACACTTTTTTGATAGAAGAAATATTATCCCATTTGTTGGCACTACCCTGTTCTGCAGTAAGTGTTAGATCGAAATAAAAGCTGCTGCCCTGGCCGGGACTGCTTTTTAACTGCAGGCCGCTGTTCATTAAAGCCAATAGCTTATTGGATATAGTGAGGCCCAGCCCGGTACCGCCATACTTGCGTGTAACCGTTCCATCTTCCTGCGAGAAAGCCTGGAAGATCTTTTTTTGGTTTTCGGGATTAATACCAATACCCGTATCACGCACTTCAAAACGAATAGAAATCTCTTTTTGTGTAGGATCGGTCAACGCTTCTATTTTCAATTCTATTTCTCCCTTCTCGGTAAATTTAGAAGCATTACTCAGGAGATTAATAAGGATCTGTTTTAAACGTACTGCATCCGTCCAGATAAACTTTGGCAGTTCTGTTGAGATATTCAGCAACATTTCCAGTTCTTTCTTTTTTATCTGGTAGGCTATAATATCTGAAGCCTGGCTGGCGATCTCGTACAGGTCGCATTTTTCAATCTCCAGTTCCAGCTTGCCTGCTTCTATTTTGGAGAAATCCAATATATCATTGATGATACTTAATAAGGCATTGGCAGATTGGTTTACGATAGACAGGTATTGCTGTTGCGTTTCGTCAAGTTTTGTTCTCAGGATAAGGTCCGTAAAACCGATCACCCCATTCAGTGGTGTACGGATCTCGTGACTCATGCTGGCAAGGAACTCCGACTTTGCTGTACTTGCCTGCTCGGCTTGTTTTTTAGCGAGTTTCAATTCTTCTCTTTGCAAACAGATCTCCGTAATATCCTGTGTAAACATCATGATGCCGCCGATCGTTCCGTCAAACAAATACCAGGGGCGAACTTCCCAGCGAAGATGCTGATCGTGATCCCAACCATCCGGTCGCCATACCTCTTCATCATTCTTTTCTACGGCTCCTGCCAGGCACCTGATATGGCCATCTTTCCATTCCTGTGAAATATTGGGAAATACTTCATAATGCAACAGACCTATGATATTTCTTCCCTTTAAATGATATTCTTCCAGCCAGCGATCGCTAACAGCAATATATTTAATATCGCGATCGAACATGGCAACGGCTGCAGGTGCATTTTCAACGAATGCAGACAGCCTTGATTTTTCAACTTCCAACGCTTTCTCTGCATTTTTTCTTGCAGATATATCCTGTATAACCGAGTACACCTGTTCTTCTCCATCATCGCCCGTAAACTTGATACCATTTAAAAGAATAGGTATCGTATGGCCATCTTTATGAATGTATTCTTTTTCGTAGGGACCATAACGCCCGGTGAGCGCCAGTGACTCGAAGTTCGCTTTTTCATATTTATCATATTCTACAGGAGTGACATCTGAATTCTTAAGTTGACGGTATTCTTCTTCGGTATAACCGGTCATGCTGAACAATGCCTGGTTACCATCAACAAACGTGTTATCGTGATATCGTTTAATAGAGATACTTACCGGTGATATATCAAAGAAAGCATGGTATTTATTTTCACTGGATTCGAGTGCCAGCTTGGTTCGTTTTTGTTCATCAATATCCTGGAAAGCGCCGTATACCCTTTTACATTTCCCCTTGTCCATATCTGCCTTTCCCTGTGATCTTACCCAACGTTCATTGCCTTTTGCAGTAATGATTTGCAGTTCCATATCCCAGGGAGTGCCGTTTTCTATCGCTTCCCTAAAAGCATTGATCACTTTATTACGGCTCTCGCCTTCTTTGTAGAAATGAATGTCTTTTTCGAGATCGGGTACAAAATCATCACCAACTTCATGTATCTCTTTGGTAATAGACGACCAATAGATCTTTTTAGTAGCAACTGTTAATTGCCATGCACCCACGCGTGCCATCTGGTTGGTTTGCTCGAGGGTTTCTTTGGTAAACTTCAGATCCCTTTCCAGTCGCGTACGTTCTGTAATGTCAATGGAGTTCCCGATCACATATCGGTTGCCGTCCACATCTTTTTCAACTGTATTGTTGTATAACCAGACAAGTGTTGAGCCATTCCTGTGCAGGGTTGTCATTAAACCTGTTGCCTGGCCGTTTTTACCGATCTCTTCCAGATAATCGCGGGTAGAATGATGGTGCTTTTCCGGAACAAGATCAAACAAACTCATTTTCTGTACTTCCTCCGTTGTATATCCGATCAGCGATGCACCGGATGCATTCACGGATTTGAAATTTCCTTCCATATCATGGATAGCCATCAATCCCTGTGAATTCTCGAAGAAGGATCTGAATTTATTTTCACTTACGCGCACTTGTTCGTCGCGATGCGTTTCATTGGTAATATCGCGGGCTATTGCAAAAATAGATCCGGTAGATGGTTCGGGCGAACCCGCCCATTGCAGGGTTTTATACTCCCCATTTTTGGTCCTGATCCTGTTTGAGAAATGGGTCGAACTTCCCTCAGCACCCAATCTTTGCATTTCGACTAACGTCGATTCAAGATCATCCGGATGAACCAGGTCAATAAACGGGGATTCAAGAAGGAATGCTCTATCCCAGCCAAGTAATGTTTCAAAAGCTGAATTGATCTTTTTTAAATATCCATCGGTGCCCGCCACACAGATCAGGTCATTGGAATTCTCAAAAAGTTTTTCAAAATTCTCGAGCTCTTCTTTTTGTCTTTTGGCAACGATCAGCGACATCGCTTCTCCCGCGATCAGTTGCAAAGCTTTATCCTGTGATGGCGTAAGCTGTTTGGGTTTTTGATCGATCACACATAAAGTACCCAATGCATAGCCATTCGGGTCGATCAATGGGTAACCTGCATAAAATCGAAGACCAGGATTGTTTGTGACAATAGGATTGTCTTTAAAACGTGTATCAGTTGCTGAATCTTCTATAATGATCGTATCAGGTACCTGAATCACATACTGGCACAAAGACAAATCTCTTGGCAGTTCTGAAAACTGGATGCCGGTTTTTGATTTGAACCATTGTCGGTGTTCATCAATTAAGGTAATAAGCGAAATGGGTGCTTCACAGATTAATGAAGCCAATTGGGTAAGCCTGTCAAAATCTGCATCACTAGCAGTGTCCAGGATATGATAATTTTTAAGCACTTCAAGACGTTGCGCTTCATTTCCGGGGGGAGATGGTTTAGTCATACTTTGGATACAGATGGATCAATTAAATTAACAACAGGATAACGCTTTCGCGGTTTCCTACAAACAAGATACTTTATTTGATTTAAATGTAGTAACACTGCTATTAAATTATGAAAAGTCACCGGATAAACGTTTGAATAGTAAAAAAAATATAGCCCGGCGGCATAATTAAGGAAGAAATAAAAGTTACCATCAGGCGATTATATGATATAAGATTGAAAATAAAGCTCATAAGAGACGCTTATAAATCAGGCAATTTTCTTACCTTGACCCCCAATCTTTCCGCAAGTTTGGATGAAGGCCTGTAGCAAAGACGATCAGATTTACCAATAAAAACCGTCACAAATTGAAACAGAGCAATTTTGATTATCTCACCAAGCACAAAAGCAAGAGCTTTTCCGATGCCAAACAGCGGATCACGTATAGTTTTAATAACGTGGAGAATACCATTATCGGCCAGGTAGAGGAAGATGGTAATAATATCTGCCTCTATGAATATCGCGGCAAATATATTGGCACCGAGTTCCTGATCTCTTTCTCAAAAAACTCCGTTTCCTATAAACTCATTAATGTTGATGAGGGGCAGAATGAAATGGCTAATTAACTTTTGGAAAGTTTGGAAACTTCCAAAAGTTTAAGCACTCATCCTGCGATGATAATTGATCTGCCCCAAATGATAGTTCAGATGCGCCAGCAAATGAAGCAGGAAATATTCCGTTGTCATTTCATATTCAAAAACTTTTTCGGGATAGTTGTTTGCAAGTGTTTTGTTATCAAGTGAACGGATCGTTTTTACGACCACAGAAGCAGTATGATCGATCAGCCCGTTCAATGCAGGCACCGGAATATCTTTATCACTGAATTCTTTTGGCCGGTCGCGTAGATAACCGCTGTTTCCCAATACACCGCCAATATAATGCTGGAGATTTCCTGCTAAATGAAGACAAAGGTTGCCACCTGGATTACTGGTGCCGGGAACTGTTATCCATAATTTTGTTTCATCAGCATACGCATTGATCTCTGTTTTTAATTTCTGGATATCGCGTTCAAATAGTACGGCAAGGTTTTCTGTAAGCATGCTATTTAATTTGTTCTCTGCGTAAACTCTGCTTCCCTGCGACTCTAAGGTGAATGGGAGCTCAAATTCACCGCAGAGCCGCAGGGTTAAAAGAGTTTACGCAGAGATAAGTTCAGGCATTATTATAAACTTTGATCACCGATTCTCGTATCGGTAAATTTTTATCAGATACAACAAATTCAAGTATCTCAGCCAAAGCTGAAGGTTTTACCCAAACAGCGGGATCGGTATCCGGCATGTTTTTCCTGTTTAGCGGAGTATCTAAAGTAGAAGGTGCAACAACGGTAGCTGTTACATTTTTCCCCTTGCATTCTTCATTAATATATTCAGCCAGTTTAAACAAAAGCGATTTACTTAAACCATAAGCAACCAGGTTCTTGCCCTGCGAAGCTTCAAGTGCCGGCCTTGCACCGATGAATACCAATCGTCCATTACCAGTGGCCATCATGTGCTGAAGCAAAGGTTGTGTTACATGATAGGCAGTTTTAAAATTCAGTTCAATCTGTTTATCAATATCATTTACGGAGGTTGCAGAAATCGTACCCATTGCAAATCCGCCAACCAGCATCAGTGCCGCATCAATCGTTTTATATTTATCGATCACAGACCGGACCAGCTCGTTTGTTTCTAAAGCATTGCCGAGATTTACAACACGAATATCCAGGCGTTCATGTGTACCAAGATCAGCGAGCATGTTTTCAGCCATTACGGTGGCTATCACCTGGTACCCTTTACCCAGGAACTCCTGTGTTACGGCAGAACCCAGGTTACCATTTGCGCCGGTTATCAAAACTGTTTTCATGATCAATTTTTTTGGTTTTCATTTACACGCGTTATTGGATTAAAATTACAGCTGTTGGTGAAACTTTTGTTGAAAAAAAACAGAGCTTGTTCACGGACCATCGTCCATAACCCATGGACCATGATCTATGAACAAATGTTAACAGGTAGTTAACTGCCTTTATAAAAACCTCATTAGCCTATTTCTTCATGGAAAATACAGCCGTTCCATTAACTTAGCTTTTTTGGTCCAATACAATTTTATTGAATGAAACAACACTTTTTACGTCACCTGGCAACATTACTTTTTGTTTTTACAGCAAGTGTGGGGTTTTCCCAACAGCTAGATTCAACAATGGAGAAATATGCTGAACAGTTCCCGACAGAAAAAATACATATTCATTTCGACAGGACGATCTATAATAAGGAAGAAACCATTTGGTATAAGATCTATATCTTATCATCTGCCGGTGAATTAACGACACTCAGTAAAAACGTATATGTAGAATGGTATGATACAACAGGCAAAATGATCAAACAAACAGTGGCGCCTTTGTATCAGTCAACCGCAAAAGGCTCCTTTGATGTACCGCATGACTATAGGGGAAATTTTTTACGTGTCAAGGCGTTTACACGCTGGATGTTGAATGATGACCCGGCTTTTGCTTATGAAAAAGAACTGATCATCAATACAGGCTCTGCCAATACCAATCAGAAACCTGTTGTACTGAGAACAAAAGTTGAAACATTTCCCGAAGGTGGTTTTTTGATTCATGGATTAAATACACGGATAGCTTTTAAGGCCACGAATCAATTTGGAACACCCGTATTTATCAAGGGTTTCCTGGTGAATGATAAAAACAAAGTACTCGATACCTTGAAAGTAAAACACGACGGGATGGGAAGTTTTTATCTTACATCCAACCCACTCGAAACATATAAACTCAACTGGACAGATGAAAATGGCAAGACCGGAAGTACACCAATCGTGATCACTAAAACAGAAGGCGTTTCTTTATCTATTAAAACAACCAATGAAAAAGCCTTGATACAGGTTGAGCGTACAGCTGCTGTTCCGGAAGACCTCAGGAAAATGACCTTACTGGTTCATATGAACCAGACATTGTTCTACAAAATCAGCATGAATGCATCAGAAAGAAGTTTATTGAAAGCCGAAATACCTATAGATGAAATGCCTACGGGTATTTTACAGTTCTCATTATTTTCTTCTGACTGGATACCCGTTGCAGAACGAATTGTTTTTATTAATAACCGCCAGCATGAGTTCAATGCAAAACTGACAACGCCTTTGGTGAGCTTAGATAAAAGAGGAAAAAATGTTTTTGAGGTCCTTGTTTCCGATACAGTTTTCACCAATATGTCTATTTCTATAACAGATGCCACCGTTGGTGCGCCCGATCAAAATACCATTTATTCAGATATTTTATTAAGCAGCGATATTAAAGGAAAAATTTATAATCCCGGTTATTACCTGGCAACTGATGCAGACAGTGTTACAGCTAATCTTGATCTTGTAATGTTAACCAATGGCTGGCGCAGGTTTGATTGGGAAAAGATCAAAAATGGTATTCTTCCTACGTTGAAATACCCTAGAGAAACTAATCTCATGAAATTGTCGGGAAAAGTATTGGGACTTAAATCAGTCAGCACAGCAACGCCGATAATGCTGAATATAATCGTTGCTGCTAAGGATAGCAGTAAGAATTTTCTTTTTGTACCGGTAGAAAAAGATGGCAGTTTTGAACAGAAAGGACTGTTCTTCTACGATACCGTAAAATTATATTACAGTTTCAATGGCAATGCCAAGTTAGGTGAAGTAACCCAGGTGCAGTTTGATAATGGATTGTTGCGCCAGGTTCAAAAAAAGATCCAGTATGGTGACAATTACCGGCCACTTGCATGGAACGATAGTTTGGCAAGTATGCGAATGAATTATTTTCTTACCGAACAGGAATTGCTTAAAAAAAGGATGGCTTCTGCTACGCTGCAGGAAGTGATCGTGAAAACACGGGTAAAAACCAAAGAGCAGATCCTGGATGAAAAATATTCTTCCGGTTTATTTTCAGGAGGCGATGCCACAACCTTTGATCTTACGGAGGCCACAGTTGGTTCGCAGGATATATTATCTTACCTGCAGGGAAGAGTTGCCGGTTTGACTATCTCAGGCTCTGGTTCCAATGTGACGTTGAGTTGGCGCGGATCGACGCCCGATATATTCGTGAATGAAATGCAATCGGCCATCGACCAGGTGCAATCCATTGCTGTGGCCGATATTGCTATGGTAAAAGTATTTCGTCCTCCTTTCTTTGGAGCGATGGGTGGTGGTGCGGGTGGCGCAATTGCAGTTTATACCAAGAAAGGAGGGGATTCAAGAAAAAGTGGAAATAGCAAGGGCCTTGAAAATACGATATTAGGTGGCTATTCGAAATTCAAAGAATTCTATAGTCCGTCTTATGAAAAACCAGGCAACGAAAGCGCCGAAACAGATAACAGGGCCACACTCTATTGGAATCCCTACATAATTACCAATAAGAAAAGTCCGCGTATACGGATACAATTTTTTAATAACGATATTACCAAGAAATTACAAATGGTTTTAGAAGGGATCAATGGTGACGGGAAGATGACAAGGGTTGTGAAGTTGCTTGAATAAGAAACCCGTCATACTACCCTCTTTATTGATACAGGTTTCACATCGATCTTTTTTGAAACACATAGAGACATAGTTTAAAATCGAGAGCACATAGTCAAACTATGTGCTCTTGTTCTTTACTGTGTCTCTATGTGTTTCAAAAAAATCTCTAATAATGAGAGGTTATGAAATTTTATACGATACCCATCTTTTGCATCAGGTAAGTAGCATTCTTTGTTTGTGCAACTCCCTTACGCATTGTAAAGTCGAAAGTCAATTCGTCTTCCTTCAATTCACTTTCAAAACAAAAATTATCAACCAATCCCTGATGGTCTTCTGACAGTACACCCAACTCGGTATCATGCGTGGCAATTAAAGAGAGGCAATTGTAATTCAGTATTTTTTTGATCAGCAAGGCAGTACCATCGTGTTTATCTTTTGAATTCGTACCCCGCATTACTTCATCAAGCAGCACCAAGGCAGGTTGTGGATCAGATAATGAGATCACGATATCCTGTAAACACTTTAATTCCGCGTAAAAATAAGAAGTGCTTTCTTCCAATGAATCGATGTGATGAAACGAGGTAAGCAAACGCAATGGACGGAACATAAATGTTTTTGCAAAAACAGGCGCTCCTATCTGTGCAAGTATCATATTCAATCCCAATGTTCTGAGAAAAGTACTTTTGCCTGACATGTTAGAGCCAGTGATCAAATGAAGTTTTGCATTCTCTCCTATTGCTATATCATTTACCACAGCTTTATCTTCCTTCATCAGGGGATGACCCATGCCCGTTGCTTTAATAAACAATTGTTCATCTACAGGTTGCGGAAAAATAAAAGAAGGATGATTGTAATGAAACGTGGCGATGGAATTCAGCAACTCTATCTCACCAAGATTATCAAACCAGTTTTTAATATGAGGCTGGTGTTGTTTGTTCCATTTTAAGTACGACAGCGAGCAGATCAGGTCAAGCAGGAAAATGCCATTGGTAAAAAAGGAAAGGATACTTAACCTGAGATCAAACACTCCCGTTAAACTCGCCAGTTTTTGAAAGGCCCGTGATGCATGTATGATCTCATCCTGTTTGTTTTGTAAATAAGAATGTTCGAATTTTTCTTCGCTGATCAACCGGAAACAACGTGCGTACTGGTTATACAAATAGCTTCGCTTGGAAATATGAAAATACAGCAGGTTTATTTTTTTCAGTACTACTGCAAGTATGAAAAGTCCAAATATTGTAAAGGCAAGAAGTGATGTGTAATTGTCTTTCCATACGCAAAAACCAATGACCAAACCACCCAGTATGGGCCAGCAGATGGAAAGGAATTTCCAGAATTTATTCTGTAATCCATCAAAACTACCGGTTGGTAAACCTGCCTGTAGTTGAGCAAGTGTTTCTTCTTCTTTAAACGATAAGGTATGTGCCAACAGGTTTTGCCGGAACTCTATTTTACCCGATAACTCTTTCACACATTCCTGGTAACGCAGAATAGTTGTTGGATTGAGAAATGGTGAGCTTACATGCTCACCCAATTGTTTTTTTCCAGGGCTGCTCCCTGCCCTGTTCAATAAATGAAAGAGTGAATGGTTTCCAAATACATTCAGATCAACTGCAAAACCCTTAGCGGGAGAAAGAGAGGTCCCGTTATCCAGAAAAGAAGGAATCCCTTTTGTTATACCGATCTCGTTCTCATTGATCAGCACCAGTTGTTGCAGGAATTTTATTTTCTTTTTAATCGATTCTGCAATGAATACAACAAAGAGGAATACAACGATAGCTATCAAAGCAAACAACAGGTTATACCCCTGGAACCTTACTTTAAAAGCGCTATAGATAAACCAGGCAAAGAGCAGAAATAATAACAACCGGGCAACACTGGTAAAAGACAATTGCCTTGTATATCGCTCCTGTTCTTTTTTAAACTCACTGGCTCTTGTTTGATAGGTCTGCATGTTGCGTTATTCGTTAATAAATTCACTTACCACTATTTCGTAATTATTCAACCAGGGAAGTTCCATCATCAATCGTAACTGTATAGGTTTTTAATTCCAGGTCAAATTGTTTGCGGTATTTCAGGGTTACTGCGTTTACCAGTTCCTGTTCCATTCCTTTTTTTACAATATTGATTGTACAGCCACCAAAACCGCCGCCCATCATGCGGGCCCCTAATACTGCATCATTGTTTCTGACCATATCAACCAATCCATCAGCTTCGGGACAACTTACCTCGTATAGTTTACTCAGGCCATCATGTGTAATAAACATTTTCTTACCGAAGGAGATCATATCATGGTTTATAAGATCGGTACAGGCATCCTGTAAACGCTGTATCTCTTCCACCATGTATTTGCAGCGCCTGTAAACAACCTGATCCCCGGTTGATAAACATTCATTGACCATTTCACTAGTTGCATCACGCAGACTTTGCACTTCCGGATATTTTTCATGGATGATGCGAACGCCTTCTTCACATTCCTGCCGGCGAAGATTATACTCACTGGATGCGAGTGAATGTTTTACACCGGTATCAAACAAAAGGATGCTGATATCGGTTGTATCAAAAGGCATGTATGCATAATCAAGCGAACGGCAATCAAGACGTATTACGTGTTCTTTTTTCCCGAACATACTTGCAAACATATCCATGATTCCACATTGCAATCCTACAAACTCATTTTCTGCCTTCTGCGAAAACAGTACCATGCTTTTTTTATCCAGGCCAAGTCCGAATAAAGTATTGAGCGCAAAAGCTGTAGCGCATTCAACAGCAGCGGAGGAGGAAAGACCTGCACCCAGGGGAACATCACCCATTACCACGGCATTAAACCCTCCGATTGTATGGCCGGCTTTTATCAACTGGTCCGTTACCCCTAAAATAAAATTGGGCCATTGCTTATCACTTGGTTGCAGTGTGGTGGTGGTCGTTTCAAAACTTTGCTCCAGATCACCTGCATATAAGTGGATCTCAGCATCATCTCTTTTACTGATGGCGATATAAATGGCTTTGTCGATAGCAGCAGGTAATACAAAACCAAGATTATAATCGGTATGTTCACCGATCAGGTTAATTCTTCCCGGCGAACGAACGATCAAACCGGGTGTTCCAAAATGCTGCTGAAATTTTTCTTTGATACTGGAAAGGATCATGCTATTGTAAAGTGTTGTCTTTGTTTATAAAAAAAATTAAAGAGTTGTTTCAGAGTGCCGTTCAGGGATCACAATATGCTTGTATCCTTTTCCACGCAATCTTTCTGCAAATTCCTGCTGCACATCATACTCACCATGCACCAGGAAGATCGTTTTTAATTTTGTTTGATCCTGCCCGGCAATGAATAGACAAAGATCGTCATAATCTCCATGTGCGCTCATGCTGCGCATTTGTCCCACTTCCGCAATCACTTTGTATTGCTCCCCAAAGATCTTAACTTCTTTTGCGCCATTCATTAATCTGCCTCCTAAAGAACGGGGTTCACAATAACCTACCATCAGTATGGTATTTTTTGCATTACTTATATTATTAAGGATATGATGTTTTACACGGCCCGCATCGGCCATTCCGCTTGCCGAAATGATCACGCAGGGCTGCGGAAGATCATTTAGGTGTTTGCTTTCATCAACGGTCTTGATAAATTTCAATCCTTTAAAATCAAACGGATCACTGTCTGTCTGCATGATCTTTTGTATTGCTTTATTGAAATATTGCGGATACGCTTTTACCAGATCGGTTGCTTCGCGACTTAGCGGGCTGTCTACATAAACCGGAACCGCTGGTAAGCGATTCTCCAGTTCCAGTTGATTTAACAGGAATAATATTTCCTGGGTACGTCCCACGCTGAATGCGGGAATAATGAGTTTTCCTTTTTTCTCAATACATGTTTTATGGATCCACTGCCAGATCCCGTCTGTTGAACCCGTTACATCATCGTGTAACCTGTTGCCATACGTGCTTTCCAATAAAATATGATCTGCCTGCGGAAAAGTTGCAGGTGCGCGGAGAATGGCATCATTATATCGTCCCACATCTCCGCTAAATGTAATATGCGTGTCTTTACCTGCTTCAGTGATTTTCAGGTGAACGGCTGCGCTCCCGATTATGTGGCCCGCATCAGTGAACAATACTTCAACACCTTTCTCAATTTTTGTCCATTCATCGTAATTAACGGATTGAAAAAGCGCAAAAGCCTGTTCTGCATCCTGCAGATCGTACAAAGGCTTGTAAGGAGGAAGTCCCTGTTTTGCTCTTTTTTTATTGATAAATTTTGTATCATCTCTTTGTATCTGGGCCGAGTCTTCCAGCAAGATCGCTGCCAATTCCTTAGTAGCGGGTGTAGCATATATCGGCCCGTTAAATCCTTCTTTTACCAATTTAGGTATCAACCCGCAGTGATCTATGTGTGCATGGGAAAGTACAAGGCAATCAACCGTCCTTGCATCAAAACCAAAGGAGGCATTCATGGGTTCCGTGTCTTTGCCCATTCCCTGGAACATGCCGCAATCCAATAAAATATTTTTACCACTACTTAAAGTGATCAGGTGTTTTGATCCTGTAACTGTTCTTGCTGCTCCGTGAAATGCAATCTTCATAATAGTGGGTTAGGGAGTATTCTTTCGCTTAAAACTCCAGGTAATAAAAAACTCCGAAACAACTTCTCCTGCAATATTCGTTCCCGTGGATTTGCAGGTGATGGTTTTTCCTTCGCCGGTGGCGATAGATTCTTCAACAAGTTTTTTAATGGCTTCCCCGTCATTACAGGTAAACGAAACCGTATCGGTTGCTTTCTTGATAAATCTTGCTTCCAGTCCAACCACCAACATACTTACCGCCGGATCACGTTGATATACCTGTCCGGAAGCCAGCAAACCCGTACTCATTTCTGCCGCCATTGATTGAACCGCGAAATACATAGAGCGGAAAGGATTTTGTGTAAACCATTTATATCTTACTGTAACAACTGCATGTTCTTCATCAAAAGCTTTTATGCGCAACCCGGCAAACAGTGCCGAAGGCAGCCGTTGAAACATAAAAAGGCGAAACTTGATTGGGTTGAGTATCTGCCTGCTGAATTGATCGAAGCCTGTGGCCATGCAAATTAATTTTTTAAATACCCGTAACTGCTTTCATCCAATGCCTGCGGCCGCCATTCTCTAAAGAATTCCATCACTTTTCTTTTATTGTAACTTTTTGCTTCTTCCAGGTAGGATGAATTTTGTGTATGGATGAGCTTCCCATTTCCATTCAATATCAGGAAAACAGGAAAACCAAACCGATTAGGAAACCCATATTCTTTAAATATATCTGCATTCTTAACCTGCGGGCTATAGTTAAGATGGTAAACAACATAATCTGCATTGATGGCCGAATCCATCTGTTTATCACTCGTTGTAAAACGGTTGAATTCAATACACCAGCCGCACCAGTTGCCACCGGCCTGTATCAGTACATGTTTTTTTTCTTTTTTTGCTTTTGCTACTGCAGCAGCAATTTCTTTTTTTGCATTTTCCAGTGGATGGTATAAGCTATCTGCATAACCGGCTTTTGCCAATATGGATGCGGTTACAAAGAAAAAACACAGGAGATATTTTTTCATGCTATGAACTTTTATTCGGTTTATGACAAAAGACATTCTTTTGCTACCTTAAATGTAACAAGTAGTTACCGCTACCCGAAATTTGAAATGAGATTTTAGCGATCGTTTTACAACAATAAGGCCGCCAATGCATAGTCGGCACATAATATCAGGATACAACTCACCACCACCGCGCTTGTACTGGCCCGTCCTATTTCAAGAGAGCCGCCTTTTACATTATAGCCGTAATAGGCAGGTATACTGCTAAGAATAAAAGCAAACGTGTACGATTTGTACATGGCAAAATTGATATTGTATATATTCAGATTCTGCCGAAGTCCTATATCAAAAATATCGGTGGCCAGGATACCGGATAAGGCACCGGCGGTTCGTCCACCCCAGATACCCAATACAGCCGAGATCACGATCAGGCAGGGGATCACAACCAATGCCGCCAGTATTTTTGGCATGATGAGATAGCTTTTGGTATTGATGCCCATGATCTCCAATGCATCTATCTGTTCACTGATGCGCATATTACCCAGTTCACTCGCTATCTTACTTCCTACTACCCCCGCTAATACAATACTTACTACTGTTGGCGATAACTCCAATATCATACTGTCTCTCACGATCTGTGCGATGGTAGATGGCTGAACCAGCGGGCTCACCAACTGGTAAGCTGTCTGCACCGTAGTTACCGCTCCGAGAAACAAAGAAATAATGATAACGATCGGTGCGGCACCGATACCTATTTCCACACATTGATGCATAAACTCTTTCCAATACATGCGCCAGTTCTCAGGCTTGGTAAACATGCCTTTGAGCATTAACAGGTAGGTGCCGAGATGTGTGAAGAATGACATAGGGTATTAATTAGTAATTAGTAATTGCCTCTTCTACTTGTTGCGCTTCTTAAGCCTCTTCCACCACGCACTTTTCTGCACTACTTCATCTGTATTGATGCGGCATTTCAATTGGGCATCTACTACTGCAACCAGTGCCATGTTGATAATGCTCCTCACTGTGCTGCCCAACTGTAATACATGCACCGGTTTTTTCAACCCTAACAAAATCGGGCCAATGGCATCGGCACCACCTACTTCTTTTAACAGGTTGTATGTTACATTACCTGATGTAAGGTTAGGGAACATCAAAACATTCACATCCTCATTTACAAGTTCGCTGAAAGGATAATTATCACGCAGGATCTCTTTATTAAAAGCCATACTGCCCTGCATTTCTCCATCCACTATAAGGGAAGGATTACGCTGTTTTAAAATCCGGGTTGCTTCCGCTACCAGTCTTGCTTCTTTGGAATCGCTGCTGCCAAAATTACTATAGCTCAGCATTGCGATCCTTGGTGTAAGGTTAAAATTGCGTACTTCTTTTGCCACCATCATCGTAATATCAGCGAGTTCTTCTGCAGTTGGATTAAAGTTCACAGTGGTATCTGCCAAAAACAAAGGACCTTTTTTGGTAAGCAGCAGGTACATGCCTGCAATCTTCTTTACACCTTCTTCCGTACCAATGATCTGTAAAGCGGGGCGAATGGCTTCTGCATAGTTTTTCGTAAGACCTGATAGCATGGCATCTGCATCACCAGTTTCCACCATCATACAACCAAAATGGTTGCGGTCTTTCATGATCTTTAAACTCTCGTATTTATTAATGCCTTTACGATGACGTTTTTTGAAGAACAGTTCGCTATAGAATTCACGTTTTGATTCCATTTCATCGCTACGCGGATCTATGATCGGGATATCCGTGATATCAATATTGTTCTCTTCAGCAATACGATTGATCTTTCCGGGATCACCCAATAAGATCGGGTAAGCAATGCCATCATCATAAATAATGCTGGCGGCTTTTAATATTTTCTGGTTATCGGCTTCAGCAAATACCAATCGTTTCGGATCTCTTCTTGCTTTGTTGCCGATCACGCGTATCAGCTGGTTGTCTAATCCCAAACGTTTGTTCAGTTCCAGTGTATACGCGTCCCAGTTAGAAATTGTTTTTTGTGCCACGCCACTTTCCACGGCTGCTTTTGCAACAGCAGGCGCTACGGTAGATAATAATCTTGGATCAAGTGGTTTTGGAATAATATATTCAGGCCCGAACGACATGCTCTGCTGGTTATACGCCATGTTCACAATATCAGGAACCGGTGATTTGGCCAAACTTGCCAAGGCCCTTACAGCAGCGAGCTTCATCGCTTCATTGATCTGTCTTGCACGAACATCCAATGCACCACGAAATATATAAGGGAACCCCAATACATTGTTTACCTGGTTGGGATAATCTGTTCTCCCGGTAGCCATGATAATATCCTTCCGAACTTCGGTGGCATCTTCATAACTGATCTCGGGATCGGGATTGGCCATCGCAAAAACGATCGGGTTCTTAGCCATGCTTTTTACCATGTCTTTTGTTACCACATTTCCTACACTCAACCCAAGGAAGACATCCGCATCTTTCATTGCTTTCTCAAGTGTGAGGTCGGCTTTCTTCACTGCGAATTTTGCGCGTATCTCTCCAAGATCCTTCCTGTCTTTGTGTAGCACGCCATCTTTATCAAACAAAGTAAAATTTTCATACTTCGCACCGAGCGCCACATACAATTGCACGCATGCCATCGCTGCTGCACCTGCACCATTTACCACAAAACACACTTTTTCAATTTTCTTTTTCTGCAGTTCCAGGGCATTCAGCAAAGCTGCGCTGCTGATGATGGCGGTTCCGTGCTGGTCATCATGCATCACAGGAATGTTCATCTGTTTCTTCAGCTCCTGCTCTATATAAAAACATTCCGGTGCTTTAATATCTTCCAAATTGATGCCGCCGAAAGTAGGTTCCAGCGCTTTTACGATCTGCACAAATTTTTCAGGGTCCTTCTCATTGATCTCGATATCGAAAACATCTATATCAGCAAATATTTTGAACAATACACCCTTTCCTTCCATCACGGGTTTACTGGCTTCGGGACCAATATCTCCCAAACCCAGAACAGCCGTACCATTACTGATCACACCCACCAGGTTTCCCTTAGCGGTGTATTTATAAACATCCTCAACATTATTAAAGATTTCCTTGCAGGGTTCAGCCACACCGGGGCTGTATGCCAGCGAGAGATCGCGTTGTGTTTTGGCCTCTTTTGTAGGAACAACTTCTATTTTTCCTGGCCTGCCGCTGGAATGGTACTCAAGTGCCTGTTCCTTTCGCAGATCTGTATGTTTAGCCATAGTTTTTTTTTAGGTTACCGGCAACATAACAACAATCAACAGTTGTTGCGTCGCACACTTCAGGGCTTGGTTCGCTATTCAGCTGTAAACCACAGAAGTTGGGCTGCAAAAATACAATTTATTAAAATGATAGCAGAATGGCAATTTTAGAGCCGTGTTAACCTGCATTCCCCAAAAAAGGCCGCTAACCGGTTTTTATCAGTAAAACGTTGTAAAATGAAGAACGGTAAACACGCATAGCACCAACTTGCTATTTTTAAGCATCAATTACCCTCCCCCACGATTACTGGTAATATTTTTTTGAAAACTCAACATTATGCGTACAATAAGCACAGTGTTTGCTGTTTTGTTATTTCTTACAAAATCAGCAGCCCAGTTTAAGATCGATGACAATGCATTGTATAAGGTCACTTACATTGCCAAACATTTTTATGATACAACTGATCTTACAAAAGTCAGGATAGACAGTATGAGTCTTTACGCCGGCAAAAAATACAGCCTATACAGGAATGCGGGCTATGAAGAATATTTGATACGACAGGAAAAAAGAAAACAAGAAATAATAAACGCAAGGATTGCGAATGATATAAATGGGAGGCAAGCCATGATCCTGCCTGTTTCACAAACAGAAATGTTTAAAAAAAGCAATGCAGGCGAATTCCTGGTAAAAGAAATACTCGCAGGTAACACGTATATCATAACCGATACCATTCCTTTTATCAAATGGGATATTTACGATGAAGCAAAAAAGATTGGTGGCCTGAATTGTCAAAAAGCCATCTGCAGGTACAAAGGCAGATCATACACCGCATGGTTCTGCCCCGATCTTCCGTTGAGAACGGGCCCATGGGCACTTGGCGGTTTACCAGGAACCATTCTTGAAGCGATAGATAGCAAAAACCATGTATTGTTCTTATTTGCAGGTTATGAAGAAGCAGCTTCTCCCGCTGTGTTGATAACACTGCCCGAGAAATATACTACTACGACAAAAAAAGATTGGGATAAAATTGTTGCCGCATACCTGGCAGATCCGATACAGTTCTCTAATAGCAATCCACACAATCCCAATGTAACCTCGATCATTATGCCTGGCGGGGTGTCACAGCGCCCGAAAAGACCGGTCATCAATAACCCGATTATTCTCCCCGAGAAATAAAACCATATGCATGCCAGATCTATTTTCTGAATCCGATCCTTTCTCTCGCGGCCCAGATCTTTTGTTCTGTTTTCTTATCTAATAACTTCTCAATAGCACCATATATCTGGTCGAGCTGGTCATTATGATTGGATACAGTTTCTCTTATTTCTACTATCTGTTCCGCAAGATCATCGTATTGGAGCGTAAACTGCCTGATAGCAATAAAAGCCCGCATGATCGCAATATTCATTTCAATGGCTCTTTCAGAATGAAGTACTCCACTCAACATCGCTATTCCCTGTTCTGTAAATGCAAAAGGGGAATATTTTGCATGCATACCTCTACCAGTCTTTAAGGTCGCAATTTGCGACCTTAAAGACTGGTATTCCTGTTGTGTAAGTTCATACATAAAATCAGGTGGGAATCGCTGGATATTACGCCGGACCGCCTCTTTCAGACGCCTGTTTTCAACCATGTATAATTCGGCTAAGTCAAAATCAAGCATTACTTTATAACCCCTTATGCTAAATATCTTCTCATGAATAACCTGCAATTCCATAGAGTGTGGTTTTGCCTTTAAAATTATTCTTTGCGATGAAAATATTGTTACGTATTAATACGCAGAGTTGCTTGTTTTTTAACCCGGATGCTGATTAAACATTCGTAGATACACCTAGCCATGCCATCATACCCATTCCTGTCTCAATAGCCCGTTCATCTATATTGAATTTAGGTGTGTGTACATTGTGTATGATGCCCTGTTCGGTATTGCGCACACCGAGCCTGTAAAAACATCCGGGTATCACCTGCGTGTAGTATCCAAAATCCTCCGCACCCATACGCATTTCGGTTTCAGAAACATTTTCTTTGCCCATGAATTCGTCTGCCAGTTTCCATGCAGTACTGGTTAATACAGGATCATTGTCAACGGTAGGATAACCTACATCAATATGCAGGTCAATTTCAGCGCCCATTGATTCAACGAGGCCCGTTGCTAATTTGCGGATCAGGTCGTGCGCTTTGTATCTCCATGTTTCATCCATTGCACGAAAGGTTCCCATTAATTTCACTTCGCTTGGAATCACATTGGTTGTATGCCCGCCCTGTATAGAACAGATAGATAAAACAGAGGGCGAGGTAGGATTGTTATTGCGTGAGATGATCTGTTGCAAGCTCACGATTAAATGAGAAGCGATTAATACCGTATCAGCTGTTAAATGCGGAGCCGCTGCATGGCCACCCTTGCTTTTGATCGTAATATAAATTTCATCTGCACTTGCCATCACTCTTCCTTTGCGGAAACTCAATTTGCCAATGTCCAGTCCTGGATGCACATGCAATCCAAAAATGCCCTGTGGCTTTGGATTCTCCAACACGCCGTCTTTGATCATATAACTCGCACCACCCGGGTTTCTTTCTTCACCAGGTTGAAAAATAAGTTTGATGGTTCCCTCCCATTCATCTTTTAATTCATTCAGAATTTTTGCAGCTCCTAATAAAATGGTCGTGTGTACATCATGACCACACGCATGCATCACACCTGCATTTTTTGATTTATAAGCCAGCTCATTCTCTTCCTGTATAGGTAAGGCATCCATATCGGCACGTAAAGCGATCACGCGGCTTTCCGGATTTTTTCCTTTGATCATTCCCAATACGCCCGTAGTGGCTTTTACTTCAAAAGAAATTCCAAATGAATTCAGTTTGGATTGTACAAATTTGCTTGTCTCAAATTCCTGGTAGCTCAATTCAGGATTGGCATGCAGGTACTGACGAACTGCAATAAATTCATCGAGGTATTGTTTGGCTAACGATTTTATTTTTTCCTGTAACATGTTCCGTTATTGATTTATGATATCCTCATCTTCTTTTAATATGTATTCAACTGCATCTTCTACTATATACACTCCGTTGGGAAATATTTTGTTCAATTCTATTTTAAACTTTTCTGCTTCTTCTTTTTTTAGAAAATTACCGATCCTTACTTTATAATTTGGCGATTGAAAGCTGAGATAGATTTTTTCATCCGGATATTTCAATTGCAGATCGGCCTGTGTAAAAGTAGCTTCATCTCTTTTGCTCGTACTGATCACCTGTATGCGGAAACCTTTGTACAAACCGTTTGATGTCATTAATGCACTGCGTTGGTTTGACTGCAGTTGTTTAACGCTTAGTATATCCAGCCGTGAATCTTTCTTTACGATGATAGAATCAGATGCGATCAAAAAATGACCACATAATATAAATAATACCACTCCTATCGGTTTTAACCAGCGACTCATAATTTTATTTTCAGTAAAATAGCATTCCACCAAAGGTACGGAGAAGGAATGGCACGCGGATGACGCGGATCAGGCAGATTTGCACTGATTTGATCCGTAATAATCCGTTTTTTCCGCGTCATCCGCGTGCCATTGTCCGCATTAAGTAAGGTAAGTGTTGTTAAGAGTGCCTAATACGATCCTTCACCTGCAGGTGCCCCTTGCACAATTGCTACACCTGCACTACAACCCAAACGCGTTGCCCCGGCATCAATTAACTGTTTCGCAAATGCATAATCACGAATACCACCAGACGCTTTGATCTGGATATTGGCAGGCAAATGCAACCTGAATAATTTGACCGCTTCTACCGTTGCTCCTTTTTCAGCATAGCCGGTTGAGGTCTTCAAATAATCAATCCCTGCAAGTCCATAGATCTCGCAGCATTTGATGATCTCTTCATCGGTCAGTATCCCGCTTTCAATGATGATTTTGATCACTTTGTTTTTGCTTCGGATGATGGGCATGATGTGATTGATTTCATCAGCTAAATACATCCAGTCATTATTTTTTATGGCTGAAATATTTATCACAACATCCAGTTCATCTGCACCATCAACTATTGCCAGCAGGATCTCGGCAATTTTAGATTCTACTGCAGAATATCCAAACGGGAAACCGATCACTGTAGCCACTTTTACAGCACTACTTTCTACAAGTATTTTTGCCTTCTTAACAAAATTTGGCGGCACACAAACAGCAGCGAAGTGGTATTGGCGAGCTTCGATGCAAAGTTTTTCAATATCACTGATCAGTGTCGTTGGCTTAAGAATTGTATGATCAATATATTTTGACAGATCCATAGAATTAAATTTTCTCAAAGGTACATTTAAAAAAAATTGCCACAGAATACACAGATTAACACAGAAAAATCTGTAGTAATCTGTGTATTCTGTGGCAAAAAAAAGCAGCCTGAAAAACAGGCTGCTTAATTATATAAAGAGTTATCAACTACAAATCCTTCCCATGACAAGCCTTATACTTCTTCCCGCTACCGCAAGGACAAGGATCATTTCTTCCAATCTTTGGCCCAACCTGCACAGGTTGTTGCTTAGCAGGAGTAGGGTCATAATAGTCATTCTCCGTAGGTGGCGCATCAACGTCTTCTTTGTTGGCACTCATACGGCTCATGTCGGTTTTTTTCTGGCGGCCTTCTTTTAATTCATCACCGTCATTCAATGGAATGCTTGCGTGACAAAGAAACTGAACGATGTCTTTGTTCACTTCGCTATCCATTTTACGGAAGAGTTCAAAAGCTTCCATTTTATAAATCACCAATGGATCTTTCTGTTCGTAAGTGGCTGTTTGCACACTTTGTTTCAGATCATCCATGGCACGCAAATGTTCTTTCCATGCGTCATCAATAAAGCCTAGGGTGATACTTCTCTCAAGAGAATTTACCAGTTCAGCGCCTTTGGTGTCTAATGTTTTATTGAGGTTTGATAATGCCTGCATTGCCCTTCGTCCATCCGTGAAAGGAACAATTACATTTTCAATATGCGAACCCTGTTGCTGCCTGATATTTTTGAATACGGGGATGGATTGTACCATCAGTTCCTGTTTCCTGCGTTCATAATTTGCAGCAGCTTCGCTGTATAATTTTTCAGAAAGTTCAAGCTCAGAAAGTCTACCCAATTCATCCGGCGTGATGGTTGGATCGATCCCGAAATTCACGATTGAAGCCAAACGGAAACCTTCGTGATCATTCATTTCTTTAAATGAGTTCACCAATCCTTCCGCAACTGAATACAAGGCATTGTCAAGATCCAGTGCCAAACGTTCTCCAAACAATGCGTGGTTGCGTTTTGTATAGATCACCGTACGCTGTTTGTTCATTACATCATCATACTCCAGCAAACGTTTACGGATACCAAAGTTATTTTCTTCTACTTTTTTCTGTGCGCGTTCGATCGACTTCGTGATCATACTGTGTTGGATCACTTCTCCTTCTTTGTATCCTGCAAAGTCCATCACTTTTGCAATACGCTCGCTGCCGAACATACGCATAAGGTCATCTTCCAGTGAAACAAAGAACAATGAAGAACCCGGATCTCCCTGGCGACCGGCACGGCCACGTAACTGCCTGTCTACACGACGTGATTCATGTCGCTCTGTACCAAGAATGGCCAAACCACCTGCATCTTTTACACCAGGCCCGAGTTTGATATCCGTACCACGACCGGCCATGTTTGTTGCAATGGTTACTGCTCCTGCAAAACCCGCTTCCGCAACGATCTGTGCTTCACGCGCGTGCTGTTTCGCATTCAATACATTATGTGTGATTTGTTTTTGACGAAGCATCCGGCTCAATAACTCACTCACTTCTACTGAAGTTGTACCCACCAGCACAGGTCTTCCTGCTGCTACTAATTTTTCGATCTCTTCTATTACCGCACCAAATTTTTCGCGTTTTGTTTTGAACACCAGATCCTGGTCGTCTTTACGGATCGCAGGAACATTGGTTGGTATGGTTACCACATCTAATTTATAAATGTCCCACAACTCAGCTGCTTCCGTTTCCGCAGTACCCGTCATACCCGCTAGTTTGTGGTACATCCGGAAATAGTTCTGCAGGGTAACTGTTGCATAGGTTTGTGTTGCTGCTTCGATCTTTACATTTTCTTTTGCTTCGATCGCCTGGTGCAAGCCATCTGAATAACGACGTCCATCAAGGATACGGCCGGTTTGCTCATCTACAATTTTTACACCGCCGTCCATCACCACGTATTCAACATCTTTGTCGAACATGGTATAGGCTTTCAGCAATTGCTGAACGGTATGGATACGGTCTGCTTTTACAGAATATTCATTGATGATGGCTTCTTTATGATGCAGTTTTTCGTCGGCTGATAAATTCGGATCACTATCTACGCCGGCGAGTGTTAAACTGATATCAGGCAATACAAAGAAATTAGGATCTTCTCCTGAACGCGTGATCAGTTGCAAGCCTTTCTCTGTAAGATCAACCGAATTATTTTTTTCATCGATGTAGAAATATAATTCTTCATCTGCCTTTGGCATTTCACGTTGCTGATCGGCGAGATAATGATTCTCTGCTTTCTGCAATTTTACGCGCATACCCGGCTCACTCAAATATTTAATGAGCGCATTATTTTTGGGTAATCCGCGATGTGCGCGGAACAAAGCCAGTCCGCCATCTTTGGGATCATCATTTCCTTCTGCTATTTTTTTCTTTGCTTCATTCAGGAATTGATTGGTGGCACGTTTCTGTGCTTCCACTAATTTTTCAATTCTTGGTTTCAGTTCAAAGAATTGCTGTTCACCTGTTACATGGCCAATAGGACCTGAAATGATCAATGGTGTTCTCGCATCATCGATCAATACAGAATCCACCTCATCCACCATGGCAAAATGGTGTTTGCGTTGTACCATTTCTTCCGGTGTATGCACCATGTTATCACGCAGGTAATCAAAACCAAATTCATTATTCGTTCCGTAAGTGATGTCTGCTAAATACGCGTTACGACGTGCTTCGCTGTTAGGATCATGTTTATCGATACAATCAACACGCAATCCCAGCCATTCAAAAATGGTTCCGTTCCATTCGCTATCACGACGTGCGAGGTAATCATTCACAGTTACGATGTGAACACCTTCGCCAGCCAATGCATTTAAATAAGCGGGTAAAGTAGATACCAATGTCTTACCCTCACCCGTTGCCATCTCGGCAATTTTTCCCTGGTGAAGAACACTACCACCGATCAGCTGCACATCATAGTGCACCATGTTCCAGGTAACTGTACCACCGGCGGCTGTCCAGGTATTTTTAAATGTGGATTGATCACCGGAGATGGTGATATAATCTTTTTTCACGCTGAGGTCGCGGTCGAGCTGGGTGGCTGTTGCAACGATCTCTGTATTTTCTTTGAAACGGCGCGCAGTTTCTTTTACCACGGCAAAAGCTTCGGGCTGGATCTCGGCCAATGCTTCTTCGATTTTTTTATCGCGATCCTTTTTCAGTTTATCTACTTCCTGGTAAATGGCATCACGTCCATGAATATCTACGTCTGATAAACTTTCAGCGGCTTGTTTGCGTTCTTCTATCTGGGCATCGATCTCTGTAAGATGTTTTTTGATCCGCTCACGAAAGGTCACGGTCTTGTTCCGTAACTCATCATTGGTTAGAGATTGATATTGATCGAAGAACTGTTTTGCTTTTTCGACAATAGGCATCAATAGCTGAACATCCTTTTCACTTTTGTTGCCACCGAATAATTTTGAGATAAACTTCAACATATAGCTTGGTCTGGTGTATAATAAAAAATAGTATTACTCAAAAAGGGTGCGAAAAAAACTTTCGAGCCAATTTGACACCCCCTTTTTGCCGGGGCCGCCAAAGGTAAAGAATTTGAACCGAGCTTAATCGGCTATCCGGAACCATATTATCTTTATCAATTAGTTAACGAAACCACTGAAAATGAAACAACTATTCTTTGTTTTGCTTGTGTTTTCGGCTGTTGCCGCTCCGGCACAACCCTTATTCCAGGATTCGATCGCTATCAACAGGGCCAGCCTGAATAAAACGAACATGTATGTATTGGGTGCCTGGGCCGGGGCCAATATTCTTCAGGGAACGATTTCTGCCTCTAATACAATTGGAAGTGACCATTTTTTTCACCAGATGAATGCGTATTGGAACATTGCAAACCTTGCGATAGCCACTGTGGGACTGTTATCCATAAAAAAACAGATGACCGGTCCGCATAGTTTTGAACGGAATATGAGGGAACAGCACCAATTGGAAAAGATCATTGTTTTCAACGGAGGGCTCGACCTGGCTTACCTGGCAACTGGTCTATACCTGAAAGAACGGGGAGAACGGCTCAACAAGGATCAGTTGAAAGGTTATGGAACCAGCCTGCTGGTACAGGGCGGTTTTTTATTACTATTTGATATTATTCAATACACCGGGCACCGCCGTAATGGCAAACTATTGGAAAAAAACATGGCTAACTGGCAATTTGGGGCGACGGGTAACGGTTTAGGGCTGAGTTATCAATTTTGAATAATGAATATTGAACAAGGAATTTTGAATGTTGAAGTGGGGATTTGCCGCGCCCTTTAGGGCGTGGATAGTGGGGGATCATTCATTTTTTCTTGTCGGGCTTTAGCCCGGAGTGTGACACTGTGGGCTAAAGCCCATAAAATATTCTAAATCACTACATATATCCACCCCCTGAAGGGCGCGGCAAGGGATTTATCCACTCAAACAGGATTTTTGCACCAAACAATGGGAATTTCAGGCTGTTTCTGCTACTTTTGCAGCCGAAAAAAGAAGAACACATGGCAGGACAGTTAAAAGAGGTACGTAACCGGATCAAGAGTGTACAGAGTACCCAGCAGATCACCAAGGCAATGAAAATGGTGAGTGCGGCCAAATTGCGCCGTGCACAGGAAGCCATCACCCAGATGAGGCCCTATGCGCAGAAACTGCAGGAAATGCTCAGCAATATTGTTAGCAGCATTGAAGGCGGTATGAGCCTGAAACTGGCTGAAGAAAGACCCGTTGAAAAAGTATTGTTGATCGTGATCACCAGCGACAGAGGTTTATGCGGTGGCTATAATGCCAATATCGTTAAACTCGCAAAGCTTACGATCGCAGAAAAATATCCTGCCCAGTTAAAGAAAGGCAATGTAACCGTTTGGAACATTGGTAAAAAAGGTTGGGAAAGTTTAACCAAATCCGGCTATAAGACTGATGCCGCTTTTAAAGATATTTACCAGCACCTGAGTTTTGAAGCGGTTCAGGCCGCTGCCAAAGCAGCTATGGAAGCTTTTGAAAATAAAGAATTTGATGCAGTGGAAGTGGTGTACAGCGAATTTAAAAATGCTGCTACCCAGCGTTTTGTGGCCGAGCAATTCTTACCTATTCCAAAAGTTGCGAAAGTAGCCGGTGGCAAAAAATCTGATTTTATTTTTGAACCTGCCAAAGAAGACCTGATCGCAGAATTAATGCCTAAGATCCTGAACACACAATTATACAAAGCTGTTTTAGATGGTAATGCCAGCGAACACGGTGCACGTATGACGGCGATGGATAAGGCCAGTGAGAATGCGAACGAATTACTGAAATCACTTAAGATCAGTTACAACCGCGCAAGACAGGCAGCGATCACCACCGAACTTACGGAGATTGTGAGTGGTGCAGCAGCGCTTCAAGGTTAATTAGTAATTAGTAATTAGTAGTTAGTAATTGGATTACTGCTGCTTGTTACTTTAATTACTAATTATTAATTACTAATTACTAATTATTCCTCATGGAAATCAGCCAGATCATCCCTCACATTGAGGTACTCATTTTTGCCAGCGAAAAACCATTGTCTTCTTTGGATATTGTTGAGTTGATCAACAACACATTTGGTTTTTTGGAAGAAAGAGTAATGCTCGACCAGGTGGAGAGTGCACTGGAAGGTATCCGTGAAAAATACAATTCTGAATTTTATCCCTTTGAAGTAAAGGAGAGCGGCGGTGGCTGGCAGTTCCTTACCAAAGTTTCTTTTCATACAACTATCGCGCAACTGAATGGCGATAAGTTCCTGAAACGCTTATCCAATGCGGCTTTGGAAACACTCGCCATCATCGCCTATAAACAACCCATTACCAAGGGAGAAATTGAAGCCATCCGTGGGGTAAACAGCGATTACAGTATCCAGAAATTATTAGAGAAAGAACTTGTACTCATCAGTGGCCGTAACGAGAATATGCCGGGTAAACCATTGGTATATTCTACTTCTAAAAACTTTATGGATTATTTCGGGATCAATTCAGCCGCTGATCTTCCCAAGATCAAAGAAGTATTGGCTGAACAGATCGTTGAAGGAACCATCATCAACCCTGATGATTTTACCGACCAGAATGTGGCCGATGCGATTGGCGAACCTGCTGAAGAAACAGAAGCGGAGGTTTCTGAATTGACAGTGAATGAAGATGGCGAACTCATCATTAAGGATGAGGAAGAAGAAGCTGACGCTGAAGAAACCCCTTCCGAAGAATCCAGCCCTGAAGAAGAAACTGGGTCTGAAGAAGAGAAAGGAAAGGAAGAAGCACCTGAATAATTTGAAAATTTGGCAATTTGAAAATTTGAAAATGAGCCAGTTTCTGATTTCATTTCATGATTTTCAAATTTTCAAATTTTCAAATTAACAAGACGTTTATCTTCGTACCATGTCACAAGCCCTCTCCCACGAACAACTGATCAGTATCGCGAATGAATTCGGCACGCCTGTGTATGTATACCATGCAGAAAAGATCACCGAACAATTTCAAAAATTACAGGAAGCTTTTAAGAATACCTCTGCCCGCTTTTTTTATGCGAGTAAGGCATTGACCAATATCAATATCCTCAAACATATCCGTTCGATCGGTTGTGATGTGGATTGCAGTTCCATCAACGAAGTAAAGATGGCCCTGCATGCAGGATTTGAAAAACAACGTGTCCTCTACACCAGTAACGGCATCGCTTTCAGCGAAATTGAAGAAGCGGTTTCATTGGGTGTGAATGTGAATATAGACAGCTTATCCAATCTTGAAAAATTCGGAAAAAAATACGGACACTCCTATCCTGTAGGTATCCGCCTCCGCCCCAATATCATGGCGGGCGGTAATCTGAAGATTTCTACGGGTCATGAGAAAAGTAAGTTTGGTATCCCGGTAGATCAATTAGACAAGATCCTTGCGCTGGTAGAACAGCATAATCTTTTTATCTGCGGATTGCATGTGCATACAGGAAGCGAGATCAAAGATGTTTCTGTGTTTATGAAAGTGGCAGAGATCTTTTTTGATCTCGTTCCCCATTTTCCTGAACTGGCTTACCTCGATCTTGGCGGCGGTTTTAAAGTGCCGTACAGAGAGGAAGAAGAAGGCACAGATATGCTTTTGCTTGGCGAAGAAGTAGCCAGTTTCATGCAAAAAGCAAAGAAAACCTATCCGCATGATCTTGAAGTATGGTTTGAGCCCGGAAAATTTATCGTTAGTGAATGCGGCTATTTTATTACCCAGGTGAATGTGATGAAACATTCAGGTTCCACAACCATTGCGGGCGTGAACAGTGGTTTTAATCACCTGATCAGGCCCATGTTCTATGAATCTTACCACCGCATTGTAAACATCAGTAACCCCGACGCACCCAAACATATTTATACCGTAACCGGCAATATCTGCGAAACAGACACTTTTGCCAGCGACAGACCCATAGCTGAAATCCACGAAGGCGACCTGCTCGCATTTTATAATGCAGGCGCTTATGGCTTCGAAATGGGAAGCAATTACAATTCCCGCTTTAAACCGGCACAGGTTTTGGTTATCAAAGGCAAAGCGCACCTGATCGGAAGAAGGGATGTTTGGGAAGATTTGCTGAGGAACCAGGTGGAGATTGAGCTTTGATTCCTCTAAATCTCCCCTAAAAGGGGGGACTTGAAGTATATTGCATAAGAATGATCGAAATACAAAATATACGCAAACAATTCGGCGAACGGGTGATCCTGCACGATATCAGTGCTGTAATGGAAGCCGGTAAATGCAATCTCATCATCGGTACCAGCGGTAGCGGTAAAACGGTGTTAACAAAATGTATGGTCGGGTTGTTCGAACCTGATGAAGGTGCGATCCTGTATGATGGTGTGGATATGATCACCATGGAAAACGATCAACGCAAATTATTACGTCAGCAGATCGGCATGCTTTTCCAGGGAACAGCTTTGTTTGATTCGATGACGGTGGAGCAGAATGTTTTGTTTCCCTTAGACATGTTTACCAACTGGAGCATTGCTGAAAAAAAGAAAAGAGTAAATGAAGTGCTTGCGAGAGTGAACCTGGTTGATGCGAACAAACGTTTTCCATCAGAGATCAGCGGTGGTATGAAAAAAAGAGTGGGTATCGCACGCGCGATCGTACTCAATCCAAAATACCTGTTTTGCGATGAACCGAATTCAGGTCTTGACCCCCAAACATCACTTGTCATCGACAAACTGATACAGGAGATCACACAGGAATTCAATATCACCACCATCGTGGTAACACATGATATGAATAGTGTGATGGAAATAGGCGATCATATTGTTTATCTCCACCAGGGGCATAAACAATGGGAAGGAACCAAACAGGATATTATTTTCAGTAAGGATGAGCTGCTGAATAATTTCATCTTTGCATCTGAATTCTTACAGGATGCCAAACAGATGCGTATGATAGAAGCAAATGGAACACATCAAAAAAAATAAAAGAAAGAAATTCTATATGAAAAACTGGATCGGGCTGTGTCTATTGGTTTTGTTAAGCGGGTCCTTGGCCGCACAAACAAAAGAAGAGGCTCCTTATAAAAAGGATCCCAATCTTCCTTCGTTCAATATCCTGTTGCCCGATAGCACCTGGTTCACTAAAGACCAGTTGCCCAAAACAAAATACGATTATACAATCATCATTTATTTCTCCCCCGATTGCGGTCATTGCCAACATGAGGCCACCGAGATCTCAAAAAATATGGATAGCCTCAAAAATGCTTTTTTCGTTTTTGTTGCTTACAAGAGTCTTGAGGATATCCAGGGGTTTGCCTCGTATTACCAGCTGGACAAATTTCCAAACGTTCGTGTAGGAAGGGATCCACAATATTATATACCTTCTTTCTATCGTGTTACCCGTACACCGTATGTTGTTGTTTACAATAAAAAGGGCCTGTTGGAAAAAGTATATGACCCGGAGGTGACAGAAGTTCCAGAAGCGCGTGACCTGATCAGGCTGGTAAACAAGAATTAATCCTGTTTTTGGATGTTTCCCATTCCTGCAACCCGTACCTTCGCAGCGTCAAAAAATTCTTCCTCAATCTAAATAGCTTTTTATGAAAGTAACTGTTGTAGGTGCCGGTGCCGTAGGTGCAACCTGTGCCGATAATATCGCCCGTGCCCAACTGGCAGATGAATTGGTTCTACTGGATATCAGAGAAGGTTTTGCTGAAGGCAAGGCACAGGATATCATGCAAACGGCCGCATTACTGGGTTTTGATACACGCGTTTCAGGAAGTACCAACGATTATTCAAAAACAGCCAAATCTGATGTAGTGGTGATCACTTCAGGCTTACCGCGTAAACCCGGTATGACCCGTGAAGAACTGATCGGTACCAATGCAGGAATTGTAAAAGGCGTTACCGAAAATCTTTTAAAATATTCACCTGATGCGATCATTATCGTAATCAGCAACCCGATGGATACAATGACTTACCTGGCATTGCAATCCACCGGCTTACCCAAGAACCGCATCATCGGTATGGGCGGTACATTGGATAGCGCACGTTTCAAATATCAATTGAGCCAGCACCTGGGATGCAGTCCCGGTGACCTGAATGCAGTTGTTGTTGGCGGTCACGGCGACACCACTATGATCCCATTGATCCGTCTCGCTACCTGGAACAGTGTTCCCGTTACCAAATTCTTAAGTGAAGACCAACAAAAACAAATTGTTGCTGATACAATGGTAGGCGGTGCCACATTAACCAAATTGCTTGGCACATCTGCATGGTATGCCCCCGGTGCAGCCGGCGCTGCATTGGTTGAAAGCATTGTTCGTGATGAGAAAAAATTATTTACCTGCTGCGTTAGTCTTGATGGAGAATATGGCCAGAAAGATATCTGCTTAGGTGTTCCTGTTGTGATCGGCCGCAATGGTTGGGAAAAAATTCTTGATTTTGGATTGAATGCGGATGAGCAGGCGATGTTTAATAAGAGCGCTGATGCAGTTAGGAGTATGAATGATGTGTTGAAGACTTTATAATTTTTCGGCCCGAGGCCGACGGATACCAGTCGCTCGGCAGAGCCAAGCGACTGCGGAAAAAACCTCTGAAAAATTCAGAGGTTTTTTTATGCGGCATCCCCATCATTGTATAAACATCGATGTGTGAAAATAACACAACGCTACATGCTTACGTTGATTCATATGACAAAAGAAACCATTCATCCTCCTGAAATGTCTTTTATCCCTAATTGATATTGGGAGTTGTAACATTTCAAAGTCCTTTGCGTCTCATAAGTTCAAAATTAACAACAATGAGACGTTTATTAGCAGTGGCAGTATTAGGACTGGCAATCACAACGCAGGGTTTTGCGCAAAGCAGGACCACTGTTTCAGGTAGTGTAAAGGACAATTCAGGAAAGGCTTTACAATCAGTTACCGTATCACTTTTACAGGCAAAAGACAGTAGTCTGGTAAAAGCAGATGTTACCGACGGGGAAGGAAAATTCCAGATCGTATCAGCAAAAAGCGGAAAATTCCTGCTGAGCTATTCGATCATCGGTTTTGAGAAAAAATTCTCAGAAGCATTCGATCTGCAGGATGGGCAGAATTACAATACACCTGCACTAAGCCTTGCACAGGCTTCCAAAAAATTACAGGATGTTACAGTAGTCTCTAAAAAGCCATTGATCGAGATCAAGGCCGATAAGACCATTTTTAATGTGGAAGCGAGCATCAATGCAACAGGAAGCAATGTGCTGGAACTGTTACAGAAAAGTCCGGGTATACAGGTTGATAACAACGAAAATATTTCCATGAAAGGAAAGACCGGTGTTAAGATCTATATCGATGGCAAACCCACACAGCTTAGTTCAAAAGATCTTGCAGCATACCTGAAAGGGATCAACAGCAATGATGTGGAAGCAATCGAAATGATCAGCAACCCAAGTGCGAAATATGACGCGAGCGGTAATGCAGGTATCATCAATATCCGTTTGAAAAAGAATAAAAAATTCGGAACAAACGGAAGCCTTACTACAGGATTTATCCAGGGTGTTACACCAAAAGGAAATGGTTCTGTTAACCTGAACTACCGCGATCAAAAAGTGAACCTGTTCAGCAATGTGGGTGGTAGCTTGGGTATGAATGAAAATGGATTGAATCTTTACAGGATACAAAAAGATTCTCTCTATGATCAACGCAGCGTTAACCGAAACAACGATAAGAACCTGAATATAAAAGCAGGTGCGGATTATTTTATCAATAGTAAACATACGATTGGATTCCTGGTAACGAGCAGCTTTAGCAATACAGACTGGACAAGCAACAGCCGTACAGATGTTTCTTATAAGCCTACCAATACATTCGTGAAAAGTTTACAGGCGTTTAATAATATTCCAGGCAAACGCACCAATATGAATTCAAACCTCAACTATCGCTATACCGATACAAGTGGCAAGGAGATCAACTTTGATGCAGATTATGGTTTGTTCCGTGGTGAGGGCCGCAGCTACCAGCCGAATTATTATATAGATAAGAATGGTGCACCATTGTACCAGATTATCAACCGCAACTACACTCCTACCGATATAGATATCTATACAGCGAAAGTGGATGTTGAATTACCAAAATGGAAAGGCAAACTCGGTTACGGTGCTAAATTCTCTTATGTAAAAACCACCAACACATTTGATTTCTTTAATGATATCAGCGGTGTGCCGGTTAAACAACTGAACCGCAGTAACAGCTTTACCTATAAAGAGAATGTAAACGCGGCTTATGTAAACTATCAAAGACAATTCAGTCCGAAATGGAGTTTACAAACCGGCTTCCGTGTTGAACAGACCAATAGTGAAGGTGTATTAACAAGAGCAGATGGTGTTGTACAGCCTGATAATACAGTGAAGAAAGATTATATCAACCTCTTCCCAAGCGCAGCGCTTACATGGACAGTGGATCAGAAAAATACATTGAACCTTACTTATAGCAGAAGGATCGACAGACCAAGTTACCAGGATCTCAATCCATTTGAAAATAAACTGGATGAGCTGACCTATGAAAAAGGAAACGCATTCTTACGCCCGCAGTACACAAATAACTTTGAGCTGTCGCATACATTCAAATACATGATCACGACCACTATCGGTTACAGCCATGTAAAAGATTATGCAACACAAACCACAGATACAGCAAACAATGCAACCTTTGTTCAACAGAAAAACCTTGCTACACAGGAGATCCTGAGTTTCAGTATCGGCTCACCCTTACCAATTAAGAAATGGTGGAACGGTTATGCAAACTTCTCGTTCAACTACCAGATGTTCAATGGACAGATCGGTGCAAACACGGTTAAGACCAATATCCCGGGATACAATGCTTACCTGCAGAATACATTCACACTAGGCAACGACTATACTGCTGAATTAAGCGGTTGGTTCAATGGCCCATCTGTATGGGGTGCCACATGGAAAACAAAACCGCAGGGTGCTATGGATATCGGTATACAGAAACAATTGTTTGATAAAAAAGCAACGCTGAAAGTAACCGCAACAGATATATTTCACACCGCACCATGGACAGCGAATGTTGATTTCGGTGGACTATATATCAACGGTGGTGGTAACTGGGAGAGCCAGACATTGCGTGTAAGCTTTACCTACCGCTTCGGAAGCAACCAGGTAAAAGCAGCAAGACAAAGACAAACAGGATTGGAAAGCGAATCGAAAAGGATCAAATAAGAATTTACAGTTGAGGTTTTTGGGTGATCCCTCTGAAATTTTTTCAGGGGGATTTTTTTGTACTGTAGTACCACTTTGCGTTTAGTGATAGGGGGTGATTAAAACACATACCCGACACTACAACCACCATGGAAGCCCGCTGCATAATCATTAAAATCTGAAAATCGTTTGCCCCATATTATTACACCGAAATAGCCGCCGATATAAAAATTACTTACCTGCTTTTGATAGCCAATATTAAGGTACGACGAAACATTGCCGTAAAATTGTTTTGTGGGAGTTGGGTTGACCGCTATTAGTTTATTGGTTATGAGCATGGTCTCAAACGAAACATAAGGGCCTGTATAATTTACGATAGGTCTCCATTTCCTGACCCGTCTGTCGAGTGAAAAATAATACCGCGCTTCTACTGCTGCGAAAAAATGATACGTGGAGCGGTGTGGATCCTCATCGGGGCCAAAATTATCCCAATCAGTGCCAAAACCTAATTTTGCAACGGCAGTATATTTCTTTTTAAGTCTTCGCTCATATTGTCCGTGTAAAAGAGCTTTGGTCTCATAGCCAGGAAATACCGGCGCGGTTGCAACGATCCTGAAAATATTGTTTTGAATTTTATCCCAGCCTGTATCCGAATAATTCTTACCTGCATTTTGTGCAAACAGATAAACAGGTAATAGCAGGAAGATGGTTGCTGCTGTTTTGGTTGATATCACTTCGTATTTTAAGAAAAGGCAGCATAAAATACCACAATGCTGCTTTGGTATTATATTTTAACATAATTCGTTATTGCTTATCGATTTAGCAACCCATCGAGGGTTTTCGTAATTGTTTTCGATGATGGCAACGCAGCATTCATTTCTACAATATGAAAATCTTTATCAACCAAAATAGAACGCGGGATACTCATGATATTATACGGCTGTAGTTTTGCTCGATCTACGATCCATTGTAATCCCTGTGCATTTCTTTGCTGCATATTCTTTTTCCAGGCATCTTTATTGTCATCAATAGACAGTGAAATAAAACGGATAGCAGGATTGTCTTTGTATGATTCTTTCAATTTTTCATACGCGGGCATTTCCTGTAAGCATGGACCGCACCAGGTAGCCCAGAGATCGATATAGATCAGTTTTCCTTTAAGGTCACTGAGTCGTAATGTTTTAGCATCTGTATCCAATGCCGCAAAATCAAAAGCGGCATCACCGTTTGATAACAGCATTACTTTGTTCAGCGTGGTTGTAAGCGCCGTACGATACGAAGCATCAGCAAGTGCATTGATGGATGGTTCAAATTTCATTTTTGCTTCGCGATCACTGGCTCTTTTGAGTTGTTGTGCCATATCTCTTGCAGAAATCCACGCTTTTACCTGCTGGAGATTTTTGGATACTCCTTTTTCGCCTGCGACCAGGTCATCGATCACATCACGATAAACAGCGAGTTTTAAAAACTGCGGGTCGATAAAATCTTTGTTGTGTTTAGAGACATATGGAGTGATCGTTTGTTCAAAATTCTTCTGAAAGGAATCAGCCGAATCTTTGGAAAGTTTCCGCCGCATAGGAAAATAAGCACGAATAGAGAGGAGGCTGTTGATGAGGTCGGCTTTGATGCGTGCTGCTTCCAGTTTTGCAAATTCTTTCGAAACCTCAGAATCAGCCAATGAATGGCTCCGCTCACCTGCAGCTACCTCAACCATCATCACACTTGAATCAACAGTGCTTTTGATCTTTGTACCCGCTTCCAAAAAAGATCCGCCTTTAGGAAATGGGGTTTCTCGCAGGTATTCATTTTCTCTACTATGTGCGCCGCTGAAAGTTGCCAGCTTCGGATTGTTATAATCAACAAACATTTCCAGGCTATCGCCCGGAGAGAGATAGAGAATATTTCTTCCCATCCTGAAATAATTCGGTGCACCCAGTCTGAACTTTACTTTGAAACTGCCGTCTGCAGCTGGAACAAAAAAACGTTCTGCATCAGGTAATGATAGGTCACTCATCTCCGACATATCCTGTACCTCAACCTGGTTATTGAAATTTTTTGTGGTTCCTGTTAACACAACCCAACCTTTGGTTTGTGCAACCGATGCATCAGGCATGACCAATAAAAATGTACAGAAGAAAAGTAAATATCTCATGGTCAAAAAATTATGCTTACAAATAGTTTCTGACAAGTTCGCTAATCTTTTGCATATCCTGCAGCTCCATGCATTTAAAATGTGCTTTAGGACATTTATCATAGCCAATCTTACTGCATGGTCTGCAGCTCAAAGGTTTGATCTCCGAGATCTCATGGGAAATATTTTCATTTCCATAGTAAGGCGTCATTCCAAATTCAGGAACGGTATTACCCCACACACTGATTACCGGTTTTTTAAATGCTGCCGCGATATGCATCAGTCCCGTATCATGTGTTACAATCACTTTTGCATACCGAACAATATCCGCACTTTCATTCAGGTTGAATTTGCCGCAGGAATTATATATTTTGATCGGATCAACAGCAGCAATCGCTGTTCCTGCTTCCCTGTCTTCCGGACCGCCCAACAATACAATGGGATGTTGAATGATCGTGCACAGTTCCTGTAATTTATGAATGGGCAATTTTTTGGTATTCAATGCTGCACCGATCACGATGCCGACATAACCATGTATATGCGAGACGGGAAGATCCTTGTCTTTGATCTGGTCTTTGTCAGGATAAAAATAATCAAGTCCCTTTCCATCATTTACCACACCGAATGTTTTTAGCGTATCAAGATAACGGTCCACAATATGCACATCAGGAAGCCGGTTTATTTTTAATGCGGTCAACAACCATTTCTGCACATTCAGTTTATTGAATGAAAAATGTTTGGCGTTCTTTACTGCATTCTTGATCCGGAGTGTGCGGAGGTTATGATGAAGATCGATGACCACGTCGTATTGTTCATATTGCAGTTGGTGTATCATCAGTTCCCAGCTGCTGCCCAGTGTCTGTACTTTGTCAACATATGGATTGCTGCTGACCAACCCGCGATAATTTTCTTTGGTGAGATAATGCACTTCAGCATTAGGCACCTGTTGTTTTAAACAACGGATGACGGGTGTAGTAAGTACTATGTCGCCAATAGAGGAAAAGCGGATGATCAAAAACTTCATGACACGAATTACACGAATTATTACGAATTAAACCGTGCCTTTGTGCCTTTGTGTGGAATTTAATTTGCACACGGAGGCACGGAGGCACGGTTTTGACCGCTAAAACTCATGTTACTCCTCTACATAGTTGAGATCTTTGTGGAAGGTTTCTTCTGTGAAATAGAATGCAATAAGGGTGATACTCATCACTACTACACCTGTTACAATTCCACTTTTCAACAGATCCCAACCCCACGATTTCTGGAACAGGTCGAGGAACATAAGGTTGATCAATGGCAATGCGCCGCGTACCATATTGGGTATGGTAGTAGCCGCTGTTGCCCGGAGGTTTGTGCCAAATTGTTCTGCTCCCATGGTTATAAAAATGGCCCAGAAACCGGTACTGAATCCTAACAAAGCACAAATGGAATACATTCTTACATCGCTGTTGTTGTAATTACTGAAGAATAACACGAGCGATATCACACAGAGAATGAAGAAACAAAGCAATGCTTTTTTGCGGCTCTTGAAATACTGGCTCACCAGGCCAATCAAAATATCACCGATCGCTATAGCTGCATAAGCATACATAATAGCGCGCCCGCTTTCGATATGATTATCGCCGTATAGCTCTTTTGCGAAACGGTTACTCAGGTTTACCAATACCCCGATCACATACCAGGTTGGCAGGCCGATCAATATGGCAAGAAAATATTTTTTGAAGCGTTTCTTATTATTGAAGAACATGAAAAAATTTCCACGCTGCACACCTACCTGTTGTTTCACCGCATTAAACATGCCGCTTTCAGCAACAGAGATACGCAGGATCAGCAACACAATTCCTAAACCACCGCCAATTTTATAACATAAACGCCAATGCTCGGGATCGCTACTTGCTTTATAAATAAAATACGCGAACACTGCACCAAACAAACCAATACCTGCAACCAGTGATGTGCCCACGCCTCTTTTTTCTTTTGGTAACAGCTCACTTACTAATGTGATACCTGCACCCAACTCTCCTGCCAGACCAATACCAGCAATAAACCTTGCCCATTTATATTGATCCACTGTTTCTACATAGCCTGTTAAAAAATTCGCAATCGAATACAAGGCGATCGATCCGAACAAAACACTTAATCTTCCTTTCTTATCTCCTATCGTTCCCCATACAATACCACCAATCAGCAAGCCAACCATCTGCCAGTTAATGATCTTTGTGCTGGCCGCTATTACCTGTACTTTATCTGTCAACACCACACCCACTCCCTGCAAACTCGGTTCACGCACAATGGTAAATAACAACAGGTCATAGATATCTACAAAATAACCCAGCGCTGCAACGATCACCGGCAATGAGAATATCGCAAACTGTTTTTCTTTCTGAGTCATACTTTCTTTTTTATTCTTTGTGAATCTTCGTGCCTTTGTGTCTTAGTGGCTCAAAAAAAATCTTATGGAGCCGCGAAGAAACAAAGGCACTAAGGGGCACTAAATTTTTATTCTTCAATAAAATTCATATCCTTTCCAAAACTTTCCTTGGTATGGTATGCGGCAATTACCGCTATGCTCATGATAATAATTCCGGTCATCCATCCGGCGGTAAGGTAGTCACCGGTTAAACTACGAAGCCCACGATGCAGTAAAATGATCAAAGGCAAAATTCCACGCACAACATTCGGAATAGAAATAGCCGTTGATGCGCGCAGGTTGGTACCAAACTGTTCCGCCGACATCGTAATATATAAAACGGAAAATCCAGCGCCGTAACCCAGGAATGCACAAATGATATACATGCTTTGCGTAGTTCCGCGTCCACCACTTTGCATAAAATATAACACGATAAATACTGCCAGTATGGTAAAAAAAGTAAACAACGCTTTTTTGCGGCTTTTTAAATAGTTACTCAACAAGCCGGCACTAAGATCGCCAAGGCCAATACCAATGTATTGATACATGATCGCTTTGCCCGGTTCTATTCCATCAATACCAAATTCTTTTCCAAACTTATCTGAGAATGTAACCAGGATTCCGATTGCATACCAAACAGGTAAACCGATCAATACGCCTTTCAGGTAACGAAGCGCTCTTTCTTTTTTGGAAAAGAGCATTAAAAAATTTCCACGCTGTACACCTGCTTTTTTTGCTTCGCCATACATACCGCTTTCCATTACGTTTGCGCGTAATAAAAGCAACAGCAACCCCATTACACCACCGATATAAAAACACAGCCGCCAATCTGCAAATGCCTGGTAAACAAAAAATGCCGCGATGGCTCCGCATACACCCACAACCGTAATAACAGTTGCGCCAAGTCCGCGTTTTTCTTTCGGCAACATCTCGCTAACAAGGGTAATACTTGCTCCTAGCTCACCCGCTAACCCAACGCCCGCTAGAAAACGCATCAATACATATTGAGGAACGGTTTGCACCATTCCGTTGGCGATGTTTGCCAGGGAATATAAAATAATGGAACCGAAGAGTACACTCAATCTCCCTTTTTTATCACCCATAATACCCCAGATAATTCCGCCCACAACAAGACCGATCATTTGTATGCTGATGATGAGCTCACCTTTTGATAAAACTTCATCGGGTGATAGTCCTAATGATTGCAGGCTGGGTTTACGGATAATTGAGAAGAGAAGCAGATCATATACATCTACAAAAAAACCTAAAGCACCTACAATTACGGGAAGTGAGAGAACACCATACTGTTTTTGTATTGTTGTCATGCTTCGTTAGTATCTGATGTTTTTTTGTTTTTCTTACCCGCAAAAAGTTTGATCATAACAGGGCCGCTGGTAACCAGTACAATTCCTATTACAATCACTTCCAGGTGATCTTTCAGATCGAAACCAAATTCGGACAGGATCCATTTCTGCAAAAAATGTCCTGCGAATAACATGCTGAATACCCAGGCCACGCAGCCGATGATATTAAAGAATACAAATTTCTTTTTATCCATCTGCACAATGCCCGCAACAATGGGTGCAAAGGTTCTTACAATAGGAATAAAACGAGCGATGACGATTGCGCCGCCTCCATGCTTCTCATAAAAATCATGCGCTTCGCGGAGATATCTTCTTTTGAAAAGGAAGTTCTCTTTCCAATGATACATGGTTGGGCCCACTTTTCTGCCGAACCAGTAACCAACATAATTTCCGGCTATACCTGCGATAGAGATCAGTACAAGTAATAAAATAAGATCAAGGTATTCATTGCCTGTTGGCAATAGTTCATTGGCAATATTGGAACTGTAAATACCTGCTACAAACAACAAACTATCACCAGGTAAAAAGAACCCGATGAATAAACCTGTTTCTGCAAACACAACAAACAGCAGCAACCATAATCCGCCATGTTCAATATAGAATTGCGGTTGTAATAACTGGCTCCAGTGAAAAGAGGATAATAAGATATCTGCTAGCATAGGTTTTAGCTTTTTGTTTTGTCTATGGTCAATAGACCATAGTCCATAGTTAACGCTGCTTCAACCATGGACTATGGACCATGGTCTATGGACTTATTCAACCACGTGATCTGCAGTAGCGGGACCCAGTGAATTCTCCCATTTGCTTACCACGCTTGTTGCCAAAGCATTTCCCAAAACATTGGTTGCGGTTCTGAACATATCGCAAAAATGATCGATCGGTAATATCAGCGCAATGCCTTCAGGTGGAATATTGAACATGGCACAGGTTGCAGTTACTACCACCAAAGATGCACGGGGTACACCCGCAATACCCTTACTTGTGAGCATAAGAACCAGCAACATCGTTATCTGCGTTCCGGGATCGAGGTGTACGCCATATGCCTGCGCAATGGCAATGCTGGCGAAGGTCATGTACATCATACTTCCATCCAGGTTAAAAGAATAACCCAATGGCAGGATGAATGCAACGATCTTATCCTTGCATCCAAATTTTTCCAACTCATCTGTTAATTTAGGAAACACCGCCTCACTGCTGGTGGTACTGAATGCAATGATCAATGGCGGGAATATTCTTTTTAATAATTCAGGTAATCGTTTACCTAACACGATAAACCCAACCAATAAAAGTATGGCCCATAAAGAAGCGATGCCTATTAAAAAGTATAAAAGATATTTCCCGTAAAACACAAATACTTCCAGCCCCTTGGTAGCAATTACTGCAGTGATGGCACCGAACACACCAAGCGGTGCAAAATTCATTACATAGTTTACCATGCGAAGGATCACCTGCGCAACGGCATCCAGTCCTTTTACCACTACTTTGGTTTTTTCTCCCAGTGCTGCAGTGGCAATTCCAAAGAAAATACTAAAGATCACCAGTTGTAATATCTCATTATTGGCCATCGCCTCTATTACGCTTTTGGGGAACACATGCTCCACAAATTTCTGGATATTAAATTCCTGCGTTTTGCCTACAAGTTCTTTTGCACCGGCTATATCCGCATTGTTCAGGTCAATTCCTTCACCCGGTTTGAAAAGATTTACCAGGAACATTCCCAATAACAAACTCACCAGCGAAGCAGTGATGAACCATAACATGGCTTTACCGCCTACCCTTCCCACGGTTTTCAGGTCACCCAGTTTAGCAATACCCACCACGAGGGTTGAGAATACCAGCGGAGCAATGATCATCTGCACAAGCCTCAGGAAAATAGTGGTCAGCAGCTTGATATTGGTAGAGAACGACTTAATAAATTCGGGAGAAGACTGAGTATGAATCACATAGCCAAGCACGATGCCGGCTACCATCGCTACAATAATATATAAGGTAAGCTTATTCTGTTTCTTCATTTTCGCAGGCAAATTAGTGTCGCAATATAGGATTTATGTTGATTGAAAAGCTGTGAGCTATGAGCCGTGAGCCATGAGCTGAAAGCCGTAAACCCGGGATCTCGCTTATCCGACAGGCCAGGCAGGGGTTTTGACGTTTGTACTCGCTGGCTCGCGGCTCATAGCTCACAGCTCACAGCTTCTAACCGGCTATTCACCGTTTTATAAAACTTTTCACCGGAAAAAGCCAGAATTGCCTATTTTGCCAGAACTTTTTAATTAAAGAAAACCCAACCACTGTACTATGAGTTTATTCAGAAAAAAGTCATTAGATGGTTTAATGGCCCAGGCCGCTGATTCAGAAAAAGGATTGAAGCGTACGCTTGGAGCCGGAAGCCTTATTGCATTAGGTATTGGTGCCATTATCGGTGCCGGTTTATTTGTGCGTACCGCTGCTGCTGCCGGTGAACATGCCGGTCCTGCTGTAACCCTGTCATTTATCGTGGCCGCTATCGGTTGCGCTTTTGCGGGTTTATGTTATGCCGAGTTCGCTTCAATGATCCCTATTGCGGGCAGTGCTTACACGTATGCTTATGCCACCATGGGTGAATTGATCGCCTGGATCATCGGATGGGCGCTGATACTTGAATATGCCTTAGGTGCAGCTACCGTATCTATCGCATGGAGTGAATTCCTGAATAAGCTCTTAGAGCAATACCATCTTGGGTCGATACCGTATGAATGGTGTCACTCACCGTTTGAAAAAGCATTGGATACCGCAGGTGTAATGCACCATGGTACCATGAATATCCCTGCTTTGTTCATCCTCTTATTATTATCATTGTTATTGATCAAAGGAACACAGGAATCTGCTTTTGTAAATTCGATCATCGTGTTTATCAAAGTAGCGATCGTGGTTGTATTTATTGTGGTTGGATGGAAATTCATCAACGCAGGAAATCACACACCTTATCTTATCCCCGATAATGCACCGGATGCCTTAAAACCTGATGGCACGCTGTATAGCTATAAAGACACGTTCCGACACGGATGGGGTGGCGTACTAACCGGTGCCGCCATCGTATTCTTTGCCTTTATTGGTTTTGATGCCGTATCAACCGCAGCACAGGAAGCAAAAAATCCAAAAAGAGATATGCCGATCGGTATCCTCGGATCATTGGTGATCTGTACTATTTTGTATATCCTTTTCTCTTATGTATTAACAGGCGTGGCTCCTTATACAGATTTCGTAAAATCAGGAAAAGAAGCATCGGTTGCTTACGCGATCGAAACCTATATGGCCGGTTACGGTTGGTTAGCCAAAGCAGTTACCATTGCCATCCTGGCCGGTTTCTCTTCGGTGATATTGGTGATGTTGATGGGACAGAGCCGTGTATTCTATACCATGTCTACAGACGGTCTTTTACCAAAAGCTTTCTCAGACCTGCATAAAAAATTCCGTACGCCATACAAATCAAACATGATCCTGTTTGTATTCGTGGGATTATTTGCGGCGTTCATCCCCGGCAGTGTTGCGGGTGATCTGACCAGCATCGGAACACTTTTCGCATTCGTATTGGTTTGCGTGGGTGTATTGGTAATGAGAAAGAATGATCCGGACCGCGTTCGTCCATTCAAGACCCCGTTGGTTCCATTGGTTCCTATTTTGGGCATTGTTGTTTGTTCTGCGATGATCTATTCCCTGGATAACAGAACACTTTTATCGGCTTTTGTATGGATGTTGCTTGGATTGATCGTTTACTTTACTTACAGTAAAGCGAACAGCAAACTCGGCCAGCCCGGTGAAATTTTGCCGCATGCTTCTGATTTTGAAAAACATTAATTCTAAATAGTTATCTGCAAAAAAGTCACGCTCGGGCGTGACTTTTTTGTTCCCGGCCCAGACGTTACGAGGTAAGTATCAGGCTCATTTTGAATATAGGGTTGGCAACTTAAGAAGCTTGCGTTAATTTTGCCCTCCTTAGAACAACGAATCTTAATGTAAATATTATGGGAAGGATCTTCGAAGTACGTAAAGCCACCATGTTTGCCCGTTGGGATAAAATGGCCAAGCAGTTCACCCGGATAGGCAAGGAAATTGTGATAGCGGTTAAAGCCGGCGGCCCGGATGTTGCCACTAACCCTGCCCTGCGCCGTTGTTTCCAGAATGCCAAAAGTGTAGGGATGCCTAAGGACCGCGTTGAAGCGGCTATCAAAAGGGCAATGGGTAAAGACACCAGTAACTACGAAGAGGTTCTTTACGAAGGCTATGCGCCACACGGCGTGGCCCTGGTAGTAGAAACGGCAACCGATAACCATGTTCGTACGGTGGCCAATGTAAAAAGTCATTTCAATAAAGGGCACGGCGCCATGGGAAATACCGGCAGCGTAAGTTTCCAGTTCAAAAAAATGGGTGTGTTCAAATTAAAACCTGAAGGATTGGATCTTGATGAACTCGAACTGGAATTAATAGACCATGGTTTGGATGAATTAGGAGAAAGCAACGACGAAGAAGGCAACGCTATCATCGTACTCCGTTGTGCTTTTGTAGATTTTGGAAAGCTGCAAAAAGCGCTGGAAGAAAAAGGCCTCACTCCCATCAGCTCCGAACTCGAATGGATCCCTACCACTACTGTCCCCGTTACCGATGAGCAGGCTGAAGATGTAAGTAAGCTGATCGAAAGATTAGAACAGGATGAGGATGTGAATAAGGTGTTTCATAATATGGCTTAGTGGCAGTTTGTGGTTTGTAGTTTGTGGTTTGTAGTTAACAACCGCAGACCACAAACTACAAACCACAAACTTTACTTAATGGCAGATCTCAACAACATACCCCACCCCATCATCTTCTTCGACGGCGTATGTAATCTCTGCACCGGCGTTGTGCAATATGTAATCAGGCATGATCCGAAACGAAGGTTCCGTTTTGCTTCTTTGCAGAGTGAGGTTGGGCAGCAACTACTGAAACAATACAATTTACCTTCTGAAGAATTCGGTTCTTTTATTTTGTTTGAAAAAGGAAAAGTTTATACCAAGTCAACTGCCGCTCTTACCGTGGCCAAAAACCTGAATGGTCTTTTGCCGATATGGTACACCTGGATCATTCTTCCAAAATTTATCCGCGATGCAGTATATAACCTGGTTGCCAGGAACCGTTACAAATGGTTTGGGAAAAAAGAAGAATGCTGGATTCCAACACCGGAGTTGAATGGGCTTTTTATTAATTAGCGCATTGGCTAATTACGGATTGACTGATTTTCTTTGCTTCTTTGCCCCTTGGCGCCTTCTCGCCTGCTAAGCTCTGGCGAGCGGGTGCGTGAAATAAAAAATCTTACATCAATATCGTTATCAAAATAGCCCCGGCACCAATCAACAAAGAATACAAATAAAATGACCTGATATTGAATTTGTCTTTCACAAAAAATCCAATACTCACTATTGGAAGAACAAATAATAAAATGATCATCGGGAGCCATAAAATCTCAAATACTGCACCCATGAGTTTTTGACTATATACATCCAGCGTTTTACCAAAATACCAATACGCAGCTACCAATATACTCAGTACTAAGATCACCTTGCTTTGTTTGGTATGACGAAAATGTTTTGTTTTCTGTTTCATACGGTTATTTTGAGAACGTTAGTTGCAGGTTCCTTTGATCCATTGTTTTACCACCTTGATTAGTTTCGCTTTCTTTTCATTTACTTCATCCAGGCTATAGAATTTTATAATGGCTCTTTGGTTGGAGAGCCATTCAAGTAAACCTGTTGCGTCTTTGAATAAGGGTTCTCCTCCCTTTATTTCTTTGCCTTGTTTAGTGCCGCAATGAAAAACGATCAGGATATAATCCTTCCTGTGTAAGTTAAACGTTATTCTGTCATCGCCACCAAAACAAAAACTTGGGCCATTCCATTTGATGTGTTCGGTGATGCCTTTGTTGGCGCTGAGAAGGGTTTCGCGCAATGCTTCCATTGTTGTCTTCAACGGGTGCGTAACTGTGCGCATGAAATCAGCTACCTGTTCCGGACCGGAGAGTTTGGTTGCTTTTGCCATATTGTTCTATTTGATCCTGCTCATAAACATGTACCAGTTCCATTCCCAGGTTTCACCTTTATCCGCGGAATACGCCTGGCTCCAGACCGGGTTTTCTCTATCTCTTATATCCCATCGAAATACCATGATAATATCCTTTCCTTTGAAAATATCTTTTGTGAAAAAGTGGCCGATACTATTTTCAAAGGACCCAACCACCGGCGGATCTAAAACACCTGTAACGGAATCGGACCAATAAATGCTCCACAATCTTGTTTTAGGATTGAAGAGTCGTAGAGACATCCCCTCAAACCGTTCACCATCAAATTCTGCCAGGAAATTATCGATGTTACCAAGTCCGTTTAGCAACTTACGCATTTCCTGTGTTGATTCAAACTCAACCCATTCCTTGCAATTGGCCAGTCGTTCTTTTAGTTTTTTGTTTTTGAGTTGCCATTTGCCAATAAAAAAATCAAAATCATCTTTTGATGAGGTCTGTGAAGCCGAAATAGCTATCTCTCCATCAATAGTAAAGCTCAATTCAGGAACCGGTAATATTTCGGTAGGTATCATTGATCAATTATGTTTTATCTATTTTTAAATTCTTGCGTAGCCAAGTGTTTCAATTTCCTTTTCACTTTTCGTTAGATGTGTTTTTCCATTTGCCAGTACATATAAATGATCACTGATACCGGCCACATGCCTGAACATATGATCCGTAATAAGCAACCCCTTATTGCATTTCTCTTCTAAAAGCAGATTCCTTACTTTTTCTACCTGTATTGGATTCAAATGTGTAAAAGGTTCATCAAGCATAGCAAACTGTGATTTCGATTTTACAATCACATACAGCTCAACCAGTCTTCTTTCTCCACCAGATAATTGTTTAATAGATGATCTGCGTCTTGACGCAAATTCCGGAAATTTATTTACGAACAATAAATAGTCTAACGCAAAATCACTAAAAATCCTCTCTAATGAAAGCCGTGCCGGAATAAAATTAAATTGTGGCAGGTACAATAAAAGATCCGGTTTTTTAAACGCTTCATATTGTACAACATTATCAAACCGAACAGATTTTTCGCAGGCAAGATCTCCATAAATGATCTTCATTAAACATGACTTCCCCTGTCCGTTTCTTCCTAAAAGACCTGTTATTTTGCCGGTCTCACATGTAATATAAATATCAGATAGGATTATTCTGCCATCAAATTCTAACCGGATACTATCTGCCTGTAAAGTATGTATCATTTGAATTGGTAAGTCTGTATGATAAGAAAGATAAATAAACTGAAGTCAAAGGTTAGTGTACTTGTCCAGAGCAAATATTTAGAAACACCAAGATTACGGTAATAATAATATTCTCTTTGCTTATACTCATTTACAAAATAATAGGAGATGCCGAGTGTGATGATCTTAAACCAGAATATTACTGTAAATATTTTGAAGCCATAGTTATAGAAAGGAACCAGGCAGGATATAGTGATCAGCATAGAATACAACAGGAAATTTTGGTAGAATGTCCAGATAAGTTTTATTGTTTTTAGAATTCGCATAAAGAACCTATTCAAATAAAAAATAGAACAGAAAAAATATTGAGGAGAGGGACAACAGAAAAAATGTTATATCCCCTTTCATTTGTGCTGTTTTCAATTTTCGATAAAAAAAGAAAAGATAGCAACTATTAGCAACGATTAGCAATACCAGAAAATCGAGTCCTCCCAATGCAATGAATCCAACACGCCAGCTATACGCCTCGCCTTTTTTGTATACAGCCACTCGTTGGATGGAATGTGTGATAAAAGAACTCCCAACCTCAATTGTATCATTTACCCGGGTATTCTTATAAGCCATTGAGGGAACTGTAATCAAGCCTTTTTCTGTTTTTATTCTAAAAATAGCGACCCTCAACCGGGATAGGGCTTGTTCTGTTTTGGTTATCACAACTCCCTTGGAAGTATGGAGGGGAAGCACAAAACATTCAAGTAGCAGGAACAGGCAAATGCCCAGCAATGAAACCAGGATGAAGCGATTGATCCGGTCGGCAGTTATCATTTTGGCTTGATATAGTGTGACTATACAGTTTAACAGGTAAAAGATATTCAGGATTTGAATAGCTTTTTGTTAAAGGCTTTATAAGCTTACTATTCGGCCATCATCTCCTGTACCACTGCAATCACATCTTCTGCATTCGGTTTACTGAAATAATCCCCGTCACTTCCATAACTCGGTCTGTGCGCTTGTGCAGTGAGGGTTCTTGGTGCAACATCCAGCCATTGGAATGCTTTCTGTTCTTCCATTACTTTGCTGAACATGAATGCAGCAGCGCCACCGGGTACATCTTCATCAACAAAAACAATACGGTTCGTTTTCTTTAATGAGTCTATAATTTTATGATGGATATCAAAAGGTAAGAGGGTCTGTACATCAATCACTTCACAACTGATATCCAATTTTTGCAAACGCTCCGTAGCGTCTTCAACAATACGCAAAGTAGAGCCGTATGTAACAATGGTAATATCAGTTCCTTCCCTTACAATTTCGGGAACACCTAATGGCACAGTATATTCCAGAAGATTCGCAGGAATTTTTTCTTTCAAACGATAGCCGTTCAAACATTCGATCACAATAGCGGGATCGTTTGCCTGTAATAAAGTATTGTACATACCCACTGCCTGCACCATATTTCTTGGCACACAAACATACATACCTCTTAATGCATTAATGATCATACCCATGGGTGATCCGCTGTGCCAGATTCCTTCCAGCCTATGACCACGGGTACGGATGATCAGCGGGCAACTCTGTTGTCCCTTACTTCGGAAATGCGTAGTAGCTACATCATCACTTAATGGTTGCAGCCCGTATAATAAGTAATCTAAGTATTGTATTTCGGCAATTGGTCTTAACCCGCGAAGCGATAAACCAATGGCCTGTCCTACGATCGTTAACTCGCGGATACCGGTATCAGAGATCCTGTCTTTACCATGCTTATCCTGCAATCCGGCAAAGCCCTGGTTCACATCACCGATATGGCCTACATCTTCTCCAAATGCATATACATATGGATTATGTGCGAACAATGCATCAAAATATTTATTCAATACTTCATATCCATTTGCTGTAGGTGCATCAAAAGCGATCATGGGTTTGATTTCCTCAACACGCAGGGCACTTTTCGGGCCTTCATTATACAGATCGCTGTTGTATAATCTCCTGCTCTCATCCAGTTGCTCTTTATAAAATGTTCTGATCTCTTCGATGGTTGGAGAATTGGGCGCGGTTTCCATTGCCAAAGAAACGGTTCTGAAAATATCACGGCGCAGCGGTTCTTTATTTGACTGAAGGTCGTTCGCAAGTTTTTGTAAATGATTGTATTTCTCCATATCATTTACCATGATACCGCGTATCAGATCAATAGCACTGGCTGCAGCTTCTTTAATTGGGACCTGGTATTTTTCCCAGGCTTTGTTACGGCTTGTGCGAACAGATTCTTTGGCGCCCGCTTCTATCTCTGTTAATTCATCTGTATTTGATAAGCCTGTTTCGATCAGCCACTCTCTCATCTTCTTAATACAATCCCATTCTTTTTCCCAATCCAGTCGTTCCTGGCTCTTATATCTTTCGTGGCTGCCGCTGGTTGAGTGTCCCTGCGGCTGGGTTACTTCTTCAACATGAAACAAAACAGGTGTATGTGTTTCTCTTACTTTCTGTAAAGCCTCTTCGAACACTTCACACATGCCGGCATAATCCCATGCTTTTACATTGTAAATGCGGATGCCATTGGTAGTATCTTCTTTTTCCAAACCTTTGATCGCTTCAGAAATAGAACCTTTTGTTGTTTGAAAATTTTTCGGAACCGAAATACCATATCCATCATCCCAAACAAAAACAGCCAAAGGAATTTGTAACACACCGGCTGCATTCAGGGTTTCCCAAAAATGTCCTTCTGATGTACTTGCGTCACCGATGGTGCAGAAACAGATCTCGTTTCCATTATGACTCAAAGCCTCAAACTCATCCGCATGTTTTGCACTGCGAAAACATTTGGAGGCCCATGCCAAACCCAATGCACGCGGCATTTGCGAGGCAGTGGGCGCCATGTCTGATGAAATATTTTTCCGGTTGGCAAGATCCAGCCAGTTACCGTTATCGTCTACAAATTTGGTTGCAAAATGCGCGTTCATCTGGCGGCCCGCACTGAATGGATCATTTTTTACATCAGGGTCAGCATACAATTGTGCAAAGAATTGTTCTACACTTGCCAGCCCAGTTGCAAACATAAAAGTCTGGTCGCGGTAATACCCGCTTCTGAAATCGCCGGGTTGAAAATATTTGGCCATGGCTAATTGCGCCACTTCTTTTCCATCGCCGAAAATGCCGAATTTTCCTTTGCCAGTAAGCACTTCACGCCTGCCCAACAGGCTCACTTCACGACTCACCACTGCAGTCCTGTAATCATCCAGAATCGTGTTGCGGAAGCCTTCGAAAGAAAGCATGTCCTCCTTGTAACCTAATGAGGGGGTCTGTTCCATAAAGGCAAAAATAACATTACAGGTTGAATAGGCTTACAGAAATTAGTTTGCCAACAAAAACAGGCTGTTTTCCTCATTTTTACTGGCTAAACTTCGAAAATACCACGAATATGAAGTTATGGCATGAATTTGGCTTAACTGGCATTTGTAAAGCAAAATCTATCACGTAATTTTACACCTATAAAAACAGGATATGAAAAGACTATTGGTTCTTTTTTCTCTAGTACTAAGCATCGGCGCTTTTGCGCAGGCACCATCGGATATTGTGTTCAAAACAACGAAACACCAGTTTGGAAAGATTAAACAGAAAGTTCCGGCCACCTATGTTTTTACCTTTACCAATAATGCAGCAAAACCCGCCATTATTGAGTTTGCGAATGCAGACTGCGGTTGTACAAAACCCGAATACAGCCAGAGCCCGATATTAAAAGGGAAATCCAGCTCGATAAAAGTTACTTACAACGCCGAAAACATCGGCACATTTATAAAGAATGTAAATGTGAAATTTGCAGACCAAACCTTACCGGTTACACTTACGATAGAGGGTGAAGTACTAGCCCCGGTGAAACCAAAGGCTAAAGGGAAATAAATAGATATTAAATAAGATATGATAACGCAACCCTACCGGTTGCGTTTTTTGTTTTGAACGAGTTCCCCCTCAAACTATCTTTGCGGCATGTTACAAATCAGTCAACGCGGACAGGCCATGCCTGCCTCACCCATACGCAAACTGGTTCCTTATGCAGAAGCTGCTAAAAAAAGAGGCACCCAGGTTTACCATCTTAATATCGGCCAGCCGGATATAGAAACCCCAAAAATGGTACTCGATGCCGTGCGTCATAGTGATTTTAAAGTGCTTGAATACAGTCACAGTGCGGGCAATGAAAGTTACCGTAAAAAATTAGTGGGTTATTACGAGAGTGTGGGCATTCATGTGAATCATAACGAGATCATTGTTACTACCGGTGGCAGTGAAGCCATACAGTTTGGATTCATGGCCTGTCTTGATGCGGGTGATGAAGTGATTATCCCCGAACCTTTTTATGCAAACTATAATGGTTTTGCAGTAGCCGCAGGTGTAACGGTCGTACCGGTTACCTCCTATATTGAAAATGGTTTTGCCTTACCACCTATTGAAGAAATTGAGAAAAAGATCACGCCAAGAACCAAAGCGATCGTGATCTGCAACCCTAATAATCCTACAGGTTATTTATACAGTTATGAAGAGATGCAGCAACTGAGGGATATCATCCGCAGGCATAATCTCTATCTTTTTTCTGATGAAGCTTACCGCGAGTTTTGTTACGAAGGAAAACAGATCAGTGCCATGCACCTGGAAGGTGTGGATGATAACGTGATCATCATGGATACCATCAGCAAACGCTACAGTGCATGCGGTGGAAGGATCGGTGCATTTATTACAAAGAATAAAGCCCTGCTTGATGCCGTAATGAAATTTGCGCAGGCTAGATTGAGCCCGCCAAGCTTTGCACAGATCGCAGGAGAAGCAGCAATAGATCTTCCGGCTGATTATTTTGATACTACCAAAGCAGAATATAAATCACGCCGCGACCTCATCGTACAAAGGCTGAATGCGATGGAAGGTGTGTTTTGTCCAAACCCCGGCGGCGCTTTCTATGCGATTGCCAAATTACCCATAGATGATGCAGATGTTTTCTGCCAATGGCTACTGGAAAGCTTTTCTTTTGAAAATCAAACGGTGATGCTGGCCCCAGCTACCGGATTTTATGGAACTCCCGGTTTAGGCAAGCAGGAAGTAAGGCTAGCCTACGTATTAAATTTAAATGACATAAATAAAGCTATGAATTGCCTTGAAGTGGCCTTAAAACAATATCCGGGTAAAAAATAGGCTGATTATTAGTTGATTATAACTATTCAGGGATAAAAAATGGTTATTTTATTGATATATTATAATTAATTTTATATTAATTATAATTCACAGAAATGTCATTTTTTATTAAATAATTGAAAAAAAATATTAATTATTGAATAAACTACTATGATATTCCCCTATATTTGTACCAGAAAGCAAACATAAAGCAACACGAACTGCTTTCTCCCGGTTCAAGGGTTAACGAATTGATAATTATCTCTTTTCTTATATGGCAAGCAATCGAAGACGTCCCCTGTTTCTACAGGGGACTTTTTGTTGGCGAACACGCCGAGAGGCATTTTACTTCACGCAAAGACGCTAAGTAAGCAAAGGCGCAGGATAATTACTTTGCCTCTTTGCTTACTTAGCGTCTTTGCGTGAAACCTATTCGCTTTTCACAAACTCACCACGTTCATTTTTAAGAGAATAACAGAGATTAGGATTGATAAGTCCATACAAACGGTCATCTTTTACAACAAAGCTCATATACACTTTACCATTTTCCCGCCAGCCAGTGCCGCTTTGTTCTTTACCATTATGATATACAAGATGCTTCAGCGGCTTTCCACTTCTGTACCATTCTTGAAAATCTCCCTCGTACACACCGTTCCTGAAATGATACTCGAAACTGGGATTTCCATTTGGCCACCATCCCTGGTTGGTGCTGTCTTTTTCACCTGCGTGGTAATAACGGCGCGTATCCTTATTTCCGTTTTCATAGTAAGTACTCAGGAGGCCTTCTTCTTTTCCCTGGTAAAAACTTTGTTTTGACCGCAATTGACCTGAAGGATAAAATGTTTCGATGAAACCGCTGAAAAGTTTTCGTTCATAATACCATACACCGTTTACAAGATGCAAAGCACGATCAGTAGAACGCACAACAATAGAAGGAATAACAATGGATTGATCGGGGGTACTATCTTTTGGTGGCAGTACATGATTGTTATGACATCCCAAAAACAAACAGGTTATTATAAAAGATAAGTTCCTCATTCTTCCAGTTTCAATACTTTGATATCTGCGATCAGGTCATTCATATCTTTTACAGAAGTGCCCTTGTATACACCACGGATCCTTCTGTGTTTATCTATCAATAACATATTCTCGGTATGCAGAAAATCATCGCTGTTCTTTTTGACGCCCATATCCTCATCAGCAAAATAAGCATTGCGTGCGATGCCATATATATCCTCCCGTTTTCCTGTAACCAGGTGCCATTTATTTCTGATCACCCCAAATGCGTTGGCATATTGCTGCAGGCGGGAAACATTGTCGTTCTCAGGTGTTACACTATGCGACAACAACAATACATCATTGTCGTTTTTAAACGCTGTTTGCACAAGTGATAAATTAGTCGTTAGTCTTTTACAGATACCGGGGCAGGCAGTAAAGAAAAAATCTGCCACATATATTTTACCAGTGAATGTTTTTTCTGTGATCGGTGTACTATCCTGGTCAATGAATTGAAAAGCGGGAATGGAATGAATGGTATTGTAAGCGGACGAATTCTTTTCGATCCATTGCGGGGTAAATGCCGCAGTAGTATAAAACGGCAATATCCTTGCCTGTTGTTCCTTCCTTACCGCTGGATTCTTACAACAAACAAAGATACCGATCATTGCTATGGCTGAAAAATAAATGCGGGCCGGTTTCATACCTATTGTTTTTTATCTCCCTGTGGCGGAGGAGGCCCCTGTTTACCCGGACCACCTTCCGGTCTTGGCGGACGTAATGATTTTTCTACCTCAGTATATTTTTTATACTGTGCTTCCGTTAATGCTGTTTTGATCTTCGCATCGCGCACTTTTGTAAGCTTATCCATTTCTTCTTTGCTACCCGGTGGAGGCGGCGGAGGTGGCGGCATTTCAGGTTTCCCGTTCTTACTGCGCATTTTTTCCATGTCGGCAAAAAAATCTTTATAGGCAGTTTCTATCTTTGTTTTTTGTGCAGGCGTAAGCGTGATCTCTTTACTGATCTTTTCTGATACATGCTTTAATCTTTCCGCAGCACTTGGTGGTTTCGGCGGTTGTGCCATTACACAGAGCATGACGAACATTGCATTTGAAAATAAAAAAAGAAATTTCCTTTTCATAATCCAGGTTTTATGATGATAATTTTTTTTAACTCTTTGTGTTCCTTCGTGTATTTGTGGCTTCGTGGCTCAAAAAAGAGGGCCACTAAGACACGATGGCACAAAGATTCACTAAGAAGATCTTATTGTGTTACAGTTCCCTTCGCTCCGTAAAAACCGGTTCCATTTATATAAGGTGCATCGGCCGTAATATGATAGTGATAGATCCCGTTGGGATAATCAGCAGTTACACCTGTATGTCCATGATAAGTATCCAGGTCGGCACTTACTAATGTTTTACCATTTTCCAATGAGCCGTAAACAGGAAATCCATCCAGTAAAAATCCGATCAACGCACTTTTCGTTTTATTGGCGGTAATGTATAATGGTTCTACATGGTAATGATACGAAGAGCTTTGATCAGGATGCCCGTTATACTGGTCAAATGAATTGATCTCATTGGTTAGCGGTGTATTGGGTCCTGCATACTGGTTATAGATAGGAACACCATTTACAGAGACACCGATGGGCCCTAATGGCGTTGCTTCATGAGCGGCATTTACAGCAGGTGATACAGGTATCTTAAAAGTATAACTCTTGGTTCCAATACTGTTCGGATTTTTTGAGAAAGCAGTATTGCTTCCGTTATATGCCTGGTAACGTGAATCACTGGTTGCAAAATATACACTCTTATGATCCGGTATGCCATCACATTTAATAGTAATGTTTGTTCCATCACTTGATATGGTAACATTCGAATTGAACTTTGTAAATACATCAGGTACCGTTGCAGTGCCGGTACCAGTTCCTGTTCCACTGCCGGAATCTTTACTGCATGAAATGCAGATCATCGTAATAATACAAAGCAATGTGTTTGCCGTGTAAGTGATTTTTTTCATAATGCCTGGTTTGTTTGTTAGATGCAGAAGCAAAACAAAAACCTTTGCGCATCAGAAAATTATTATTGCGGTGGTGGTGGCAGACCTCTTCTGTCATCACCGGGTGGTGGTCCATCAGGCATGTCATCACCTCTATGTGGCGGTGGTCCCTGTGGTTTACCTTGTGGTGGCCCGATCATACGAAGCACCTGTTGTATGACCGAATCAAATTTTTTCTTTTGTGTTTCATTGCACAGGTTTCTTACCTGTTGAAAATGATGGAAGGTTAACACATCCGTCTCCGAATCATATTTCGCTGATTCTTTAGCAGCTTTTTCAATTACAGAATCGGCAATATCATGTTGTTGCAACAAAGCGAAAAAAGCATCTTTGGCGTCACGGTTATTCTTACGCACTTCACGCATTTTTTCCTGGTGTGATTGATGCAGTTTTATCAATTCAATTTTTTGTACAGAATCAAAACCCAGTTCCTTTGTAAGAAAATCTACAACGCCCGATTGCGGAACAGCAGGCGGCCCGGATCTTCTCTCTTTTACCAGCCAGAAAGTAGCAAGTGTGGCCACATTCAAAGTAATGAGCAGTAAGAATACAATGGCCCAGGTTTTATTTCTTGTGAAATAACTCATTCGTTCGTGTTTTTTGAATGGTAAGCAGAGGAACCAGCCAGGTCATACTCCTGTGCAAATGCCTCAATGTCTGTTGATGTTTGTGATAACGTTTTTTTAGACGATCTGATATAATAACTAATGGCAGTAACGTTCAAAACCACAAGCAATGAAAGCGTAACCAGCGATACTGCGGGCTTGGTTATGATCATCCAGAAACGATTGGGTGAAGCCGCACGTTTATCAAGCTGTGCCTGTAAACGTGTATAAAAGAAAGACGGCATGTCGGCCCTGCTGATGCCATCGAGACTCTTTAATGTGCTTTCGATTTCTTCGTGAGTAGATTTTGATTCCATAGCTATGATTTTAGCTGCGAGTTGTGGCTCACGGCTTATAATATTCTTGTAAATGCTTTTTCAAATTGTCTTTCGCCCTGTGCATTAATGCTTCAACTGCTTTTACAGTTACATTCATGATCTCTGCCGTTTCATCATAACCCAACCCTTCTGTTTTGATCAGTGTAAAAGCAATGCGCTGGTTCTCCGGTAATTTTTGCATCGCCCTGAAAAGAACAGCCGCCCGTTCTTTGTTTTCCAACGCTATTCCAGGGTGATAAAAATGAACAGGCTCTTCCTGTTTTTCACCCAACCCTATCCATGACCGCAGATTGGCCGATCGTTTTTTAGATTTTTTCTTCCGCTCTGCATCAAGTGCTTTGGTAACTGCCACTCTATATAACCAGGTGGATAATTTTGCCTCGCCCCTGAAATCTTTTATAGATTGGTATACCTGTATAAATACTTCCTGGGCCACATCTTCGGCTTCCTGCATATCCTGCACAATCCCCAACACGGTATTATATACCATATGTTGCCAGGTCTCCACCAACTGTTTAAATGCCAGCTGATCGCCATTTTGCAAGGATAAAATAAAGTCCCGTTCGTTCAAATAATGCCTTATTAAGAGTTAAGACGTTACAACCTACAAAAACCTTCGGCTAAAATCAATAAAAGCTTCCGTATTTTCATTTCTGAAGCGATGAGAGGAATCTCTGATCTTTGTTGATGATCAGGCTTTTATACCAAAACACGATTTATTGAAATGCTAAATCACTCGTTCATGGGCAACGATTTGTATCCCCAGCGAATCAATAACTACGCTATGAAGAAAAATTTTTTAATCGCTGCCTGCTTTGCCTTGCTACAACCTTTCTTTCTCAGGGCACAGGGTTACCAGGCGCTACATGGTTCTTCCTTAACAGGCAGTACTGCCATTTTTAATAACCCCGCAGCATCTGTTCATTCAGCCTATAAATGGGATCTTACGCTGTTTTCAACACAGGTAAAACTGAGTAATAATTCTGCTTACTTAAAGAACTTCCCATCCTCCGCTGCAGGAGGTACCGAACTCACCATGAAAGATGGACCGCAATCAAGATTCCTGCATACCAATCTTGATATGAGTCTTTTTAATTTCTTATACAAGATCGATAATCAACACGCCGTTAATTTTGGGATACGCGCAAGAACCTACAGCCATTTTAAAACAACACCGTTTCAATACAATGATTCAATCAATAGTTTTCACAGTTTACTGATCGCCAACAGAACAATGCCTTATTTACAGGGTTTTGGTACGCACACAGGGTGGCTGGAAGCTGATCTGAATTATTCGCAGGTATTAATGGAGACCGATCATTCAAAACTAAGCGGTGGTCTCACTTTGCAGATTATGAAGGGTATATCGGGTGCTTATTTTAAATTAAATAAAGTAAGCTATCTCGAAAGCAAATCAGCTACAGATACCAGTTTCTTTTTTACGGGCGGCAGTGGAGCCATGGCATATTCCAACAATTATGACCAGAGCAGTTTTAAAGATTTTTATAAAAATTCATTGGGTGCTTTTGGATTAAGTATGGGTATTGAATACATGACATATAATACAGAAGAGAATCCCAATGGCAATCACAACCTTAACTATGACTGGAAAATAGGCGTGAGCCTGATGGATCTTGGCGCCAACTCATTTAAACCCAGTATTGCATCGGGACAATATCTGAATCCTGTTAACAATCTCTCAGATGCAGACCTCGACAGGAAGTTCGCAGGTGTACAGGACACGGAGGAAATGAAAGATTCTCTCAAGACCATGTTCATTACTAATACTGACATCACTGATAATTACAGCATCAGCAACCCAACAAGGCTGATCGTAAATATTGATAAAAATTTTGGTAAGAATTTATATGTGAATGGCGAGCTGAGTATGAATTTCTATTCTACTTCCAACTATGCCAAATTGCATACAAGGGAGCTGAACTTACTCACTATTACACCGAGATGGGAAACGATTGGCTTAGGTGCTTATCTTCCGATTCAATACAATACGCAGGGACAATTATGGATAGGCATGGCCGTTAAACTGGGACCATTGGTAGTTGGTTTTCATGACCTGGCCACACTGCTTAAAAAAGATCCATTGCTAAATGGCGGAGGATATCTTTTATTATCGATACATCCTTTTAGTAAACGGAAGATCATTGGGAAGATGGACTGCCCGGAGTAGGCCGTTAGCATTTAGGCATTAGCTGTTAGCAAAGTACCGAAGGCTCATAGCTTTTAAATAAAAATATCTCTATATCCCGGTGAAATACAATCCAGAATATAGAGATAAAGCAACGCGATGAAGCGTGCGGTGACGATAAAAAAGTTATTCTGCAGCTTGAATATTAGAGGCCTGTTTTCCTTTCGGGCCTGTAGTTATTTCAAATGATACTTTTTGACCTTCTTTCAAAGTTTTGAATCCGCCCATATTAATGGCAGAAAAATGTGCGAACAGATCTTCACCACCATCATCCGGTGTGATAAACCCGAAACCCTTTGAATCATTGAACCATTTTACAACGCCTAATGCCATAATGTTAATTTTTATAGGTTAAATATAATGATTTATCCGGATTTTGGTGCTTTTCAGGCTTTGGGAGCCATTAAACAGTGCCAAATCAACCAAAAACAAGCCCTTCTTTCACCCTTTCAGGGAATAGTATTAAGCGGGGATTCCTGCCCGGCCCCTTCATAACCAGTCTTATCGTATTAAAAGAACATAGCCTTCCTTATTAACGTAACTTGCACCCTATTTGAAGAACAGATAGACTCACTTTTTAAGCAGAACGATGAATCTTAGTCAATCCCGGGTGGAAGTCATGCATTTCCTGGCCCAAAAAATGGATTCCATTATTGATACCTTTTTAAAGAATATTGATACAAACTGGCAACCATCCGACCTCTTACCCGATAGCAGTCATGAAAATTTCCTGGTTGATGTAAAAGAGCTGAGGCTGGAATGCAGGGAACTTCCTTATGATTATTTAGCAGTATTGGTGGGTGATATCATCACAGAAGAAGCACTACCCACTTATGAAACCTGGCTGATGGACATGGAGGGCGTGGGCAAAGAAAGTGGGCGCGATGGATGGAGCAAATGGATCCGCATGTGGACCGCCGAAGAAAACCGTCATGGCGACCTGCTGAATAAATATGTATATCTCTCCGGCCGCGTAAATATGCGGCAGATGGAAATAAGTACACAATATCTTATTGCAGACGGAATGGAGATCGGTGCTGCAAGGGATCCCTACCGGAACTTTGTATACACTTCTTTCCAGGAAATGGCGACCAATATTTCTCACCGCCGTACCGCCACACTTTCCAAAAAATATGGCAATAACCAGTTATCCAAGATCTGTGGTGTGATCGCTTCCGATGAAGCAAGACATGCCAAAGCGTATAAGAGTTTTATCGCAAAGATTTTTGAAATTGATGCGAGTGAGATGATGCTTGCATTTGAAGATATGATGCGTAAAAAAATTGTTATGCCCGCTCACTTCCTGCGCCAGCAGGGTGAAAAGATCAGCGCTACATTTACACATTTCAGTGATGCTGCCCAACGTTTGGGTGTATATACCACTATTGATTATACCGAGATACTGGAGAACCTGATCAAGGAATGGGATATTGCCAATATCCGGGGAATTAATGATGCCGCTGAGAAAGCAAGAGACTACCTGATGTCATTGCCGGATAGGTTTAGAAGGATAGCAGAAAGAAGTTCTATTAAATCTCCTCTCGAATACGAATTTAATTGGATCACAAGATGATCAAATTCACAACCACTCTTTTTTTCTTCGTTTTTCTTTTATTGAAATAACATGTGCCAATAAAAGAAAAACGAAGAGAAGAAGCGTCTTCGAAAGACAAAGTCCCTGAAAAATGCAGGGGCTTTGCTTTTATAATACTATCATTTTATGCTTCTGCAGCCATCACTCCCTTAAAATATCCAATAGATTCTGCAATACCTGCCAATGGATCGGTCATATCTTTTTCAAATTCGATGCTGCAAACACCCTGGTATTTTATTTTCTGCAAAGCTTTTACCAGTGCAGGAAAATCAATAGCACCCCTTCCTATCTCGATGGCTTTACCATCTTTGGCTGCGAGACTCACATCTTTGATATGCAGATCGAATAAACGATCCCTGTATTCTTTTACGGCTTTATCAACAGCCACGCCTGCGCGAGTGGCATGACCGATATCGATACAAAGCCCCATCCTGTTGTCTTTGTTTTTGATCCTGTCATATACATCTTTTGGCCCGGGGTATAAAGCATCTTCGGGTCCATGATTATGGATAGCGAGTTTGATATTATACTCTTTCACTTTTTCTTCTGCATGATCCAGTACATCATAGGAAGGTGCACCAACGATCATAGGAACCCCACACATTTTTGCATAGGCAAAAGCCTGGTCAACAGCTTCCTTTGTTTTCATATAAATAACACCAACAGTATAAACATTAATACCAGCCGCTTTGAATTTGGCCATTGCTGCATCTATCGTTTGCTGGTTGCTGTTCAATGGCAGATGTATCTCTTTCACAGAAAGATTATACACGCCTATCTTTTTCATCATGGTTATGGATTTCTCCAAATCGAACCTGGCAAACGTATAGCCCGCAACACCTACAGATAAAGAACTTGTTGCTTTTTCACTTACACTCTCAGGCTGTAAATCACCTGATCTGCCTAACAAAGGAATGGTAACAGAACCCGCTAAACCCAGCGCCGTATTCTGAAGAAATTTTCTGCGTGATGACATACTGTTTATTTTTTTATTGTTAAGGTATATTGATTATCATATTGCGAATTAACGGGTTCGCGGATTGAGGATTGCGCTAATTCGCCAATCCGTAATCCGCCAATTCTTACACTTTCGGTTCCCACCCATGCTCATACTCTCGTCCCCAGAGTTTCATTGCGGCTTTATCGTCTTTGATATGGCCGTTTGACTGGTCGATGTTGAGGTTGCGTCCAACTCTTTGTGCGATATTACCCAACTGTACCCAAAGCGTACTTTTATACCCGATCTCTACATCTGCATTGGGTCGCTTGCTTAAACGGATACAGTCTAAGAAATTCGCAATATGCACAGCATCCAGTCCTTCATTCGGGCTCGCAGTATTTCTTCCATCGATCACTGCATTTGATTTTACTTCTTTCAGGATCTTTCCTGCCTCATCAAAAATAGTGTAGCCATTATGACCGGTAAGCATGATGCCTTTATCGCCATGAAATAACACACCACGATCAGCGCCCTGTACTTTAAAACTGCTGCAGCTGCGGCCCTCCCAGAGTATGGTAGCTTCCGGGCAATTAAAAGTGATGAGTTGTGTATCGGGTGTTTCCCAATCATCCGTAAAATAATAGCGCCCGCCGGTTGATGCAACTGAATTTGGATAATCAACACCCAAACCCCAGCGTGCAACATCTACTTCGTGCGTGCCGTTGTTCAATGCTTCGCCGGTTCCCCAGTTCCAGAACCAATGCCAGTTATAATGAATGAGGTTGTCTTTATAAGCCCTACGCGGTGCGGGGCCCTGCCATAGATCGTAATCCAATCCAGCAGGAACAGGTGCGGGTTTACCTACGCCAATCGATTTGCGTGAGTTGGTGTACCAGCATTTAACCAGATGAATTTTACCTATCGCACCCTCATGCAATGCATGAATACCTTCGGTTAACAATGACCAGGACCTTCGTTGTGCGCCCATCTGAACCACACGATCATATTTTCTTGCAGCGGCGATGGCCAGTTCTCCTTCGCGTGGATTATGTGATAAAGGTTTTTCTACATACACATGTTTACCTGCTGCACAAGCGATAATGGCAGCCGGTGCATGCCAGTGATCAGGCGTTGCGATATATACCGCATCAAGATCTTTATTCAATAAAGTTTTACGAAAATCGTTTTCTCCTTTAGGGGTTTCTTTTCCTGCTTTTATAACTGCATTGATCCCTTTCTGTCTTGCTTTCTCATCCACATCACAAATAAAATTCACTTCTGTATTTGCCTGCCTGGCAAAAATGGGAGCCATTGCTTCACCGCGTCCGTTACAACCGATGACAGCCATGTGAATTCGATCGTTGGCACCGATAATACGTTTGTAACTTTTCGCACCAAACACATTACTTACACCACTAACAGCAACCACGGTTGATCCCTGTGCAAGATTTTTCAGAAAAACCCTTCTTGATTTTTTCATGGCATTTATTTTAGCAACCGTATCCACTGTGAAATTTGTTTTTTTTCCGCAGGTACCGTTGCTAAATTTACGAAAACGATGTCGTATTAGAGGCTTTAGCTATCATGTTTTCGCTATTATCCACAGCCTACAAGATTTTTCGGCTAATACCCAACTGTAAAATCTAATAGCTTATCTTAACTTAATTAATCATTACTAAATATGAGTACTCCTATCTCCTGGGGAATTATCGGCTGTGGTGATGTGACAGAGATGAAAAGCGGTCCTGCATTTAATAAGATCACAGGTTCATCACTTGGCGCAGTAATGCGTAGAGATGGCGCGAAGGCAAAGGATTATGCAGAGCGTCATGGTGTACCGAAATGGTATGATGATGCGACACAACTGATCAATGATCCTTCTATTAACGCCATATATATAGCTACGCCGCCGGGATCGCATGAAGAATATGCCATCGCATCTTTGCTGGCGGGCAAACCCGTGTATGTAGAAAAACCTATGTCGATAGACACCGCTTCCTGTTTACGCATGCAGGCAGTTGCTGAAAAAACGGGTGGCAAATTAACTGTAGCGCATTACAGGAGAGGTTTGCCCATGTTCAATAAAGTAAAAGCATTGATCCATGAGAAAGCGATCGGTGATATACGCACGGTTCGGTTGAGCATGTTGCAGCAGGACAAATCCGCCATCATTGCCAACACAGGAAACAACTGGCGTGTTGACCCGGCTATTGCAGGTGCGGGCTTATTTTATGATCTTGCTCCTCATCAACTCGACATCATCTTATACTTTTTTGGTAATCCAATTGAATCATATGGCATCAGCGCCAATCTTGCAGGCTTATATAAAGCGGAAGATGTAGTGATGGGCGTGATGCGTTTACCAGGTAATATCTTATTTAATGGACAATGGTGTTTTACAGTTAGTGAAACAGCACAGGAAGATATCTGCGAGATCACAGGGTCGAAAGGAAAAATTTCGTTTCCTGTTTTTGGGCACAGACTCAAAGTAACTACTGCAGCAGGAGAAGAAATAATCGATTTTGAACCACCGGCGCATATACAGCAAGCGATGATAGAAAAAGTGGTACAATACTTTTTAGGGAAAGGGGAAAATCCTTGTTCAGCGGGTGATGCGATAGAGTCGATGAAAGTGATGGAGAGATTTGCCTACGGCAAATAATGGCACGCGGATAACGCGGAAAGAGACGGATTTTTACTGATCTGATCCGTGCTGATCCGTTTTTTCCGCGTCATCCGCGTTGCCATATTTTTAGCATAAAAATCTTTTTATGAAACCATTTGAAAGAAGAAAATTCTTACGATCATTTCTAACTGCTTCCACAGTAGTAGGTACCGGTGGTTTTTCATTCGCACATCAGGAACAGGAAAAATCAGCTGTTGATTCAAACAGTAACCGTTTTAAAATAAGCCTGAATGCATACTCATTCAATGCCCCACTAACAAATAAAAAAACTACGTTGGATGAAGTGATCGAATTCTGCGCAAAAACAGGATTTGATGCGATAGATATCACCGGTTATTATTTCCCGGGCTATCCTGAAATACCTTCTGACGAATATATTTTTCATTTAAAGAATAAAGCACACCGTTTGGGCCTCGATATCAGCGGAACTGGCGTGCGTAATGAATTTGGTGACCCAGATAAAACAAAACGTGCGGCTGATGTGGTACTTGTAAAAAAATGGATCGAAGTTGCAGCGAAACTTGGCGCACCTGTTATACGGATATTTACTGCAAAATCATTACCCGCCAATTACAAATGGGAACAGGCAGAAGAATGGATCATAGAAGATATCAAAGAATGTGTTGAGCATGGGAAAAAACATGGAGTGATCGTTGCAGTACAGAACCACAATGATTTTGTAAGAACAGCCGACCAAACCATCGACATTATTAAAAAAGTAAACAGTGAATGGTTCGGGTTGGTGCTGGATACCGGCAGTTTTGTTACCAATGAACCTTACAGCGAGATCGAAAAAACAGCGCAGTATGCTGTGAACTGGCAGGTAAAAGAAAAACTGAACTACAACGGCAAATCAGAAAATATGGATCTTGAAAAATTATTCAGGATCATTTATGCTTCTTCTTATCGTGGTTATTTGCCTATTGAAACATTAAGCCCCGGTGATCCTTTCCAGATTGTTCCGCCGTTTTTGAAATTGGTGAAGGATGCGTTGGCTAAAGCCATGAAATAATGGCAACGCGGATGACGCGGAAAAAACGGATTTGCGCGGATAATAGTCGCTCGGCTCCGCCGAGTGACCAGTATCTGACCGCCTCCGGCGGATCAACCAAAAAATTATTTCCCCCCTAATAAATTAACAAACGAATCCGTTTTCGCACCAATACTCATCTGCGCATCTTCAATTCTTTTCTGAATTTTCGCAGTAACACCACCCACATTAATATCGCTCATTCTTCCAAGCGCCACTTTATACCAATCGCTCCATACTTTCAGAATATGTTGCTCTTTTTCAGCTGTTGACCCGGTCTGTAATGCTTCTTTACTTAAAGTATACTCTGCCTGCAATCTATCCAATGCATTTTTTACAACTTCATCTATCAATGACAAAGCGGTTGCTTCATCAGCGGAACACAGGGTAAAGGCAGAAGCCAATGCGCTCACACCCACATTTTTCATTTCTTTGGCAGAGACCATATTCAATCTATCTCCATCGGTATGATAAAACACATCGGTAAAATGCCACATTAATACACCGGGAATTTTTGCATTCAGAAATGGCTGGTGATCACTACCGCCTTCATAAGGATTTGAATTAACGATCCAGTCATTATCCTTTGCCTGCTGCCTGCAGCGGTTCAACAAAAAATCATTGAAGTAATGAGGGAACATATCCGATTCTTTCAATACACTCCCACCCCATTCGGTATGTTTATCATTACCGCGTGTCCAGATGGCAGAAGGATCGGGCATTTTTTCTATCAGGAAAGTACCGCCTGTTTTGGAAACATCTTCTCCTACCATATCCAAACTCAGTCCCCATTTAATTCCTTTCGCACGTACTGAATCATCCTGTATGTACCGCCGTGTAGAAACGATCTCATCGCCCCATAAAAAAGTAATGGTGCGTTTAGGAATAAACTTTTTTTGTTGTATCAATGCTGCTGTAACACGGGCCATCTCTGCCAAAGTTCCTACCCCCGTTGCATTATCATTGGCACCGGGTTCCTGCACATGTGCACTATATACAAAACGTTCATCCGGTTTTTCTGTACCGCGTGCATTGGCAACAATGGTCAGTTCTTCTGATGGATAAATTTTTGACACCACTTTTACATTTACACGTACGGGGCCTTTGGCCAGGGCAGTTTTTAATTTTTCTTTCGCGTTATAAGACAAAACAATGCCCCATCTTGGATTGATTGAATCATAGGTAATGCCCTGGAACTGGATAGAATGAATATTCTTTTCCGGTTGCGTATATTTTGGCATCGAATAACCCAACACACCGAGAGCGCCTTTGCTCACGGCGTTCCTGAATAATGCACCTGCAGATGTTTCACCAAAAACGATCTTTCCTTTTACATCTTTTCCCTGGAAATCGGCAGGCGTTCCTTTACCTACATAAACAAGCTCTGCAGTTTCCCCATCGGCGGGTGTACTGGTCGAATAGATCGCGATCATATTCCGGTTACTTACCGATTCCAGCAAAGGCGCTGATTCCCCAACTATCGTTAATGATGAAGAAACCGGCTCCCATGTTGGCCTGCGCATTTTTCTTGTTTCGATCCGGTAAGTCAATGGGCCATCCGCCTCGCCCTTCACCTCTTTTTTAAAACCGGCCTGCTGCAATATTTTTTCCACATGATAAATACTCTCATTGAAACCGGTATTGCCTGCTATCCGCCAATATTTTTCCACAAAGGCAACGGTATTATAGGCATTCGTACCATTATAGAGATTACGCAACAATGGGTAATAACTGTCTATCGCAGGTGCTTTTTGTGCATAGACCGATGCGAAAAAAAGTAGAAACAAGACAGAAAGAATATTTTTTTTCATAGCATTATTTTGTCGGTTGTACCGGTAAACTTGTAATATCAGAAGATTCTATGCGGGAAACAAAAAATTGTGATCAAACGGAAAACTAACAGGAGCTCAACAAAAGGCAAAAAGTGGTTAGTGCATTTGTATTTTATAGAGAGTGGAATAATTTACCCATACTTTAGTTTCATATAACTAAGCGATCATATTTGTGGTAATCCCCCGATAAAAAACAGGAGAATCTGTTATCAAATACCGTAGAACTACGCTTTTTTGAATAAGAGAACCTTAGTTAATTTGTTATCAAATAAACATCATGACAAAGAAGAAACTGAAAACCCTGATCCTGAACATCGGGGGAAAGAAGAAAAAGCTGAAACTGAGTGAATCTACTTATCATGTGTATGTAGGCTTATTATCACAGAACTTCCTATCCTGATAGGGATCACCCTTGTGATCATGCATTCTTTACAGGAATGCCAAAAGCTGGCAGCTTTTCAATAATTTCCCGGGACAATTTTCCTGATCCCTCGAAATGAGCCACAGAACTTATTACATTCCATTACTCTGCTTATTTTTTTCTTCCGTGCTTTCAGCTCAGGAGAAACTGTTTCAAACTGTAAAAGGTACCGTGGTAGATAATGCTATCAGGTCTCCTTTGCATGGGGCAAACATTATGTTTTTATCTTCCCAGGGAAAGGAAAGAACAGTCAATTCTGATTCAACCGGTTTTTTTGTGCTTAGTTCTATTCCTGTAGGCCGGCAATCTATCCGTATCAGTTTTATCGGTTATAAACCTGTTACGTTAACCAACCTGCTGGTTGAATCGGGAAAAGAACTTGTGTTAACCATTGAAATGGAAGAATCGATCGCTACGGGTAAAGAGGTGATCGTTCAAAGCAGATCCAATAAATCGAGGCCATTAAATGAACTGGCCCTGGTAAGCGCACGAATGTTCAGCGTTGAAGAAACCAGGCGCTATGCTGCCGGGTTAAATGATCCTTCGCGTATTGCTACAGCCTTTGCCGGCGTATCTGGTAATGGTGATAGAAATGCATTGATCATACGGGGTAATGCACCCAATGGACTTTTATGGCGGATGGAAGGCGTAGATATCCCCAATCCTAATCATTTTGCACGTGTAGGAACATCGGGTGGTGGTATTTCTATTTTAAGCGCGCAATTACTGGCCAATTCAGATTTTATGACAGCCGCTTTCCCCGCGGAATATGGCAATGCATTATCAGGCGTTTTTGATATCCACCTCAGGAAAGGAAATAAAGACAAAAGAGAACATACATTTTCTGTGAGCACCATCGGTGTTGACCTGGCTACAGAAGGTTATTTTAAAAAAGGAAGCAAAAGTTCTTACCTCATCAATTATCGTTATGGTTTTTTAACGCTGATGCAGCAACTCGGTTTTAAGATCAGTGATGCGGCAACCACTTTCCAGGATCTTTCATTCAATATTCACCTGTCTACAAAGAAAGCAGGAGAATTTTCTTTTTTTGGATTTGGTGGGCTAAGTCAACAAAAGCAAACTGCTTCCAATGATTCCATCACATGGTTTACACAGCCATCTAAAAGAAGCGGAAGATTAGATGCCAGCAATACAGGCATGCTGGCAATCAAACACAGTATTATGCTTGGTAAGAAAACATTACTGAACACGATATACAGCATTAACGGTACTAATTACAAGGAAGAAGACAACCGTTTTGATAAATTCAACACTCCCCTGGTAGTAAGCAGGAACAACCAGTTTAGTGAGAACAACGCGGTGTTGTCGATGGTGGTAACACACAAAATAAACAAACATCACTTACTTAAACTCGGCGCTTATACTACCGGCAATGGTTTCGATCTTAAACAACGTGAATCTGTAAGCAATCTTCTGAGAGACAAAATAAAAGCGGATGGTGATACACGGTTAACACATGTATTTGCGCAATGGAAATGGGATCCATCTTCTGTAGTAAGATTTCAAGCGGGCCTGCACAGTCAATATTTTTCGCTGAATAAAACTTCTACTGTTGAGCCAAGAGTAGGTGTGAGATACATGACTGCGAAGAATCAATTTCTCTCCTTTGGTTATGGGTTACATGCGCAAGTACAACCGCTCGGTAATTATTTTGTAAGAGTAAAGATCGGCACAGATTCTGTTCAACCGAATAAGACAATGGATTTTAGCAGGTCGCATCATTTTGTGATCGGCTATAGCATACAGTTTGCGCAAAACTGGAATGTAAAAACAGAAATGTATTATCAATCATTGTATGGTATTCCTGTATCGGCTACAAAAACAAATTCTTATAGTGTGATCAATCAGGATGATGATTATGCGATAGAAGCATTAAGCAATAAAGGGAAAGGAAAAAATTATGGTGTAGAATTTACATTGGAAAGATATTGGAACGACCAGTTTTATCTGTTGGCCAGTTTGAGTTTATACCAATCAAAATATTTACCCTCCGATAACAAATGGCGCAACACCCGTTTTAACTCAAATGAATCATGGACCTTCCTGCTTGGAAAAGAATGGAACCTGCACACCAAACGTTCATCAACATTGGGGCTGGATCTTAAAATGATACATAATGGCGGGGTAAGGGTTACACCAATCGACCTGCACCAATCGATACTACAAAAAGCGACCGTGCTGGATAATAACAGGATATACGAAGAAAAACTCCCGGCACTTTTCAGGATCGATTTGCAAACAGAATGGCGTGTTCAGTATACAAAAATGACGGGGAGCCTGATCTTTGGCATACAAAACCTGATGAACAGGCAAAACCCTGTAAATCAATCATATGACGCCTCATTGGGGAGGGTAAAGTATACATATTTGCTTGGATTGATACCCGTAATCGGCTATAAAGTTGACTTGTAGAATGATCAGGCATTTGTTTTCCTGAGCGGCAATTGCGCCTCTGCCCCAATCTCTGATATCTTGTCTGTATCAACACCCTGTTTGGCTGCTATATGCATCAGCAACCTGATCTCCGCTTCCATGTACCGGTTTCTTTTTTTAATCTCGTGAAACCAATCGGTTAATAGTTTACCTAAAGCAATAAAGAGAAAAAGGGGTAAAATAAAAAGCAACAATTCCTGGAATCCTAGGTTTCCCATTTGAATATATTTTAAAGATTCAATTTGATAAAGAACGATCCAGGGGGAATAGTAAAAGGAGAAATTAACTATTGATAATTTCTTTTCTGATCAACAGTTGCAGTCTATCATCAACAGGTTCGATCATTGCATTTATTTTTTCCAATCCTTTTTGAGTAATGGAAAACTGCAAGGTATCTGCCTGTATCATACAAACAAGATTCTCTGTTGATAATAAAGAAAGATGCGTATGGATCAGATCCCAATCAAATACAGAATGAAGAATCATTTCTCTTGCAGTGCAATGATAATGTGTAGGGTGTTGTGTATCGCGTACGATGTTTGCAAGTGTTTGCAGTGTAACATATCGCTTATCCATAGCTCCAAGATAAATGCGTTTCCCGAAAATAATATCTTCCGGAACAGCGAAGTTATTCACACTGGGAGAAATTCGGTGATAACTGCCTTAAAATAGATCAGGAAGCTGTGGAAAGTCACAGTTTTTTGAAGACACCAGCGTTCTCCTGGCATGGTCTGAAGAAAAAAATACGCGGTATAAATGTCGTTGATGGTATGATTTTGTTATTCAATTATTGTGTATTTCGTTTCCTCACAAACAAAAAAGTATCACATGAAAAAGAAAGGAACATTAGCCGGTCATATTAAAACAAAAACAACAATAAATAATACGGCTGCTACCAACGCAATAAAAAATACACAGGAAGAGCCTAAAAAAAACATCTCAAAAAAAACACCGATTCCTGTTGTGAAAGATATTGATGAAGGCAACCCGGAAAGAAAATAAGTTGATCGCTTAAACAAGCTTATCTTTCTTTTATGTTTGATCTGTTCGACCTGCCTGTGGAATACAAGGGGAAAGAAATACTCTTCCCTGCCGAATTATTGCCCATGGGTTTTACGCATAAGATAAAAGTGAACCTGGACGGTACAGACATTTTATTTGAACCCGACGAAGAGAGAAACTACCGGGCCGTAATTGATTATGCCGCACTTGATAAAATGAATTCTGTAAACAAAGATCTCCTGCAATTGATCTGCCAGACCCTTGATGAATTGTTTGGCAATGGTGATCAATCCTCTATTACGGAAACGGACTGATCCTTATACACTTCCGAATAGCGCAGGAATCTAAACAACTCACCCAAAAGAGCCTTTGATAGCTGGTATCGCACCAAAAAACAGTATATTTCAGTACATTTTATTGCCAAATATGAGATCTATACTGCCGGCCATATTAGATAGAAAGATCGTGGCTATTATCCGTGGCGCAGATCCCAAACATGTATTGGATATTGCGCAGGCTTTATACAATGGTGGAATAACGATGGTAGAAGTGACCATGAATTCAAAAGATCCATTGCAGTCTATTGCCGCGATCAAAGAAAAAATGGGAAACAAAATGTTGGTGGGTGCAGGAACTGTGCTGGATAAACAGATGGCCAAAGCAGCTATTGACGCAGGATCACAGTTTATTATTTCCCCATCATTGGATATTAAAACGATCAGAACAACAAAGGAACATGGAGTGATCAGTATTCCCGGCGCTTTCACACCTACAGAAATTGTAACAGCATTTTCAAATGGTGCGGATATTATTAAAGTATTCCCTGCTTCCATCGGTGTGCAATACTTTGCTGACCTGCGTGGGCCATTGCCACATATTCCATTGATGCCAACGGGAGGTATTCATCTTGACAACATCAACGCATTTCAAAAAGCGGGTGCGATTGCATTTGGGATTGGCAGTGCATTGGTAAATACAAAACACGAGATCACCGATGAATACCTGTTATCGTTAACAGGACTTGCCAAAAAATTTGTATCCGCCATCACACATCCATCTTAACATACATCATTAGCGGAATGGTAAATAACTATTTCAAACCAACGAATTGAAAACAACCAACAGCAAACCTACCAGGATACGCTTTCGCATGCTGGCGCTTGTATTCATCAGCGTGGTGATCAATTACATGGACAGGAGTAATATTTCTGTGGCCGCATCTGCGATTACAGAGGATCTTCAATTAACATCCGTTCAGTTGGGTATGATCTTTTCTGCGTTTGGCTGGTCCTATGCAGCGTTACAAATTCCCGGTGGTATTTTGGTTGACCGTTTCGGGCCACGCATCATATACACGTTTACCTTGATTACCTGGTCCATCGCAACTGTTTTGCAGGGATTGATGAAAGGATTCACGGGCCTGTTCGGGTTGCGGTTATTGCTTGGTGCATTTGAAGCGCCGGCGTATCCAACAAACAATCGCATTGTAACCAGCTGGTTTCCCGATAACGAACGCGCATCTGCAATAGCAATATATACTTCAGGACAATTTTTGGGGCTTGCTTTTTTAACACCCGCGCTGGTGAGTCTTCAATATTATGCGGGTTGGCAGGGTTTATTTATCACAACCGGTTCAGTAGGAATTGCCTGGGGTGTTGTTTGGTATTTTTTATACAGGGATCCCACAGAACATACAAAGGTTAATGAGTTGGAACTGGATCATATTGAAAAAGGTGGCGGTAAAATAAACAGGATCACTGCAGATACGAATACATCAAAACAGGTTTTTCGATGGAGTGATCTGAAAGAAGTTTTATCACACAGAAAACTCTGGGGTATTTATCTTGGGCAGTTTGCGGTTAATTCAACACTATGGTTTTTTCTTACCTGGTTCCCGACTTATCTTGTAAAATACCGGGGATTGAGTTTTATCAAATCCGGCTTCCTGGCATCTGTTCCTTTTCTTGCTGCATTTGCAGGATTATTGTTATCAGGTTTTCTTTCGGATGGCCTGCTGAAAAAAGGAGTATCACCGGGTATTGCAAGGAAATCGCCTGTGATCATTGGTTTGCTTCTATCCATGTCGATCATAGGTGCCAATTATGTAAACAGCCCCACGCTGATTATTTTATTTATGAGCATTGCGTTTTTTGGTAATGGTTTTGCATCCATTACCTGGGTCTTCGTATCCGCGCTTGCGCCAAAACATTTGATCGGGTTAACGGGTGGTGTATTTAATTTTATGGGTGGACTTGCATTGATCATTCCAATTGCAATTGGTTATTTAGTGAATGATGGAAATTTTACACCAGCGCTTGTATTAATAGGAAGCATTGCGTTTATGGGTGCCTGTTCGTATATTTTTTTGGTTGGCAAAGTTGAAAATATTGAAATAAAAAAAATTACTGAATACGAAAAGAAATGAACATGGAAAAATTCCTTGCCTGCGATTGGGGCACTACTCATTTCCGGTTAAGATTGGTTGATGGAAATACATGTATTGTTCTTGCAGAAGAAAAAAATCAAAAAGGGATTTCTGAGACTTACTCATTATGGAGACAAACAAATACCCGTATTGAAACGAGGCCGGCTTTTTACCTGTCGATCATTAACGAAGCGATCAGGAAATTTGAAAAGGAAATAGGTCTTTCACTTGATCATATTCCGGTTGTTATTTCCGGAATGGCTTCAGCAAGTATCGGCATGCTCGAACTGCCATATGCAAGGCTTCCGTTTTTGATCGATGGTTCCGGGCTTGTCGTGCAAACCGTATCTTCCACTTCAGATTTTCAACATCCTGTTTTTATGATCTCAGGTGCAAGAGATGAGAATGATGTGATGCGTGGAGAGGAAACACAATTGATCGGCGCATCCCAATTTTCGTCGGCGGAAGAACAGTTATATATTTTTCCCGGAACACATTCAAAACATATTAAGGTTAAGAACAGAAGCGCTTTTACAGTAAAAACCTATATGACAGGAGAATTCTTTGAACTGCTTTCTAAGAAAAGCATTTTATCTCATTCTATTGAAGAAGACAAAGATCTTGAAGAGTTATCAAACAAATTATCTTTTGAAAAAGGCGTTGCCAGTGGTTTATCCTCAGATCTCCTGCATAATGCATTCTTAGTTCGCACAAATGACCTTTTCAAAACAGCTACCAAACAGGAGAATTATTATTTTCTCAGCGGATTGTTAATTGGAACAGAATTGAGCGGGTTGAGAAATGGTGATTTTCCTCTTATCACGTTAGTAAGCAATGAAGCGATGTTTGATCTGTATTCACTTGCACTCCAAATAGCAGGCATTAACAATATTCAGTTTTGCAATGCCGATGAGGCAATCATTAAAGGACAGTCAATTATTCTGCGCCAGTTAACTGATAGAAAATAATTTCTTACACTATTGGAAATCCTCTGTGTAACTCCGTGCCTCTGTGTCTCTGTGGTAAAGCCTTCGCTTCGATTCTTTTTAACCACAGAGACACTTAGGGCACAATTTATAAACAGGGAATAGATCAAGTTGGATTTGGCGAGTAGAATAAATTCTACAAATTCCGGTCACTAAAAATTAGAATATTGGCATAGTTATTGAAACGCCTTGCATCTTGTTCTTATAATCATCAACAGACCTTCTAACATGAAAAAAATCATCTTACCAACCCTTTTTCTTTTAATTATTAGTTGTAAAAAAAATGACATGGGGCCCGGCAATTCGCCAGATACAGCTGTAAAGGAACTTTCTTTTGATAATGACAACAACTCCAAACTGATGTTTCAAGATGGAGAATCCATGGCTGTTTTAACTGCAGAGATCCGTAGGTATGAAATAGCAAAAGTGTTGCGCGTGAAAGCCGTAAATGAAACCACTATTGAAGTAGCAAATTTTGCACCCGTTGATATAGAAGATGCCACCATTTTGATGACAATAGAAGGTATTGCAAAACCAGTGAAGCTTTTCAAGATCAAAAAAATAAGGGCTCATGGCACGCAGGAGATAAAGTACCCTTTTGTTGAAGGCACTAAGATTTTCTTTGATACAGAAAACAATCAAGTTGATCTTTCACAGTATAAAGTTGGTATTGCTACTACCAAAGTATCTTTTGATTTTACAGGAGAAACAGATTTAATCAAGAAACTAAAATCGTTAGCCCAACTAAAATGGAAAATAAAATTTCATGATTTTGATCCTAATGATGATCCAACCAACAATTGGAAAGAGAATATTGATGCAAAGGATATTAGAAGGTGGACTGGCCTCATAATCAATATGGGCTATCTTCTTCAGTCTGATGAGACGAAGAATGCATTTCTTGCTGAACCCATTTATGATAACGACGGCGTTACATTGATGACATTGGAGCAAAAAAAGACAGCATACCAAAAATGGTTTGACATGTCCACGATTAATTGTGGCGTTGTTGTTAATGTCTCTGGTTTAGGAGGAGGTTCTACCTTTGGGGTTGCTAATCATGTCTTACATGATTATTTGGATAAGGATCCTTGTTATATTGTGATACATGAAATGGCACACATGATCGGATACGCACATGAGTCCAGCATGACCTATCCTAAAAAAATAGACAATACAGACAGAGGAGCTGTTGTGGCAATAGGAAAGATATATACACAAATGGTAAAAAACAATTCGTTTCCAATAAAGGTAAGCAACTATTATAAACCTATTGATTTGCCGTGATAGGGTGCCAAATGCTGATTGTCTTGACAGATCTGCCGCGACGGGGTGTAAGATATTTTGATTACCTGCATTGATCATCCCGGCTTTGAGTAATTGCAGGGCCAACAAAAAAATCCCCTCAAATGTTGATGGGATTTTTTTGTGGAAACAGCTTTGAATTTTTATTTAGTTTTTCAACCTCGTAACCAACTCATCCAAAAATCCGTCATACTTTTTAAGGATACGATTATAGGGCCTGAACTGCTCATCAGCATTGTAAGCAGTTGATGATCTTCCTGAAGCTTCTGAAACAAATTTCACTTTATACACCAGCGGTTTTTCAGAAGACTGTTTTACGATCATCCTGATACGGATAGTATTGGCTTTAAAAGACATTCCCACCCATGAAGTACGGAGATAGCCTGCTTTCTCATCACTGTTTTCCAGAACATCGAATTTATCTAATACAGTACCTACCATTTGCTTCCACGCGTCTTCTCTTGATTTGGTAGCGTTTACATTGACCTGTATTTCTGTATTGGCAATATTAGATTCAATAGAGGAAGTATATGATTCATCTTCCTGTAATTGGATATAATCAGTTGATGGAGGATCAGCCATTCCCTTTTTTACGCAATAAGTACGGCTTTCCCCGATATATCCTTCCTGTTTTACTTCAACGGTCAGGCAGTCATTTTTTGAAACTTTTATTTCTACCTTCCCCGTACCCATCTGAACACCGTTCACATATACACGCGCCGTTTGTGGCGATGTTGTAATGGTAACTTTTTCCGCAGCTATTCCCGTGTTAATGCACGACAGAAAAAATACGATCACAAATAATGCCTGCATGATTGCATGTCTGTTTTTCATTTTTGATTTGATTTATGGTTTGAGTTTAGTTATTTCGGAATTAGCCTCTACAGAAACAATGCAGCGCAAAGATTACCTGCCACGCAATAAAACATATAGGTATTTTTCCCATTCCTTTCCGTGATTAATACCTGTTTGAGTGTACCGCATATGGACAAAAAAATCGAAACTGATATTTTACTGTTTCCTGCTTCAGTTCAACGGTGATACAATCGTTCTTGTCATTTTTTGTTCAAGCCCGTCTTTTCCTGGCTGTGCACCGTTTAAGTATACCTGTCCCGTTTGGAATGAATTTGTAATAGCTAACTTTTCAGGTGCAACGCTTTTAATAGCAAATAAGAAAGACAGCACCAGTAAGAACAGCCCTTCCGGGATAAAATACTTTTTCATTTTTTCTTTTTTGTTCTGTATACCGTACCAAGTCAATTCTTACCTGTTATCGCGTAAAAGTTAGTATGAGTTTGTACGTTAACAACGAATGTAACAGGCTTAACAAGAATTATCAACAATGCATAGCTGCAATTATAAAAAATACCTATTTGTAGGTATGCGTCAGGAAAGAGGCTGTATTTACATTTACAGCGATAGAATACAATATACTTTGGGGAGTATTGCGTATTCATTACAAATGACCGCTCAATACTAATTGCAGCGGTCATTTTTACTATTGACCCACTTTTATATCAACTGATTTTCTTTGGCAAAATTTACCAGGCCGGCAACATTCCTGATCTCCAGTTTTCGCAGGATATTACGTCTGTGTGTATTGATGGTGAGTTCGCTTAAAAACAGTGTTGTTGCGATTTCTTTAGTGGTCATTTCGCGGCATACCATTTTAATGATCTCCACTTCCCGTTTGGTAAGCTGGTATTTTTTAAGGAACTCATCAAAAAAATAAGAATGATCCGGTATTGGTTTCAGTTGCCTGCTATCAGGAAAATTATTTCCGCCGGCTAAAATTCCCCTGATCGCTTCTTTAAGAAAGGCTGCTGACGAATTCTTAATAACGTAGCCCTCTGCTTTATTTTTTTTCACCTCATCCACCAATTCCGGCTGACTATAATTGGATAGTACCAATACTTTTACCCGGGGGAAATTGGTTTTAATTTTTTTCAGGCATTCCAAACCATCGTACCCAGGCATATTCAGATCAAGAACAACAAGATCAGGATCATGTTTTGCAACAGCATCCAGTAATTCCAGGCCATTCTGAGCAGTGGCTACTATTGTTAGAGAAGGCTCATCTTTTAAAATGGTCAAAATCCCCTCCAGTAAGAACTGGTGATCATCTGCCAGTATCACTTTACACTGTACCATTGGATATCGGTATTTCTATTGTTACAATCATTCCTTTTGATTCATTCCTGTCGAGCGCTATTGCACCCTGGAAATAATTGATCTTTGATTCTATGCCGGTCATTCCAAGATTTTTGGTGGCTTCTGTACTATTAAAGCCTATCCCATCATCTTCAACTACCAGCGTAAAACTATTTTCATGTTCCGTTACCTGCAACAGTGCATGTTTTGCACCTGAATGTTTTACAATATTGTTCAGTAATTCATAAATAATACTATACAAGGATGTATAATAAATGTTCAACCCAAGTTCATATTTTTCAAACCCGATCACCTGTAGTTCAATCTGGATCTTGCCCGATGCATTAAATATGGCAACCACTTTTTCCAGCGAGGTTTTGAACCCAACTTGTTCCAGCATTACAGGACTCAAGGCATGACTGAGATCTCTTACCATATTGGATACAAGGGTAACCGCTTCTTCTGTTTTTTCCAGTTGAGTTGAAGACTGGCTATTTACCAACCATCCTTTTTCACGGAGAGACGAGAGATTCAGTTTGGCGGCAGATAGTAATGACCCCGCTACATCGTGAAGTTGAGTAGCTATCTGGCTTCGTTCAGATTCCTGTACCTCTATCAGTATCCTGGTATTTTCATGTTGTTGCCGGTTCATCTCCAGTAATAATAGCTCTTTGTCTACCCGGTAACGGTTAAAACGGTATACCAACCCTGCTGTAAGAATAATGGCTTCAACTACATAACCAAAAGCCATCCCATAGTGGCTGAAAAAATGATCAAAGCCATTAAGGCTTCCCAATGAAAAGGAGATTTGTAAAATACCAAAAACAAGCAAACTGATATTGGCTGCCAGGTAAAACATGGCCAGTTTATTTCCGCGGATGGAAGCGGTGATCAATATTCCAAATACCAACAGTATATACATCAGCGGATTCAATGGGATCAAATATTGCAGGTATAGCCACCATTTACTTTGATACCCGCTTTCATTAAAACAAAAAATGAGGCCAATAAAAAACAAGAATAAAACATTCACCACTTTGATCAAAAAGTGAATTTTTTTACTATGGATGCCCCCGATATACCGCACCAGGAACAGCATTGAAAAAATCAGTGGTAAGAGAGAAAAAAGTGGGCGCGCCTTACTGGCAAACCAGGGCAGACCGGGCCATAAATACTGGAAACCATACCCCGCATTGGAAAAAACCCATAACCAGCCAGTACCAATAAATAAAATGTAATAGAGGTATACCCTTTCCTTTTCAATGATAAAAAGATATAACCCAAAAATTAATAACAGCAGTATCATACCTGTCAGCAGGAGCATGGTGCTTTTGTTATCGCTCTCCTCTTTCATAGCTTCTATCTGCGAAAGTGCCGCAAACGAAAGTTGTAATGATTCATTGGATTTGTCGATCCTTGCCAGGTAAGTTCCTTTTTTGGTAACAGGGAAATAAAAACCGGTTGCATTAATGGGTCGCTGCGAAAAAGGAAAATAATCACCCGTGATCCATTGTTGTGTAACGGTATCGTTACTCTTAAAAAAGAAGTGGATCCTGTTAATATGGTTATGCCCTATCAACAGAACCAATGAATCTGCTGGTTTGTCGGTTGGATTAATATACGCCAGCCAGAAAACAGAACCGGTATATCCTATGTTATATTCCTTTTTTTGAGCGAGGGTATATTTACCCTGTTCGAAAAGTTGAAATGCTTTTTCGGCAGATAATTGCTTGGCACTGTCTTCATAAAGATAAAAGGTGCTTACATTTTGTTGCGCGGCGGATCGAATGCTAATAAAGCACAGGAAGATTGGAAACAGAAAACAGAAAAAACTCCTCACTGACATTCCAAACCAAGATACAAAGAAAGGCGAAGCAAAAAAACTCCTGGCCGTGACTGTTTTTAAAAGAGATCTGAAAATAAAAAGAACCCTTGTACTATAAGAGTTCTTTTTATAATATGAAATTCAACCCATGTATTATCCTGCAAAGCAATAAGCACATCCATGTTCCTGTGCCCTGCCAACGGCCCATACACCCGATGGCACTAATTGAACACCTGGCAGCAATCCTTTCAGCCAGTCTTTTTTTACATCTTCCTGGCTCATATTCATCATTCCGGCAGCTGTTGCGGTAAATACACCCATAGCCATTTCGCAGGCACAAAACATTACGCCATCTGCCTGCAATTCATTAATGCCGATCTGTACTTCGCCAACTCCCGGAAGCTTGAAATCACCAGGTTTAGGCTTCCAGAATGGGTTGCGTAAAGATGCCAGTTTTGTTTTAGGATCGGGGGCCTTGAATAATTCGCCGAATTTATATTTTGCCCAAACCCATCAAATGCATAAGCAATGGCGGTATGTCTTAGCACCACCACTACACCACAATCATTAGCCGGTGTCCCTGTTGCCTGGTTGGTTAATAAAAAAACCTTGGGCCATGCGAACGGGAAGATCTCATGGGGTTGGGTGGCATCATACACTATCTTATGTTTGCCCTTTACCTGGTTAAACCATTGATCGGCATCTGCAGGAGCATAAGTGATCTTTTCTTTTACAACAGATTCGTCTGATGCCATCAGTTGGTTAAAAGGTAATGCCAGGCTGGTTAATCCAAAAGCAGCGGCACCTTTTGTTATGGCGCCCAAAAACCCACGACGGTGCGTGGTGAAAGACGGTTGGTTTGTACGCATAATTTACGGTTTTAAGGATTGAGTAGGATTGTCTTACAAAATAGAAAACCGGAAGGAATTATGCAATGTTTACAGGCAGAATTTTAAAATAAATAAGGCCTGGCAAAAGCACAAAAGGAGCTGTTTTGTACAAAAAAGTAGCGAGACTAAATTTGAACTCGTGACCTCAAGAGCAAAAGGAATAACAATCTATATTATGTAATCAGTCTTTTTCCAACAACAATGCGAGTTCTTTGTCCAACATATTTACATCTGCTTTTTCATCGGGTCCATAACGGCCAATAATTCTCCCGGTTTTGCCAATCAGTATCTCAGCAGGGATAGGCATCAGGTTAAATTGCTTGCGTAATTCACCTTTAAAACTTGCCTCGAACATATTGGTACGATTCTTTAAAAAAATCATATCTGCATCAGTAAACGATAAAACATTAACAAACGAATCAATCCCATCATGTGATATGGCTTTTCTCCAGTCATCGTATTTTGAATCACATGATACCGCGATAACGATAAGCCCTTTTGCCTGATATTTTGTATATAATTTTTTGATCTGTGGCGTTAGTTCCCTGCAAGGACCGCACCAGCTTGCCCAAAAATCCAATAATATATATTTCCCCTTAAAGGAAGAGAGTGAAATGTTCTTACCATTCACATCTTTTCTCGAAAATTCTCTTGAATACTGGCCGATGGCAGAGGTAATAGAAGCAATATAATTTTCCTTCAATTTCAATGCAGCAGGATATTTTTTTACATTCACATCAAGTTTGTTTAGCAATGCCAGGCATGAATCTATTTTAATGTTATTGTAAAAAGATAAACGTTGAATCGCTTTAATTGAGATAAAAGAACGGGGATGCTTTTTTATAAAATCTGATGCGGTTTTTTCTACCAGAGAGATGTAGCTGCTTAATGAATCTAAATCAGATGCACTTGCTGAATTAGTCTGTTGATTTTTTTTCTGTAATAAATCTATCTTCTCAAGAGAGGGCTGGAGTGATTGATTAAAAATAGTATACTCTTTATTTGTTCCAGATCCTTCAAGCTGAAACCTATTAAAGCTGCCTGCCGTGAGTGAAAGCGTCATATCGGCGGGATCAAGATAGAAACCTGAGCAATAATTCGCATATTCCTTATTCATTTTGGTCCGGTCATCCGATAGCTCGGCTAGTGACGGCTCATCCAATATCCCTTGAAATAAAAACCTGCCATTTTTGATGATCGCAGAATCAATATTTTTTTTACCGCGTGAATAATAGCGTAGATAGAGTTTTCCGGACTCTATGCCTGCAATAAATCCTTTTAATCGGAAGATATTGTTTTGTTCAGCATGTATTGTATTGATGAGAGCGATTGCAAGAAAACAAGTAACCATTTTTTTCATAAACGCGCTTTGGGTAATGGGCCGTTACTATTGCTCCTTAGATGCGCTGTATATTTTTTTCCATAAAACAGCGATAATTAAGAATTGTTATGAAAAGCGGCTACCCATAAAAAAGCCCATCAAAATCTGATGGGCTTTGTAGCGAGAACGAGATTTGAACTCGTGACCTCAGGGTTATGAATCCTGTGCTCTAACCAACTGAGCTACCTCGCCATGGTTAATTTTCGGAAGCTGTCACCGGGACGGTTTTCGCTAACGGGCTGCAAATATAGGAGGTTTGGGTAAAAGGAAAAACCCTTAGTAGGCTAAAAGTTTGTGTATCCGCTCCTTTAATTTGGCCGGAGTGGGTAGCATAGCGGCTTCCAATGCAGTATTAATAGGCACTGCGGGCAGATTTTTGGCCCCCATCACCTCCACTTTGGCATCCAGGAAATGGTAACATTGGTTAGAAATACGGAGCGATAATGCCTCCGCAAAGGAGTTATTCTGCTGTTCCTCGCTCAAAACCAGCACTTTTCCATGTTTTCGCACGGCGGCAAAGATGGCTTCTTCATCCAGTGGAAATAAGGTACGCAGGTCAAGGATCTCTATTTGCCCGGGCATTTGTTCGGCTACGGTTTTGGCCCAGTACACACCCATCCCGTAAGTAATAATGCAAACCGTTTCGCCTTTACGCGTTTTGGCCGGGTCGGCCTCGAGTATAATATTCGCTTTGCCTAGTGGAAGGATATAGGTTTTATCGGGTTCAATGGTCCGGGCATCATCTGTGCCGGGCACTTTGCTCCAGTAAAGTCCTTTGTGTTCAAGTATCACCACCGGGTTGGGATCGAGAAAGGCTGCTTTCAGCAACCCTTTCATATCTGCAGCATTGGAGGGATACACTACTTTGATCCCTTTCACGGAAAGTAAGGTGCTTTCTATGCTTCCACTATGATAAGGACCACCCCCGCCATACGCACCGGTAGGGACACGTAACACCATCTGCACCGGGAACTTTCCATTGGAGAGATAACAGGATTTGGATGCTTCTGTGATCAGCTGGTTGAGACCGGGATAAATATAATCTGCAAACTGGATCTCCACGATCGGTTTCATACCCAATGCCGACAACCCTACGGTCGATCCAACAATATAGGCTTCCTGTATCGCTGTATTAAACACACGACCCGATCCAAATTTATCAGCAAGTGTTGCTGCTTCACGAAACACGCCTCCCAAACGGGCGCCTACATCCTGCCCATATAAAACGGCTTCGGGATATTCTTCCATCAACTCTTCTATCGCGTGCAATGCGGCATCTACCATCATCACACGTTCACCATTTTTTGAAATACGTTTTCCTTTTTCTTCTGTAACGGTGGTAGGGGCAAACACATGATCTTCTACCGAATTGATTTCAGGATCAGCCGCTTTTTCCGCTTTTGCAAAAGCATGTGTTACCTGTTCCAATGCATCCGCTTCTGCCTGGTTGATCTCGTGTTCCTGGTATCCAACACCATTTAATAATAACCGCAGTTTGGGCATCGGATCGTACAGGCCATGTTTTAAAAGATCTTCGCGATTGCGGTAAAATTCTTTTCTTACACCACTTGTATGGTGACCAAGCAAGGGAACTTTTGCATGCACCAGTACCGGTTTGCGTTCGCTTCTTGCATAATCGATGGCTTGCTCCATAGTTTCATAACTGCGTATAAAATCGCTGCCATCACATTGTAAACGTTTTAATCCTTTAAAACCCGCTGCATACTCATACGCATTACCCGACCGCACTTCATCAGCAGATGCGCTGATGCTCCATCCGTTATCCTGTACCAGATAAATAATCGGTAATTGTTTTAACACAGCAAACTGCAGGGCCTCACTTACTTCTCCTTCTGTTACACTGCCATCGCCCAATGAGCATATTACAATGGGTAATTTACCATCGCCTGATCTTCTTAGTAAGGGTGATTGTGTTTGCTCAAGAAATTGTATCCCCTGCGCAATACCTGTTGTTGGTATTGCCTGCATACCCGTAGCGCTGCTTTGGTGTATGATGGATGGTTTTGATGCATCCTTACTGCTCGGGTGGCAATAATAAGAGCGCCCACCGGAGAATGGATCGTCTTTTTTCGCAAGCAATTGCAGCATCAATTCATAAGGTGTAAATCCTACGGATAATAAAATGCTGTCATCACGGTAATATGGGCTCACCCAATCGCAGGATAATAATTGCAAACCAGTGGCTATCTGTATCGCTTCGTGTCCTCGTGAAGTAGAGTGAACATACTTGCATACCTGCCGGTTGGCATCATAAGTATCCGCCATCGAACGGGCAGTTACCATTGTCTTGTAAGCGTGAAGTAGTATATCCGGGGTGAGCATCGTTATTTAAATATTGAATATCGAACAAGGAATTTTGAATGATGAAGTAAGGCAGATCGAAATTCAAGACCCCTTGTTCAATATTCAATATCCTACTTAACTTCTAAAGCAAACACTTTTTCCGTTTCATAAAATCCTTCCAGCAAATCATCTGTTACACATTCTCCAACGCCTGCGGGTGTTCCGGTATAGATCAGGTCGCCGATATTCACTGAAAAATATTGTGAGATATGGGCGATGATATAATTGAATGAAAAGATCATATCTGTTGTATCACCTACCTGCACCGTTTCCTTATTTTTCTGCATTGAAAAATGGATCGGTTTTTTCCGCAGCTCCGGTGTAAACGGGATCCATTTACCAATGATGGCCGAATTATCCCAGGCTTTTGCTTTTTCCCATGGCAGCCCTTTCTTTTTTAATTCTGCCTGCAGGTCGCGGGCGGTAAAATCGATTCCGATGGTAAATGCATCATAATAGTTTTCCGCAGCTGCTTCATCCACATATTTACCATTCTTGCAGATGCGTAAAACCACTTCTGCTTCGTAATGGAGTTCATTGGAAAATTCAGGGTAATAAAAAGGTGCGTTCGATTGCATCAAAGCAGTCTTGGGTTTCATAAAGATCACCGGCTCTTCAGGAACAGCGTTCCCCAGCTCTTTTGCATGATCGGCATAGTTTCGTCCAACGCAAAATATTTTCATAGCATATGATTTTTAAAATAGTAATTAAATAGCTGGTTAGGATATTGGAGGCTATTTATATTATATTTTCCACTCACTACTCACGGCATTTCTTAAACTCAAAAATACTACCCTTTATTATGTAAAATCAATGTTATTTGTACTGCTCATGGTTCTTTCCAATCCAATGGTTGCAAAAGACTCGATTACTTCTACACATTTCTCTATTTTCTTTTGAATAATGGGTGCTTCCTCGGGTGTCCATTTACCCAATACAAAATCAACCTGTCTTCCCTTTGGAAAATTATTGCCGATACCGAATCGAAGTTTGGGGTATTGGTCGGTACCCAGTGTAAGCTGGATATCGCTTAACCCGTTATGCCCGGCATCACTACCCGATCCACGCAAGCGGAGCTTATTCAGGGGAAGGGCCAGGTCATCTACAATGGTCAGTGTATTGGCTATTTCTATCTTTTCCTTGTCAAGCCAGTATTTAAGCGCCTTCCCGCTCAGGTTCATATACGTGGTGGGTTTGATACAGATAAATATTTTACCCTTCCATTTTACTTCGGCCACTTCGGCAAGTCGGTCCGTTTTAAAAAAAGCATTATGCTTCAGCACAAATGCGCTGACCACATCAAACCCGATATTATGGCGGGTATGCCGGTATTCATCACCAATATTACCTAAGCCGATTATGAGAAATTTATTCATACAAGGGACAAAAGTAACTTGTTATGGTAAATGTACAAAGGGGGAAGCTGTGAGCTGCGAGCCATAAGCAGTGTTCTGCTTACCCCGGGTAGGAGCATTCTTATTAAGAGCTGCGCTACACAAGCTCAAGGCTCGCAGCTCATAGCTTATTTCCTATTCCCACTCACAAGTATTAATTTCACCCAGCCCATTACCAAAGCATGCTGCGATCCTTATTTCACACTATTTATTCATTTGGCGTACGCGTTGCCAATATTGGTATTACCAGCGAGCTGACTTTTCACGAAAAGAAAAAAACACAGTTACTAAATATTGTTGTTGCAAGCGGTACTCCTTTAAATTTCTTTTTTGCCATTCTCAATTTCTGGCAGCGCAACACATTACTGGCCATTACCAATGTGTTGCTTTTAGCCGGGGGGATCCTGATCCTTATTATCAACAGTTACAGGAGATTTTTATTGAGCCGTTTGATCCTTACTTTTCTTGGTAGTCTTCTTTTTATGGTAGGTGCGATATTCTTCAGAAACGGTGCCGAATATTACCTGCTTACCAACCTGCTCGTGATCATTATTTATTTTAATGAGAAGACCTATATCATACTCATCAGTTCTTTTAACTGTTTACTGTTTATCGGTGTAAGGATTTTTTTACATGACTCATCATATATCTATGGAACTGTTTCGTTCAACAGGGTTATTTTCAATATCAGCTGGGCGCTGCTTACCATGGTGCTGGCGCTGTTGTTCTTTAAAAAAGAACAGAAAGACTACCAGGACCAGGTGGAGGAAAAAAATAAGGAGCTGGAAAAATTAAATGATACCAAAGAAAAATTGTTTTCCATTATTGCGCATGATCTCCGTTCGCCCATCGGCCAGTTGCGAAATTCGCTGGACCTTGTAAACAGGGAATATATGTCGCCCGAGGCTTTTAAACAGGTTTCATCCAGGCTGTCTTCCGAAGTTGATCACCTGCATAGCACACTTGACAACTTATTGCGGTGGAGCCTCAATCAATTCCAGGGGATCAAAACGACCCCGGAAAAAGTTTCACTTGATGAATTGGTTGAACAAAAAGCGATGCTTTTCAGACGATCTTTTGAAACAAAAAATATTTCTTTCGAATATCAACCCAGTGGCCTTTTTGTATTTGCCGATCGTGATCATCTCATGCTTGTGCTTCGTAACCTGGTGTCTAACTCGATCAAATACAGCCATCAAAACGGATCAGTATCCTTTCTTGCCTACCCAAAAGACGATCGTGTTATTATTGAGATAAGTGATACAGGTATCGGAATGAGTGAAGAGATCAAAACATCTCTTTTTAATACAACACACCTGGTGTCGGTCACAGGCACTTCAAATGAAAAAGGAACAGGTTTGGGATTAAAACTCTGCAAAGAATTTGTGGAGAAGAACAATGGATCCATATGGCTTGAAACAGAACAGGAGAAAGGGAGCACTTTTTATATTTCAATGCCGGCGGGTTAGTTTGTGGTTTGTAATTTGAGGGTTGTGGTTAGGGTTGCCGCAATTTGTAGCTAATCATGAATTTTAACGAACCACAAACCCCAAATTACAAACCACAAACTCTCCACCTTACTGCTACAAAAAAAGGTTGCCCACCGGACAACCTTTTTTACGAATACTATCTGAGAACCTATTTCTTCTTCTCTTCTTTACCTGCAGTTGCTTCTTCCTGTTTCAACTGGCGTGTTAACACAACAGATGCGATAGGAATACGTGGAGAGTTCAGAATTTCCATTCCGTCCACTTTTACATCTTCTACACGGATGTTTCCGTTCAGGTCAAGATTGGTGATATCAACACTAATGGTTTCTCTCAGGTCTTTAGGCAAAGCCTTTACTTTCAGAGATTTCATTTTAGTGATCAGTTTACCACCACCTTTCACACCTACAGAAACGCCTGTAAATTTAAGAGGTAAAGTAGCAACAACTTTTTTGTCGCCAACCAGTTCCAGCAGATCAACGTGGATCAGTGAATCCTGTACTTTGTCAAACTGCAGATCTTTCAAAATGCATTTGTATGTTTTGCCGTCTACCGTTACTTCGGCCAACTGAAATTCACCAGTGTACACCAAAGGCTTGAAAGCCTTTGCAGAAGCGTAAAAATTCACCTCCTGGGCACCCCCGTAAATTACACCCGGCACATTTTCCTGAGAGCGAAGCTGGCGGGCGGCTTTTTTGCCATGTTCGGTCCTCAGGTGACCTTCGATTGTAATTGTTTTCATTGTATGTTTTTTTGGACGGCGAAGGTAAGGCAAATAGCAGTTAATAATTAATAGTTAATAATTAATAATTAGCCAACTTCGAAATTCATTATAAACTACTGAATTTCAATAAATTATTAATTATTAACTATTAACTATTAATTCTACTTATCGCGTCCCCGAAGTTGAGAGTGTATAAACAGGCTCGTAATACTCTTATTCTCATAGGCATTACGTATAGCGATCGCAAAAAGGTCGGCAACGGAAATGACCTTTATCTTGGGGCTTTGCTGTCTTAACGGGATGGTATCGCATACCACCAGTTCTTCCAGAACGCTATTTTCTATGTTTTCGTAGGCTTTTCCGCTCAAAACCGGGTGGGTAATGAGGGCGCGAACGCTTTGGGCGCCTTTGTCTTTCAATAATTGGGCGGCTTTGGCAAGTGTGCCACCTGTATCGCAGATATCATCTACCAGTATCACATCTTTTCCGGCAACATCTCCAATCACTACCATGCTGGCAATTTCGTTGGCACGTTTGCGGTGTTTATCGCAGATAACCATTTCTGCATTAAAATAACTGGCCACTTCTCTCACCCTGTTGGTGCTGCCCACATCCGGCGCGGCAAATGACAGGTTACCAAGTTTTAATTGTTCTATATAGGGAATGAATATAGCCGAACTATCCAGGTGATCCACGGGTACATCAAAGAAAGCCTGTATCTGTGGTGCGTGTAAATCCATAGTAATTATACGGTCGGCACCGGCTGCTTCAAGCAGGGTTGCGATCAGTTTTGAACCAATGGCAACACGGGGCTTGTCTTTACGGTCCTGCCTCGCAAATCCGTAATACGGTATTACAGCAATGATCTTATGGGCGCTTGCTCTTTTGGCTGCATCGATCATCAACAACAGTTCCATCAGGTTATCAGTAGGCGCGTAAGTACTTTGTACAAGAAAAACATAATCGCCACGGATACTTTCCAGGAAAATAGGCTGGAATTCTCCATCACTGAATTTCTGAATATTGATCTTACCGATGGGGGCGCCAAAACGTTGCGCAATTTTCTCCGCCAGTTTTTGAGAACCGGTGCCAGAGAATATCTTAACGGATGGGTTCATAATGAGTGAGGAATATGCGGCGAAGATATAGATAAGGTTAAGAAATTGTAATTTGATTTTGCAATAATTTTTAGTATGGGGAGATATTCTATTAAAGATTGGGCCGATGATGACCAGCCCAGGAAAAAGCTGCTGCTCAAAGGCGCCGATAAACTCAGCGATTCTGAATTGCTGGCCATCCTCATCAATAATGGCACCCGGAGCCAGTCGGCTGTTGATGTAGCAAAGGCTTTGCTGAAAAGCACCAACAACGACCTTCAGAAACTGGCCACTTTAAGTGTGAAAGAACTGGTAAAAAGAAAAGTAAAAGGATTGGGCGAGGCAAAAGCCATCAGTATAGCGGCTGCGATGGAGCTTGGGGTCAGGAGAAATGCTTCCGGCAAGAAAAAAGATATGGTTACCCATAGCCGCGATATTGCTGATTTTCTCCGGGCCAGCCTCGAGCACCGGCAGCAGGAAGTTTTTGCGGTGGTATTTTTAAACAGGGGTAATAAGGTTACCCATCTTGAAATTGTAAGCGAGGGTGGTATCAGCGGCACCATTGCCGACCCGCGTGTGATACTGAAAAAAGCTCTCGAACACAATGCCACTGCGCTGATCCTCTGTCACAATCATCCCAGCGGCAATACGCGACCCAGCAAAGCCGATGAAGCGGTTACCCAAAAAATAAAGCAGGCGGCCAGCCTGCTGGATATCCATATCATGGACCATATTATTGTGAGCTGTGAGGGGTATTTTAGTTTTGCGGACGAAGGCTTGCTGTAGCAATTAATAGTTAATAATTAATAGTTAATAATTGGAACCACTAAACTTCGGGTCAGCCCTAACAATTATTAACTATTAACTACTAATTATTAATTAAGCTTGCGCCGTTGGCCCTCCGAAATTCATCGGGATCTCAATATGTTCGAGATCTTTTATAGAGCCATTCGCTGTTTCATAGCGTTCAATATTTTCTGCAAGCGCTTTCATAAAACGTTTAGCGTGCATCGGTGTGAAGATGATTCTTGATTTTACTTTACTCTTAGGCGTTCCGGGCATTACATTCACAAAATCAATTACAAATTCTGCATTGCTGTGTGTGATAATGGCCAGGTTGGCATAACTGCCTTCTGCTACTTCTTCGCTGATCTCGATATTCAATTGTGCGGGTTCTTGTTCCATAGAGCTTTTTTATGAGGGCAAATGTATTTAATAGTTCCGAGTTTGAAACCGGTTGTTTAAGCAGTGGGTTTCTCAGCAGTCTTATCCCTCATAAAAAACCCGTCCCAAAATTATCGGGACGGGCTTTTATTAAATATAATACCGGTTGAGATTATTTATCCCACCATATCCTTGAATCCTGTCCGTCACCACCAGTCATGAGGGCAGCAGCGGCTTTTGCGTTGGCATTATTGAGTGAATACTCATCCGTACCGTAAATGTACCTGCGTGGAATTTGTCCACCAGGATTTACAGCATATGCTGAAGGTGTAAGTACAGGGAATCCTGTTCTTCTCCATTCTGCCCATGCCTGTGCACCATCCGGATACAAAGCTAACCAGCGCTGTGTAGCGATCTTCTGGATATTATTGGTTCCATAAAGAATGCTAGGCTGTGTATAATAAGTTGCTGCCTGTGTTGCTGTGTAACCATATTGTGCCAAAGAAAGTGTTATAGCCGCATTATATAAAGTAGCAGCTACTTCTGTTGTCCAGCCTCTTTCAGCAGCTTCCGCACGTGCGAAAGTGACTACTGAAGCGGTAAGGATATTTACAGGGTCAGTTGCAACCGAAGCTGGTCCTTTCAGGATATACGCGATACCCGAAACGATCAATGTAGCATGCGGGCGATCCAATCCATAAGGGAACCCATTAACGGTTGTTCCATAAGAAGCAAGACGTGGGTCATTGTTTGCTGACAGGAAATCTGTTACTGTTTTACTTTCTGCATTATCAACCCTTCCACCAACATACATATTATAGAAAACATTAGCGTAAGTAGTATTTGGATAAGCCTGTACTACGTTATCTGTGTTAGCAGTAAGGTAACCAGCAGGATCAGCCAATGCTGCTTTGAATTCTGTAGCAGCCCACTCACTTGCACCTGGATATACTTTGCTGGTGCGTAAAGCAATAATCATACGCAAAGAATTAGCAAATTTTTTCCATTTTGTATTCACTGCAGTTGCTGTAGCAGTTCCGGCATAGTTCATCAGGATATCTCCTTTGAAAACAGGGGCGTTGTTATCAAACTGGGCAACGGCTTCTTTCAACTCCTTGATCAGATCAACATAGATAGCCGACTGCTTGTCATATTTAGGCAGTTTAACATCCCCACCTTTTAATGCTTCGGAATAAGGGATATCACCCCATTTGTCTGTGATATTCCAATAAATATAAGCTTTCAAAATTCTCGCAACAGCTATCTGGTTTGCATTTCCACCGGAAGCAACTACGATACCTTTGGTAGCCGGGTCAGTATTCTGGTTGATGATATTCTGAAGGTCAAACAGATCTCCGGAATAGCTTCCTGAAAAAGACAGGATAGGTGCAGTGTACAATGAAGTACCTGGATACTGTGTTTCAGAAAAATACTGGGCATACTGGCCACCTTGTACTGAAGTAGCGTAGTTACCGCCCAATCCAGCCTCAACGTTGGTAAGCAATGCCGCCGTAACCGGGGTTGCAGTACCATTCGGGTTCACGTTCGTGGTTCCGAAATCTTTGATCTTATTGCACCCCGTCATACCCACCACCGTGGCTATGGCAACTGCAACAGAACTTATTTTTAATAATTGTTTCATAGTCAAAAAGTTTTTAATAATGATTTTAGAATCCAACCTTCAGGTTAACACCAAGAGATCTTGTACCTGGATATTGACCATTCTCACCATAAGAGTTACTGATCTCAGCAGGATCGAAATCTTTTGTTTGTGAATAGATCAACCAGAGGTTGTTCGCAACAAAAGACAGTCTTGCACTTTGGATCGTTTTGCCCCAACCTAATTTTTTCACGTCAAAATTATATCCTAAACTCACTTCACGCATTTTAATAAAAGTTAAATCATACAAATTATTGTCTGTGATTCTACTTGAATAAGTTTGCTGGAAATAAGTTTGCGCGTCAACATAATAATCAACTGCTTTACCTGTTGCATCAACACCTACGGCGTGTACACCACCACCGGCAGATACTGCCTCACGAACATTGTGTCCTTTGTCGTTGATGGCAGCTGTTCTTTCTGTCAGACCTGAGAAAGTACCCCAGAAATCAGACAATGATGCAAATTTTCCGCCTTTCTGGAAATCTATGTTAACATTTAAAGTGAAGTTCTTGTAAGTGAAAGAGTTCTGTACACCACCTGTATAATCAGGGAGTACGCTACCCATATAAGTTGGTGTAGCTTCTCTCAACCATAAACCCTGGCTTGCACCTGGTGTTGTATTAAGAACCGGCACACCATTAACGGTTTGTTTTTTATAACCAAAGATCTGTCCCCATGTTTCTCCAACTGCCTGAACAACCTGTGGTACATAACTACCACCGAAAGAACCGCTTGAATAGTTAATCTGTGTAACTGTAGGGTCGCCAAGGCTGATGATCTTGTCTTTCAGGATGCGGCTGAAGTTAACATTCAGATCCCACTGGAAATCTTTACCCCAGATTGGCTTTGCATTTAAGCTGATGTCGATACCATTTTTGGCAACTTCACCTACATTGGTAAGGTAGTTTGAGAAACCTGTAGTTCCCGGAACTGCAGTTGAGATAGGGAAGCCGGAAGATGTCTGATCCCAATAAGTAACATTCAGACCTAACCTGTTTTGCATGAATTTCAGGTCAAGACCTATTTCACGGGCAGTATTTACCGCACCATGGATAGCAGCATCTACGATAGTATTTGGCGTTCCCATTACAAAGTTTCCATTGTATTGGTTGGCACCTACACCATAGTTAAATCCAGGATAATCATATGCACCAAGTGTTGCAGGAACCTCACCCCATGATCCTCTCAGTTTTCCGAAAGAAAGGAAAGGAACCGCGTTTTTGCTGATCAGGTCAGAGAATACAAAGCTTCCACCAAATGATTTGATTAAAATGGAATTATTGGCTGCAGGCAGTTCAGAATAGTAGTCTTTACGCAGGGTGAAATCTGCAAACAGCAAATTCTTCCATCCAACGTTACCGGTAACAAAACCAGCGCGGTATTTATTTGCGGTTCTTGCATTTGAATAAGAGATCGCATTTTTAGAATTGGCCAGCGTGTACAGGTTATCTACACTGAAACCACCATTGGTATTGGCAGCAACCTGGTTTGAGTAAGCTCTGAAGATATCAAAACCCAAATTAGCAGAAACATCAAAATCTTTGATCTTCTTGCTAAAAGAAGCAAGACCTTCAAAGTTTTCCCTGTTAGAGAATGAGTTTTGTGTAGCATAAGATGCTTTCACACCGGTTTGTGTACCACTCAACTCAAGAAGAGAACCTGTTTTATTCTCTGTGTAAGTAGTATTCTGGTTCTTGCGGTAAGTACCCTTGATTTTAAAATCACTGTTGATCTTGTAAGTAAGGGAGATATCACCGTATACGCGATCTTTCCTGTTCACATTATTAACATTATTAAAATAAGAGAACGGATTGTACCAGTAGTTTCCTTTGTACCAGTTAGCCTGGCTGGTTGCATTGGTAAGACTGTATGTATCCGGGTTAGAGTGGTTCCAGCTTGCGAGGTAACCTTGTGGAGAACGCAGATCAGCCAATTCTCTCACTATGTCAAAATCAAGATCCCTGTGGAACCATTGGTTAAAGCTACCTGAAGAAAAGTTTGAATAACCATCGTTGAACTCACCCTTTACAGTTTGTGTTACATAACTGATGTTCGATGACAATGTAAGGTGGCTGTTCATATCAATACTAAAAGAAGTATTGAGCGTATTCTTATCCAGGCTACTTGTTGGGATAGTTCCTTTCTGGTTTATGTTAGAATAAGATACACGGAGAGAAGTATTATCAGTCGCTTTTGAAAAAGAAACGTTGTTGTTCAGCGACACACCTGTATTGTAGAATTTGGCTGCATTATCCGGATGTGCAGTCATCAAGGCTGTTTTACCGGTATACTGTGTTCCTGGATACCATGCATACCATGGAATATATTCCTGTCCTGTCATAGCTGGTCCCCAGCTTGCATCATCTGTCAGGTCATACCATGTTTTACCATTCAGTGACTGCCATTCTGTAGGCATACCTGCTGCGTACACAAAAGTATGTGGATCAGGGGAGGTACCACCAGCATATTTATCCTGGTAACGTGGTAATTTGTAAACCTTGTCAAAAGTAACACCGGTAGTCACAGTTACGCCAATACCTTTATCACCTCTTTTTGCTTTTTTGGTAGTGATCACGATCGCACCATTGGCACCTGCTGGTCCTAACAGGGCTGCAGCAGCGGGTCCTTCGAGTACTGTGATGTTTTCGATATCATCAGGATTGATGTCTGCTGCAGATGGCATTTGCGTACCATTTACTACATACAATGCAGAAGATGGTCCGGTAATACCGTTCTCACCCCTGATACGAATAGCAGTTTCAACACCCAGTTTACCTGCGGCCTGGCTCTGTACCTGGATACCGGCAACTTTACCAGCAAGGGCATTGTTCACATTCAGTGAGCGGCTAGTGTTCAACTGGTCAGCAGACACTGTCTGCGCATTGATACTACTGCTTCTTGAACTTCTTTTGGTTTCGAAGGCACTGGTGATCACCACTTCTTTTAAAAGTGTGTTATCACTGGCTTTCAACGAAAGACCTAAGCTTGTCTGGTCAGCAAGTGTAATGGATTGAGTCTGGAATCCCAAAGCGGAAATTTCCAGAACATCACCCCTTTTTGCTTTGATTGAGAACGTGCCGGTGGCATCGGCAGAAGTACCCGTACGGGCTGCGCCATTACCTTTAATTACAACAGATGCAAAAGGAACGGCATCTCCCTTTTCATCCGTGACTTTACCAGTGACGGTGCGTACTTGGGCAGTGGCGCTTATGCTAAAAAAAAGCACAGCCATCACTAGCGTGGTTACAATTTTCTTCATGTGTTTTAGTTTTTGAGAACTTTTTTTGAGAAAACGAATATAGCCATTCATATGAAATGTTAAAAAAAAACAAACAAATGACTTTTTTTATGATTGGCTACCTATTTCAGACCGGCTAAAGTGAGAAAAAGCTGCGCAAAAACATAAAATATTGTTAATGAAACGACAAATAAATCATTAACTAATTGATAATCAACTCGAATTAAGATAAAATATGTATAAGGATCTTGTCTCATTTTAAACAGCTGGGTTAGAAAGGTTTGATTCTGAGCCGTGTTATTTTATATAAGCGGCAGAATGAAAAAAATAAGGAAGGCACGGGCATTTCGGATATTTTTGCGTCCTTATGGTACTATTAGATGGTAAAATCGCTTCGGCGGCCGTTAAATCGGTTATTCAGGAAGAAACAAAAAAGATCCTTGCATCGGGCAAACGCGCCCCGCATCTTGCGGCCATCCTGGTAGGAACGAATGGTGCAAGTGAAACATATGTTGCAAGCAAAGTAAAAAATTGCGAAGAAGTAGGTTTTCATTCAACATTGATCCGCTTGGACAGTACTGTGGAAGAAACCATTTTATTGCAAGCGATCAGGTCGTTAAATGAAGATCCGGCTGTAGATGGCATCCTTGTTCAGTTACCATTACCTAAACAGATCAGTGAACAGAAAGTAATTGAAGCGATTGATCCTGCCAAGGACGTAGATGGTTTTCATCCGAGCAGCGCGGGTAAATTAGTACAGGGACTCCCAACATTTATACCGGCTACACCCTATGGCATCATGCTGATGCTCGAACATTTTAATATTGAAACAAAAGGCAAACATGCAGTGGTAATTGGCCGCAGCAATATTGTGGGCCGGCCGATGAGTATTTTATTAAGCAGTAATTTGAAAAGAGGCAACTGCACGGTTACGATCTGTCACTCACATACACCCAATCTGCAGGAATTATGCCTGCAGGCAGATATTATTGTTGCCGCACTAGGCAGACCCGAATTTGTAAAAGCCGATATGGTAAAAGAAGGCGTCATCATTATAGATGTAGGTATTACCCGTGTTGATGATCCTACCGCAAAAAAAGGTTTCCGCATCAAAGGCGATGTTGCCTTTAACGAAGTATCTCCCAAAGCTTCGGCAATTACTCCTGTGCCGGGGGGTGTAGGGCTTATGACAATAGCTGGGTTATTGAAAAACACTTTGCAAGCCTATTTAATTAATAATTAATAGTTAATAGTTAATAATTGGGCGGCCTAAACTATGGGACTAATTATTAACTATTAACTATTAATTATTAATTTCTACATCGGCATATCTTTGCACCACATGACACTAACTCTTACAACATTACCCATCATGGAATCCTTCTACACCATCCAGGGAGAAGGGTTTCACCAGGGGCGTGCGGCTTATTTTATCAGGCTGGGCGGGTGTGATGTGGGTTGTTTCTGGTGCGATGTAAAAGAAAGTTGGGATGCATCGAAACATCCGCAAATAAATATTGAAGCCATTATTGATGGTGCAAAAAAATATCCCGGACGTTTGGCTGTGATCACCGGTGGCGAACCTTTGATGCACGGGCTTGACGAACTCACTTCACAATTACAGGAAGCAGGGTTTGAAACCAATATCGAAACTTCCGGTTCCTCACCGTTGAGCGGGCATTGGGACTGGATCTGTTTATCTCCCAAAAAATTCAAAGCGCCCTTACCAGAGATTGTTCCGGTGGCGAATGAATTAAAGGTAGTTGTCTTTAATAAACACGATTTTGAATGGGCCGAAAATTATGCGGCGCAGGTAAATCCATCCTGCAAATTATATCTTCAACCCGAATGGGATAAAGCTGCTGAAGTAACACCTCTGATCATCGATTATATCAAAGCAAATCCGCAATGGGAGTTGAGTTTGCAGGTGCACAAGTACATCAATGTTCCTTGATGAATTAGTAATTAGTAGTTAGTAATTAATAATTCTTTAGTGCGTGATGACCCCGTTATAGCATCATCTTAAATTTTATCGAAATCAAACCGTGCCTCTGTGCCTCCGTGTGAGAATTTAATTTGCACATAGAGGCACAGTTTGATTCGTTACAATTTTTAACAACCTCTTTCTCTGCTTTTACCGAACTTGCCTGTTTATTCTTTACTATGAAATTACTACTGGTTTGTCTCTCCTTAACAATAGCTACGCTTGGTTTCTCACAAGTATACGATCCTGAAAAGGTGAGTGCGAAAGCATTGAAGACATATGAAAAAGCATTGGAACTTTTAGGGGATGGGCAGGTCAAAGAAGCCGTTCCTGTTCTGCAACGTTCTATCAGTGAAGACAGCAATTTTGTGGATGCCTATTTATCGCTGGGTGGTGTGATGGGACAATTGAAAAAATATGACCAGGCAGTTAAGCTATATGAGAAAGCCAGGCAAAAAGACAGTGCTTATTTCTGGGTCTATTATCTCCCCTATTCTATCAACCTCGCGGGACTTGAGAAATATGAAGATGCATTGGCCGCTGTGAACAGGTTCATGCAATATCCAAGATTGAATGAGAGAAGCATTAAAAGTGCGCAATACCGAAAACGAACGTATGAGTTTGCCATCAACTATGCGTTGCAGCATAAGGATATTCAATACAATTTTTCACCCGTCAATTTAGGAGATAGTGTAAATACCGCAGAGTCTGAATATTATCCTTCCGTTACTGTAACAGACAGCCTCCTCGTTTTCACACGAATGACAGGCAGGGCACGCGAAGATTTTATGGAGAGTCATATAAATGGATCGCATTTTGGAAAATGGAAATTGATCAACGGAGATATTAATCTCGAAACCAACAAAGGTGCATTGTCCATTTCGCAGGATGGGGAGTGGCTGGTTTTTGCAGGGCAATTATCTACACAGAGCTATAAGAGTTTTGATATTTACATTTCTTATTACACGCCACAGGGTTGGAGCGAGCCGCAAAGCATGGGGGATAATATCAACACAGATGCTTATGAGAGCGGGCCCACGCTTAGTCCTGATAAAAGAGCTTTGTATTTTGTCAGCACACGTGAGGGCGGATATGGCGGTACAGACTTGTATGTTAGCTATCGCCAACCCAATGGCAAATGGGGGCCTGCCGTAAATATGGGCCCGGAGATTAATTCACCCGGAGATGAAAAAGCTCCCTTTATACACGCTGATAACCAGACACTATACTACACCTCAGATGGATTGCCCGGGTATGGTAACACTGATCTTTTTATGATCCGTAAGAATCTGAAAGGCGAATGGAGCAAACCTGAGAACCTCGGCGCACCCATTAATACAATTGAGAACGAAGGAAGCCTTGCCGTTTCTGCTGATGGCTTAACTGCCTATTATGCGAGCGACAGAAGCGACAGCCGTGGCGGGTTGGATTTATATAAATTCGATTTACGTTCTGATATCAGACCCTACCGCACATTATATGTTAAAGGAAAAGTGATCGATAAAAAAACAAACAAACCATTGCCTTCTGCTGTGGAGTTGGTAGACAACAACAACAACAATGCGTTGATGAAAGTTCAGACAGATGAATTAGGTGAATATTTTATCACCCTGCCAACCGGCAAAGACTACACGTTCACTGTTAACCGCAAAGGATATTTATTCTTTAGTGAGTTATATGCCTTAAGCAACAAACAGGCCGACAGTGTTTATAAAAAAGACATCTATTTACAACCGGTAGAACTGAATGTGGTAAGTACTTTCAATAATATCCTGTTTGCAAATAAATCTTTCGAATTACCACAGGCCGGTTTTATTGAGCTTGATAAATTGCTGCAGGTACTAGCCGAAAATCCTACATTAAAACTAGAGATCAGCGGGCACACAGATAATGTGGGTCAGGCTGATGATAACCTCAAACTATCCACCAACCGCGCCAAAGCGATCGTAGATTATTTAGTGAGCAAAGGCATTGCTGCTACAAGGATGAGCTATAAAGGATATGGATCCACACAGCCGGTTGCAGATAATACTACAGAAGCCGGCAGGGCGAAGAACAGGAGGACGACGTTTACGGTTGTGGGATTGTAATGCTGCAGAAAAATTTCACGAAGGCGCCAAGAGGCCAATGCGCTAAGAGACATCGAAATATGAGGGCGCCAACAATAAAAGGAAATTTCTTTGCGTCTTTGCCCCTTGGCGCCTTTGCGTGAAACCGTCCCGCGCAGCGGGATATGCGTATAAATACCTAATCCATTCCTTTTCTTTTTTATAGACATTGGGAAATATTTCCCATGTATGAAAGATGAATTGTATTACCAGGTTGCGCTGACATTGATACCGGATCTTGGCCCCGTTCGTGCAAAGTTATTGGTGGATCATTTTGGTAACGCTTCCTCTATTTTCAAAGCAAAGAAAAAAGAACTCAGCGTGATAGAAGGGATCGGAGAATTCTCTGCGCGCGCAATAAAAGAATGGAACGGGTTTAGCGAAGCCGAAGAAGAGATCCGTTTTATTGAGAAGCATCATATACAGCCATTATTTATTACAGATACGCATTACCCGCAACGTTTATTGCATTGCTACGATCCTCCAACGCTTTTATATTACCGTGGCACTGCTGATCTAAACAGCAGCCGTATCATCAGCATCATCGGCACTAGAAATCATACGGATTATGGAAGACAGGTAACCGAACAATTGATCGCAGCATTAGAAACACAACAGGTATTGATCGCAAGCGGACTGGCATTTGGTATCGATTCCATCGCGCATAAAGTTTCCTTGCAATATGGTTTGTCTACCGTAGGTGTGTTAGGGCATGGATTGGATACGATCTATCCTTCGCAAAACAAATCACTCGCAAAAGAAATGTTATCAAATGGAGGATTGCTGACTGAATTCAGAAAAAATACAAAACCCGACAAACATAATTTTCCGAAACGCAACCGCATTGTGGCCGGTATGGCAGATGCAACGATCGTGATCGAAACGGCAAGTAAAGGTGGCAGCATGATCACAGCAGAACTTGCTTATAATTATAACCGGGATGTATTTGCGATACCAGGAAAGATTACGGATCATAAAAGTGAAGGTTGCTTACAACTCATCAAACAGAACAAAGCGGTTTTACTTACGGGCGCAGATCAACTGGCAGAAACCATGGGATGGCTCGACAAGAAAAAGATCATCAAAAAACAAAAGGAATTATTTATTGAATTAACGGATGATGAAAAAATAATCGTGCATCTCCTGAAAGAAAAAGATGTTATGCCTATTGACAGTTTGTATTTACAAAGCCGGCTCAGCAGCAGTAGTGTAGCAGCAGCGATACTAAATCTTGAAATGCAGAATGTGATTTGTGCGTTACCGGGGAAGATGTATAAATTACTCTAGCGTGTTACACGTGCAGAAACCAAACCGTGCCTCTGTGCCTCCGTGTGCAAATTCATTTCTCACACAGAGGCACAGAGGCACGGTTTTATTCACTAAAGTCATAAAGCGCTTCTTCTTTCTGCATTTTTCGTCGCTTTTCATTTTTGTTCCAGCTCAACAACAACAACATAGCAATCAGCGCCAATGCACCGGTTAATAAAAATGCATACGGCAGGTTTGCGAGCTTGTTCTGGTAGATCCACCCTGAAATAATTGCACCGAGACCGATACCTACTTCCAACGCAATATAAACGGATGCCACTGCACGTCCACGGTTCTCTGGTTTGCAGAGATCCACCGTCCATGCCATCAGTGTTGGCCCGTTCATACCCACACTAAAACCAAGAATGGATGCACTGATGATTACCATCGTTACAGAATGTGCAAACGACAGCAGCACCATAGAGATGATCATCGTGAGCGAGGACCAGATCAGAACGATCACGCGTCCATATTTATCAGAAGCTTTGCCTGCTATCAACCGTATCGCCAAAGAAGCTATCGTATAACATGCATAGAAAAAACCTTTGTTGTGCATGCCAACAGATTCACTCAGATCGGGTGATAAAGTGAGTACACATCCGATAGAAAACACCAGCAGGCACATAATGATCGCAGGCTTGATAGAACTTTTATCAAAAACTTCAGTCTTTTTTATTCTTAGTACGCCTACAGAAAATTTCTGCGGGTTGGGTAATGTTTCCTTGATGTTATAAAGGATGATCACAGAGCCCAATGCACAAAATGCAGAAACATAGAACATCACATTGTAAGAAAAATTCATCACCAGGTAACTACCGCCCAGGGGTCCGATGGAGGACCCTAATGTATACCCGATCGCCAAAGCGCCCAATGCTTCCCCCCTTCTTGATTCATGCACCACATCTGCTCCATATGCAGAAGTGGCAGTTGGTTTAAACCCGGTAGAAAATCCGTGAAAAAGGCGAAGCAATAAAAAACCACTTACGGTGGTGAGTACAGGATATAGTAAACTGCAGGCAACACAAACAAGAGAACCGAATATCATCACGGGTACACGTCCAACCGTATCGGTTAATTTACCGCTGAACGGGCGTGAGATCCCTGCCATTAATGTAAACAAAGCAATGATCAACCCCTTATACTCCGCCCCACCCAATTTGGTAAGAAACCCCGGCAGTTCTGGAATCATCATACTGAAACTGGCGCTGAATAAGAAATTACTGACGCAGAGTAATCCGAATTGAAAATTAAAATAAGGGGTGTCTGCTGAGGGCGCGGCTTTGGTCATTGGGAACGAAATTAATCAATTTTAGCTGTGAGCCATGAGCTATGAGTTGCGAGCTTTTAGCGACCGCTCACAGCTCATAGCTGCCTCTCTCAAAAAGTTTTGGAACCAATTTATCCGCTACCATATCTTTGCACATGGCAATAAGAAATATTTCTCCCAACAACAAGTCTGCACAATCAAGGTTATTTGGCGAGGGCCTTACTTTCGATGATGTTTTATTAATGCCCGCTTACAGCCAGGTTTTACCACGTGAAGTAGATATCCGTTCACATCTTACCAAAGAAATCGTTCTGAACATTCCTATGCTCTCTGCAGCAATGGATACCGTTACCGAAGCCAATCTTGCTATTGCGCTGGCACGGGAGGGCGGCCTGGGTATTTTACACAAGAACATGAGTATTGAGCGCCAGGCAGAACATGTGCGTAAGGTAAAACGTAGTGAAAGTGGTATGATCATCGACCCTATCACTTTATTGATAGATGCCACCATCGGCGATGCATTGCGTTTGATGAAGGATAATAAGATCGGCGGTATTCCTATTGTTGATGGCCAGCAGAAACTGGTGGGCATCCTTACCAACCGCGATCTGCGTTTTGAGGATGACAAGAAAAGAAAAGTGAAGGAAGTAATGACAAAAGAAAACCTTATCACCGCGCCCGAAGGAACCGACCTGAAAAAAGCAGAGAAGATCCTACGCCAATACAAAATTGAAAAATTACCGGTAGTAAATAAGCAGGGGAAACTCATAGGATTAATTACTTACCGGGATATACTTCAGTTACGCAATTATCCAAATGCAGCAAAAGATACTGTGGGCCGCTTAATTGTTGGCGCTGCATTGGGCATTACGCAAGACTTAATGGATAGAGCTGCCGCACTTCAGTTTGTAGGTGTTGATGTGGTTACTCTCGACAGTGCACATGGCCACAGCAAGGGTGTGATACAGGCATTGAAAGCGCTCAGAAAAAATTTCAAACATTTACAGATCATTGCGGGTAATGTGGGTACTGCTGCCGGCGCAAAAGCATTGGCAGAAGCAGGTGCGGATTGTGTGAAAGTAGGTATCGGCCCCGGCTCCATTTGTACCACCCGTATCGTTGCAGGAGCGGGTGTTCCGCAGCTCACCGCTATCATGGAAGCAAGCAATGCATTGAAAGGAAAAAACATCCCGGTGATCGCAGATGGAGGGATCCGCTATACAGGCGATATGGTGAAAGCACTCGCAGCCGGCGCCAATGTGGTAATGATGGGAAGTGTATTTGCAGGTGTGGAAGAAAGCCCTGGAGAAACCATTATTTACGAAGGACGCAAGTTCAAAGAATACCGTGGCATGGGTAGCCTCGGCGCCATGAGCCAGGGCAGCGGCGACCGTTATTTCCAGGATGTGGAAGATGATGTAAAAAAATATGTACCCGAAGGAATCGAGGGACGTGTTGCATACAAAGGAAATCTTAACGAGATCGTTTACCAATATGTTGGCGGCCTGCGTTCCGGTATGGGTTATTGCGGTGCAAAAGACATCAAAGCATTACAGCAATCCACTTTTGTAAAAATCACCAATGCTGGTATGAAAGAGAGCCATGCGCATGATGTGGATATTACGAAGGAGTCACCGAATTATAGCAGGAGCTGATCTTGTTGTAAGCGGTAAGTAATAAGTTTTAAGTTGGTCATGTATGTGGCCAACTTTTGTTTTTCATGGCATCGTCCCTTGTGTCACTCACTTGTGCAGATTGTTCTATGATCGACAAATTTTAACCGAAAGGGCACCAGGGCGCAGAGATACGCGAGGTATAATTAAGTTCCACCTATATAACATTTAGAAAATAAATCTGCTGTACCTTTCAAAAAAAAGTCAGTGAAAAAAGCCTGCCTGCTATTTGTCTTCATCATCACATTGTTTACACAAAGAATTTCCGCACAGGATAGCGCTTCGCATTTGCGCATCAGTTTACTTACTGCCGGTGCAGGTGAAGAATTATATTCAACATGGGGCCATACAGCGCTCCGTATTATTGATAGCGTAAAACAAACAGACATTATTTTCAACTTCGGTTTCTTTGACTTTAACGATCCGGATTTTTATAGCAAGTTCACCAGGGGTAAACTGGATTATTTCCTCGTAGCACAGAGTTTTACAGATTTCATGTATGAATACCAGGTTGAAAAAAGATATGTTATAGAACAGGAACTTCTATTATCAGCCAACAGTAAATTATCTATCCAGGAAGTATTGATACAGACACTTAACAGCTCTGCCCGGGTTTATAAATATGATTTTTTATACAATAACTGCACTTCGCGCGTTAGAGATATCCTGATCAAATATGGCGGGCTGAAATCGGAACGGGCATTGGTTCCCCCAGGTACAACTTTCAGAAATATGCTGCATGAATTTCTTGATAAAGGTCATCCATGGAGCAAACTCGGTATCGATCTTTTATTGGGCAGCCCGATCGACAAAGTAGCGAACAACACCGAGTCCATGTTCTTACCCGAATACCTGATGAAAGGAGTTGACAGTTCCCAAAACCTTGTTTTGCAGAAAATGGTTTTGCTTAATGGCGCTCCCGCTGAAATGCCAAACAACAAACTGCCGTTGTATATTTTCAGTGTAATAACCATTGTTATCTTCGGCATCTCTGTCATAAAAAATAAAACAGCTCGGATCATTACCCGTGTTTTGGATATCACTTTATTTCTTGTAACGGGTTTACTCGGATGTTTTTTATTGTTCATGTGGTTTGGAACCGATCATAAAGCATGTGCCGCTAACTATAATTTATTGTGGGCATTGCCAACCAATCTTGTTGTTGTTTTTGCATTGTGGAAGAATCCGCGCTGGTTACAAAAATATTTTTACCTGTGTATGGTAATACACATACTTACTTTATTGCTTTGGTTCTGGTTACCGCAACAATTCAATATTGCGCTTATACCCGTTGTGGCGTTATTATTGCAGCGCTGCTGGAAGTTGGGTAAACTTTAGGAAGGTTTAGAACTTTTCTAAAGTTGTAACGCAGGAAGTTGAGGAACACCTCTGCGTAACCTCTGTGTTCCTCTGCGGCTCTGCGGTGAAAAAAACTTCCACTCACCGCAGAGCCGCAGAGAAGGAGAGTTAATGCAGAGTAATTCACTATTATGCAAAAGTCTTTTCAATATCAAGCAGCAAATATTTTTTATTCCGTATACGGAAAAGGAAAACCTGTGATATTGCTTCATGGTTTTGGAGAAGACAGTTCTATATGGAATGAACAGGTTATTTTTTTAAAAGAACATTGCCAGCTGATCGTGCCGGACCTGCCTGGTTCAGGCGGATCGTCATTACTAACCCCAGACTTTGTTTCTATTGCGGATTATGCAGATTGCATCCACGCATTACTAACACACGAAAACATCTCCTCCTGCATCCTTCTCGGACACAGCATGGGTGGATACATCACTTTGGCATTTGCAGAGAAATACCCATCACTGTTAACTGCTTTTGGGCTGATCCATTCAACGGCTTTTGCTGATTCGGAAGAAAAAAAGAAGACACGTGAAAAAAGCATCACATTAATAGAAGAATATGGTTCGATGGCATTTCTAAAAAATACCATACCGAATTTATTCGGCGCAAAATTTAAATCAGAACACCCTGGAAAAGTTACGGCCCTGGTTGAAGCGGGTGCTGCATTTTCAAAAAAGGCCCTGCAACAATATACCCGTGCCATGATGTTGCGCCCCGATCGTACGCACGTGTTATTAAGCAACCGCCTACCTGTTATTTTCGTAATTGGTACAGAAGACATTGCAGCACCGCTGGCTGATGTGATAAAACAGGCTTCCCTTCCCAACATTTCGTATATTCATGTGTTACAGGGTATTGGACATATGGGCATGTGGGAAGCTCCGGAAAAATTGAACCAGCAGTTATTGACTTTTCTTTCTGAGCTATAAGTTATGAGCTGCGAACCTCTCCGCTGATGACTCATAGTTTTATCAATCAACACTAATCTGAATCCGTGCATGAAGAAGTATTTCTTCATATTGATACTATTCATCTATTCAATGCCGGCAACAGCAAGACATGTGGCGGGTGGCGAGTTATTTTACGAGTATGTAGGGCCGGCTGGTGCAGGAGTGAGTACATACAAGATCACATTGCGGCTATTCAGGGATTTTTATGGGGCAAATGGCGCCCCTAATACCGGCCCTTTATTGCAGAATGAAACGGTGGTAGTGGGTTTTTACTCAAATACGGACCTCAGGCTTGTCACTACTCTCCCGCTTCCAATCAGTTCCGGGGTAAGCAGTCTCTCTCTTAATGTGAATGCCATCCCGTGTCTCTCGGGTGATCCGAAAGTTAATTATGAAACGGCCATTTATTCTGCCACTATCAATTTACCGGATAATGCAGAAGGTTATACTTTATCGCGCCTGGGTTGCTGCCGTATTAACGAGATCACAAATCTTAGTATAAAGACAAATGTTGGCAGTAACTATATGACAAAGATTCCCGGTACCTTAGCCCTTCCTCAGGGACACAACAGCAGCCCGCAATTTTTGGTTAAGGATACTGCGCTTGTTTGCGCCAATAGAAAATTTAAACTCGATTTTGGTGCAATCGACAAAGACGGCGACCAGCTCACCTACACTTTTTGTACTGCCTATTCTGCCCCCAATGGCGGTAACAATATACAGCCGCCCAGTTTGATTAACATGACCCCTGTATCATACCAAGCTCCCTATAGTGGTTCGCAGCCATTGGGTGCATCGGTAGACATCAACGCAAATACGGGAATCATCAGTGGCATCGCTCCCGGTGAGGGGCAATATGTAGTAAGTGTTTGTATAACGGAATGGAGGAACGGAAAACCAATTACAGAACATCGTAAGGATTTTATTTTAAAAGTGCAGTTCTGTGATTTTATTGAAGCCGATCTTCCAGACAGGATCGTACAATGCAAAGACTCAATCGTGCATTTTGAAAATGGCTCAGCTTCCTCAGCCATCACTTCTTATTTATGGACGTTTGGAGATAATACTTCAAATATCTCCAGTGCCCCTACAGTAGATTATCCATATGCCGATACCGGAAGATATATGGCCAGGCTTACAGTTACCGGACCAAACGGTTGCGTGGGTACAGACAGTGTGTTGGTTTTGGTGTATCCCGGGTTTCAACCCGATTTTACTGTTGTGGGAAGCTGCTATTTCAATCCCTATCAATTTAATGATCTTACTACTGCTAAATATGGTTTTGTAAATAGCTGGTACTGGAACTTTGGAGATAACGCTACAGCAGCCGATACTTCCCTCCTGCAAAATCCAACCTATAAATATCCCGGCCCGGCTACAAACGATATCGGGTTGGTTGTTACCAGCAGCAAAGGTTGTATAGACAGCGTGCATAAGGATTTTATTGTGCGTGATAAACCACAACTGCAATTGCCTTTCAGGGATACTCTGATCTGCAGCATCGACACATTGGCCATACCTGTTCTTAATTCGGGACAGTTTTCATGGTCACCCAATACCAATATTCTTTTTCCCAACACCAGCAAACCATTGGTCTTCCCTAAAGACACAATAAAATATTATGTTACGCTCTCTGACAATGGTTGCACCAATACCGATTCGGTTACGATTAATGTGCTTGATTTTATCACAGTTGATCTTGGGCCCGATTCGATTATCTGCAAAACGGATCCGGTTCGGCTTCACCCGGTAAGTTATGGATTGCAATACCAGTGGGCCAGCTCTTCAGGTGAAATAGTGAGTAATATAAAATTCCCGCTGGTAAAGCCGTTGGTTAATACAAAATATTATGTAACGGTCAACCTGGGCAAATGCCAATCTGTTGACACCATAACGCTCAGGCCCATACCCTATCCTGTTGCCGTGGCAGGCCCCGATACAGTGATATGCATAGGAACGCGTATACGGCTGATGGGCAGTATGATCGCTTCTTCAATGAGCTGGTCGCCGGGAAACTCTTTGAGCGCTACCAATACCTTAACGCCTATTGCCGGCCCTTCCAAAACAACGACTTATATTTTACAGGTAACTGATACATTGGGTTGCCCCAAACCTGTTACAGATACAGTGGTTGTAACAGTTATTCCCCCCATTACTGCCAATGCAGGAAGGGATACGATCGCTGTGGTTGGCCAGCCTGTGCAATTAGAAGCCTCAGGATCTGAACAATATAACTGGACCCCTGAAACCTGGCTGAATAATTCATCGATCTATAACCCCATCGCAACCATTGGTGCAGGTGTTGACTCCGTTGTTTACAAGGTGCGTGTATCGGATAGTCACGGTTGTTACGGCGACGATTTTATGGTAATCAGGATCATGAAAACCGGCCCCGAGATCTTTGTGCCCAGTGCTTTTACACCTAATAGTGATGGGAAGAATGATGTGCTGAAACCAGTGACTGTCGGCATTACTACGCTGCATTTTTTCAAAGTATTCAATCGCTGGGGGCAATTGTTATTTTCAACCACCACCATTGGAAAGGGTTGGGACGGGTGGTATAACGGCCAGGCACAACCCGCGGGTGCCTATGTTTATGAAGCAGAGGGATGGGATTATAAGGGTACGAAAATGTTAAGAAAAGGAACCGTAGTATTAATCCGTTGAATTTTCTCATTAATTGTTACTACCCGAGCAGCAAAGACAACCATATTTTTCTCTTGAATAAGATGTTGTAACACCGTTAAATGATGGGTAAAATGCCAAAAAACAAGGCACATTCTCACAGATGCAGTTACTTTGGCAACGGAATACGGTATGAAAAGAATCATTTTTATTTTACTCTTCTTTTTCCCATCTGTTTTTTGCTTTGCGGGGCATATAGCGGGTGGGGAAGTGTATTATAGATATCTGGGGGTTGGGAGTACAGCCGGTTCTTCACGATATGAAATATCCTTACGCCTCTTCAGGGAATGCTTACCACCTCCTCCCTCAAATCCCAATCAACAGGTGGCAACCATGCCAACCAGCGTTTTGTTGAATATTTATAATAATACATCCCCATCAAGTCTTGTCCAGGAAAAAATATCAGTCGCCAGAACAGACTTCCAGTCAATAAGCATAAATAATCCAAATCCTTGCATTAATCCCCGGCCAAACCCTGATGTTTGTTACCAGGTAGGTGTATTTACGTTTACAAGAGAATTACCCAATACATCTGATGGTTATATTATTACTTTTCAAACATGTTGCAGAACCAACCTGGTCCTTAATATCAGCCCTTCCGGGACGCAGGCGGAAGGCGCAACTTATACAGCACAAATACCAGGCACTAGTACGCTTCCAACAGGTACAAATTCAAGCCCCGTTTTCTCATTAAAGGATACGAGCATTGTGTGTGCAGGAAATCCTTTTGTGCTCGATTTCAGTGCCAATGATCCCGATGTTGGTGATTCTTTATCGTATAGTTTATGTGCAGCTTACAACAGAGGTAATACAACAGATGCAGGAAGTACTGATTACAGCGCTCCTCCTTACAACCCGGTTTTTTATGAGCCCGGGTTTTCGGGGACTACGCCTTTAGGCCCCCTCGTAACAATCAACCCAATAACAGGAATCATATCAGGGGTTGCTCCTGCTATAGAAGGAAGATATGATGTATCGGTTTGTATAACCGAATGGAGAAATGGCAAGCTGATATCCAATCACCGGAAGGATTTTACGCTACGGGTCAATCCTTGTTCATTAACCGGCGCCGTATTAAAGCCAGCTTATATCACTTGCAACGGCACCACCTTATTTTTCCAGAACGAATCAACCAATTCCAATATCAATTCTTATTTATGGGATTTTGGTGTTGCATCATTAACCAATGATACATCTACAAGCCCAACGCCAAGCTTTGATTACCTGAAAAGCGGAAAGGATAGCGGTACTTATACAGTGAAACTAAAAGTCGCTACAATTAGTGGTTGCCAGGATTCTACTACGGCCCAGGTAAAAGTATATCCGGGTTTTACACCCGGCTTTACCGTAACCGGTACCTGCGTTTTAAACAATTATTTATTCAGTGATACTTCCAAAACAAAATATGGAACCATCAGCACCCGCGTATGGGATTTAGGTGATGCAACAACATTAAGCGATACTGCCCATACAAAAGATACCGCCTGGAAATATCCCGCTCCCGTTTCTACACAGGTAAGACTGATCGTATCGAATAGTGTCGGATGTATTGATACAGTAACCAAACCACTGGTCATATTGGATAGACCCATTTTAAATTTACCATTCAGAGATACATTGATCTGTAGCATTGATACATTAATGCTTCGCGTAAATATCAGCAATGGTTCTGTTTTGTGGACACCGATGAGTGGACCTAATCAAACAAGAATATCGGGTGCAACAACAGCTACGCCATTGGTGTATCCAAGAGATACAACGAAATATTATGTTTCGGTAAATGATAACGGTTGCGCCAATACAGATTCGGTAACCGTAAATGTTTTGAAGTTTATCAACATAACAATAACGGATACCGCTATCTGTCTTACGGATACTATCCGCCTGCGGCCTGTCAGCGATGCACTCAGTTATCAATGGACATCATCAACAACCGGTGAGATAGTACAGAGCACAAAATACCCCTTTGTGAGACCATTGGTAAACACACAATATTCTGTGTTGGCCAACCTTGGAAAATGCCAGGCGAATGGCACCATGCGGGTAATTATACAACCTTATCCCGCCGCCAATGCAGGAACCGATCAAACGATCTGTTACGGTTCCCGCATACAATTGAACGGGTCAATCGCTGGAAATTCTTTTACATGGAGTCCAACCGCTTCGCTGATCAATGAAAGAACATTAACGCCAACAGCGGGACCCACAAGAACAACTACTTATATATTGACCGCAACAAATACAACCGGTTGCCTCAAACCTAAAAGCGATACAGTAACCGTAACTGTCATCCCTATCATCAGTGCTTATGCCGGAAGAGATACTGCTGTTATTGCCGGCCAGGCCCTACAATTAGGGGCAAGTGGTGGCACAGGTTATACATGGTCGCCAACTACCGGTTTAAGTAATCCATTTATTGCCAACCCCATTGCCACATTGGATAATACGATCGATTCAATATTCTATACAGTGCGCGTAAGCAATGGTGGCTGTTTTAGTGATGACGAAATAAAAGTGGTTGTCTTTAAAACAGGTCCTGATATCCTTGTCCCTTCAGCCTTTACACCCAATGGCGATGGGAAAAATGATGTGATACGACCAGTATTACTGGGTATTTCCAAATTACATTTCTTCAGTGTCTATAACAGGTGGGGACAGCTTTTATTCACCACCACTGAAGAGAACAAAGGATGGAACGGCATTTTCTCCGGAGTGGCCCAACCCAGCGGTGCATATGTTTACCAGGCTTCAGGGATTGATTTTCTTGGACGACCAGTGTTGAAGAAAGGGACTGTGGTGTTGATCAGGTAGCAGCGTCAGTCGTGAGAGAGTTTCCGATCATAGTTATCCACTCACGACTGACGATTCACGACTGACGGCCCCCGCTCACGATTCCATCACTTCCCTTACATTCGTGTTCTCATTCAATCAGTATGGATAAAATTATTTTGATCACCGGGGCCACTTCAGGTTTTGGTAAAGCCATGGCGGAAAAATTTGCAGAAGCAGGCTGGAACTGCATCATCACAGGAAGAAGAGCCGACAGGCTGGAAACGCTTGCGACAGAACTGCAAGAAAAATTCGATATTCAAACGCTTTCATTGGTCTTTGATGTGCAGGATAGAAATGCAGTATTTGCATCACTCAGTAATTTACCGGCCGAATGGCAAAATATTGATGTGCTGGTTAATAACGCCGGACTGGCATTAGGAAGAGATAGTTTTGAAAATGCCAATCTCGATGATTGGGACACTATGCTCGATACCAATGTAAAAGGGATGATGTACGTTACCAAAGCAGTGCTGCCTTATATGACCGCAAGAAAAAAAGGACATATCATTAACATGGGATCAGTTGCCGGTAAAGAAGTGTATAAAGATGGAAATGGATATTGCGCAAGTAAATATGCTGTTGACGCACTAAGCAAATCTATGCGCATCGACCTCTTACAGCATCGCATCAAAGTAACTGCGATACATCCCGGCGCGGCAGAAACCGAATTTGCAATTGTTCGTTTTAAAGGAGATGAATCAAAAGCCAAACAGGTGTATGATGGATATACGCCACTACACGCAGAAGACATCGCCAACATTGCACTCTATTGTGCCACTTTACCGGAGCATGTTTGTATCAATGATTTAGTGGTAACATGCACTGCGCAGGCGGATGCAATTTATTTTCATAAGTAAAACAGCCGAGCTTGTTGCTCATAGCCCACACTTATCACAAAAAATAAAATTATGTTTAGTTCCATCCAACATTTTAATGCAATCTGGGAATCTGAAACGGCTTCTACCCTCGCCTGTTTCAATCATCTTACTGATGAGAGTCTGTCAAAAGATCTTGTGAATGATTACAGAACCATCGATCGTCTCGTTAATCATATTGTTGATTGCGCAGCCAGTATTCCGCACGAAGCAGGTTTGCCTGTTGAAGGTTATACCAAACAACATTACGACACCAAAGCGGCGATCATTGAAGCATATACAAAACTTACCGATGCAGTTAAGCAGGCGCTTACACAATGGACAGATGCAACACTGCAGGAAGACACACCGATGTATGGAGAAACATGGAAAAAAGGATTTGCGCTCTGGGTAACGGTTCTTCACCAGGCACATCATCGGGGACAATTAACCGTATTAATGCGGGCCGCAGGTTTAAAAGTGCCCGGCATTTATGGACCCGCAAAAGAAGAATGGGAGGCGATGGCGTTTTTACCGAAAGCCGATTGAGAAACAATTAGTAATTAGTAGTTAGTAATTAATAATTGGAACACTAAACTTCGGGTGAGCACTAAAAAATTATTAACTATTAATTATTAACTCTTTCAAAGCAGTTTCATAATCGTTCCACAACTCCCTCACTACCTCCGCTGCTGGTTTAATTTCTCTAATCAAAGCGCTCACCTGTCCTATTTCCAGTTCACCTTCATCAAGGTCACCTTCAAACATTCCTTTTTTTGCTCGTGCACGGCCGAGTAGTGTTTTCATTTCTTCTTCATCAGCACCGCGTAATTCAGCTAACCGGACCTGGTCTGAAAAATAATTTTTTAACAGGCGAACCGGCATTAATTTTTTCATGCTTAATAATGTATCGCCTTCCTGTGCTTTTATGATCGCTTCTTTAAATGCCATATGCGAGGATGCTTCGGGTGTGCATACAAAACGGCTGCCTACCTGTACACCATCTGCGCCTAATATCATTGCCGCGAGCATTTGCCTTCCTGTTCCAATTCCACCCGCAGCAATCACAGGGATCTGAACTGCCTGCTTAACGATTGGCACCAGTACCATCGTTGTTGTTTCTTCGCGGCCGTTGTGGCCACCTGCTTCGAAACCTTCTGCCACTACAGCATCACATCCTGCTTCCTGTGCTTTTAATGCAAATTTGCTGCTGCTTACCACGTGTACAACTATGATATTTTTTTCTTTCAGAAAACCAGTCCATGTTTTGGGATTACCAGCGCTGGTAAAAACGATGGGAACTTTTTCTTCAACAATGATATTCATCAATTCTTCAATAGCGGGATACATCAAAGGAATATTCACGCCAAAAGGTTTGTCGGTTGCTGCTTTGCATTGTTGAATATGTTCGCGCAAAACCGCAGGATACATACTGCCTGCACCGATCAAACCCAAACCACCTGCGTTACTTACGGTACTGGCTAATTTCCATCCACTCGCCCAGATCATTCCTGCTTGAATGATGGGGTATTGTATTTTGAAGAGGGTAGTAATGCGGTTTGAATAATTCATAGATGCAATTTAAAAAATCAATATTAATTGGTAATTTTAAATAAAAACATGCGAAAGATCATAGAAGATATTCTAAAGCTCCCGCTTGATGAAAAAAGAGATCTTTATTATGCATTACAGGAAGACCTGAATGAAGATACCATTTTGCGTGAAGATGAATTAACACCTGAGCAATGGAAGGAACTGAACAAGCGAAATAATGACGTAGAAACGGGTCAAGCGCAGTTCATTTCAAAAGAACAATTATTAGACTATTTAAAGGAAAGAAGGAATGCCTTACCTGCTAAAAAAGGATAGTCGCATTTTATCTGATATCGAAGATGCTCTTTCTTATTATGATGCGATCTCTTGGGAATTAGGAGAAAGATTTTAATCCTAGTCAAAAATTCAGACGGATTAACTTAAAACGCTTTCCTTACAAATTAATATACGTAGTTATTGAAGAGGCAAATGAGATAATCATCCTGGGATTATTTCATCATTATAAGAACCCAAAAGATATTCTTTCAAGAGCAAAATAATTTATCCAAAATCGATCTCGGTATTATCACCGATGTTTAAGCTACGGCTCAATCCTTTAACCGAAGCATCACTACCAATAAGCGAGTTATCAAGCACTACTTCATACAAATTAGTATAAGACCCAATAATACTATCGCGAACAATCGAATGTTTAATAGAAGTATTCGCACCAATCGCCACATGCGGCCCGATGATCGAATTGGAAATATCACAACCTACCGCAATGCTTACCGGTGGAATGATAATGGTGTCTTTATAACCATGATCGCATGTTGTATTCCCACCGAATTTTTTTAACAGTGTGGCATTGCTCTCAAGCAAGGTTTCTTTCTTCCCGCAATCAAACCAGTTCTTTACTTTAAATGCCTGGAACTTCGCACCGCGTTTAATCATGCAATCAAGCGCATCGGTTAAATTATATTCTCCGAACGTTTTTATGTCCTGTGCAAATAGGTGATGCAGGCACTCAAACAGGAAATGCGTTTCTTTTATCTTATACAATCCTACCAGCGCCATATTACTTTTCGGGATGGCGGGTTTTTCAACTACCTGTTCAATAAATCCATCTTCACCAATAGATGCCACGCCAAAATTCCTGGGGTCATCCACCTTCTTAATACCAAGCATGCTGAACTCGCTGTTCACCACTTCTTTTACATCGTACTCGCAGATCGTATCACCTAACGCAACAAACACCTCATCGGTTCCAACTATATTTCGTGTGAGCTCAATTGCATGCCCTGTACCCTGGCGCTCATTCTGAAAAACAAAATGTGTGGTTAACTCAGGGTAGTTCTCTTTTACATAGTCCTGGATCTTTTCACCCAGATAGCCTACGATAAAAATAAATTCTGTTATACCCGCATCGCGTAACTGGTCCACAATAAAACTCAGGATGGTCTTTCCTGCAATTGGGATCAAAGCTTTGGGTTGTGTATAAGTATGCGGTCTTAATTTGGTTCCGGCTCCGGCAACAGGAATGATCGCTTTCATGGGGGTCTTTTAGGTTTGAAAATAGTTGCCGGCTACATCTCACAATGTCAATATGTAAGCCAGACACATTCTCAGGAGGCGCAAAATAGGAAAAACTCGTAACAGGGCAAGTTTTGGGGAAAAGAAGCGTGCTGGATGCTGGATGCTGGGAAGTGACTGCTGGTATCCAGAATCCAGTATTCAATATCCTGTTCCTGGCTTATCTTTGCCGCAAATTAACAAGCTAATGCAACGAGACACCCTGGTTTTCGACCTTATTAAACAAGAATTGGAAAGACAACGTCATGGCATTGAACTCATTGCCTCTGAGAATTTTACAAGCTTGCAGGTAATGCAGGCCATGGGGAATGTAATGACCAACAAATATGCCGAAGGATACCCGGGCAAGCGTTATTATGCAGGCTGCGAAATTGTTGACCAGACTGAGCAATTAGCAATCGATCGTTTAAAAGAGATCTTTAATATTGAATATGCCAACGTGCAACCGCATAGCGGCGCGCAGGCAAATGCAGCAGTAGCACTGGCCGTTCTGCAACCGGGAGATGCCATCCTGGGCCTCGACCTGAGTATGGGTGGACACTTAACACATGGTTCTGCTGTTAACTACAGCGGTAAATTATACAAACCGAATTTTTATGGTGTAACACGCGATGGTGGTTTGGTAGATTATGAAATGCTCGAAGCAAAGGCACGCGAAGTAAAACCTAAAATGATCATTTGTGGCGCCAGCGCTTACAGCCGCGATTGGGATTATGAACGTATCCGAAAAGTAGCAGATGAAGTAGGTGCATTGGTAATGGCAGATATTGCACACCCTGCCGGCCTGATCGCTAAAAAATTATTAAATGATCCATTTGATCATTGCCATTTTGTTACCTCAACCACGCACAAAACTTTACGCGGCCCTCGCGGGGGCATCATTATGATGCGTAAAGATTTTGAAAATCCATTTGGTTTGAAAGACGTGAAAGGCAATATCCGTATGATGAGCAACCTGATGGATATGGCAGTGTTCCCGGGAATACAGGGTGGTCCACTCGAACACGTAATCGCAGCAAAAGCGATTGCCTTCGGCGAAATATTGAGTGATGAATATACTGACTATGCCAACCAGGTAATTAAAAACTCACAAACGCTCGCAAAAGCGCTGGTTGCCAAAGAATACCAGATCGTAAGTGGTGGAACTGATAATCATTTGGTACTGATCGATCTCCGCAATAAAAATATCAGCGGCAAAAAAGCAGAACAGGCATTGGTATTGGCCGATATCACAGCTAATAAGAACATGGTTCCTTATGATGATAAGAGCGCATTCGTTACCTCAGGTATCCGTCTCGGTGTTCCTGCCATCACTACAAGAGGAATGAAAGAAGAACACATGCAATTTGTTGTGAATTCAATTGATAAAGTATTGATGAATGCTGACAACACAGCCATTCTCCAGTCAGTGAAAAAAGAAGTGAACGATTTTATGACGCAGTTCGTGCTTTATCCTGAATTGGGTTAGCATGATTATTATAGTTTAAAGAATATTAAACTGATTATATGATACAACGTTTACAAACCCTATGGCTGCTGTTTGCTGCGATACTTGCTTTCGCCACTTTTAATCTTTCTTTTTTCAGTGGTTCTATTATCGTTGATGATGTAAAACAGTTCCAGCGCTTTACAGCGATGAGTAATATTTTCCTGATGATATGCACGGGTGTGGTATGCGTTGGCTCGTTGGTAACGATCTTTCTGTATAAGAACAGGGATCTGCAGTTTAAAGTAACCCTGATCCTGTTCGCAGTATCCATACTCAACCTCTTGTTTTATTATATGGGATATAATAAATTCACTGAAGCCGACCGCACCGTAAGTATTACAGCAGTGATCGCACTTGTTATTCCTTTATTATTGTTAGTAGCTGCCAGGGGAATTTACCAGGATCATAAGCTGGTGAAGAGCGTAGACAGGCTGAGATAAAGAGAGAATTTTGAATATTGAACAAGGAATTTTGAATGCTGGAGTGCGCCCCCCTAACGGCGTGTAATTACTTCGATATTCAAAATTCCTTGTTCGTTATTCAATATTTTAAAGAAATTTTCCGGTATAACTCTCCTTCACTTTCTTAATTCCCGCCGGAACACCCGCATATACTAAACTTCCTCCCGCATAACCCGCTTCAGGACCAAGATCGATGATCCAATCGGCAGATTTGATCACATCGGTATTGTGTTCAATTACAATCAATGAATGCCCCTGTTCAATCAATGCATTGAATGATGCAAGTAATTTTTTGATATCATGAAAATGTAAACCGGTAGTAGGTTCATCAAAGATGAATAACATATGGCCAATACCTTTTCCTTTGCCGAGGAAACTGGCAAGTTTCACACGCTGCGCTTCACCACCGCTTAAAGTGTCGCTGCTTTGGCCGAGTTTGATGTAGCCAAGACCCACATCCTGCAAAGGTTGTATCGCTGTACGGATTGGCTTTTCATCAACAAAAAATCCGATCGCTTCATCAACACTCATTTCCAGTACATCAAAAACGCTTTTGCCTTTGTAATGTACTTCCAGTACTTCTTCTTTAAAGCGTTTACCCCCGCAGGATTCGCAGGTAAGATGTACATCAGCAAGGAACTGCATTTCCACTACCTGTTCGCCTTCTCCTTTACAGGTATCGCAACGGCCGCCATCTACATTGAATGAAAAATGTTTGGGCTGAAATCCGCGTGTTTTGGATAATGACTGCTTCGCATACAGGTCACGGATATGATCGTATGCCTTGATATAAGTGATAGGATTGCTACGCGATGATTTTCCGATCGGGTTCTGATCCACCATTTCTATCTGCGAGATATAATCAATATCCCCACTAATATTTTTATGCAACCCGACTTTCTCAGAAAATTCTCCTTTCAGTTTTCGCAATGCAGGAACCAGTACCTGTTTCACCAAAGTGGTTTTACCGCTTCCGCTTACGCCACTAACCACACACAAAGTATTTAACGGAAACTGAACAGTAACATCTTTCAGGTTATTCTGTCTTGCATTTTCTACTGTGATACTGCGGTTCCATTTGCGCACATGTTTGGGAACATCAATACTAAGTTTCCCTGTCAAATATTTTCCCGTTAGACTTTCAGGATTGGCAACAAGCTCATCATAATTACCAACCGCTACTACTTCTCCGCCAAGATGCGAGGCGAGCGGGCCCATATCAATAATATAATCCGCTTCACGCATCATCATTTCATCGTGTTCAACAACCACTACCGTATTACCAAGATCGCGCAGTGATTTTAATACGCTGATCAAACGAACCGTATCTCTTGAATGCAAACCGATTGACGGTTCATCCAATATGTATAATGAATTGGTGAGATTGCTTCCCAAACTTCTTGTTAACTGGATACGCTGGCTCTCACCGCCGCTTAATGAATTGGCGAGACGGTTCAGTGTTAAATAACCCAGCCCCACATCGATCAATGTCTGTAGCCGCTGGTGAATTTCTATCATGATCCTTTTTGCTACCTGCTGGTCATGCTGTGATAATTTCAATCCATCAAACCATGTTTTCAGATCCTTTACCTGCCATTCGCATAATTCACCGATATGCCTGTCTCCTACTTTTACATACAGTGCTTCTTTACGCAAACGGTAACCATCGCAATCAGGACAGGTTGTTCTTCCACGGTAACGGCTCAGCAATACACGGTATTGAACCTTGTATAAATTTTGTTCTACTTCTTTAAAAAAATCATTGATACCCTGCACATTCCCTTCGCCTTCCCATAATTGTTTGTATTGCTGTTTGGTGAGATCGATGATGGGTTTGTGAATCGGGAAACCAAACTTACCCGCATTCTTTACAAACTGTTCGCGCCACCATCCGAGTTTTTCTCCTTTCCATGGAGACACCGCACCTTCATATACACTTAAACGTTTATCAGGAATCACAAGATCTGCATCGATACCCAACACCTGGCTAAAGCCTTCGCAGGTAGGACATGCACCATAAGGGTTATTGAATGAAAAAAGATTGGGTACCGGCTCTTCGAACTGGATCCCATCGAGCTCAAATTTATTGCTGAAGTGAAGCAGTTTTTTATTGTCAACTTCCACATACATTTCTCCTTCTCCTTCATAAAATGCGGTACCGATGGAATCGGATAAACGGTGAAGATCGTCTTCGTCAAAATCTTTTACTACGATCCTGTCGATGAGCACGTGAGTAGTGAGTGGTGAGCCGTGAGTAAATTTCTTTTTTAGTTCCTTATCATTTAATTCAAGTAATTCTTCGATCCTTAAAAGCTGACCGCCTGCATTCTCACTACTCGCCACTGACTTCTCACGAATATACATTCTTGAAAACCCTTTCTGCATCAAGATATTCAACTCCTCCCTTGTCTCGCGGTTAGCATGTTGTTTGAAAGGAACAATGATCACCACTTTTGTTCCATGCGGCATTTGTTGTACCGTATTCATCACATCGGCTACATCATCTTTTTTTACTTCTTTCCCACTGATGGGAGATATTGTTTTACCGGCACGAGCAAATAATAAACGCAGGTAATCATAGATCTCCGTCATGCTGCCTACAGTACTGCGCGGTGTGCGTGTAATTACTTTTTGTTCGATCGCAATAGCAGGGCAAAGACCTTTGATATAATCAACATCAGGTTTCACCATACGGGCCATAAACTGTCGTGCATAGGCGCTTAAACTTTCTGCATAACGTCGCTGGCCTTCTGCAAAAAGTGTATCAATTGTTAGTGAAGATTTACCGCTACCGGATACACCGGTAACCACGATCAGTTTATTTCGCGGAAAACTTACCGTAACATTTTTAAGATTGTGAACACGCGCACCCTTTACTAAAATGTTGCCGGATTCATCTGTTGTTTTCTCTATCTTCTGTGTCTTTGTTTTTATTGCCATACTATGAAAAATGTAAACAGATTTAGCTACGGTTAAGTTTAGAAGAATGGCAATTTACTAAATTATTTAGTCAAATCATTATTCTTAAAAATGTGCATAACCATTACCCTCTAAAATCATCTTTTCCACAAAGCCTGCCAGATATGAAAAGATGTATAATTTGTCGTTGAAATATAATGAGTTAGTTCAGGAACATTCAATAAAAAGTTCTGTTAATGCCCTGAATTAGTAAAAACCTGACTCAAAAACGATGTTATGCGAACATTAGACCAGGCGTCTGATACTGAATTGATACGGGCTTTCCAGGAAGGCGATACTGCCGCCTTTGAGACCCTTATCTACCGCTATAAGGACAAAGTGTTCTCATCCATTCTTTTCTTTGTAAAGGACAGCTATCTCGCTGAGGACCTTTTCCAGGATGTTTTCATTAAGATCATCGATACCCTTAAGAACAAGCGTTATACAGAAGAAGGAAAATTCCTGCCATGGGCGCTTCGGATCTCTCATAATCTTTGCGTGGATTATTTCAGGAAAGTAAAACGCACCCCGGCGATCCGCACCAGCGATAACCAGGATATTTTTGAAATACTGCAGATCTCGGAAGAAGGACCAGACAGCAAGATCATGCAGGGCCAGAGTCATGAGCGCGTGCGTAAAATGCTCGACCTGTTACCGGAAGAACAGCGTGAGATCATCGTACTGAGGCATTTTGCCAATATGAGTTTTAAAGAGATTGCACTTATCACTAATTGCAGCATCAATACCGCTTTGGGGCGTATGCGTTATGGGTTGATAAATTTGCGGAAGATGATGATGGAAAAACAGATAGCTTTATAGCAGAAATTTTAATATCGATGAAAAGATCATAGACCCTTCACTTCGGTGAAGGGTTTCCTTTTTTTGCGAGATCACCGCAAGTTTTTTTTTGAAACACATAGTAACATAGGAAAAAGAAGGGCACATAGAAAAATTAGTATCTCAGCTTGAACTAGATTAGGTAGAATGGTCTTCAATACTAGTTAGAAACCACTGTTTACCTATTAAATGAAATGTGTGACTTACAAATATGTCAGTATCTTCCTTCATATAATCTATTCTTACTTCGTTACTGCTTATGATTTTTTTGCGAATAACTGTTTTAGCCACCTGTCTTTATGTGTTTCAAAAAAAAGAATTTGAAGATGCTACTTATTCTTATCAAACGCTTCTTTGCCACACTGTAACCATTTTAAATATTCAGCTGCGTCAGGTGTATAGCCTACAGGGTTGTTGAGCAATTGCTCTTTTGTATTAAGCAACCCATACAGAGGTTGCGTGGTTTGAACGAAATTCTCTGTCTGGAAAGTGGCGTATTTATCTCCGATGTTGATGATATCTTTTGAACCACCAGTTGTGGTCTTATAATTCATGATCCTCTGTTCTGCTGGTAAATTCTGTTTATCATCAACATACAGAGAAACGAGGATATAATTTTCTTTGATATAATTATACACTGCGGGTTGTGTCCACACATTCTCTTCCATCTTGCGGCAATTAACGCAGGCCCAGCCGGTGAAATCTATTAAGATGGGTTTGTTCTGTTCTTTGGATAGTTGCAATGCTTTTGCATAATCATTGATCACATTGGGTTCGAGTCCTTTTCCATGCACATTATCCTTTCCATAAATACTGTAACTGAACGGTGGCGGGAAACCGCTTAGCAATTGAAGATTCGCATATTTTGTTTGCGTTACCCCAGGGATCAAATAAAGCGTGAACAATAAAGCGATCACTCCCACCATTTTTCTACCCTTACTTATTTTCATTCCTTTATAATCATGCGGCAAGCGAAGGATACCAAAAAGATAGAGCGTTAATCCTGCACCAATCAAGATCCAGATTCCGATAAACACCTCGCGTTTTAATAAACCCCAATGCTGTACAAGATCTGCGTTCGATAAGAATTTGAAAGCGAGTGCGAGTTCAAGAAAAGCCAGCACTTTTTTTACCGTATCCAGCCACCCGCCCGATTTTGGCAACGACTGTAACCAATCAGGAAAGATCGCAAACAAAGCAAATGGTAAGGCAAGCGCTAATCCGAATCCTGCAAGACCAGATGTTAACTGCCATGCACCACCGCTCAATGATCCCACCAATAAAGAACCTAATATCGGCCCGGTACATGAGAAGGAAACAATGGCGAGTGTTAGTGCCATAAAAAAAATACCACCGGTACTTCCCAAACCACTTTTGGAATCTGCTTTGCTGGCAATATTGCTTGGCAATGTCAATTCAAAATAACCAAAGAAGGAAATGGCGAAGAAAATAAAGATGATAAAGAATACTACATTCAACCATGAATTGGTTGAGATATTATTAAAGATCTCCGGCTGCACATTTCCCAATAAATGAAAGGGAACACTCGCCAGTAAATAAATTAAAAAAATAAAGAACCCATATATTGCTCCATTGCGGATGGCCTGTTTGCGGTTGGCCGCTCTTTTGGTGAAGAATGAAACGGTAACGGGAATCATCGGGAACACACAAGGCGTTAGCAGTGCGATCAATCCTCCCAGGAACCCTAATAAAAAAATGGCCCATACACTACTACTGGCCACATCATTTTTCTTACCACATTCCGCCAGAGGTTTATTGATATCAATAGAAGCTAATTTGATCCCGGCTGAAGCGGCCGGAGAAGCATCAACACCACCTTCCAGTGTAACTTCAAAAGGAAAATCTTCCGTTTTGAATTCTCCTGCTTTTCCAAGAGCAGCAGTGATCGTTCCTTTCAAAGTGGAAGGAACAAATCCATTAATGCGTAGCTGTTGAATGATCTCTATCGTTCCACTAACAACATCTGTTTTATGAAATGTAGGATCATTTACAAAATGTGTTCCGGTAATATAGCGCAGCGTCCCTTCTAATTGTGCATTCTCGTAGGCAGGTACAAACTTTACACCTTCCAGTTCTTCTTTGGGATTCGGCGCGTAAACATACCATCCTGCAGGGATCGCAGACTTGGCATACAACTCATACACACCCGCACTTATTTTTCTTGCCTGTGTTTGCCATTTGAGCAAACTATCTGTTTGTGCAGAAACAAAAATAACAGCGAACAATGCAATAAAAAGCAGGGATAGTTTTTTCATGTACACCTTTGATTATAGAAGCTTCAGGTCAAAAGATTTTTTTGCAGTGGGGAGGCAATGACTATCGTCGCACACAACGTACTGTATCGTACCGCTGACATTTGTTTTAATATTCCCTTTCACTTTAACGGTTTGAACAAACTGAACTTTCCCGGAGTAGGAAAGAGTTTCGCCCACGTATTGATCAACTGTTCTTTCAAGATTGCCGACTTCTTTTACCGAACCTATTTTTGTGACTAACGGATTAGCTTTAAAAACAAATGAAGTACGGGAAAGCCCTTTGCCCTGTTGAGAATACATATGCCATGGATGGTCAATCTCTGCTGTAATAATTACATCGTATGTATCAGCGCTTTTCTTTTTTGCTTCATATCCCCAGTTTATGTGGTTCTCCTGGCAGAAAGCGATGTTGGTCATCACCATACCTACAAGGACAAGCAAAATTTTATTCATACAAACTTGTATTTACACCTATTGAAGTTTCAGGTCAAATGATTTTTTAGTAGGCGGAAGACAATGACTGTCATCACACACCATGTATTCAACCGTTCCGCTGATATTGGTTTTGATACCACCTTTTACTTTTACAGTCTGTACCCATTGTGCTTTTTCCGAGTAAGAGAGTACATTGGTCTCAAAATTCTTGTCGTATACTTTTTCCAGCTTACCTATTTCTTTTACCGCACCATTTTTTGTGATCAATGGATTGGCTTTAAAACTAACCGAAGTGGGAACGGGCCCGCCTTTTCCTGTACTCTGTGAGTAAATATGCCAGGGATGTTCTATGTTGGCCGTGATCACGATCTCATACGTATCGGCTGATTTCTTTTTTGCTTCATAGCTCCAGCTAACGGGATTCTCTATCTGTCCGAAAGAAATAAAGGCAATACTTAAAAAGCTCAATGCTAACACAATTCGTTTCATATAAACACTTCTGTTTTTTATTATGACGTAAGACAGTTTACTGCCTTACAATAGGGATCAATTCAATCCCAATAATTCAAATACTTTTTTACCATCCAGGTTGCTCATCGCATCAGATGAAGCACGCTCAGGATGTGGCATCATACCAAATACATTATTGCCTTTGTTACGAATACCTGCAATATTTCTCGTAGCACCATTAGGGTTGGCAGTTTCATTGATATTTCCTTCCTCATCACAGTAACGGAATATTACCTGCCCGTTCGCTTCCAGTTCATTCAAAGTTGTTTCATCTGCATGGTATCTTCCTTCGCCATGTGCCACCGGCACTTTCAATGCTTCTCCGTTTTCATTTTTGATAAAAACATTTTTGCATACAAATTGCTGGTTGGCATTCTGCAGCAAAACTCCCGGCAGCAACCCACTTTCACATAAGATCTGGAAACCATTGCAAACGCCTAACACCTTACCGCCTTTATTGGCGAACTCGATCACGCTCTGCATCATCGGGCTAAAGCGCGCGATGGCCCCGCAACGCAGGTAATCACCATAAGAAAACCCACCGGGTAATATGATGCAATCTTCGGTGGTGAACATACTCAGATCCTTGTCTTTGTGCCAAAGCATGATCACTTCTTTACCAAGATCATGCCGGAGCGAATCCTGCATATCCCTGTCGCAGTTAGAGCCCGGAAAAACAACAACGCCAAACTTCATAGGTTCGTTTTTATCCTTAAAAATCGATTGAGGGTCAAAGGTAATACCTGACCCGTTAAGACGGGGCTAAATATCATTAATTGTGATAAATGAACCACCAGTTATAGTACGCTATCACACCAATGGCCAGCCAAAACAGGATATTCGGCAATACCAGGCGTCTTGGGTACGAAAATGCGTTACCCGCGAAAGCCCCCAGGGGTACCAGGCTCATAAAAGCGGATTCGATGCCTGCATTGAGGAAAATAAACGGGATCGGCAACAATATCAGCAGCATTACGATCATTACCCCCCAGTTCTTCCGGATCTGTATCACCATCCGTTTATTGGATACCTGCCAGCAGTACAATCCCGCAAGCAATATGGCTACCAAAACGGATAAACTGATGATCAATGCTAGATCCCATTTTGCAGGCGGCAGATCCCATTGCAGGTGCGGCAGGTAGGTCTTGAAAGTGGCCAACTGGTCGTTAAGGAACAGACCGGCGGCCAGGAAATAATAAGGAACAAGAATCCCCATCAAAAGGATCATCCATTCTGCCAGGTTAAAGGGCCTTACTACGGCCAGTGCAAATAAAACCACCAGGATCATTATAGCAGTGGGGTGATAACATACCACTGACAATCCCACAATCAACCCGGTATTAAATAATAATGTTTTGGGTGATGGGTGATTATATAACCTGCTTAATTTGATAAACAGCCAGATCAATAAAAAGTTTGCGATCAATGCAGGCGAGATGCTGCACCATTGGGGCAGTATGCCTGACAATAATACATATGCCATCGCCGTAGTGAAATTCGTATTCTGGAACATGCGCAGTTCACTCAATACCAGGTTCAGGCGGATAGCCTGTATCAAAATGACCAGTTGATAAATCACAAAAAGCGCGGTAGAAGATAATCCTGAAATATAAGTTTTCAGGAAAAGGGAGAACACACCATCATTATCATTGAATACCACAACGGGCGCAGTCACAAAAAAATGAAGATGTATGCCAATGCTCAGAATGACAAGAAAAAAAACATTGATGATGGACTTATCCCGGAATAAAAAAACCACGTGTCAGAAATTAAAATTCAATTTTAGCGAAACAGGTATACCCCCGATATTGGCATGGAACAATGGCCTGCCGCGATCCCACCTGTTTGGCATGGCGAGGCATAAAATCATATCCTTTATCTAAGTTCTTGAATGTAGGGTTCCTGTCTACCTGGCCGGCGGGAGAGATGCTCTGGTCTGACAGGATCATGGTTCTTTTTTCCTGTACATTAAAAATAAAATGCAGATCGGCGCCGGTATTAAAAAGACCAAAGCCGATATAATTATCTGTGTTATCATCAAACTGCGCTTTGCGCATCACATTGCTCCATTCCATTTTTCCATTGGGTTCAAAAGAAATAATGGCAATATTATCAGCAAAATAACGGTTCATCATATTGCTGTTGTTATACAGGCTGGAACGGTACCATGGATAATAACCGAGAGGACTGTTCCAGGTATAATAATCCACAGGTGACCAATAAGGAGATCCATACAGGTAATCCCAACGGTTTAATGTATTACCCCTTGAGCTGGTATACGCGGATTCAGCAACTACGATAAATCCACCGTCCCTACGCAGAATGATATTTTTAAGAAAGAAATCATTGAATGCGGTTTTTGTATTTCCTTCACCTCTTGCATCTTCCCGAAACTCATCTGTGAACAGTGTGGTGGCGTTGAGTATTTCTTTGTTCCCCGCCTTATCCCAAAGCACATAATACAATCCTTCAATATTGCCACGTTTTGCTTTGCTCAGGAAAGAAGTAAGTACATAATGTTTGTTAACGTTGTCTACTTTAATACGCAGGTCGTCCAGGAAAATGCCTGTTACTTTCAGATCTGTAAGCGCATAACTATCCAGTCTGGCCGGTTTTGTGATCAGGCTTATCTTATTGATATTATCATTGGAAGCGGTACCGGAAGCGCGTACACAAACCAGGTCGCCATCATTATCCAGTGAAAACTCGGAAAGAAAATCATTCCGCTGTGGCATACTGATACCCAGGCGCGATTTTTTGATCAGTCCCAGCTGTTTATCAAACAGGCAGGTGGTAAGGATATGCGCTTTATCGTTCTTGGTATTGATCTTAAAGATCATGATCTTCTGTTTATCCTCGCTGTTGATCACAGAGTAGATCTTATTATTGGCCGAGTAATTGATATTGTCGGTTGAATCGAGTTCAACAGGTTCACCCATTTTTTTCCCATTCACATCCAGTTTCACAGCCATACAATACATGCTGCTCCTTTTCTGGTACTGGTAGATCATGTATACAAAATCAGGGTATTGAATAAACTCTGAATTCAGCACACGGTAGTTGAGAAAATCGAGTTTTACCTTATCAACAAGCTGCATCTCGCTATTATACGTTACCATATAATGGAGGTCGCGGTAATTCTTGTATACCATAATGTTACCGCCCAGTTTTCCAACAATCTCGAAATTCAGGGTACGTGCGTCATCCTTATCCGGTTCTGAATAGGTGATCCGCTGGCCAAAGACTGCCAGTGAGGAAAGCAATAAACACGCAATAATCAAGGTAACCGGCTTTTTCATTCCTGGTCTGTTTTTATATTTTCAAATGTACGGGATACAGGGCGTATGGATATGTAATTTAACGGTAAAATCAGCCTTGAGCGGTGAACCATGAGCGGTGAGCCTGAACAGTTACCGCAATTTGAGTTCCGTTCCATTGATAATATTTGAACAGGTTTACTCCGGGCCAGCAGCATCAAGCTCAAAGCTAATTTTTCACACGGATTGATTTTACCTCTACATTTGTTAAATAATTCCAGCATTAATCGTACTAACCCTCTTTGTGTGAGCAAGAATATCAACAAGGTTTCCGCTGCCGGCCTCGTCATTGCGTTGGGAATCATTTTCGGTGACATCGGTACCTCGCCCCTGTATGTATTGAATGAAATTATTACCGACCGCGCTATTACAGAGCAGTTGATCCTTGGCTCTCTATCCTGTATCATATGGACCCTCACCCTGCAAACCACGGTAAAGTATGTGATACTTACCCTGAAGGCAGACAATAAAGGTGAAGGGGGTATATTCAGCCTTTACGCGCTGGTGCGCCGCCGCCGCAAATGGTTGGTGATACCGGCTATGCTTGGTGGTGCGGCTTTGCTTGCCGATGGTATCATCACTCCTCCCATCACCGTTACTTCTGCCATTGAAGGTTTGAAACAATTAGATACTTTCCATGATATTCAGCAAAGTACCATCGTAGCGATAGTGATCGGGATCATTACGCTTCTTTTCTTTATGCAGCAGTTTGGTACGCAGTCTATTGGTAAAATGTTCGGTCCTATAATGGGTATCTGGTTTACCATGCTGGCTGTCTTAGGATGCTCGCATTTACTGGATGATGTAGGAATTTTTAAAGCGTTAAGCCCACATTACGCAATTGATTTACTTACTCATTATCCGAAAGGTTTCTGGCTATTGGGTGCGGTTTTTCTCTGTACAACGGGTGCGGAGGCATTGTACAGCGACCTGGGGCATTGTGGACGCGGAAACATCCGTGTCTCCTGGATATTTGTAAAAACCTGTCTTGTATTAAACTACCTGGGTCAGGGTGCCTGGCTGCTGGCTAACCATCACGGCAAAACCATTGCAAAAAGTGCGATCGAAGAGGGCTTTAACCCTTTTATCGGTATCATGCCGACATGGTTCATCTTACCCGGTGTTATTATCGCAACGGTTGCTGCCGTTATTGCCAGCCAGGCTTTGATCTCAGGTTCCTTTACATTAATCAGTGAAGCTATGCGATTGAACCTGTGGCCAAAAATGAAGATCAATTATCCAACAGAAGAAAAAGGACAATTATATATTCCCGGCATCAGTTTGCTGTTGTATATCGGGTGTGTGGGCATTGTATTGTATTTCCAGAAATCTTCCAATATGGGTGCGGCGTACGGATTGGCGATCACGATGTGCATGATCAGTACCTCCATTTTGTTTGCCAATTTCCTGGTTAGCAGGCGGGTTGATAAAGGATGGATATACCTGTACCTAGTTGTGTACCTGTCCATTGAAATATCATTCCTGATAGCCAATCTTGAAAAATTCATGCATGGCGGTTATGTAACACTAATCGTAGGCGGTGGATTATTCGCTGTAATGTATGTATGGTATCGAAGCCGCAAGATCAAGAACCGGTATGTTGAGTTTGTACGGATGGAACATTATATCCCGATGATCCAGGAATTAAGTAACGACCGGACCATCCCGAAATATGCAACACACCTGGTTTATATGACCAGCGCCAATAATCCCAAGGAAATTGAGCATAAGATCATTTATTCCATCCTCAATAAAAAACCCAAACGCGCAGATATCTACTGGTTTGTACACGTAGATGTATTGGATGATCCATATACCTGTGAGTATTCGGTAGAACATATTATTCCGAATGATATCATACGTATCGAGTTCCGTGTTGGGTTCAGGGTGGAGCAGCGTATCAACCTCATGTTCCGTAAAGTGGTGGAGGACCTGGTAGCCAATAAAGAAGTAAACATTACCAGCCGTTACGAGAGCCTGGAAAGAAATAATATCGTGGGTGATTTTCAATTCATCGTTCTGGAAAAATACCTGAGCCAGGATAATGAGTTGCCTTTCTTTGAGAAGATCGTGATGAAATTATATTTCTGGCTCAAAGAGATCAGCCTCAGCGAAGAAAGAGGTTTTGGACTGGATCCCAGCACCGTAACCATCGAAAAATTCCCGTTGATCGTAGCACCTGTTGTAAACTTCAAGTTGAAACGCGTGTACTATGAAGGAAACGAAGATTTTGAATGAGAGAGATCACATCCATAGACCTGCACACACAATTGCAACAGCAGGAAATTTACCTTCTTGATGTTCGTGAATCGTTAGAACACGAAGATTTTAATATCGGTGGTGAATGGATACCCTTAGGCGATCTCATCAGCCAGGCTGCAAGCATTCCTAAAGACAAACCCGTTATTGTTTATTGCAAAAAAGGAATACGAAGCCAGATAGCGATACAACGGTTAGAGGAGAAATTTGGTTTTACAAATCTTGTTAATTTGAAAGGTGGGATGGACGCGTGGAAGAAATCGATCGGACGCTGAAGAGGAATCACTCCTGTTACACTCTTTTTCTCTTTAAACTCTTATTGACATATTCTTTAGCCTACTCCTTCCCGATTTTCGTTATCTTAACCGATAATTTTTTCCCTTGCCCACCGTATTGTTATACATACTCATTGGCATTGTTGTACTCTCAATAGTTATCTATTTTGTACAGGAGAAATTCATTTTCAAACCCGAAAAATTAAAAGCGGATTTCCGGTTTCAATATGATAGCCCTTTTGAAGAATTATTCTTTGATACGGCACCCGGCGTAAGGATCAACGGCCTTCATTTTTTTCGCGAGCATCCAAAGGGACTCATCCTTTATTTTCACGGCAACACACGAAGTATTAAAGGCTGGGCCAAGTATGCGCGCGATTTTTTTCGTTATGATTATGATGTGATACTCATCGACTACCGCGGCTTTGGCAAAAGTACCGGTAAGCGCACAGAAAAAGATATGCTGGCTGATACGCAGTTTATCTACAACAAATTATTAGAAAAATACCGGCAACACGATATCCTGGTGTATGGAAGAAGCATGGGCAGTGGGTTTGCGGCCAAGATAGCGGCAGATAATAGTCCACGTTACCTGATACTCGATGCGCCTTATTATAGTTTTTTAAAAGTCGTAGAAAGATTTCTCCCGATCGTTCCTGTAAAATGGGTGCTGCGTTTTCATTTGCGAACCGATAAATGGATAAAGAAAGTAAATTGCCATACTTATATTATTCATGGTACCAAAGACTGGCTCATCCCGATCAGGCATAGTGAAAAATTACAGGCATTCAGTCCGCACAAGATCACTTTGATCCGCATACATGGTGGCGGTCATAATAACCTGCCTTCTTTTCCGGAGTACCACAACTTCGTGCGTGATATATTAAAGTACTGATAAGAGTTTTGCCACAGATTCACAGATTACCACAGAAAATCTGTGATAATCTGTGAATCTGTGGCAAAAAAAGTGGCTACTTGTACTGTATGTTTAACCTTTACCTTTGGCGCGTGAAAAATAAAAAGAAAATTTTCCGGTGGATCAAGATCATTGTGATCTGCTATTCTTTGACAGGAACGGCACTGTTTTATTTGCAGGATAAGATTTTATTTCAACCCAAGCCATTACCGGCCGACAGCAGCTATCATTTTACGGAGCCTTTTACGGAAGTCAATATCGATCACGATTCAGAAACAAGATTCAATATTGTTCAATTCACGGTTCCCGATTCAACAAAGAAAGGGTTGGTGATCTATTTTCATGGCAACAAAGAAAACATTAATCATTACGCGCAATTTGCCCCGAATTTTACGCGCAACCAATACGAAGTATGGATGCCGGATTATCCCGGGTTTGGGAAATCAACAGGCGAATTTTCTGAAAAGATATTATATGAAGAAGCTTTGCAGGTATATAAACTTGCCAGGGCAAAATACAAACCGGAACAGATCATTATCTATGGAAAATCATTCGGCACCGGTATCGCCTCGCAGTTAGCGTCTGTGCGTGATTGTAAAAAACTGGTTCTTGAAACACCTTATTACAGTTTTACTTCTTTGGTAAGACTCGCCTGCTGGATGTTCCCGGTTGATCTTTTACTGCATTACAAAATGCCCGCGCACGATTATTTAACCAAAGTAACCGCGCCCATCACCATTTTTCATGGAACGAATGATTGGGTAGTTCCTTATTTCAATGCAAAAAGATTAAAGCCATCTTTAAAACCAGCAGATGAATTTATTTCTATCGATGGCGGTTCACATAATAATCTCTATAGTTTTCCACTGGTGCAAAAAAAGTTAGACAGCCTGCTCTCTCAGTGATCAAACCGTGCCTTTGTGCCTTGGTGTGCAATTTAAATTCTCACGCCAAGGCACAAAGGCACGGTTTAGTTGTGAGGCGGCGCAGTTCCTACCCAGAATTGCAGGTAGTCATTCATTCTGCTATCTACCGGTCTTCCATTTAACAGTGCCGGTTTCCAGAGAGGCATATGGGTCATCATTTTTTTGATAAGCTGGTCATAATACCCGGTAGCAGTGAAATATTTTAGTGTTTTGACAGTTATATTTTTTGGATATTGAGTTGAACCCATTTTTTCAAAATATGCATCAGATACTGACCCGTATTTATCAATTACAAAAGAAAAGTAGACGCGGATATATTTCGCAGTATCCCCATTGATGCCTGTCTTATACAGAACGCTATCAATCCCTTTAAAATGGGTGAAATAAAAACGCTGGCAGGAATCTGTTCCGAAAGGATATACGGGCGGGATTTGCAGGTAACGCGCTTCATATACTTTATTAGCCTGAGAAAAAACAGGCGCAGAAAATAACTGCAATACTGCAAAAACAATGATTCTCATATAAATATTTGCAGCAAATAAAGACTATCACAAAAAATGCTACAAGCGTATTTAACGCAGTATTTATACGGGAATCACATACTTGTTTTTATTCAAAACGATCTTAGGGGGAATAGAGGAAAGTATCTCTTCTTTCAGAATTTCGATCAAACGTTTCTTTACAAAATCGCGGTGTACAACAATACTTACTTCACGCATAGGTGCGGGGCGCTTAAAATAACGGATCTGGCTGAGTTGCCGAGAAGTCATATCCTGTGTGGAGAGCTCTGGTAAGATGGTAATGCCATCATTCATATCAACCATCCGGCGCAGGGTTTCAATGCTTCCTGCTTCGTAATCGAAATGGCTCGCATCGCGACTGGCTTTGCGTAGTTCGCAAAGATTTACGATCTGGCTCCTGAAACAGTGACCTTCTTCCAGTAACCACAATTTATTGGGATCAATATCCTGTGGCAGCATATATGTTTTTTTATATGCCGCATTCTTTTTTGATACATAAGCCATCAGTTCCTCATAAAATAAAACATGCTCTTTGATACCTGGTTCCTGCAAAGGAGTTACCAGTATCCCCATATCAATTTTTCCGGAACGCAATTGCAGCACAACATTTTCTGTTGTCAACTCATTTACCACCAAACGCACCAAAGGGTATTTTTGTGTAAATCGTTGAACAAACAGCGGAAGCAAATAAGGCGCCAATGTAGGAATGATCCCTATTTTCAGTTCGCCGGTGATCACTCCTTTTTTTCTTTGCACCAATTCATCCATTACATTCTTTTCTGAAATGATCTTACGGGCCTGTTCTATTAATTCAACCCCCAATTCGGTGGCGATAACCGGTTGTTTGCTGCGGTCGAAGATCTTCACACCCAATTCTTCTTCCACTTTTTGTATTTGCATACTTAACGTGGGCTGCGACACAAAACAATGCTGCGCAGCTAACGCAAAATGCCGGAAGGTATCTACTGCTATGATATATTGTAACTGAACAAAAGTCATGTAATAGTTATTATCTATAATACCGCAAATTTAATCGATTTGATTGATGAGTATTGTGTTTAAGGCAGCTTTTTCGTTTATCTTAGAGGGACCATAGTCAATGGACCATGGTTTATGGTCTATGGACTAGGGACAAAAAAAACACATACCATGACACCAGAAGAAAATTTTGCAAGCCTTAACCTTGAACTACCACAAGCTCCAAAACCGCTGGGCGTGTACAAGCCTTTGTTGATCGATGGCAAACATTGTTATGTATCCGGTCATGGCACATTGAAACCGGATGGCAGTTTTATTATTGGCCGTGTTGGAGATAACATGACTATGGAAGAGGGTAAACTCGCCGCAAGACAGGTTGGCCTGGCCATTCTTGCAACCTTGAAAGAAAATCTTGGCTCGCTTAATAAGATCAAAAGAGTAATCAAAGTATTGGGCATGGTAAATTGCCCGCATGATTTTGATAAGCACCCCTTCGTGATCAATGGTTGCAGCGAGTTGTTCGCTGCTGTATGGGGACAGGATAATGGCATCGGGGTAAGAAGTGCGGTGGGTATGGGATCGTTGCCGGGGAATATTCCGGTGGAGATTGAGGTTTTGTTTGAATTAAATGACTAATGACTTATTTTGGAATTTTGGAATTGGGAAATTTTGGAATTGTACTACGCTCAATACCCTGAAGAAATTTCCCGATTTCCCAATCTAAAATTTCCCAATTGCTAAACGAGCACTATGCCCTACTGGTACACCATAAACAACATAGAAAAAATAGACTCCCCTTCCCTCGTTGTCTATCCCGATAGGGCCAAAGAAAATATCCGTCAATTGATACAGATGGCGGGTAATGTAGAACTGTTGCGCCCGCATGTAAAGACGAATAAGATGGCAGAGGTTTGCCAACTGATGCTGGATGCAGGTATTACAAAATTCAAATGCGCCACTATTGCCGAGGCAGAAATGCTGGGTTCGATACAGGCACCGGATGTACTGATCGCTCATCAACCGGTTGGCCCAAAGATGGAAAGATTACTGCAATTGGTTACCACATTTCGCAACACACATTTTACCTGTATCATAGATAATTTTGAAACAGCAAGAGCGCTTTCACAACTGTTCACCAAACATGGCGAACGTTTACAATTATTCATTGATCTGAATATTGGTATGGGCCGTTCGGGTATCATCCCTGAAAAAGCATTGCAGTTATTCAAAGATTGTCAAACACTGGAAAGCGTACGCATTATCGGCTTACATGCTTACGATGGTCATATCCGTGATACAGATCTTACAGAAAGATGCCGCCGCTCTGATGAAGCATTTGCAAAAGTAGAATGGTTGTTGAAGCAGATTTCTGCATTGTCTGCTGTTTCTTTCCAGGTAGTTGTAGGTGGATCTCCCAGCTTTCCAACACATACCAAAAGAAAAGGTGTGCAGTATAGTCCCGGTACTTTTGTTTTCTGGGATTGGGGATACAAACACATCGTTCCTGATGAACCCTTTGAATATGCCGCATTGGTGATCACCAGGATTATTTCTATTATTGATGAGCAAACCATTTGTGTTGATCTCGGCCACAAATCGGTTGCCGCTGAAAACCCTTTACCACGTGTTCATTTTCTCAATGCGCCAGATGCAGTTCCCACAGGACAAAGTGAAGAACATCTTGTGATGACCATGCAGGATGCTTCACAATGGCATGTAGGTGATGTATTATATGGCGTACCCGTTCATATCTGTCCAACCGTTGCATTGTATGATCATGCAGTAGTTGTTGAAAATAATGAAGTAATTGATAATTGGAAAGTGATTGCGAGAACGAGGAAAATAACAATTTGAGCATGAATGGTGAGTGGGCCACTCACCATTCACGATTCACCACTGCCTATGTTCATCATCGACGCCCATCTCGACCTCAGTATGAATGCCATGGAATGGAACCGTGACCTGCGTTTGCCTGTACATGAGCTCAGGAAAAGAGAAGCGGGCATGATGGATAAACCTGATCGCGCTAAAGGAACTGTTTCTTTACCCGAATTACGCAAAGGAAATATCGGGCTTGTAGTAGCTACCCAGATAGCCAGGTATGTTGCACCCGGCAACCCGCTACCCGGCTGGCACTCGCCTGAACAGGCGTGGGCGCATACACAATCACAGCTGCAATGGTACAGGGCAATGGAAGAAGCAGGAGAAATGCTACAGATACAAAACCTTCCTGATCTTGAAAAGCATTTGTTATTATGGAGTGATCAAACTTTACATGAATCAAAACCCATCGGGTATATTTTAAGTCTTGAAGGTGCCGATTCTCTTGTTACCCTCGATCATTTACATCGTGCGCATGTGTATGGATTAAGAGCGGTTGGCCCTGCACATTATGGCCCCGGCAGGTATGCAAACGGAACGGATGCAACTGGAAAATTAAAGGAGGAAGGAAAAGCATTGTTGAGAGAGATGGAACAACTCAACATCATTCTCGATGCCACACATTTATGCGATGATGCGTTTTGGGATGCGATGGAATTGTTTAATGGAACCATATGGGCCAGTCATAATAATTGCAGAACATTAGTAAATCATAACCGGCAGTTCAGTGATGATATGATCAAAGTGCTCATAGAAAAAAAAGCCGTGATCGGCGGTGCCTTGGATGCATGGATGATGGTGCCTGGCTGGGAAAGAAGTATATCAGACCCAAAACAAATGAATTGTTCGTTGGAAAAGCTGATCGATCATATGGATCATATCTGCCAGATTGCGGGCAATACATTACATGTAGGCATCGGCACCGATCTTGATGGTGCTTTCGGAAAAGAACAATGCCCTTATGATCTCGAAACGATTGCGGACCTGCAACATTTTCCTGCACTTCTTTCCAAACGTGGCTATTCAGAAGAAGACTGTGAAAACATCTTGCACAAAAACTGGTTACGCGTTTTAAGAGAAGCCTGGAAATAAATCTCTGCGAAACCTCTTTGTTCTCTGCGGCTCTGCGGCTCTGCGGTGAGTGCAAGTTCCCTTCACCGCAGAGCCGCAGAGTTCAGGAGTAATCGCAGAGGATTTATCATAACTCTTTTAATACTACTTTATTTTTTGACACAGTAAGTTGATGCTTCACTCCAACTTTTAATGCGTAGTTATTTTTCTCATGGCTCACGGGGAAATCAAAGCAGACGGGATAATTGTATTCTTTGATATGAGAATGAATCGCCGAGAAAACATCTGTACCAAATGGAGTGGTCGTGTCTTTCATCTCTGAAAAACCACCAATTACCAATCCTGCTAATTGCTGCAACATACCACTCCGTTTCAACTGGATCATCATTCTGTCAACATTGTAAATGTATTCGCCAACATCTTCGAGAAATAATATTTTTCCCTTGGTTTGAAAAGAGGAAGCGCTCCCGACCAGATGCGCTACCAGTGATAAATTACCGCCAATCAGCTCACCTTCCCCTTTCCCGGTTCGGTTCAAAGTATGCGTTGCACAGGTGTAATTGGAAAGACCGCCTTTTAGTGCTTTGCGTAATGACTGAATAAATTCATTTTCAAATTCACCGTCATTAAATGCTGCTGCCATCGGCGCATGTAATGTGGCTATATTAAATTGCCGGTAAACATGTGCATGCAAAATGGTGATATCACTGAACCCGATCAACCATTTTGGATCTTTTTTAAACGCTTTAAAATCCAGCTGATCAATAATACGGCTCATGCCATAACCGCCGCGTCCGCAGAGAATGCCTTTTACCTCTTTATCATCCAGCATCATTTGCAGGTCGGCTAATCTTTCTTCATCTGTTCCTGAAAAATAATGGAACTGGTTACCCAATGTTTTACCGATCCTTACTTTATAACCCCATTGCTGCAATATTTCGATACAGGTTGCCGCTTTCTCATATGGCATATAACCAGCGGGGCAAACAATGCCAATGGTATCACCTTTTGTAAGATAGGGTGGTATTTTGATCATACAGAATGTACAGTTATACTTCTTCCAATACTGAATGATTGGAATCTATTGTTAAACGATGCTTCATACCACATTTCAATGCGAAGTTACTTTTTTGATGTCCTACAGGAAATCCAAAACAAACGGGGTAATCATATTCTTTTACTTTTTCAAGAACAATATCATAAAGTGTTTTACCAAATTCCTCGCCTTGCACCTCCGGTTTGATGGCTGTAAAAGATCCGACCAGCAAGCCTTTCAGCCTATCAAGTTTTCCCGACCGTTTAAGATTGCAAAACATCCGGTCGATGCTGTATAAAGCTTCTCCCACATCTTCTACAAAAAGAATCTTATCATCCGTTGAAATATCAGAAGGGGTTCCGGCCAGGGTTTCCAGCATTTTTAAATTACCGCCGATCAATAAGCCTTCACCAATGCCGGGTTTATTTTTTTCGCATATGCCTCCATTGTATACCAGTCTTTCACCCTGCAATGCGTCTTTTAATGAAATAATGGTTTCAACCTGGATAGGTTCTGCCTTTGACCAATCGTCCGGAAAGCTATTACACATTTTTGAGTGGATGGTTGCAATACCGCTATTCGCATGCAGGTGGCTATGAAAAACGGTAATATCGCTAAACCCTATTACCCATTTTGGATTCTTTCTGAGCGAAGAAAAATCAAGCTGATCAATGATACGCACTGCACCATATCCGCCTCTTGCACAAAGAATTGCTTTCACATCAGGGTTATCGATCATGTCCTGGAAATCTTTTCGTCTTTCTTCATCTGTTCCACCGAATGTAAAATCTCTTTTACCTACCGTGTTTCCTTCTATTACCTGAAAACCCCATTTTTTGATCTGCTCAATAGCGGGTTGAAGATCTTTTTCCATGATAAATCCTGAAGGACATGTAATGCCAATTGTATCACCGTTGTTTAAATAAGGTGGTACAATGATCTTCCTGGTACGCCTGGGATCTGGATCTGATGCTTTTAAAACATCTGTAAACAACAGAGCCGACGCCGAGCTTAAAGCAGCAATGAATCTTTTTCTGTTCATAGGCTAAAAATAGTTAAAAACAACAATCAGTCGCTCGCCTCCCGGCGAGTGACGGCTATAACCGGGCTTCCAGCCCACCCCTGATAGTGTATATTATAAATAAATGCCTTTAGATTAGATGCAGATCGCAGGTTTTTCCCTAAATAATCTGCGAATCTTCGGCTAAAAATTACGATGTTTTCAATTGATACATCTATCCCGTACTCCCTGTTTTGCCCCACAAAGCCGGATTGCTTACTTTTGCACCACTTTGTTGATTACCGGTACGAGAGTACAAGTGTGCGACGCAACAAAGACCAGCAAAGAACTAAAGCTCAGTAAATGAATCAACCGAAAAGATATTTGATTACCTCCGCCCTTCCTTATGCCAATGGATTAAAGCATATAGGGCACCTGGCCGGCGCTTACCTGCCTGCGGATATTTACGTTCGCTACCTGAAAGCACAAAAAAGGGATGTTGTATACGTTTGCGGCAGCGATGAACATGGTACCGCTATTCCTATCCAGGCCACAAAAGAAGGAACTACTGCCCAGGCGATCATTGATAAGTACCATCCCATTATGGAGCAGAATTTCAAGGACCTGGGAATTGATTTTGATATCTATCACCGCACCAGCGATCCTTTGCACCATAAAACTGCACAGGAGTTTTTTACCAAGCTGAATACCAACGGCGATCTTGAAATAAAAGAAAGCGAACAGTATTTTGATGAACAGGCCAATAGTTTTTTAGCCGACAGGTACATCAAAGGTACCTGCCCTAATTGCGGCTATGACAGTGCTTATGGCGACCAGTGCGAGCGTTGCGGAAAAAGTTTGAGTCCTGATGAATTGATCAACCCCGTAAGTACTTTAAGCGGAAATACACCTGTTAAAAAAATGACGAAACACTGGTACCTGCCATTGGATCGTCATGAAGCGTTTTTGCGTGAGTGGATATTGAAAGAACATGCGAATGATTGGCGCCCAACAGTAGTTGGACAATGCAAAAGCTGGATCGATGGCGGATTGCAGGCCCGCGCTGTTACACGCGATCTCGACTGGGGTGTAAAGGTTCCATTGAAAGAAGCAGAAGGAAAAGTGTTGTATGTATGGTTTGATGCACCCATCGGTTATATCAGTGCCACCAAACAATGGTCGGTAAATACAGGCAGGGACTGGAGACCTTATTGGGAAGACAAAGAAACGAAGCTGGTTCATTTTATCGGCAAGGATAATATTGTATTTCATTGTTTGATATTTCCGGTGATGCTGAAACTGCATGGAAATATTTTACCTGAAAATGTTCCTTCCAATGAATTCATGAACCTGGAAGGCGACAAAATGAGCACGAGCCGTAACTGGAAAATTGAAATGCAGGATTATATTGATGATTTCATCAATAAAGAAAATGGCGGCACGCAAATGGCAGATGTGTTGCGTTATTATTTAACACTGATCGCGCCTGAAACCAAGGATAGTGAATTTACCTGGCAAGGGTTCCAGGATGCAAACAATAGCGAACTCGTAAGCATTTTTGGAAACTATGTAAACAGGTCGCTGGTATTGATGCATAAACTATGCAAAGGAAAAGTTCCACCACTGCACGCAGCATCATTAACTGATCTTGACAAAGCAACGATAGAAGAAATAAGCAAAGCAAAAGAGAAAGTAGAATCCTTACTGGAGCAATACAAGTTTCGTGATGCCTTATTTGAAGTGATCAATCTTTCGCGTATTGGTAACCAGTACATGCAGAAAAAAGAACCATGGATCGTTGCGAAGCAGGTTGGCGACAATGGGCAACCAACAACCGAAGCGCAGGAATCTATCGACAACACCTTGCACATCTGCCTACAGCTATGCGCGAACCTCGCCATATTAATTAACCCATTCCTACCATTTACTGCCAGGAAAATGTGTTACCTGATGAAAGTGGTTGATAAAATGCTGGATTGGGAAAACGCGGGTAAAATGAAATTACTGAGCGTTGGATATTCATTGCGCCCGCCGGAATTATTGTTCAGGAAAATAGAAGACACAGAGATCGCATACCAACTGGAAAAATTGAGATCTGCTGTTGTGAAACGTGATACCGAAGCGATTAAAGAGACCATTATGGAAGAAACGAAAATAGAAACCCCGAATGTAAAACCCGAGATCGTGTTCGACGATTTTGCGAAGATCGATCTGAAAGTTGGAAAGATCGTTGCGGCAGAAAAAGTGGAGAAAGCGGATAAGCTTTTAAAATTATCAGTAGATCTTGGTTTTGAAACAAGAACGATCGTATCGGGTATTGCGCTTCATTTTAAACCGGAAGAGATTGTTGGGAAACAGGTAACTGTAGTAACGAATTTAGCACCAAGAAAGATGAGAGGAATTGAAAGCAATGGAATGATATTGATGGCTGAGGATAGTGAGGGAAAGCTTCATTTTATCAATCCGGAAACGGATATTAATACGGGAGCTGGTGTTAGCTAAGAGATAAAAAGAGCGAAAGAGATAAAAGAGAAAGTTTGAAAATCCTCTTTTATCTCTTTCGCTCTTTTTATCTCTTAGCCCCTATCTTTTACACTTTATCCGGACTCATACATTCTTTCAATTCTTTCTCAGTGTATGCGTACCCATATTGTTTCAATACATCATCCGGCACGCCGTTCCACATATTAGGTGTGTTACCCATGTAGCCAATATCTTTTACGCCGATTTCAGAAGTATAAAAACCAGTCATCACCATATCGCGCATTTTGTTGAAGAAGGCAACGCCCTGCGCAAGTTCCGGTTTACGTACACGATTCGTTTTTGAGATCGCATCTTTTACTTCCGGGTAAGCGATCTGGTCAACAATTTCTAACTGTTGTTTTTTATCGCAATCCTTGAAAGGCTTTTCATAATGATTTAGGCAATATACATCCAGCCAACGTAAACCGCCACGTAGTGGTGTTTGATGACCAGGCATGTCTTTTACGATGAACTCGATGAAGTCATGCACTTTGGCATCTGAAGCACTCCCGCTCACTTCATCTTTTGGAAGAATGATATCTTCCAACACAATGATGGTAGCCATTTCGTGATCGGTAAAAAACTTATCGCCGGCATTCAGTTTTTTCAGGTAGTTGTCTTCTTCTTCCATCCTGCCCTGGTACATAAAAGCTTCTTTAGAACCGGCAATCTCTTTTTTATCGCTGTTCTTACAGGCTTCTACAAAAACGCCTGAAGCGGCGGTTCCGATAAGTAATGCTTTGATCGATTTTCTTCTGTCCATATAATCTCAGATTAAATGATTTAATTATGATTGATCGCGGAGTGATATGATTTTAAAATATGATTTCGCGGATTTTAGATCACAACAATTTTCGTAGCGGCCAAAACCGTGAAATCATATTTTCAAATCATCTCTTTCCGTGATCAGAGGTTTTGTTTTTTCATTTCATCAATAATATACTCAGACGCTCTCATTGATAAAGCAAGAATCGTCCAGGTAATATTTTTATCTGCCTGTGATGTGAACTGGCTTCCATCTACACAAAACAAAGTTTTGCAATCGTGTGCCTGGCTCCATTTATTCAGGGCTGATGTTTTCCTGTCGGCACCCATACGAACGGTTCCTGCTTCGTGAATGATATTGCCCGGGTTATTCAATCCATAATTATTTTTCTCCGTATCATCTCCTCCCCAGGTTATGATCGCGCCCATATTATGCAGGATCTCTTTAAAGGTCTCCTTCATATGTTTCGCCTGTTTGATCTCGTAGTCTGAATGGTTTGTATGAAAACGAAGAACAGGGATCCCATATTTATCAACCACTGTCGGGTCGATCTCGCAATAGTTTTTAATATCCGGAACCGCTTCTCCTCTACCTGCCATACCTACACCGGCACCATAGAAGAATCGTGCATCTTCTTTTAATCCTGCACCATAACCACCGGCTTCTTTTGTTTTTCCATTCACCATGTACTTACCATTCTGGCTTTGTATACCCATACCAAAACCATAAGCAGGTTGGCCAAAACCTCCCCAATACTCAATATGGTAACCACGTGGGAAATCTAATTTTTTGTTATCCAGCCACCATGGCGTGTACACGTGCATACCGCCTACCCCATCTTCGTTGTAACGCTTACGGCCAAAGAGTTGCGGTAATACACCACCTACTGCGGCACCGGTAGAATCGTGCAGGTATTTACCTACTACGTTACTATCATTTGCCAAACCGTTCGGGTGACGTGTTGATTTTGAATTGAGCAACAAACGTGCAGTTTCACAGGTACTGGCAGCAAGTATTACAATGCGGCCGCTTACCTGGTATTCCATGTTATCTCTTTTGTCAACATAAGAGATTCCTGTTGCCAGACCATCTGCGTTGGTGATTACTTCACGCGCCATGGCCATTGTGATCACATCTACATTTCCTGTTTCAAGAGCCGGTTGTATCAATGCTGACGAAGAAGAAAAATCTGCAGCTATTTTACAGCTGCGTCCGCATTGTGCGCAATAAAAACATTGCCCGCGTTTGTCATTTCCTTTTAGTTTTTTGGTAAGGATCGATAAACGTGAGGGGATCACAGGAATGCCTAAACCTGTTGCTGATTTTTTGATCATCAATTCATGCAAACGTGGTTTCGGTGGCGGAAGAAAAATTCCATCGGGATCGTTTTCCAGTCCTTCATTCGATCCGAATACACCGAGCATCTGATCTATCTTATCGTAATACGGTTTTACATCATCATAACTGATGGGCCAGTCATCACCCAATCCATCAACACTGTGGCGTTTGAAATCGCGTGGGCCAAAACGCAGGGAGATACGACCCCAGTGATTGGTTCTTCCACCGATCATACGTGCGCGCCACCAATCCCATTTAGCGCTGCCTTCGGCCATGGTATAAGGTTCGCCATCAATTTCCCAGCCCCAGTAACAACCATCAAAATCACCGAATGGTCTGAACTTGGTACTTGCCCCGCGACGTGGTGATTCCCACGGATTTTTTAACTGGGCGGAATCTTTGGCAGGATCGTAATCAGCGCCTGCTTCAATCAGGCAAACTTTTAAACCTTGTTTTGATAATACATATGCGGCCATACCGCCGCCGGCTCCTGAACCTACGATGACTGCATCGTATTTCTTAGCCTGCTTCTTGATCTGGAGATCTCCCATATAGCAATTGATTTTTAGTCGATATTGAGAGAATGAATATAAGATATTTCGCTTAGTGAAGAAAAGCTTTTGGATAAATATGAGGGAAGAGGTCTTAATAGTTACGAAAACGATTAAGTAGGAGCTTGAAAATTGCCACAGATTCACAGATTAGCACAGAAAAAATCTGTGGTAATCTGTGAATCTGTGGCGAAAATGGTTTTATTATTTTTTACAAAAGATCGAGGTGTCTTTAAAATAATCCGAAAGGCTCTCGATTTTTCCGGCCTTATTAAAAGTGATATCTGTGATCACGCGGTTCCTGTATTCATCGCAACCTTTCAGTTTACCATGCGATACGCAGACATGGATACAGCGGTTCTCATCAACCGGTAAAATATCAACAATATCCCATTTCAGGAATTCATAACGTGTAAACATGGCCCTGAACAAAGCCCGAACTTTTGAAATGCCTTCTACCGGCTGGGCCGGCGGGATCCACAACCTGGCATCATCACTGAACCAGTCCGATATACGAACAGGATCATTCGACTGCATTGCCTCCATAAATGCCAGGATTCTTTCTTTCATTAACAGATTTACGATACTTGGGATTATATGGATTGCAAGATTCTCTTAAAGTCATATTTTTTATGGCTTCAATGTCTTACAACCTTATAACTCCTCAGGGCTCCCGCGTTAATAAACTTCGGATGCTAAGTTTATTTAACGGTGGCAGAACACAAAAGAAAAACCGCTCCTGGTAGGGAACGGTTTTTTTAGATATTAATAAGATAATATGCGATCCTATTAAACGCTCAGGCCGCATGAGCGTCCCGACCATTTTAGCTGCAACCCATGCTGTTTCCACAGTTCAGGCATTTGTAACAGGTACCGCTACGGATAGTGATATGTCCGCAGGTGTTACAGGCAGGCGCATCGCTTTGCATGTTTTTGGCTGCTGCATTCACTGCATCCATTCCTGTTGTTACGGCCGCTGCTCTTTGCAGTTTCTGTGGTTGTGCTGCAGGTGCGGTATTGGCTGAAGGCGCTGTTACACGTACGCTGCTTAATTCAGGCTTTCCCAAAAAAGTAGCTTCTCCTTCATCTTCCCCGGTATTGCCGATGCTTGGTTTATCCAATACATGAACAAGGTCTGTACGGCCCAAATATTCAAATGCCAACGCACGGAACACAAAGTCAACAAGTGATGTGGTTGTTTTGATATTCGGGTGATCCACCATACCGGCTGGTTCAAACTTGGTGAACACGAATTTCTCCACGAATTCTTCCAACGGAACGCCGTACTGCAAACCAACAGAAATGGCGATAGCGAAACAATTCATAAAGCTTCTCAGCGTTGAACCTTCTTTGGCAAGATCAATAAAGATCTCTCCCAATGTTCCATCAGTATATTCTCCTGTACGAAGGAAGATCACCTGTCCACCAATTTTGGCTTTCTGTGTATACCCCCTGCGCTTGGCCGGTAATGATTTCTTTTCTACGATGCCCGATAACGCACGTTTGAGTTTGGTATCTGTAGAAGCATGCATACGTTTCTGTACTTCTTCCAGTAATTCATCAACCGTTAACTTACTCATGTCAACAATATTTGACTGAGCTTCTGCCACTACTTCTTCAGCAACGGTTTCTTCGCCTTCTTCTGTTTTCTTTTTCTTATCAGATTTATTGCTCAGCGGCTGGCTCAGTTTAGAACCATCGCGATACAATGCATTTGCTTTCAATCCTAATTTCCAGCTAAGCAAATAGCAATCAGCAATTTCTTCAACACTTGCTTCGTGCGGAAGGTTAATTGTTTTTGAGATCGCACCGCTTAAGAATGGCTGGCAGGCTCCCATCATACGGATATGTCCGTAAGCGTGAATATATCTTTCTCCTTTCTTACCGCATTTATTGGCGCAATCAAAAACAGGCAGGTGCTCGTCTTTCAATAATGGTGCCCCCTCGATGGTCATGTGGCCGCATACATAATCGTTCGCTGCATCTATCTGCTCTTCTGTAAATCCTAATTCTTCGAGCAGGTTAAAGCTCCAGTCTGAATATTGTTCTTCGGTGAAGCCTAAGCGTTGCATACACTCATCACCCAATGTAAAACGGTTAAAGATGAAACCGATCTCGAATGCAGATTTAGCGGCACCGTTTAATTTTTCAATCTCCTGGTCAGTAAATCCTTTTTCGCGTAAAGCAGTTGGGTTTACAAAAGGAGCGCCTTCGAAACTTGCTGCACCTACTGCATATTTTTCAATTGCTTCCGCTTCCTGTGGATTGTATCCGAGGTTACGCAGCGCCTGTGGTACTGATTCGTTGATGATCTTGAAATAACCACCACCGCTTAATTTTTTAAATTTCACCAAAGCGAAATCGGGTTCAACACCTGTGGTGTCACAATCCATTACCAGGCCAATCGTTCCGGTTGGAGCGATAACGGTGGTTTGTGCATTGCGGTAACCATTCTTCTCCCCCAGTTGAACTGCATCATCCCATGCTTTGGTTGCGGCCTTCAAAATATAATCAGGCACGTACTGTGCTTTGATACCTTGTGGTTTGATCTCGAGGCCTACATATGCTTCTTCAGCATCGTATGCAGCGGCACGGTGGTTGCGCATTACGCGTAACATATCTTCTTTGTTCTCTTCGTATTTATCGAAAGCACCTAAGAAGCCAGCTATTTCAGCTGATGTTTTGTAAGACACACCGGTCATGATCGCAGAGATAGCGCCGGCAATACCGCGTGCTTCTTCGCTGTCGTAAGGGATACCGCTTACCATGAGCATAGAACCGAGGTTGGCAAAACCCAATCCCAATGTTCTGTAATCAAATGATAATTGTGCTACTTCTTTTGATGGGAACTGCGCCATCAACACAGAGATCTCCAATACAGTGGTCCACAAACGGGTGGTATATTCAAATCCTTCCACATCAAAAACATTATCTTTTTCTGTGTGGAATTTTCTAAGGTTGATAGATGCCAGGTTACATGCAGTGTTATCCAGGAACATGTATTCTGAACATGGATTGGATGCATTGATCCTTCCGCCTTTCGGGCAGGTGTGCCATTCGTTGATCGTGGTATCGTATTGTGTACCCGGATCAGCGCAGCGCCATGCAGCGTAAGAAATTTGTTCCCAAACTTCGCGTGCAGGAATTTTTTTCATCACGCGGCCGTCTGTTCTTGCTTTCAGTTCCCATTCGCCATCTTCTTCCAATACTCTGAAGAATGAGTTAGGGATACGTACCGAGTTATTTGAATTTTGTCCTGAAACAGTTGCATACGCTTCTCCTTCATAACTGTTATCATATCCTGCAGCTACCAGTGCGGCAACTTTTTTCTCTTCGCCTACTTTCCAGTTAATGAATTCCATGATCTCCGGGTGATCCAGATCAAGACAAACCATTTTAGCTGCCCTTCTTGTGGTACCACCGCTTTTGATAGCACCTGCTGCGCGATCACCGATTTTCAGGAAGCTCATCAAACCGCTTGATGTACCGCCGCCAGATAATCTTTCACCGCCCCCACGGATCTGTGAAAAATTGGTTCCAACACCTGAACCATATTTAAAGATCCTTGCTTCGCGTGTCCAGAGATCCATGATACCACCTTCGTTCACGAGATCATCACTCACACTCAAAATAAAACAGGCGTGTGGCTGAGGACGCTCATATGCGTTTGCGGATTTTTTTAATTTTTTATCTTTTGGATCAACATAGTAATGTCCCTGTGGTTTACCGGTGATGCCGTAGCTTTCGTGCAAACCGGTATTGAACCATTGTGGCGAGTTAGGTACGCATGCCTGGTTAAGGATGCTGTATACCAACTCATCATAAAAAACTTCTGCATCCTGTTCAGAAGCAAAATATCCATAGCGCTCACCCCATACGCGCCAGCAATTAGCCATGCGGTGTGCCACTTGTTTTACACTTGTTTCGCGACCAACCGACCCATCCGGCTGAGGCACCCCTGCTTTACGAAAATATTTCTGAGCAAGAATATCTGTAGCGATCTGGCTCCATTGTTTCGGGACCTCTACGTTATTCATCTCAAATACTTTCTCTCCATTCGGGTTTTTGATCACGCTGTCGCGGTAATCATATTCAAACATGTCGAATGGTGCCACTCCATCTTTGGTGAAGCGACGGGAGAATTGCAGGCCTTTTTTTGTGCGCGGGGTTGACATATAGCTGGTGCGGTTTAAATGGGTTATTTCAGGGATGCCCGGATTAACGAATTGTTAAGCGGTTGACGAAAATATCCTTCCGTTTTGAGATATCAAGGTCTGAAATATCAACAGGTTGTGGATAAGGATTTGATAGACTTCCAGACCTCAAATCCCCATTGGATTTGAGCCCAATATTAACACGTGTACAAAGATTTATTAAAAAAAATGGGGGTGATTTGGAAGATTTTACGTACATAGAAGAAAGAAATATTTTCCTTGATTTCAGGTCTCTTTTGCAAAAAGTCCTTCTTAACCCTATTCTTTCCAATTATTATGCCCAATGAGTCGTTTTAAATTTTAAAAACACACGTTGGAATACCTGCAGTAGTGTGGTTCAGTTTTTATATGATAGTAATTTGATGAGCCTATTTTTTGATGGAGGATTCATATGGTAACAATTTTTGCAGGTTATGCAATTATTCCAAACCTCAAATCCCCATTGAATTTGCGTGAATGTTACGGGTATGGAAAGATTTTTTTTGTGGGAATGATAACAGGGTGACCAATCCGACAAATAGGGCAGAGATAGTAAAATGGGGTGTTTTTTACCCATCTGTAGAGTGCTGGGTTTAAACGAATAACAATAATGGCTATCTTTCCAGTATGTAAGAAACGCTGGGTGATAAACCGCAGTAAATAAAAACTTTTTTGCATTTTTGCAGCAGTACCTATCCATTACCGAATGAAGCAGGCTTTATATCATCAATTTGTTGAAAGAAAGAGATCAGGAAAGAAATCATTCGCCGTATTGATCGATCCCGATAAGGTAGACAATGAGAAGATCGACCAGCTCCTTACCCTTGCTACAGAAGCCAAAGTGGATTATTTTTTTGTTGGCGGAAGCCTGGTGATCTCCAGTCACCTGGATGAGTGTATCCAGCAGATCAAAGCTTTTTCTGATATCCCTGTCCTGTTATTTCCCGGCTCGCCTTCACAGGTGAGTAAATATGCGGATGCGCTCTTGTATCTCTCATTGATATCCGGACGCAATCCTGAATTATTGATCGGCCAGCATGTGATCAGCGCACCTTTTGTAAAAAAGAGCGGTTTAGAGATTATGCCAACGGGTTATATGGTGATCGATGGCGGGGCACCGACTACAGTGTCTTATATTTCCAATGCAACCCCTATCCCTGCCGATAAAAATGAAATTGCGATGTGTACCGCCATGGCGGGCGAAATGCTCGGCATGAAGCTGATATACATGGATGCAGGCAGTGGCGCCAAAAGAGCGATCACTGAAACCATGATCGAAAAAGTATCCAAACATATTGAGATCCCACTGATCATCGGCGGCGGTATCACTGAACCGGAGAAAGCTTATCGAAATTGTAAAGCCGGGGCCGATGTGATCGTTGTGGGTAATGCGATTGAGAAGGATGTATCATTGATCAAAGAGATCAGCAATGCGGTGCATAGTGTGCCGGTGAATGCATAACATTAAATCAAAAGTCAAAATTAAAAAGTCAAAACCTGAACGGGTTTTGACTTTTTAATTTTGACTTTTTAATTTTTAATTTCTTGCTCCGCGGTTCAAACTCGAAACATCCACACGTGTTGGTGTTTCTTTTCCGCTCACGATTCCTTTTGAACTGATAGCAATGGATTTGATGATCTTGGCCATGTTTTCCATATCAAGTGTACCTATCTCATCGCTGGCTTTGTGGTAATTGGGTTCTGGCGGATTCTCCATTTTAGACGTAGAGATGGTGTGTGCCGGAACGCCTAGTGCAGCGAGCGTTGCATTATCTGAACGGAAGAAAAGCTGTTGCGCCGGATAGGGATCAGGATAGAAAGTAAAACCGGAACCTTCTAAATTTTTCTGCAGGATTTGTCCCATATCCGTTCTTTCATAACCGGTGATGTAGGCAGAATTTCTGCCCCATTTGCTTTCGGTTCCGATCATTTCAATATTGAACATGGCCATTACTTCTTCGGGTTTGTATTGCTTTGAGAAATATTGTGCGCCATAACCACCTACTTCTTCAGCAGTAAAGGCGGCAAACACCAGTGTGCGCTCATTGTCGTTTACTGCTTTGAAGTATTTCCCAAGCATCATTACAGCTGTAGTACCTGCTGCATCATCATTCGCTCCATTATAAATAGAATCAGTGATCACATTTCCATCCCGGTCTTTACCACCGCGGATACCTAAATGATCATAGTGCCCGGAGAAGATCACGTATTCATTTTTCCTGCTTTTTCCCGGTAATATACCTACAACATTCTGCAGTTTCAGTTCAGGAAATTTTGCCGATACACTATATGTTTTGGGATCTTGTGTGGTTAATACCATAATCACAGACCTGTCAGATTGAGCTGAAGGGCGACCACCCTGCGCCTGCATACGGGCGAATGTGGCCGTGAAGGAAGTATCAACCAATACCAGGTATTTTTTAGCGCCTGCATATTTTCTCATTTCTGTATTTATGTTGGCGCCTTTAGCGATCCACACTTTTTCGTAGCCAGACTGCTCATTCATCTGCACATCCAGTTTGCCACTGGAAATGATCACATTCTTCGGATCGAAATCAACACCATCCAGTTTTATCGAGATGCTTGTTGGTTTTCCAGCAACCATGTTTGGCAGCTGCTGAATAAAAGTAGTTCCGTTCCAGGGTTGCAGGCCGGCTTTTTTAAATTCATCCGCGATAAAAGCTGCTGCTTTATCAATGCCTGGCGAAAATGTAGCGCGGCCCTGCATCTCATCAGAAGATAGCGTGCGTTCAATTCTTTCTACTTCTTTTGCATTAAGGATCTTGTCGATGTCCTGCGCAAATGAAAATGTTGCTATTGATCCCAATAACAACACCGTAACTAATTTTTTCATTCTGTAATAATTTGGAGGGTGAAAGTAGGGAAAAAACAGTCTGGAGTTAGAAGTCTGGAGACTGAAGTTAAGAGGTCTATACTCCAGTCTCCAGACTTTTAACTCCAGACTAACTTATTTAGAGGCTCATCATTTCTTTAAACTTCACCGTTTGCCTGCGGCTCACTTCAATTTTTTCGCCGCCTTTCAGATCAACCAGTAAACCGCCGTTAAAATAAGGTTCTATTTTTTCTATCCAGCGAAGGTTGATGATGTGTTTGCGGTTGGCGCGGAAGAACATCCTGTCGTCCAGTCTTTCTTCCAGTGCATTGAGTGATTTTAAAATCAGGGGTTTGTGAGTTCCGAAAAATACTTTGGCATAGTTGCCCACGCTTTCAAATAAACGGATCTCACCCAGTTTCACGAACCAGCAGCGTTCGCCGTCTTTTACAAATACCTGGTCGTATTCGGTAAGCGGACCGCGGTTCACACCATTGATGCCTACGTTCTCTTTAAATATTTCTGCCTGCAGTTTCTGGATGGCATCGGCCAAACGTTTGGGTTCGATGGGTTTTAACAGGTAATCGAGTGCATTTACCTCGAAGGCTTTGATAGCATATTCATCGTACGCGGTAGTGAAAATTACTTTGGGTGCTTTTTCAACTTCGGCCAACAGGTCGAACCCTGTTTTGCCCGGCATTTGAATATCCAGGAAGATCAGATCGGGATTGAGTGTCTCTATCTTTTCGATACCATCATCAACATTGGCGGCTTCTTCGATCACTTCTATATCAGAGTGATCCTGTAACAATTTCTTTAACTCATTGCGTGCCAGCCTTTCGTCATCAATAATAATTGCTTTAATAGCCATACCACGAATTTATGAATAGAATTTTAAGTTTGAAACTCAAGTACAGGCATTTTTACTTTTGCCTCTACCATATTGTCATCGGTGTTCCTGATACCAAAGGTAGCTTTTCCGCCAAATAAAAGTTTCAGGCGGTTTCGGGTGCTGTTGATGCCGAATCCGTCGCCATTGGCATCGCCGTTCAACTGGCCCGTGTTCTGAACGATGAGTTCATGGTGATTATCCCTGTAATCGGAGATCACCCTTACCAATCCACCACCTTTTTGTTTGCCGATGCCATGTTTAATGGCATTTTCAACCAGGGTCTGCAGCATCATTGGCGGTACGGGCTGATCAAGTGTATCCTCATCAATATCGTATTCTATTTGTAACCTGTCCTCGAAACGGATATGCTCCAGAGCAAGGTAATCTTTTACAATATTCAGTTCGCGTTCAAAAGGTACTGTTTCCAGTTTCTCAGCCTGCATACTGCTTCGCAGGATATTACTGAGTTCGGTAATGGCCGTTCTCGCTCTTTCAGGGTTCTCATCAACCAATGCACGGATGCTGTTAAGGGCATTGAAAATAAAATGCGGGTTGATATGCGATTTGATGGTCTTCAGTTCCAGTTCTTTCACCAGGCTCTCCAGTTTGGCTTTCTGGATCTCACTCCTGGAACCCAGTTCTACGTAATGCCAGATATAATAAGCAGCGAACCATACCAATATCAAGGGCGAATCCGATATCAGGTTAGCGAGAAATCTTTTTTCAACAGATACTTTGATCTTGGGATCATACATCTTCAGCCATTCCACCACTGCGCTGTTAGCTAAATTGAAAAGTATGATGATACTGAGAACGGTTATCGTAAGCAACCACCATTTCTGTTTCTGTATGGGGGGGCGGAGTTTGAGCCTTACAATCAACTCACGTAGCAGGTGTGTAAATGTTAGCCCGACGCAGATGGTAATAGCGATCCTCGGGTAAAGAATCTCATTGGTCTTATTCTTGAAGATAAATGCAAAGAATACAATGGTTAAACCATAGAACAACCAACCACCTAACTGGCAACACCAATATAATGAAGATTTGCTTCTCATGTTAAAGCAAATATAGAGGGAAACCCAAGCCAAAGCATAGTGAATTGGGATTAATGGCAAAATGAGGCTGTGTTTGGCAGGACAAAGGCTTCGGGTCGGTTAGGGCAGGATGAAACGCAAGTCCGGAGCCAGAAGTCTGGAGACTGGGTTTGATTCCAGACTTCTAACTTCAGACTCCAGACTAAAGCATAGTACAAAATTGCTTATTTTTACACCTCAAACCCATCCTTAATGCAGATCACCGCCGGTCCTTTATTACAATCCATCAATACCCCTGATGATCTCAAGAAACTCAGCCGCAAGCAATTACACCAGGTATGCGATGAACTTCGCCAGTATATTGTAGATGTGGTAAGCGTGCATGGCGGTCATTTTGCTGCCAGTTTGGGTGTGGTTGAATTAAGTGTGGCGCTTCATTATGTATATAATACGCCGTATGATCAATTGGTATGGGATGTGGGTCACCAGGCATATGGGCATAAAATACTGACCGGCAGAAGGGATAATTTTCCTACCAACCGCAAATACAAAGGGCTCAGCGGTTTTCCTAAACGTACGGAAAGTGTGTATGATACTTTTGGTGTTGGGCACTCTTCCACTTCTATTTCTGCTGCATTGGGGATGGCAATGGCTGCCAAATACAAAGGTGAGAACAGGAAAGCAGTTGCCGTGATCGGTGATGGCTCTATGACTGCGGGCATGGCCTTCGAAGCCATGAACCATGCAGGTGTGGCGGATAGCGATGTGCTGATCATTCTGAATGATAACTGCATGAGCATTGATCCTAATGTAGGCGCATTAAAAGAATACCTGACTGATATCAGCACATCTCCTACTTATAATAAAGTGCGTGATGAGATCTGGAACCTGATGGGAAAACTTCCCGTAGGAAAAAATTTCACCCGCGATATGGCCGGGAAATTAGAAGCCAGTGTAAAAAGCGTGGTTACCAAAAGCAGTAATTTATTTGAAGCATTACAGATAAGATATTTCGGCCCGATCGATGGACACAATATCACCAAGCTGGTGGATACATTGAATGACCTGAAAAAAATACCGGGACCCAAACTCTTACACATTATCACCGTTAAAGGAAAAGGATATTCACTCGCTGAAAAAGATCAAACCAAATGGCACGCACCAGGATTGTTTGATAAAGTAACCGGCGAGATCTTCAAGAAAAAAATTGATGCACCGCAACCTCCCAAATACCAGGATGTATTCGGGCATACAATGATAGAACTGGCTGAGGCAAATGATAAAGTAATGGGTGTTACGCCAGCCATGCCCAGCGGCTCTTCTTTAAAATTCATGATGGAAAAAATGCCGCACCGTGCTTTTGATGTAGGCATCTGTGAACAACATGCAGTGACACTAAGCGCAGGTTTGGCAACACAGGGATTGCGTGTGTTCTGCAATATCTATTCATCATTTATGCAAAGGGCCTACGACCAGGTGGTGCATGATGTGGCCATACAAAAACTACCCGTTGTATTTTGTCTTGACCGTGCAGGATTGGTAGGAGAAGACGGACCTACGCATCATGGCTGCTATGATATTCCCTACATGCGTTGTATTCCTAACCTTGTGGTGAGTGCGCCGATGAACGAACAGGAACTTCGCAACCTGATGTATACGGCTCAACTGGAAAACAACCAGTATCCATTTGTGATCCGTTATCCGCGCGGAGAAGGCACCATGCCGGAATGGAGAACACCATTGGAAGAAATTACCATTGGTAAAGGAAGAAAATTAAAAGATGGGAAAGATATTGCCATCCTGAGTTTTGGTCACCCGGGCAATTTTGCACAGGCCGCCATCCGTGAATTAAGAACACAGGGCATGGATCCCGCACATTATGATCTTCGTTTTGTGAAACCGATAGATGAGGACCTGCTGCATGAAGCTTTCAGTAAATACAACAAGATCGTTACGGTAGAAGATGGAACCGTGGTAGGAGGATTTGGCAGCGCCGTTCTCGAATTCATGAGCCAAAACAATTATCACGCAGAAGTAAAAATATTAGGCATCCCGGATAGATTGGTAGAACATGGTTCGCCGAAGGAATTACACCGGGAATGTGAGTATGATGCACAGGGTATTGCAGATGCAGTGAGAGAATTGATGAAAGAAAAAGTAACCGCTTCTGTTTTGCACTGATAAAAACACATTAACAATTTATATAGAGATCCATACTGCCTAGCGGTATGGATTTTTTATTGGTTGGCATCTCATTCGCACAAACTAACAAAATGCTGTATCCTTTACTGTTGCTCATTAATAGCTTCCTTATTTCTATAGATAGCTTACCTGCTGATTTACTCCCTCCCGAACAGAAATTATCCTTTAGCAAACTAAAAGAGGCGAAAACATTTTGCAGGAACAATGCGTATGATACAACCGTTTGTTTTTTACTGGACCTCTCCCTCCACAATGGCCGCAAACGTTTTTTTGTGTATGATATGCAAAAACAAACCGCGTTACTTAGTGGACTTGTAACACATGGCGATTGTAATACTCGCTATCTTTCCCAGGTACAATATTCAAATAAACCTGGTTGCGGATGCAGCTCTTATGGCAAATACCGCGTGGGTGGATTATACAACGGAATTTTTGGCGATTCGTACAAGCTATACGGATTAGATAGTTCAAACAGCAATGCATACAGCCGTTACCTGGTTATGCATTCGCATAAATGTGTGCCAGATACCGAGATCTTCCCCAACCAGATCTGTAATAGCCAGGGATGCACTACAGTGTCTCCGGCTTTTTTGAAAGAATTGAAAGTGATAATTGGGAAGAAGAAGAAGCCCATTCTTCTGTGGGTTTTATGATAGGTTATTGCAAACGAAGTCGCGGTTATCGCCATTGCGAGAAACGAAGCAATCTGTGTCTTGCAAATACAGACATTATGAAGTTCGTAGCACAGATTGCTTCGTGCCTCGCAATGACGGTGTTTAACTCGCAATAAAATGCAGTATTAAAGTTATTCTTCAACAGGTGGCATATCCGATTCCCCGCCTGATATCGTTTCATCATCAGCTACCAACCCTTCCGCCTGCAGGTCCTCCTCGCGGTGCGTGTTCCATTCAACAATGAAATTATTCATGCCCTGACCTACCAGCAGCTTCATAAATTTCTGTTGAGAAAGTTCCAGTATGGATAAAAATAAAAAGATAGCATGGATCCTGTCTTCACAAACCTCGAATACTTTTTCAAAGGAAACGGTCTTCTCTTTCTGCACAGTGCTCAACATATAGTCGCGGCTACCTTCCATGGTGTAGTTGTAACGTACCACCGTGTGAACGGGTCTGTTCTGGCGCTCCTGTACACGTAACATTACTTTCTCAAACGCTTTCATGAGTTTGAAAAGGGTGATGTTCTGTATCTCGGTTCCTTCAGAAGCCTCTTCGCCGATCATTGAGATCTCGCGTTGCAGGTTGCCTCGTTTGATCATCAGCATACGTTCAGCTTCCATCTGTGCCATCTGAACAGCAGCTTCTTTAAAGCGTTTGTATTCGAGGATCTTGTCGATCAGTTCCTGGCGCGGATCGATCTCATTACCCTGTGCATCTATTTCTTTGCGAGGCAGTAATAACCTCGCCTTGATACGCATCAGGGTTGATACGAACAGGATGAATTCACTGCTCAGTTCAATATTCAGTTTTTCACCCTGGTGGATGAAATCAAGAAAGTCTTTAATGATCTTGGTGATGGGAATATTATAAATATCCAGCTCATCTCTTTCAATAAAAAACAACAAAAGGTCGAAGGGGCCTTCAAACTGATCCAACTTGATCTGGTAACTCACATTATTCACTGGTGGTAGCTTTAGCTGCAAAGAAAACCGAAAGCCCCTGAATTTGAGCGGCTGACGGATAATAGTTATCCACTGGGGGAGTTAAAAGTTAATAGTTAATAGTTAATAATTAAGGTTTCCGATAGGCAGGGACCCAATTATTAACTATTAACTACTAATTATTAATTCTTCCTTAGCTCGTCCCTGATCTCCATGAGCAGCTTATCCGTAGCCGATGGCTCGGGAGCGGCAACAACCACAGGTTCGGTCCGTTTCATTCGGTTGATGGCTTTTATTACGAGGAACATACAGAAGGCCACTACGATAAAGTCAATCAGATTGGTAATGAAGACACCGTACTTGATGGCTACTGCGGTCGACTCTTTCACAGCGGGGTCAGCTTCTCTCAATATCCATTGTTTATTATTAAAATTCACGCCGCCTGTGATCAGGGTTACCAATGGCATTACGATACCGTCAATAAATGCGGTAACGATCTTGCCAAAAGCAGCACCCATTACAAAGGCAACGGCAATATCTACCAGGTTACCTTTTACTGCAAACTCTTTAAATTCTTTTAGCATACCCATAGTGTAAGTTTTTATTGAAAGAAAAGTACAAAAATTAATTAGGAATTAGTAGTTAGTAATTAGTAATTCTTCAAAGCAGGCACCCAATTACTAATTCCTAATTAAATAGTCGGGTATTTCATTTTTAGCGAACTCAACACCCTATGCAGTTCCACCGCCACCAGGTGGTCCTTGTACCAGTTCTGGTCAGAAGGTATAATATGCCAGGGAACCTTGTTACAATGGGCAAAGCAATCCTCATACATTTTTCTATACTCTTTCCAGCGTTTGGCATCTTCAAAATCGCTTTCATTGTGTTTCCATTGCTTTTTGGGATCGTGCAATCTCTCCTGTAAGCGGATCTGTTGTTCTTCGGGTGAAATGTGTAAATAAAATTTCAGGATATGCGTATCGTTATGCTTCGTGATCAATTCTTCAAAATCATTAATGGCTTTCATTCTTTCTTTTGCCAGTTTATCGCTGCATTGTTTTTTTACACGTGTAATGAGAATGTCTTCATAATGTGAGCGGTTAAAAACCTGTATCATTCCTTTCGGCGGGCAATGTTCATGAATACGCCATAAAAAATCGTGGGATAGTTCTTCGACACTCGGCGCTTTAAATGATTTGACGATTACGCCTTGCGGGTTCAGCCTGCTGAGCACATCACGTGTTAACCCATCTTTCCCACTCGCATCCATTCCCTGGAGGATCAGCAAGACAGAATGTTTTGATTCTGCATATAAAAGATTCTGCAGGTCGTCCAGTTCTCCGAGTATCTTTTCTGTTTTGGCTTTTGTTCTTTCTTTGTTGAGCCCTTTCGGTGCGCGGGTACTTATCTTATCCAGGAGAATGGTTGCCACTTATATAAGTTTTCCTAAAATTATTCCTTTGCTTTTGTAAAAACAGCAACTTTGGTCAAAATAACTCACTTGAGAGAAAAATTAGTTAACTGGGCATTGTTCATCGCTCTTTCATTGATCTGGGGTAGTTCCTTTATACTGATGAAAGCGGGAATGACCACCCTCACACCCTACCATGTTGCTTCTTTAAGAATACTAAGTGCCGGGTTGGTACTGATTCCTTTTGCAAGAAAAGCCTTACAGCAGGTTCCGAAAAATAAATTGATACTGGTCATACTTTCGGGGTTGCTCGGCAGTTTTTTCCCTGCTTATCTTTTCTGTATCGCCGAAACAAAATTAGACAGCTCCTTAGCAGGTATCTTAAATGCGTTGACGCCTTTGTTTGTGATACTGGTTGGCATTTCTTTTTTCCAGTTAAAAGCCAACCTACAAAAGATCATCGGCGTGTTGATCGGTTTTGCGGGATTATGTTTATTGGTTGCTCCAACAGGTAATATCAGCTTCGAACATTTTTCTTACACGCTTCTGATCTTATTGGCCACACTTTTTTATGGCATCAATGTAAATATGGTGGGTCGGCATATGCAGGGAGTAGGATCATTAAATATCGCATCACTGGCTTTTGTTTTTCTTGTGATTCCCTGTATCATTATTCTATATTTCACCGGTTATTTTGCGTTGCCATTAACACATAAAGATGTTCTTCTTTCAACACTGGCTTCTTTTGTATTAGGTATTATGGGCACAGCAGTGGCTACCATTCTTTTTTATATGCTTGCCAAAAGAGCGGGCACTTTGTTCGCCTCCATGGTTACTTACGGAATACCCTTTGTTGCTGTTCTATGGGGCGTATGGGGTGGAGAAGAGGTAACGTGGATGCAGATGGGGTGTTTGGGGATTATTCTTGGAGGGGTGTATCTCGTAAATAAGAAATGATTTTTTTGTGTTAAATGTTGAATGCTAAATGTTGAATGAAAAGCATGATCATTCAACATTTAGCATTCAACATTTAAAATAAATTTACACCGTCATCATCTCCTTCTCTTTCGCCGCAATATGTTTGTCAACCAGCGAAATAAATTTATCTGTCAGTTCCTGGATAGTTGTTTCCCCATCTTTTGAGGCATCTTCACTCAATCCATCTTTCTGCAATTTTTTTACCTGCTCGATGGCATCACGACGGATATTACGGATGGCCACTTTGGAGTGTTCGCCTTCACCATTTGCTTTTTTGAAAAGTTCTTTTCGTCTTTCTTCTGTTAATGGAGGAAGGAATAAACGGATCTGGTTTCCATCGCTTTGCGGCGTGATACCGATATTGGCCTGCATGATCGCTTTCTCGATCGGCTGCAACATATTCTTTTCCCAAGGCTGGATACTGATGGTGCGTACATCTAGTACGGTAATATTAGCCACCTGCGCTATCGGCGTTGGGGACCCATAATAATCCACATTAATACCATCCAGCATGGTTGGATTGGCTTTCCCGGCCCTGATCTTGGTAAGTTCCGCCTCAAGGTGGTTTATCGCCTTCTTCATCCCATCTTCCGCGTCATCTATGATCATTTGTAGTTCTTCCGACATAAGATTGCATTTTAAAGTGTGGCGAAAATAGCAAATAGTTTGGAGTTTGGGGTTTGCTGGTTTACTGGTTTATTAGTTTATTGGTTTATTGGTGGGGCACTGCTGTCCGGGAACCAATAAACAAATAAACTAATAAACCAATAAACGGCTAAACCAGTAAACCAATAAACCAAACCTCCCTATCTTCGCACCCATAAATCAAAAACTGCTATGGCAAGTATTCAGGAATTGCAAAACGTCGCCAGCCAGATCAGGCGCGATATCGTTAGAATGGTTCATGGTGTGCAGAGCGGCCACCCGGGTGGTTCATTGGGTTGCGCGGACTATTTCGCGGCGCTTTTCTTTCACTGTATGAAACACGATACCAAATTTTCTATGGATGGAAAGAATGAGGATCTTTTCTTTTTATCCAATGGACATATTTCTCCTGTATACTATTCTGCATTGGCGCGTTCGGGTTATTTTGAAGTAAAAGAACTGGCCAGTTTCCGCAAGATCAATTCCCGTTTACAGGGCCACCCTACCACGCATGAACATTTACCTGGTGTGCGTGTTGCCAGCGGTTCGTTGGGACAGGGAATGAGTGTTGCTATCGGTGCCGCACTGACCAAAAAAATCAATGGCGATAGCCATCTTGTATTTTCATTGCATGGCGATGGTGAACTGGATGAGGGACAAAACTGGGAAGCCATCATGTTCGCCGCACATCATAAAGTAGATAATTTAATTTCTACCATCGACTGGAACGGACAGCAGATCGACGGACCTACCAATAAAGTAATGGGGCTCGGTGATCTCCGTGTAAAATTCGAAGCATTCGGCTGGACCGTATTAGATATGAATGGCAATGATATGGATGATACCGTTAAAATCCTCGACAAAGCCAAATCAATGACCGGCCAGGGTAAACCTATCTGTATACTGATGAAAACCGGTATGGGCAAAGGGGTTGATTTTATGGAAGGAAGCCATGAATGGCACGGTATTGCACCGAATGATGAGCAATTAGCGAAAGCATTGGCGCAGTTGCCGGAGACACTTGGGGATTATTAATAGTTAAATTCCGTTCATGCGTCATTTCTTTATTAGTCTGGTAATTGTGATATTATGTAAGGGCGCTTTTGCTCAACTGGCTAATAAAAACAAAGCTGAAATAGTTATTGACAAGGGAATTTTAAGAGGCAATAACTATAGTAATCGGTATTTTAATTTTGATGTATTAATTCCTAAAGCTTGGACCGTAATAAATAAGAAAGATTTATTGGATGGTTTCACTGTACAAAAAGAGATATTAAAATCTGAAAGAGGGCAAACGGAAGCAGAGTTTAACAAAAATGGGGACAAGTTCTTTGTTCTGTTAACTGCTTCACCTAATGCCCAAACAAGAATGCCGCTTATTATGTTCTTCACGCTTGATTTAGATTTAGATCTTGCTCATTTTTCAGAAACAGATTATCTCAAAAACTATCAAAACACTCTAACAAAATCATATAAAACCCTTGACGTTACCTTCAATTTTAGCCAAATCATCACGGAAAAGGTTCAAGGAAAATCTTTTTATTCTTTTACAACTACTATAACCAGGAATGGGTTATCAAATTATCAGAAGGTTTACAGCACCATATATAGAAATAAATTCCTCAACATCTTCTTGAATTACGAAAACAACAAAGAAAATACCAAAGGACTCGAATTTCTGAAAAAGATTTCCTGGAAGTAATGATTTCCTTAACTCTTTAGAGAAAACAACTGCAATCCCGCTTTCCTCGCAGGGATCCAGGCAGCCAATATGGCGATAAAAAGAATGGTAACGGTTACGAGCAGGTAATCACCCACCGCCATTTTCACTGGGTAATAATCAATCATAAAAGTTTCGCCGCCCAATTTGAGCAATTTATATTTTAACTGCAACCAACAAATAAACGTAGCCAGTAGCACACCTGCCCCGCCACCAATTGTTGCCAGTAACAATCCTTCACTTAGAAATATTTTTTGAATGAGTTGATCATTCGCACCCATCGCTTTCAGTACGGCAATGTCTTTTTGTTTTTCAAGAACCAGCATCGTCAATGCGCCGATCATATTAAATGTGGCTACTACCAATATCAGGGAGAGTATTCCGTAGATCACCCATTTTTCCACCTGCATTACAGCATAGAGACTCCGGTTCTGTTCATATCTTGTTTCAACCAAAAAATCATTGCCGAGTTGCGACTGTAATGATCTCTTAACTGTATTTGGATCGCCGGTAATCTTCATTTCTACCGCGCTGAATTCGTCAGGCGACATATCCAGCATATATTTTACAAAAGCGAGGTTGCTAAATACATATTTGTTATCAAAATCCTGCTGCACCTTAAAAGTGCCCGAGGGGATCACGTTGAATGAATTCAATCCATCATCAGCGATAGCACTTGTTGCTTTTCGGTTGGGCATATAAATAGTGGCGGGATAGATCCCCTTCTCCACATCCACACCCGCTGCATTTTCAATACCCGAACCCACTACCAGTTTGGGATCGGTAACAGTACCCAGGTCGAATTTTCCACGAACGATATGTTTCTGGGTATTCAGGTTGTTGATAGAAGTATAATTTTCATCAACACCTTTCACAGATACAACAGTTTGTAATGCGCCCTGTAACGCGGCTTTTTCTTCCACCACAAAACTGATGATGGCAACACCTTTGGTATTTTTTATCTGCTGTATTTTTTCACCGGGGAGATGAAATGTTTTTCCGCTGGCGGGAACAATGCGCATGTCGGCATAAAAATCTGCATACAATCCTTTCACCAGGTCTTCAAAACCATTGAACACGCTTAACACAAGTATCAATGCCGCCGCTCCAACCGCTATCGCACCCACGCTGATCCATGCGATCACGTTGATGACATTCGTTGATTTATTTGAACGGAAATATCGCCAGGCGAAAAGGAGGTTCAAGGGACGTGGTTTATTGGTTTACTGGTTTATTAGTTTATTGGTACCGGCAATACTAATAAACCAGTAAACCAATAAACTGATAAACTACTGCTCTTCCTGAGGTTTGTCTTTATTAATATCCTTAAAGATCTCTTCCATCTTAAACACATAATCCAGCGTATCATCATGGTAAAAATTCAATACAGGGATCCTGCGCAGCTGGTGTTTTACGCGGCCGGCGAGTTCTTTTTTGATTTCCCAGGCACGGGATTCGATCGTTTTCATCGTGGCTTTTACATCTTTCACCTGGAACAGGCTCAGGTAGATCCTTGCCTCAAGCAGGTCGGGCGTAACTTTTACGGATGAAATGGAAACCATTCCGCCATCTATCATACCAAGGCCCAGGCGCCTGAATATATCATTCAACTCCTCCTGCAATGCACCTGCCACCTGTCTCTGTCGTTTTCCCTCCTCCATATTCTAACATTTGATTGATGGCAAATTTACTTACTTTGCTGCGTTTTAAGTGTTTTATCCTTTATGAAGCGATTTTCGAGAATACTATTTTACCTGAGGACCCAGAAACGCAACATTGTACTATATGTGGCGTTCAACCTTTTATCGGTTATTTTTTCGTTGGTATCGCTGGCTATGCTGGCCCCTTTTCTTCAGATGCTGTTCGGCAAAGAAAAATTCAACGCTGTACAACCCGAATTACATTTTAGTGCCGAAGGCGTGCTTAACTACCTGAAATTCATGATCGGGAGCCTTATACAGAAACATGGTGAAGTATATGCGCTTGGTGCCATTTGTGTAATCATTATCATATCTATCTTTTTTAAAAACCTTTTTACCTACCTGTCATTCCGGGTACTCGCACCAATGCGGAACTATGTAATGACCAAACTACGTTCCGATCTCTATTCAAAAATACTGGAACTCCCTATCGGTTTTTTTACAGAACAGCGCAAAGGCGATATCATCAGCCGTATGAGCAATGATGCGAATGAAGTGGAATGGAGTGTGATGAGCACATTGGAAGGTTTGATAAGAGACCCATTAAATATCCTGATCATTCTTGTATCATTAGTGTACCTCAGCCCGACTCTGTCTTTATTCCTGCTGGTATTACTTCCCATAACAGGATTTATCATAGGCAGGGTGAGCCGCTCTTTAAAAAAACAATCCACTGCTTCGCAGGAGCAGCTCGGCACCTTGATGTCGATACTGGATGAAACATTGGGCGGACTTCGTGTGATCAAAGCATTCAATGCAGAAAAAATCTTACGCAACAAATTTTTTAATACGAATGATACGCTGAATCATATCCGCAACAAAATGAATTTTCGTCGCGATCTTGCTTCGCCGATGTCAGAATTTATGGGTGTGCTTGTTTTATCATGTATACTGTGGTTTGGCGGGAAACTGGTATTGAATAACCAGGTATTGACACCGGAAAGTTTTATTACCTATATCGTTTTCTTTACACAGATCATCAATCCTGCAAAGTCGTTATCTACCGCTTTTTACAACGCACAACGCGGAAGCGCGGCCATACAACGTATTGAGGAAATATTACAGGCACCTGTTACAGTTACCGATCCGCCGGATGCCAAACCTATTCTGTCTTTCAACCATAGCATTGAGTTCAGGAACGTATCATTTGCTTACGAGGAGAAAGTGATCTTAAAAAATATTAATCTTATTATTGAAAAAGGAAAGACCATTGCACTCGTTGGGTCATCAGGTGCAGGTAAAAGTTCATTGGCCGATCTTGTTCCGCGTTTTCATGATGTATCAACCGGCGAATTATTAATCGATGGCGTGAACATTAAAAATTATTCCCTGCATTCTGTAAGAGCGTTGATGGGTATTGTAACACAGGAGCCTATTTTATTCAATGATACGATCGCTAATAATATCGCATTGGGCGTAGATAATGTTTCTGAAAAAGATATTGAACATGCCGCTACGGTTGCGAATGCACTGAATTTTATCAAACAGAAAGAAGAAGGATTTGACTCCAATATCGGCGATCGCGGAAGCAAGTTGAGTGGTGGTGAAAGACAGCGCCTGACTATTGCAAGAGCAGTTTTAAAAAATCCTCCTATTTTAATATTGGATGAAGCCACATCATCACTCGATACAGAAAGCGAAAGACTTGTTCAGGATGCGATCAATAATATGATGCAGAACAGAACATCACTCGTGATCGCCCACCGCTTGTCTACCATCCGCCATGCAGACGAAATTATTGTTTTGAGTAAAGGGGAGATTGTTGAGAGAGGGAACCATGATCAGTTGTTGATACATAATGGTATTTACAGGAAGCTTGTGGACATGCAGGAGGTGAAGTAAATATTGAACACTGAACAAGGAATTTTGAATGTTGAAGTGGAACCACCGCTTTTTTTCACCTTCCTTAAAATAGTCGAACCGAATGTTTCAATAAAAGAAGAACGAAGAAAAAAAGCGTCCTCGAATTTCGGAGACGCTTTTTTTCTTCGTTCTTCTTCTATTGACAATGCCTGGAATTTAAATCACTTAAAAATTCTTCGCCGGTTTCGGGCATTAAAAAAGACCGCAATTAAGCGGCCTTTCTTTATAGAGATAACTATTCCTATTTCTTATTGTTCTGCTGTTGGTTTAACCAATCCAAGTTTTGCTTCGAGACTCAATGTAGCATGAGGCACTGCGCGTAAACGTGCTTTATCGATCAGTTTTCCGGTAACACGGCAGATACCGTATGTTTTATTTTCGATACGCATCATCGCTTTTTCCAGGTGATCAATATAAGTGATCTGGCGGCTGGCCATCTGGCTCAACTGCTCTCTTTCCATGCTCATACTGCCATCTTCCATGGTCATATAACGTGCATCGTCATTATCGCCACCCATTTCATCTTTGCGGGTAATCAATCCCTGTAAATAGGCAAGCTCTTTTTTAGCAGCTTCCAGTTTTTTACCGATCAGCTCGCGGAATTCATTCAGATCATTATCGCTGTATTTTACCAAAGGATCGCCATTGGTTCTTCCTGCGTCTGCTCTTTTTTCTAACTGGGTATATCCGGGCTTATAAGGCACACTCGTCTTCGTATTGATCTTCGGCACTTTCACGTCTTTGATAGGTTCGGGGGTTTTTTTTATGGGTTTAACGGGTGGGGCCGGTGGGCCTTTCACCACTACTGGTTTCACATAAGGAGCCGGTGCCGGTTTTACAACCGGTGCAGGCGCTGCAGGCTTTGGAGCAGGTTTCGCCGGAACCACTGCTTTTTTAGCAGGTGGCGGAGCTACTTTCTTAGCCGGAGCTGGTTTTGCAACTACTTTAGCAGGAGCCGCTTTTTTAGCGGGTGCAGGAGCCGCCTTTTTAGGCGCAGGTTTAGGAGCCACTTTCTTAGCTGGTGCTACCTTTTTTGGAGCAGGCTTAGGGGCAACTTTTTTAGCCGGTGCCGCTTTTTTTGGCGCAGGTTTAGGAGCCGCTTTCTTAGCCGGTGCTGCTTTTTTTGGAGCAGGTTTAGGAGTAACTTTCTTAGCTGGTGCTGCTTTTTTTGGAGCAGGTTTCTTAGTAGGCATACAGTTTTATCCTTTTTTGTTAACTACCACTTTCAACAAGATCTCATTGATCTCAATTTCAGTGCCATCCTGCATTTGGGGCACCCAGTCAATGGTATCTGCCAAAATTTCGCGGCAAATATAGTCGTTATACTTAATAATGGCAGGCTTGAGCCCCCCAGTTTCAAGAACGGTCACGAATATACGGTCTGTGAGTTCAAAACCGCTTTCTTTTCTAATATTTTGTATCCGGTTCACGAATTCGCGGGCTTCCCCTTCCAGTTTCAGTTCATCGCTGATCACGATATCCAGGGCAACTGTCAGGCTGCCTTTGTTGGCAACGCTCCAACCGGGAATATCTTCCGCTACGATATCTACCTCGGCTAATTCTATCGTAACTGGTTCACCGTCAATGCTCAGTTCAAATTTTTCGTCTTTTTCAATGGCAGATATGTCAACCTGGCTGAAATTGCCGATGGCTGCACTTACCGCCTTCATTTTGGCGCCCATACGGGTACCCAATGCCTTAAAATTGGCCTTGATCTTTTTACTGATCACACCTTCTGTTTCGGTGATATAGACCATTTCTTTTACGTTCACCTCTGCTTTGATCAGGTCCTCGATCTTTTCGAGTTGTGTCTTCATACCCGAATCCAGAACAGGAATCATCACTTTCTGTAACGGTTGGCGGACCTTAATGTTCACTTTTTTACGAAGTGATAACACCAGGGAGCAAACATCCTGCGCCAATTGCATCCTTTCTTCCAGTGAAGTATCGATCGATGCTTCATCGGCTACCGGGAAATCGGCATGGTGTACAGATTCTGATTTGAACCTTCCGGTTACTGATTCAAGGTTTCTGAAAACAGCATCACTGAAGAAGGGAGATATCGGCGCCATCAAACGTACAATGGTTTCGAGGCACTCATATAATGTCTGGTAAGCGCTTACTTTATCCTGCTCATATTCTCCTTTCCAGAAACGGCGGCGGCAGAGACGTACATACCAGTTGCTCAAATGTTCATCTACAAACTGCTCAATAAAACGTCCGGCCATGGTTGGTTCGTAATCGTCCATGGAACGCGTTACATTCTTAATCAATGTATTTAAAGAAGATAAGATCCAGCGATCTATCTCCGGTCTGTCTTTCAGTGGTACAGGTGCCTGTTCAAAAGCAAACCCATCCACATTTGCATACAATGCAAAGAATTGATAGGTATTATAGAGTGTGCCGAAAAATTTACGTTGTACTTCCTGTATACCCGCCAGATCAAATTTCAAATTATCCCATGGCGATGCATTGGTGATCAGGTACCAGCGAGTAGCATCGGCTCCATATTTTTCAATGGTCTCAAATGGGTTTACCACGTTGCCGAGGCGTTTACTCATTTTGTTGCCATCCTTATCCAATACCAAACCATTACTTACCACTGTTTTGTATGCAACACTATCAAACAGCATCACACCGAGTGCATGTAATGTATAGAACCATCCGCGTGTTTGGTCAACACCTTCCGCAATAAAGTCTGCAGGGAAGGCTTCGCCTTTATCTATGAATTCTTTGTTCTCAAATGGATAGTGCCATTGCGCATACGGCATCGCGCCGCTATCGAACCATACATCGATGAGGTCGGCAACACGCTTCATTGGTTTACCCGAAGCGCTTACGAGTATGATATCATCTACAAATGGTTTATGCAGATCGAGGATCCCTTCGTGTAAATAATGTTTGTTTACATCGCCACCCAATACTTCATTCGCTTTGCGGATACCTTCATTTAATTCTTCTATCGAACCGATACAAACTTCTTCATCGCCTTCTTCTGTTCTCCATACCGGCAACGGTGTTCCCCAATAGCGGCTGCGGCTGAGGTTCCAGTCTACCATGTTCTCGAGCCAGTTTCCAAATCTTCCCTCTCCTGTTGAACGAGGTTTCCAGTTGATGGTTTTATTCAACTCAACCATTCTTTCTTTTACTGCTGTGGTTTTGATGAACCATGCATCGAGCGGATAATACAAAATAGGTTTATCCGTTCTCCAGCAATGCGGGTAGCTGTGTTCGTATTTTTCTACTTTAAATGCGCGGTTCTCTTTTTTGAGTTTTACGCTGATGTCAACATTCACATCAACATAATCTTTTTGATCTTTATAATTCTTTACATAACGGTTGCTGAATTCGCCGAGGCCATCTACAAATTTTCCCTGCTTATCAACCATCGTTAAGATACCGATATTGTATTTTTTTCCTACACGGTAATCGTCTGCACCAAATGCGGGGGCGGTGTGTACGATACCGGTTCCGTCTTCTGTGGTTACAAAATCTCCAACCAATACGCGGAAAGGTTTTGCATCGGGTGTTCCTTCTTTAATTGCGTCCAGTGAGTTTGCTTCGTAAGGAAGTAATTGTTCATATTCACAATTCTCGATTTGAGAACCTTTGAATTCTGTCTGTATTTTATAAGGAAGGATCTTTGCTTTCTCATTATACCCTTCAAAATCGCCATTCTCTCCTTCCGGCTTGAAATACTTACCCAGCAAGGCTTTCGCGAGAACAACATTTACAGGAAGATGTGTGTAAGGATTGAAAGTGTTCACCAATACATAATCAATATTAGGACCAACAGTTAAACCCAGGTTCGATGGTAATGTCCATGGTGTGGTTGTCCATGCCATGAAGTAAACTTCTTCATTACCTGCTGCATCAAACAAAAACTGGCTCTTTTCATTCTTCACTGCTTTGAACATCGCAACAGCAGAAGTGTCTTTTACATCTTTATAGGTTCCTGGCTGGTTCAGTTCATGTGAACTCAAACCCGTTCCTGCTGCAGGTGAATAGGGCTGGATGCTTACGCTTTCATACAGCAATCCTTTCTTATACAGTTCGCTAAGGATCCACCAGAGTGTTTCAATATATTTATTCTCGTAAGTGATATAGGGATTATCGAGATCAACCCAATAACCCATCTTCATTGTCAATTCATCCCATTTGCCTTTGTAGCGTAATACGGCTTCGCGGCATTTCTGGTTGTAGTCTTCTACGGATATTTTTTTGCCGATATCTTCTTTGGTGATGCCCAATTCTTTTTCCACGCCCAACTCAATAGGCAATCCATGGGTATCCCATCCTCCTTTTCTTTTTACCTGGAAACCCTGCATCGTTTTGTAGCGGCATACCATATCCTTCAACGTACGCGAGATCACGTGGTGAATACCGGGCATGCCGTTGGCGCTGGGTGGCCCCTCGTAAAACACAAATGGTTTTTTACCCTCGCGCAGGGAAACACTTTTTTCAAAAGCTTCTCCTTTGCTCCATTTGGCCAATATTTCCTGTTCAATTGCCGGAAGGTTCAGTCCGGAGAATTCTGGATATTTCACACTCATAACCGTAAAATCGCTTGAAATGTACTACCTGACTGGTTTAAAGGCAGGTTTTAAAGGCTGCAAAGGTAGGAAATATAGGGATGTGAATCGCAGGGATTGTCCATGGACCATGGACTATGGACCATGGTCAGAACCTCAGGGTTTATTGTTGCGAACCAGTTTATAGATCCTTATCGCACTCATTAACAAGGCAATAAAAAGAACCAGGCCCAATACCCCCCAAACCAGGCTGATACTCTGCTTAACCACTGCCAGCATAACAATAGAGATCAGGAAAACGGTGGCAACTTCGTTCCAGATCCGGAGCCGTTGGGAAGAGTATTTGAATACTCCACTCATCTCCTCCTTAAAGATCCTGTGCAGCGACCAGTGATAGAGATAAAGAAAAACGACAAATATGAGTTTGACCAGGAGCCATCTTCCTTCCGGCTGCATCACCACTTTATCCCATCCGCTGTTGAACATCACAAGCGGGCCCAATAAAAGCGTAAGTATGGCTGAGGGCCAGGTAATGCCATACCAGAGACGTTTCATCATAATAGAAAACTGGGTGCGCAGGATGCTTTTTTCCGTTTCCGCTTTATCTCCCGCTTCAGTTGCATAAATGAAAAGACGGGGCATGTAGAATAAGCCGGCGAACCAGGTTACGATGAAGATGATATGGAGCGCTTTGAGGTAGAGATACATGTTGAATGATAAATGTTGAATGTTGAATGATGTGACGCTGAATGCTCCTGAGTGGCCGGACATTCAACATTTAAAATTCAACATTTAAAATATAAATTATCCGATCATTTTAACAAGTGCTTCAACCCACAACGGATGCGTATTCAAACATGGGATCATCGTATACGATTCCCCGCCCGCTTTCATAAAAGACTCTTTTCCTCTTTCTTCGATCTCTTCTAATGTTTCCAAACAATCGCTTACAAAAGCCGGACAAATAACCAGCAATTTTTTGATCCCTTCTTTCGGCATTTCTTCCAAACGTATGTCAGTAAAGGGTTGTAGCCAGCCTTTACCCAAACGCGACTGAAAAGAAATGCTGTATTTATTTTTAGGGATATTCAGTTTTTCAGTCACCAAACGGGTTGTTGTAAATACCTGGTGGCGATAACAGGTTGCATGTGCAACTGAATCGGTATCGCAGCAATTAGCTACCTGCAAACAATGACAACCGGTGGTGTCGCTCTTACGGATATGCCGTTCAGGAATACCATGGTAGCTGAATAAAATATGATCATATTCTTTTTCCAGCCAGGGCAGCATATTAGCGGCAAGCGCTTTGATATAATCCGGCTCATTATAAAAAGGTTTGATCACGGTTAGCTTGAATGGATAACCTTTTTTTGCATATTGCTCCTTTGCATATTCTACCGCCGTTTCATAACTGCTCATGGCGTAATGCGGGTATAGAGGAATGAGGATCACTTCATCCAGGTCAGGGTGTTGTTGCAGCAAAGAGTCGTATGCTTCTTTAGGAGAAAAGCTTCCATATCGCATAGCTATGGCAACGGGTTCCTCTATTTTTTGCTGCAAGGCATTTTGCAATTGTTTGGTGAAAACGACCAACGGGGAGCCTTCTTTTGTCCAGATGGTTTTATAGGCTTCCGCCGATTTGGGTGCCCGGAATGGAACAATTAATCCTCTTACCAATAAGGCGCGTGGAATCAGGGGTATGTCGATCACCCTTCCATCCATTAAAAATTCATTCAGGTATCGCCTTACATCTTTAACTTCAGTGGAATCGGGCGAGCCCAGATTCATCAACAAAACGGCCCGCCTGGGGCTTTGTGAGGTATTTAACATGATGGGTGCAAATGTAAAGCAACTATCACAACGTCTAAATACCCATGAACGAAATAATATCTTGGATTTTAACCGATTATACAAAGATGACGGAGAAATGACAATGTAATGACTGAAATCATGCTTTTAAAGAAACCATCTAAGATACATTTGCGTACCGAAATAAAATAGCAATCACGAAGGCATGGAAATGACCCATTTTTTTGTAGCAGGTATCAATTATCGCAAGACCGATGCAGGTTTACGTGGCGATTTTGCCGTGAATACAGAACAATATGTTTCCCTACTCAAAAAAGCTGGTATCGTTGGGATTAAGGAAGTGTTTGTATTGAGTACCTGCAACAGGACCGAGATCTATGGCATTGCGCCTGATGCGGACACACTGATCAATTTACTTTGCAGCGAAACAGTTGGCGATAAGGAAACATTTCTGCAGTTAGCTTATATCAAAGAAGGCACAGAAGCTATAGAACATATTTTTTCTGTGGGTGCAGGATTGGATTCGCAGATCCTCGGCGATTACGAGATCGTTGGACAAATGAAACTGGCGATCAAACAGGCAAAAGAACTCGGCTTTGTGGGCGCATTTATGGAACGGTTGTTCAACACTGTACTACAGTCATCCAAGGCTATCAAGAATGAAACCGCTTTAAGTGGCGGAACCATTTCTGTTTCATTCGCGGCTATCCAGTTTTTAAAAGAGAAAGTACAGGATACATCCAATAAAAAGATCGTTCTGCTGGGCACAGGTAAGATCGGGCGTAACACTTGCAAAAACCTGATCGATTACCTGGATACAAAAGATATTACCCTGATCAACCGTACGGATCACAAAGCGGTTACACTTGCCATTGAATTGGGATTGCGATATGCATCTTATGATGAAATGCAACAGCAGGTTGAAGAAGCAGACATTGTAATCGTTGCCACGAATGCAGAAAAAGCAGTGATCACCAAACAAAGCCTTTTGCATAGCGGCCCGAAAGTATTGGTTGATCTTTCTATTCCGAATAATATAGAAGCATCTGTGAGTTCACTGGAACATATCACGCTAGCCAATGTAGACGACCTGTCGAAGATCAACGATAAAACATTGCTGAAACGCCAGGCCGAAGTACCCAAAGCATTAAACATTATTCAGTCACATATACTTGAATTCAGGGAATGGTTCAATCATCGCCGGCATGTACCGGTACTGAGAGCCGTTAAGCAGAAACTGCATGATATGCATTCCTGCAGCCTGTTTTCTGCTGCTAACCCTACTCCGCTTATTGACCAGGAAGCGATACAAAAAGTGGTCAATACAGTAGCGATGAAAATGCGTAGCCAACATCAGCCCGGATGTTACTATATTGAGGCTATCAATGATTTTATGACCATCAATTAAGCCATGAAGAACGCATTACGGATAGGCACCCGTGACAGCCAGCTGGCTGTTTGGCAAGCCACATTGGTAAAAGATCAGTTACACAAACAGGGCATTGCATCTGAACTTGTTTTTATTAAAAGTGAAGGAGACATCGACCTTGTTACACCTCTATATGAATTAGGCGTACAGGGAATTTTTACGCAAACATTAGACGCTGCATTACTAAACAACCGCATAGACATCGCTGTACATTCCATGAAAGATGTACCCACGCAAATGGCCAAAGGAATTGTGCAGGCTGCGGTTTTACCAAGGGCGTCTTATAAAGATATTTTAGTTTATAAAGGAGATGAAAAAAAATTATTAGAGGCTTTGGAATGGAATGACAATTCAAAATTAAAAATTCAAAATTCAAAATTAACCATCGCCACCAGCAGCATCCGCCGCAAGGCCCAGTGGCTGCACCGTTATCCAAACCATACCATTGAAAACCTTCGCGGAAATGTAAATACGCGTTTACGCAAAGTAGCAGAGAGTAACTGGAACGGTGCCATATTCGCTGCTGCAGGATTGGAACGCATCAATCTTCGCCCGGAAAATTCCATTGAACTCGACTGGATGTTACCTGCCCCTGCACAAGGAGCCATCATGATCGTTTGCAGGGAAGAGGATCATTCCAGCAAAGAAGCCTGTTCGCCATTGAATGATGATGCTACCGCTCTCTGTACAAAAATTGAACGTGATTTTTTACGTGCCTTACTCGGAGGCTGCGCCACACCGATCAGCGCATTGGCTCAATGGAAAGAGGGAAATGTCATCTTCAGGGGAAATATTTTATCGGTGGATGGAAAAGAGAAAATAGATATTGAATTAGATGCGCCCTCTTTACAAAGTGATGAGCTGGGCAATAAAGCCGCACAACAATTATTACAGAAAGGGGCCGATAAAATAGTGAATGCCATTCGCAATGCCGGAGCTTAACATACACATATTATGTACCAGGCCTGTTGAAAAGACACAAGTAGAAAAGGCTAAACAAAAAGGCGTTTCGCTTGAATCATTCTCATTCATTGAAACGGAAGCAATACAGAACATAGAGATCCAGCAGGAAATTGAATGGGCTTCCGTAGAAGAAGCAACCGTTGTTTTTACCAGCATGAATGCGGTAGAATCTGTTACAGCCATGCTTGATGATTTTGTTCCCGCATGGCGTATTTATTGTATGGGGAATAAAACCAAACAATTGGTTTCAGCATATTTTGGTGAAGAGGCCATTACTGATACCGCAGACAACGCATCAGAACTCGCAGATAAGATCATTGAGAACGAAGAATCCGAAGAAATCATTTTTTTCTGTGGTAACCAGCGAAGGGATGAATTACCTGTTAAACTAAGACAACATCAAATCGGTGTAAACGAGATCATGGTGTATGAAACGATCACGATAGAACATACGATCGATAAAGTATATGATGGTATCTTATTTTTTAGTCCGAGTGCAGTAGAAAGTTTTTTTTCAAAAAATACATTACCTGAACACACAGTTCTTTTCGCGATTGGGAACACTACTGCTAAAACTATTCACCGTTTTTGCAGCAACCGGATCATGATAAGTGAGCAACCGGGAAAAGATGAATTGATTGATCAGGCGATAGGATATTTTTCGTGACAGAATAATTAGCGGATTACGGATTGGCGGATTCGCGAATTAATTCCCTACTCCGTTAACCAACAAATGCGCCAATCCATAATCCGTTAATTCGCTAATCAGTATTGAACAAGAGACAGAATATTATGCTACAAAACGACCTACTACTAAGAACCCTCCGCGGAGAAGCAACAGAAAGAACACCCGTATGGATGATGCGCCAGGCCGGCCGTTATCTTCCCGAATATATGGTGCTTCGTGAGAAGTATGGATTCTTTGAACGTTGCCAAACGCCTGAACTAGCCTGCCAGATTACTCTGCAGCCAGTAGATATTATTGGTGTGGATGCGGCCATCTTATTTTCCGATATATTGGTTGTTCCGCAGGCGATGGGCATGGAAGTGCAGTTGATAGAAAGCAAGGGACCGTTCTTACCCGACCCGATCAAAACAGCTAAGGATCTAGATCGTGTGCGTGTTCCCGATGTTGATGAAACATTGGGTTATGTTTTTGATGCGATCAAACTCATTAAACAGGAGCTCAACGGTCGTGTGCCATTGATCGGTTTTGCAGGAGCACCCTGGACCTTGTTATGTTATATGGTACAGGGAAAAGGGTCCAAAACATTTGATGAGGCAAAAGCATTCTGTTACACCCAACCGGAGATCGCCCATCAATTATTACAAATGATCACCGATACAACCATTGCTTATTTGCAGGCACAGGTAAAAGCAGGCGCCGATACTGTTCAGATCTTTGACAGCTGGGGAGGTTTATTAAGTCCTGCTGATTTTGAGACGCTCTCTTTACAATATATCCGCCAGATCGTTGCTGCATTAAAAGATAAAGTACCCACTATCATATTTGCCAAAGGTGCATGGCACAGTTTGGATGCGATGGCCGCAACAGGTGCGCACGGCTTAGGCATTGACTGGTGCATCAAACCACAAACTGCAAGAGAATTCGCAGGAAACAATATTAGTTTGCAGGGAAATTTTGATCCGGCTAAATTATTGTCACCCATTCCCGTGATACAAAAAGAAGTAAAACAAATGATGGACGCATTCGGTCCAGGCAGACATATCGCCAATCTCGGCCACGGCATCTTACCCAATGTTCCCGTGGATCATGCAAGGGCATTTGTTGACAGCGTAAAAAATTACAGGCACGAAAAATGAGCAGCACATCAACATATAAAACCAACACAACCACATTCAAAGAAAACTGGATACAATATGTGCATGCACTCCAGGAAAAGATTTGTGATGGAATAGAAGCAATGGATGGCAAAGCTTTGTTTGCCACCGATGATTGGGAAAGAGCGGAAGGCGAAGGCGGTGGCGGCAAGACCAGAACGATTGTTAATGGAAATGTTTTTGAAAAAGGTGGCGTAAATACTTCTGTTGTGTTTGGGAAAGTGACAGACAAAATGCGGACTGCTCTGAACATTGAAGGTGATACATGGTTTGCCTGTGGCTTATCGCTCGTAATACATCCCATAAATCCATACGTGCCAACCGTACATGCCAACTGGCGTTATTTTGAATTATATGATGAAGAAGGAAATGTGATCGACCGCTGGTTCGGTGGCGGAACGGACCTTACCCCTTACTATTTGTTTGAAGAAGACGCAAGACATTTTCACCAGACTTTAAAAAATGTGGTGGACCCTTTTGGGGATAGCCTTTACACAGAATATAAAAAACAGTGCGATGAATATTTTGTGAACCAGCACCGTAACAAAGAAACACGTGGCATCGGTGGCATCTTCTATGATCATCTCCGGGCAACTGATGAAGCGGGTCTTGAAAAATTATTTTCCTTTCAGCAGGCCAATGGAAATTCATTTTTAGATGCCTATCTCCCTATTGTTCAAAAAAGAAAAGATACCTTGTACAATGAAAAAGAGATAGCATGGCAGGAGATCCGCCGTGGCAGGTATGTTGAGTTTAATCTGATCCACGACCGTGGTACTATATTCGGGTTAAAAACAAATGGAAGAACCGAGAGTATTTTAATGAGTCTTCCGCCAAGAGCCAGGTGGGTATATGACCATCAGCCAGAAGCAGGAAGTGAAGAAGAAAAATTATTACAGGTTTGTCTGAATCCAAAGGACTGGATCTAACGTAAACCCTTCGTGCCACTTTGCGCCTTCGTGTCTTCGTGGTTCAAAAAAATCTTCTGGAGCCACGAAGACACGAAGGATCACTAAGAAAATCATATAACTATGATCTTACAAAGAAGAAATCGCATCTTACGTCAATCACCCGCTATCCGTTCAATGGTTGCGGAAACTATTTTGAATCCCTCAGATTTTATCGCACCACTATTTATTGATGAGGGAAAGAACATCGAAACAGAGATCGCATCCATGCCCGGCTATTACCGCCGTTCTGTGGACCTTACGGTGAAAGAAGTAAAAGAATTGTGGTCGATGGGAATTAAATGCGTGTTGATCTTCATCAAATGCAAAGACGAATTAAAAGACAATACCGGCAAAGAAGCCTGGAATAAAAATGGACTCATGCAAAGAAGCATCAAAGCCATTAAAGACGCAGTTCCTGAAATCGTGGTGATGACAGATGTTGCACTCGATCCCTATTCTTCTTATGGCCACGACGGCATTGTAAAAGATAACGAGATCGTAAATGATGAAACGGTTGAAGCTTTGGTAAAGATGAGCATCAGTCATGCACAGGCCGGCGCAGATTTTGTTGCGCCAAGTGATATGATGGATGGCCGCATCGGCGCCATACGCAATGGTTTGGAAGAAGAGAATTTTACACGCACAGGCATCATGAGCTACAGCGCCAAATATGCATCCTGTTTTTATGGTCCCTTTCGCGATGCATTGGATAGTGCACCCGGGTTTGGTGATAAAAAAACTTACCAGATGGATCCGGCCAATCGCCTGGAAGCCATTAAAGAAACCATGATCGATGTAGAAGAAGGTGCAGACATTGTAATGGTAAAACCAGCCATGGCATATCTCGATATTATCCGTGAAATAAAAAATTCAGTAGAAATTCCGGTGAGCGCCTATCATGTGAGTGGTGAATATGCGATGATCAAGGCGGCTGCTAAAATGGGTTGGCTGAATGAAGAGAAAGCGATTATTGAAAGTTTGACTTCTATCAAACGTGCAGGTGCGGATTTGATCGCTACTTATTTTGCGAAGGATGCGGTTAAGTTGATAGGTTGATTTGCACACAGAGGCACGGAGGCACAGTTTAGTTGCTGAATGTGCAGACATTTTTATAAAATGAAAGATTCAATATTTAGAACACCCCCAAACCGCGGAGACCAAAACCGTGCCTCTGTGCCTCCGTGTGCAATTTTTTCTTAAACAATTATTATGTACGAAAAGAGTAAACAGTTATTCGATCGCGCTCAGCAATCAATTCCAGGTGGCGTAAATTCTCCTGTAAGAGCATTTAAAAGTGTAGGCGGTACACCGATCTTTATCGAAAAAGCAAAAGGTGCTTATTTATATGATGTTGATGGCAACCAATACATAGACTACATCGCCTCATGGGGGCCCATGATCTTAGGTCACGCATATGGCCCCGTTGTAAAAGCCATACAGGAAAGAGCCGTATTCTCTACATCATACGGCGCACCAACAGAACTGGAAATTGAAATGGCCGAGCTCATCCGCAGCATGACGCCGAATGTCGATCTTATCAGAATGGTAAGCAGCGGAACGGAAGCATGCATGAGCGCACTTCGTTTGGCGAGAGGATATACCGGCAGAAACAAATTCATCAAATTCGAAGGTTGTTACCATGGCCACGCAGATGCATTTTTAGTAAAAGCCGGAAGTGGTTTGGCAACATTTAATATTCAAACGGTACCCGGTATCACAGGCGGCGTATCTAATGATACATTGACCTGTGCGTATAATGATCTTGCCGCAGTGGAAAAATTAGTAACAGAGAATAAAAATGAAATTGCAGCCATCATCATAGAACCTGTTGCGGGTAATATGGGTTGTATTCTTCCCAACCCCGGTTTTATCGAAGGACTTCGTTCCATCTGCGACAGGGAATCGATCGTATTTATTTTTGATGAAGTAATGACAGGTTTTCGTCTCGCACCCGGTGGCGCACAACAATATTTAAAAGTGAATGCTGACCTGGTAACGTATGGTAAAGTAATTGGCGGAGGTATGCCTGTTGGTGCATTTGGTGGAAAGAAAGAGATCATGGAAAAAATTGCTCCGCTGGGTAATGTGTACCAGGCAGGAACATTAAGTGGAAACCCTATTGCCATGATTGCTGGTTTCACCATGCTGAAAGAATTAAAAAACAATCCGAACATCTACACTGAACTCGCAGAAAAAACTGCGTACCTGCACAAAGGTTTAGACAAAGTTTTAAAAGCATCGGGCACACCTTACGTGATCAATCGCCTCGGCTCCATGATCAGTATACATTTTAGTGATCACGAGGTAACAGATTTTGCTACAGCCGCATCTGCCAATAACGATCTTTTCAAAAAATATTTCCATGCAATGTTGCAACGCGGCATATATCTCCCGCCATCCGCATTTGAAAGCTGGTTCCTGAACAATGCGCTTTCGTATGAGGATTTGGATAAGACGATTGTTGCTACGGAGGAGAGTTTGAGAGAAATCGAAATTTAGCGTTAGGAAGGAAAGTTTGGCGTTAGTGGTTTGGGGTTGAGTCGCTGCTATCAGTGATAGATTGAAAAATGCGGAGACCCAACCATAAACCCCAAACTCCAAACCACTAACTTTACCAACTATGAAAATTGTTTTCTTCTCCTCCCAACCTTACGATAAAACTTTTTTCAACCGTTTCAATGATAGTTATGGTTTCGAATTGGTGTTTCTCGAACTATCATTAAACGAACAAACTGTGGGTTTGATAGACTTCGCCGATGCGGTTTGTATTTTTGTAAATGATCAGGTAACACCCGGCATCTGCAAACAACTTGCTGAAAAAGGGGTTAAAATAATCGCCCTGCGTAGCGCTGGTTTTAATAATATTGATCTTGAAGCGGCCAAAACCAATGGCTTACGTGTTTGCCGTGTTCCGGCCTATTCTCCTGAAGCTGTGGCGGAACATGCGCTGGCTTTGATCATGACACTCAACCGCAAAACCCATAAGGCATACAACCGGGTAAGGGAACAGAATTTTTCACTCAACGGGCTGTTGGGTTTTAATCTCCATGGCAAAACAATTGGTGTAATTGGAACCGGTAACATCGGCAAGGCATTTTGCCGTATCATGTTGGGAATGGGCTGTAAAGTGCTGGCCTTCGACCTCATCGCCAACAAGGATATGGAAGCTTTGGGTGTTCAGTACCATCCATTGATCGAAGTTTTTAAAAGCGATATTATTTCCATTCATTGTCCTTTGAATGACCAGACCAAACACCTGATCAACGACCAGACAATTGGTATGATGAAGAAAGGGGTTATGCTGATCAATACGAGCAGGGGTGGTTTGATAGACACCAAAGCTGCTATCAAAGGCCTCAAATCCGGCCGGATCGGCTACCTGGGAATCGATGTGTATGAGCAGGAGGAGCACCTTTTCTTCCGGGATCTTTCAGGAAATGTGATCCAGGACGATGAAATTCAACGATTAATGAGCTTTTCCAATGTGCTGCTCACCGCCCACCAGGCCTTTTTCACCGACGAAGCCATGGAGCAGATTGCTACCACTACGTTAAATAGTATCCAGCAATTATTAAAAAGTGGTAATTTGAACAACCGGGCAGCGTTATTAGTATAAATTTTATCTGATATTTATATAGATAGAAAATGAGAAAAGAACCTATGAACAGATCAACCTTGCGATTCAGCATCATACTCTCTGTTTTGTTTATGTTTATGGCCTGTCAAAAAGAGTACAGCCTGGAAAAAGGAGGGTTTGGCGGCAACGCAACAGGTGAGTTGGTAGACTCATTGGGTAATTGCAAAGCTGCAGAAGTAAAAGGCACTTATAAAGCTGATACACCATTGAATGCCAGCACCAATTATGTAAATATCCAGGTGAACTTTACCGCCGCGGGTAAATACAAGATCTATACAGATTCACCGAATGGTATGTGGTTCATTGATTCCGGCTTTGTGGTTAGTGCCGGGCCTGCCGTGATCAAACTAAAAGGTTATGGTACCCCGATACTCTCCAAAACAACGGATTTTGCATTGATCTTTAATAATAATCTCTGTACTTTCTCTGTTCCCGTCGACGGAAGTGGCGGAACAGGCGGTAGCGGAGGAACAGGTACCAATGGAGATTATTTTCCTACCACCAGCGGATCCCATTTTACCTATCAATTTATACCTACGAGATTTACAGGCACTGTTGATTCATTCTCTGTGAACGTTGCCCAGGGATTGGTAACAGTTGATACCTTAAGCTATGCGAAGTTCGGCACCGATATACAGGATACTTTCTATTTTGCAAAAGACCCGGCCAGGGGGATCTATTACGCATTGAGCACGGTTGACTTTGATTTTACCTACCTGTTCGATAGTATTCCAAGCATGTTCATCACTTATCCGTTCCTGAAAGAGAATGCCGCTAAGGGCGATAAATGGTCAAGTGGCGAATATGGTGTTGTAAAGTATGCAGGAAAAAAAGGTGTTGCCAGGGCGGATTTCACCGTATTTGATAAAAACGTAACGCACCAGGTCACCATGGCTACCGGCACAACCACCTATTCCAATGTGATCGTTATGCAGCGGGATATCATGTTCAAAGAAGAAGGCAGTTCAACTTTTACAGTGATATTATCCGGTAATTCTTACTATGCAAAGAATTATGGCCTGATAGACCAGGTGTTCACAAATGCAAACCTGAAACTCTCATTATACGGCCCACCCATTATTAAATAATCATTTATAGATCAAAAACAAAGTCAAAATTAAAAAGTCAAAAGGCAAAACCGATAAAGTTTTGCCTTTTGACTTTTTAATTTTGACTTTTGATTTACTCAGAATATCTGCGTCTTATCATTCACCAGGCTATCTGTTTCGATTGTATTATGTTTTACTTCTGTATGCTTTTTAAAGAACCTGTTCTGGAAGACAAGTATCACGATCACGCCTGTTGAAATAGCGGCATCAGCAATATTGAATACCGGGCGGAAGAATTCAAAATCATCCCCACCTACAAATGGAACCCATTTGGGATAATGTGCGTTTGTAATGATTGGGAAATACAACATGTCAACCACTTTGCCATGAAAGATCCCTGCATAGCCACCATCCTTAGAAAAAAGGTGCGCCACATTATGGGAAAAAGGATTGCTTGCATCAAAGATGAGCCCGTAAAAAAGACTGTCGATCAAATTACCTAATGCACCTGCATAGATCAAAGCTGCACAAATGATAAAACCTTTGTGGTAATGTTTTCGGATAAAATCGCGAAGCAAAAAACTACCCCAGATCACCGCCACGAGCCTGAATAAAGTAAGAATGATCTTACCCCAACCGCCGCCAAATTTCCAGCCCCAGGCCATGCCTTCATTTTCTACAAAATGAAGCTTGAACCAGTTCCCGATCACATCGTGTTCTTCGCCGGCATAGTAATGAAGTTTGATATAAAACTTCAGCGCCTGGTCGGCAAAAATCACCAGGAATATCAGGAGAACGATCTGTCTTGCTTTCACTAATTGTTTTTTATGGTGGGCAAAGATAAGGTTTTCGCCATTTTGGAATTTTGGAATTGGGAAATTGGGAAATTGTTGGGTCGCCTGCCTAAAGGGAAATCGCCCAATTTCCCAATCCGCAATTTCAAAATTGTCTCACTCTTCCATATACACTCTCTTCACCCGCTGGCTAATCCCTGTCATGATCTCATACGCAATGGTTCCTGCCAGTTCTGCTACCCGCTGAACAGGCAGGTTCTTACCAAAGATCTCCACCTCATCCCCTTCTTTTGCACCGGGAATATCAGTTACATCGATCATCGTCATATCCATGCATACATTGCCTATTACCGGCGCCAGTTTTTCGTGCAGGAACATATGCCCCCTGCCATTTCCCAGCTCTCTTCCATAACCGTCGGCATAACCGATCCGTACAGTAGCAATCAGGCTATTGCGATGCACCTGCCCTTTACGGCCATAGCCGATTGTATCACCTGCTTTTACTTTTCTGATCTGTGCAATGGTAGACCTGAGTGTGGCAACTGTTTGCAGTGAGAGGCCATTCCCATCAGCGCTGTCAACACCATACAGACCAATACCCAGGCGAACCATATCAAACTGGTATTCAGGCTTGCGGAAAATAGCGGCAGAGTTGGCAATATGTTTAATGAATGAATAACCTAATGTGCTTTCCATTTCTATGCAGGCTTTCTCAAACTGTGATACCTGTTGTTTGGTAAATCCATCATGCTCCGCAGACTCACTCGCCACCAAATGACTGAACACCGTTTTCACAGCCATGGTCTGATTAGCGATAAGTATATTTCCCAAATCTGCGCAATCCGCGATCTCGAAGCCCAACCTGTTCATGCCGGTATTGAATTTGATATGAACCGGATATTGAAGTATTCCTTGCCTGTTGAGGTAATGATGAAATGAGTGATAGATTGTGAATGAATAGATCTCGGGTTCAAGATCGTAATTGACCATAGTATCAAATGTGGGCTCATCTGCATTCATTACCATAATGGGTAAACTGATACCTGATTTGCGTAATTCAACACCTTCATCAGCATACGCAACAGCCAGATATTCTACTTTATGAAATTGCAAAATTCTCGCTACTTCTGAACTGCCGCTTCCATAACTGAATGCTTTAACCATGGCCATCAGTTTTGTTGAGGGTTTTAATTGCTGCTGGTACTCTTTCAGGTTATGTACCATGGCAGATAAGTTAATCTCCATCACGGTCTGGTGAACTTTCTGTTCCAGCCAGGTAGAGATCCTTTCAAATTCAAATACACGCGCACCTTTCAGCAGAATGTATTCATCTTTGAACTGTTGCGTGCTTACCTGCTGCAGAAAATCATCTGTTGAATGATAAAAAGACAGCAGCATCTCTTCATCAATATCAGCGAAGAGGTATTGATGCTTTGAGATGGCCGGACCGATCCCTATCATCCGGTGAATACCCCGAACAGCAAGCTGTGCTGCAATATCACGATATAAAGCTTCTTCGTATTGTCCTGACTGAAGTATATCCGATAATATCAGTGTTGTTTGCTGGTTGCCTGCCTGCTGCTGCAGGTGATCAATGGCAAGATCAAGTGATGCTAGATCGTTACTGTAACTATCATTCAGCAGGTAACAGTTGTTGATGCCTTTTTTTAACTGCATCCGCATATCAACCGGCTCCAGCAAAAGCATCCGTTGTTGAATGATGCTTTGATCATAATTCATTTGTAATAAAACACACCAGCAGGTAATGGCATTATCTATTGAAATACGATCGGTAAAAGGAATCGTGATGGTAATGGTTTCATTTTTGTATTCAGCGCTTATTACTGTTTGGTTTGAATCTTTCTCTTCAGCAACAATTCTTACAGTCGCAACCGTGTCTCTGCTCCAGGCAAAAAAATCTTTTATATGGCTGAATAAAAACCTGTCTTCGCCATCGGGTGATAACGAATGTTGCAATGCTTCCCTGCCAAAAACAATTGAAGTTGAACCGGCAAACAACAAAGATTTTTCAGCTGCTTTCTGTTTATCATTTTCAAATCCTTCGCTATGTGCATCGGCTATATTGGTAAAAATACCCGTGGTGGGTTGAATAACTTTTGCAAGATTCTTCATTTCTCCAACTGTAGAAATACCTGCTTCAAAAATGCCGAGTGTATGCTGTTCATTTATCTGCCATACACTTAACGGCACACCTATTTGTGAATTGTAGCTTCTTGGACTGCGAACGATGTTATGATCCTGGCGCAATAACTGGTACAGCCATTCTTTCACGATCGTTTTTCCATTGCTTCCGGTGATGCCAATCACAGGTATGGCAAAACGGCTACGGTGATAAGCGGCCAGTTCCTGTAAGGATGCCAGCACATCCGTTACCTGTAAAAAATTAGCCTGTGGAAATGCGGAACCATTAAATCCTTTCCGCACAACAAAATTTCTTACACCTCGCTCATATACTTCCCTGATAAACTGATGGCCATCCCTGCGGGGGCCGCTGATGGCGAAGAATAAAGAAGTTTGTGGGAATACTATCTTCCGGCTGTCGATCAGCAAATGTTCGATAACCGCATCCGAAGTGGCGGACACATCGGCTTTGATAATGGCTCCAATATTTTGTATGTGATAAACCACGGTTATCTTTTAAAGTGAACCATCATCCATATCTTCTGGTGCGTTCTTTTTATCATGCCTGATCGAATAAAGAATGGAACCAAAAATACAAAGTAATATTACGCCTAATGATATAAAGACCTGTACGGCTTTATTGATCCATTCATTGATATAGTGCTCACCCAGCATTTTGGCGCCGATAAAGATCAATACAATGGCAATACCCTGCTGCAGGTAATCGAATTTGGATACAGCGCTTCTTAATAGGAAAAACAATGAACGCAATCCAAGAACTGCTAAAATATTGGAAGTGTAAATTACAAGAGGATCTTTTGAAATACCCATTACTGCGGGAATTGAATCCAATGCAAATACAAGATCAATAGCAGCCAATAACATCACTACTACAAACAGGGATGTATAGAAACGTTTACCATTTTCGCGTACAACATACTTACCATCACCATCATGATTCACAAGAGGCAGCACCCGTTTTAAGAAACGGTACACTTTGGTATCATGCGGATCAAATTCCTCATCATCATTCGCAGTAAACATTTTATAACCCGTGTATAAAAGAAATACCCCGAACAGGTACAATAACCATGAAAATTTTGCGACCAGCACCACACCCACACTGATAAAGATCACACGGAAAATGATCGCCATCAGTATCCCGACCAACAATACACGCGGGTAATGTTTTTCTTTTACTGCAAATGATTGAAAGATGAGAATGAATACAAAGATATTGTCAATACTCAGGCTCCATTCCATCAGGTAAGCGCTCAGGAACTCGAAAGCCAGTTGGGCGCCGGTTGCAGGAACAGCCGTTTTCTCAAGGTGAATATTTTCTGCAGCAAGTGCCGGTCCTTCTATCCACATAAATACAAAGAACACCAACGCCAATGAGACCCAAAAAATGGTTTGATAAGAAGCCTGCTTAATAGTGATCGTCTGATTTTTTTTACTGAGCAGGCCGAGATCGAACAGCAGGGCTATTACCAGCACAATACCAAAAACCAAGTAAACGACCCCGTGTGTAGACATGCTGATAAATTGAGAGGCAAAGGTAACCCAAAGATGGTAATGGCACGCGGATGACACGGATTAAACGGGTATTAACGGATCAGATCAGTGCCGATCCGTTTAATCCGTGTCATCCGCGTGCCATTCTTCTACATATTATATTTACGTTTCCTTTGCCACTGGAAAAAGACACCTGCGATAATAACAAGGAAGACCGGCAGTGCAATATTGATAAACTGCCACATCGTGCGCTGTTCCTCAACTTTTGTTTTATCCAATAACCGTAAAACAAAATCCTTATTCCGCGCTTCAAATAAATTACTGGTGCTGGTTAGGTAATCAATGGAATTCAGCAAAAATTCGCGATTGGCAAAACGGTAATTTTCAAAGGGTAGTTCTCCCATGGGTAAAGGGCCGGCAGTATTACTTACATAGTTGGTAACAATGTCCGCATCAGATACCACGATCTGCTTCGATTCTTTATTACTGCTGCTTAAAAAATCTTTGCCGGTTACACGTTTTATCGAATCCAACACGGTTGTGCTCACACGGTTGCTATAGGCAGAATGAAATTTTCCTTCCAGTAATACGGCAACGGGTACATAGCTCCTGTTAAAACTCACAAGGTCCTCTTCACTGCTCACACTGTTGGTAGAAACAATTGCGGGAGAACTGATCCTGCGGCTATTGGTATCGGTTGCCAGCAAAATGGTTTTGATTATACCCGGTGCTTTCACGGTATCAATACTTGAAGGGAATATTGGCAACACGCGGTCAAGATTTTTTGTGATCGGGTTATTGCTGTGCGATGAAAGGAACGGGTAATACGGCCACGGGATCCTTTGCATTTTCGGACTTCCGTCAGGATTCTTACCGATCACAAAAGGCATTTTTGAACAATTGAGATCCTGAACAAGATCCGGATTAATACGAACACCATATTTAAAAAGCAATTCATCAAGACCAAGATTTCTATCAAATGCCGTGTATTGCGATTTCCCCTGGCTGTTCATAAGACTATCCATCTCTGCATGCAGTTTATCAATGAACCAGATGATATGGCCGCCATTCATTACATATTGGTCGAGTTTCAGTTTATCCTCTTCCGTAAATAGTTCCGTTGGTTTTACAATAAGCAATGCATTAATGATTGATGCGTCGGGATATCCTGCTTTCAAATCAAATTTTGCAAGAATGTATTCGTTACGCAAACTTTCTCCCAGGTCATTCACACGAAAATCAAATGGTTCCCCATTACCCATAGCATAAGCAATAACAGGTACTTTTTTTCTTGTGAGTTTATCTATCGCATCAGCAAACTTGAATTCCAGCAATGCTTCAGCGGCATTACGCGTTGCTTCCACATCTTCCTGTTGCAGGTTATCGTTTACAACATTGTATTGTTTGTACACTTTACGGCTGCTGCGCAGATCGATGGCAATCGGTTTTTGTCCCTTGCGAAAACTTACCAGTGCAGATGGAATGATCAGTTGATTGGTTTGTTTTTCAGACTTAACACTTTCACTTTGTTCAAACACAACGCCCATCCTGGATAAGCTGTCATAGAACATCACTTTCGCAGTATCATTACTGATGTTCTCTCCCGGCTTTTCAAAACTCACCTGGATGCGGTTGCCTGATAAGGCCCTGAATTCATCCAGCAGGTCTTTCGTTGCAATACTTAATTTTTTATAATCTGCAGGCAATTCACCCGTAAGAAAAACTTTGATGCTGATGATGCTGTCGAAATTTTTTAAAAGAGTTTTCGTTGCAGGAGTAAGGCTGTATCTTTTTTCAGCAGTGAGATCGGCACGGTAAGAAAAACGGGTTGACAGGTAGATCACCGCTATGAACAGGATAACCAATACACCAACGCCATACTTATGTTTCAATATCTTCTGCATCAGGCCTATCGTTTGTTAAGATTTCTTTGGGTGATGAATAAGAAGAGCAGGATCATCCCGGTAAAATAGATAATATCCCTGCTGTCTACCACACCGCGACTGATACTGCGGTAATGAAAATTGATACCGAGCATTTCAATATAATAATCAGCACCCGCTTTAAAAACCGGGAGTTTGCTGATTGCATCAAAGCCATTGTATAATAAAAAACAAACAAAAGCGCCGGCGATAAAAGCAACTACCGTGTTATTGGTAAAACTGCTTGTACAGATACCAATGGCTGTGAATACAGCACCCAAAAATACCAGGCCGATATAACTGCCGATCGTTCCGCCAATATCAATGCCACCGGTAACGCTCAACGATTGAACAGAGACCGCGTAAATGATGGTGGGTATCAATGCTGTGATCACGATGATCAATGCACCATAAAATTTACCCCATACGATCTGTGAAGAAGTGAGTGGCATGGTCCTCAACAATTCGAATGTGCCCGATTTATATTCATCCGCCAGGCTACGCATGGTGATGGTAGGAACAAGGAACAATAAGATCCAGGGAGCCAGGTTGAAAAAACTTCCCAAAGATGCATATCCAAAATCAAGAATACTGGTATCGGGGAAAACAAAAAGAAACAAACCATTGAGTAAAAGAAAAACAACCAGGGCAATATAGCCGGTAAGGCTGCTGAAAAACTGTTGCCATTCTTTTTTGCAGATCATCCACATAGCTTCAAAACTAAATGTTATTGTGCAATTGCCCTACTGAAGCAGGTATTTTGAACCTGTTTTATGGATTTTCTCACATTTGGCATCCCAGTAAAAACGCTTCTTATGAAATTAAAATTATGGCTGTTACTGCTCTGCCTGTTGGGAATCGGTATGTTCAGTTATGCGCAAAGCAAGAAAAAAGAATCCAAGCCTAAAGTAGAACAGGGTGACGAGATGGTACCCGTAACTGTAAAAAGTTCAAAGAGATATCGCAAACCGCCACCACCTCCTGCGCCACCGATAGACAAAGATGGAAAACCGTTACCACCGCCAAAAGTGGAGGTCGTACATTTCAAAGCTCCGCCACCACCTCCACCCAAACCAGCTGATGCCAAAGCAGAAGTACAGTTTGATAAGGATGGTAACCGTTTACCTCCAGCCCCGCCACCGCCACCAAAAGTTGATATCATTCATTTCAAAGCACCCAAAGCAAAAGTAAAAGCTGAGAAACCCGTAAAACCTGATGCACCGCCTGCGGCAGATTTCAGAGGGTAAAACATTATTGCTATCCTGCCTTCGGCAGATAGGAAATGAGGAACACGAATTTCACGAATTAAAACGAATGGATCCTGCAAACGCATGACGTATCAACAAATCGGTGACCATTCGTTCAAATTCGTGTAATTCGTTGCAAAAAAATAACCACGCTATCCAGCGTGGTTATTAATATTTTATCCATTCCAAAATTTACACCGCAAAACTCTCTCCACATCCACAACTCCTGCTCGCATTCGGGTTATTAAAGTAAAAACCCTTTCCATTCAATCCATCAGAAAAATCGAGTTCGGTATTAACGAGGTAAAGAAAACTTTTGAGGTCTGTTACGATTTTGACACCGTTGTCTTCAAACACCTGGTCCATAGGTTTGATCTCGTTGTCGAAATCAAGTTTATAACTCAACCCCGAGCAACCACCACCCACAACCCCTACACGCAGAAAATAAGAATCATCTCCTGCCACGCCTGCTTCTTCCATGAGTTGAAGGGCCTTCTTCTTCGCTTTATCGCTTACGTATATACTGTTCTCTGTTGCCACCATAATTTTCGCATTTGCGGATTGCGAATTTGCGGATTGTTTAATTCGCCAATCCGTAATTCGTTAATCCGTCAATTAATGTATTCTTTCTTCAAACACCAGCTCCTCTAAACCATTCTTCTTACGATAGTCGTTGATCGCTGATTTGATAGCGTCTTCGGCGAGTACGGAACAGTGGATCTTAACAGGAGGAAGGTTTAATTCTTCCACCAGGTCCATGTTATCGATCTGTACTGCCTGGTCAACGGTTTTACCCTTTAACCACTCTGTTGCCAGTGAAGAAGAAGCAATCGCAGATCCGCAACCAAAGGTTTTGAATTTTGCATCGGTGATAACGCCTGTTGCATCGTCTACTTCTATCTGCAAACGCATTACGTCACCACATTCCGGTGCGCCTACCAGGCCGGTACCTACATTCTTTTTTGCTTTATCTAAAGTGCCAACGTTCTTCGGATTGTTATAGTGATCGATCACTTTCTCTGAATATGCCATGGTTGAAATTTGATAATTTGATAATTGAGATCATTTGATAATGAGAGAGTACCTATTTTGAAGCTAATCTGACCTCATTATCAAATTATCAGATTAGCTAATTATCACATTAATGCGCCGCCCACTCAATCTTATCCATATCCACGCCTTCTTTGAACATTTCCCAAAGAGGGCTCATCTCGCGTAATTTCAGAACAGTAGTACTTACCGCGTTGATCGTGTAATCGATCTGCTCTTCGGTAGTAAAACGTCCCAATCCAAAACGTAGCGAACTATGTGCCAGATCATCACCCAGGCCTAATGCTTTTAACACATAGCTGGGTTCCAATGAAGCTGAGGTACAGGCCGAGCCGGATGAGAGTGCAATGTTTTTGTTAAAACCCATTAACAGTCCTTCCCCTTCTACGTATTTGAAAGAAATATTGGTCACATGCGGTAAACGGTGTTCGCGGTTACCATTCACGTAGGCTTCTTCCAATTGCATTAAAGATGTTTCGAGTTTGTCACGCAGTTTACTCAACCTTGCGGCGTCATCTGCCATTTCAAGTCTTGCCAATTCACATGCTTTACCAAAACCAACAATACCCGGAACATTCAGCGTACCGCTGCGCATTCCTCTTTCGTGGCCACCGCCATCCATCTGTGCAGTTACTTTTACACGTGGATTTTTACGGCGAACATATAACGCACCAATTCCTTTCGGACCGTACATTTTATGTGCTGTGAATGCCATGATATCGATACCATCCTTGTTTACATCAACTGGTACTTTTCCTACTGCCTGAACAGCATCTGAGAAAAACAGGATCCCGTTTTTCTTGGCGAGTGTGCTGATCTCTTTGATCGGCTGTATAACACCAATTTCATTATTCGCATACATGATGGCGATGAGGATCGTGGTTGGCTTGATAGCCGCTTCCAGTTCTTTCAGATCGATCAAACCATCTGCTTTTACCTCGAGATAGGTTACTTCACCACCATTACGCTCAATATGTTTACAGGTATCTAAAACCGCTTTGTGTTCTGTTGTGCAGGTGATGATATGATTGCCTTTGCTTGCATACATTTCATACACACCTT
>JAZKBT010000005.1:521175-677487 GCA_040388475.1 Bacteroidota bacterium | reverse complement strand
TCCGTTAAAATCCGTTTTTCCCGCGTCATCTGCGTGCTATCTGTAACTTTATCACCTAATGATCGTTCTAACAAAAAACACCCTTATGAAAAAGATCATACTATTCGCTTCCCTTCTTGCAAGCCTCGGTTTATCGGCCCAGAGAACCGTTCGTGATGACAATGCCGTTAACCGCAGTGCAAAGAATTTCCATGCCATAGAAATATCAGATGGTATTGACCTGTACCTCTCGCAGGGTGCTGAAGAAGCCGTAGCAGTAAGCGCGTCCAGCAATGAATACCGCGACAAGATCCATGTAGATGTGATCAACGGAACACTAAAGATCTATTACGAGCGCGACAGGGGTATAAGCATCAATTGGGGCAACCGTAAAATGAAAGCCTATGTATCCGTAAAGAACCTGGATAAACTCTATGCATCAGGTGGAGCCGATATACTGATCGATAATGAACTTAACACGAATAGTCTTGCCATGCACATATCAGGAGGTTCTGATTTTAAAGGCAAACTGAACGTAAAAGAACTCACACTCGATGCAAGCGGCGGGTCTGATGCAACGATCTCCGGCCATGCAGAACAGGTAAAAATAGAAGCCAGCGGGGGATCCGATATACATGCTTACGATCTGATCACAGGCACCTGTACCATACGTTCCAGCGGCGGAAGTGATGTGCATATCACGGCCAATAAAGAGATCAATGCCAATGCCAGCGGCGGATCTGATATTTATTACAAGGGCACCGCCTCTTCCAATACCTCAAAAAGCGGCGGCGGAAGCATCAAAAAAGTAAATTAGGCTTCTCATAAGAATCAATACAGCAAAGGGTTTCCGGGATAACGGGGGCCCTTTTTGTTGGTCGATAGACCATAGTCCATGGACCATGGTCTATCGACTATGGTCTGTTATTCTGGATCATTAACATCTGTGGATAAAACCCTCTAAAAAACACCTGTTTTTGAGCTGTTTTCACCCTTAAAAAAGTTATCTTCGCCCACCTTGAAAACAGGGCTGTTTAGCACCCTGTCATTGACATTAAATCAGTACGAGAATACACACATGGAAGACAATTTGTTACCGCCGGAAAAGACCAATGATAACGACCGGATCATACAGGTAAATATCGAAGAACAAATGAAGACCGCTTACATCGATTATTCGATGTCGGTAATCGTGGGCCGTGCACTGCCTGATGTAAGAGATGGTTTCAAACCCGTTCACCGCCGCGTTCTGTATGCGATGAATGAACTGGGTAACAACAGCAATAAACCCTATAAAAAATCGGCCCGTATCGTGGGTGAAGTGATGGGTAAATACCACCCGCACGGCGATAAATCCATTTACGATACACTCGTTCGTATGGCCCAGGAATGGAACATGCGTTATACACTGGTTGATGGCCAGGGTAACTTCGGTAACCCCGATGGTGATGACCCGGCTGCCATGCGTTATACAGAAGCCCGTTTGCAGAAGCTTGCAGAAGCGATGCTGGATGATCTTGAAAAAGATACAGTTGATTATCAATTGAACTTTGATGATTCCTTACAGGAACCCTCTGTACTGCCAACCCGTATTCCGCAATTGCTGGTGAATGGTTCATCAGGTATTGCCGTAGGTATGGCAACCAATATGATGCCGCACAACCTTGGTGAGGCAATTGATGGTTGTGTTGCCTATATCGAGAACAGGGATATTACGGTTGAAGAACTTACCCACTTTGTTAAAGCACCCGATTTCCCTACCGGCGGAACCATCTACGGTATGGAAGGCGTGAAACAGGCGCTGTTAACGGGTCGTGGAAGGGTAGTAGTTCGCGGTAAATGCCATGTGGACACGAAACCCAGCGGCAGGGAACAGATCGTTATTACAGCCGTTCCTTACCAGGTAAACAGGGATGCGTTAACAGATCGTATCGGCCAGCTGGTAAATGACAAGACCATCGAAGGCATCGCCCACGTGAACAATGAAAGTAATATGCGCGAAGGAACGCGTATCGTGCTTGATCTGAAACGCGATGTAGTGGCACAGGTCCTGATCAACCAGTTATACAAATTCACAGAATTACAGACAAGTTTTGGTATCAATAACGTAGCCATCAGCAAAGGACGGCCGCGCATCATGAACCTGAAGGATCTCATTTCCGAATTCGTTGAATTCAGAATGGAAGTGGTGATCAGGCGTGCAAAATTCGACCTGCGCAAAGCGGAAGAACGTGCGCATATACTGGAAGGTTATCTCAAAGCATTGGATCATCTGGATGAAGTGATCGCACTTATCCGCGCCAGCAGAACACCTGATGAAGCAAAAGAAAACCTGATCAACAAAAGCAAGGAAGAGAAATGGTATTTGAACAGGGAACTGTTCTCTGATGTGACCAATGAACTGTACCAACAGGAAGACGGCTTATCAGAGCTACAGGCCAAAGCCATACTGGAACTGCGTTTGCAGCGTTTAACAGGTATGGAAAGAGATAAGATCGTTGATGAATTCAACGGCCTCATCAACACCATCAAATACCTGAAAGAATTACTGGCGAGTGAACCATTGCGTTTTGAAGTGATCAAAAAAGAACTGCAGGAAGTAAGAGACAAATTTGCAGATGAGCGCAGAACAGAAATCCAGTATCTCGCAGATGAAATGCGTATCGAAGATCTTATTGAAAATGAAGATGTGGTGATCACCATTTCACATCTTGGCTATATCAAAAGAACATCTGCAACGGAATACCGCCAGCAACGCAGAGGCGGTCGTGGTGCAGTCGGTTCCAAAACAAGGGAAGAAGATTATGTAGAACACCTGTTCGTAGCCTCTACCCATGGCACGATGATGTTCTTTACAGAGAAGGGCCGTTGCTTCTGGTTGCGTGTTTATGAAATTCCGGAAGGCGAAAAACAGAGCAAGGGAAGGGCCATCCAGAACCTGATACAGTTACCCGGCGATGATAAGGTGAAAGCCATTATCGACGTGGAAAAACTGGACAACAAAGAGTATGTACAAGACCATTATATCGTACTTTGTACCAAGAATGGTATCATTAAAAAAACCTCGCTGGAAGATTTCAGCAGACCGAGGGCCAATGGTATCATTGCCATTACCATTAACGAAGGCGATGAATTATTATCTGCCCGTTTAACTGATGGTAAACAGGAGATCATGATGGCGGTTAAGAGTGGCCGTGCCATCCGTTTCCCTGAAGAAAAAGTAAGACCAACAGGCAGGGGAGCCATCGGTGTGGCGGGTATTGAAGTGGACGACCAGAAAGATGAAGTGATCGGGATGATCTGTATCAACAAAGAAGATCCATCACGAACAATACTCGTAGTAAGTGAGAAAGGTTTCGGAAAACGTACAGCCGTTGATGAATACCGGATTACCAATCGTGGTGGTAAAGGTGTTAAAACTATCAACGTAACTGAAAAAACCGGAAGTTTGGTCGGTATTTTGTATGTAACGGAGAAAGAAGACCTGATCATTACCTGTAAATCCGGTGTTACGATCCGAACAGGCATCGTAGACATCAGGGCAGCGGGCCGCGCAACACAGGGTGTTACACTGATCAAACTGGACGACGGAGATGAGATAGCAGCCATTTCGCAGATAGAAGAACAGGATGAAGAAGCAGTGGTGGTGGTTGAGGCATCAGACATCATCATAACTGATGTAACAATCACAGACAGCACAGAAGGCGCTCCGGAAGAAGAAGCTGGTAACGATGACAATAAAACTGAAGACAACACAGATACAACAACTGAAAATCAATAACAAACCCTCCATTATGAAGAAACTTTTATTGCTTGCGATGTTTGCCGGTTCAATACAACTGGTGCAGGCGCAGGATCTGAAAAAAGTACAAACTGTATTCATCCTTAACAAAATGGATGATGCAAAAGCCGAGGTTGATAAAGTGATGGCCGACCCCAAACAGAATACGAAAGTGGATGCCCTCTATTGGAAAGCCAAAGTATATGCCGCCTTATATAAGGACCCTGCTACACGTGCCAAATACCCTACGATAGCACAGGATGCAGATGCTGCAATGAAAAAATACATAGCCGCTGACCCGGCTTTTACACAGGTAAAAGAAAAAGGTGCTGACCCTTTTTTTGATATGTATTCCACTTCTTTTGCCAATGGCGTAAAAGTATTCAACGATAAAAAATGGGAAGACGCAGTAACCGCTTTTGCTTCGGCAGTTGAATACAGCGATTATATCTTTAAAAACAAATGGAGCAATGCAGCCGTTCCGTTTGATACCACTTCTATTCTCTACCTGGGATATTCGTACCAGAACTCATCCAAACCGGCAGAAGCAGCAAAGTATTATGGAAGACTGGCCGACAACAAGGTAGGTGGTGAAAACTATATTGATATTTACAAGTTCCTGGCCAATCACTACACCATTACAAAGAACGAAGAAATGTTCAAGAAATATGTGGCAATAGGAAGGGAGCTGTATCCAAAATTCCCATGGGATGAATTCGAGATCGACTACATGGACACGAACCTGTCACTCGCGCAGAAAGCAGAATTGTATGATAAAGAAGATGCAGCCGGCAACATGAGCGAAACAAAATACCTGCAGTTCGGTGATATTTTTGTGCACGCAAAAGATAAAGATAAATCACTCGACAGCCTGCAGATCCTGAAATATACATTGAAAGGAGCCGAAGCCTTTAAAAAAGCATTTGCAAAAAACAACCAGAATGCGATCGCCGCATTTAACGTAGGAGTGATCTACTATAATGTTTTTGGCGAGTACGATGATACCTATGCCTACAATATCCGTTTGATGCAGGCATTGAATACTGCTTATGCCGACAGACCTGTTGACAAGGACCCTAAGAAAAAAGCCGCCAACGAAGCTGCCCAGAAAGCAAAACTGGAACCTTACAAAGCTGCGAATGTTCTTTTGGAAAAACCAATGATGGAAAACCTCGATGTATCATTGGAATGGCTGGAGAAATCTTTCATGATCCTGAAGGATAAACCTAGCCGTAACAATACCGAGAAAGGTATTCTCACTAAAACTGTTGACTTCCTTGCCAATCTTTACGCTTACAAACGCGACAGGCTCAAAGGAAAAGATCCCAAAGCATTTGACCAATATGATGCGAAGTACAAAGAGTACGATGCATTGCATGATAAATACAAGAACTAATTTTTAGTCTCTTAGATAAAAGCTCCGGCCCTAAAAGCCGGCGTTTTTTATTTGGTGTAGCGGTCAATAGCATTCAACCATTAAACTGTGCCTCTGTGTGTGAGAAAAAATTGCACACAGAGGCACAGAGGCACGGTTTTGGCTGCTCAACTACAGAGCTTGCGTAAAGAATTCGGCAGCTTGTATTCCATCCAAAATCCTATTCTATGTTACACGCCAAATACCTCAGAATTTTCCTTTTCGCTTTTGTGATCCTTACTGTTACTTTTTGTGGAGAGAAAAACACGACCGTTACGGCAAATGAAGAACCATCGGCAGTAGAACCCGGTGTGCGCGTAAATACATTTCTTACGGGCTACGAGATCATTTGGGGCATGGATTTCTTACCGGATGGCGACCTGCTTTTTACAGAGAAAAAAGGCAAAATACATCGCTATCATGCAGGAAACACAACTGAAATCACCGGCTTCCCAGAAGTGAACAATGGAGGCCAGGGCGGCTTGCTGGATATTAAAGTACATCCCGATTATGCAACCAACGGATGGATCTATGCTACGTATGCCGGCTACGACATAAACAGGCAGGGCGTACTTACCTTGATCCGTTTTAAACTGGGTGGCAATACCATCACCAATATAGAAACACTGCTGAAAGCATCAACGCCGAATACATGGGGCGGTCACTATGGTAGCCGTATTGCATTTGATAATGCAGGCATGTTATATGTGAGTGTTGGTGAAGGAGGATCAACAACCTATGGCGGAGCTTCCTCACCCAATATGAATGCGCAGAATGTAAAAGTGGAATGGGGTAAAGTACATCGTTTAAACGCAGATGGAAAAATACCTGCAGATAATCCCATACTTCCCGGTAACACTGCGCCAACAAGCGTTTACTCTTATGGTCACCGCAATCCGCAGGGACTTGCGTTTAATCCAAACACGAATGAGATCTGGGAGAATGAACACGGCCCGAAAGGCGGTGATGAGGTAAACATCATTCAGAAAGGAAAAAATTATGGCTGGCCGCTTGTATCATACGGTGTGAACTACGATGGAAAAGCAGTAAGCGAGAGCCCGGTAATGAATGGGGTAGAACCACCTGTTCATACATGGACACCCTCTATCGCGCCATGCGGAATGGCATTCATTACCAGCGATAAATTCAAAGCATGGAAAGGCAATGTATTGGTTGGATCACTGGCGTACACACATCTTACCCGTTTGCAGATAAGCGGCAATAAAATAACCAAAGAAACCAAAATGCTCGAAGGTATCGGCCGCGTAAGAAATGTAAAGCAAGGACCTGATGGAAATATCTATGTTTCGGTAGAAGGGCCGGGGAGGATTTTGCAGTTGGTGGCGGAATAGCAGGGTTATGTTGAATGTTGAATGTTGAATTTTAAATGTTGAATGATTACTAAACATGGCCTTTCATTCAACATTTAAAATTCAACATAACTATTTTCTAAACTCACTAAACACCTTATCACTCATCTTCGCATGACAGGTAACACACTGTGTTCTCACTGTTCCGGTAAGCAGCCGGTTGGTATGACTATCACCGCCAAATTCTTCATAACCCCATCCGCCGGTAGCTGCGTATTGTAAGCTGTCTTTCACCATTACATCAATGTGCTTTCGCGTCCCTTCCTGTGTATTTCCATTTTGTTCTTTTGCATCGATCACATCAAACACCAAAACAGAACCTTCAGGAAAATAACCGGATGTGTATCCCTGCATGGCTTTCCCATTGGCATAGATATGATGATAGCCGCTTACATTGGGATTGGACGGGCCGATCAATCCTGTTTTCACATGCGTCCACATACGGTAACCTTCGGGATAGGGCACCTCAGCATCAGCAGATAATTTACCGGGAGAAAAAGCCGTTACTGCAAGAAATGCGGTAACGATCAACAGCAAGGCAGTTACATGTTTTTTCATGACAGGGGTTTTAGTTAAGTGTTCCTGAAGTTCGTTACTGCTCACCATCTTTTTTCTGCAAAGCAGCGAATGACGCTGCGTCCTCAATAAACACATCAAAAAATTCAACGGATGTTTATTCCCGGCTGTACATGAGTTGCCTGGGAAATAAAACCAGGGTTTAAAAAACGCATTTTATGAATCGTATTTTTAACGAAGTTTGAGAAATGAATATGAGATCCTTTATCAACACGATCAGCCTGGTGGCAGTTATTGTAATCGTATTTTCCTCCTGCAGAACAAACAGGCTTGCCGGAACTTCCCCGAAGAAAAACACAACAGAAGTAATTGCACATAGGGGAGCGTTCAAGAAAAATAAATTCCCTGAGAATTCCATCGCATCCCTACGCGAAGCGATACGCCTCGGTTGTGCAGGCTCTGAATTTGATGTGCGTATGACTGCCGATGATTCAATGGTGATCAACCACGATCCGGCTTACAACAAACTCGAAATAGAAAAAAGTACTTATAAACAATTATTGGCGTTTACATTATCCAATGGAGAAAAAATTCCTACACTGCATGAATACCTGCTGGCAGGAAAAACAAATAATCCCGGAACCAAACTCGTGGTAGAGATCAAACCATCCGGAATGGGTAAGGAGCGGGCCCAATTTATTACCGATGCAGTGGTTGGCCTGGTAGAAAAACTGGACCTGCGTAAAAACGTGGTGTATATCAGCTTCGATTATGAAATGGTCAAACGCGTTCACGTACTTGATCCAAAAGCGCATACACAATACCTCAACGGAGATAAATCACCGCTTGAATTAAAGAAAGATGGCATTACCGGTCTTGATTACCAGTATGCTGTTTTCGAAAAAAATCCCGATTGGATTCCCATGGCACACAAAGAAGGAATTGTGCTGAATGCATGGACGGTGAATGATGCTGTGAACATGGATAAACTCATCAATGCGGGCTTTGCTTATATTACTACGAATGAGCCGGAGATGTTGTTTGAAAGAGTGAAACTCTTGAAACCATAAGCAACCAACTGTGCCTCCGTGCTTCTGTGTGAGAAAAAAAATTGCACACAGAAGCACGGAGGCACAGTTGGTTCCTGGATGCTGTTGGATGTCTTCTGCTAACCTGGTTGATCTTCCTCAAAACCTTTTTCCAATTGAAATTCCGAACCAGGGAACAAATCCATATTCGTTCACAATGGGAGTGATACTTATGCGCCACATAAGATTTTTAGCTGTGTGTTTTCTATAGCCAACACTTGGAACAAAATTTACAAACGACTCACCGATGGCATTTTTTGGGCTGGAGAATACATTGCCATTGAATTGTGTCCAGGTCAGGCCAAGTCCTGCGTCAATAAATGATTGGTTGTTTGTGAGCGGGAAAAGATAATTAATGCCTGCCGGTATGGTAAGGTAAAAAGCACTCTCAGAATAAAACCCCACGCCGAACCTTATGCCAAGCCCGGGTTGCTTTGTCAGTTGTCTTTCATAATTAGCAGAAGCAAAAAGTCCGTTACCGCCGGCTTCTAAATAGAGATCGTTTTTTAGAAAGGAAGATTGCGCATGTGAGCAAACTGCGGTTAATGAAACCAGTAAGAACAATGTAAAATGTTTCATAGGGTAATGCTTTTAAATTTTCATTACCGGTAACATTGGGTAGTTAAAATTACAAAATATAGTGTTTGCTGTGCACCGCTTGACATAAAAGTTTGTTATCAGTGTTTTGTATTTCCTTGAATTGGAAGCTATTGCGAGTTTTTAAAGTCTCCGGCTGCTGTGTTTAGCTTGCTTTAAAAACTCGCAATAGCTTCCAATTCCCAGCGAAGTGAAACGTAGCGCACTAAACAGACAATACAAAGACAATGATAACAGTATATTATGTTACGCGGTTAGGGCTGTGAAGGGGCTTTCGTAAGTTTTTAGCGGAGCGGCTACGAAAGACCCGTTGCGGGAGAAAGACCTTATTTTCTTTTTTTTGTGGGGCGGAGCCCGTACTACATCGATCAGTTGGGAGGGGTGCCCGAAGGGCAACACGATATAATTATTCCCGTTATTCTATTTTGCGTTTTTTAAGAACTAACTTCTTAAATTCCGCGACAACTTCGTTTGTGGAGATTGCCCATTTGATATTGTCTGGAGATAGGGCATAGCATATGTCAAACTTTTTTGTTACGCTCTTAGAGTTTTTATATTCCCCAATCAATAAAATGTAAAATCTATGAGTAAAAGTTGTTTTGTATAAATCTGGTGCAAAAAAATTATTTGTTGCTAGAACTATTTCTGTATTTATTGGCATGTCTATCCCGTTATCTGAAGATGAGAGAATAGCATGCCTCATTATTATCCCTGTTAGCTTGTTCACGCTAAGAAAGTATCCACTATACCTAACACTAAAAGCTACTCCGTTGCCATAATTTTTTATACTTGGGTATAAATAAAATGTATCATTTGATATTATGTGCCGTGTATTTGACGGGTCTGCCGCAATGTAAGGTTCTTGATTTCCCTTCGTTGTATCTATTTTTTTAATGCTATTGTTAATAGAATCGTACCAGAGATTGCGCTCTGCCAAAAGTGTAATTATTTTGGTGCTATACCGCTTGATACTATCTGTATGTTTAGCGTTGTTTAGCGAATCGCTTAACTTGCGCTCTGACTTCTCGCTATTTTTAGATGTTTCATCTTTATCTTCTTTGCATTTGGTAACAAAGGCAATTGCGACAATTAATAAAATACGTAGGACAGAAGCGGCCCGTTTCCGAAATCCTGAACCCTTTTTGAAAACAATTTCTGTATCTAAGAAAAGGTAGAGTGCTGATACAATTATAAGAAGAGTACTTGTGGACATGCTTTATCTATATGTCACTAAAGTATGTATTATTGGTTAGTTTTTGAGTTTTTGAACCACGTCAGGAAACGACCAAGTGCGACTCTAAGTGAGTAAGCTATAAATAATGCGGATAATAATTTAAATGTAAACCAGTACATAAAGTTGATATCCTTAAGACAGCACCCATTGAAAACCTCCGCATACCCGTTAAGGGGATTATCTCCCTTTAATACTCGCACCGTTACCAGTGAAGCGTGGGAGAAAAAAAGAAAATAAGGTCTTTCGTTGTGCGCCGTTTAACATAATATTAATTATAGGAAATATTATACTAAATAAAAGCCCCGGTAATTCACCGAGGCTTTATCTAGATTAGATCTAATCTAGTTCAAAAGATACTTATTCATTAACTGCTGCATGATCCCTTCAAACAACTGCCTGGCCTGTGTGGCATCGCCATTTTCTATAAACTCTTTGCTTCGCTGCATATAGTTATGATACAGGTCCTCGTAAATTTCTTTTTTATTTGCCTGCTCGTTGATCCGGTCAACCAATAAAGGAGAAACATGGTAATACATTTCTACCGTTTTCCCTTTATCCCCGGCGCGTAATAAAATGTTATCTCGGTAATACCTGAAAACATTCAATTCTTCGTCCGGTGCTTCCGGATTGACTTCTGCGGCACTTGCCGTCAGCACACAACAATCGCCACATGGTACCATCTGGCCGTGGTCCATATAGATACCAAGGCTGTTCCTGGAGGTATCCACCGGTTGCAAAACGATTTTGTAGCGGTTCAGTATGTCTTTAACAGACGGCTCTGGATCATAGCCAAAGTGATATTTTACGTAGGCAACCCGATCCATAGAGATCAGCTCATTTAACTGGTTAATACCATAGAAACAGGTACGGCTTACCTGCCTTAGTAACAAATTCGGTTCCAGGTTCCGCATACGCACCACATAATTGTTCATATACTCCCAGGTATCCAGGAGGCTGATTCGGTTTCCTTCATTAGAAAGATAACCATCCGCATGCAGGTAAGGTAACGGGTATTTGCTACCGGTCTTTTCATAACACGGAACCAGGAAAAGCACTTTCGTATTCAGATCCGAAGAATTTTGAAAACCATACATGAACCTGATACCACAGAGTTCGGGGTTTTCACTGATCACTTTTTGAATAACATCTTTGCGGATGTGAAGATGTTGCAGTTCGCCGGGAAATCTTTCTGCGTAATTGTTGTGCAGGAACAAATATTCATCACGGCTGATGAATGCTCCAACATCGTGGAGTGATTGGGTTTGGGTCTGGATCATTGATTTAATTTTTAAAGATTAAGAAAATGATCAATAATAATCCAAGGGTAAGACTAATATATATACTTTATTTCAAATATCCAACAACTGTTCATAATCGGTATAAATACATAAAGAAATCGGTATAAATATTTTTATACGGTTCTATGCGTTTGTATCTTCCGCCTGTAGAACCAAACCCTCAAAACTATACTAATGCCCATGAGACAAATCAGTTGCGTTCTTTCCATGCTGTTACTCACAGCTTTTATTTCCAATGCCCAGGTTCCGACACCCAAAGAACATTTTGGGTTCAATATCGGCGACAATTACATGCTGGCCACGTATACACAGACTGAAGCCTATGTGAAAAAAGTCGCGGCAACTTCCGACCGTGCCAAATACGTTGATATCGGCAAAACCGAAGAAGGCCGTTCACAGTTCATGATGATCATCACTTCACCCGAGAATCAAAAAAAACTCGAACGCTACAAAGAGATCTCCCGTAAACTGGCCCACGCCGAAGATCTTACCGAACAGGAAGCCCGCACACTGGCAGCCGAAGGCAAAACCGTTGTATGGATCGATGGCGGCTTACACGCTACCGAAGTGGTTGGTGCACATCAACTTATAGAAATTATCTACCAATTAACTACACGCAAGGATGCGGAAACCATGCGTATTTTGAATGATGTGATCATTCTCTGTACACATGCCAATCCTGACGGCCAGGAACTGGTTTCCAACTGGTACATGCGCAATCCCGCTCCCGAAAAACGCTCTACCAACCAATTGCCCAGGTTATACGAGAAATATGCCGGTCACGATAACAACCGCGATTTCTATATGATGAACCTGCGTGAAACACAGAACATCAACAACCAGTTATATATTGAGTGGCTGCCCCAGATCATGTACAACCATCACCAGACCGGGCCTCCCGGAACCGTTGTAGCCGGCGCGCCCTATCGTGATCCGTTCAACTATGTATTCGATCCTGTGATCGTAACCAGTCTCGATGCACTCGGCGCTGCACAAAGCAACCGCCTGAATGCAGAAGGCAAACCGGGTTATACCGAAAAATCAGGTTCCAATTATTCTACCTGGTACAATGGCGGTTTAAGAACCACTACTTATTTCCATAACATGGTGGGTCTGCTTACCGAGATCATTGGAAGCCCTACTCCGTCTGATATTCCATTGGTGCCGCAACGCTTAATTCCCAGCAGCGCCAATACTTTCCCGATACTGCCACAGAAATGGTATTTCCGTAACTCAATCGATTACTCGGTTTCATTGAACTATGCTGTGCTTGATTATGCAAGCCGTCATCATGACGAATTATTGTATAACATGTACAAAATGGGAAGGAATTCCATTGAGCGTGGAAACAAAGATTACTGGAGTTTATCACCCAAACGCATTGCAGAGATCGAACAGTTGAACCGTGCCGCACAACCGGCAGCAGGAACCAATGCCAATGCAGCGGGTGGCGCAAGACCAGGTGGCGGCGGTGGTGGTGTTCAGATGAAATTCTATGACAGCGTATTGAAGAATCCTTCAAACCGCGATGCACGTGGATATATTTTGTCAGCTGATCAACCCGACTTCCCTACCGCTGTGAAATTTTTGAATGCCTTGATCAGAACAGGTGTACTGGTTCATAAGGCAACCGCGGCATTTACTGTTGCGGGAATATCTTACCCTGCTGGTTCTTATGTTGTAAAAACCAACCAGGCATTCCGTCCGCATGTGATGGATCTTTTCGAACCACAGGATCACCCGAATGATTTTCTATATCCGGGTGGCCCGCCCGTTGCACCGTATGATGCTGCAGGCTGGACATTGGCGTATACCATGGGTGTAAAATTCGACCGCGTGCTGGATGCATTTGATGGTCCGTTTGAACGCATCCCTTATGGACAACTACAGTCTCCAAAAGCAAATGCAATTGCAACCGCTGGTGCGGGATACATTTTAAATGCACAGGCCAATAGTTCATTTGTTGCAACCAATGACCTGTTGAAAGAGGGTCTTGAAGTATACCGTGTAACCGAAGCTTTGCCTGGTACCAATGCAAGTATCGGATCGTTCTTTGTACCTGCATCAGCAAAAGCAAAAACAGTTATCGAAAAAACAGCTGCTGATCTTGGCTTACAGGTGAGCACGATTGCGAAACGTCCGGCAGCAATCAAAAAGATCGCGCCTGCACGAATTGCCTTGTGGGATACCTATGGCGGATCAATGTCATCAGGCTGGGTTCGTTTTATCATGGAGCAATACCATTTCCCGATTGAAGTGGTTTATCCAAAAGATATCGACACGGGCGGACTTCGTGAAAAATATGATGTGATCGTTTTTGTAGAAGGTGCTATCCCCGCTCCCCCATCAGCCCTTCCGGGTGGTAGAGGTTTTGGCGGCGGTAATTTCGGAGGAGCAGGTAACAATGATAATATCCCCGAAGAGTTCCGCAAAATGGTAGGACGGATCACTGCAGAAAAATCGATTCCTCAGTTGAAGAAATTTATTGAAGAAGGTGGTAATGTTGTTACTATCGGATCAAGTACGAATCTCGCCTATCATTTGGGCGTGCCGGTAAGCAACGCATTGGTTGAAATGGTAAATGGCGTACAGCAAAGATTACCCGGAGAAAAATATTATATCCCCGGAAGTGTTCTTCGTGTGAGTGTTGACTCAACTGACCAATCTGCATGGGGCATGGGATCTGCAGCAGATGTTTATTTTGATGCGAGCCCTGTTTTCAATATTGCACCGGAAGCCAACTCTAAGGGCACTGTTAAACCAATCGCATGGTTCCCTAACAACAAACCATTGCGCAGTGGTTGGGCATGGGGACAGGCTTATCTGCAGGATGGCGTAACAGCATTCGTGGCAAATATTGGCCAGGGTAAATTATATGCTTTCGGCCCAGAAATCACATTCCGTGCACAAACACATGGAACGTTCAAATTATTGTTCAATGAATTGTATGCACCTGCGGCAATGCCGGCGGGTAAAACAAAATAGATAAAGATCTATCGATAGGGAAACCGGGCATGGTGCCCGGTTTTTTTTTGCCACAGATTCACAGATTAACACAGTTTGATCTCTATCTATGTTAATCTGTGAATCTGTGGCGAAACTTAATCCTATTTTAATGAGTACTTTTCTAATCACGAATTAGTTCTACACTAATAATAAACCCCGAATCAGTATCTTTAGCAAAACATAATACATGCATGTTTACGAAAACCTGGTTGATGCATTAAAGGATCTGAAGGGTCGTGGATTTACAACCGATTTTAATATTGCATTTGACACAATTGAGTGCAAACACACCGGCACCTGCCTTTCACCTTCCCAATTCGAGATCGTTGAGCATTATCGTTTTGAAAGCGATACCAATCCATCCGATTCCAGCGTGATATATGCCGTTCAATCACATGACGGAACAATGAAAGGAACCCTTATCAGCGCTTACGGTGTTTACAGCGATGCAGTGAGTGAACAGATGATACAAAAACTAACCATGAACGAATAATCGATAATTATTTTAAATGTTGAATGCTAAATGTTGAATGTATACCTCATTTAAAATTCAACATTTAAAATTCAACATTTAAAATAACACCATGCTTCACAGGAGAAAATTTTTACAATTAGGTTCACTAGGTCTTGGTTCTTTTTCATTCGCGGGTTTTACGTCACCTGCTGCGGCAAGAAAACCGATCGTGATTTCTACCTGGGATGCCGGCATTGATGCCAATAAAGCGGCATGGCAGGTATTACGCAAAGGTGGCCGCGCACTGGATGCTGTGGAACAGGGTGTGATGGTAACTGAATCAACCATTAATTGTTGTGTAGGTCTTGGTGCCAATCCCGACAGGGATGGTTTTGTAACACTTGATTCATGTATCATGGATGAAAATGCGAACTGTGGAAGTGTGGCATTTCTTGAACGCATCAAACACCCGGTTTCGGTGGCGCGACGTGTAATGGAAAAAACGCCGCATGTGATGCTCGTAGGTTCTGGTGCGCAGCAATTTGCAGTGGAACAGGGATTCAGATTAGAACCACAGAAATTATCTCCCGATGCAGAAAAAAGTTACCGCCAATGGCTGAAGAAAAGCGAATACAAACCGGTGATCAATATCGAGAACAGCAAAAAACAAACTGCGTTTGCTCCAACAAAATTAGATAACGGCGAATGGAACCATGATACCATCGGGATGGTGGCAATGGATGCTGCAGGTAACTTAAGCGGTAGTTGCACCACCAGCGGGATGGGTTTTAAAATGCGTGGAAGACTTGGCGACTCCCCTATCATTGGCGCAGGTCTATTTGTAGATAACGAGATAGGTGCTGCCACCGCAACAGGACAAGGTGAAGATGTGATCCGTATCTGCGGTTCGCATTTGGTTGTTGAGTTAATGCGTCAGGGATTATCGCCCGAAGCTGCATGCAAAAAAGCAGTGGAACGCATCATCAAAATAAAAGGTGCCAAAGCAAAGGACATACAGGTAGGTTTTATCGCCATCAATAAGCAGGGAGAATATGGCGGCTACTGTATTCAGAAAGGTTTCAATTTTGCAGTGTGTTATGCGGATAATAAGAATTTTATGGTTGATGGGAAATATATTCTGTAACATTTACTTGATTCAAGATTACAAATATTTCAATAAGAGCAAAAGAGAGAAAGAGTGTAACAAGAGTCGTTCTGTTTTCTCTTTCCCTCTTTTTCTCTTGTCTTTCTCTTATTGAAATATTCTGGATTTAAACCTGTACGATGATTTTAGAAATAGCAGTCTTTAATATCGAATCCGCATTGCTTGCAGTATCTGCCGGTGCGGATAGATTGGAATTGTGTGAGAATCCGGGTGAAGGTGGCACTACCCCATCCTATGGCACTATGAAAATAGTAAGAGAGAAAGTGAGCATTCCTGTCTTCCCTATCATACGCGTACGCGGAGGTGATTTTCTATACACTGATGCTGAATTCGCTGTGATGAAAAAAGATATTGAACTCTGCAAACAACTCGGTTTTGAAGGTGTGGTGATCGGTTTATTACATGTTGATGGCAGTGTTGATGCGGAAAGAACAAAAGAATTGGCTGATCTCGCCTACCCGATGGAAGTAACTTTTCACCGCGCATTCGACAGGGCCGCAGATCCATTGGCCGCGATGGAAACGATCATTAACTGTGGTTGTCACCGCATCCTCACCAGTGGCCAGGTTCCCAATGCAGGAGATGGAAAAGAATTGATCAAACAATTGGTTGAACAGGCAAACGACCGTATCATCATCATGCCCGGCAGTGGCGTAAGAAGCAGTAACATCAAAGAGATCGCTGTTTACACAGGAGCAGTTGAGCTACATTCTTCCGCAAGAAAAGTGATTGCCTCAGGAATGAATGTTCAAAAGAAAAGTATGAATGAGGAATTGAAAACGGTGTCGGTTGATATTGAGGAGATTCGCAAAATGAAAGAAGCATTGTAATTATTTTAAATGCTAAATGTCGAATGTTAAATGGGCAATCATTCAACATTTAAAATTCAACATAATAAATGAGTCTACGCGAAGAAATACTAAAAGAGCATTCTAAAAAACACGCTCTCCATATCGCGGCATTAGCGTGTGCTTCCAAAAAAGATTTTAAGGAATTAGTGGATTCTTTTTTATCTAACGATTACAGGCTTGCTCAGATCGCTTCCTGGTGCCTGCACTGGGCCGTGAAACAAAAGCCGGAGATGATCGGGCACTACATCAAAAAAGTAGTATCGCAACTGGAAAGAAAAGATGTTCATCCATCGGTGATACGTCACACGGTTAATATCCTCCAATCCATAGACATACCCGAAGAATTTCATGGCGAAGTAATGAATGCCTGTTTCCGTTTTATTGAAACACCTTCTACTGCGATTGCCATCAAATTATCGAATTAGCGGATTGCGGATTGACGGATTAATATTCGCAATCCTGCATTAAATAATCCGTCAATCCGCAATCCGCTAATTCGATAATTAATTAATATAACACCCGCACTTTAATCGTCGCCTTTACTTCCTTCATCAACGCAACAGCTTCTTTAGAAAGTTTTTTATCTACATCCAAGACTACGTACCCGATGGCATCGTTGGTTTTCAGATACTGTCCAACGATGTTGATATTGTTTTTGGATAAGGCCGTATTGATTGCGCTCAGCACACCCGGAACATTGTGATGAATATGTAAAATCCGATGCGCATTCTCTACCGGCGGCAAGCCGATTGCAGGCACGGTATGTGAGCCATTGGTAATACCTCTTTCGAGGTATTGAAATAATTTGATGCTTACATCTTCCCCGATATTCTGTTGCGCTTCTTCAGTTGATCCGCCAATATGCGGTGTGAGTATCACATTTGATAAACCCTGTAATGGAGTTTCGAACTTATCACCGTTCTTCTCAGGCTCCCATGGATATACATCGATGGCAGCGCCGCTGAGATGGCCTTCCTGCAAAGCAGCAGCCAAAGCTTTCAGATCAACCACTTCTCCCCTGGCATAATTGATAAGTATTGACCCTTGCTTGAATGATTTAAGTAAGCTTTTGGTAATTAAATTCTTTGTCTGTGATGTTTCGGGAACATGCAGGGAAACAACATCAGACTGGCCAACAAGATCTTTCAGGTTTTTGGCTGATGAGGCATTACCCAATGGCAGTTTGGTCTCTGTATCATAGAACAATACCTTCATACCCAAACTCTCAGCCAGTACACTTACCTGCGAACCGATATTTCCGTACCCAATAATGCCTAATGTTTTTCCACGCAGTTCATAGCTTCCCTTGGCTTCCTTCATCCACACACCTTCGTGGGCCGCTTTGTTCTTATCAATGATACGCCTGATGAGCATGATCGATGCACCAATCACCAGTTCCGCCACACTTCTTGTATTGCTGTAAGGTGCATTGAATACAACCACACCAGCTTGGGTAGCGGCTTTCAGGTCAACCTGGTTCACTCCTATGCAGAAACAGCCTATTGCCTGTAACTTGGTAGCGGCAGCCAGCACATTCGCTGAAATATGTGTTTTGGAACGGATGCCTAACAGGTGCACATCTTTGATCTCCCTGATCAGTTCTTCTTCACTCAAGGCACCATTGAGTTTACGCACTTTTACATACCCATTGCGGTTGAATTGCTGAACGGCTTTGTCGCTGATATTTTCAAGAAATAAGATATTGATCCGATCCTTCGGATAACTGGTGGTCGCTTGCTTGCTCATGCACACGAAAATAACAATGTTATTTGTTTTGACCCAATGTAGATAGTTTTCCACGTTATACCCTTGGGTAGATGCGGGCACTATCTTTGTCGTTTTAGTAATAAATACCATCGCATGTTCAGATCCAAGATGATCCCTTTACTTACTTTTCTCGTGATAGCCTGCGGTTCTCAGCCATCACCTGGTATCATTAAACCGTTGATGGAACATGGCAGGGAAGGCTTCTCACCTCTTTCCGCAAGAGAAAAAGCATATTATGCCAATGCGATCGAGCCTTTGTATCAATCCATGTTAGTGAGATCCGGGTTTAATGGGAGCATCCTTGTAGCCAAGAACGGCGAGATCGTATTTGAAGAATACCGTGGATCGGCCAATTTAAGAACAAAAGAACCGATCGATTCCACCACTACTTTTCATGTGGCTTCTGTTTCCAAGACCTTTACGGCTACTGTTATTTTAAAACTGATGGAGGAAGGGAAATTATCCATCAATGACAGGGTGGATAAATACCTGCCTTCATTCCCCTATCCCAATATTACCATCGAACACCTCCTGAACCACAGGAGTGGTTTGCCCAAATATGATCATTTTCTCGAAGGAACACGTACGGAAGCCTATCGCGTAAAAAATAAAAAGGGCAGAATGATAACGCGTTACCGCAGTATAAAAGTGCCCCTTACCTTTACCGGTTTTGCTACCAACCAGGATGTATTGAACTATCTCGCCACACGCAGGCCCAATCTTGATGTTGCTACCGACCGTATGAGGAAATACTATTATTCCAATACCAACTATGCTTTACTTGCACTGATCGTTGAAAAGATCACCGAGATGTCTTTCCCTTCCTATATGACTACCTATGTATTCAAGCCATTGGGAATGAACCATACTTATATTTTCAGCCAGAAGGATACTGCGAATTACCAGCCATCTTACTATCCTAACAACAGGGCATACGCACTGGAGAAGCTTGACTGCATCTATGGCGATAAAAATGTGTACACTACTTCAAGGGATCTCCTTCTTTGGGACCGTGCATTATACCTCGGAACCTTTGTGAGCGCAAAGACCCTCGACATGGCTTTCCAACCTTATAGCGTTGGCTCGGACAATTATGGGCTTGGGTGGCATTTACTGGTAAAACCACCTGAACCTACTATCGTGTTCCATAATGGATGGTGGCACGGTAACAATGCCACATTTAAAAGATTGGTGGCAGATACTGCAACCGTGATCATTCTCGGCAACAAATTCAATAAGAATATCTACCGCGCCGGTAAAATGAGTTCTGTGTTTACGGGCCATGCCGATACGACTAACCTGGAACAGGATGAGATGCCGGGGACGGGAGGACATTAGAGATACTGTGATTCGTCAGTCGTCAATCGTGAGGGCCGCTCATGTCTCACGACTGGCGATGACGGCCACCCTTCCAGCCATTGTCAACAACTCCCTCATCCCATTGATATTCAATCAATTTATTCACACCCTGATAAAAAGCAGTATCAGGCAGGGATTTTAGTCAAATCCTCCTATTTTTGCAGACTTTTATATAAACCAGCAGATTAATTCGCTTTATGGACAAAATCTTGTTTTACGCCGTTCCGGCGATGGGAGTAGTAGGTCTCCTGTACACTTTGGTCAAGTTTAATTGGGTTTCTAAGCAGGATGCGGGAAATGACCGCATGAAAGAGATCAGCACATACATTGCGGAAGGTGCTATGGCTTTTTTGAAAGCTGAATATAAGATCCTTACTTATTTTGTTATTATCGTTGCACTTCTCTTGGGTTTCATGGGCTATACCGATTCGAATAGCCATTGGAGCATTGCCCTGGCATTTGTATTCGGTGCTTTCTTCAGCGCTTTGGCCGGTTTTATCGGTATGAAAGTAGCCACCAAGGCAAATGTTCGCACCGCACAGGCGGCAAGAACCAGTTTAAGCAAAGCCTTACAGGTTTCTTTTACGGGTGGATCAGTGATGGGTATGGGTGTTGCGGGTCTCGCAGTTCTGGGATTAGGTAGTTTGTTCCTCATATTGAAAGCTGTTTTTGCTCCTACACAAGCTGTAGATAGTGAAGAAATGAAAAGGGCGATTGAAGTATTGACAGGCTTTTCATTAGGCGCTGAAAGCATTGCCCTGTTTGCACGTGTGGGTGGTGGTATCTATACCAAAGCTGCCGATGTGGGTGCCGACCTGGTAGGTAAAGTAGAAGCAGGTATCCCTGAAGATGATCCACGCAACCCTGCCACTATCGCAGATAACGTGGGTGATAATGTGGGTGATGTTGCCGGAATGGGTGCCGATCTTTTCGGTAGCTATGTAGCAACCGTACTCGCAACAATGGTATTAGGAAGAGAAGTTACCGGTGCCGGTGGTTCAATATTGAATGATGGATACGGCGGTTTATCTCCTATCCTTTTACCAATGCTCATCGCGGCCATGGGTATCATCTTCTCGATCATTGGTACCTGGTTCGTTAGAATTTCTGACGCTGCCGGTATCAGCACACAAAAAGTACAGAATGCATTGAACATGGGTAACTGGGGTTCTATCGTATTAACTGCTGTAGCTTCTTATTTCCTGGTTAACTGGCTCATGCCGGAACATATGTTATTGCGCGGATTTGATTTCACGCCTAACCGCATCTTCGGTGCGATCATGGTGGGTCTGACCGTGGGTACTTTAATGAGTATGATCACTGAGTATTATACCGCTATGGGCAAACGTCCTGTAATGAGTATCATCCGCCAGTCATCTACCGGCCACGCCACCAATATCATTGGCGGATTGGCAGTAGGTATGGAAAGTACCATGTTACCAATCCTGGTATTAGCAGGTGGTATTTATGGTTCTTATGCCTGTGCAGGTTTATATGGGGTTGCCATTGCCGCTGCAGGTATGATGGCTACTACTGCTATGCAGCTGGCGATCGATGCATTCGGTCCAATTGCGGATAACGCAGGTGGTATCGCCGAAATGAGTGAATTGCCAAAAGACGTTCGTGAAAAAACAGATATACTCGATGCAGTAGGTAATACTACCGCTGCAACAGGAAAAGGTTTCGCTATTGCATCTGCTGCATTAACAGCACTTGCTTTATTTGCAGCCTTCGTTGGTATCGCAGGAATTGATGGTATCGATATTTATCATGCCGATGTACTCGCAGGTTTATTTGTCGGTGGTATGATTCCTTTCATCTTCTCTTCACTTGCTATCCGTGCAGTAGGACAAGCCGCGATGGCCATGGTGGAAGAAGTACGCCGCCAGTTCCGTACCATCCCTGGTATCATGGAAGGTACAGGCAAGCCTGAGTATGATAAATGTGTGGCCATTTCAACAGAAGCTTCTTTAAAGAAAATGATGTTGCCTGGTGCGATCGCGATCTTATCTCCCCTCATCATTGGTTTTATTTTCGGACCAGAGGTATTGGGTGGATTCTTGGCAGGTGCTACCGTAAGCGGTGTATTGATGGGAATGTTCCAGAACAACGCAGGTGGCGCATGGGACAATGCCAAGAAATCATTTGAAACAGGTGTTGAGATCAACGGAGAAATATTCTACAAAAAATCAGAACCACATAAAGCTTCTGTAACCGGTGATACAGTAGGTGATCCTTTTAAAGATACCTCAGGACCTTCTATGAACATCCTTATCAAATTGATGTCGATCGTTTCATTGGTTATTGCACCTACATTGGCAAGCATGCACAAAGCAGGCGCAAACGCTGGCAAGGTAGTAGCAGAGCAGAGAATAGAAATGAGTGTCATGAAAAACGACACCGCCGAAGTGGTGCATGCAGTTGATATCGTAACGGAAGAAGATCCTACATTAATCAAAGAAGACAAGGCAGGTCAGCGCCTCGTTGACGCACTTACCAAAGATGGTTTTGCCCCGGATGGTAGCCTTACAGTTGAATTGAAAAATGGCAAACTTACTATCAACGGTAAAGAACAGACTGATGCGACAATGAAAAAATACGAGTCTTATTACAATGGTGAGAAGAATTTCAAACTCAAATCGACTTTGAAAAAATAAGCACTCGAAAAAGAAATACAGATCCCGGTCAATTGGCCGGGATTTTTTTTGCACCACTACTCTCTGTGAACCTCTGTGCCTCTGTGTCTCCGTGGTTAAAAAAACTTCAAACTCTCAAGATGACACTATCGAAGCGAAGGCTTTACCACAGAGACACAGAGGCACAGAGTTACACGGAGAAATATTTTAGTGAATAAATCCTATCCACTATTTTTAAAATATGAAACGAATCCCATTCTTACTGCTCATCGTTGCAGTTGCCTGTAATCAACCGGCTGATAATACTACCACCAAAGATTCCACCACTGTTGTATCCTACGATACCATTCCCGAAATAAGAACCACCGTTAAATCCACACCCGCTGCCGAATACAGCGACCCCATCAAAGATGAATTGAACAACTGGAAATTTGCAGTAGCACTGTATGAAACTAGACGAACCTTTCACTATACCGTTCGCATCCAGGCAAAAGAAGCCAGGGTAACCGATTCCATCAATATTCCCAATTTTGGTACTATGCCAAAAGTGGTCATCCAGAAAGGAAAGGAACCGTTAACCTGTATTATTGGTTTTCTTGATAAAAAGGGCCAATTCATGCCCTATCGGCAGGTGAGTTTTATGAACGATAGGCTGCGGATACGGACGATACAGAGTTATTCTGTTGGAGCATATAGAACACCAGTTAATAATTAGTAGTCAATAGTTAATAATTGAAGCTTAAATTCTTTGCACCGCTTCAAATAGCGGGGATCCAATTATTAACTATTAACTACTAATTATTAATTCATCCCCTGATCTTGCCGTTTAACGAAATTTTATTTTTTCCCTTACGAACTGAATCGTAAATTGCTTACGAACAAAATCGTAGCAATGGCAGCAGCTAAACATATCAAGCCTACTGAGAGTGAACTGGAGATATTACGTGTGTTATGGGATAAAGGCACGGCAACTGTAAGAGAGGTTCATGAAATACTGGCCGAACACAAAGATGCAGGGTACACCACTACCCTCAAATTAATGCAGATCATGTTTGAAAAAGGGATCGTAAAACGTGATGACAGCAGTAAGACACATATCTACCGTCCCAATATCACCCGTGAAAATACACAGCAGCAGATCGTGGGTAAGATGATCAATTCCTTATTTGGCGGATCATCTACACAACTGGTGATGCAGGCACTCGGTAATCATGCACCCAACAAAGAAGAACTGGAAGAGATCCAGCGTTTATTGGATAACCTGAAAAAACAATAAGCAATGCAGCACCTGTTTCAATCAAGCTTTCTGCAGGCATTGGGTTATGCCATTGCCAACAGCTTATGGCAAATGGCATTGGTATGGTTGATCTATATGAGCATTACCGGTCTCATGTCAATCAGTTCTGCTGCAAAATACAGGCTGGCTGTTGCAGCGCAGGTTACAGGTTTTATCTGGTTCATTGTTACTTTCCAATTCTATTACCAGCAGTACAACCAGGCACTGCATCAAACAGGCATAGTTCCCGGCAACATACAGACGATCGTATCAACCAATACCGATCTTTCATCACAACTGATCAACTGGATGGTAAAAGCTGAGCAGTTATTACCTTATGTTTCTATGGCTTATATATGTTTGATGGTGTTTCTCTGTATCCGCTGGTTCATGGGTTACAGGCAAACACAACAGATCAGGAACAATGGTCTGCAAAAAATGCCCGCTGAATGGCGCTTATTTGTAAACAGGATCGCGGGACAACTCAACATCAAAAAAAAGATACAGGTATTTTTATCCGATACAGTAACCACTCCCCTCACCATTGGCTTTTTTAAACCGGTAATATTGATCCCGGTGGCAAGTATCAACCATCTTACAACGGATCAACTCGAGGCTGTGTTGTTACACGAGCTAGCGCATATCAAACGTTACGATTATCTCGTCAATATTATTTTATCAGTGGTGGAGATCAGTTTGTTCTTCAACCCATTCACACAGTTACTCAGCAAAAATATCCGTAAAGAAAGAGAGAACAGTTGTGATGACTGGGTGCTGCAGTTTCAATACGATGCGTCATTATATGCAGAAGCTTTGTTACGCATTGCTTACCTGCAATCGGCACCGGTATTTGCCATGGCCGCTGCGGGTAAAAAGAATGAATTGCTGGTAAGGGTAAAACGAATGATCGATAAAAAAGAGAACCGTTTTAGTTATCGCAAACAATTACTGTCGTTCGTGATCGTAACAGGCATCCTTAGTTCGATCGCCTGGCTGAACCCGATGACACCGCATACTGATAAACAAAATATTACCAATACAGGATCGCTTCCTAAAAAGAACAAACAGGCCTATGCTGTTGAGCCGATGGCAGTAAGCGTTGCCAATCCATTGTTCAATCCCATTTTCTTTTTATCAGAACCATTGAAAGAGAAGATGAAAGAGAACCTTGAATCCGCACAGAAAGAAATGAATGAAGCGGCTTTTGACTATGCGAAACTGGCTGAGCATCCTATCGAATCCATCACACCGCTTGTAGCCGGTGCAATGAAACAGGCAGCCATTGAAATGGAAATGGCCCCGCAGAATATTGATTGGGAAAAAAGCATGGCAAATATAGACGCTGCCAAAATGAATATGAAGACGATGGATATGAATAAACTCTTCCGCCTTGATTCATTGCTCCCATTAAAACTGAGACGTCAATTCAAAGAAGAGATGAACAGCTCCATGAAAAAAATGGAGGTTGATATAAAGAATGCAAAAACAGAAATAGAACGTTCGTTAAAAGCCGGTTCAGAAATTGTTTTTGAAAAAGAGAAAGTGCAGGCAGATATTCAAAATGCCATGCAGGCACTTGAAATGCTGAATAAAATGGGCGGTCTTGATAATCTTGTGTTGAATTCTTTAAAAATTGCCGGGCTCAATATAGAGAACAGCAAGCCAAGGCAGAAAATGAAACAGCCCGCTTTACCACAGGAAGAAAACAGTAAACCGCGTATGCGCATGCCTTCTCCTGATAAAGAACCTGTAAAAACAGAAACCATACACGAGGAAGTAGAAGAAATACAAATGAAGGATGATGCAATGCCCGTTGCAACCCCAGTCGTTGATCCGCAATTGGTTTCTTTACTCGAACTTGCCAAAACGAAACTTGATATGGCAACCATCATAAAGATCAAAAACTACCTGGTATTGCAGGGTGAAATGGGAAAACGTATCAAGGTAATCCCTGCTATTAATAAAGATAAAAAGACGGTGGATGAACGTAGGGTGGAGATCCAGTTACAGTGAGTTTTGCTCACCTGGTATTTTTTCAACACAGAGATATAGCGTTACAGAGCTATACAGAGTGAGATCCAAACAATAGCATTCTCTCTGTGCAACGCTGCGATCTTTGTGCCCTCTGTGTTGAAAAAAAATCACCAAAGATTCCTCGGGCACCAATCACCATACCGGTTACCCAATAAGAAACCAATCAGAATTTCGTGCGTTCCGCGGCTCACTGTATTCAGGTTAGACGTTTGCATATCGTAAGAATAGCCAATATTAATATTGCGGTTGAGGTTCACTCCCACCATCGCGGCAAAACCATCCTGGTAACGGTACGATGCGCCTGCCCATAAAAGATCCTGGTACTGGAATTTTCCATTCAGGTCAAAACCAAGTGGCAATGGATTAATGTATCGTATCAACGCTGAAGGAAGAAAACTGATATCATCCGATAACTGCATGCGGTATCCTGCGCTTACGAAAATATGCGGCAGTAATTTTCCATCTGTCACATATACCGTATTATCCGAAAAAGCGATCTGCTGCGGAATGATCTGTTGTGCGGCAACGCCTAAAAAATAATCCCTTGAATACAACCATAAGCCAGCACTGATATCAGGCTTGATCCTGTTAATTACACCACTGGAAGCCACTGCCGGATCTACGGTGGTGTTGGCACCAAAATTCAGCTTGCTTGCATCAAGGCTCATATTTGTAATACCTGCCGAAACACCCATCGCTAAACTGGTGCGTGGTGATAAGCTCATGTGATAAGAATAAGTTCCATAAGCCGCAAAACGGTTCAATGGACCTGTCCTGTCATTTAAAATAGTAAAACCGACACCATGGTGCGGTTCAGGTGCTACATAATCCTGCCAGTAAGCTTCACCCCTCGGGTTTGAACCGCTGGCATGAAAACTGGTGGCTGATTCGCGTTCATAATCGCTTTTACGCAGCGGGCCATGAAAAGTAAGATAAGTGGTTACAGGTGCATCCTGTAATCCAACCCATTGCAAACGATGGCTCGCTTTTACATCCCAGTAATTCTCAATTCCGGCAACTGCGGGATTGATGATGTAATTATTCATGATATACTGGGTATAATACGGACGCTGTTGCGCCGCCACCATTATACAGGCAAGCAAACTGATCCCCAACATGAATTTTCTTACTCGCATATGATTACTTTATGATCGTAACCGATCCCGTTACGATCGGCCGGCTGTTTTTTGGATTGATGATATAATAATAGGTTCCTATAGGTAAAGGACTGCCTTTATAGGTCCCATCCCAGTCAGTGGCATAACCTGTTGACCTGTATACGACCTGTCCTGAACGATTATACACTTCCACAGTTGCACCAACATAACTTTCAAGATACTTAATTCTCCAGGTATCATTGATCCCATCCCCGTTAGGAGAAAAAACATTGGGTACTACCGGCCCTTTCAACACAGTGACATGAACTGTGTCACTTACGTTGCATCCGCCCTGCGCTGTCAAAGTTAGTTTATATGTGATATCATCATCAGGTATACATTTAGGTGCTACCGATGTATCACTGCTAAGATACGTAGCCGGCGTCCATAAATATTGCAATTGGTTGCCATATACATATTGCGGGATGATGATTAAGGTCCCCCCGGTTAATACCAGCTCGTTGTGTTTGAGCGTGAGTTTTGGATTGGGATAGATCGTCAGTGTTTTTACCGCAGTATCGCTTGCACAACCATCGGCATTTGAAAAAGACAGGCTCACATCTACCAGGCCTGAATCATTGTACTGGTGTACAGGGTTCTGGGTATTGGATGAAACGCCCTTGCCAAGATCCCACTGCCAGGTAGCTGCTGCACTTGAGATGCCATTGCTTTTATCAGTAAATGTTACTACATCGCCGAAACATAACTGGGACGCGGATACAGTAAACGCGGCCTTTGGAAGCGGGTAAAGCGTAATTGTTTTTGATGAAAAATCCGAACAGGCGGAACCACCTGAATATGCCACCATCCTGATCGTATATTGTTTCGGAGTAACAGGATCAGGATATGAATGCGGGTAGATCTTTCCGCTAACCGGTACATCAATCACTTCTTTTACGGTTGGCGCGTTTGCAAAATCCCAATAGATCTCGAGCTTGGTAACATTACCGAAATCAACTGTTGACAGGTTCTTTACCTGCACGGCCCTTGTTCCGCAATACGGTGCAGGGTTTGCCAGTTCAAAAACAGATTTCGGTATACTTCCATTTACAGTAAATCCTATCGTAGTAATTCCCACGCAGCTTGCTGCAGAAGTAACTTTAAGAGACACTAAATAATTATCAGACTTATTGTATTTAACCTGTGGATTTTGAGCGGTGCTGCTTGTGATATTGGGACCGGGAGACACCGCCGGTGTACCCGCATTAAAATTCCATAGATAAGACGCGATCGAACCTTCAGCGATCTTTGTACTGTCTGTAAAAGGAGCATTGGCATCACTCAAACAAACTTCAGGAATTCCGAAATTCACTTCCGGTAATGGGTTCACTTTAAAACCGGTGGCAGTGAAAACATCACTTCTGCAACCGGTGGCCGTTTCTACAATTAATGTGGGACTCTTTGTTCCATAAACCGGGTATTTTGTTTTTACAGATGCATTGGTGGTATTGATAAATGCGGCTGCACCATCATCCAGGTTCCATGTCCATTTAACAATGGTGCCCGTAGTGGTTGTTGAAGCATCTGTAAAAATGATATCATTATCTGCGCAGGTAACAGATGGGAAATTGAATTTGGCAACAGGTTTATCGGTGATCTGTATGGTCTGCGAGACTTCATCGGAGGTGCAGCCGATTTCCGATATAGCTTTTAGCTTAATGGTATAATTTCCTCCTGCTCCGTATTTTTTTGAGAAATCAGTTCCAACAGAACGATCATCTGTGGTACCATCTCCAAAATTCCATAACCGCCGGTTGATGATACCATTGGTATTCGTACTCTGATCAGTAAAAAAGACTGAATCGCTTACACATCCATTACTTGTAAAAACGAATTTTGCAACAGGCACATCATTTACTTTAACAGGTATGGCATATACCTGGTCGGTGCTGCCACATCCATCCGGCGTAGCGGAAGTAGTGTATAATTTTATCGTATCACGAAGTGCTGCCGAATTTGATTTTGAAAAAGAATATACCTGGTGCGGACTGTAATAATATGATCCGTTTGTCTGGTTTACGGAATCATATGCTGCAGCTGGTGTTAAAGTGGCATTGGGACTGATATTAGGCGCTGCAGAAAAATCCCATTTGATGGTTGAGGCCTGGAAAGCTAAAGGAACGGCAAATTCAAATGGAGTATTAACACAGGTTGCAGCAGAATCAATTCTCTTGTAGGGATTTTGAAAAGATGCCTGTTGTGAGAAATCTTTTACGTTGGTGCCTGCGTTATATCCGTATGATTCAACATTTCCAAATCCATATGCCATAGCGCTGAAACTTGAATCGGCAGCCAGGGTCTGCACCGGATTTGTTTTAGAAATATTGCTTACATCTTCCTGCAGATACGAATAACTCGTACCAGGTATTGCTATAAAAGAAGAAGTAGGTGCAGCACCGTTTATTTTAAAACTTGCTGTTGAATTGCTTTTAATGATCACATTCAGGTAACAGTTTTGAACGTTACTCTGTCCGGATGGTACTGCATTCTGATGCGCCGAGAACACTGTAATATTATTGATGGTTTGCTCTACCGGGTTTAACAGCACCATTTCCGGATCACCAATGGTGGCAGCGGCTTGGCATGCCATAGTAGTAAAGTACTGAACAACAGAAGAAGGCTTATCGCTTTGTATAAAAGTGGGGTTACCAGTCGTGAATTCGTAATAGGAATTATTAATCAGCCCCGTCATAGTAGTAATTACACCAGCCTCCGTTTTTTTTACCACTGTACTTGGATCCAGGACAAAAACACGATAAATGTCTAACGTACGTGTTTTGGCCGGCGCAGTAACAAAGTTTTTACCCCATGAACCTGTCGGAAAAAGCTGTTGATAAAGATTGTCGCCACTTGCCCCGCTAACGCTGCAACCAAAAGCTGACCACGATGTGCTTGAAAAAACGGCAATCTTTTTGCACCCGCCGCTCCCTGATGAAGCAGATTTAACAAGCGTTCCGGAAATATCCGCGCTCTGCTGAAATTGCACCTGGTAAACATCGCCCGGGTTTACTAAAGTAATATCGTAAGGCACATTGGCGGCATGCGCATTATTTTTAGTAGCAACGGCAGGCGTAATGGTGATTTTGGTATTCGCTTCCGCAGCAACAACAGTAACCGTTCCATAACCATAGTTTCCACCTTGTGTACCAATATTCTTATAACTCGGAACGAGGTATTGATTTCCCCAAACCGTTGTCGGCAAAACCAATGTGGCGCCAGATCGTGCACTTCTGATAATATGCGCATATACAACTACCGGATTATCGGCGACCACATGTATCGCCCCCCCCACTGTAATACCATCGTCCTGTGGAAGATATACACCTGAATTAGGCGCATCAAAAGTCGCTTGTGGAGTATTGGTGCCTAAAAATTTCTTGGTAACATTATTAGGCGTAACTGTAAAAGCCAGTGTTTGGCTACCTACTGTAATACTACCGGTTGCGTTTACATCAGAAGTAATATAAATGCCCATGGCTGAGGCAGTTCCGTCAATATGAATTGGATAAGTAATGTAAAAATCCTTCCCTTTATTTGAATAATTCTGCCCACTGCCGATAAAATGCCCTGATAGTAACAAAAGGCAAAGCAGGAATCTGATATTCTTCATCTCGGGTTCATCGTGGGTTAGCAGCCAATAGCTTGATAATGTGCAAAGTTAAAATTAAGGCTTCTCAGTAGATAAGCAGCTTTAAAGAGTCATTAAAACGTTAAAATGCTGTCTGATTTGATCCGGATCAAACATAATCTTTAGCGAAGAAGCATTTCGCTATTTCCGGGTCATCGTTTTATGAAAGATCACTTGATAATGGTAACAGAACCACTCACCCTTTTACGCCCGTTTTTAGGATCAACGATATAATAATAGGTTCCTACCGGCAATGGTTTACCGTTTACATTCCCATCCCATTCCACATCGTAGCCGGTTGAATAAAAAACCCTTTGCCCATACCTGTTAAACACTTCAATAGTAGCTCCGGGATAGCTTTCCAGGTATTGGATATGCCATGTGTCGTGAATACCATCACCGTTTGGCGAAAAAGCATTCGGCACATCAGGTGATCTCAATACCTTGACAAAGATCTCATCACTCACCGTACAACCACCGATACCGGTCAGGTAAAGTTTATAAGTGATATCATCCAGTGGCGTTGTCTTCGGCGTGGCAATATTGATGGAGTCGAGGTAAAGAGAAGGCATCCATAAAAAGCTAAGCGAAGTACCATAATAATACAATGGTTTGATCGTGAGCTCCCCTCCTTCCAAAACTTTCAGATCCGGCCCCAGGTTTAATTTCGGATAAGGATAAACGATCACCTGTTTGGTCACCGTATCACTCACACAACCCTGTCCATTAAAGAAATATAATTTGATATTGAAAATACCAGAGTCGTTGAATTTCTTTAACGGGTTTTGCAAAACGGATGTTACCCCTCCGGCAAGATCCCATGACCATGTATTCGCCGGGCTGGTGATGCCATTACTGTTATCCATAAAACGGATCGTATCACCCATACATACTTTGGTTGGTATGCTGGTAAAATCTGCTTTGGGTTGCGGGTAAATAGTAGTGAACGCTTTCGTAACAGAATCTACGCAACCATCTTTTGTGGTAATGATAAGCTTCACATTATAAGGACCCAATGCAGCATATTTATGTGTCGGGGTTTTGATAACGGAAGCCGATGGATCATTGGGATCATTAAAATTCCATAAGTAACTAAACAACGCTTCTGAACCATCCGCGATGCTTGAAGTATTGATGAATTCTGCCCGGCCATCAGGCAAACAAACAGAAGGCAATACAAAATCTACCTTAGGTAAATAATTGATTTTAACGGATTGTGTATTCACCTGGCTCACACAATTACTGTCTGTAATAATTTTCAAACTTGCATTGTATGTATTTGCAGAAGCATACACATGTGTAAAGGCATTGGAACTGGTAAATGTTTGCGTAGTTCCGTCGCCAAAATCCCATATCCTTTTTGCGATATTACTGAACAGTGCCAGCGAACTGTCTGTAAAAGTAACCTGGTTCTTCTCGCAATCCGGCGCACTGATCGACCACTTTGCAATGGGTGAGGGCCACACGGTAATGGATTGGATGATAGAATCGCGGCAGCCTTTATCAGAAATATGCAGGTATTTAATGGTGTGTTTTCCGGTATCTGAAACAGCAGGATCAAACAAACCCGTTACACTATTGGTGATCCCCTTGCCAATATAAACAGGTATGCCGGGAACACTGCTTACTGTTGATGCCTGCGGTATGATCAAACGCGCACTTGCATCATCACAGATATCCCTGGGCTTTACAAAACTTACTTTGGGACTTTGGTTAAGCGTAACAATTTTGGTAATTGAGTTTTGACAGGTTGATGAATTTCCTGAAAAAGCAGTCAGCTTAACACTGTAATTAACAGTGGCGGGTGCCTGGAAATCTGCGTATTTGAAAGAATAACTTTTTTGATCAACAGGTGTTTCATCGGGTATTTTACTGGTGGGAGCATTGATAAGGTCCCAAACAATATCCAAACGGGTAAGATACCCGAAGTCAACCGTAGACGTGTTTACGATCCTGATGGAATCATTGCTGCATAGTGTGTTAGTTACCGGGATTACAAAATTAGCTTTAGGTGTGGGGCCGTTAACGGTCAATACCTGTATCAGTGAATCTGTGCACCCGTTATTGCTGGTAATTTTCAGCAGCGTCTGGTAAGTATCGGCTTTATTCACCAGCACTTTTGCATTTTGAACCGATGCATCTAAAAACGTTGGCTGTGCGTTGAAATTGGTACCGGGCAAGATCTTCCATTTCCAGGTAAACTGCGACTGTGATCCATCTGCAATTTTTGACGTGTCGGTAAAAGTTGCCGATCCATCAGATACACATATCTCAGGTAACATAAATCCAACCTTAGGTAAAGGATTTATTTTAGCAGGAGAAATAGTTGTATCACTCTTACATCCTTTATCTGTTTCAACCATCAATCGTACATCATAGTTACCCCATGTGGTAAAAGCTTTTGTAAATGCGGCACCATTGGCCGTGTCTTTGGTGGTACTGTCTTTAAAATTCCAGTTCCATCTTACAAGTGTTCCAGCGTTGGCTTTTGATTGATCCGTAAATGTCAGGGCCCTTGCTTCACATAAAGGTGAGGATATCATAAATGATGCAACAGGCAAAGGATTTACCAATACTGGTTTTGTGATGGTATCACTGCTGCATCCTTTGTCTGTAAAAACAAATAGTTTCACTGTTTTAGTTCCTGCAGTAGCATACAGGTAAACGGGATTTGTAGCAGTATCGGTATTGCCATCACCAAGATCCCAGTTCCATTTGGTAACCGTGTTACCGCTGCCAATGCTTTGATCGGTAAAGCGTGTTGAATCTCTCAAACAGTTTTCACTGTTCACTGTAAAATTTGCTTTAGCCTGTGCATATACAGATGCCAGTGTTTTTGTAGCTGTCTGCACACAACCATTCTGTGAAGTAACCGTTAGCTTAACAGTAAATGGTCCTGCCGCCTGGTAATGGTAAACCGGGTTGGAAATGGAATCCACTCCTTTCCCATCCCCAAAATCCCAGGCATACCTGAAATTACCTGAACCATCACTGATGGTAGTTGAATCAATAAAATTAGCAGTACCTGCAGGCAGGCAAACCACGGGCAAATTAAAATTGGGTTCCGGCGATGGGTGGATGGTAATCGTTTTGGTAAAAGCAATGCTTTTACACCCGGTATTATTTTCTACTGTAAGGCTTACGGTATATGCCCCAACAATATTATAGGTTTTGGTGCGTGAAGTATTTGTGGTTAATGTATCAGAAGAACCGTCCCCATAATCCCAGTACCATTTAACAATCGTACCTGTTGCAATGCTGGAGGAATCAATGAATGTAAGGGTTTTGCCTATACAGGTAGAATCAGTCAACACAAACCTGGCAACCGGTGCAGCAGAAATATCAACGGCTATTGTTGTATCACCGATGCATCCAAAATCGCTGATGGGCCGGTAGCGGACCTGGTAGATTTTGGGAACAGGGAAAGTATGTGATGGATTTTTTAAGGAATCTGTTTTGCCATCATTCCAATCCCATAAACCGTTAACGATTGTGCTGGTTCCAAGATTGTAAGAAGAATCTGTAAAACTGATCGGGCTCGATATACAGCGGATCGGGTCGACAGAAAAATTCGCTCTTGGAATCTCGCTTATAACAACAGGTATATCATACTCAGCGTTTATGTTGGCACAACCATCAGGCGATGGATTGCTCGCATACATTTTAATGGTGTCGGTCCCGGCTTTTGAATACGTAAAAGTTTTACTTCCATTTCCATTTGAGGGACTGTAATAGTAAAGACTCTGGCCGCCAATAACCGGTGTACTATCTGCCTGGGGCGTAGCAAATGTGAGTGTGCTGGCGGGTGAAATATTTCCGCTGCTACCAAAATCCCATGAAAGACTTGTGGGCTGATAAGAAAGCGGAACCGAAAACTGGAACGGCGTATTTACGCAGGTAGCCGCAAAACTTAATCTTGCATACGGGTTTTGAAAAATAGGTGTATAAAGGTCTTTGATATTGGTACCGGCATTGTAACCATAACTTTCAGCACTACCAAAGCCATAAGCGATAGCATTGAAACCAGTATCGGAATATAACCTGTGCGACCCCGAGGCAACGGGAAGGCTGGCATAGTAATAAGCAGGATCACGAGGGTGAGGCAAAAAACTGCTTGTTTTAGAAACTCCATCCAGTGTGAAACTGTTGATACCACCTTTTTTAATAATCACATTCACATAATTAACCTGTATAGCTGCTCTTGTTGCAGAATACAATGTGATATCATTGATCGTTTGTTCTACCGGGCTCAGGTAAATCATTTCGGGGTCACCAAAAGTGTTGGGGTTACCATCCTGGCCAACTGTTGTACAAAATTGCGCCACATTGATAGGCTTGTCTGATTCGATCAGGTTCCATACACCTGCAGGCGTATTTGCTACTGATTGCCCGTTTCCGGGTATTGTGAGGGCTGTTGAGTTTTTTAACTCATAGAAAAAATTTCTTTGCAACAAAGAGGCTGCAAGCAGGTTACCATTCACATACACTTTCGTAGCAGGATCCTTAACACAGATGCGGTAATAATTACTGGGCTGTGAAGTTGTTGGCGATGTTAAATATTTTAATCCCCAGGCACTTGCCGGAAGTGATTGGGCAAACAGGTTATCGGCACTACCGCCGGCATTTCCTCCAATACTCATTTTGCCTGCGCCACAAAAAACTGCGATCTTTTTACAGGTACTTCCGGCACTGATGGTTCTGATCCTTGTTCCTGTTAGATCAGTTCCTAAATTACCGGATGTTGTACCCATTAAATTATATACCTGCCCTGTATTTAGCGTAATGATAAAAGGTGAAGTACCCCTGTTATTTTTATTGGCAACAGAAGGTGTAATCTCCACCGCCGTATTGTCTTCAACAGCCACAACAAAAGCAAACGAATTGGCAGAAGCTGCGTTTGATGACTGGTTATAATCAATTACATAATAATCTTTCCCTAAAGTATTGGTAGGAAATAAAAGAGACGCACCAGAAACACTTCCATTATAAATATGCGCATAGGCTACAATGTCTACATCACTATAAACATGTATCCCGCGATTATACAAACCGGTATCAACAATTCGTGAATCCTGTGCACCCGATTTCGGCAATGGACTGGAGACCGTAACCTGGTTTGCAGCAACCGTGTAGGTTTGCTTATAACCATTGGCAGGGATCTCAACCGTAACATTCGCATTTTTGTTAGAGGTAAAGTATAGGATCATATCCTGTGTGCCACCACCTGCAGGGTTACCAGCCATATTCACATGGTATCCATACCCCAACCAGAAGTCTTTTCCCTTATTTGAAAAATTCTGCCCTACAGTAATAAAATGCCCCATGAGCAGGAAACAACAAAGCAGCACTCTAATCTTTTTCATCGGGGGGTAACAGCAGTTATTAGCAAAGTTTGAAAATAGTACTAATCAACAGAACTGCAGCTTTAAGAGTCATTAAAACGCTAAAAACTTATCCCTACCCCGGTGAGAATCAGAAACATATCGACAAATGGGTTTTCTATCCCCCTTTCAAAATGGTTGGCCCGCAACAAAATAACAGGTCAAGGATGCTAAGATTGGGCACAAACCCGATCCTGTCCTCAAATACCTGGGTATAACGCAGATCGGTGCCGAGAACCTGGCAATTTTTGGGAAGCATGGTGTTTCGCAGATCCATTATATCTGATGGATAGGTTTTGTGGTATTCGTCCGTCAGGGACAATTTGCCCTGAAATTTCAGTGTTGTTTTTATCCATTCCAGGATCCGCATATTCATATCGAGGAGGAAGGTTTCCTTTTTTTCGAGCAGTCCCCAAACCGCATCCCGGTAAAATTCAAAGAACGGCGAGCGGCTGTAACAGGATTCTATGGTCCGCCAATGTTGCACCTGCCAGTTCGCAGAATGGCTGATCCGGACATCTTTCATCAACTCTTTTTGTCCCCTTCCTTTTTCCAGCGGAACCGACAAATGAACCACCCCATTGCTCCCCGCAACCATGCAGCGGTTGCGAAAACTCATTTTCTGGTAGCTTTCATATTGTTCGATTTTTATATTTGAAAATTGAAACAAAATTTTTATATAATTAATACTTCCAAAATATTGGTTATCAATAACTAAGTGTTCTATATTTTCATTTTTTGCAATCATAAAAAATTCTCTCCAAAAGACCTGTTTTAGATCATTTTTATTGCTATAAAATAATCAAATATAATTATATAAAGAATTGATTATTAATTATTTAATAATCAATAATTATACTATCAAATTTAGCATATTTATTTATATAATATAAGCCTCAATATTCTAATATTTTTAGCAAATAATTAAAGTGTTTTACAAAGATAGCAAATTGAAAATCCGCCAGTCTCTCCTATTTTGCAGGCAAATACTTCATCTTGAAAAAGACCCTCTTATTTGGTTTATTAATCGTTTTCCTGACCTCCTGTTCCAGTCCCCAGGGATTTGATTACCGCGATGTGAAGAATCTCAAAATTGAAAATATAGGGTTCGACCAAACCGTTCTTGCCATGGACCTGGTTTACTACAACCCCAACGGTTTCGGGGTTGACTTAAAAAAAGTGGATTGTGATGTGTATGTAGATAACAGTTATCTCGGCAAATTCCAGCTCGATACACTTATGCATATCCCCCGCCGCTCAGAATTCAACCTGCCTTCCAAAATCGTGGTGGACATGAAATCGGTGCTCAAAAACGGCCTCAATCTCCTTTTCAGCCAGGAAGTGCTGATCAATGTAAAAGGAACCACAAGGGTGGGAAAAGCAGGGTTCTTTACAACGGTGCCGTTTGATTATTCATCGAGGCATAAGCTGAGCCTGTTTTAGTTAATAGTTAAAAGTTAATAGTTAATAATTTCAATTGGCTAATAGATTAATAAAAAACGCCGAAAGAAGCCACGATCTGCTTCTTTCGGCGTTCTACTAATTATTAACTATTAACTACTAATTATTAATTCAGCGGAGCGACATGGCACGGCTTCCCCTTCTGCGGCCCCCCGCCGTCTTCAGCTCTCTTACATGCGGGATTTAATTTTTTATACGCGTCGGGTTCGGCTTTTTCGGTATCGGCATCAAAACCGGCGTTGTTCAGTGTGATACGGAGTGCCTGCGGATTGGTTTTATCAGGCAAGTACTGGATCCGGATCTCTCCCTGCAGCAAGTTATATTTCCATTGGAGAAGGCCGGTTTCGGTAATACCTTTTTCGATTAACAGGTATTTATCCAGCGCATCCTTGCATTGCCAGCACTTTAAATTGCCCGATTTGATGGTTACCCACTGTGGACCCACCTGCTGCGCCTGGAGCGTATAGCAGGATGCGATCATCAACGCTAATCCCAACACCATTCTTTTCATATGATATGATTTGATTTTCCGTTCAATGCTCAAATTCCCTGCCAACTAGCCGGATCATTGCGCCATTGGAGTAACAGGGCCTCGGTTTCTGCCGATACCTGCCCTTTCTCAACCGCCAGGCTGATCAGGTGTGTGTAGTCAGTCAACGAGCGGTATGGTACCTTGGCATCTGCAAATGCCTTATCTGCCGCGGCAAATCCATAGGTGAAAATGGATACCATCCCCACTACTTCAACGCCTGCATTGCGCAATACATCCACCACCTGCAGACTGCTTTTACCGGTAGAGATCAGATCCTCGATCACCAGCACACGTTGCCCGGGCGTATAATAGCCTTCGATCTGGTTACCCAGTCCGTGTTCCTTGGGTTTGGGGCGTACATAGATATAAGGAAGTTTTAACTGGTCTGCTGCCATCGCTCCCCAGGGAATACCCGCGGTTGCCACGCCGGCCAGCACTTCTGCCTGCGGAAAATGTTCGAATACCACATTGCACAGTTCACTCTTGATAAAATCGCGGACGAATGGAAAGGACAACACTTTCCGGTTATCACAATAGATGGGACTCTTCCAGCCGCTTGCCCAGGTAAAGGGTTTTTCAGGACTCAGTTTAACAGCTGCAACCTGCAGCAATTTTTCGGCAACGGCTTTCTCATTTGTCATGGAGCGAATGTAAAACCATTTTGGAAAGTGGAATTGGGAAATCGGAAATTTGTATTCACATTTGATATACAATGAGTAAACCAAAAATTATTGCAGCGGGTGGATTGGTGCTGAATGACAGCGGAGAATTATTGATGATCTTCCGTCGCGGCAAATGGGATCTGCCGAAAGGTAAACTGGACGAGGGAGAAACGATCGAAGATTGTGCCTTACGTGAAGTTAGGGAAGAAACCGGGCTTGTAAATGTAGAACGCGGAGAATTGATCGATATCGGCTACCATGAATATTTTGATCAATACGTAAACGCAGATGTGATCAAAGAAACCCACTGGTATGCCATGCGTGCCCGTGGCGAAGAGCTATTAATACCACAAACGGACGAAGATATTACAGAGATCAAATGGGTAAGCGGTGATGAACTGGAAACCTGTTTGCAGAATAGTTATCCGAATGTGGTAGATGTGATCAGAAAAGCGGAACTTTAATTCTATCGCCACAGATTAGCATAAAAAATCTGTGAAAATCTGTGGCAAAAAACTAAATCAATGAAATACATCCTTACCCTGATCCTTGTATCAACCCTGACTATCACGAGCGCCCAAAAAGCAACCCCTATCTTCAACGGCAAAGACATCAACAACTGGACGATCCACGGAACCGAGAAATGGTATGTTGAGAACGGAGAACTGATCTGCGAAAGCGGACCGGATAAACAGTATGGTTACCTCTCAACGAAAAAGAATTATAAGAATTTTATTCTCACACTGGATTTTAAACAGGAAGCCAATGGCAACAGTGGCGTTTTCTTCCGTTCTTCTATTGAAGGCGTAAAGATCAGTGGCTGGCAATGCGAAGTGGCGCCACCAAGTGGATTTACTGCAGGCATTTATGAATCGTATGGCCGTGGCTGGCTCATCAAACCCAAACCCGAAGACCTGGCATTTCTTAAAATGGGAGAATGGAACACGATGAAATTATCCGTAAATGGCGATGAAGTAAAAACCTGGCTCAATGGCCACCCCATGATCGAATTAAAAGACGAAAAGATCGGGAAAGGTGACGGGTTTATTGCATTGCAGATACATGATGGTGGTGGGATAAAAGTGCATTGGAGGAATTTGGTGATAGAAGAACTTAAATAAAAATATTTTAAATATTGAATTTTAAATGTTGAGTGAGGAAGCAAACCTTATTCATTTAAAATTTAAAATTCAACATTCAAAATAATTCTACCGCTTCTTTAATATCGCAACCGTCAACCGGCTGATACAAACCAGCTTCTCATTCTCATCATAAATTTTTATCTCCCAAACATGCGAGCTGCTACCGATGTGTATGGGGGTTGCAATACCCGTTACATATCCACTTTTTACTCCACGTATATGATTCGCATTGATCTCCTGTCCTACACAGATATATTGTTCAGGATCGATCACCATCGCTGCTCCCACACTGCCTAAAGTCTCAGCCAATGCAACTGATGCACCGCCGTGTAATAAACCATAAGGCTGTATTGTCCGGTGATCAACAGGCATAGTGGCTTTGAGGTAATTATCTCCAATTGCAGAAAAACGGATGCCGATATGTTCGCCCATGGTTTGTTTACCAAGACCATCGAAATGGCTGAGAGACAGTTTGGGGTTGTGCCAGATGGACATTTCGAATTAATAGTGAATAGTTAATAATTAGCCGTGGTTAAAGAGTTACTGACTATTTGCTAATATTATAATTTATGATTTTGAAGAGAATTGTTTACCACTTCGGGTAAGAATGGTGAGGCATTGCCGCCGTTGCGGATGATATCGCGTACAATGGTGGAGGCTACGGAAGTATATTTTGGCTCACCGGTTAAGAAGATCGTTTCAATACCGGGATCTAATGTGCGGTTGGCATCGGCGATGGTTTTCTCGTATTCAAAATCGCTTACATAACGGATACCCCGCAGAATGAAATGCGCATTGATCGATTTGCAATAATTGACTGTCAACCCATCATAGATCACACTTTCCACATTAGGGGTATCTTTATAGATCTCTTTAAACCATTCCATCCTTTGCTCTGCGCTGAACATGGGGCTTTTTGAAGAATTGATACCGATACCCACATAGATCTTATCAAACAAAGGAATGGCACGGTTAATAATATCAATATGCCCGAGTGTAACGGGATCAAAAGTTCCGGGGAAAAGACAGATTCTGAGCACGGATTGAGGGATTTTTATATGATTACAAGCACGGATTCCAAGGATTTAAACACGGATTACACGGATTGACAACACGAATTAAAGACAATTATATTAATCAGCACAAATTCGCGTAATCCGCGTTCAAATCCGCGTAATCCGTGATCAGTTTTCGCGGTCAACAAGCAGGTACAACACCGCCATCCTCACCGCCACTCCATTCTCTACCTGGTTAAGTATGATTGAATAAGGTCCGTCTGCAACATCGCTATCCAGTTCCACACCACGGTTGATCGGTCCCGGGTGCATGATCACAATATCTTTTCCAAGGCTCTCCAGCATTTTTCTTTTAATACCATACGCAAGGTTGTATTCACGCAGGGAAGAGAATAAAGGTTGATTCTGGCGCTCAAGTTGTATACGCAGCACATTTGCCACATCGCACCATTGCAATGCCTTTTTCAGGTTGTATTCCACACGTACACCCAATGCTTCGGCAATATATTTCGGGATCAGCGTTGGGGGGCCGGCCACCATGATCTCCGCTCCCATTTTTTTCAGCAGGTACATATTGCTCAGTGCCACGCGGCTATGCATGATATCGCCGATGATGGCCACTTTTAGTCCTTCCAGTTTACCCAATTTCTCCTGCATAGAATACGCATCCAGCAATGCCTGAGTAGGATGTTCATTGATCCCATCGCCTGCATTCACAATAGCGGCGGGAATATGTTTGGCCAGAAAATGCGGGGCGCCGGAAGCGCTATGCCGCATCACCACCATATCCACTTTCATGCTCAGGATATTATTTACCGTATCCAGTAATGTTTCGCCTTTGGCAGAGGAAGAACTGCTGGCAGCGAAATTGAGTACATCCGCTGATAGCCTTCTTTCAGCCAGTTCAAACGACATACGGGTACGCGTTGAATTTTCGTAAAAAAGATTCACAATGGTCACATCGCGCAACGACGGAACTTTCTTAACCGGTCTCTGTAAAACTTCTTTGAATTGCTGTGCGGTGGAGAGAATTAACTGAATATCTTCTTTATTGAGATCTTTGATACCAAGAAGATGTTTGGTAGATAGTTTCATTAAAAAACAAAGTTAATGGAAAAGAAGGAAATGAAACAAATTTCAGGATTCGGTGGTCAAACTGTTCCTCCGTGCCTCTGTGTGGGATTTTTTTTGCACACAGAGGCACGGAGGCACAGTTTAGATCAAGACAACTTCATCGACCTCCTCATTTTCTTTCCAGCGGACTTTTACTTTTTGGGAGATAATAGTATCGATAACTTTTCCTGCGTAATCGGGCTGTATCGGTAATTCACGGCTGAATCTTCTGTCGATCAAAACACATAAAGACACTTTTGATGGGCGCCCAAAATCCAGCAAGGCATCCAGCGCGGCCCTGATGGTTCTTCCTGTGTACAGCACATCGTCTATCAGAACCACTTTTTTATTGGTGATATCGAATGGTATATCGGTGTGGTTGGCTATGTGAAGACTCTTGCGTATGTCATCACGGTAAAAAGTGATGTCCAGTTTTCCATATTGGATTAAACCGGGTGCTACGATCTTTTTTAGTTCATTCACGATGCGGTCGCTCAGAAAAATACCGCGCGGCTGGAGGCCTATGATGACCGTATCTGCCAATTGCAGGTTATTTTCCAGTATCTGGTGTGCCAGCCTTTTTACCGTGAGTGCCAGTTGTTGCTCGGATAGTATCGTCTTCAAAACCTGATTTTTTATAAAAATAAATGCTTTCCGTGATACGCAACATGAATAATTAACATCGTTCTGGTTTAATTTGCCCGCCGAATGCTCAGGCTCAGCTCCATATCGCTCGTACAGTTCCGCAATTATGTGCAACGGCAGTTTTCTTTTACAGAAAGGATCATTGGCATCTGCGGCATTAACGGCACCGGCAAAACCAACCTGCTGGATGCGGTGTATTATCTCAGTTTTTCAAAAAGCTATTTCTCCCGTCCAGATAACCAGAATGTACACCATGGCCTGGCAGGTATGCGGCTCGAAGGGAACTATGAACTGAACAGCGAACCGCAACAACTGGTATGCGTACTACGCGAGACCAACCGGAAGGAACTGATATTAAATGATGAGGCCTACAAAAAATTCTCCGACCATATCGGCAAATTTCCCTGCGTAATGATCGCGCCGGATGATGTTATCCTGGTAACGGGCGGAAGTACGGAGAGAAGAACGTTCCTGGATACCTTGCTGTCACAGATCAACAAAGAATATCTTTTACAACTGATCGATTATACACGTGTATTACAACAACGCAACAGTCTGTTAAAACAATCCGCCGAATCAGGTATGATTGATGAATCGCTGTTAGAAGTATTGAACATACAGTTAAGCAAAAAAGGAAATTATCTTTTTACCGAAAGAAAAAAATTCCTGGCAGATTTTCTTCCGTTAGTCGCTTCCATCTATCAAAGGATCGCCGGTAAAGACGACGGTCTTATTCTCCAATACGAGAGCCAGTTATTAACCGATGCGTTTGATGAACTATTAAAAGCTACACGCCAAAAAGATCTGATCCTGCAAAGAACGACAGCCGGTATTCACCGTGATGATCTTTTGTTTTATATGGGTGATGCACTTTTTAAAACCGAAGCCTCCCAGGGACAACGGAAAAGTTTACTGTTTGCATTAAAGCTTGCCGAATGGCAGGTACTGAAAGAAAAAAAAGGCTTTACCCCCATCCTCCTATTAGATGATGTTTTTGAAAAATTAGACGAGCCAAGAATGTTCCAGTTGCTCAACTGGGTTTGTACTGAAAGTGACGGGCAGGTGTTTATTACGGATACGCATGCTTCGCGATTAAGATCACAGCTCCAGGGGATCGGTACTAGTTTTCAGATGATTGAACTAATTAGTAATTAGTAATTGTTAAAGCCTGCTACACCCGGAATTAATTACTAACTACTAATTACTAATTACTAATTTTGCTCTCATGTCAGAATTCCACATCGGCGATGCAATGAAGGGTTTCTTAAGAAAGAGTCCGCTACGTAACGGTATCCGTGCTGTGCAGATAGAAGAGATATGGGAACAATTGATGGGTAAGACCATTGCCAAATACACAGACAGGATCCAGATCATCGGGCAGAAATTATTTATTCATACCGCTGTCGGGCCATTAAAGAATGAACTGATGTACCAGAAACAGCAGATCATTGACAGAGTGAATGAGGCGTTTGGGGAGAAGATAATCAGTGAGGTCATTATTCAATAACACGATCATCGGGTGATGTCATTGCGAGGCACGAAGCAATCTGTGTTTCTAAATATAGGGATCTCTGCAATTCGATGATACCTTAAAACGTCATCCACCTGAAATACGAGACACAAATTGCTTCGTGCCTCGCAATGACGTACTAAGTTATTTTCTACTCACTCGCGGGTCTACTACTCCATACAACACATCCGCCATCAAATTCACTATAATAAAAAAAGTTGCAGTGATCAACACACTCCCCATCACAACAGGGAAATCTAATTTCTCCAATGCATCAACCGTAACTTTTCCTATCCCCTTCCATCCAAAAATATATTCCACAAAAAAAGCGCCCGCCAATAACTCTGCGAACCAACCGGTGATGGCAGTGATCACGGGATTTAGTGCATTACGTAATGCATGACGGAACACCACTACTTTTTTACTCAACCCTTTCGCATACGCTGTACGGATATAATCCTGGTCAAGCACATCCAGCATAGAACTTCGAGTAAGTTGTGTAATGATCGCCAATGGGCGGATGCCTAATGTGATCGCAGGAAGAATTAGATTTTTTAACTGCAGATCTTTCCCGGTGAATGGATCGATATCAAATAAACTGCCTGTCATATGAAGACCCGTATATTCTGTCAGCACAAATCCAAACAGGTAAGCCAACACGATCCCCATAAAAAAAGAAGGTGCGGAAATACCGAGTACACTGGCAAATACAGAAGATGTATCCATCCATGTGTTTTGTTTTACCGCGGCCAAAACGCCTAATAAAATACCAACAACCGTTGCCAATAACATGGCTGCAAATGCGAGGATCAATGTACCAGGCAATGCCTCTATCAATACATCTCCCACATCTTTTTTGGTTTGATAGGAACGTCGCAGATAAGGAACTTTGATTCCGAATTTATTTTCGCCACCCACAAAAAATCCCTTGAGTTGTTTTTTCTGGATATCTTCTTTTGAATGAATAGCTACAGGTGATACATCATTCAGGTATAGTACAAACTGTTTCCATTTTGGTTGGTCAAGCGCGAGTTCTTTGCGGATATTTTTTATAGTGGTGCTATCGCCTGCCTGTCCTAATACCAGTCGTGCAGGATCTCCAAAACCCTGGAACAAAAAAAATACTACGACGACTACGCCTATGAGGACGAGGAAGCCGTAGAATATTTTTCGGGTGATGAAGGAGAGCATTTTAATTAGTAATTAGTAGTTAATAATCAGTAATTGGTTTGTGTTAAATGTAAAGTCTTGTGTTCTTAAGAAGATTTCTTTACCCATTAAATAAAGTGTAAACTCGCGGCATTACTAATTACCTCAACTTCCCAATCTCTTCCAATATTTCTCCTTCTCCCGTATAACTTCTTTTACTCAACACAGTCGCGCCATTCATGATAAAATAAGTAGGTACTACTCTCGCTGCAGTTTTCAGAACCGTTGCATCACATTTTACAATGGTAGTATTTGGGAAAAGAGTTACTGCTTTGTCTGCATCGGCAGACACAAGTAATACAGGAATATTTTTTTGCTGTGCTGTCTGTTTGATCTTTTCAAAACCTGCGGACCAATCCTGTACATGGTCCATGTCTTTTGCCATCACCATCAGATAATTGCCTGGCTGACCCAATACTGCGGCCGTAGTATCCGTTCCTGAAAATGTTTGCAGCGAAAAATCCATGATCTTGGGTTGCAGTCCATTTCCTTTGCGCACGACTTTATCCTTACGGTCAACATATTCATAAGTAGAATCAAAATCTACAGGGAAATGCAATTGATCAAACTCAAGCTGTTTGCCATTCTTTTTATAAATAAACATGATCGACAGACTATCCGGTATGGCGCCTGCCGGCATTTTCATTTGCTCCTGCAGGTTATTCCCTTTTTTGTAAGGCAAACAATCAACAAACGGAAGATTTTTCAAAACATAGAATTGCCCGGCAGTGGTTGTTATGGTCACGAGCAGCAGCAACACAAGTGCTGCTGCAGGTTTCAGCGCGGATTTTATTTTATTGGCTGATGCGAATAAAATAACGATCAGTACCAATAAGAAAATATCCTTTCCAAAAGATTGAGCAGGTGTTAATGGCAAACAATCACCAAAACAACCGCAGGTTTTTATCTTGCCTGAGAATAAGGCATAACCGGTTAAAAAAGTAAAAAAGATGATCAGCAATAACAATAACCAACTGAACAATTTCATGCGCCATCCGATGATCACGGCAACACCTGCCACCACTTCAAATACATTCATGATCATAGAAAGCGCCAATGTATAATCGTTGAGACTATGTATGCCCCATACTTCAAAAAATTCCTGCATTTTATAGCTTAGTCCCAAAGGGTCATTGGCTTTAATGAGCCCGGAGAAAATAAATAACAATCCTACGATCCAGCGAATAATGAGGAGTACGGTTTTCATAAAAGTGTTAGTGTTTTCCTTCATCAATTAATATGAGTGCAAAAACGGCGTAATTAATAATGTCTACATAATTCGCATCGATACCCTCGCTGATCAATGTTCTTCCATCATTGCTCAGGATCTGTTTGATGCGCATCAGTTTCATGAGTATCAGGTCGGCAAAACTTTGCTGGCTCATTTCGCGCCAGGCTTCCCCATAATCGTGATTCTTATCGAGCATGGTGCTTTTGGCAAAATCTACTGCTTTATGATACAAGGTATCCACCTGATCAACCGGTAATTCCTCTACCATGGGTTTGCCAAGTTCGAGCTGCATGAGACCGATCACTGCATAGTTAAGAATGCCCTTGAATTCAGAAGGGATATCATCCCCTACTTTCTGCGTATTCAGATCCTGTATGGTTCTGATGCGCAGAGCCTTGATAAAGATCTGGTCAACCACTGAAATATCGCGCAGCACCCGCCATGCGGTTCCGTAGTCTTTTGTTTTTTTGATAAATATTTCACGGCAACGGCTTACAGCCTCGTCGTATTGAACATTCGTTTGCGCCATTTTAAACTCTATGCTTTAATCACTTTGGTAATATCTTTGAAGTGAATGCAAGATAATTGAATCCGTCTATGTTCACACTTAATTGTAAAGGAAGATTATTGGAGATCAGCACCCCTATTGTGATGGGGATCATCAATACTACGCCCGATTCTTTCTATAGCGACAGCCGCAATGGATCGGTTACAGATGCATTACATACGGCTGAAAAAATGCTGAAGGAAGGTGCGGCCATTTTAGATATCGGCGGACAGAGTACGCGTCCTGGTGCGGCAGCTATTACCGTTGCTGAAGAAGCAGAACGTATACTGCCTGTTATTGAAGCGATCGTGCGCGAATTTCCGGGAAGTTTTTTATCTGTTGATACATATTCTTCCATTGTGGCTCGTGCTGCAGTAGATCATGGCGCAGTGATCGTGAATGATATCAGTGGCGGGAGTTTTGATGGCGAAATGATCAATACCGTTTCCGGTTTGCAGGTGCCCTATGTTTGTATGCACCTGAAGGGAAATATGGAAAACATGCATACCGATCCCAGGTATACCGATGTAACTAAAGAAGTGCTTGATTATTTTATTGAAAAAACAGCGGCCTGTACAAAAGCGGGTATCAACGATATCATTATCGACCCGGGGTTCGGCTTTAGTAAGAAAAGTGGACATAATTTTCAATTGTTGAAACAACTCGAAGTATTCTCTATTCTTAAAAGACCCGTGCTGCTGGGCATTTCAAGAAAATCGACTATCTACAAAACACTTGGCATTACTGCTGAAGAGGCATTGAATGGGACAACTGTACTAAACACGGCGGGACTTTTAAAAGGTGCCTCGATATTGCGAGTGCATGATGTGAAGGAAGCAATAGAGGCTATCAGGCTTGTTTCTTATTTACAATAACTTTTGGAAAGTTTAGAACTTTCCAAAAGTTTAAAAGGCCCTGTCCCGAGTGTTCGGGACAGGGCCTTTTAATATATTATCATTTGAGAATTATTTCTTCAACGGCTTTGGCATATTAGGCAAAGGTTGTGGAGCTGGTGGCGGAGGTGTAGTAACATCCACTACTTCTACTTCGAAGACCAGGTTGGCATAGATAGGTATCACTGGCGGACTTCCTGCATCACCGTAACCGAGCATAGCAGGGATATAGACTTTCCCTTTACCGCCCTTACCAAACGCACGTAAACCTTCATCCAATCCTGTAATTACGCTGTTTTGTGTGCCTGGAACGCCAACACTTACCATCAATGGCATCCTGCTAGGATCACCGATATTTCCATCGAACTGTTTGCCTGTTTCAAGGATCATGCCTTTGTACATTACTTTGGCCATTTTACCAGAATCGGCTAATTGTGCTTGGTCGCCCGGAGTCTGAATCTCAACTAAAGCACCTGAACGGGTTGCTTGTGTTTTGATACCTTTTTTGGCAACAAAAGCCTGTACTGCCTTGATCTCTCTTTGTTTTTCATTTTCGATCTCAGCGGTACGGTCAGCGATCACGTCTTCCTGCTTGGTATATGTTTTCAGGATTTCCATTTTCCCTTTAATGAGTTCTTTTGCATGAAACGGGCTATTCTCAGGAATGGCACCCATTTTTTTCAGGGTGTCTACACTCATCACAAATTCCATTTTGTCTCCCACAGCCAATTCTGTGATCACTTCACTGAAACTGTGTTTTTGAGACCTGGCAGAATCGATCACCATATAGGCAGGGATCTTTCCGTACGAACTTGTTAAAAGCGAATCTTTTGGTGCGACCTTGAATTCAATATTGAATTTTACAAAATCACCTTGTTTCAGTTTCACTGTTCCACTACCCTTAGTGATCTTATAGGCAAGGCCCGACGGTGTTTTCTTGTACTGGTTACAGCTTGCAAGCAATACGATCGCTACTAAAAGCGTGATAGTTGTTCTCATCATTTGATTTTATTGTAGTTGATTTTGATACTCTTTTATAACTTCTTTAAAATGTTTTACAGTCTCATCTAAACTGTCGTAAGTTCCGCCCCCGGCTGCATTCACATGTCCGCCGCCGTTAAAATGTTTTCTTGCAAAACTGTTTACGTCAAACGCCCCTTTGCTACGGAAACTCCATTTGCGTTCTCCTTCCCTGTCAATCACCAAAGCTCCGAATTTTATTCCCTGTATGGTCAGTAAATAATTCACCAGTCCCTCGGTATCGCCTGTTTTGATATTATATCGCTGCAGATCGGCCCTTGTAATATACATTAATGCGGTATTATATTCATACATAACCTCCATCCGGTTCACCAGGGCATAGCCAATAAAACGCAAACGGTCCTCCAGGAAATTGTCATAGATACGATCGTGCACATGGGTATGTTTCAAACCTATATCTTTCAGATCGGCGATCATGCGGTGTACAGAAGCGGATGTGGCAGGGAAACGAAACGAGCCGGTATCAGTCATCACACCCGTATACAGGCATTCGGCGATATTGGTATTTAGTTTATCTGCATGACCTGAGGCTACAATAAAATCATACACCATTTCACAGGTAGAGCTTTTGCTGGTATTACTTACTCCATACGTAAATGCTTCTACCTGCGGTTGTTCGTGGTGGTCGATGAGTATTTTGGTGCATTGGGCGGCCAGTAAGGGCTGCTCCATATGTTTGGTCCGGTGCAATACATTGAAATCAAGGCAAAAGATCATTCCCGCGTTGCTGATAATGCCCAGGCATTTTTCTTTCTGCTGCTCAAAATCGATCACAGAATCAATCCCAGGCATCCAATCAAGAAAATCGGCCCAGTTGGTGGGCGAGATCACGGTGGCATCATGACCCATGGCTATCAGAAAATGATAGAGGCCTAATGCCGACCCCATGGCATCGCCATCCGGCTTCTGGTGCATGGTAATAACCGCTTTTGCCGGGGTATTGAGCTGGGGGTAAAATAGATCGATTGATTGCATAGGGTGGCGGCAAAATTGCGGTTTCCGGTCTATTCTATCAAATCAATTTGTGGGCATTAACAAAAAATCAATGGGCATAATCCCTGAAACGGCTGTTGAATGCTTACTTTTGCCGCCGAAATTTTACAAACAGTATGAGCAACAGAACATTTACCATGATCAAACCGGATGCCACCAAAAAAGGCGATACCGGCGCTATTTTGAACCAGATTATCAAAGCTGGTTTTACCGTAAAAGCCATGAAATGGACCCAACTGACTGAAGAGCAGGCCGGCTTATTTTATGATGTTCACCGTGAAAGACCTTTCTACGGCGAACTGGTTGAGTTTATGAGCAGCGGCCCTATTGTAGCCGCGATCCTCGAAAAAGACAACGCAGTAGCTGATTTCAGAAAACTGATCGGCGCCACCAACCCTGCCCAGGCAGAAGAAGGTACTATCCGTAAATTATACGCAGCCTCTGTAGGTGAAAACGCCGTTCATGGAAGTGACAGCGATGAAAACGCAGCGATTGAAGGCGATTTCTTCTTTTCAAAGCTGGAAAGATTCTAATTGTACCTGATTTTTATTTAAAAAGCCATTCCGTTTATTGCGGGGTGGCTTTTTTATTATCTCGGTTTGCCGCACCCTTTTAGGACCTGGATGTAAGATATCGATCCTTATTTTCCGGGCTAAAGCCCGATGAGAAATTAATAAAAGATGATTAATTATCCATGCCCTGAAGAACGCGGCAACAATAGCGATAACTATACCGATAATGCTAATTGATAATACTTATTTCTTTCCTCATATCCTATCGTTCCTCCATTGATCACTTTGGTGATCTGTTTGAAATCTTTTTGTCCCAGCAATTTACTTTTGATCACATATTCCCATGCAGCGGAATCCATTGCATAATGATCGTCTGTACGCACAAGCTCAGCGGTTTCAGCCACATCCTTTCCAATATATCCTGCATATTTTTCAAAGTCTTCTCTTCCGGTCATTTGTAAGAACCCGGATCCGCGAAAACGGTAACCATCCCCTGAAGCGGTATCGCCATTACCCATGCGATTGGCGTATACTTCGTTGGCAAGTTTTTCGGCATTGTTGGTATAATCGCCGGCCTTGAGTTTACCCTGCAATCCATCCAGGTTAACCCTTGATGGCCAGATCTGTACCAGCCTTTCAGGCGTGGTGTATCGCATGTTTTCTTTTTTAATGGTAAAGCAACCACTTTCATGGCACATCTGTGCAAGAAAAGCGGCTTTGTCGTTTTTATCGGTGATGCCATATTTGGTACAGATGGCATCAAAAATGGCCTGCAGGTTTTTTGCCGTTTCAGGATTCATTTTCGGGCAGAGTTTCGCAATCATAGTTTTGGTTTTAGGTATGATAATATTTTATTCATTTTATCGCCACGAATTGGCACAAATTTTTTCTGTGATGATTCGTGCCAATTCGTGTAATTCGTGGCATACTAATTCGTGTCATCAATTTCCAGTTGTATGTCCGCTTCCTCCAAAATTCATAGAAGGAACTGGGAGCCTGATTCCAAAGAACCAATACGGTTTGTTCTCGAAAATATTATGCGCAAAACCTATCTGTAAAATATCTTTGATCCCCGACACAGCAATACCTACACCCAGCTCGGGCACATCATCTTTGTTAAAATCGGGTGTTGATACATGCAGCCCCCAGCTAAAATCCCAGAATGAATTGTTCATCACAGATCTTCGGTGATATTTTTCCGTCCATGGCCATACACTTTTAAACAACAGGTTATAATAAGGCGCCATCTGGAATTGTTTGGTAATAGCTGTAGTAGTGGTGGGATGCGCAAAGATCACGCCTACTGTTCCCTGCAGATGAACAGCTAATGAATACATGGTAATGTCTCTTGCTTCTTCTATAACGGGTTTACCCGTTTCATTTACAACAGTAAGCTTCACCAGTATTTTATCTCCCTCTCCCCTTTTACCCGTAGTGCCAAGATCCAAAACTGTTGTAACAGGTGCGTTATTGACAGACAGCTTGAGTATTTTATCTGAGTACGCAAGTGAGGCAACGTCAAACTTATATCCCTCGATCAATCCTGCGATCTCGGGTGGAACCAGTGTTTTTACCATCGCGTTTATTTTCTGCTGCACGAGTAATTTTAATGCGTCTGCTTTGGGACGAATTAATTCAGGCAATGCTTCTATTTCTGCAATGATCGATGTAAGATTACCGGATAGTATGTCAATCCCATCTTTTAAAAAACGGCTATCCTGTTTCAACTGTGCAGACAACATAACAACCGGTGGCGGCTGCATGTTTAACCATGATTGATATTGGTTTATTTTGGGTTGTAATTCACTTAGTAAGTTTGTATAATTCTTTCCCAGTATTTCTATTTTGGATTGTAATGCGGATGACTGCAGTTCTGTTTTAATGGCAGTAAAAGCAGCCTGTATTTCTGCAAGATTATCTTTCGAAAGTTTGGAAAAATTATCCCTGAACTGGTCCGCTGTTTTTTGGAGAAACACATTGATCACTTCCAGTCCGGTTTCTTTATTGGCACTGGCAAAACTTTGTAATTGCTGCAGCTGGTCAAGCTGCTCTTTTGTGGGCATGATCTGCCAGCGGTCAACAGAATAGTATCCCTGTTCGGGTAATTCATCATACCCCTTAAGATGTATTGGAGTGATACCGGCTTTGGTGTGTATCCATACACCTAATTGTAAACTTGTTTTTTTCCCGGATCCGGATTCTGTCAATTCTGCCTGGAGATCATCCAGCCTCTTCCCAACTGCATAGAATATACCTTCGATCAAACCGATCTCTATTGGTTTTCGACTATAATACTGTAAAGTTTTCGGATCATTCACAAACAGATCAACTGCAAATTCACCGATCACTTTCATACTGTCATTAAATCTTTTTATTTCCGCAGGATCAGACGGATCATAGGAACGGATATTGCGTTTGAATTGATTCAGTATCCTGTTCTGTTTTTGTAATACAGTATTTAAGAAGGTGATCGCTTCAACTGTTTTTACAGGCATACTGAGATCAGCCTGGTCGCCCATGCGTTTTTTGATCTCTTTTTTTTTGATCTCTATCTGTAATGTACTATTGATATCAACCAATGATGAATTGACATACGCTTCTTTTCCTGAGAGATATTTTTTCGCTTCATCCATCTCGGTGATCTTCAATACCTGTTGGGCGGAAACAGATCCTGCCAGGCAAGGAACAATCAACAGGAAAATGATTTTTTTCATACAAATTTATTTGTGATTGATCAACCGTTGGAGAAGGCAAATAAAATAGCGGAATCTATAGCTGCATAGGCATCCTCCAATTCTGTTGAAGTGATCACATCCGAGATCATCCTGTTCCCGGGTGAAATAGAAAAGATCCGGTAAGATGCATATGCATCCCAATCCAATGAATGCGACGGGTGTCTTAGTTTAACGGGCAGGCTTTTCAGATCCGCCAGTATCAATGCAGGCTGGTTTACAAAAAGAAACAATACCGAAACATAGGAATCAGGATCATTTGTGATCCGGTGTATGATAAACTCCTGTGCTTTTGCTGCAACACCGTCGGTGCCTAATACCAGCAGTTTTGTTTTGGATGCATCATTCACAAGCTGTGAGAATACAAGTGGTATACCTGCTGCATCATTTCCGGGATATACAAAAATATGGGACATAAAAAATTGTTTTAAAATATCCGTCTGTCAACTGCTCGATTCCGGTTTTTTACCCGCGCTGCGCATGTTTGATATTTTATTCAATACATCAAACCAGAATGGAGCCCCCATCATAACAGCAAGCACCGTGGCAAACAAACCCGTTGTTTTGGAAAGGATCAGTTTAAAAGAATACCTGCCCGTTGATGGATCGCGCAGATCATTTTTGGTCCAGCCCAATGGCAGCCCGGACGATTCCAATACTGCTTTGGTATTTTTTATCGAAGCCATCTGCGCATTGAGCGTATCTTTTATTTGCTGAAAAGAAAGCCCGCTTTCTTTTGAAGTATCGATACCCATTTTTATCCGCGCCACTTTGTTTTGAAATGAAGTATCCTTACCTGCATCATAAGCCTGTGCCGCCATGCTGGCGCGAGCCTGCGGATTGGTGTATAAGAATTTGGCAATAGAAATACTATCGGCATTCAACAGCACCACTGCAATTATCCCTATAGAAAGTGTTAGCGGCCTGATGTATTTTATTTTTAGTGCCCCTGATACCCGATCCATGTTTGTATCGAACCATCTTTCTATTTTCTGTTTGAAAAGATCTACTTCACTCATAATACTGGTTGCTTCCGTTACGGTGGCTTTACTTACCGCTGCATATTTATCCCTTGCTTCATATGCATACGTAAGCAGCACCCTTTGTAAAGAATGCGGAAGCGCATCCGATTTTTTAATGGAGTCTATGATTGAGTCCAGGTCCATCGTGATACTATTCTTATTCGCCGGGTCGTAGGTAATCTTTTCAAGAAAGGCAGCAGTGAAATTCTTTGCATCAATATAAGATGGCGCTTTGCCTGCTTTTGACAAAGCGGTTACAGAACAATGATCCATAATGGCGCGTCCGAGTTTTTGTTTTGTGCCATCGGGTAATGTTATATCCATGTTGAAAATTTCTTTCAACCATTTGCCCAACATTTTTCCGCGGAGTTTGAATGCCGTCATCACCATTTCCACTGCAGAACTGCTGATGATGCTCAGGAGGAAATAAATAAAGATGATACCTCCTACGAGGTCAAGGATGGGAAATCCACTCATACAGTTTGTGTTGGTTTGGTTCTTACTTTAGGATAATGGAGTAAACCTAATACCGACAGTTAAAAAATCATATGGGGTTTTTCCCGTTTTTTGTATCAATTAATCATATCCGGTCTGGCAACCGGCATTCCTCCAGCGTGACTGGTTTATTTATTTTTGATCAAAGATCCTGCTGATCCGCACAAAACGTTTGGTGTATTGTTCATTGAGTTTACTGATCGTTACAGACATGGCCCTGCCTGATGTGGCATGAATAAACTGCAATCCATCAGCACTATTATTGGAAACAACAATGCCCATATGACCGATATCTTTTTCCAGCGGATCGGTCCCTGTGAATAAGATCAGGTCGCCGCGTTTTGCTTTTTCAACAGCAACGGTGCGGCCAACATTGGTGAAGTCTATCGATGACCGCGGCACGGCGATATTGAAATGATTAAACACATAGGTGATAAATCCCGAACAATCGAAACCCACTTTCGGATCTGTTGAGGCCCATACATAAGGTGTGCCGATCAATGTTTCTGCAAACCTGATCAGTTCATCGGGTGTAATGCTGCCTGTATTAACTGTATTGCCGGTAGTTGTTGCCAGTTGATCTGTTTCTGTAACAGGTGCCAGGGCAGTATCTGTATTTAACCGGACAGGGGTATCTATGGCAATTTGTGTTGCCGGTGTATCAATGGGTACAAACGTGTTGTTTGACTCTCTTTCGATGCTGAGAAAACGTATCGCCGTAAAAGCGATGATCAGCAATAAAGCCAGTATGATCAGGGGCTTTACGCGGTATTGCTTGTACGTGGTCATATGGCACAGGAAGAAAATCCTGTGCCACGGGTTCTTTCAACGGAAGTGGCAGCTAGTTTTAATGTGAAGTGCAATTGCACCATCGGAGCCGTCATTGCGAGGAACGAAGCAATCTGTGCTGCGAATTGCGGAGATTCCGAATGTTAAAACACAGATTGCTTCGTTCCTCGCAATGACGATGCGCGCCTCGCTTCAACATTCAAAACTGAGTAATGATGAAGGATTGGAAAATTTATTTCGCCGGGGTAATCACAATATTTCTGAATTCAACAGGACCATGATCACCTTGTATCAGTAATGGTCCCGGCTCTCCTTCTTTGCTGTTAAGGGCCCCACCTGTAATACCCGGTATTTCCTGGTTACAGATCACTGTTTTTCCATTGGCAATTACTGTTACGAGGCGGCCGACCAGGGTAATATCATAGGTCTGCCATTCACCCGCGCTTTTTGCTGCCATTTCATTGGGTGGAAGAAAACCATAGATGGCACTGAACCTGTCTACCAAAGGATCAAGTCCTTTGCTGTCTTCTATCTGCACTTCATAGCGGCCGCGCAGGTAAACACCACTGTTGCTGCCTTTGGGATAACGGAACTCAATATGCAATTTGAAATCTGTAAATGAACGGTCCGAAACAAGGTTCGATCCTGATTTAGGACTCCGTAAAATACCTCCTTCAGCCAACCATTGATTGGTGCCCATAGCATGCCATCCATCGAGGTTCTTCCCGTTGAAAAGTGTAACAGGCTTATCCCATACCGGTGAAGATGAACGGCGGAGAGCGGGTGCGCGTTCTGCTGTCCACTCATATTTTTTGCCATCCGTATAGATCATGGTGCCTGATAAACGATCACCATCGTGTGTGAATTCAAATACCATATCGGTACCATCGGGCTCCCATTGCTGGGGAATGGAGAACTGGTATTTTCCATTAACCGGTTTTACATGCGCAACAGGACGCGCACTTCCAAACGCATATACAAAACGCCCGATCAGCGTGCTTCTCCCAGAATGCATGATCTCTAACCAGGAAGGAACATCTTTTCCCAGCATATTACGGATGGTAATATCCCATCTTCCTTCAACAGAAGGTGCATCGGCTTTTTTGTAAGAAGCTATGGTTGTGATGGTAGACAGGCAAAACAGCAGGATCGCTGTTAAGATAGACAGGCAGGTTATTTTTTTCATGGCATCAGATTATTACCTGAAGTTAACACGTGAATATTCATCTTCAAAAAATATCTGGGTTCTAAGAGTTTAAGAGAAAAAGAGTGAAAGAGATAGACAGCGTTCTTATCTCTTTCACTCTTTTTCTCTTAAACTCTTATCGAAACAAAAAAGCGGGGTATAAAAATACCCCGCGTAATACAACATGAGAATTAAAAACAACTTATCGGTCCTTATGGCTTTCTCAGGTAGATCTTTCCGTAAGTGGATTTAAGTATATAGGCCGGCCCTTTTCCGGGTTCGGTAGTAATGGATGTAAAGAAATCACGTTCTGTTTTATCAGTGATCTTTGAAAAACTGAGATTGGTCAAGATCTCACCATAACTGGTGGTCACTTGTAATTTACCGGTATTTGCTTCTGAAACGGTTGCATCAATGCCGCCATAGGTAGCATTGATCGTGGCAGGACCATTAAAATTTACCATCTCAACCATACCATATGTTGCATTGACATTGGTTGAGGTATTGGCAGGAACTTTAACTTCTACCGTGATCTCCATATCAACACCGTTGGATGTGATACGATGGTTATTACCGGAGGTTGTGGTATATTCTTTATAATCTTCTTTTGACTTGAATACTGTTTTTTTACCGTTTTCGATCACAGTATACCTCCGCGGTAACTTGTCCATATCCTTAATGCGGTTACGGATGGTGAGGGTACCGTCTGTTGTATTATCTTCCAGTTCAAAAGCGTTATCGTTCTCACCGTCATTAATGTTGACATGTGCGATTACCGAGACTTCGTTCTTATCCCAGGTACTTATTTTAACGATCTTTGGATAATCAAACTTCAATTCTATTTTCTGGCCCGCTTTTACCGGGTAGGTTTTGTTAACGGTTGATTGCGCTGTAGCAGTTAGTGTAATGATACAGGCCATCCACATACATATCGTTTTCATATAATGAGATTGGGTTGTGATGAATAGTTGTCAGATAATAGTTGGCGGATGACGGATGATAGTTTGTGGCTGTCATCTAACAACTGTCAACTTCTAATTCGTTTTACGGAGATATATCTTGCCAAAATCCGATTGCAGCGACAGTTCCGTTCCACCGCCATTGAGTTTGCCTTTTATATCTTTATTACTGAAACTGAGCAGGTCGTCTTTGGCCAATGCTCTTTCAATATCGATCTTCAGGTCTTTGGACGCAAGGATCTCTCCATGAGATGTTTTCATATTCACGTTGGCCTTTACAGCTACCGGAACTGAAACATCCACGCGTCCAAAAGTAGAAACCAATGTCAGTGGCACTTTCAGAAAATGATCGTCGAACACCGCATCGATCCTGCCATACTCTGATTTTATATAGGTTGGCGTATTGGCAGGTACTTTGATCTCAATACTGATATCCATATCGGGTCCTTCAGATATGGTACTGTAGTCGATCGTATTCGCGCTGCGAAACGCTTTATAATCCTCTTTTGTTCTGAATATGGTTTTTTTTCCGTCACGGCCGGTTATTGTATAACGGTGAGGCAGTTTATCGATATTCCTGATACGGCTCTTAATATTTACCATCGCATCTGTACTCTTATCTTCCAGTTCAAAAGCGCTGTCGTTCTCTCCGTCATTGATGCTTACATGCGCAACAATAGATACCTCGTTTCTATCCCATGTACTTACTTTCACATTTGGAAAATCAAAACTTATTTCTATTTTCTGTCCTGCTTTTACAGGATAAGATTTGTTAACCGTTGATTGAGCGTTAATTCCTGCTGTGATGATACAGCAGAGGAATATGAGCAGGGTTTTCATAATGAGGCTTAATGGTGAGGAATAGTTGCCAGATGATTAGTTGGCGGATGACAGATGATAGTTTGGCTGTCATCTGTCATCTAACAACTGTCAACCCTAATTCGCTTTCCTTAAATAGATCTTGCTATAATCCGATCTCAATGAAAGTTCCGCACCACCGCCATTCATTTTTCCTTTTACGTTGTTATTGCTGTAGCTTACCATGTCTTCTTTGCCTGGTGTTCTTTCAACATCGATCTTCAGGTCTCCCGAAGCGAGTATTTCACCGTAAGAAGTTTTCATAGAAAGGTTTGCTTTTACTGCAACGGGCAGTGAAACATCCACATGACCATAGATAGAAACGATGGAGATAGGTCCTTTGATGGCATCTTTGAATGTTGCATCGATACTTCCATAAGTTGCTTTTACAGCCATCGGGCCTGTAACATTCTCAAGCGATAAACTGTTATACTGAACTGTGATATCAAGTTCACTTTCGAGATTTTTAAATGAAGCTTTGCCTGAATTCATTACACCGGTATTAGAATAAGAAACCGACATTCCTTTGGGCACCATAATTTTTATCTTGTTATCCTTTGAGCTAACCTGTTTTACTTCGATGGTGGCACCTTTATCGGATACATTGATACCCAGATTCGTGTTATCTACCAAACCGGAACCGTTGATGGGTTGCAGACCCTTTGCCCTTTCATCCACTTCACGCTCACCCCTGTCGTTGGTGAAAACGATCTCGGTACCGTTATATCCTTCTACTCTTACAGAGCCGAGACTGATCACCAGTTTACCTGTGCTTTTGGTTACTTTGTATTCCTGGGCCATTGTCATGGTTACTGCTACCAGGCCCGCGATTGTTGCTATAAGATACTTTTTCATTTGTTTTGATTGTTTTGTTTTCTTGTTTATAGTTGGGTTAGTGATAGTTTGCTGGCTCGCCGTCATGCATGGCCGGTTCGCTTCTTTTCTATCTTTTATTGATACGCTGTTTTTTAAGAACGTAATGTGAATATGCTTGAATACGCCTGGTCCTTTACGGCGTCCATTGTATTGCCATCTTTTACTATTTTATCCAATTCTTTCAGGATAGATGTCTGCTTCATTTTGGTAAGTAATTCTATCAACCCGATCTGCACCATTGGATCCTTTTGTTTAGACATGGCACCTAATAATTGCTTTTTTACATAAGGTTCGCGGTGGAACTTGGCCAATGCATCAAGCGCTGCCAGTCTTACATTGGTGTTTGGATCGGTGTTCATTGTTTTTACAAGGGCATCCACTATTTCTTTATCTGTGTCCTTCATTTCATAAGCCTGTATCGCTGCCCGCATACGCTGGGTTGGCGATCCCATATCATTCAACTTGGCAAAAAGCGCATGTTTATCGGAGATCATTTGCTGTTCATAAGGATCCTCCTGTTTTTGAACCCGTGGCTGTTGTGCAGTTTCCCTGTTTATGGGCGACGCTTCTTTTACGGTTGGTGCTGTAACCACCGGTTCTGTTACCGGGGTTGCCGGTGTTTTCTTAGGGGCCTCAGCAGTTATTATTGTTGTTGCTGCCGGTTCTTTTTGTAATAACCAGAATGTAACGCCTCCCGCCAGTAATACGAAACAAGCTGCCACACGTAAGATGGTACGCATTGACAAAACGATTACTTTGTCCTTTTTTTTACCTGCCTGCATTTGCGCCTGGATCCTTTGCAATACTGCGGGATCAGGCATACGGTTATCGAATGCTTCGCGGTTATTGCTGATAAATTCTTCCAGTTCAGTTTTCATGATAGCCTCCTTCTTTTAAAATACGCAGCACTTTTTGTTTTGCCCGGTGATATTGGATCCGTACCCTGTCGTTGGCCATTCCCAGCATCTGTGCGATCTCAACCTGGGGTATGTTTTCGAAGAGGTACAGTTGAACAATCACCCTGTCTCCTTCCGGTAAGGCATCGATGGCCCGCCGGACTTCTTCTACTTTGAATTCAAATGCTTTTTCATCGATCGGGTTATCATCTTTTATGCTAACCCCTCCCGTATCCAGCTCAACCAGTTTCAGTTTCCTTTTACGCAGCCAGGTAATGGATTTGTTGATGGCGATCCGTTTGATCCAGGCCCTGAATCCTCCCGTATGCTCATACCCCCCGATCGCCTGGAAAGCCGCTACAAAGGTCTCCTGCAGGAGGTCCTCGGCTTCCGCCGTATGGTGCACGATCCGGTAGATAGTATTGTATACTTCTTTAGCGTGCAGGTTGTACAGTCCAGTGTAACCGGTGGCATCGCCCCTTTTACACCTGTCAACCATCTCCTCATGTGTTATCGTCTCCGGGAATTCCAAAGCAGTCGGCTCGTTGTATTTAATTATCTAATCGCAGCAATTGTCTGAATGTTACCGTTTAGTCGAAAATTTTTCTCAAAAAGGCCATTATTCCCCATGAAAGTAACAAAAATGGGAATTAGCGTATCTATTGTAAGTGGCATACAATTTTAAATAATGATAGAAAAACAGGTATATGATCAAAAGAGTAGCAAAGATCAACAGTAACAACACGCAGGTCAATTTCAACGCATCGTCTGAAATCGGGTACTGGGCCCAGAAATACAATACCAGTGTGGAAGAGATACAGGAGATATTTAAAGAATGCGGGTATTCGATTTCCAAAACGATTGCAAGGCTGCAGGAAAACAGTAATGCGGCCTGATAAAATCATTTACGGGCCGGCATTACGCTAAAAAACGTACTGCCGGCCCTATTGAATAAATTAATACTGTTATTATGAAATCAAGAAGGTTCGACTTCATCTTACTGGTTATACTGCTGGTATCGTTGTGCACCAGTTGTGCAGCGGCGGGTAATATGATCACGCAGAAAACATGGATCGGTCTGCTCGACCTGGCCGTTGCCGGGGCAATTGCCGTTTTTATTTTCCGTGGGAGTAATAAATAGTAACTCAGGCATCCAGTAATGTCTGAATGTCAAATTTCGACATCTTCATAAAAGCTTCAACCACGCGTTGAGACTTTTCCGGGTCCGCCATCAGTTTATGCAGAACAGCGGGCACTACCTGCCAGGAAACACCAAATTTATCATCAAGCCATCCACATTCGTCGTACCTGCCACCTTTACCTAATTTCTCCCAATAATGATCGATCTCTTCCTGCGTTTCGCATTCGATCACGAAAGAAGTTGCCGGCGTAAATTTGTATTTGGGTCCGCCATTCAATCCCATAAATTTATTTCCATTCAGTTCAAAGGTTACCACGATCGGGTTTTCAGCAGTAATCTTTGCGTTTTTAAAAATGGAACAGTAATAGGTTGCGGCTTCTTTGGCTTGCCCGTCGAACCATAAACAGGGATACATCTGATTTTTCATTTTTTTAAATTTTTTGATTAATAATGTATCGCAAAAATATTTCTGACTGCTAGGTTCAAAATAGAACAATCCCGACATTTTATAATTTGATTGCCACGAATTACTGCTCCCAAAGACCGATATAATCTTTCGGCGTGAGATTGGTAAACTCTTTGAATGAACGTATGTAGTGGCTCTGGTCGGCATAGCCATTTTCAAAAGCGATATCAGACAGTTTATGAAAACGCTGGTTGTTCAGTTGCTGAAAAGCTGCATTGAACTGGCAGATGCGTCTATACAGATTTGGGGCAAGCCCGATATTTTTTTCAAACATTCGCTGGAAAGTTCTTTCTGTCATATACAATTCTTTCTGCACTAAGGTCAGCACTTCTGCTGAGCTATTCCCTGCAATTGTATTAGCTGCATAGCGCAATGCCAGGTAATCTCTTTTTGCATCAGCAATTAACCCGGAAATATACTTGTCTATTAAGGCAATCCTGTTTTTTGTTGTACCCGCATGTAGCAGTTGATCCTCCAGCTCTTTTGTTTTTTTTAGTGAGAGTAAATTCAGGTCAACGGGTCTGTCAGTTAACTCCTTTGACATCACACCGAAAATTGAGCTTATTGAATAAGGTTTGAAAAAGTAAGCGATCAATGTAAAGTCTTCAGGAAGCTGTAATGTTTCCGGTACAATGGTTTGTCCGAAAAGTGTGAGGTGACTGGTATTACTATTTTGAATGATTCCCTTTGCAGAGTTAAAAAGCAAACTGGGTGATCCATTGGCAAACAAGGGCAATAAAAAAGGCGTAACCGTTTTATAATTTTCGATTACAAGTATCCTTTCAACATATTCTGCGATACAGGGATCGGGTGTAAGGTTTTTTACATTCATCCAAAGACGATTAATAACAGCAAACCGGTTTGCAAAACAGGTTTGTTGTGTAACCTGAAGTTATTACTACAACCACTGCAGGTCTTCTTATTTCAACGGATGGGCGTAGATTTTAAACGAAAGTAACCAGATTTTTTTCACCAATTGTTTGTCTTATCCTAAAAAATCTTTCGACCGGCATCGGGGAAGTTCCTTATCATTTTCCGGTTGCTGTCTGCAGATCTTTCATCGAAGGTTCTTTGCGAAATATAGCAGTCAGCCGGCCCATCCTATTATATACAGCGGTGAACGGGAAGATGGAAATCTTATAAAATGCAGGCACGATGAAAGCGTTGTCTTCAGTACCCATTTTAAGGTTTGAAAATTGCGCCAGCTTCAATTCATTGCTGAAGTTCTGAAGGTCGCGCAGGGGCAGATAAGAAACCAGTACTATCTGCGCAAGTTTAAAATTATTCATATTATCCGCCAGCTTTTTGATAAACACCCGGCAGTGATCACAGCTGGGTGCAAAATAAATGAGTATCACAGGTTTTCCCGGCACAAAACTCGCGGAACTGAAGAGGTTCCCATCGGTTAGTGTAATGGTAAATGGCGGTATTCCATGTTTATCTGCCTGGGCAGCACCCTGCAGGTGTATGATTATTGCCAGCAAACCTATCAGCAGAACCTTTTTCATCATAATCAATCCAGTTAACTATTTAAAAGAAAATGATGCACCAAAGGTGCACCATTTTCATACGATCATTTGCAAACATTAATATCCTGGATTTTGCACCAGGGTAGGTTTGCCATCTTTTTGAGAGTTCAGTATCTCATCCTGTGGCAATGGGAAATAATTATTTTTTGCAGCAAACACTTTTCCTGCCATGTAAGTACGTTTACTAAATTTCCTGCCCGAGGGTTCGGTTCCGGGTACAGATTCTTCCAGTGCGTACTTATTCAATACTTTTTCTGCAATACCCCATCTTACAAGGTCAAAGAACCGGTGGCCTTCCATGGCAAATTCAAGACGCGTTTCCATATACACTGCATTCTTTGCAAATGCGGCGCCATTGGCAGCAAAAGTTCCTGGGGCATAGGGTTCCACTTTGTATTTAACTGTGGCGTCCTGTACAGAGCCTGTCTTGGCACGGTTGCGAATCATGTTCACATAAGTTTCAGCTGATGTGAGGTTGCCAAGTTCCGCTTCACATTCCGCCAGCCATAAAATAACCTGGTCCAGTTTCAGTAAGCGGTAATTATTATTCACGCTGCGCCTGCTGGTTGAGTGTGTGGCGCTGTTCTCCTCAGCGAGGTAGTACATCCATTTTTTGCCTGTATATGGACCGGCATATGCCTGGTCGCGAATCCAGCTGGCCCCCGGCATCGGACCCCAGTCGAGGAAATTAACACCCCTGCGGCCCACTGTCCAATCAAGGCGGGGATCAACAGCAATGGTTGTTTTATCCAGTGTGAACGGATCATTTGCATTGATGCCCTGGTCATTTGGCAGGTCCACCTGATTATAGGTATCCAATGAACCATCTGCCGCAGCACCGATCATAGGCAATCCTGTTGTGTTATCGGTTTTGAAAGCATTTACAAGATTCTGTGATGCCTGGTAAAATCCGCAGCATCCCCTGCCGGGAGCCGTGGATGAATAAGGCCAGTTAAGGTTATCGCCTGCATTGCCGTTATTACCGGTGGTGCCGTCGTTTACCGAGAACTCAACTTCGAAAATAGATTCCGCATTGTTATTGGTAGCTGTCTTGTAATTATCATGGTAATCAGCTACGAGTTTTTTACCTGAATTGGTCAGTACATCTACAAGCAACACTTTGGCTGCCGCCCATTTTTTCTGAAACACCAGCGCTTTTGCGAGATAAGTTTTGGCTGCCCATTGTGATGCCCTTCCTTTCTGCGTTTGTACAGCAGGAAGATTTTTAGCAGCGAAATCGAAATCGGCCTCGATGTCTTTCCAGATATCCGTTGTATTCGGGATCTTGGTTGAATTAGGATCATCCCTGTTGTAGATCTTTTCATCTATATAAGGAACCATGTTCCACATCTTCTTCGCTTCAAAATGATAGTGCCCTCTCAGAAAACGTGCTTCGGCTATCACCTGTGTTTTTTCCGCGGGTGTCATATCTACAACAGCACTGCTGTTTACTATCTGGATCACTTCATTACAACGTGCCACACCGTCATAGGAGTGCTGGAATTTTCCGAGGAAATAGGAATTATCAGCAAGCCAGTTATACTGCTCGATAAAAGACTGTTCGGGCTGGTCGCCGGCATCCGTACCCTTTACCGCATCATCACTGGCAATTCCGCCAAACACATAATTCGAAATAGTAGACTGCCGGCCGGTATTACCTGCACCCACACCGTCAAGAAGTGAATAGGCACCGATCAGCAAAGAGGTGACGCCGTTCTTATTGCTCAGTTGCTCAATAGAAGCCCGCCCTTGCGGCTGAACATCGAAAAAACTTTTTGAACAGGAATATAATCCCGTCAAAGAGCCTGTAATCAATAGTATGAATAATATCTTTTTCATTTTAGATTCAATTTATATCAGTTAATCAAAGACCAATGCGAACACCGAGCAAATAGGATTTTGCAACCGGGTAAGCGCCTTCATCAATACCCATATGTATATCCTGGTTGTTGTTTCCGGAAGTTCTCAGGTTAATATCAGGATCCAGCCCCGTGTATTTGGTAATGGTAAATAAATTCTGACCCTGGATATAGATCTGCGCGCTGCCAAGATGTACACGTTTTAAAACAGAAGCTGGGATTGTATAAGTAAGCTGTATATTTTTTATACGCATATACGATCCATCTTCAATAAAATAAGACGATACCTGCTGGCTCGTGGCATCCCCGGAATTCAGTCTCGGCAGTTTTGCTACATCACCTGATTTTTTCCAGGAATTATATAAAATGTCTTTGGAACGATTACCCTGGAACGTATTGAAATCTGTCCAGTATCTCACATAGTTGAAAATCTCGTTACCCTGGGATCCCTGGGCAAACACAGTAAGATCCCAGTTTTTGTATCCCAGGTTGATATTTACGCCATAGGTATAATCAGGATGCGGGTTACCGATGATGGTTCTGTCTGCTGCGGTGATCACACCGTCACCATTTACATCTCTGAAGTTGAATGTTCCCTCGCGTGTGTAGGTACCGAACTTCGGCGCTTTTGCTGCTTCACTTGCATCTTTCAGAACGCCATCAACAATATATCCATAAAAGCTTGCGATGGGCAGTCCTTTTTTTGTTGCTGATATTGCCGGAAGACGCGTGGTGAATCCAAAAACGGTGGCGTTAGGGTCATCATTCAATTTCAGTACCTCGTTTTTATAGTGACCAATATTTACGCCCACCTGGTACCGGAAATTGCCAACCTTATCTTTGTAATTAAGACTGAGATCAAATCCCCTGTTCTGCATTTCGCCGATATTGGTATAAGGGATGGTGGCTGTACCCATTGTTCTTGGGATAGCAACCTGTGTCAACATATCCGAAGTGATACGGTTGTACCAATCGAATACGATCTCCAGTTTATTTTTAAGCGTGATCGCATCGAACCCGATATTGGTAGATGTAGTCGTCTCCCATTTACCGCTTGGATTTCCAAACTGGCTGTTATCGAATCCGCCAACAATGGATGAGCCTGTTCCATTGATATCGTAGGCATTGTTAGATGGATCAGACTGGTACAGTGTATAGGCATTGTATACATTCGGGATCAGTTGATTGCCTGTTTTACCCCAACCGCCACGCACTTTGAATTCATCCAGGAAGGTTAGCTTTCTCATAAAGTCGAATTCCGTCATTCTTACGCCCAGCGAAAACGCCGGGAACACAGCATAACGGTTAACGGCAGAAAATCGTGAAGAACCATCACGCCGTAAAGTGAAATCGGCAAGGTACAGGTTCCTGTATGCGTAGTTTACTTTGCCGAATTGTGAGAATAATGCAGAAAGCGTTGCACCGCCGCCACTGTTGCTTAATCCTGAAGCAGAACCTGCATCAAGGTAACGGTAAGCAATATCATCGAAAGCAAAATTACTTCTGCTGGCAACGGTTCCTACCGAATAAGTAGTAACCGCTTCGGTACCCACCAGGATATTAACCGTATGGTCTCCGAATGTCTTATTATAGTTGAGAGTATTGAACCAGGTTAACGATCTGTCATAATCATTTCTTACGTTCAGGCTGTTTGCATTCCTGGGTTCAGCAGCTTCGATATCCCTATGGAAATATTCAGACCTGCTGTATTGATTGATCTCCGCTCCCACACTGGTTCTTGCTTTCAGGTTCCTGGTCAACTGCAGTTCCAGGAAAGCGTTACCGAACAGGTGAAGGCCTTTGGTAATGTTGTCTTTCTCCCGGTATAATCTCGCGAGAGGGTTGGGTGCATTTCCAAGGTTAACTCCCCGGCTTCCTGCAAAACCATTGTAGGGCGATGTATTGGTACCACCCAATTCAGGCGGTCCGCCTGTGATATCAAAGACAGGGATGATCGGATGTACGCGGATCGCGAACATGATAGGATTGCCTTCATCATTATTTGTGATACCCTGTCTTTCATCATAAGAAAAAGTAACATTCTCTCCAAAGGTGAAGATGCCTTTGGTAAATTCTGTATTGGCCCTCACGGAATAGCGGTCGTATTTCGTGTATTGCAGGATTCCTTTCTGCGAAAAATAATTTCCCGAGATGGCATACCTGCCGGTCTTTGATCCACCACTTGCACCAAGCTGGTAGTTGGCGATACTGGCGGGTTTAAAAATAGTACGCTGCCAATCCGTTCCTTCCTTGTTGGCTTTCGTGATATTAAAAGATGTCTTTCCCAGATTGGGGTCCGCTATATCATTTGTGTACGTGTAATTGGATGGAAGCGCTCCATAAATATTCGGGTATATATAATCGGCAATGGTTTGTTCTCCATTTGCCCCGAAGCGGTATTGCGCAGAAGGCGAAGCAAGAGAAGGATTTTTTCCTGCGCCAATATCTGCCAGGTACAGGTATTCACCTAGCTCCTTTGTATTTAAAAGATCCAGCATTTTACCCGGTCTTTGCGAGCCCGTATAATAGTCGAAAGTAATATTCGATTCACCGATCTTACCTTTTTTGGTGGTGATGATCACAACGCCGTTTGCCGCACGCGCGCCATAAATGGAAGCAGCTGATGCATCTTTCAGGATCTGCATACTTTCTATATCATTGGGATTGATCTGGTTCAGGGTTCCCTGTGTCGGTACACCGTCAATGATGTACAGGGGACTGTTGTTATTAACCGTACCAAATCCGCGGATACGCACCATCGTTCCGCCACCCGGTGAGTTGTCGTTGCCCACGCTAACGCCGGCAGCACGTCCCTGCAGCATCTGTGTAACCGAAGCAGCGGGTAATGAAGTAAGTTGTTTGGCATTGACCACGGTAACGGCGCCGGTAATGTCTTTTTTACGCTGGGCGGAATAACCGGTTACAACCACTTCGGTTGTCTGGTTCTCGTCTTCCTGTAAACTTACCGATAAGGAGGTTTGCGTTCCAGCCGTAATGCGTTTGGAGATAAATCCCACGTAGGAGACCAGGATCTGGTCCTCCGGTTTTCTGATGCCGATGGTAAATTTTCCAGCTGCGTCAGAAATGGTGTTAATACTCGTGCCGACCACCGAGACGGACACCCCCTGGATCCCCTGTCCCTTAGCATCGGTAATAACACCGGTAACCTGTCTGTTTTGCGCCATCACTGTGCCAAAAAAGGCAAGAAGCAATGGCAGTACCAGCAATGATCTGGCAAGCAATTGTTTTTTCATGGATACTGTTTTTGGTTTTGGGATTTATAAAAGTGATAATGGTAAACAGTACATAATACAAAGGAGCCAATATTGCTGTTAACAACATTGGCTCCTTCGGCAATCGATAATGCATAGCATCATAGTCAGATTGGATTTTAAGTTCGTTTCATGGAAACATTTTCACTTTCACCGATTCTAACCTTCCGTTCACCTAATATAGGGAAAATATATGTAAACTAAAACGAATCTGATTTTTTAAAAAAGATAACGGTGGTTAGTTTTTTTGGGCTTGTATTATTGAAAACCCATTCGTATGATACCTACCAAAACACGCGTATCATTTATTAAAAACATAAAAAAGATGGGGGTACTCAAATAAAAAAAATCGTCCTGCAAGAGCAGACCGACTTCTCTTGCCGGGACGATAACCGGGAGCGAAAATGTTTGTCGAATTTTTAGAAAAAAATATTTTCAAAAACGATCATTAATGACGGAATACAATTCAAACAATAACTAGTAATTAATGCAATCGGTTGCATCAATGTGTTTGTATAAAATCCACCGTTGGTAAATCTTATATTTATTTTTTCTTCTCGATTAACTCTATTTAAAAGAACTTATTTATGCAATCGGTAGCATCATTTTAAAAAAAGCACTATTTTAGTCATCACATGCGACAGCAATGGAATGTTTTTATAAACATCTGTTGCGAAAATCAACGCGATTGCCTGCAATGACTAAAACTATTTTCATACTTATCCTGGTAGGTGTAACAAAATGCTTTGCGCAATCAGGCAGCGGTCTTAAATTATGGTATACAACCCCCTCCGGTCAAACATGGGAAAATGCGTTACCAATCGGCAACGGGAGGTTGGGCGCAATGGTATATGGCAATGTGGTAACAGAAACTGTACAATTGAATGAACACACATTATGGAGCGGCGGCCCGAACAGGAATGACAATCCTCTTGTGCTGGATTCGCTGTCTTCCATCCGCAAATTAATCCTGGAAGGAAAACAAAAAGACGCTGAAAAATTAGCCAACAAAGTAATCATCAGCAAAAAATCGCATGGTCAAATGTTCGAGCCCGCCGGCGAACTTCATCTCAGGTTTGATGGTCATGAAAATTATACTAACTATTACAGGGAACTGGATATTGAAAAAGCAACCACCAAAACTTCCTATTCCGTAGGTGATGTTACTTATACACGTGAAGTAATCGCTTCCTTTCCAGACCGCGTTATTATCATGCACCTGACCGCAACCAAACCTAACAGTATTTCGTTCAGCGCTTTTTATTCCACTCCCCAGGCTGGTGTTACCATCAAAACAAAATCATCCGGGCAATTAATGTTCGCGGGGACGGTGATGGATCACGAAGGGGTAAAAGGATCAGTAAAATATAAAGGCATTGCAGATTTTGTAACTGAAGGAGGTAGTCGCTCCACAACAGATACCTCTGTTACTATCAAAGACGCTAATGCGGTTACCATTTATATTTCTATCGCCACCAATTTTAATAGTTATTCCGATGTAAGTGGGAATGAGAACGAAAGAACTGAAGCCTACCTGCGCAAAGCACTACAAAAACCATACGCAGTAATTTTAAAAGCTCATATAACGGCTTATCAAAAATATTTCAACAGGGTATCACTTGATCTTGGTTCAACAGTGGCTAGCAGATTTCCAACGGACCAGAGATTAAAAAATTTCACGTCAACAAACGATCCGCAATTTGCCACACTGTATTACCAGTTTGGCCGCTACCTGCTGATCTCTTCCTCACAACCCGGCGGGCAACCTGCTAACCTGCAGGGTATATGGAACAATAAATTAAGACCTCCGTGGGATAGTAAATATACCATCAACATCAATGCAGAAATGAATTACTGGCCCGCAGAAAAAACAAACCTGGCCGAGTTGCATCAACCCTTTCTGCAAATGGTGAAAGATATGTCCCAAACAGGTAAGCAAACCGCAAAAGACATGTATGGAACACGCGGTTGGATGGCTCATCACAATACAGATATCTGGCGCGCCACCGGTGCCGTAGATGGCGCATTCTGGGGTTCATGGATCAATGGAGGTGGATGGACAAGTCAGCATCTTTGGGAACATTACCTGTATGGTGGTGATAAAAAATATCTTGCTTCCGTTTATCCTGTGTTAAGAGATGCCGCACTTTTTTATGCTGATTTTCTTACGGAACACCCGGCTAACCACTGGCTGGTGATTTCTCCTGACATGTCTCCTGAAAATGCGCCGAAAGCACACCAGGGATCTTCATTGGATGTGGGAGTAACCATGACCAACCAGATCATTTTTGATGTGTTCAGTAATACAATTAAAGCGGGCAAAATTTTACAGAAAGATAAATTGCTGCTTGATACATTAACCAAACTTCGCAGCCGCCTCGCTCCTATGCATATTGGTCAACATGGGCAGTTGCAGGAATGGCTGGATGATATTGATGATCCCAACGATCATCACCGGCATGTTTCCCACCTGTATGGTCTTTTCCCTTCGAACCAGATCTCTGCGTACCGTACACCACAGCTATACAATGCAGCAAAAAATACATTGATTCAACGCTCTGATGTTTCTACCGGCTGGAGTATGGGATGGAAAGTAAACTGGTGGGCAAAAATGCTGGATGGTAATCATGCATATAAATTAATCCAGGCGCAACTCACTCCATTAGGTGTTAACCCTGGCGGCGGAGGCACATATAATAACCTGTTTGATGCACACCCCCCTTTCCAGATAGACGGAAATTTCGGATGCACTTCGGGTATGACCGAAATGCTGATGCAGAGTGATGATGGCACACTGAATTTACTTCCTGCATTACCTGATGTGTGGGCACAAGCCGGCAGCGTTACCGGGCTCCGTGCCAGAGGTGGGTTTGAAGTGATTAGGATGCAATGGAAAGAAGGTAAACTGATCAAGGCTGAGATCAGGTCTACATTAGGGGGAAACCTTCGCATCAGGGTTCCTAATGAAACAAAACTGTTGAATGGCTCACCGTTGAAAAAAGCGAAAGGTGAAAATAGTAATCCTTTTTATCAAACAGAAAAAACACCGGATCCGGTTATTTCAGTCAAAGCAAATATTTCGGCACCTATGTTAAAAGAAACATTTGTTTATGATATACCCACTGTAAGCGGACAGGAATTCACACTCATTTTAAAACAATAAATTCAGTAACAATGAAACTCCAATCTTTAGCGATTGCCATGGCAACAATGTTGGTAAGTAGTATTTGTTTTGCGCAGACAACACAGACGGTTGTCAAAGAAGATTTTAAACCTTCTGTTTTTAACCAACCGTTTCAGCAATATCCACAGGTAAATTCCCAGGGGTATGCGAGGTTTAGAATACATGCACCAAGTGCTGATAGTGTTCGGGTAAGTCTCGGCCTTGGTGGACAAGGAGGAACAAAGCTTATTAAAGCTGATAGTGGTTATTTTATTGGCACTACCGCAGGGCCAATGGATGAAGGATTTCACTATTATCACATCAACGTAGACGGCGGAACATTTAATGATCCCGGAACCGGATTTTTCTATGGTTCACAACGTTGGGAAAGCGGTATCGAGATACCTGCTAAAGACCAGGATTTTTATGCGCTTAAAGATGTTCCTCATGGAAACATGCAGCAGATCCTGTTTCCTTCAAAAAGCACGAACACATCACGGGCTGCATTTGTTTACACGCCTCCGGGTTATGAAAATGGTAAGACCAAATACCCGGTATTGTACCTGCAACATGGTTGGGGTGAAAATGAGACTACATGGGGTATTCAAGGCCGTGCTAACCTGATTATGGATAACATGATTGCAGAAGGCAGAATAAAACCTTTTATTGTTGTTATGACTTATGGTATGACTAATACTGGTGGTAGGCCTGGCGGCTTTGGCCCTCGTCCTGCTGTTCCTCCTGGTGGTTCTTTCAATGCTCCTGCTGGCACTATTCCTCCTGCTGGTAATATGGCTCTTAACAATGGCTTTCAAACAGTATTGTTAGATGAATTGGTACCTTATGTTGACTCGCATTTTCGTACAATTGCCAAAAGAGAAGGCCGTGCTATGGCAGGCCTTTCAATGGGTGGCATGGAAACACACGCCATTACATTAGATAAGCCAGACGTTTTTGCTTACTGGGGATTATTAAGTGGTGGTAACTATAATACCAAAGAATTGGAAGGTAAAAACAAACCAAAACTTATATTTATAAGCTATGGTAGTAAAGAAACTCGTGGGGCTGATGCTCTTCCGAAGGTTGAATCTGATTTAAAAGAAGCCGGTTTTAATGTTGCTACTTATGTTTCTCCGGGTACAGCACATGAATTTCAATCATGGCGCCGTAGCCTTTATCAAATGGCACCACTTCTTTTTAAATAAAAAAACAGTAGCGGGTAATGAACATCTTTCCTTTTCAATCCCTATAACAAGAAAGTTATCAATATGAACAGGCAAATCATTTTACTTTCATCGGTCATCTTTTTTTACAGCATCTGTTCTGCACAAACGGTCAATGATTTTAAACCCGCAACCAGTAACCAACCTGGTAAACAATATCCACAGGTGAACAGTGAAGGCCGTGTTCGTGCAAGTATTTCAGCACCACAGGCACTAAAAGTTCAACTGGACCTTGGTGGTAAAAAATATGATCTTACAAAAGATGAAAAAGGAATTTGGACCGGTGAATCGCTTCCACAAGACGAAGGGTTTCATTACTACCAGTTAAATATTGACGGGGCTTCCGTACCCGATCCCGGGAGCCTCTTTTTTTATGGTGCCGGCCGCTGGGGAAGTGGCATTGAAGTGCCTGCCAAAGACCAGGAATTTTATGCATTGAAAGATGTTCCGCACGGCCTTGTGATCGAAAATATTTATTTCTCAAAATTAACGAATGCGTGGAGGCGTTGCTTTGTTTATACGCCGGCAGTTTATGGCACTAATACAAAAGAACGTTACCCCGTATTGTACCTGCAGCATGGAAGTTTCGAAGATGAAACAGGCTGGGCCGTACAGGGAAAAGCCAACCTGATACTGGATAACCTGATTGCTGAAAGCAAAGCAGTTCCTATGATCATTGTAATTGATAATGGTTATGCAAACAAACCGCAGGACCAGGCAGCAATAGATAATAAAACGCGCCCTGTTTCAATATTTGAAGAAGTAATGATCAATGAGATCATTCCAATGATCGATTCCAGATTTCGTACAAAAGCAGATCGTGAACATCGCGCTATTGCAGGTCTCTCAATGGGGGCCAATCAAACTACCAGGATCATCATGAATAATCTCGATAAGTTTTCTGCGATTGGAGCTTTTAGCGGTACACCTAATTATCCCGGCTCCGATGCAATTGATCCTGCAACTTTTCTTGACGGGAAATTCAAAGATGGTGCTGCCGTCACTAGTAAGATAAAATTATTCTGGCTCGGGTTAGGTACGAAAGAACCCAATCCATTTCCCGCATCGGTTGGCGCCTTTCGTGCGATGCTTGATAAACAGGGGATCAAACATATTTATTATGAATCTCCCAGTACTGCACATGAATGGCTTACCTGGAGAAGGGATCTGAAACAATATGCATCACTACTTTTTAAAAAATAAAACCGCCGGAAAAGAATATCACCAATCATTGCACCAAAAAATGCCGTATGAGAAAATTACTATTCATTGCTGCCACACTAACCTTTTCTACTGTGGCTGTGTTTGCACAGGATGCCGTAAAACCTGCGTCTACAGGGTTTGATATAAAACGTGAGAACATTGCACGCGGTAATATAGATACCATTACTTACGAGTCAAAAACCGTTGAAACCAAAAGACGTGCGTTGATATACACTCCTCCAGGATATTCGCAACAGAAAAGCTATCCTGTTTTGTACCTCTTACATGGTATAGGAGGAGATGAAAAAGAATGGCTGAATGGCGCCAACCCGCAAACCATTCTCGATAACCTGTATGCTGATGGAAAACTGGTGCCAATGATCGTTGTAATGCCCAATGGAAGGGCTATGAAAGACGACAGGGCCGGAGGCAATATTATGGCACCTGATAAAGTACAGGCATTCGCAACATTTGAGAAGGACCTGCTCAACGATTTGATTCCTCATATCGAGAAAAATTTTCCTGTCTTAAAAGACCGCGAACACAGGGCCATTGCGGGTTTGTCGATGGGTGGCGGCCAATCATTGAACTTTGGATTGGGAAACCTTGACGTGTTTGCATGGGTAGGTGGATTTTCATCAGCACCAAACACGAAACTACCGGCCGAACTCCTCCCCGATCCCGAAGCTGCACGAAAAAAATTGAAACTGTTATTTATTTCCTGTGGTGCAAGTGATGGACTGATCAGCTTCAGCAAACGGACGCATGACTATTTTGAAAAAAACAATGTTCCGCATATTTATTTTATCGAACCCGGCGTACATGATTTTAAAGTATGGAAGAATGGGTTGTTCATGTTCTCTCAATTGTTGTTTAAACCGGTTGATCAATCCACTTTCTCAAAGTATCCTATAGCAGGGGTACCCGCTTCAACCAATATCCGCAACGGTGTATACCCGCAGGTAATGACCGACAGCCGTGTAAAATTCAGTATCAAAGCACCGGAAGCTAAAAGAGTGCAGATAGATCTGGGTAAAAAATACGACCTGGTGAAAGATGACAATGGTGTATGGGCCACTACTACCGATTCTGTAAGCGAGGGATTTCATTATTATTCATTGTTAATAGATGGTGTCGCTCTCGCAGATCCTGCAAGTGAATCATTTTATGGTATGGGAAGAATGGCAAGCGGTATCGAAATTCCATTTGCTGGCGGAGCTTATTATGCTGCAAGAAATGTACCCCGTGGTGATATCCGTATCAAAAAATATTTTTCGAGGGTAACCAATTCATGGAGGCAATGTTATGTTTATACACCTCCCAAATACGATTCCACTACCACAGAAAAATATCCCGTGTTATACCTGTTGCATGGTGGTGGTGAAGATGAAAGAGGATGGTCGCAACAGGGCAAAACAGATTTGATACTGGACAACCTCATCGCCGCAAAAAAAGCCAGCCCGATGATCATCGTAATGATGGATGGTAATTTCAGTGGCGGCGGCATAGCAGGTTTTGGAGAACAATCTTTAAAAACATTTGAGAATGAATTGAAGCAGGTACTCATACCATTTATCGACAATAATTTCCGTACAGAAACAAGTGCAAACAACAGGGCGCTTGCAGGATTGTCCATGGGCGGTTTACAAACATTGTACGCAGGAATAAAAAATACTTCACTGTTCTCTTACCTCGGTGTATTCAGTTCCGGCTGGTGGGCAAATCAACCTGCCCTGTCAGATCCGCAATATGATTTTATGAAACAGAATGCGGCCACCATTAACAGCAACCTGAAAAGTTTGTGGATCTCCCAGGGAGGTAAAGAAGATATCGCTTATAACAACAATAAAATAATGATGGGCAGGTTTGATGAAATGGGCGTGAAATATGTGTACAGCGAATATCCCGGTGGCCATACATGGCCGGTTTGGAGAAATAATCTTTTCAATTTTGCACAGGTATTGTTTAAGTAAGCCTGCTGTTAGCTGGCCATTTGATTTATTTAAAAGAAAGTTTTTATGAAACAACCCATTATCAGGATAAGTTTACTGGCATCTGTGTTTGTATGTGCTGCCATTACTTTCACATCAGCACAAACACCCACGCTCAATTTAGATTTTACAAAACCCGGCGCCAACGTCAGCCCGATGCTGTATGGATTAATGACAGAAGAGATCAATCATGCGTATGATGCAGGATTGTACCCGGAATTGATCCGTAACAGGATTTTTAAGGACAACAAATCAAATCCTGATGGATGGAGTTTGGTACGAAGTGATTCCGCCTCAAAAGCCAACATAAAATTAATGGCGGCGATGGGACAGGATAATGTTCCATTCGATGAGCGCCGCCATGCAATCACCGGTGCGTTAACCACCTGCTTACGTTTAACCGTTGAAAAAAACGGGGGAAGAATCGGTATTGCCAATGAAGGATTTTGGGGAATACCGGTAAAACCTGCTACTACATACAACGCATCTTTTTACATCAAAGGTTCTGGCAGTTTTCAACCACCGCGACGCCCGGGGCAGCCGGCACCAACAAACCCTGCTCCCGTCATTGATGATAATACACCTGGCCCGATAACAGTAACCATCGAAAGCAATGATGGGAAAACCATATACGCATCAGGAACCATTAACCTGGAGAAAAGTATCTTCTGGAAAAAATATTCTTTAACATTAACAACCGCTGCAAACATACAACCAACGACAAATGCTCGTTTTGTGATATCTACAGATAGAACAGGTTTATATTATTTCAATCTTGTATCGTTGTTCCCTCCCACCTACAACAACAGGCCCAATGGTAATCGGCCCGATCTGATCAAATTGATGGCCGATATGAAACCGAAATTTCTACGGTTCCCGGGAGGTAATTACCTGGAGGGGCCATTGATCACTGATGCATTTCCATGGAAAACAACACTGGGTCCATTGGAGCAACGCCCCGGCCATAATGGATCATGGGGTTATCGCGCTTCAGATGGTATTGGATTACTTGAATTTTTATTGTGGTGCGAGGATATTGGTGCAGAACCGCTCTTAGGTGTTTATGCAGGATATTCATTAAACGGTGATCATATAGATGCAGGGCCGCTGTTAAAGCCTTATGTTGATGATGCGCTGGATGAAATAGAATACATCATCGGCGACACCAAAACATATTGGGGAGCCAAACGCGCAGCCGATGGACATCCTGCCCCATTCAAATTAACTTATGTTGAAATTGGTAACGAAGATTGGTTTGACAGAACCAATAGTTATGATGGCAGGTTCAACCAATTCAGAACAGCTATCGAAGCAAAATACCCGAAGCTGCATTGCATATCAACGATCGCCGATGCACAATATCCAAACCAGAAAGTAACCACGGGTAAAAAACCAGAAATACTTGACGAACATTATTATCGTGATTCATGGGCTATGTGGGAAAACGCATCGCAGTACGATAAGTATGACCGTAAGGGTCCTAAAATATTTGTTGGCGAATGGGCAACACGTGAAGGTTTACCAACAACCAATTTAAATGCCGCTTTAGGCGATGCAGCATGGATGACAGGAATGGAAAGAAATTCTGATATCGTGATCATGTCCTGCTATGCACCTCTTTTTGTGAATGTAAATACAGCAACAGCTACTGCTCCCAAAGCATGGCAATGGGATTCTGACCTGATTGGATATGATGGATTGAACAGCTATGGTTCTCCTGCTTACTATGTTCAACAAATGTTTGGCAATTACCTGGGCGATAAAATCATTCCGACAACAGCAGAAAATATTCCAAAGCAACCAAGGCCGCTTTCGCGACGAGACAGTACAAACGGCCTTACAACAGCTCCATTGGTTCCGACAGTTTTTTACAGCGCCACACGGGATGAAAAAACAGGAACTGTTTATCTTAAACTGGTAAATACAACCAAGGAGAAACAACCTGTTGCTATCAACCTTAACGGAATAAAAAAAGTTGCCCCATCAGCAGCTCTGATTGTGATCAAAGGAAATAAACCGGAGGATACCAACACCATTACAGATCGTGAAAAGATCATCCCGGTCAAATCAACTATCAATGGTGTCGAACCAAAATTCACATATACGCTTGAACCCTATTCAGTAAATATCATTCAGATCCAGACCGTTAAATAATAATTCATGCGCAATAAAAAAGATCTGACAAAAAATATTTTAAATAGTTAACCTGGTATATTATGAAAAACAAACTGAAATTATTCGCACTCGCATTGTTGCTCATACCTGCCTTGAAAACTTTTTCGCAGGATAAGAAATTTTATATCTTCCTGAGTTTCGGGCAATCGAACATGGAAGGCAATGCGAGAATAAGGCCTGAAGATACTGTGAACATAGATAGTCGTTTCCAGGTAATGGAAGCAGTAGACTGCCCGAATCTCAACCGGAAAAAAGGTCAATGGTATACTGCAGTGCCACCACTCTGCCGTTGCCGCACCGGCTTAACCCTGACTGATTTTTTTGGAAGATCGATGGTAGCCAATTTACCGGCGGATGTACGGGTTGGCATTATCAATGTTGCAGTTGGCGGTTGTAAAATTGAATTGTTTGACAAAGACAATTACCAGTCATACGTTGAGAAAGCCCCGCAATGGATGCTCGGCATGATCAAAGAATATGACGGCAACCCTTATGCGCGGTTGATGGAAATGGCAAAACTGGCGCAAAAAGATGGCGTGATCAAAGGAATACTGTTGCACCAGGGTGAATCAAATCCCAATGATTCGATGTGGACCACAAAAGTAAAAGGGGTATATGATAATCTTTTAAAAGATCTCAAACTAAATGCAAAGAAAGTTCCCTTGCTCGCAGGAGAAACCGTTAATGCGGACCAGGGTGGTATTTGCGCAGGTATGAATAAGATCATCGCCACACTACCCCAAACAATTAAAAATGCCCATGTGATATCATCCGCAGGATGTACGGATGCGGCCGACAACCTTCATTTCAACGCGGATGGTTACAAAGAATTTGGTAACCGGTATGCAAAAAAGATGCTGGAACTGATGGGAGTTACTGTTGTTAAATAAAATGGGTGGACAACTGAACAATTTTTAGATCATACGAAAAATGAAAAAGAGAAGAGAATTAGCTGTGGTACTCAGGCTGGCATTAACGCTACTATCCATAACGTTGATGATGGTGGCATACACGCAGGATAAATTATATCCTAACGAATTTCCTTCGCGGGATGTTACCCTGCTGGATGGCCCTTTCAAACATGCCCGCGATCTTAATATAAAAGTTCTGCTGCAATATGATGTTGACCGCTTATTGGCCGGGTACAGGAAAGAAGCGGGACTCCCCGCAAAAGCAAAAACATACCCCAACTGGGATGGATTAGAGGGGCATGTAGGCGGCCATTATTTATCTGCCCTTGCGATCAACTATGCAGCAACCAAAGATGCCGAATGCGGAAAAAGAATGGCCTATATGATCGATGAGCTTGCAAAATGCCGGGATGCAAATACCACCAATCATCCTGATTGGGGTAAAGGATATATAGGGGCTGTTCCAAACGGTACAAAAATATGGAGCACATTACAAAAAGGTGATTTTGCTGCATTTCGCGCCGCATGGGTGCCCTGGTATAATGTACATAAAATGTACGCGGGCCTGAGAGATGCGTGGTTATATACCGGTAATGAAAAAGCAAAAGATCTTTTCTTATCGTTTTGTAATTGGGGAATTAATATAACTGCGAACCTCACAGATATTCAGATGCAATCTATACTGGATACAGAGCATGGAGGCATGAATGAAATATTTGCCGATGCTTACCAGATCAGCGGTGAAAAAAAATATTTGACCGCCGCAAAACGCTTTTCTCATAAAATGCTGCTTGACGCAATGGCTGCAGAAAAAGATAATCTCGATAACAAACATGCCAACACGCAGGTACCCAAAGCAGTGGGTTTCGAAAGGATAGGTGAACTAGACAACGATGCCTCATACAAAAAAGCAGGAAACTTTTTTTGGCAAACAGTTACAACTAAAAGATCATTGGCATTGGGTGGTAACAGCCGCCGGGAATTTTTTCCTGCTGCTGCCTCCTCTATTGATTTTATCAATGATGTGGAAGGCCCCGAATCATGTAACTCTTACAATATGCTGAAGCTTACCGGCGACCTGTTCCGTGTAAACCCTTCTGCCGCGTATATTGATTATTATGAACGCACGGTTTACAATCATATTCTATCCACCCAACACCCGGAGCATGGTGGCTATGTTTATTTTACGCCGGCTCGTCCGCGCAGCTATCGCGTATATTCTGCACCCAACCAGGGAATGTGGTGTTGCGTTGGAAGTGGAATGGAAAACCATGGTAAATACAATGAGCTGATCTATTCACACGCCAAAGATTCATTATTTCTGAATCTTTTTATTTCATCAGCACTGAACTGGACAAGCAAAGGGATCAAAATAAAACAGGAAACAAAGTTTCCTTTTGAAGAACAAACCAAATTAACAGTTACCGAAGGTGCAGCGCGTTTCAGTTTACTGGTTCGCTACCCTTCCTGGGTGGCAGATAATGCTTTACAGGTTTTGGTAAATGGTAAAACTGTAACATACACAGTTCATCCTTCTTCCTATGTGGCCATTAACCGCAACTGGAAAAAAGGCGATGTAATACAGGTTACATTGCCCATGCACACCTCGATCGAACAACTTCCGAATGTGTCCAACTATATCGCCTTTATGCATGGTCCTGTTTTGCTTGGTGCGAAAACAGGTGCAGAAAATTTGAAAGGGCTGATAGCTGATGACAGCCGGTGGGGACATATTCCCAGCGGTGAAAGATTACCATTAGATAAGGCACCGATCATTATTGAAGATGATAGGTCAACGATCATAAATAGTTTAGTGCCGGTAAAAAACAAACCCTTACACTTTACCATACCTAAATTGAAAGTACTTAACCAGGCCGCGATTGAACTTGAGCCATTTTACCAGATACATGATGCGAGGTATATGATGTACTGGATGGTGTTGAACAATACACAATACAAAAATTATATTGATTCGATTGCCATACTGGAAAAGAATAAAATAGCACTTCAGAAACGGACAATTGATTTTGTGGCGCCGGGCGAACAGCAACCCGAAGCAGATCATTTCATCCAAAAAAATAATTCCAATACAGGGAACTACCTGGATGAGTTCTGGCGCGATGCCCGCAACGATGGTTATTTCAGCTACGCCCTTTCTACACAGAATGAATCCGCTTCGAACCTTATTGTCCGTTACTGGGGAAATGAGAGAGGCAGCAGGAAATTTGACATCTACATTGATGATGAAAAACTGGTTACAGAAAATATTGTCAACAAATGGAACCAGCAGAAATTCCAGGATGTGGAATATGAGATACCTGAAACAATGATCAAAGGGAAAAAAAATATACGTGTAAGATTCCAGGCGCAGCCGGGGAATACTGCAGGCTCGGTTTACTATATACGGTTGGTGAAGAAGAACTAAAATACAAACCATCTTTGATGAAAAATGCACAAACGATAAAGAAACAAAACAGGACAAGCCTGCGCTATTTCATTTTATTACCACTGTTGTTCGCAGTTTTTTTTTCACAGGCACAGGGTGATAACGCGTTACAGAAAACCATGCCTAAAGCAGGCAGAATGGATAACAACAAACCAGGTGGTAAGGGATGGACAAACCTGTTGCAATCAGATTCAGTCTGGAATTTCGAAAAAAATTTTTGGCAGCTGACTGATTCAGGATTTCATGCCGTAATTGGAAACGAAAAAGAACATCATTACAGTTATACAAAAGAAACGTACAAAGATTTTGAATTAAATGTTATGATCAGGATGGTGGGTGATGAAAATGCCAACTCGGGCGTTTGTATCCGTATTAAACCTACCAATTGGGATAATGCGCCGGGTTACCAGGTGGATATGGGAAAAGGCTATTGGGGATCACTTTGGGAAGAGCGCAGGGAAGGAATGATACAAAAATACCCGGATTCATTGGCGCAAAAACTGGTTCACCAAAACGGTTGGAACCACTATTACATTATTGCGAAAGGCCATCATATACAGGCCTGGCTAAATGGTGTTAAAACCATTGATGTTGTGCACGATGCAGGATTTACAGAAGGGAATATCGGTTTTCAACTTTGTCATTTACATAACCCGACAATGGTGGATATAAAGGCGCTTTATGTCCGGAAATTGTAAGCAAACTAATGTAACACAAATCATATTCATAAGCCAGGCATCTTATCATGTTTTAAATAGTAACCCACATGAAAAAATTCAGTAAAAAAAATTCTGCACTGCTTTTTGCAATATTTCTTGTTATGAATGCAGCTGCGCAAAACCCGGTTGTAAGAAATCAATATTCCGCAGATCCTACAGCAAGGGTATTTGGAGACAGGGTCTATGTATATCCTTCGCATGATATTCTTGCAACTGAGGGCAAGGGCCGCGTGGGCTGGTTTTGTATGGAGGACTATCATGTATTTTCCTCTGCAAATCTTACCGACTGGACCGATCATGGCATGATCATTACGCAGAATAAAGTGCCCTGGGTTAGACCCGATAGTTACAGTATGTGGGCTCCGGACTGTATTGAAAGGAACGGGAAATATTATTTCTATTTCCCAACATCGCCAAAAGATACAGTTGCATACGGAAGAGGGTTCAGGATTGGTGTGGCTGTTGGTGACAAACCAACGGGTCCATTTATACCTCAGCCGGAACCGATAAAAGATGTTCGTGGTATTGACCCGAATGTATTTATTGATAAAGATGGGCAGGCATATCTCTATTGGTCAGCCGGAAATATTTATGGCGCGAAATTAAAAGCCAATATGTTGGAACTGGATTCGGAAGTAAAGACATTAGGCGAGCTGCCAACCAAAGGATTAAAAGAGGGCCCTTACCTTTTTGAAAGAAATGGTATTTATTATTTAACGTATCCGCATGTAGAAAATAAAACAGAGCGGCTTGAATATGCAACCAGCAACAGTCCATTGGGCCCTTTCAAAGTTACCGGTGTAATTATGGATGAATCTGCATCGGGCTGCTGGACCAATCACCATTCGTTGATTCAATTTAAAAATCAATGGTATTTGTTTTACCACGACAAAGATTATTCGCCGCGGTTTGATAAAGCACGCTCTATTCGCGCAGACAGTTTGTTTTTCAATGTAGATGGAACGATTAAAAAAGTAATTCCAACATTAAGAGGTATTGGTGTTACCAAAGCTGCAACTGAAATTCAGATAGACAGGTACAGTGCCATCAGCAGTGAAGGTGTGGCCGTTGATTTTATTGATACCACGAATCGCTTTGCCGGATGGAAAACGATCTTCAGCAAACAAAATGCATGGATACAATACAACAGTGTTGACTTCGGAGTGAAACCTCTCAAAAAGGTTTCAGTAAATGCGATGAGTGAAAACGGTGGCACGATACAGATCCGCACCGGTGGTAACAATGGCCCTGTCATAGCAGAAATTCCTATTCCTGCAAGTGGTGGCTGGACATTATCGAAAGCGTCGGTCGTTACATCACCAAAAAACATTCAGCACCTGTTTGTCACGATGAAGGATAATAAAAATGTGTTGGTAGACTGGGTACGCTTTGAATAAATAACCATCCTTTCAAATTTTATAATAACCATCTATGAGAAAAATAATTTTCATTGCTACTGTGAACAGAAAACACAAATCGTTGTTGCCGGTTATAACTTTTGCCATTTTATCATCATTACAAATAGGTGGCATTTCAGTTTTTGCCCAGGGCCCTCCTGGGCAGGGACAAAGACCACCCCTCCCTCCTATACCGATAAAAGGCGACACAACACATACCTTATCCAAGCACTTCACACCGGCTTCTGCGGTAAAAAAAGCGCCGGATGCAAAGGGATTTATTCAACGTTGGCTTGTGCTGGAGCCTGTAAAGAAAGATATTGCCAGGAATAATATATTCACTGACAACTACCTCAGAACAACTTTTTCAAACGATAATTTTTCAAGCGATTACACCACAGTTCCAAAAAATGGTGAAACGATAAAAGTAGGAAACCAGGAACTGAAGTGGTATGCTTTGGACAGCAAGGTGTTCAACTTTAATTTATACAATTTTTTATACGCCATTGACAAGCCAAAATATGGCGTACTTTTTTGGCTTGTCACTGTAGTCAACTGCACTGAAGAAATCAAAAACGTGAGGTTGTCTGCCGGGTGTAATTCCGGAAGCATGTGGTGGTTGAATGGCCAGGAAGCATTAATGCTTTCGGGTGACAGGGATCTGATCGCAGATAACGGTACTTCTGCACGGCTAACTCTTAAGAAGGGAAAGAACATTATCCGCGGGGCAGTGATCAATGGACCGGGCATGGCTAATTTCTGTGTTCGCTTCTTAGATGAAAAAGGATCACCAGTAAAAAACCTAAGTATTAGTTCCGAATAAATCTGGTAGTCCGTTTAAGAATAGGAATTATTCTGAAATCGAAATTTTAATAAAATAGCCCCGGGATCAAATCGTTTTTTTTAGCAAAATGACTATTGATGACGAGTTTCCCGTGGCAATTAAAATAAATCATAATTACATGAAAAGAATAAAAGTAACCGGCCTAACAACCTTATTAGCTTTATTGATCACACAAATAATAATAGCACAGGTCGGAAGACCATTTATCCACGACCCCTCAACCATCGCTGAATGTGACGGCAAGTATTACACATTCGGTACAGGCGGTGGCGGATTAATTTCTAAAGATGGTTGGACATGGAATGGTGGCGGTGTGAGACCTGGTGGTGGAGCGGCTCCTGATGTCATCAAAATCGGGGATCGTTATCTTGTCATATATGGGGCAACCGGTGGTGCAAGCAACCACAAAGGAGCTATTCTTACCATGTGGAACAAAACATTGGATCCTACGTCTCCTGATTTTAAATATTCTGAGCCGGTTGTGGTGGCTACATCGGATGGCTATGAAGAGAATGACGCCATTGACCCTGGTGTTATGTTAGATCCTGTTACCGGGCGTCTTTGGCTATCCTATGGCACCTATTTTGGATTCACCCGCATTATAGAATTAGATCCAAAAACAGGAACACTCAAAGCAGGTAATAAACCTGTTGATGTAGCCATCGTATGTGAAGCCAGCACTTTGGTGTATCGGGACGGCTGGTACTACCTGCTTGCCACGCATGGCAGTTGTTGTGATGGTGCCAACTCTACCTACAATGTAGTGGTGGGTCGTTCTAAACAAATAACAGGCCCTTACCTTGATAATGTAGGAAGAAGTATGTTGGAAGGTGGCGGAAAAATGGTGGTTGCTACCCGCGGAGGATTAATTGGCCCCGGGCATTTTGGACATATCATTCTTGAGAAAGGAGTTGAAAAAATGTCCATCCATTATGAAGCAGATCTAGAGCAGGGTGGTCGAAGTGTATTAGGCATACTTCCGGTGATCTGGAAAGATGGCTGGCCTGTTGCTGGAGAAAAATTTAAAGAAGGCACTTATGAAATTGAATCAGTAAGAAGAGGATATGGATTAGAATTGGCAGTTGATTTTACAAGAATGGCAGGCGGGCTACGGGGATTTGGTCAGCCCAACAATGAACCCATAAAACCCGTTCCAGCCCAGCAATTAGCAGATGTAATGAAAAGCTGGCCAAAGGGTAATATTAATTTGAGAATAGGCGACTACATGTCCCGCCCCCATCAACAATGGACGATCATAGATGCTCCTGATACAACAGGATATTTAGGCGGCCCTTATTATAAAATTGTACTTGCAGGAACAGATCGGGCATTAGCTGCAACTGCCGATGCAGAAGTAATCACAGTGCCGGCATTTACCGGCGCCCCCGAACAGTTATGGAGGATCGATCAATTAACTGATGGCAGTTACAGGATAATGCCTAAGATAGTTCCCAATTCAGGAAAGAAGTTAGCGCTGGTATCTTCCGGAGACAGCACACCTACACTTGCGGAATTTGATTTTAGCAGCGATAATTCTAAATGGAATTTAAAGGCTCAATAATGGATCGATGGATATAGTAAAAGCAATATCATATACATGGCCTTTCAGGAGAAACATCAAGGGAATTAAACACGCCAAAAAAAAACATTATGAACTTAATTTCATAAATTGGATATCAACTAAACTTCATACAATGAAATATCTATTAACTGTTGCACTTCTGTTTGGAAGCCTGTTCACTATGGCACAAAACGCTATTGATGGTAAATGGAAAGGTTCGCGCGAAACGCCTAACGGAACTTTTGAAGTTAACTACACTTTTAAAGTTGAAGGAACTGAATTGACAGGTACCTGGAAAACTCAATTTGGAGAAACGAAATTGGAGAAAGGGAAAATTGATGGTAAAAAATTTTCCTTTAGTATTACTTTAAACGATATGACGATCGCAAGCACTGCTGAGCTTGTGAGTGAGAATGAAATTGTGGTTAAGAATGAAAGAGGTGAAACGAAATTGACCAGGGTGAAAAGCTAAACCGTTCTGTATTCTATTTGCTTAATAAGACAATAGGAAAAAACAGTTCCTTCAGGAAAATTGGTCCTGAGACCTTCCTGAAGGAACTGTTTTTCCTATTGTCTTATTGATTTTAAATGAGACTACGAGTGTTGCACAACGACTTCCCTTATAATGCACTATTCAAAAAAGGGAATGCCCGGCGTTGCATATTTTTTCAGCCCCTCTACATTGATCTCAACACCGATGCCCGGTTTCTCTGAAAGAACGAGAAACCCTTTTTCAATAAATGGTTTATCATAGGTAATAATGTCCTTCCATTTAGCCTCAGTATCACTTAACGATTGCCATTCAAGAATATGAAAATTTGGAACCGAGGCGCAGACATGTGCTGTAGCCATCGCTCCCAGGAAGGAACCCACCATGTGTGGAGAAAAAGGCGTGTAGTATAAATTCGCGAGGTTGGCGATACGTTGTCCTTCTCCTAGCCCGCCGCATTTCTGAAGATCCGGCATGATGATATCAACGGCGGCTTCCGATAATAAACGTGTGTATCCATAACCAAGATAAAAATTCTCTCCACCACAAATTGGTGTACTCGTTTCCTGTGTAATGGTTTTGTAAACATCAATATTGTCGGCCGGCACAGGTTCTTCCAGCCACATCAGGTTTAATGGCTCCATCATTTTTGCTACCCTCCTGCCGGTTGTTGCATCATACCTTCCGTGCATGTCAACACAAATATCAATATGCGGCCCAACGGCTTTACGAACAGCGGCGATGGAATCATACATTCTTTCTAACTCAGCATTACTGGCAGTCCAGTTATACCTATCAAATTTATTTGGATCATTTGCTTCATCGATATCAAACTTGACTGCTGTATAGCCTTTGGCAACTGCTTCTAAAGCGACCTTTGCATACTCATCCGGCTTCGGGTTTCGCACAGTATATAGTTGCGTGTCGCAATACACTCTTACTTTATCGCGGAATTTACCACCCAGTAACTGGTAAACAGGTAATCCAAGCGCTTTACCGCAAAGGTCCCAAAGTGCTGCATCAAAGGCTGATAAGACAGCGACAAACATTCCGGATTGCGCGCCACCGAAAAAATTTCCTTTTCTAAGTTCTTCAAAAATACGGTTTGGATTAAGCGGGCTTCTTCCTTTTAATTGCCTTCCAATTCTTTGAACTACATAATAGCTTCCTGCTACAGCGTCAACTGCTTCTCCACTACCGGTAATATCCTGGTTGGTATAAATTTTTACAAATAAACCACCGCCTGCATAAGCACATTTAACATCAGTGATCTGCAGATTAGTAGGCACTGATGACTTAGGCGTTTTCTCAACAGCCTCTGTCAGTCCTTGACCAAATGAAGTTGATAATGTAGCAAATGGCGACATTGCAGCGGCTATTCCCGCTTTTGTTATAAATGATCGTCTTGAGTTTGACATTGTATTGATTTTAATTTTATAAAACAGTCTTAAAAAATGAACAAAGTTTTGATAAGGTTATTCTCCGTTCAAGTGCTCCATTTTAGAAAAGACTACCAGGTGCGGTCTTTTAAATATTCCTGTATCTGCGCTTTCCCTACAGGTAGTTCATTGATATGGTCATTCAGCCATTTAGAAAAATCTTTTTCTATTTCATCTGACCATCGTGTATCAATCTGTCCCGCTGTATATTTCCCTTCTCGTAAACGTTGATGGCCGAACTGGTCACGTAAACGAACAATCTCAGAAGTCTTTACAACTCTTTCTGCCAAATGTGGCGGTACAAAAACAACAACGCCCAACTTTCCTAATACAACATCACCGGGCATTACGGTAACTGTGCGGATACGCGTGGGTTGGTTAATGCCCACGATCATTGTTGTCAGATCCCTGTTCGGACCTGCTCCAGGGTTATGATAAGATGGATCATAACTGGTATAGAAAGATGTGAATGCTCCTATTTCCTTAAGTCCTTCTAAGTCTCTTATTGCACCATCATATACAATTCCGTTTCCTGTTCTTGCATAGATGGCATTCCCAACATTATCGCCGATAGTTGGTCCGTTTCGTTTCGCACCAAATTGATCAGCAACGTATACATCACCTTTAACAAGCATTTCAACGGCCCAAACATTTTGGGCCCTTCTTCCCTGTATTTTTCCCAGCGAATCAATAGCCTTCCATACATCAGGCCTACCAGGCATAAATGTTGCAGTTACTGCACGACCTACTAAAACGCTGTCAGGGTTTATGGTTTGCCAGTCTTCTGCTATCTGGTATGCATAACCGGCATTCTTCATGGTTGCCCATGCTTCTTCCACGCTTACAGATTTCATTCTGCGGATAATATCATCCGGCACTTTTGGTCTTCCATCGGGAAACCTTTCTCCTTTCCATTCAGCTGTTAAGGCAACCAGTTGTTCTTTGCTGATCTGCACCTGTTGGCTTTTTGCGGGCTGCATTATTGCAAGGACCACAACAAGCAGGAATCCGGTTTTAACTTTTTTCATATATCTTTTTTATTTTTAATCATTAATCGTGTTTCTTGTCTTCAACATCACGAGGATCCTGGTTATGCCACCAGTTTGCCAGAAAAGATCCACTCACATTCATCATGGTTCCGAATATGACAGACGCTAATCCGACAGTGGCAATTTTTCCCATTGCCTTTGCCAATGCAGATGCCAGGCCTGCATTCTGCATCCCAACTTCCAAAGCGATCGTACGGCAATCCTTCTCGGGAAACTTCAACAAACGGGCCGACCAATACCCAAGAAAATAACCGGTGGTATTATGAAGAAATGTTGCGATGATCAGCAATCCTCCCACCTTTAATAAATTATCTCGTCCCGCCGCAGTGATCACCAGCAACACCAGTGCAATACCTATCATCGAAAAAACCGGCATTGCTTTATCGAGCCATTTTAATTTTCCCCGGACCAGGTAATGAAAAACAAGCCCGGCGGCAATAGGCAGTATGACAATATTTGTGATGTCCCAAAACATTTTCCAAAAATCAACGTTGACATAACTTCCACCAAGCAATTTCATTAACAAGGGAGTTAATACCGGTGCGAGCAGCGTAGAGACAGTAGTTACAGAAACTGATAAGGCAAGGTTGGCCTTTGCGAGATAACACATTACATTTGATGCGAGTCCGCTCGGGCAGCAGCCAATCAAAATAATTCCTGCTGCAATTTCACCGGGAAAATTAAAAAGATGAGCCACTGTAAAACCCACCAGCGGCATAATGGTATAATGGCAAATAATACCAACAATTACTCCTTTCGGCATCTTCATCACCTGTGCAAAATCTTTAATGCTCAATTCAGTGCCCATCCCGAACATAATGATCTGTAGCATGAAAGGAATAAAAAAAGAAGCATCTTTACTACCAACCGTTCTAAACAAATAAGGATAGTACATGGCCACTGTAGCCACACCAAGTATGGCAATGCTGTACCAATAGCCTTTCAATTTAATACTACCTCTCAGCGCAATGGCCAGGCAAACAAAAGACAAAGCAAGCAACCACCCGGTCCCGGCATCCATCTTCAGAAAACAGGTGGTTAGCCATGTGATAAAAAACAGGGCCGATGCCGTATAACAACTTTTAAAAAATGTGCTTTTGGCAGAACGCATAATTTACGATTGGTGGTGTGTCATTAAAAACCGTGTCTGATTTATCTATACATGCTGAAGCGCAGCAATATCAGCAAACTCACTTGCCAGTTTGGTACTCAACCGCTCCAGGAGTTTATGGAACTGCTGGTATGTTTTATGATTTTTTGTATCCGGTATAGCCAGTTCGGTTAATACAACAGTTCGTGCAGCTTCATCGAGCGATTTGTACATCCCCATTTCTGTTGCACTCAACAGGTAGGATCCATAACTGACACTATGATAGTTTTGTCGTAAGCGAACAGGTTTATTATACATATCCGCTACCATTTGTGTTACAAAAGGCAATGTGCCAAAACTGCCATTGATAGATAGGCTATTTATATTTCTATGTTCCTGGAGTGTTTTACCGATACTGTATATTTCATAGAGAATGCCTTCGATGGTTGCTCTTACAAAATGGGCTTTTTCATGTTTGATATTTATACCGAAATAAACACCTCTTGCATTGGCATTCCAGATAGGAGCCCTTTCACCCAACAGATATGGTAAGAAGATCAACCCATCGGATCCGGCTGAAACGGATGAAGCCTGGTTGATCAGTTCAACCATACTATGCTGTATATCAAAAGGATTTTTAAAGTCACCAAACTGGCGGGTGAACCATTCAAAAATATTACCCCCATTATTAGTAGGGCCGCCGGATACATACCGGTTTTCGGTAAGCAGATAATTGAAGAAGCGCTGCTTTTCATCCTGGAGCACTTTATTTCCCATCACTCTTACAGCCCCACTGTCTTCTATGGTTATGGTAGCCATCCCCTCGCCGTTCACACCATCACCCAGTGTTGCCATGCAACCATCGCTTGACCCCACCAGTATTTTGGTGCCTGCAGAAAGTCCTAAAGATGTCTGGTACGCTTTACTCAATTTGCCTGCGCGGGTAAACACAGGTACAACATCCGGTAACATACCTGGCGTAATGCCCGCGAATTTCAGTGAATCGGGCTCCCATTTAATTTTATGAATATTTAATAGTCCGGTTGCAGAAGCAATGCTGTAATCAACCATATATTCACCGGTCAGCTGCTGAAGTATATAAGTTTTTAAAGGAAGGAATTTACTGGTTGCTTTGAATTTTTCTTTTTCATTATTCTTCATCCAGGCAATTTTTGCAAGTGGCGACATAGGATGCAATGGTGTGCCTGTTGCATTGTAAATTTTCTTTCCGAGCGGGGAACTTCTCAATTCACCGGCTTCTTTATCTGCCCTGCAATCGGCCCATGTGATCACGTTGCCGATCGGGTTACCTCTTTTATCCACGGCAAGTACACTATGCATCGAAGAACTGAAACAGATGCATGCGACCTTTATTTTTTTTGGATGAAGTACTTCATTGAGCAGGTTTTTAAGTACATACAGCATCGTAATAAAAATCTGGTCGGGATCCTGTTCGCTATAACCTGGCTGGCTGTGAAAAGTTGGGTAGTACCCCTGAAGTGATCCTATGATATTGCCATTAATATCAAACGCATAGACTCTTACCGCGTTAGTACCAAGCTCAATAGTAATTACAGATTCCATGCTGATATATTTATTTGGTTCGTAAATGATTTTTCCTGAACTGGCTGGGTGAGTAGCCGGTCAGTTTTTTAAAAGTGGTGGAAAAATGTTGTGATGAATAAAAACCTGTATCGTACGCGATATCGGTTAAACTGATCTCGGGTTTTTTTAATAATTTGATCGCCTCCGAGATCCTGATATTGATCAGGTAATTCAGCGGAGAGAACCCGGAAAAACTTTTTACTTTTTCATTAAAGAGTGTGGAACCCAACCCTACTTTTCTTGCCATCTCCTCTACTGTCCACTGGTGAGAAAGGTTCCTGCGTAATTCCTCTTCCAGCAGCATAAACGTTTTTGGGAAATCACGGCCGGGGTTAGAGATCCGGGTGAATTGTCTTGCCATTAAAATAAAAAGTTCATCCAGTAAATGATTAACCTTCGCACAGAAACCTATTTCCTGGTTAAACAATTCTGCCTGTATATCTTTGAAAACAGTACCCGCTTCCTGGAAATTTTGAAATGCAGGGGAATAGTCTCTCTCCAAGATGCTGCCAATCGCATCATTCTCTTCATCTGATAATTTACTCCAGGAACCTGTTTGTATTTTGCCGTTTTTATTTCTGCTTATCTCAATGTGTATCCACGCGAAGGTGCCGATCTCCAGAACATCGTTCACATTACTTAGCGATGCACCTGGCAATACCAGTAACATATCTCCCGGGTATAAAACATGCGGTACTTTATTTACACTCCATTCAAATTTTCCATCCAGGATGTAATAGATTTTTAAACTGTTGTCTGTACGTGCAGGAAAACCATTAAGGCGGATAGAGCTGTTTTTCATTACCCCGATTTCCAGGATATGAGGGAACATCCACAACTCGGGGGCGCTTTTTTGGCAAAGTACAAATTGATTCATAAGCAAATCAGTACAGTATGCAGGGTACCTGTTTTCGCAATCGTTGATAAATCCTGCCTAATAAAGTAACAAAAATTCGGCGAAGCCTACTTACAAAATCCAACAACGTTTTTTTTTGGAAGTCTGCAAAAAAAACTATCTATACTTTGAACTTAGATTGCTTAACCCAGGAACGTATGTTCGCCCGTTCCTGGCATTATTTTACCAAATCAAAACGCTTGCCTTATGAAGGAAAATTGTCTACCTGCCTCAAAGCCGGGTTTAATCAGGTTCCTGTTCACATGCCTGCTCTTTGCATTTTTCACAACCGCAAATGCACAAACAACGATTAACGGCACCGTGCTGGATGCAGAAAAAATGCCACTCCGCGGCGCCAGTGTACATGTAAAAGGTACAACTAAAGTTACTACTACCAGTTCCTCCGGCAGCTTCAGTATTAACGCCGGTGCAAAGGACGTTCTCATTGTAAGCTTTATTGGATTTACCACTATCGAAGTTCCGGTAGCAGGTAGGAACAATGTTTCTGTTAGTATGGTTAGGGAAGACGCTAAAGACCTCGAAGCTGTTGTCGTAACTGCACTTGGTATCAAGCGCCAGGCAAGGAAATTAGGATATGCTGCCACATCTGTTAAAACAGATGAGCTTGTAACTAACCGAACCACCAATATTGGAGAATCACTCGAAGGAAGAGTGGCTGGATTGAATATTACGCCGCCAGCCGCAGGTGCCGGTGCAAGTACACAAATTAGGCTTCGCGGACAGGTGGGTTTTGCGGGATCAACCAATTCACCGTTACTTGTTATTAATGGTCTTCCACTGGATCAGGGTGTACGTAATGCAGAAGGTGCAGGGCAACAACGTGACCAGGGTGACAACCTGCAGGTTATTAATCCAGATGATGTTGAAAGCATGACCATATTAAAAGGTTCCACTGCATCAGCTTTATATGGTTCAAGAGCTGCTGCGGGCGCCATACTGATCACAACAAAAACAGGTGCAAAAAATGCCGGGCTCGGTGTTGAATTCACTTCAAGTTATACAACGCAGAAAGCATTGAATTATATGGATCAGTTCCAAACTGTTTATGGACTTGGAACTGCTGGCCTTAGACCAACTTCACAAGGCAGTGCGCAAAGTAATGGACAGTTTGGCTGGGGGGCAAAACTTGACGGTGTACCCACTCCCATTTTTGATGGCACATTGCAACCCTATTCAGCTTATGAAAACAGGCTTTTTGATTACCTGCAAACAGGATCAAATTTTACCAATACTGTTGCGATGTCTGGTGGTGGAGCTAATGGCAACTTCAGGGTTTCTTTTTCACAATCGGATGCGAAAGGTATAGAACCAAGAGATGAGTATAAAAAGAAGATCGTTAATGTAGGGCTTAACCAGAATATTACGGATAAATTAAAACTAGGCATTAACATCAACTGGGCAAATGAAGTACAAAGCAACCCGCCCCAGGTAGGAACACAAGGTGCAGGCTCGGTGAATTTTTTCACCAGACTTGCTATATCTACGCCCTCATCCGCATTCAAAAACAGTGCGGTAAATCCTGCTAACGGTACGGAATTGCAAACTTCCGGATTTCAGACCACAGCATTAAATCCCTACTATGCAAACATGGCTGGACAAAACTGGGAGACGACAAGGGACCGTATTCTTGGTACTGTGAACTTAAGATATGATCTCACAAAATGGCTTTTTTTACAGGGCAGGTATAACTACAACTTTTCCATCACAAGTAATGAGTCTAAAGTGCCTTATGGTATAGCTACGAGCCTGGCAACAAATGCGGATGGAACTTATAAAGGAACCTACAACGTATCTGAAGGAAAAGGAACAGAAATAAATGCAGATTTCCTGGTTGGTGCCAATAAAGAATTTGGCAAATTTTCTGTTGATGCAAGTTTTGGAGGAAACAGTTATACAAGCCAGGGCCAAAGTCTGAACCAGGGTTCAAGCAATTTTATTGTAAAAGATCTTTATTCGATCGGGAACGGAAATCTTAAAACCCAAAGTTATAATTACGGGTTAAGACGAGTTAATTCGCTATATGGTCTGGCAGAGTTTGGATATGATCGTATGTTGTTCATAAACGTTACAGGCAGAGAAGACTGGTTCTCTGTTTACGGACCCAGCACCAACAAAGTATTTTACCCTTCCGTGTCTGGTAGCTTTGTATTTTCTGAGTTATTGCCAGGTAAAAAATGGCTAAACTTTGGTAAGTTAAGAGTTGCCTATGCAAGAACAGGTAGTGCAAATGGTGTTGACACTTATGAAGGCTTGCTCAATTACAGTATCAGTGCCAATAATTTTAATGGCCAGCCTGTTGCAACAGTTGCCGGAAATAACGCACCAAACGCATTATTAACACCATTTAAGGCAGAAGAAAAAGAGATCGGTTTGGAATTGAGAATGTTTAACAACAGGGTTAACATTGATATCTCGGCATTTGAAAAAATTACAACAGACCAGGTATTACCTGTAACCCTTTCAAACACCTCAGGATACAACGGTTCAAAGGCAAACCTTGCCTCACTAAAGAATAGTGGTATAGAAACCATGCTCGAAGTTGTACCGGTTAAAAAAACAAATTTCCTCTGGACAAGTTCATGGAACAATTCATATCTCGCTACTAAAGTTCTCGCGATCTCACCAGGTGTAAATGATTTCCTGTTATTGTATTTTAACGGAACAGGTAACGAGTTCCTCGGACAAATACACTACACAGTAGGTTTGCCAATGAACCAGTTATATACAAGAACTTATTTAAGAGATGCCAAGGATAATATATTGGTTAGCTCCACCGGTCGTTTACTGGCCACACCTGATTACAAACCGGTAGGCAGTGCCATTCCGAAATTTGTTGGTGGATGGACAAACAATTTTACCTATAAAAACCTGACCGTTGGAATCTTCATCGACTACAAGTTTGGAGGAACAGTATTATCGTCTACAGCTTTGAACACGCTCAGACAAGGATTGTCTAAGGCTTCATTGGTTGGTCGCAGGGATGGAGAGAACGGCGTTGTATTTCCGGCACTTAACCAGGGTACCGGTGCCGCGAATACTGTTGCGGTTACAGACCTGCAGGGATTTTACGCGGATTATAGAAATCTTCAGATCGGAGATCCTTTTATCTTTAAATCAGACTTCGTTAAGCTGAGAAACATCTCTTTCACTTATAATTTCACAAGTCTTCTAAAAAAGACATCCTACCTGAAATTCGTAAAAGCGCTTAGTTTATCAGCATCTGTTCGCAACGTAGCCATTCTTCATAAAGATCTTCCGGGTCTTGATCCCGAAGCTATACAGTCTTCCGGGGACATCAGGGCCGGTTATGAGAATACGTCTTTGCCAACAACACGCAGTTACAATTTAAGTTTAAACGTCAAATTCTAATTTTATGACTAAAATAATAATCAGGCTGATCGTTTTAAGCAACCTATTCCTCTTCGCAGGATGCACAAAGGATTTTGTGAAAATAAACACCGATCCCTATGCGCTAACAACGATAGATCCGGCGCTTCTTTTTGCCGGTGCCCAACGTACCTATGTACACAACTGGGAAACAGAAGCCACTATCGCCCAACAGTTTGTAAATCCATTTAATTCCGGAGCAACAGAGGGTCCGAATTTTAATGCGGACATTGATAATTTTAATAATATTGGTTGGGAAGCCGCCTATCCAACAACGATCAAAAATATGACCCAGGCCTTGTATCTTCTGAAAGGCAGTACTACCTCGGTTAACCTGATCAGCATGATCCGTATATGGAAAGCGGAAGCATTTATGAGCCTCGCTGATGAATATGGAGACATCCCTTATTTCGATGCAGGAAAAGCATACACTGATGGCAGTTTTTATCCAAAATATGACGATGATGCCGCCATCTATGCAGACCTTGAAAAAGAACTCAAAGAAGCGATAGCGGCGCTTAGTCCCACAGGCGATTATGTTTCTGCTGACCTTTTTTATGGAAAAAATGCAGCGGTCCCCATTACCACTGTTGCACCACAGGTAGCAAAATGGAAAAAGCTCGGCAATTCTTTATTGCTCAGATTGGGAATGCGTTATTCCAAACTAAATCCAACAAAAGCACAGGCACTTGCATTAGATGCGTTTAATGGAGGAGTTATGACATCCAATGCCGATAATGTTTATGTGAAATACGATGGAACGTTGTACACGAATGGAACCAACAATGGGTTAGTAAATAATAATCCCCGTTTCTATTATGCAGCGGCGCCTTTGGTAAATCAGTTAAAAACAACCAATGATCCGCGCAGTGGATTTATCGTAGCAAAATTTGCAGACCCGGGTTCTCCGCTCAACGACCCTAACCCTGATCTAACCATTGCTAACCAGTTCGGCGTTCCTGTTGGTGTTCTAAGTGATGCACTTGCTAATGCACCTAATAGAGGTACAAGAGGTTCAGGATATAATTATTCACAACTCAATGTGAAATGCGTTGCCTCATTAACGGCACCGACATTTTGGGTGACTTATGCACAAACTGCTTTACTACTTGCGGAGGCAGCAAAAAAAGGATGGATCCCGGGTGGTGATGCAGTAGCCCAAACATATTATGAAAGCGCAATAACTGCAGATATGGATATATATGCGCTGTATCCTACAGGTTCAGCTATTTCTGCTTCAGCCAAAACAACTTACCTTACTGATCCCGCAGTAGCATACAATTCAGCCAATGCGCTTAAACTGATCAATACACAATATTGGTTGGTCAATATTACAAACAGTACCGAAGCCTGGGCCAACCTGAGAAGAAATGATTTCGCTTTCCCTGCATTAAGCCCCAATACTTATAACAACAAACTTAACGGTGGATTTATAAGAAGGCTTACTTATCCGGACTATGAATCTTCAAATAATAAGGAGAATTATTTTAAGGCCGTAACGGCTATCGGGGGAACTGATAATTTAACGACCAGGGTATTCTGGGATAAATAAAATTGAGTTTGAAGCTGTGCCACTACACTATGGTAACAACAAAAATAAACACGGCAAGTATAGGATGTAGGAACGTAATTGGTTTCATATAGCAAACGTTTCATAGCCTATTAACCTTATGTATCTACATAAGGTTTTTTTTGCCTGCCAAGCGGTGTAATGAAAACATAAAGAACATAGAACACAAAAAAGAAAGTTATGGAAGGGAAATTAAGAAGCCATGATTGGTTTGGGCGGAAAGATAAAGACGGGATCCTTTACCGCAGCAGGATGAGTTGGTACAGAATGGAGATATGATCGAACTCGATGTTAAGGCCCGCCTGCTTCGCTTACATGTAAGTGATGAAGAACTCCTTAAAAGAAGGCCGAATTGAACCGCGCCTAAACCCGTCGCATAGCGTGTACGCACGCAGAATTAATTGGTTTCATTCGTTTATAGGGATGTTCTTTTCCATACTTATGTGTTACTGAATTTATACTCCCTCAAATTATATTGCAAGCTTTCCGCTATTATGCCTCGTACTAACTTAGCCTTTGAAATGCCATACGTTTTATTGGTTTTTCTGTTCTATGTATTCTAATGCCTGCCTGCTCAACATATCATGCCCCCCTTCAAAAATAGTAAGTGCAACATTTTTGGATGACCTTTGATAGTAGATCAATTTACCCGCAATTCGTTTTGATGTATCCGATACGGGAAATGTTTGTGTATCAAGCATTGTTTTCTCATCTTGTATGCTTACATATTTTGAAATATCTTTTTCTTTATAATCAAAGATTACCTTATTATAAAAGCTGATAGATTGTGAAATGGGAACAACACCATTGTAATGTCCATCATGAATACCAGCGAATATTTGCAAAATGCTTTTCTTTCGCTTATTAACCAGGGTTCTCCAAACAAGCGGAGAACGTTCTTTTGCTTTTAGCGAATCAAAAATATTGCCAGCTCCGGTACACCTAATAATTTCCCGGGCATATTTATTTTTCCTTTCCACTGATTCTCCATACCAGGCACCCAGGTCGGATATAGAAGCCCACGCAGAAAACGCTTTAATTTTATGGCGGGATTTCATGTACATGGCTAACGTGGCATATCCCCCGCCGCTATAACCAATTATGTAAATTTTATTTTTGTCTACGTTCATGTTTTTTAATGCCCAGTCAATACATTCGTCTATATCCATAATTACATATTCACTGCAACACGCTTTTGGATGATTGTTCACACCACGAAAATTTGGGAATATATAATTATAATTTTTAGATCTTGCTACTATATCAAGTTCTATCGTTTTTAGGGAATCGGCGGGGAAACTCCATGAATGCAGCTGCACTATCAAAGGCCTGGATTTACTATCTGTAGATTTATTATAATAAAAAACCTGGGTATAGCCATCCAGACTGGAGTTAATGCTGTCTTTACTTAAAAAAGTCTGTTGAAGATTCTGATTGGTGATTTGCCCAATAGCCAGGTAACTTACTATACAAAAAAAAGATGTGAGGAGGAGTTTCATAATGATGCAGTTGTTTTTTTAGAATAGTCGTCAATTGAAAAAAACATCGATACTGAAACCTCTTACAGATAGAAAAATTGAGTTCAATTGATGTGAAGCCAACTTTCAAATCCAAAATAATATACGTCAATACATAGTGCCACCAGGTACGCAACCAAAAAAATAATGGATGCTATATCATAAGTAAATCAGTGCAATATGCGTGATACTCACTTAAGCAATCGTTGATAATCCAACTTAATAAAGTAACAAAAATTAAGTGACGCATACTTACAATATCCAACATAGTTTTTTTTTGGAAGTCTGCAATAAAAACTATCTATACTTTCAACTTAGATTGTTAAAACCAGGATACCTGTTCGTCCACTCCTGATATTATATTACCAAATCAAAACGCTTGCTTTATGAAGGAAAATTACCTACCCGCCTTAAAGTTGGGTCTACTCAGGTTTTTGTTCACATGTCTGCTCTTTGCGATTTTTACAACCGCAAATGCACAAACAAACATTAGCGGTACCGTGCTGGATGCAGAAAAAACGCCGCTCAGTGGTGCCAGTGTACATGTAAAAGGTACAACCAAAGTTACCACTACTAATTCCTCCGGCAGTTTCAGCATTAATGCCGGCGCAAAAGATGTTCTCATTATCAGCTTTATTGGATTTACCACTATTGAAGTTCCGGTAGCAGGTAAAAACAACGTTTCGGTTAGTATGGTTAGGGAAGACGCCAAAAACCTGGAGGCTGTGATCGTAACTGCCCTTGGTATCAAACGCGACGCAAGAAAATTGGGTTATTCGGCTTCTATTGTAAAAGTTGATGAAATCGCCCAGAACCGCACTACCAACGTTATGACCTCTTTAGAAGGTAAAATAGCCGGTTTGGAAATTGCTCCTCCAGCGGCGGGTGCGGGTGCAAGTAACCGGATTCGTTTCCGTGGCCAGTCTGGTTTTAATGGTCAAATCAACTCCCCTTTAATTGTTATTAACGGTCTGCCAATGGATCAGGGTGCCCGTAGTGCCGAGGGCGGTACGCCTGCTGTAGATCAGGGCGATAATCTGCAACAGATAAATGCGGATGATATTGAGTCAATGACCATGCTGAAAGGTGCAACAGCAGCGGCGCTTTACGGCTCAAGAGCTTCCAATGGCGCCATTATTATCACTACTAAAAGTGGCGCTAAGAATTCTAAATTTGGCGTGGAATATACTTCAAGTTTTGCTGCTGCCCAGGCATTAGATTATTCAGATTACCAAACCGAATATGGTACCGGCTCTAATGGCGTACGCCCTGCCACACAGGCTCAGGCCCAATCATTTGGTAATCTTGCATGGGGCGAAAAATATGATAACGTTCCGACTGTACAGTATGATGGTGTTTTAAGGCCTTACGCTCCGGATTTAAACCGCACCAAACAATTTTATAACACCGGTACTGCGTTCACAAATACGTTAGCGCTTTCCGGCGGTAACGCCACAACAAGCTACCGCGTATCTTTTTCAAACCAGGATACTAAGGGTATTTCCCCTGGTAATAGCTATGGTAAAAAGATTTTTAACTTAGGACTTAACAGTAAGGTTACCGATAAGCTGACACTTCAGACGAATATTAACTATACCCACGAGGAAAATATTAATCCTCCGCTGGTTGGCGCACAGGGTATCGGATTTTCCAGCTTTCTTAACCGCATTCCATTAACGGTTGCCATTTCGACGTTGAAAACGAGTGTTGAAAATCCTGACGGATCCATATTATCAACCAACCCCTTTAATAACCTTTTGACTAACCCCTATTATCTTATCGGGAAAATGTTCGATAGAACCAAAAGGGATCGTTTGTTAGGTACAGTTTCCCTTAGGTATGAATTCACTAAATGGTTGTATCTGCAGGGCCGTGTAAATGCGGACTTCGGATACAATAATAATGAAAATAATAATCCAAGTAACTATGCACCTAACGCACCAATCAACAGTGCCACCGGTGGATGGGCAGGTAGTTACGGTGTTTCCACAGGTTACAACAAACAGTTGAATACCGACTTTCTGTTGGGCGCTAACCGAAAAATCGGCAATTTTTCAATAGACGCAAGCGTAGGTGGCAATATGTACACAGTTGACAATAACTTTTCAAGCCAAAATGTGACAGACTTTGTAGTTAGAAACGTTTATAGCATATCAAACGGTATTACCAAAACCCAGAATTACAGCATTAACAAATCGCAGGTAAACTCTTTATATGCTTTTGCAGATTTCAGTTATAAAAATTTTCTTTACCTGAATATCACTGATCGCAGTGACTATTTTTCTGTGCTTACGCCACCAAGTTCAATAGTTTCTAATCCGAAAAATTCTTTTAACTATCCATCTGCAAGTGCCAGTTTCATTTTTTCTGAATTGCTGCCCAATGCTAAATGGTTGAATTATGGTAAATTAAGAATGAGTTATGCAAAAGTAGGTAACGTAAATGGTGTTAGTCCCTTTAGCGGACAGCTTGGCTACTCAATCGAGTCACAGCTTTTCGGCGGCTATTCGATCGCAAATATTGCTAATGGAAACAATCCAAACCCATACATTAAACCTTACACTGTTAGCGAAAAAGAAATAGGTTTGGAAATAAGGACCTTACAGAGTCGTTTGAATTTCGATATCTCCTTTTACGATAAGAGGACCGATGATCAGATTTTACCGATTAATTTATCAGCCTCATCGGGTTATACCGGACAGAATATCAACATCGCAAAGTTGCAAAACAAAGGTGTAGAAATTGCGGTTGACGGAACACCTATCAAAACGCGAAACTTTAGCTGGAATATATCGGCAAATACCGCCTATAATACTTCAAAAGTATTGGCGCTAAATCCAGGGCAAACCACCCAGCAAGTAACTTTTTTTAATGGCACAGGGAACGAGTTTATAGGTTATTTAATGTACGAGGTTGGCATGGAGATGAACCAGTTGGCAGACTACACTTATCTGCGCAATGATAAGGGACAAATAATGTTAAATAGCTCGGGAAACCTTCTGCCTTCAAAAGCTTTGGTTTACTATGGTAGTGCAAACTACAAATGGACCGGTGGGGTAACAAATACATTTACTTATAAGTCATTGAGTTTATTAATTCAGGTTGATGGTAAATTTGGTGGCAAAGTGTTTTCATCAACGGCAATAAACGGTTTAAGATCAGGTATAGGCCAAAATTCTTTAGTAGGTCGCAGTGGCGTTATTTTCGATGGCGTGCTGCCGAGTGGAGCTCAGAATACAATATCAGTTGCTCCGCAAACATTTTATGCCAACTATCGTTCTCAGAATATAGGAGATCCGTTTGTTTTCAGCAGCGACTTTATCAAGTTAAGAAATATCACACTTACTTATGACCTAACCCGTTTTATGAGTAGTAAAGTAAAGTTTGTGAAAGGGCTGACGCTATCTGCTTATTGCAGGAATGCAGCACTACTGATGAAAAAGATACCTACCGTTGATCCTGAAGCATTCGCTTCATCAGGCGACAGCCGTTTGGGGTATGAGCAACATACTGAACCAACGACCCGCACTTTCGGTCTTAACTTAAATGTGAAATTCTAAAATAAAATATTATGAACAAAATCAGTCATCTTAAACTCCTTCTTGCATTAACGATTTGCCTTGCAAGCTGTACAAAAGGATTTGAAGAAAAAAACACGGACCCTTACGCAATTACATCAATTGACCCGGGATTGTTATTTTCCGGAGCAGAGCGGAATATGAATATTGGCAGTTGGGATGGAGAACAAACCATAGTACAACAATATATAAATGCTTACAACGCAGGCGCTACAGCGGGGTTTCAATTTAATCTGGACATAGATGGTTATAGCAACGATCGTTGGGGTGCTTACACCGGTGTTATCAAACCTTTGGTACAGATCATCAGTGTGGTTAAAGACAAACCAACTTCCAAAAACCTTTATAATATGGCACGGATATGGAAAGCGTTTGCGTTTATGACCATCGTTGATACATACGGGGATGTGCCTTACAGCGAAGCAGGAAAAGCATACCTGGAATCTATCACCTCTCCAAAGTATGATAAAATGGCCGATATCTATGCCGACCTTTATTCTGAGCTTAAAACGGCTACGGCTGCTTTGTCTGCTTCAAATGAATATGTAAGCAGTGATTTATTTTTTGGTGGTGCATCCGGTACAGTAACCGCACAGGTGGCTCAGTGGAAAAAAATCGGGTACTCTTTACTGCTGCGCTTAGGTATGCGCTACTCAAAAATTGATGCGACAAAAGCAGCAAGTATTGCACAGGAGGCATTTACAGGTGGTGTTATGCTTTCAAACAGCGATAATGTTGTTGTAAAACAATATAATGGTACAGTTCCCAACGGTTTTTCTAACCTGCAGCGGAACATCAGTCCCTATTTTTATTATTTAGCTGAGCCGTTTGTTAACCAGTTAAAAAGCACTTTTGACCCCAGGTTGAAGTATATCGGGGCCAGCTATGCCAATCCTACAACAATTAGCACCACACCTGATACCACAAGAGCTAACCAATATGGATTTCCGGTGGGATATGACGCTGTAACCTTTTTAACCGCTCCGGGTACCAGAGGAGCTAAAGGCGGCGGATTAAACTACACGCAGCTTAATTACAACGTAATGATCAGTACTGTTGCCCCTGCTCTTTTTATTACTAATGCGCAAACCCAATTATTATTAGCAGAAGCTAAATTCAGGGGGTGGATTACAAGTAGCACAACAGCTCAACAATACTATGAAGCCGGCGTGAGAGCTGCTATGGATGACTGGAGTTTATTTCCCGGCACATTTAGCCCCGCCGTATCAACCACAGAAAAAGACAACTTCCTGCTTGGTTCTGCAGTTGCTTACAATAGTACTGATGCGCTTAAACTTATTAATACCCAATACTGGATATGCTCAATAACAAACGGCGCCGAAGGGTTTGCTAACTGGAGAAGAAGCGGGTTCCCGGTATTGTTGCGTAATACGTACAACAATGACTTAGTCGCAGGCGGCGGCTTTGTAAGACGCATGTCTTATCCTGATGCTGAGAAAGCCTCAAACGCCGCCAACTATGCTGCTGCTGCCACAAGCATGGGCGGCGATGGTATAACACAACGTGTGTTCTGGGATAAATAGGATTATATCCTGAAAGATGACCACTATGGGAATATTGTTTTTTGGCACGGCAAGTATAGGGTATGGCAACGTATTTGGTTTCATATAGCAACGTTTCATAACCCCTATGACCTTATGTATCTACATAAGGTTTTTTTTGCCTGCCAAACAGTGCGTTGAAAACATAAAGAATACAAAACACAAAAAAAGAAAATTATGGAAGGTAAATTAAGAAGCCATGATTGGTTTAGACGTAAAGATAAAGACGGCATTCTTTACCGCAGTTGGATGAAGAACCAGGGCATGCCCACAGACATGTTCGACGGCAGGCCGGTAATCGGCATCTGTAATACATTCAGCGAACTCACCCCCTGCAATGCACATTTAAGAGATATAGCAGAGAGCGTAAAACGTGGCGTGCTCGAAGCAGGCGGATTTCCGTTAGAGTTTCCCATCATGAGTTTGGGGGAGACTTTATTAAAACCAACAGCGATGCTGTTTCGTAACCTCGCCAGCATGGATGCAGAAGAAAGTATCCGCGGCAATCCGATGGATGGTGTGGTGTTACTGACAGGTTGCGACAAAACAACACCTTCTACTGTAATGGGCGCCGCAAGTGTTGGCTTACCCACTTTGGTTGTACCGGGCGGGCCAATGCTTAACGGCAGGTATAAGGGCCAGACCATCGGGAGCGGTACGCATGTGTGGAAATTTGACGAAGACATGAAGACCGGGAAAATGACACAGGAGGAATGCGAATTTGCAGAAAGTTGTATGAGCAGAAGTATCGGTCATTGTATGACCATGGGCACCGCTTCCACTATGGCGTGTATGGTTGAATCTTTAGGTCTCACTTTAAGCGGTGCAGCAGCTATACCTGCTGCCGATTCAAGAAAAAAAGTACTGGCACAGTTAAGTGGCAGAAGGATCGTTCAGATGGTGAAGGAAAATTTAACGATCGATAAAGTATTGACGAGGGAAGCTTTTGAAAATGCCATTATGGTAAACGCGGCAATAGGCGGTTCCTCCAATTTCATCATTCATCTCTTAGCCATTGCAGGCAGGATCGGTGTTGATCTGAAGCTTGATGATTTTGATACGATAGGAAGCAGTATGCCTTTACTCCTCAACCTCATGCCCTCCGGCAAATACCTGATGGAAGATTTTTATTATGCAGGAGGCTTACCCGTTATTTTAAACGAACTGAAAGATCATCTTCATAAAAATGTGATCACAGTAACAGGAAAGAACCACCATGAAAATGTGAGTGGAAACAATGAGTGTTACAATATAGATGTGATTGCACCATTAGACAAACCTTTTATCGCGGAAGCCGGTTGCGTTATCGTAAAGGGTAACCTCGCCGAAAACGGGGCGGTTATAAAACCTTCGGCGGCTACACCCCGGTTGATGAAACACAAAGGCCGCGCAGTGGTTTTTGAAAGTATTGAGGATTACCACGCCAGGATCGATGACCCTGACCTGGACATAGATGAGAACTGTGTAATGGTATTAAAATATGCGGGACCTGTCGGATACCCGGGCATGCCCGAAGTGGGCAATATGGCGCTGCCAAAAAAAATACTGGAAAAAGGCATAACGGATATGGTACGCATCAGTGATGGGAGAATGAGCGGAACGGCTTACGGAACGGCGGTGCTGCATGTTTCTCCTGAAAGCGCGATCGGCGGAAACCTGGCACTGGTCCACAACGGAGATATAATCGAACTCGATGTTAAGGCACGCCTGCTTCATTTACATGTAAACGAGGAAGAACTGCTGAAAAGAAAAGCCGAATGGAACGCACCTGAACCCGCTGCTTCAAGAGGATATGTCAACCTTTATATCAATACTGTTATGGGCGCGGACAAAGGAGCAGATCTGCTTTTTTTACAGGGTAACTCAGGAAGTAAGGTTACCAGGGACTCACATTAAAAACATATCCATCAGAATATCATCAAATCATCAAGTGCCTCATGAAACTCTATAAAACAAAAGAAGCTATTGTTATAGAACACAACAATCACTATCATCTGGTGGTAAACAGAAACTGGGATTCATTTATCAATGATGATCAATTGTATGAAAAATTGTTGGACCTTGTCCAATCAATACCCGCAAGAGATACATTGCCAATTACAGATCTGCTTGCGCCTGTAGGACAACAGGAATTGTGGGCCTGTGGAGTAACCTATTACCGGAGCATGGTTGGCAGGCAGGAAGAAAGCAAGGATGCCGGTGGTGGAGATTTTTATGCCAGGGTGTATGATGCAGATCGTCCGGAAGTCTTTTTTAAATCTACCGCGCAACGGATTTCGCATCCCAACTGTACAGTGAGAATCCGCAAAGACAGTACCTGGGATGTTCCGGAACCGGAACTGACATTAGTTGTTACATCATCGGGCAAAATAGTAGGCTACACCATCGGAAACGACATGAGCAGCAGAAGTATTGAAGGAGAAAATCCCCTGTACCTGCCACAGGCAAAAACATACGATGGCTGCGCTTCTGTTGGTCCGTGCATATTTGTAACAGATCAGCCATTGGATCCGGGAACAAATATTCATGTGAGCATTTCAAGAAACAAAAATTTTGTTTTTAATGGAAGCATTGCCATCAGTCAGATGAAACGAAGCCTGAAAGAACTGGTTTCATTCGTATACAGGGAATGTTCGTTTCCTCATGGATGTTTGATCATGACTGGTACCGGAATTGTACCTGATAATGATTTCACGTTACAGCAAGGCGATGAGATCTGTATAGAAATTGATGGCATCGGGACGCTTGTAAATACAGTAGCCTAGTTATCTACCACAACCCATTGCGATAATTATAAAATCCTTTCCAGATGAAATGTAAAAAAATACTGGTGACCTTATCTCTCGGCCTGATCGCCATGGGTAAAGTATCAGCTCAAAACCCTATCATCAAAACAATATTTACAGCAGATCCTGCGCCGATCGTTTATCATGATACTGTGTTCCTGTACACAGGACATGATACGGCATCTGTTACCGCAACGAACTATAAAATGCCCGACTGGCATGTATTTTCATCTACCGATATGGTAAACTGGAAAGACCACGGAATGCTTCTTTCGCCGCATACTTTTTCGTGGGCAACCGGGGATGCCTATGCCGCGCAGTGCATTGAACGAAATGGGAAATTCTACTGGTTTGTTTCTACATTTCATAAAAAAGACAGTATCAGTAACGGTGGTGCTGCCATTGGTGTTGCTGTTTCAGACCGGCCCACGGGCCCTTTCAAAGACGCGATCGGAAAAGCGCTCGTGATCAATGAAATGACTACCGACATGAAACATTCATGGGATGATATTGATCCGACTGTCTTTATTGATGATGATAAACAGGCTTATCTTTTCTGGGGCAATGGCAGTTGCAAATGGGTGAAGCTGAAAGAAAATATGATTGAAACAGATGGCCCGATCACCACTTTCAAGCCACTTCATTATATAGAAGGGCCATGGGTTTACAAACGCAATGGATTGTATTACCTTGTTTACGCAAGCGCCGGTACCAAACCTGAAATGATTGAGTATTGTACAGCCACAAATCCTGCCGGCCCGTGGAATTACCAGGGCATCATCCAGGAGAATGTACCCAATAGTTTTACCACGCATCCAGGTATCCTTGACTACAAAGGCAAATCCTATTTCTTTTATCACAATGGCATGTTGCCAACAGGTGGCAGCTACCGGCGTTCGATCTGTATAGATTATATGTATTATAATTCCGATGGTACTATCCGGAAGATCATCCAGACAACAGAAGGTGTTGATCCTGTTAAATAAATCTGTTGTAAATTAAAGTCAAAATATACCAATGAAATTATATGCCAAGGCAGCAACTCTCCTGCTTGCAGTATGTTTGCTGTGTAACAAAAAATCCATTTCACAGACTGTTACTTTCGTGAATCCTATTTTGAGCGGGTTTTATCCGGATCCAAGCATTGTTCAGGCAGGCAGTGATTATTATCTTATCAATTCTACCTTCTCTTATTTTCCTGGTATCCCGGTGTTTCATAGTAAGGATTTAAAAAACTGGAAACAGATCGGTAATGTGATCGACCGGACTTCACAACTTGATTTTATGGGCGAACGCATGACAAGGGGTTTGTTTGCGCCGGCGATCAGTTATCATGATAAAACTTTTTATGTTACCTGTACAGATATTGACCATGATGGTAATTTCGTGGTTACCGCAAAAAATCCTGCAGGACCCTGGAGCAATCCTGTAAAGCTCCCGCAGGTACGCGGTATAGATCCATCTTTATTCTTCGACGACAATGGCAAAGCATATATCATTTACAACAGCGATGCACCTGATAACAAACCACTCTACTCAGGACACAGAACGATCCGGATGTTTGAATTTGATCCGGTTAATTTGAAAGTAACCGGTGAAGAGAAACAATTAGTAAACGGTGGTGTGGACCTTACTAAAAAACCAGTCTGGATTGAAGGGCCACATATCCTGAAAAAAAACGACTGGTATTATTTGTATGCGGCTGAAGGAGGCACTTCGGTAAATCATTCAGAGGTAGTGTTTCGAAGCAGATCAGTTTCCGGGCCCTATGTTCCCTATGAAAACAATCCCATACTTACCCAGAGAGATTTGCCTGCTGACAGGAAAGATCCTATCACTTCTACCGGCCATGCACAGTTTGTTACAGGTCCCGATGGCAATACGTACGCTATATTTCTGGCTGTAAGACCATATGAAGGAGATTACTACAATACGGGAAGAGAAACATTTATCGCTCCGGTGGAATGGAAAGAGGGCTGGCCGGCGATAAACCCACAAAGCAAAGAGGTTCAATATCGCTACCAGACAAATATCAAAGAGGTTAAACAAAAAGACGCACAACCGCAATCTGGTAACTTTTCTTACACTCTCAGTTTTGAGAAGTCGCTCGACAGATCATTACTGTTCATGCGCAAACCAGACAGCACTGCTTTTAGTCTTTCCAAAAACCTTGGGCTTACCTTACGTTTAAAGCCGGAAACAATCATGGATTTTGGTAGTCCATCATTCGTGGGCAAAAGACAGCAACATCTCTATAATACAATAGAAACGCGCATTGATTTTACGCCTGAAGCGCCTGGAGAAAAGTCGGGGCTTGTTATTTTTCAAAGTGAATCCAGTTTTTATTTCATGGCTAAATCAACAGCCGGCGGGAAAGAGGTGATCCAGCTTTTCAAAAGCAAGCCAAGAGAAAAGACCATGGAAATGATGCAGGAAATTCCACTAACACAAAAGCAGGCAATACTTTATTTGAAAATAGATGCCGAAGGAGACTCCTATCGTTTTTCTTATTCAGAAAACGGAAATAACTGGTCTTTATTAAAAGACAAAGCAGACGCAAAATTTGTTAGCACCAAAACAGCCGGTGGTTTTGTGGGATGCATATATGGAATGTATGCATCCTCATCAGGCGAAAAAACAAATAACACTGCTTCTTTTAAATATTTAAAATACCTAGGCGCTGATCCTGTTTATAAATAAGTGGGACGGCGGGATCGAACTTGCAACACTCCCCGCCCGTGCGGGATGCGCTACCTCGCTACTTAAATAAAAAAGTCGTTCTGCGATTATAGAACGACTTTTTCTTGTCGGGACGACAAGATTTGAATTTTTCCCTGAAACCCTTGCTACCATTGAATTCTTATTTTTAAAAAATTTGAACTCACGGATTAACTCACTGATTTTTTTTGCTAAAAGTAGGTTTTAGTCAAGGACTTGAACTTAATTTTCACGAGCAATTCAAGCAATTTTTATTTTATACAGCAAGGCTATCGCCAGCAAATCAACTTCAACATATTTATTCAGAGAAATATCAATTGGTATTTTGATTGTGTTATTTGCAAAATGGTGATCTGTTTTGTTTTTTAGAAAAACAGGATTAGCTTCATGAATACCCCAGCGGGTTACATTGGAACAGTCTAGCCTGTCGAGCGATAATAACCTGCATAATTGAGTAACTATCTCATTTTTCTGCAGGAAGTTATCCTTCGCCGTTTTTTCACTGTCCGAAGAATCAGCAATCGCTTTTAAATTACTGATTCTGCTTTCAGAGAATGCTTTTACAGTTGTTTTTGACGGATCCATTTCGCGCAAGGCCTCCAGTGCAAGCTGTTTGGTATAACTATCCACTACATTAAAATCGTGCATCAGGATATCCTGTAACCTTTCTTCTCCGCTTAATTCAACTGCGAAGAATATCTTATTCAGTTTATTTCGTCGGCTGATAAATGATATGGGTTCAAAAACAGGCAGGATCATCTTCTTTAATTCAGAACGCAAAATATTTTCCAGTAATTCAACTGCGAATAAAATGTCTTCTTCGCTACGCTCCTTTTTATTCAACATATCGGCTACTAACTGAACTGATTTCTTATCATGCAGGAGTTGTAGTAGGTACAAGAGCAGGTTAGTAAGTTCGGTTTTGTGTGCTTTCAATTGAATAACAATCTGCCTTTCGCCCGGAGCTTCCAAATCATTGATCGCTGCTTCTGTCCACAAAATTTCATTTACACATTGAGAAATCAGCTCCATAAAACTGAATATTTCAGAGGTTGCAATGGTATCTGGTGCAGAACAAAGGCCTTTCAAAAAATAAGAACGAAGGCGAAGTGACGAGATCCGGTAAGTGTCTTTGAAAAAAATAAGCTGTGTTGAGAAATCGAGACAGAGAAAATAAGAGATGATAAGAACCCGGCTAAATATATTTTGATTATCAAAATACAGTTTTGTAATCTTTCGTATGAACTCAGATTCGGTGCCTTCATTATTGAAATGGATATAGGCTTCTGCAGAAGGATTGTAATAACAGATCATTTCTCGTATTTTATTCCTATCAGACAAGTCCACTTCATTTAACAAAATTTCTATTTTACCGGCAGCAGTCTCATTTCCCGGCACATAATTCACGCTTGCCGTTTCTTTTTTAGTCGGCGGTGTTATTACATGTTTACTCCGTAGGTATTCCTGTATGCGGTTTTTATAAATGTGGAACAAACAGCTGGTCATAAAGAGAAAAATAATGAATACGACCAGGCAAACTAATGTGGTAGCGGTTAAAAATTGATACGGATCCGCTGTACTTACGAAAAAACAAACACCCATCAACATAGCGCCGCAAACAATAGTAGAAAGCTGGCTGATCACCCCATCAATATTATTCTGAAGCTGCACCCTTTCATCAGGTGAATTAATCTGGAACATGATTTTCATGGAAGGCGCTGTGACTCCTTTGCGGATCACGCGGTCGGTCCACTTATTAATAAACAGGAAAAATATCATGAACACAGGGCTGGCATTAAAGAACAGCACAGAAAAAACTGCCATTATACAACCAAATATCAACAGGTAGGGAAGCGCCAGTACAGCTGTTTTCATACCAGTTGACGCGACAATGCTGGATGAGAAAAAGGAAAAGAACAACTCTCCCGTTTTTATAATACTAAAAAGCATAGCCACAATAGTGGCGATCTCCACACCTGTTGTTTGTGAGAAATAACGGACAGAGATCAGGTATGAATAATCAATAAAATATACAGAGATAATGGAAAACAAGGTAGTAAGTGAGAGATACAGGATAAAAGGATTTTTTCCGATAAAAGCGAGATTGAATTTAGGAGCTTTTACAAGCGCTTTAGGTATTACAGCCACAGCAGGTCCTTTTTCTATCCCTACTTTCCTAATAGGCCAGATTGAGATCAATGAAAAGAATGCAGACAATAACAATAGGTAAATACTGTCGCCCATTATTTTTACCAATATGGGAATGACCAGGTAACCGATAATGGAGGCCATTATCTCTCCGGTGCCTAACAGCGCAAGTAATCGTTTGCTCTGTGAAAGATTAAAGATCATCAGGCAGATGCCGGCAAAACCTACCGCGAATAGTGTGGCAAAAGCGAACATTAAAACAAAACCGGTATACGCGAGTGCCTTCGCGTAAAAAATATTGTTTCCGAATTCTACTCGTCCGAAATACAACAATAGCATACTGGCGGAAAAGATAAAAAGTATCAGCTCAAAGCTGCGGATCACACCAAATTTTTTCTGGAGAGATTTGAATAACCTGATAAGCAGGTAACCTGTGAGACCCGATACTATATAAGCTGATGGCATATCAGCAATGCTGATCTTCACGATAAAACTCCGGCTGGCCTCTACAAAAAACAAAGAGCTCGACAGACCGATCAGGAAAGAATGCAGGAACAACAGGCGGAATAATTTTTTTTCCTGTTGCCTGATCTCAATACTGCCTTTGATATTTTCAACTAAGTTCCGGAACATAGTATTATTGTATTACCGGGATTATTGCCAATCCCATGCGATCACTTTCCATTCTGTTGCGTCACTGTCAACATCAGTAAGGTCTTTAAAACCTACCCGTTTGTGCGCATTCACCGATCTTACATTTTTTTTTGATACTTCTGTTACTACAAAATCAAAATCTTCCTGCATCTGCTCTTTTAACTTGTGATATAAAGTTTTAAAAAGCCCTTTGCCACGAAATTTCTTTTCTACACAGATCTGTCCCATCACAAAATATTTTTTCTCTTTCACCGCATAGCCATTGAATACAGCTGCATCAATCGTCCGGAACATCTCATCCAAAAAAGGAAAATGTTCACTGTGTTGCCGTAGTAATACCAACGCGTACCCCACTACCTTATTATTTACTTTTGCCACCACATGTTTGTATGCTCCTTTCATCTGCCGCAGTTTCTGTACGGTAAATTCCAGTGTAACAAATCCTTCTGTCTCCCATAAAGCAGCATCCACCTTATCGATATGATTCAGTCGCTGCAATTCAACAATCTGTTCCAGCTCAGCGGGTGAATCTGTGAGTTCCAGTTCAATCATGGTCAAAACAGGTATGGTTTCAGAAATCATATTTCGTTGATCCTTCCCGATATACTTACTAAATTATTCGTCTTATAATAATTGCCATGTTCTATTCCGCCAAAAGTTTCACTATTTGGTTTGAACGGGCATAAGATCACAAGGTCATCCTTTACATCCTCCTTATGCAAAGAATTCTTCCAATAAGGTAATAAATAACAGTTGGCGGAACCGCAGGAAATATCTTCATCTTCTTCAACATAAGGGCAAAAGATTCTGATCTCATAATCAATCTCTTCGTTCTGTGATGCCGCTGTGATCATGATGGCCCTGAAATGATCTTTCTTAATCTGCGCGGATAATTTTTTATAATCTGGCGAAAGCCGGCGTAGTTTGGCACAGTCTGCCAATATCATGATACAGTCATTCAAAACGGGGCAATAAAATTTATCCAGCAGGTCGCTTTCATCAATACCAAGCAGTTCAAGATAAACAGGTACTTTATCAACAGGCATCGGATCCAGTTGATAAGACGCCAGGTACGCTCTTACCATTTTTTGTTCATCTACTTTACAGTTGATAACAAAATCATGTTCATCAATTTTCAACGCGATCTCATCATAGCCATACAGTTTATTGATGAAATAAGCGGCTACCAATGTACCGTGCCCGCATAAAAAACAATCTTCGCCATCAGGAAAATAGAACTTAATGGTAAATGCATGGTCCTCCTGTTGATTCAGAAAAGCAATAATGGGTCGATTAATTTCTACCGCCATTTTTGCCATTTCTTCTTTAGATGGCAGGCCGTTACCACATACAACAATACCGGCAGGATTGCCGGAAATTGATTTTTGCTCAATTCCTATTGCATCTGAAAATGCACTTGCGTGATAGATCTCCATACTTTAAAAATCAAAATTTATTCTGGCCATGATGTTTCTTCCCATTTGTAAAACCTGGCTGGGATTGTTAATACCGTCTGCCAAACGCACACCAGGGCTATAATAATTTTTATCGAAAAGATTATTGATCACTACCTGCACGGTTGCATTCTTCAACACATTAACCATTCCGAGGGTGAGGCTGGAGATCGTGTAGCCATTAAATACATTCAGATTAGTGGGCACCGTTGTATTTACACCCGTGCTTTTTGCACCTACATAGTTCGTACGGAAATTAATATTCACGTGTTTTGCCAACAGGTAATTGAATACAGCATTTACGTGATGATTGGCAATATCCCCTACCATCAGGTCAACATCGCCTTTTTCATTTTTAGTTTGTTTCGGCGATGCATAGGAGTAATTCAGAACAGCTTTAAAGTTTCCGGATGTATAATTTAAGTTACCCTGGATGCCGAAGATTTTGAACCTGCCGATATTCTGGTTCTGTAACAATCCACTTGACAAGGTTACGGTACCTACTACATCCTGGATAGTTGAAAAATAAAAATCAATATCGGCCGACAAAGATTTAGAGAATTGCTTATTGAATGATAACTCGAAATTATTGATCGATTCTGTCCCCAATGTAGGATTGGGGATCCTGTTCGCCGCTGCTGAGAATTTTGTAAAGTTGGATACATTCACAATACCACGGCTGTAAATAGCTTTGATCACAAAAGTTTTGGTAGAATAATCCACCACGAACCTTGGGCTGAATTCCGTTCCAAAACCTCCATGTTTCCTGATCGTATTTTTATCCATACGAACACCGAGCGTAATACCAAAGCCGTTTTTAGTTCTGTATCCTCCCTGGCTGTATACACCAAGATCATTCACATCGAACTGGTTACCGCCCTGTGTAAATCCAACAGCAATGCCAGAATCCTGCGGGTTAGATGTGGAGGAAGTAAGATAATTTCCCTGTAGCTGGCTATGACGTAATTCAATACCCGAGATCAGGTACAGGTATTTGTTCCAGTTATACATAACCTTCAACTCGGTTCTGAACTGTTCTGACTGTTCGTAGTAATAAGTAGTTGCCCAACTGGGCGCTATATTTCTTTCAAGGTCCTTCAGATCAAGCGACTTTCTTGCATAGTTATTTACATTGGTCACCCGTGCCCCATTATCGATCGTATGTATTTTAAAGTTGGATAAACTATACACCGTTACATTGTTATTGAGTCGTTTTTCATAGTTCAGATATGCGTATTCATGAGATGGTTTCCATTGCGTATTACTCACTGCAGCAAACTGGTCGGTATACAATGTTCCCGCGCCTTCTGTTTTTGCCCACTGCACAAATCCCAAACTAAAATCACCAATATTTAATTTGGCATGTATGTACTCAGATATCGTCTTATTAATGAACTGGTTTACGGGTTTCCCATTGACTATACTGCCATATGCATTCTTATCAAATCCTCTTGCCAGCTGTTCGCCGGTGGGGGTTAATATGATGCTGTCTGCAGCGCCAGGCGCACCATACACCGTGTATTTGTTACTGGTCAGCGGTAACTGGTTATTCGTGATGTATTGCTGTGCATTGCTTCTTATACTCAGTAAGCTGTTATAATTAATAACGTCGTATGCCGCTGTGTTGTAATCAAAAAAGTTCTGTGAAGAAAGATTGGGCCGGTCAGACATATAAGCCCTTCCGGTGAGACTGAATGAGACCTGGCCTTTTTTATAGGCAATGCTCATATCATAAAATTTGGTTCCATAGCTTCCCACACCGGAATTGACGCTAATACCGAACGGCCTGCTCTTTTGCAGGTAATCTTCCGGCTCTTTGGTAATAATATTGATCACACCGGTAAATGCATTCGCACCATACATGGTGGAAGCTGGCCCGTAAATAACCTCTACACGTTTTACATTTGAGATGGGATATTGTTGTGAAATGTCTGCATAGTTTGTCCAGAGATCATTATCCTCCACACCATCGATCATGATCAATGTTTTTTCCGTGTTGTTTGTCCGCAGACCACGCTGGTAGATATTGGCATACAGCACCCCATAGTAAACGGACAGATCAAACCCGGGAATATCTTTCAGGATATCAACTAAATCGTTATACCCTCTTTCCACAATTTCTTCTTTGGTAATAACAGAAATGGTAGCCGGCGCCAAACGCAATTCTTCATCACGTTTGGATACAGAAGAAACAATGCTTACACGCGACAATGATTTGATCCTGTTCACTTCTATTCTAAAACGCTCCGGATCTCTTGAATTGGGTTCAAAATTATCTTTCAGGAAAAGCAACTGGCTGATAGCGGCGCCGGCATCTTTTACAGAATCAATGGCAAGGTGACACATCGCCAGCAAACGATAGGCTTCTACTTTTTCATTAACAGTAAATCCGTTATTTGTCAAACATTCATTCAACCGCGTAATACATTCTTTAAAACGCCCTATTTCATACTTAAGGCTCACTTCATTAATGGTTGCGGTACCGCAATTCGGTTGGGCATAGGAATGTAATGAGATCACCAGCAGGGAACAAACTAAAATTCTTTTTAAAAATGTACTTGTCATCATAGATTTTTATTTAGAATTTTTTAGAATGTCATAAATGGCCGACATAGAAGGTATCCAGCCGATGACTTTCTGATCTTCTCCCGCGGAGAACAAATATTTGCCATCAGATAAAAAATACAGCGAGTACACCCATAGGTTATGCCCTTTCAGTATCAAGACATCTTCTGTTGTTTTACCGGATAATGTGGCCTGCACATCTATGAGTTTGATTGCCTGGTCAGCACCGGCAGATGCCAATTGCAAAGTATTATCCGGAGACTTATTGAACTTAAGATCATTCACGCCTGATAAATGCAGACCCAATGTAACTGGCGCATTATTTTGCTGCATGTTGGTTAGCCAAATTGTTCCTTCCGTTGTTCCCGCTGCGAGATAAGTTTCATTTGCATCAACCGCAATGCTTGATACACGTGAGGATAAGGAATAACTATTATCAGGCTTCTTACTTACATTATCCCACGAATTATAAATGTTGATCTTATTGCCAGCCGCAAGATAGATCTTACCTGATTTCCCTTTTACCACAGCACCGAACTGTCTGCTTTTTACAGATTCTTTTACCTGTACCATATTATTGGCAATGCTTACACGCAGCAGACCACTGTTGGTCAGGATCAAAGATTCTGTATTATCCAGGAAAGAAGAAGATTTACCTACACCTTCAAAAATAAATTTCGACAACTGCGCGATAACTTGTTTTTGTTCATCCACTGCATACAGGTAACCAATGCCTTTGGCACTAAGCACCAGCAGTCGCTGCCCATCTGGTGATAAGTTTACATCCCGGATCTCTTCAGGAACAGTGTAGCGGGCGAGCGGATCAAGTATGCCGTTGGAAGTTTTGGAAAGAATGATCGTGCCGGACTCATCACCTGAAATGATCATATCGTTTTTCCCGGTAATGGAACGAACAGGATATTTATGCAACAGGAACTGGTTCTTGTCTTTGATACTTTCGTGCCAGCTAAAATTAAGTGCATTATAGATATCACTGTTTTGAAGTGGTCCGGTATTTTTTAAATTCAGTTCATAAGATTTTTTTACCAGGTCCCTGCTACCGGCTGCATTGTTCTCATTCAATAATAAAAGCGATTGATATGCCAGGTTTCTCGATTCTGCCAGTTCTCTGAAACGGGTAGAAACTTTTTTCTCATCTACTGCTATCTTTTCGTTTTTAGTAGCGATATCTTTCTGCACAACGGCTATATTTTCCTGCTCTTTGGCAATTCGCGCATTATCATCAGCTATTACTTTCTGCCGCTCGGCATAAGCCTTCTGGTCTTCAGCGATCGATTTTTGCAGCAACGCATTTTTCTTACTTTCTTCTGCATTCTTTCTTTCTCTTTCTGCCACTTCTTTCTGGAACACAGCCTGTTCCTCGCTTTTCTGTGCAGCTGTTTTTTCCTGTAAAGCGATCATCTTATTGGTCTCCGCAATTTTTTGTTGCTCAACGGCTATCTTTTTTTGTTGTTCTGCTTTCACCCTTTCTGCATCCGCAATCTTTTGCGATTTTACCGCCTGATTCTTTTGTTCGAAAGAATAAATGGAGAGGAACAAAGCAAGCACCGCAATAGCAGAGATTACAATGGCAATGCGTTTTGCCTGTTTCAGTCTGCGTTTCTGCAAATTCTCTTTATGCACCAGTTCCTGTTCAAACTGCTTTTTACTATGCTCAAGGAAAAGCATAGCTTTCTCAAATTCGTTGTTATAGCGTGAGGCCCATATGGTATTGGGATTTTGTTCTTCTTTCCATTTCCAGGCAACCTGCAATTCGGGGTCGCGCCATAATCCACCATTACCTAATTCATACAGGTTAGCTGCTTCAGATAAACGGAGATAAGTTTGAGCGGATTGATTTTCTTCTTCCACCCAAAGGATCAGTTTTTCCCACACGCGCATGATACTTTCATGCGAGATATCTATGATGGAAGATTCAGTAAGCGGGATATTGGCTGGCGGCATCAAAAATGCACGGCCCTGTTTTCTGAATATTTCAATTACCTGCGATACTTCAGTAAAACTTGCATTAGAGATCTTGCATAGTTCCGACATACGACTAGGACGGCGAATACCTCTGGTATCAGACCCTTTATCAGTAAGGGCTTTAAAAACAACTTCGCAGATCCTGCGCTTATTATCTGAATCAAGTTCCGAATACGCTTCTTCAGCATGCTGCGACAAAGCATGCTTCATAGTGCCTATCTCCTCATAATCGGGTGAATCAATTTCTGTATCCGGTTTGTTTTTCTTTTTCCAGATATCCCATGTACGCATCAATGAATGCTGAAGGATCGGTAGCTGGTCGGGATTATCACCCACATCATTCAGCAACTGGTTCACTAATCTTTGGCTGATCTTTCCATTCGCTACAGCGATGGGTCCGGTAATCGCATCACGTCTCTCTTCCCTTGTCATCCTTGGTACCAAGTAATCACCATCATTGATGGCTTCCGGCAGCCCCCTGAATTCTGTACAATCGCTAAGAAAATCAGAGCGCATGGTAAACACTACATAGATGGGTACTTCTGTTTGTTTCGTAGCTTTTAATAAGAGGTTGATAAAAGCAACTGAGTCCCGCTTCCCTTCTTTTGCTTCGCTTTCATATTTGCTGAAACGGAAGATCTCTTCAAACTGGTCAACAAGTATGAGTAAATTATTTTTAGGAGGAATACCCGATTGTTTATATGCTTCCACCAGTCCATTGCTGCTTCGACGGAGGATGCTTTCAGTGATCGAACTTAATGTGTCTATTTCCTGCTCATCACCTGAATCATTTAAGACACCTGTTGAAGCCAGTGTTTTTGCAATATTGCCTATTGGGTCATTACCCGGACGAAAAGAACAGATGCGCCATAAAGAACCGGCGCCCGACATAAACCCGCTATGAAGAGACGGTATCAATCCCGATTTTACCAATGATGATTTACCGCTCCCGGAAGAACCGATTACTGCAAGGAAACGGGTGGTCCTGAGTTTGGTCAGTAATTCATCTACCTGCTTCTCCCTTCCAAAGAAAAGAACATCTTCGTCTTCTTCGAAAGCGCGTAAGCCGGGAAACGGATTACTAATTGCTGATTCATTAAACATAATCTGTTCTTATAAATTTGATATTAGCAATGCCAATTTATCAACTGGAAACTCAGTCATACCGTTGATCACTTCTGCATCCTGCGATCTGAATCTATCCTTTGACGGATTGGACGTACCTGCGAGGTAAACGGCTTTTACATTCAAAGGTTTTTCCCTGCCATACCCACTGATCTTTAAAAAATCCCTTGTTTTAGAACGTAGCCATATTTCATTGGCATTACCAAAAAAGATAATAGCAGCATCGCACATTTTCAGGTTTTCGATATGGTCTTCCCGGATCTGAGACTCTTCTCCTTCAAAAATGGGGATCATCACTTCGCAGCCATTGTCAAATAAATAATCTTCAAGTGGTTTGATCTCATCTATGTCAAGCATATCACAGATCAGGTAAACAATGCGTGAGCCGCCGCGGTTATTCTGGGTAGCAACAGCAGGTTCCTTTTCTTTTTCTTTCTTCTCCTCCAGTTTGATCTTTGCTTTTTTGATAGCTGCGATCTTATCCGTCATGATCCCTTTAAAATCTTCCAGTGAACTGAATATGAGGTCTGCTCCGGTAATTCCATCTTTCCCTTCATTTAATTTGTTGACAAAAGATTGTTGTCTTTCTTCTTTTGGTGAGAGGCCCTCCGGTATCCAGATCAGGCGCTGCAGGTTGCTGACAGAGCTGGTTGCAGAAGCTATTTCGTTCTGTATCTCAACAATCGATTTATGGGTGCCTTCGGGAACAATGCCATAGTTTTCACCGATCAGGTGCACTGATAATTCTGTTTCTTTTAAAAAGGAAGAAACATTTTCAGCCAATACCGGCTCTATCAGCGGCAGTTGTTTATCAGGAAATACCTGGTAACCATTATCCTGCAATTCGCGGCGAATGCTGTCCCTGAATTCTTTGGTTTCATAACTGGATTCCGCCAGGTAAATTTTCACTTCTTCTTTTTTTGCGGAGGCGGTGTTGAATAGCGCTGTGTTCCCGGCTTTAGACAGATCCATGGATTCAAGATTATCCAGGAAGGCTGAAATATCATTTGCCAGGTCATCCAGTTTTTCCCAATACAATTTGTCTGACTGCTGAGATAATTCTTTTAATCTGCCGGTGGTAGAATCGGTTGTATAAAATTCATAACCCAATATGTTTCGGATTTTTTCAGGATGCTGCTCTACCTTCACGGGCGTTTTGATCACCTTGAAGATCCTTGCCTGGTTATTAATACTGAACCCGATATTCTTATTACAGGCATCATAAAACTCTGTGGCTTCTCTCACACACCATTCTGATTTCACATAACGGGGCGTAAGTATAGAGATCATCACTGCTACCTGTTCAAACTGGTCAACGATCTGTTGATCGAATATATGGTTGCCCTGCAGCGCAGGATCGCGCCAGATAACGGGTCTTCTGCCCATCAATTGCGCTAGACGTATTTCCAATGCCCGGTGAAACTCGGTGATCCAGCCTTTTTGAGACTCGATCAGCGATTCATCATCAATATGAGCATAACTGATAAATATGTCTTTGGGAAACTTCATTACTCTTTAAGATTTGTTAATCGACCTTTTCAATACATCCAATAGCGGCAATAGCAGGAAAAGGTTAAGGTCCTTGTCTTTCTCTCCTTGTGTCAGCCTATCATATGGGATCAACTGGTCATGTATCTTCAGCACTTCCTTTAAAATATATTTTTCTTTTTTGTCGCTTGAGAATGGACCGTATTTGTAATTGAATACCATTTTCTCACCACTCCACCTGCTGTGTTCTACAGTAGCAAGTTTGGGATAGAACCGAACGATGTTCGCCCGGTTAACCGGCGTACATCCAATTTCATTCATGATAAAGAGTTTCACCTGCATATGCCTTGCTGCATAACGGTTTGAATCTTTTTTACGGTTGTTCAGCAGGTTCCAGTGTTTCTTGATGGATGCTTGCTGGTATAACTTATTTGCAGCGATACCTGTCTTTACAGATAACTCAGCAAAAAATGTTTCTTCAAATTCCTTTTCAGTAAAAAACCCATGGGTTTCAGGAAAAGAGATAATGAAATCGCCCATGCTGCTGATCAGTTCCTGCGAAGCGGTTACCTGGAACTGCTCTTTTAACAAACCCGCTAATTCGTAACAGACCGCATAATAAAAATTGATCACCCTTGAAATGGCATCAATCGTTTCGGCTTCTTCTATCACGCCCTTTCCTGAGAAAGTATCTGATTTACGTTTGATATAGTGTTGATTAAGGGTATTGTTCAACATATGTTCCACTTCATCTTTGTGAAGGGTGCTGTTATTCAGGAAATCATAGATCCCGCTGTCTTCCGGCAGCGAAACGATCAATGGTACCTGCGAAATACTTAATGTCTGTATATACAGGAACTGCCTGAAAGCCGCAGTTGTATTCATAATCACAGAATCGCTATTGCCAAAAAAATAAGCAGCTTTTACCTGGCTCAGCTTTTCAATATGGTCTTTGGACCAGGCGAAATTGGCAAAGAAATTGGCGTTCAGAAGTTTTACCGGAACCAGTTCAACAAACTCTGCATGAAAAGGATATTGGTATGTAAACTGGTGAAAGAAATCATCTACATCTTTATCAACAAGATAAATCGTGAGCGGTGTATGATAATGATAATGACTCAATATCATATTCTCCAGGAGAAATGCTTCCGCGGTTTTATCACAACCAATGATCGCTATAGAGTTAGGGACTTCCTCCCCCCCATTATTGAAATAGCTATGTGGTGGAAATTCATCATATATTTTCTGTGCTGCCAGTTGGTGAAGATTGATCGTGTGAAGATCATAGTGCTCATCAGTATTGTTGATATCAAAATAATCCTTGATAACACTTTTGTTATTCAGGTCAGCAATATGCATGAACAGCTTTAATACATCATGATCCGGATCGGGGGCTTGCGGGAACAATGCATAACTATACGAACTGATATGTCCGGCAATCTCGATGTTCACTTCATCTTTATCATGGGCCAGGATACAGACACGCGCTTTTCCCAGGCCGATCATGTCAAGCGTTTTGTTTTCAAACGGGCTTGCATTGATTACCACGCCGCCTTCAATTTCGATCTCTTCAATAAAAGGCGATTCAGTATTATTTTCAACAATCACCACCTGGTAACCTTTCTTTAATAATTCTTTACTAATTCGGTAACCTAAGGGATCGAGGGAAAAGATGATAATGTGTTTACTATAAGAGATCCTGATCTTATAGCTCAGAAAAAGCCGGCGGAGGTATTTGTAAGATAAAGTGAACAAACTTACTCCCACCAATACCGCTGCAACATATTTTGCGGCGAGGATAAACCCGTTACTGGCCACCGATGTGGGGTCAGCATCGTTCATGATAAAGAAATTGAAGATCGCGAAAAGAACGCCCCAAAAAGTAAAGTCTTTACCCAGCGTCTGGTAATAGCCGATCATTGAAAAGACAAAGACCAGTGTGATCAATAAAGGATATATGAATGGCCTTACTTTTCTAAAGTTCATAAGTTAGTTCTGGAACTCTAAAAATACTTTAAATATTACAATATCTCCATTAAAATCCGGCGATCAGGCACTCTCGCCACCCTACTTTGCTAGGCGAAATCCTGCAAAAAAGTTTATACCGGTTTTGGGGCGGTGGCGTTTATACGATCTTACCTTCTTTGCCGAACTCTTTACGGATCCCCGCAATAATATCTTTCTGGAGTATGATATTACTTTTTCGTTTCAGCGCCATCATAGAACAATACCTTGTTACATTGATAATGGCGCCGCCGGCCAGTTCATATTTTTCGGCTATATCTGCAAGATCCACTTTATCTTCATGTATGCTCTTATCCGAAAAGGCATTCTTCCATAATTTCAATCGATGATCAACGTTTGGCATGGCAAAATAGATCATGGATTGAAAACGGCGTGTAAAGGCATCGTCAAGATTGGCTTTCAGGTTGGTTGCCAGTATCACAATGCCCGGGAAATCTTCTACCCTTTGCAGTAAATAAGAAACTTCCTGGTTCGCATGCCTGTCGTTGGAACTGCTTGCATTTGTGCGTTTGCCAAACAGGGCATCCGCTTCATCAAAAAACAAGATCCAATTCTTGTTCTGTGCCTGGTCGAAAATATTGGCAAGATTTTTTTCTGTTTCACCAATATATTTTGAAACTACCATGGAAAGATCTATCCTGTAAACATCCAGTCCGCTCGATTTACCCAGCAGGGATGCCGTTAGTGTTTTCCCGGTTCCGGGCGGCCCATAAAAAAGTGTTCTGAATCCCGGCTTGATCTTTTTACTCATACCCCATTCATTCAGCAATGTTTCTCCGTATTCGATCCAGTCTTTTACCTCCAATACCTCTTCCAATGTTGCATGGTCAAGTACAAGATCGTCCCAGTCTAGCTGCGTAGTAATTCGTTTTGCAGGAAAATTGATATTGTAATCGGGTTTCTGTGATGTGCCGCTGGTAAAATAGTTCAGGTATTCAACAGAGATGCTGAGTATACCGCTCAGGAAAGGTTCCTCATTCTGCGTAGAGGCCAGTTTCAATATCTTGTATTTACCAAAATAATGTTCCTCTGCAAAGAATTCGAGTATGGCGAATCTTCTTTCGAGATTATTGGCGGAAAGAATAAAAGCAACCGTCTCGCCTGTTGGGATAAACCCTGAATGGTTTTGGCCCTTTACACCGCCGAATTCAGTGAACCCCCTGTCATAATTGGCATTCTTTACATAAAATACATCCAATAAATGCGGTTGCAGGTGCGGTGCCAATGAAAGCAGCAAAATAATACGTTCAGCTACATTCATCTTATAATGCTTCACCACCTGGCTATACATCGACTGGTCATTATTGATATCGGGTGGAGGTATATCATAAATATCTGCATAGGCACATTCCTGTCCCCAATACAATTTAAAACGTGTATCAATAATGCTGGCCAGCCATTGCATTTCTGCTCCCAGCACTTTTGCATTTTCTATAGAAGTTGTCAGGTCCATTCAACTGTAAGTATTTGAGTCATCCATGTATTTTTGATCATTCCAAATGCCCATGGAAGTGTTTGCAGCAACATGTCATATGTTCTTTGTTCTACACGTAATTGCCAGTCTTTTTCTTCACGCCATAAAGCGCCTTCCCTCTGGAGGAAAGAAGCCCTGAAACCCTCCACGCTTGTATTCTTCATTTTGTCCCATCGTTCGAAAATGACCGCGAAAAGTTCTGCAGACATGGTTATTTCTTCTTCCGTTAATACGATTTCCAACGGTATCGTTTCTTCTATCGCCAGTCCGCAAAGTAATTTATTCAGCGCCAATTCAAATTCTTCCGATTCATTCCTGCCGTTCACTAAATATTGCAGTAACAAAACCGCCCTATGCTGCGATGCTTCATCTATGAATTTTCCTTTGTCCAGTAAACCCAATCGCGAAAAATAAATTCCGAGAAAAGGGTGCAGTAACACCAATCCCGCATTACGAATATAGATTTTGTTATGTTTATCGTCTTCTGTTTTTGCTGATTCTTTTTTCAGCCGTTCTTCTTCGCGTAACCGCTCTCTTTCCAGCTCTTTACGGATGTCTTCCTGTTGTTGCGCTCTTCTGCGTTCTCTTTCTTCCTGCGCAGCTTTGTCTGCTAAGGCATCCTGCTGCCGTAACCATTCTCTTTTCTGCGCCTGGCTATTATCAAAACGATTGATGAGTTCCTTCAATTCGGCCTGTACTATTGCCAGGGAACCTGCGAGGATGTTTGTAACAGGTACTTTGTTTTGCCAGATATATTCCAGTATGCCGCTAAATACGGTCAATGGTATACTATGTGTCGCCTGCGCCAGGAAAATGAAAAATGCCTGCAGGTATTCTTTCCGGCTTTTGATAGTTATCCTGCCTGATAAAAAAAGCAGGTTGAACTGCTGAGTTAATACCAGCAATTTATCCCGCTCGAGTTTGTTCGGAACGGATGCTTCGAATAACAGGATAAGCCCCTGTATAAAATCAGCCGTGTCTGTACCCCAGCCGATACCTGTTCTTTCGATCAGTGTTTTTAGTAAGGATGGAGCCGCATCAACAAGCAGGTGGCGAACGAACAGTGGTGAAGAAATAGCCAACTGCCATAAAGCATCTTCTTTTTTCCCTTTTTTTCCGGAGCTCAATAAACTGACCAGTACCTTAACGAGGTCTGCCGGATTATTCCGGTCTACCAGAATTTCTCTTGATGCTAACAGGTCGAGTAAATCTTTTTGCCAATACTGCTGCAGCAACTGTAAGATCTCTCTTTCCCGGTAACCTGTTTGGGTGATAAAAAGATCATGCAACTGTATTCTCGCTGCGATGTTATGATCTTCTTTTTCCAACAATCTTTTTAATGCGGGTTGGTTAATTACATGCAATTGAACAACGGCGGTTACCAGTTTCTCTTTCGTATCAAATGGCTGATCAGCCGTAGCAGTGAATTTTCCGGTTGAAAGGAACGCGCCAATCCATTGAACCAATTGATCTGCACCGGCACCTATATCCCCCACGTTATTTTTTTCTGCCTCCGCGTAATCGGGGTTGATCTCTTTTTCCATTTGCATGGATCCGGGCCTGTCAAGTATTTTTTGCTGGTACAGTTCTTTATATGGACGGATAAAGAGGGCCGCTTCTTTTTCAATTCCACCTGCTGATTCAGAGATCAACTCATGAAAAAAGATTCTTGCCGGTACCGCATTTTCCTGGTTCTGCAATAATTTTTGCAGCATCGATCTGTTTTCTTTATACAATATCAGTAACAACTGTTTGAGAAAAACGGCAACAGGCAGATCCTGTGTTTCTTTCCATTGAGCGGGTAAACTATTTCTTTCAAAAAAATGTTCGAGAATCCTTACAGCCTCTGCATGCAGGAAATCGTTTGAGTTCTTTTGTCCGGCTGGAGCTATTGCGCCAAGCAGTTTTTTAATTTCTGTTCCCTGTTTTGTTGTGTCAGTCATTTCTTTTTGTCCACCTGTTACTTCTTCCGCTTCATGTGATCTTGATGCAACAATTTCTTTGATCAGCGTCAACAGCTTTTCTTCCTCGCCGCCTTTATTTATATCCAGCAGCCTGGCTAATTCAAATTGAGCCGGTTCAGAAAACTGGTCTGATCGTAACAATGAAACCAACATAGCTGGGTCGATTGCATAGATCAATAACGCAGTCATTTTTATAAATTCACTGACCGATTTTTTTTCTTTGATAAGAATCTCTGCCGGAAGTGTGTGCCAAACAAAGTAGTGACGGAGTATATCCATCGACTCCCTGGCAGCTTGCTGCTTGACAATATTGCCGGATTGAAGGATCAGTTTTTGAATCGACAGATTATCTGCGCGGCCATACCCAGAAGGAACGTGTTTCAAAAAACTGTCCACTTCATGCTGTTGTAATTTCGAAAATATTTTTTGCATGAATGGATCCTTACTGATCTTTTCAGCTGCGGCTGACTCGGCCAGTGGATTCATTTTTCGTCTCCCTTTTTTTTGTACTGCCGTGTCCATTGCTATTTCTTCACTAACCAGTCGAATGATGTCATCGAGTATTTCTTTTTCAGCCAGCGGTATTGCCCCAACTGTTGCAGTTCCTTTTATCAGTCCCAGCTGTAAAGTACTGGCTATTATATGTGCTGTTGTATCAAAATACGCCGCAAGCCGCAATACGGCGAGGCTATAAAACCCTGTCATTGAAAAAGACTGGTACCCATAACGGATCAACTCATCCCAAACCGCGTACAGTATTATTTTAGAAACGGCAGCCACATTTATACTCAGTTCTATGTCCCCTTTCTCAAACCAGTGTGAAGCCTGTTTTACTGCATCGATGACTTTTTGGCCGGGAGGCAGTAAGCCGATGATATCGAATAATGTATCCAGAGACGCATAAGACAATAATCTTTTTTGTGAACCCGGTTCATTACCTGCCATACGCAATAATTGCATCATTTCCTTTGGCGATACAAACAGCAGTTTTTGCAATTGTTCATCAACCGTTTTCTTTTCAAAAAAATGTTTTCCCCACCAGGGTATATGGCCATATTGAATGAGATAAGTAAGTGCATCCTGCAAGCCATGTTCTTCACCTGTTATTTCTACCACTCTTTCTTCCTCACTGCTGCGGGCAGGTTCCGTATGCGACTTGAGCTCTTCGGCCAGCAACTTTACCATTTCAGGCAGGTTCGAATTTATGATACCGCGCCTGAATTCAGCCTGCAGTGAAATATGAACATCCGTTATTATTTTTTGTGCATTGTTTCCATATGCCGCAGATAATTGTTTGATCAGGGATCTCAGCAATAGCAACTCATTGTCTTTATGATCTCCTGCAAAAAGAAGTTGTGCGGAGATATTTTGAAGTTCCTGTTTCAGAGAAACTGTTTCTGCGTGAAGGATATGTTTTTTTTCCTGTATCAATTCAACCAATGAAGAGAATGTAAACAAGAGCCTGGCATCTCCTGGATATAAAATATGAAGGAATTCTTTACCCCCCTCCTGCCCGGTTAAAGCATAATATCTTTTTGCAAGCCCCTCGCTTTTTCCGATGTTGGTCAACAAGCCACGCATTGTTTCAGGAATATACTTCACCAGTTCAGCGAACATTTCTGCTACTGTTGCCTGACTGTACAAGTTTACGCCCAATGGCAGAGTTCCATACCGTAAATAATACACAACAAGATCCGCTTTTGCAGAAAGTTGCAGTGTATCTTTGACGGGAGCGGTATGTGGTAAGGAATCCCGGGTATTCAATAACAATTGATCATGATAAATTTCTTCCTCCTGCGTCAACTCACGGATAAATGTTTCCAATGAACTTACATGGCGGTCGTATCTTATTTCGATAGTTATTGCCTCATAAAAGACTCTAAGTAACTCATAATAGTTCACATTGAACCATGCAGCCATCTGCACCAGTGTACTCTTTACAAAAGATTTCCGGTTAAAATCGCTGCCCCTGTCTTCCAGTAAATAAGTCAGAATAAATAGCCAGGCGGCTTTCGAAAATGCGGTTGTCTCAGCCTGCACCACCTGCTCTTTCTGCTGGATGCTTACGACTTCCTTATGATAGCCAAGAATAAAAGCTGCTTCGGAAGGTTCCAGTACTTTAATTATGTCGTGGAGATTTTCTTCGTTGAATTGCGAGACCAATCTTTTTCTCACATACTCATTCCTGGCGATTCGAACAATCAATGTGCGTAAACCTACAGGGTCAGAACTAAACAATTCATGAATGATATTGCCGAGCATGAATCCTGCATCATGCTGTGCCCACCAGGGTAATGTGCCATTTAATAAAAAATATTCCAGCAATGCGATCCTGCCTGAATCGTTCTGAACTGTTATACTGCTACCGGTTGCGGGATGGTCATTTTCTTTCAGCGATCGAATTTGTTGCGATAATTGCTGTTCAAGCGCTTCAATTATCTTTGGCACCAGTTCTTCATCCAGCTCGTTATAATTGATCTCGCCGATATTGAGAGTGAGAGAATCGAATTTAATAATGAGATCTTCCGGAATGATCTTTTCCATACAATCATTCATAGCTCGCGTCAACCCGTCATTGGAAATACGGCTAACCCTGTTTTGTAATTCATGAACTAATGAGCGGTTCGTAAAATGAATATCAAAAACCTGTTCCTTAATTGAAAAATACTGGTTTCCCAAAATAACATACGATTGAAAAACTACATCATTGAATATATTCCTTCATTGATAAACGAGATCAGTTTATCACTTTTTACAATATCATCAGCTGTTTGATGATCACGCTGCATACTTTCGCGCCAGTCGAAAAACAGGTCCTCAAATTTTTTCATCTTGCCAAGGTTCAGCCATTTGAATTGCAGTTTGATATGTGCCGGTGTATATTCCCTGAATAAGCTTTCTGTAAATACGCGAAACCCTTTATCCTGGAATCTGGTGGGCCAGGCAGGCAATACAACGGTCATTCTGAAATGAAAAAAATCTTCCCTGATATCCGCATCATGCAGACGATTGACCATATTCTCGATACCAGGATACAGCGTCATCCTTTTTTTACGGAAGCTCCTGATATTACGAATCATTTTATCAAATAGTTTCTTTGCCAATACCGGATCTGATTGATATAAAGTACGTGCACCGTAACTCTTCACAAGCTTATCATTCTGCCAGTGGTTGATACGGCATTTCCCATTTAATATATCAGCTACGGTTGCATCATCAATATTGTCTTTCTGATCTGCAATGGCGAGGATACTTTCTAACGCTTCTTCCCTTTCCTGGAAATCGGTCCAGTGATTGTGGTAGAATAGCACATGCCCTTTCTCATCATAAAAATTAAACCCAAAATATTTTGATTTTAGCGAGGGGCGCAGAAGTATGTGCTCTACTACATGAAATCCTTCTGACTGAATATTGAACTGCCGCAAAGTATTCAGTAAAAAACTCAGCGCATCACTCGCCGATTGCCAGTTATCGAATATTCCTGCTCTTATCCATTTATCATCTGCAGGTGATTTATAAATCAGTATGAATCCGGAATTGTTTATTTCCGGACCAATGCGATAGTTTTTAATATCCAGTCCATCTTTTAAAAAGGAAATGGATTGTTTGTGAAACAATAAACCTTTTGCTTCCTCTTTTTCCCGCTTTTCTGCTACCGGTTCATTCAGTAATTGATTCAGTTCATCCTCGCTGATCAATAATTCCATTTTTGTTCCTTTAGCCCATTCAACCGGTACGGTAGTCATCGGCTTATGTGATTTTGCTACATAAAAATCCCTTTCCTGCAAACTGAAACGGCTCTGGTACTCATCAAGAATATTACCGAGTCTTCTTTTGGTAGTATCCTGTATGTAGAGTAACCTGCTCATTAATACTTCAAACCCTGATGCTTCGGTTGCCCCTGCAGAACGATAATTATAAGCGCGGTTTCGGTTACGGCTGAGCCCTACCACATCTTTCAGAAAATCAGATTTCCAGGTCAGTTCGGCACTGATCCTTTCATCCGCCTGCTCGGGATGGAACAGTTGGCTGAAAAAGATCACCGGATATTTTTTCAGGTTAAGATTGAATCTCGACATCAAATGGTCCAACACCCTGTTTTTCCGCATTTTAAAAATCTCATCTGTTTCGATCTGGGTTTTAAGAAAAGACATATACCCGTTATTCGGATTGGCCTTGAACTTTTCCCAATAGATTTCTGTCTGTTCATCTTCTTCCGAATAAAAATCCTTCAGGATATTTCCCACTCCCGGAACCTCATACAATGGTTGTGTGAAGTAAGTTCTACTATCGGGTGGTATATCTGCTGTTAATAACTGATCGATACTTGCCAGTTGTGAAACATAATTTGCCATTAGCTGTTCAAAGAACATCAGGTAAGCTTTCAGTTGTTTGGCTTTGGCTTTCGCGAGTACAAGTCTTTCATCAGGTAATGCTCCAGGCGATGCTTCTGCATCGATCTTATCAATATTCAGCCCGTATACGGGTGGGAATAAATGCTGGATCGAAAAATAATGTCCAACATCCTGGTAAACGCCTTTCAGCACAGGGTTGCTTTCCGCCTGTTGTAATCCCTTGATAAATTTCCTTTTTGAGAAATCCGATTTTTTATTCAGGATACTGTAAAAAAGAGATTCCCTTACCTGGATCTCGTTGTTCTCAGTAGATAATTTAATATCACGCTCCTCTTTGACAAATGAGAAGCTTGCATATTCATCAGACCTAAGTCTGAATGGGATCTGGCGGTATTCGCCATTTGCTTTTACATTAAAATCACGCACATACAACACACCCGGTATAAGGGCGACCGATTTTAGAATATCGGAAGGATCAACTATCCTTGAACGGGTGGATTTTTTAAGATCCGCCTGGTCCATTGACTTGATGCCTGCATCAAGTTCCGCATCCAACAGGAATCCATGCTTTAATGCGGGGCCCGAATACATTTCTTCCAATGTAAATCCTTTGGCAAATAGTTCCATTTCTGAATAAAAATGAATAGGTGGATTCAATGTATGCTGAATGGCAGCATACACTTCAGCCAATATTTCTTCAGGATGTACATGGCGGTCGATCACAATATCCGCTTCTACTTCTATCACACAGGGTTTGAGTATTGAAAAATCTACATAGTCTTCGCCAAGGTTGCGGTGATCGAGCACTACATTTCTTACGCGCGCAATCGTATCTTCTTCCAATGTTACGCGGCGAGCATTGAGCTCTGCCTCTGTTATTTCCGGGTCAAGGGTTTCGGGATCTTCATCAAATAACTGGATCGTTACTTTATATAAACCTTTTATATAGCCTGAACTTTGATTGGAATATATTTTTTCAAACCATACATTATACACATCTGGAATACTATCGAGTACCAGTTTGCGCAGATCATTTACTGTTACCGGATTAGAGGCGAATATATCTCTACGCGAATAGAAAAGATTTTTTGCCGTATTGATGTTTCCGTTGATATCAGTTAACAGATCCTTAATATCAAAATGTGTTCGGTATGCCATGTCTGTAATGGCATAACTCAGGTGTTCCAGGATAGTAACACCCGGATCATGCAAATTAAAATCAGACCAGACATGACCAGAAAAACCCTGCACCAATTCGATAGCCTTTGCACGCAAAGAATCGAAATTCAGTGGAGAATCCGGGTCGGTGTTCTTTGTAACCTGGTTGATATTTAATTTATCATTTTCCATATACGGTTCCCGAATTTTCGGGTTAAGGATTTCGAATTCGTTAATCCGACAATCCGCTAATTATTTTACAGTGATTTCTTTTAAGAGTTATAGTATTCTCTTGGCATAAAACTTTCGTCGTTCCAGAGGTTGGTTATTTTATAAAAGATATCGATATCGGTACCATAATTTGTATTGGTCCTTAACTGCAACGAATAGTTGTGAGTGGTACCCCTGAAACGCAGGTTCAGTTTATTCCAGAAAAAACCATAATGGGCCGATGTTTTCCTGATCCGGCTTTTTGAATTCCCGAATGCACTTAATGCGAATGCATGCAGTATGGCAAATTTGCCCGTGCCTCTTTTACCTGTACGGGCCATCACTTCAAAAGCGTTGCAATTATCAAGGTTATCGAGTATCACATGCCATTTACCATCGGCGGGTACATAGCCTGACGCATAGGTTCCTACTCTTCCATGCAGACCTGCGAATCCTTCTACATCCAGCTTCAGGTTTTCTTCGCTTCTTTTGCCAATACCTAACCGTCCATCCACACCAAAAAAGAAACTTTGTTCGTCGGATGGTTCTTTGCTGTCTACTGTTGCATTGAAACGCATGCTCGCTGTTCCCTGTTCATCTTTTTCTATAGAGAAGAACGGATCCAAATCGTTCACATTTTTCAGGAACGTGACCAGTTTCCGCGAATTACCGGTAGTTGCTATCACAAGCCCGTTATCCTGTTCTTTGCGAAAACCATCATCCTGTTTATTTATCATGGAATCGATCAGGAAACCAAAATCATATTCAGTGGGCACCTGGCCATTGCGAAAATGTTTTTTCAGGTCTTCGCGACCCAATATTTTATTATTCCCTTTCTCTGCCATGGTTTAAGGATTGTTAGGATTAAAATAAAAATTGTATTGTTTGTTGTCTTCTTGCTCAGTTGTTTCAACATCGGTCAATGCTGAGTACTCATTTACATCAGCGATCAATAACTCGCTACCCACCGCCATCCCCCCGATACCCGTTCTGTGTTGCTCTACATAATGCGGCTTATCCAATACGGTAATGGCATGCTCAGGAGAAGATACGAGCAAAGCATGTGGAAGCGATGCTTTCAGGTATTCTGTTTTTTCATTAGCAGAATCAATCACCCTGTCATAAAATTCTCCGGTTCGCACATCGTATACCTGGTAATAATGAAGCACGGAAAATCCTGTAGCATAACTCACATACGGGCAACGCTTGATAAAATTAAGGATCTCGGATAAATATACTTTCCCTTCCGTATTGAGATTGCTGCCAGGATTATACAACCAGGGAGACAGCCATTGCTTGATATCAGTATTCAGTTTTTGCAACAGGATACCGTTACTTTCTTTTGACCTGGTTTGCCTGGCAGCCGAAACCCCTGTTTCGCTGTTAAAAACAATACTGCATACCACTTTGATTTTTTCATACACAGGGTTTACTACTTCCACAGTGGTAAAAGGTGACAATAGACTCACCAAAAATTGCTTAATAGTAAACAGTTTTGAGAGATCCACTTTCGGGTATTCCTGCAGTTCCTTCTGTTTGTTTTGCTGGTTTAATATCACCACTACCAACAAATCGATACCCGGTAAGATGGTTTGTCCATTTACTTCTGTATCAAAACATTTTACTTTCAGTATTTCTGGAAATGCTTCAAGAACAAGTTGCGAAATATCCATGGCGGTGATAGCGCGGTTCTTATGACGCAACTGTTCGCTCACACGTATATAATATTGTTGCTCTGTTTCCCTGGTCTTGCCATTGAAGGAAGCAAAGGGCTGAAATACATTCATGACCTGCGGATTCTTTCGTTTGAATTGCGTAAGTGTTCCTGGTGCCAGGAAAAGATCATCAGCTGATAAAATACTTTCATCAGTCAATTGCCTTGTTGCCGAAACTACCTGTGCAAAAACCGCGATCGTTTTTGATCGTATGTTACCACGGCAATTGCAGGATGCCTTTATCCAGTATAAGGAAGGGTTGAGAATGGTATTCCGGTTACCTGGCAACTCCGGCAAGCGAATCGTAACAATGCCTGTTTTAATAAAGTTGGCGGTTTCATCCAGCAAGACATCTGCTTTGGGAATATTTATCCAGTCATTATCCTGCAAAATACTCCACTGAATATCTTCAGGATAATAGTTATATTGGTTAAAATTATTTTCTTCAAACTGGAACAATAAAGAAATCAATTCACCGGGAATAGCTTCTTCCAATCCGATCAGTAAGTTACTCTGGTGAGCAAACTCTGGGATCAGTGTAAACTCCCCTGTGTTTTTTCCTGGATACACTTTTTTATAACCAAATGGATGGTCGTGCCAGATGAACATGCCATCATTGGCAACCTTATCACGATAAACAGCGCTTAAAGATTCAGAATGTTCCAGCACATAATCAACCGTTATTGCTTTCAGTACCGGTACATAAGCTGGATTTGGGATGGACCACTTGGTTACAAAACGTCTTCCGTTATGCATAACCACTTCAGGAAATAAACTATTGAATACCCTGTGACCAAAAGCATCCGGTGGAGAGGCTAGTTCAATCTTAATGGCGCCTTCTTTGAAATTCGCTTCTGAATCTTCTTCTTTTGCAAGTGAAAGAGTATTATCGAAATGAATTTTTAAAAAGTCAACATTATCAAGAACGGTGGTATTGGATAACAAACTTTTCGCGCCGGCTTCATTGCGTTTGACAAATAAATCATATACCTGTTGTTCTGCCCCTTCGGGGTAATAACGTCCTTCATTCAATCCACTCAATGAAACTTTAAAAGATTCGTTTTTAATGTGATCAGGGTAACCCTTATAATAAGTTTCAAAACCACCTTTTTGTTTAGGCAGATCGAACCAGTGAAGTTTAACAGAAAAATCCCTGGTATAACGGTTGAAGATATTGGTGTTTTTAATATCAAGATAAGAACCGATGGCGGGCTGCGGGCCAAATAGAGGAAACGGATTTACAATGCTCACCTCCCCGATATTGTTACGCAACTTCACCTGTTTACTTTCCGTAACAGATAAACGTATGGTGATCCTTTGCAGGTTAAGTCCCTTAAAAAAAGTATATGGATTATAAAAAGCACTGTTATTCAGTTTCAACCGGATCATTGGGAGTTCAGTATCATACTCACCGCCATGAATTACACGATCGTATCCCGCTGTTCCAGGTTCTGATGCATTTAGTTCAAAATGGATATCGATGCATTGATCGGCACCATTGTCAATATCACAATTGATATTGTATTTATTGATGTGTATCCAGTCTTCATTACCTGTAATATCCAGGAAGAAAGCTTCTTTCAGCATGCTGTGCATTACGATCCTGGGATGACTATCTGCAACGGCAGCATAATCAAATGCGTATTGCCTGAAAACAGCAAAACTGCTTTCTGATAAATATAATTTGATATGGAAATTACGTTTGCCATCTTTTGCAAATAATAATGGAGAAGCGATCACTAAACCGATATCAGATGCCTGCATTGTCATCAGCTCTCTTGAAATATCTTCCTGGTCTTCTCCAAGCAAGGGCCAGGAACGTAGTTTGGGATTTAGTCCAATAAAATTGGCCGGTTGGTTAACCGGGTTAACAGAAGTAAACAATTGCAGTTCTATAATATTGCTGTCGTCGTCATTCTTTGATGTGAGTTTAATGGTTTCGCTTACATACACAGAAAGCAGCTCTTTGATCTTTGCTTTTGTGAGCACAGCATCCTCATCAATAACAAAAAGATTATTCTCAATAAAGTCCGGTTTATCTATCAACAGCGCTTCTCCTTTGTCGATGATCACTTTTTGAAATGCGGGATTGATTTCCACCTGCAGGTATAATTTGTCAGGGATTGCCTTTTTATAATCCAGTTTTAGAATATCATGGAAATAAAAATCAAGATGTTTTTTATTGAGCTGGTTGATATCTTTTTTTAGCAGCTTATACAGTTCCAGAAAAGTAACCAGCAAACCCATGTGTGGTGAATACTGCGGTCCCTCTGTATTTCGTTTATGTAAAAAGATATCGGCGGCTTCCTGCAACCGGTAATATTTGGTGCGGAGCCTGGCGAACAAAGCATCAAAATATTTAAAGCCGGATAGTATTTTGTCTTTCTTGTTTTCTACCAGGTTAAAAAAATCGATCTCATCGTCATTGGTTCCATACTGCGCTACATATACAGACTCTCTCTCATCAAAATTGATATGCAAGGTTTCGCCAAAATGTTTTTTTGCAAATGCGAGCCAGGAGTTTAAAGCCTTGAGTTCTTCGTCATACCTGTCGTATTCGTGAATGATCCTCCTGAATTCGTTAATCCCCAATTCGCTTTTGGGAATAATGGAAAATTTATTGTGCAGTTTTACCTGGAACAGGATGAATTCGTATATGAACTGAAATAGTTCACGAAGGTCGTGGGTTAAAGCTGCATCAGAACTTTCTCTTATAAGCTGGCTCTTTAACTGGTCGTAGCGGCGGATAAATGTATTGATATCAGATTTTGAAATGATCTTTACAACCACATTGATATCCGATAAAAAAAAATCCTCCCAATCACCATCCACCTGGCTATTGAGATCGTAAAAATTAAAGTGTTTAGAAAGTGTGAGCAGGTATTGCAGGAAATCATTGTTCGTTCTTTCCTCTACCTGGAAAAAATCAGGATGAAGCGATGCTGGAAACCTGTCTGACTGACTGATCCCGTCTGTAATTGATGACTGTATTTTTTGCTTCATGAATAATATCTCTTCTTAGCTTTCTAACCAGATACATTGGTACCTTCTGTAAAATAAAACGGGTACACAATGTTATGCCGGGTGTTGGTGATGATAACGGAAAAATTGATCTGCAGCATAATGATACCCGCCAGTTCATCTGTATGCATTATCTCTACCTTGTCGAATCTCACTCTTGGTTCAAAATGCAATAATGCACTTGCAATGGTTTCATTGATACGCAAAGCGAGGCTGTTGTCTATTTTTTCAAACACCAGCCGTTTAAGATAACAACCAAATTCAGGTTGCATGATGCGTTCACCGGGAAAGGTTTCAAGGATCAGGTAAATACTTTGCTTTATATCATCCAGTTCAGATACCATCTGAACTGAATTGGTAAAGCGGTTAAATACCGGTGGGAAACTCCATCCCGTACCTAAAAATGAATCTATTTCTTTTTTCATGCTGTTACCCTCCTATTAAAACTGTAGGAAAACCAAATGCAATACTTCCGCCATGCGCTGTTGTATCACCCATTCTTACAGCGGGTTTTCCACAGATCAATACAGTTGCTGATCCTTTTACCAATGAATCAGGCGGGCCTATGCAGAGTGCGTTATCTCCCATTACAGCAGCGGGCAGGTTACCGATCAATACCGTTGCCGCACCGGGTCCAAGGATTGGCCCACCCACATGCGGTATAGGCACAACACCCGGTTGCACCATTGCGCAGGTATGCATATCTGTTAGTCTTGCTGCAGGTTGCCCCATTACATTCAATTTACTTTATTATCAATTGATCATTACTATTCCACCTTTTACGGTGGTTTGTCCTGATGCCGAGATCTCTGCTGTTGCATTACCCTTGGCTGTAAATCCTACATTAGCTGTTGCCTGTACATTTAACCCGGTGAGTACAACATCCTGTTTCGCTGTAATAGTCACTTTTGTGGTAGCATCCAGTGTTATGCCGCCGGTTGCTTTGATATTAATGTCTTTTGCACTCTTCAGGTCAATACCAGAGGCTGACAGTTTTACACTATTGCTGTTCTGGTCCTTCAACTCGATCGATTTATCTTCATCGCTGATTGTAATCATGTTACCGCCCGGTGTTTCTATTTTGATCACTTTTTTTTCATCATCCATAGTGATCTTGATCTTTGCTTTGGTAGTGATCGATTTGATATAATTATTTTCATCCTTTGGTGCATTTGGCGACTTGTTCTTTGAACTGTACATGGAGCCAATGACCACCGGGAACCTTGGATCGCCATCAAAAAAACCTACGGCTACTTCATCGCCCACTTCGGGCAAGAAACCTGAACCTGCATCACCGGTCGCATAAAAATTTGCAAAACGCGCCCAGACATCTGCGGGTGTTTCTGCATTAGAAGGAAGTGTGATTTGTATACGGTTCTCGCCATCGGGATCTGCGCTTAACTTTTTTACGGTACCGATCTGTAAACCATGTACAGCAGGCATCTGGCCACCGGCGGGCATATAGGAGAAATCTGTTTTCCGATTGATCAGTGAATTATCTAAACCGATTTTTACGGTCGTGCTCCATCCTTCCGTATCAAGCGAATGAATCACTGTTGAAACAAACGCGGTACCATTAAATCTTGCTCCAACGCCTTCCAGTTCTACCAGGCATCCCGGTTTCGCTAAAGCTGAGCCAATGAATTTGATAGTGCCTTTGAACGCGCTCAATCTTTTCCGCAGCAACATCCCTTCAGCCCATGTTTTTAATTCAGCGGTGGTCATGGGTGTAGGCGATATTAGTTTCAAAGCTGTTTGCGAAAGCGATGTTGACATGGTTTTCGCGGTAAGGCTACCTTGTGCATTTACGGAAGGTTCTGCGGCAGTTGATGTAATGGTTGCCTGTGTTTTGGCATCCCAAGCATGCGCTTCTATAGTAGTGGGTTGATTTTCGGCATTGATCTCTGCAGAAAAAGACATGATCGAATCTCCAACAGCCAATTTTAAAACTGCTGCGGCATCGAGTTTGGGTTTGCCGATTGTTACATTCGCCCCATCAAACACAATAATAAATCCATTGAATTCTGCTCTTGCCAAAATAAAATCCCAGTCTGATGCCATATGCTGAAAAATAAAAGCATGTGTGTCTGTGGCTGCATCAACAGTGGCGCTCAATCCATATGTACCTGTGATCGCTTTGATAACTGCATCATCTGTTTTGGTGGCAAATGTGGCTTCTTTTTCATTAAATGTCATCGTTACTGCCTTGTGTTTGCAGGTAACGCGTAAACTGTAACCGGTTGCTTCGTCTATATCAAGTGCGTGTTTTACAATCAGTCCTGTGAAGATGCTTGTTTCACCTGAATCACCAAAGCCGGCAGTGATCTCAAGGGCTTTGCCAGGTTTAAAATCATCGCTGTCTGAGATTGCAAATGTACCCGCTTCAATATTTACCTGCCCCTTCAATACGATCTCTGCAACGGGTATCCTGTTAACAGCATTCGTAATATTTATAGAAGCGACCCCATACGAATCACTCATGGTTGAACCATCGATCTTAATGGTGATCCGCAAGGATAAACTGGTGATATTCGCTAAAGGTGAAGCTGCTGCCATACACTATTTTTTCAGGGGTGGGAAAAACAATTCGTCACCCGGTTTAATATCGTTAATATGGCGTAGTTTATTGATCCTGGCAATATCAAGATAATAGGAGCTATCGCCATAGATCTGGTAGGTCATATAAGGAAGTGTATCACCGGCCTTTACTTTTCTCAGGTGAGTAAGATCGGGCGACTGGTTATTTGCTTCTTCAATCTTGGTCTTCCAGTCAACCGTATTGGCCAGTTTTAATGTGATCTTTGCCCGTAATGCGGTTCCATCTGGCCTGAACATTGTATAGTTTACTTCAAAATTCGTGCAGACACAAGTAAAAGAGAGGTCTCCCCAGGTGATTTTCAGGTAAGGAGGCCCATGGATCTCCCCATGGTATTTTGAAACGATATCCTGAAACTTTTTAACATACCCATCTACATCCTGGTTATCAACTGTGGGGTTATTAAATACCAGCCCGGTGCCGTCTACAATAAATTCCCCCATTGAAAGTGTTTCATCTTCAAAACTTGAAAACACAAGGGTCTTTTGTGAATCGCCGATGATGTCGGCTTTGGCATGTTTGATCGTGATGGATTTCGTGTACTGTGTCGGATTGATAAATGCTTCAATACTCCCGTTAGGCAACGCGTCGGTACACTTTGCATTCTTGAAGGATTCTATTTTTACTTTCTTAAGTTCCATAATTATCGCTCATTCAGACTTTCCATCCGCGTTGCTATTTTATCGATACACTCTTTTACCACTTTCGCTTTTAATTCCTGTATTTTATCATTCAACAGGTTCTCATCGAGGCTGCCTTTGCCTTTTTCATTTACTGTTACCCGTATGATCAGTTCACGTATTTCTAAAGGCATAAGACAATGTATTAAAACAAAAAAATGATCGCGTTTTGTAACGTAACCATCAGCTACCGTTTTAAAAACGGTTTGATAAATAATAACAAGTCAGTTTATCCAGATCCCCGCAAACAAATTACCAGCGTGTACCGGGTCAGGTAACATTGTATATCTGTGGAAGATCCACGCGTTCAAAATAGGCATAAGCTAATTCAATCGTCTCCACCACAATTGAGTTATCCGTTGATTTAAACTCCGATATTTTCACGGCCACGGGATAAGCATTCCCGAATGACCACATTACCAGTTCATTCCCCAGTTCATTTATCAGGAACACCTGGACCAGTTTGGGTTCGAAGATGAAATTCCGCACAGCATTATTCACCCAAGTTAAAAGCGAGGATCCATGAAGGAATCCCCGCTTTAACTCCAGGTTATCATATTTTGTGCGAATAGGCAGCTTATGCGAATAATCATTTACGCCACCTTCATGTGTGGGTGCAGTTTCCAGTGAGACATTGATACCTTTCACTTCCTGGAAAGCACACTCCGACTCCGTATCGTTACCGTCGAACATTACCCTGAAATAAAAGGAAACCGGTACGTTGTATGGATACTTATTAAAAGGGTTCGCATATTTTTTCCTTTGACTTGCCATAATTACTGCGGTAAATGACTTTTATAAATTACAAAATGCCATTTGCTACTATACCGCGATGGTCAATCCTTCATGTGCCAGTTCCATGGTTTCCACTGCCGCTTCATTGGCATCGGATTTCATATCACTTACAGTCATTTTTACAGGAAATGCATTGGTAAGGTTCCATGTCATTGCAGGTGCATTTGCTTCATCCAGCAAACTGATCACAACCGTTTTTCTTTCAATTGTGTTCATCTTCATTGCATTGTACATGGTCCACATTTTCTTGTCGTCTTTAAAGAGACCTTTCTTTAAAGTAACATTACCAAACTTCTTGATGCCTGGCATTTTTACTGTAGAAAATGCGGCGCTGTTTCCTGCTCGGTATTCTATCACCTGGGTTTCTGAAGCAAGGCCTGTTACTTCCTGAAAAAATAATTCGTCGCTTCCAATTTTCACTGAGAATTGAAATTTGACTAACGGCCACGTGGCGGCCGATTGTGCTGAACCATTATCTGCCATAAAATATTTTTTTAGTTATTAATTCTTAAATGTGGTTATTCAATTATGCTTGTTGCTGTTGTTGCTGGAATGTAATTACGATGAATTCAGCAGGACGTACAATGGCTACTTTAACCGTGATCCTCATGATACCATCGAGGATATCGGTTGGAGTCATAGTTGATCCCAAACCTATCGATACAGAGTAAGCCTGTTCCGGAGCGGCTCCGGCCAATGCACCCTGTTTCCATAAGTTGTAAAGGAAATTATTCATCATACTGCTGATCGTAACCCATGTACCTGCATCATTTGCCTCAAAGACATATGTACGTGTTGCCAATTTCAGCGACTGTTCGATCATGATCAATGTTCTTCTTACATTAATATATCTCCAGTCCTGACTATTACCATCCAGTGTCCTTGCTCCCCATACCAATGTTCCGATACCCGGGAAAGGCCTGATCACATTAATGGATTTACCTGAAATAGCATCCACATTTAATTGCTGCTGTTCTTCGCTCGAAATATTCAGCGATGGCGCATTTACAGAGCCTACAGATACATTGGCCGGAGATTTCCATACCCCTCTTGTATTATCAACAAGGCTGTAGATACCTGCCAATGCTGCGCTTGGTGGAAGCAGGTTAATCTGCGACCTTACTTCTTCCAGGATCTTTACATAAGAAATACTGGAGGCTTTGAGCGATTGGTGTATGTTAGTTATATGTGGTGCTTTTTCTGCTGCTGATTTGTTGGCGTCTTCCACGATAGCAACTGCTGCGGCAGAAGAAGGTATAGCGAGGAATTCGTCTACCCTTGCTTTTTCATCAGCCGGTAACAAAGCAGACAGACCGCCCAACGGAATATCCAGGTTCTGGAAGTTCACTTCCGATGGAGTAACGATAGAAGTTTTTAACCACGGGTAATAAGCAGCACCATAATTCAGAGCACTGGTACCGATACCTTCGCGGAAATCTTTGGCATTGGCTCTTTCGTCTGCACCCATTGCTACATCGAAGATACCGAAGCGGCTCTGCGTTTCCTGGCAATGCAATAATACCAGTTGGTAGATCGCATAAGCGTCTGTTCCTTTACTGATCAGGTCTGGCAAAACAACTAATGTAGGTTCGAATTCTTTTTTAAGAATTTCAAAAACACTTGGTTTTTCTGGTGTGCCATCTCCTTTGAAATCATTGAAGTCTATTTCAAGACTGGCTTTGCCTTCATACGTTCCAACGGAAAGTATGTAACAATTGGAACCGCCATTCATATAGAATAGTCGGATGGCATTGTAGAAAAATAATTTGTTGTTGTCGTTGATAGTAACAGACATATCGTCTGCGCCAACTTTAAAAGTGTCTTTAGCACCGGCAGCTGCTTTAACAACAGTAAATTTTGGCTGGAATGCACCACCAAACATTTCAACATACTCCGCGAATGAAGAAACTTTTGTTGGGACATGTAGCAATGATTTACCATTTCTTACTGCCTGTGCAGTGTACCCGATAAAAACGGGGACCGCAGTTTCAACGGCCACTGCGGAGCCGGGAAAGGCGTTTTTCTCTTCGATATAGACGCCCGGTGTCATGTAGGTGGAAGCCATAAGTTTTGGTGTTTTTAGTTTTGGGAAATAAATATAATTTATTAAATGATGATTTCTGAGAAAATGTTTTTCTGTTTTACATCCTGTGGTTGAATTAGTGATATTAGCTTAACATTCGGATTCGGTAATACACTCAATACAACTTTATACTTTGCCGATCCCGGCTGAAAATTTTCTACAAGCTGAAAAACCTTTTCCGGTTTACTGCTTAACGGGATCGTTTTCTTTGATTCAAAGGCCATTCTTTTCTTGCCATCCGGTAAGATTATCCAAACAGGCCCTGAAAAAGCTTCTTTCGTATCTTTATGAATTACAGCAGGTTCAGTAAGATCTTGCAAATGATCGCTGCTGATAATGTATCGCCACACAGTTTCCTTACCCCGAAAATTAACCTGCAATGTTTTTTCAAGTCCAGCGTGCAATCTGATCTCCATCCAACCAAAAGGTTTTGCAAAAAATTCTCTATCGTGAATATTGTCTTTATCCGGAGAACGATTATGTAGTATATCATTTACAGAAAAAAAGGGATTTTCATGCATCGTCCCGGTCTCATTATCCGCGATTTTTTTTTCATTTATACTATTTCGCAAATACAAAACAGCTTTTTCAATATCTACAGGTAACCCTTCGGTATAATTTACAAAATCAGGATCACTGTTACTGATTGTAAAACCAAACACCAACTGTTCTTTTAATACCTCTTCTCTTGTTCGCTTGTTGTTTGCATCCACTTCATATAAAAGACTGAAGCCGTTGGGCAATGGTCTGAACAAGATGGATAGCCGCCTGAAATGATGTAAGGTGGATGTATCCGGTGTTATCGCAAATCCCTGGTAACTATTATTATTAAAATAGGTATGCGTGAATGATACAGTAGTTAATATTTCGTAACGGAAACTCATTGTTTACTATATATTTTTTACGATCCCCCCTCCTGTGCAGCCGGTTCGGCTTGTGTTTCATTGCCACCGCCCGGCATATCTGGTATATTAGGCAATGAAGGCAACCCGGAACGAGAAGTACCCGAAATAAGTGGCCTGTACTCCCGAACATTCAGACTATCGAAGGTCAGCATCCTCACCTTATATAAAACAGAAGGCATGTATTTAGCGCCCAGTGTGGACCATATGTTGTTGAGTTTTTCAGAGCCAACACTTTCCATTTCGAATGTAAGTTTTTCAATAGATTCATCCAGCCTTGGTGTATTTGACTGGCTGAACACATTTTTATCCTGCAGGAAAGAAATCACAAATGAAAGGAAGCGTAATGATTCGGGATAATTCGTACTGGAAAAATAAGCAGAGAATAAAACGTACACATTGATGCTGAGTGGCGGCGAAGTGTTGGAAAATGTTCGACTGCCATTACCGGTATGGGTCTTCCCGGCAGGTTCTTTTTCAATATTGATGAGTGTAACGATCACTTTGTTCTCCCCTTGTATCGCTATCGTTCCGTCCTGGTTGATCAGTGATGATAATACAATCTTTTCTTCGTTGATCTTGAGTTTGCTACGGAAATATTCATTGATCTCCTCGGTAATACAAGTGAGCGCTTCATAAATCATGATCACAGGAGTTTTGGATGAAAAATATATGAATCGCGCAGACCGGGGATGCTGAACGGGTCTTCAAAATAGTAAAAAATCCATGATATTTATAAAAAAAGAAGTGCCTTCTTTAAATAAATTAATATTTTTAGAGAACTTCTTATGAAAAGCAACCAAAGCTTACTCACCGGCATACTTGTCTTTTACCTCTGTATGGTAACAGGAATTGCTGGTGCCAGAGAAAAAAATGATCATGTTGATATAACAACACATTTTTCCCGTTCACTTTCCATTTCATCCCTTAACCGCGGCTACGATACCGTACCAAAAGATTCAAAGGCAGGGAAAGCTATACAACAGGCAGCCAAAGATGCGCTTCCGAAAATAGAAGTACCGAAAATCCAGCCACCGAAAGCAAGCTCCAATCTTTTCAAAAAAATTGCCGATGCATTTAAATTCAGAAAGAACGCACGTGAGAAAGAGCAGAAACGGGTAGTTGACATTTTTGAGAGCCTCGGGGTAAATGATTCCATTGCAGCTTCTGCTGAAAATATCAAAACGCTGATCGATGAGTTATCGATCAGGGAAAACCAACATTATGATTCACTGATCGCTATCATTAACGAGATCAAGGCAAGAAAGCCGGAACCGGCAAAAGTAATAGCTACCAATCCAAAACCAGATGTTCCGGTGGCTGAGCCTTCCGATAGTAAAGTGGTTACTGATAAGGATATTGAAGACCTGACCAATAAAATGCTTCCGTTAATAGCTGAGAAAGCAAATGAAACAAAAAGCACAAAAGATAAACGCACCACACTAGCGGCCCTGCGCAAAATACGTAACGGATCCGCTGAACTATACTTCGTTACAGATACGGCGAAGGGCATTGTAAAAAGGTTTACACTTAACGTAAGGAATAAAGCAGAAGTATACGGCATCTATAATTACAACACTACCGGCAGGTACGACGACCTGAAATTCAGTTTCTTGAATACGCTGATATACAATTCACTTTTTGTAAACAGCAAAACAGGAAATATCAAGGATCTGAATGGATGGGATACGGCGGGTATTATCTCCTATGCGCAAAAGTCTGGCTGTGCCGTAGTATACACTGCCAGTATTCAACAGCCCTTCAACACAGAAGGTTTTTTAATGAATAACAAAGCACAGAAAGCGTTTGTTGACAATGCCATCTTCCTGCTTAGGATGAGAAAAGCAAAAGGTGTGAACATCCAGTTTGCCGGTATTCATAATGGCAATAAACCTGCTTTTACACGGTTCATCAAATTCCTTTCCGAAGTATTGAAGATACAGGACACCAGTTACCGTGTGCTTATCACCATTCCTGCTTTTGAAAATACAGATGGTTATGACTGGAAAGCTTTAAATGAATATACCGACAGGTTCCTCGTGAACTTTTCTGCTATCAGACCATCGCTATATGGTGCCACAGCACCGTTAAAGGGAAAAAGATACAGTATGGAAACGCTGCTTTCGCGTTTTCTCAATGAAAACGTTCCTGCGGAAAAAATAATTGCAGGCGTATCGTATACAGGTACCAAATGGGCAGTTACGCCTTTTATGACAGGCGGACGTTTTATACAACCCCTCACCTATTCGGAGATACGGCGCAGGTATGATTGGCCGGTTTATTACGATGACGAAAGTGCCAGTGCAGTTATGGACTCACTGAATGCAAAACAGGATGCCATACGGACCATTTTTTTTGATGATGCAGTTTCACTGGAAAAAAAATATGATTATATCCTTGAGAATGGACTAGGTGGCGTAACCATTGATGCCCTGGGATATGACAAAGGTTATGGAGATCTCTGGGATGCCCTCTCATACAAATTCGCGGTGATCGATACGCTTTACCTGAAAGACAGCATTATAGGCAAAGTAAATACCGATCTTAGTTTTCTCGAAAAAGCAAGCAGGTACCTCACATTGTTCAGGTATGTCCTTAATAATCCCTGCGAGATCTGCTTCGAAAATATCCCCGACCCTGAATATGCTGCAGAGATCAGCCGCTACCTGCAGGAACTACAGATAGATTCACTGATCATTGCTGAAAATAAAACCCTTCCTTTAAAAGATAAGATCAGGAGCAAGTTTGAATATGTGAATAGCAAACTCTCTACCTGCCTGGGGTATTTAACGTTGTTCATGTTACTATTAACGATGGTATGCGGCGGTATTTATTTATACAAGATCAAATCGGAAAGTGAGCAATGGCCCTGGAAGAAAAAAGCGGAAATCATACTGATCGGTCTTTGCATATTATTGGTCGTCACAACCTTCACCTATCTCTTTACCAATGATACAATCCCCATCTTTGGTGCAACACCCAAAAAACAAAACAGCACTACGATAGGCTTTTCAAAAGATCTGTCAAAAGCAATGGCCATTGATGCTGACACAAGTGGTATCAATACGGTGGTAGTTATATCCGATACAGATGCAAACTATTGCACGAAGGACCCTAATGACACCTGTATTAATATGCCTTTCCCAACCCTCATGGCGATCATACTGGTAGGTATATTGATCGGTGTACTGATCACACGGTACCTGATCATGCCTTTACTTGAGCGAAATGATATACCGTAAAAGACAACAGGATCATTCTTTCTTCATTAAACAAAACAAGTGAATGAACTTACTGGATACCGCGGCGATATTCCGTTTTCATAAAGAACAGATCAAAGATCATGGTGCAGGCAGTGTGGAAGCATTGGGATGGACAAGTGCAGAAGCACAACAGCAACGTTTTGCCATACTTGCACAGATAGGCAACCTTGATCATGAATCAATATTGGATATAGGTTGCGGTCATGGTGACCTGAGCGCTTACCTGCAAAACCTATATCCTGCTGTCAGGTATTTTGGTGTAGAACAAATGCCCGAATTGCTGAATGTTGCGATCGAAAAATATGCAGGACTTCCTGAAACGGTTTTTTTTCAAGGCGATTTTGCGGCTTCTGAATTGCCGTCAACAGATTATATTCTGGTTTGCGGTTCTTTGAATTACCGTAACAGCGATCCGCTGTTTGTTTTACGAATGATCGAAAAATTATTTAATAATTGCAGGAAAGGATTCGGATTTAACCTGCTTAGCAGTATAGACCCGCCACATGGCCTGCTTACTTGTTATAAACCGGAATTTATTGTTGAGTACTGCAGGCAACTCACACCAAACGTAATGTTGGTAGATGGATATAGGGAAAACGATTTTACTGTTTTTATGTATCATTAATATTGTCCGATTACCTGTCAAAACTTACAATCCTACCCCCGATGATTTTCCAGCTTGAGAACAAACAACTTTTTTCCCGCTCGATGCTTTGGAAATTGCAGCGCCAGTATTTTGAAAAAAAGGGATCCGACGCCTGGCGCATGGGTGAGGTACCACATTATGTAACGAGTAACCAGCGTATCGCGAACAGTTACGCGGAAATGATCTTCCATTTTTACAAAGATTCCAGGAACCGGATACAGACAGACATTCCCGAACCTTTATATATACTGGAAGCAGGCGCCGGTTCGGGCCGCTTTGGCTTTTACCTGGTAAAAAAATTACACCTGCTTTGCGACCAGGAAAATATCCCGCACAATACTTTCTGCTATATATTTTCTGATTTTACGCAACGCAACCCCGATGCATGGAAAGCGCACCCATCGTTACAAACTTACCTGGCCGACGGATCAATCGATATCGCCTTGTTTGATATGATGCAACAGGAAGCGATTTCGCTGCAGGTGTCCGGTAAACGAATAGATGTTAACAGCCTTACATTTCCACTTGTATTCATAACCAATTATGTATTTGACAGCGTTCCACAGGAACTGTATTATACAGAAAACGGGAATTGTCACGCATGCACGGTGTCGTTGTTTGCAAAAGGAGATCCGGCCGGTCTTTCAGCAGCAGCCTTATTGGAAGATATCACCTGTACATACGACCACAACATACATACAGTTCATCGGTATGAAGAGTCATGGCTGAATGATGTATTATCTGTTTACACGGAAAATATCCCGAAAGGTTATTTCTTTTTTCCCGAAGCCGGTATGCGGAGCCTTTCGCATCTGCGCTCCTTTTCGAAAACGGGGATGATGGTTCTAACAGCAGACAAAGGTTCACATGAGATCCATCAAAGCGCGTTTATTGATCCACCCGAGATCGTGAAGCATGGTTCTTTTTCACTAACGGTGAACTATCACGCACTTTCAGTTTATGCAATACAATCCGGCGGCAGTGATCTTTTCCCATCACATCAATACGGAAGCATTAATACAGGTTGTCTTGCTTTCATAGACGACCTGGAACAACAGTATCCACAAACCCTTGCCGCTTTCAGTAAGCATATAGACAATGCAGGGCCCGATGATTATTTCACCTTATACCAATACCTCGTTACTGACATCAATCACATGCCCTTAAAAGTGATCCTTTCCCTGTTGCGATTCAGCATGTACGACAGTCACATGCTCGGCGTTTGTTTACCGCGGCTAGAGGTGTTGGGACCGGAAATATCAAAACATGAAAAGGAAGACCTGGTCAATGCCATAGCAGCCTGCTGGGACAATTATTTTCCGCTGGGTGAGAAACGGGACCTGGCCAACCGTATCGCAACATTTTTTTACCAGATCGATATTTTTGACTGGGCGGCTTTTTATTTTAAAATGTCGGCTGATATCTATGGGAACGAGCCGGCCACCTTATTTAACATTGCGGCCTGTTATCACCAGCTTGATGAAATTGACAATGCGAAAATAATATTGGATATTGTACTGGCCCGGCAACCTGATAATAAGGAAGCATATGCTTTATTGCAAAATATTAACTCCACTGTACCTAAATAAAAAAAGTCATGGTTATAGAAAATCCTGTTTTGGAATCCGTGGGTACGCAGTTTATCAGGTTGACCTTTCCGTTCACTGCAGAAGCATGGGAAGAGGCGGTAGCCAAAGGTCATTTCAATTTTAGTGAAGAATTATTTGAGGAGGTTTTGCCATCCGGGCCATACCATGAAATCATAATCAGTATCATAGGCCCTGCAAAAGTTTACAATGACCAGGTTAAAGCAGAACAGAAACTTGTTCTTAATCCAACCGAATGGATTATTGCTTCCTGCAAAATAAATGGCGTGGTGTATCCCACTTTTTTTAACAGCCTCGACTGGAACGATCCGTCTGCGGATCTTACTGATGCGATCCTTGGTTTTACTTCACGGAAAGCAGCAGGTATTTATGCGGGTGAACTGGTTTCGGCACCTGCGCTTGAATCACTGTTAAAAAAAATGATCACCGGTATTCAGAATGGCGCATCCACAGAGCCATCGGCTGTGGCAGAAACGACGGCCGAATTAATGAAAAATTTTATCGGCCCGGGCAAGGGTACTTCAATTTCGATCCAGGAGCAGGTAGAGGAATACCTGAAATCCCAAGAGATTCCGATCGATTTTTCAGAAAGCTCTTTCTATTTTGATGTTGACCATGAAAATAAAGGATGGAGCGTTGAAATAACGTTAGTGCCTGAAGACAATGTTCTGGTCGCCTATTCTTCTATTCCCCTTTCCGAAGGAAAGAATGGTATACATGCCCTTCTTGAAGCGCTTAATGAACTTAATCTCACCATAGGATACGGCAACTATGAGTATTCTCAATTTTTACAACGGCTGTATTTTAAAAATACGCTTCCCATTATCAGCAATAGAGTGATTCCTGAATTGATGAATGATTTAATGGAGCATAATTTCAAACAAATGGCCGGTATGCTGGCAGTAATTGACAGGATAGCGCCGCAATAGGCGAATCAGGTATTTTATTAGTATATTTATTTCCCTCTAAAAACTGTTTATCGAACAATCGGGATCATACCAGCAGGAATCATCAAAACCCAAACAGGCAGCAGAGAATGCACCTGCAGAAGGGATCTCTATGCCGGCAGTGGCGGTAATGCAACAGGTAACCGACACTGGAAATAACAGCGTGCCGCCACCGGCGGGTGATAATAATAATACCATCCAGCAAAAAACAGATCCGGCAACCGCATTCACACCTACAATCCAACGGAAAGAAGATACGAACTCAGGCGGTAACAACGACAACCTGCAGGGAATACCCCGTTTTCAAATAACTGAGCCAAAGAATAATAATGTTTCCAGCAATTCACAACCGGTACAGCGATTCGAAGCAACGCCTAAGCAAAATGATAGCGGCATGCCCGGCGGTCTCCGCTCAGGTATCGAGCAACTTTCGGGCATTTCCATGGGCGATGTAAAAGTGAATTATAATTCAAGTAAACCAGCACAACTAAATGCCCACGCCTATGCGCAGGGTACCGATATTCATCTCGGACCCGGCCAGGAAAAACACCTTCCACATGAAGCATGGCATGTAGTACAACAAAAACAGGACAGGGTAAAACCAACCCTGCAGATGAAGTCATCAGACCAGTCGCAACCAACGGTTGTACAAAGAGTACTTGGCGGTGAAGAAAAAGCAGACATGGCAGCTATTGATGTCCCCGGTTCCGGTGCCGCTGATTCGAAGCGCGCAGGAACGTTTGTGGACATGGAACCTGCGGAACGACCGCAAGTCAGGGAGGCATGGGGTGCCGGCCAACAAGGCGCGGGTCTTGGTTTAGGCGGCGGACCAGTTGTAGCTCCTGGACAGGTTGCAGAACCAGTTGCAGATCAAGTACAAGCACCGGGTGCTGTTGGTGCCGTTGACGACGAGAAAAAACAGGCAGGAATATCATTGAACCTTTCCGACCCATCAAGAGACGAAGATGTGGTAAAACGCAGGACAGCCGCCGGCAAAGCGCAGCGTGCGATCGTATTGGAAAACAAAACGTCGATGGGTGAGTACAAATCGGGTTTTGTAAAGACCATGAAGAACAAGATGGTCGACATCGTTAAAGACATACAGGAAAAGCATGGCCAGATGGAGCAGGCCCATAATTATATTAACGGCGATGCAGGCGTCAATGCATTTTTCTTCGAAGAAATGAAAAAAGCAGACTCCGGCGAGGCATCTGAGGCGTGGACTGCTGACGACAAAACGGCTCCGGAAAGACATGAAAAATTAGCAAAAGTTGCAGGACAAATCCTTAGTGGCAAGCATAAGACAAGCCTTGTTGGAGCAAGCAGGCTTAATGCCGGGCCACTTGAGAATGCATTTATTGAGTCGAAAGATAATCTCACGAAAAGCAAGGACAGGCTGGAAAAAACAACCGCCGACAAAGCTGTTGTTGAGATGTATTACAATCAATTGGCAAGCCTCCAGGAACAAAATGATGAGAAAAATGAGGACAGGATCAAGTACTTTGAAGAACCCGGAGAACGTATACAGCGAGAGGACTCAAAAAGAGTTTTTCGCGCTGAGGCGCAGACAATTTTCGGTTATGGATTTATTCGCCAGGCCGATACAAAGGCAAGACACACGGAACAAAAAGTAGTCCGCAAAAAACTGGAAACAGAGGAGCGGATAACTTCCACATCACGAAGGGCAGCTGAAGCCGCTGGCATGGCGGTACTTAACGTGCTGGTGAAAACAATTTCGCTGGGTATTTTCGGAGTTAAGAAAAACCGGGACAAACGCGGATTTGTAAGCGGCTCCGATTTTTCTATGGACGATGCCACGTTTAAAGCAACCAAAGTAAAACTCAAAGGAAAAGGCAAGGGAGGAAAATTTGAATTTACCAATGTCTATAATGATTATGTTTTTGCACGGGACGAGTTAAAAGCGAAATGGACAAAACGCCAGCCGATGGGCAAGCATATGGGATTTGCATTGGTACTGGAAGGCTTCAGGAAATTCATTGATGCAATACAAAGTATATTTTCATCCCTTTCACTGGCGCTTACCGCTGTTGGCCTGATACCTGGTGTTGCGCCGATTGTAGCACCAGTGATTGCATTCTGCTCAAGCGTGGTGCTTGCCATTGGTTTGGCCAAAGTAGGACTTTCATCACTGATCACGTTGATCAATGCAATAGGCCAGATCTTTAATACAAACCCTGAACTGTTTGCGGAGATGAGTGGTGAAACTGCGAAATCGGGAATTAATGCAGTTACCGATGCTGCCGGTATTGGTGTGGCGGCGGCTATTGCATCCTCGGGTCAAAGAAAGCTGGGGGCCGGAACCAGTTTCGAAGACAAGGTCTCTTTCAACAATCCGGCTTATGAAAAAGGATTTGGTATGACATCAGATACTGGCAACTGGTTCGCCAAACAGGGTATTACTGCCGGAACATCACTGGCCACCGGTCTCGTACCAAAAGTAACCAATGCAGCTATCACCGCGTCGGGTAACCTGGATAATAACGATATGACCTATTCACAAACCGTAAATGAAGAAAGGCGCATCGGTAAAAAACAGAAAGCCAAAGGCGACCTGCTTGAACCTGCGGAAGCAAAACATATTAAGGCCGCGGCGCAAACAACGCAGGAAAAAGCGAATACAGGTGCCAGCCAGCTTCGCGTAATATTGGATCAGATCGGCGGACCTCCGGCGCCACCTGATGATGGCCGGATACCGGAAGAGAAGAGAGAAGCAGGTAACCGGGCAGTAGAAATTGGCGGTGACTTCAAACGAGAAGCTGGCGCTATAGGTGGAGTGGCCGGCGAGATCCAGGAACAGGAAATAAAATAACCGGCAAACTGCGGATGAAACAATTATCCGGCCAGCACATCTTTCAATGCATCCTCCAGTGATAATTCGCCACTGTTTACATGTATAATCACATTGCGGAAACCGATCAAACAGTTCTGGTATAAGGAAAATGTTTCCTGGAACGGCTCTTCTTTAGGCATCTCAAAACGTGATACGGGGTAGATATATTTAAACCCGAGTTCTCCTTTTTCGTTGATCGCAAATGTTCCAAAAGGCGATTGGTTATTTAATTCATTGAGCAATACCAGCAGGTCATTCTTTTTAGCGGCTTCCGTATTGACTATAATGAGTGAGTGTAACTGCAGCAACCGGATCTCGGTAAAATGGTCCTCCGGTAAAGGCACATACATAATATTGACAGATACTTCTTCCTGTGTAACCGCCAGCAGCATATTTAAAGGAAGATGGTCAGATGCCTCCACCACAGTTGATTGAACAGATATGTTTTCCAGGTACTCTTTGATCTCGTATAATACCTGTTGATCTTTCAGGTTCAAAAAATCATTGTTCATTTTTCTCTTGTTTTAAAATATGGCCTATTTTATCTTCCTGCTTTCATCGAGTCAACGATCAGGTTTACCTGTGCCTTCTTACTTGTGGTATTTTCATATTCTGTTGCATAAACAGCTGATATATTAACCCCGGTAGACCGCACGAGCTGATCACTTCTCTGCACTTTTGCTTTGTTTGCTTCCGATACGGGATCGATGGCGCTCATGTATTCATAGATCGTACGTGTATGGTTCACATATTCTTTGTGTTTCTGAGTATCCGAACGGTTGGTATCACCGCCTAACACACCATTGTTACGGGCCAACCCCTGTATGAATTTGCCAGCCGATTGTGCTGCGCCGATCGCAGCGGATGCACCGAGCAATACACCCGCCGTGATACCGCCATCAGCCGGAAAGAACTTGGCTATTTCACCGGCAATAGCGAGAAGATTGGTAAAAATATTTCTCGCACCCTGTACTTTTCTTTTTTGGTTGATTTCCTGCATCTTACTGCCCAACTCATAATATTTAATAGCAGCACAGATCTGATCGATCGTAGCAGTTGTACCCATAAGGCCATGCGTTCTTTTGAAATTAGTAGCGCGTTGTGCTTTTTGCTGTGAAGTTATGCCACGGTCCATAATAGAATCGAGCGATTCAAATAAACCCGGTTTCAATCTCAGGTAAGTTATGCGGTTACCGAATTTGCCTCTTTTTTCATTGGCAAATAAACTTGGTGCCGCAGTCTCGGGGTTGCCTCCAAAAATAGCGGCGAGATCTGCACGGAATTCGCCGGATACCGATGACATTTCTGCTTCTGCACTATAGGCATTGTACATCGAATAAGCATTCACGATCACTTCACATGCGGCAATAGCGATACCTAAACCAGGGATCAATGATTTGAGGCCGGGTGGTACTGAGCCATTTACATATTTCTGTATGCTCATGGCAGCTTCACAACCAGATTTCAGTGCGGCCATGATTGCAATCGCGGTTTCTCCCCCACCTACCAGTTTGCCTTCGCTTCCTTTGGCAGTTGCATACAATGTTTTGATCGCCATCACTGTCTTTACCAGGGAGCCGATAGAACTGCCCACTCCCGCTGTGATATCACCTGCCGCTTTTGACAGATCAGGGCCTGTTTCACCTTTTAATGTATTGGTAGCGCTCCCCGAAGCAGAAGTGAGTGAACCTGCCAGGCCTCCTACCGATGCCACTGTACCTACGGTATCGGTTCCAGCAGCCAACGTAGCCCAGTTGATCTCTCCCAATATGTTTGATGCGTTGGTGATCATGCTTATAATAGGTGCATTCTCCCGCTGGAATTTCGCTTCTGCGGATTCCTCCATTACTGATGAACCGCGTCCCCTGCCGTTAAGTTGAACGGGACGTGTATTGATCGCTTTGCGTTGGACGGATCTTCGCCCGGATATCAGATTGCTGTTAAACTTTAATTGTGCCGTGCCTTCCATTTCTTTTCCCTGGGTAACAGCTTTGGCTCCCATAACATCGGCTTCATGCTCAAGTCCTGCATCATCATTTACAGGAACTCCTTCTTTCATTTGAATAGTAGGTTGTACCCTGCCCTGTTTTTGCTGCGCTACATGCCATGCTTCGTGCGGAAGATGTTGTTCCTCGCCGGGTGCAATATGAATATCGGTTCCCTGTGCATAGGCATGGGCCTTCATTTGTTTGGGTTTGCTTGAATTGTAGTGAACTTTTACATCGTTCATTGAAAAACCGGAAAGGCTTTCAATACCTGTTTTCAAGTTGGCAGGTAAGCCGGCGTGCCCGGCTCCGGTATCAGTTTTTAACTGGAAAGGTTTTGCGCCGGACTTTTTTTTTTGAACGGTATCGCTCTTTGTTTTCCCGGCCGGATCAAATTTCCCCTGCAGAGGTTCTTCTTCTTCCATCTTTTGTATGGGCTCAAATTTTCCCTGTAAGGGTTCCTCTTCTTCTACCTTTTGCATGGTCTCAAATTTCCCCTGCAGAGTTTCTTCTTCTTCCATCTTTTGTACGGGATCAAATTTTCCCTGTAAGGGTTCCTCTTCTTCTACCTTTTGCATGGTCTCAAATTTCCCTTGCAGAGGTTCTTCTTCTTCCATCTTTTGTACGGGGTCAAATTTCCCTTGTAAGGGTTCCTCTTCTTCTACCTTTTGCATGGTCTCAAATTTCCCTTGCAGAG